>CP059069.1:1463280-2926560 GCA_017798145.1 Akkermansiaceae bacterium | reverse complement strand
CGGTGCCGGTCATGCCGAGCAGGGGTGCGGCGACCCCGATGATGGTGAGGACATCGAGGCGGCGGTTGACCACGCTCATCGCCTGGGCGCTGTAGTCTTCCATCACCTGCCCGACGACAAGGCGCATGGTCTCCGAGCTTTCCTTTTTCCCGTGGAGCTGCTGGTAGGAGCGCAGGCCCGCAAGCAGCACCGAGGCGATGGGCCCGCGTGCGGTCTCGCACTCGGTGATCGCGGCAGGGATGTTGTTTTCGCGGAGGCGGGCGAGAACCTTGGAGCGCAACGACCGCGTGTCGATCTTGCGGTTCTCGCGGAAGGCCATCCAGCGGTCATAGACAACGGCGAGGCTGACCATGCTGCAAAGCATCAGCGGGATCATCAGCGGCCCGCCTTTCAGTATCTGTTCTAACATGTGTGGGTATGGTTATTGGTTCTGGAGCTTGTGGCCCAATGAGGCCGGGTTGAGGATTTCCAAAAGCCGGATCGCCTCGCGGAGAGGCATGCGGAAGCGATTGAAACGGAGGTTTTCCACGGGGGCGATGACCAATTCGCCGGTGGAATGGTTGTAATGGCTGGAGGTGCAGGTGGCGAGCGGGGTTTTTTCCGCATGGCGGCGGCGGGCGACGGCGAGGATGACGAGGTCCGCGCCGGTGACGCAGAGCCAAAGGGGGGTGCGGCGCCACCAGCGGCCGGCGTCGATGCCCTCGCAGCTGCGTATGCTGAGCTTGGGCTCCGCGTTTCCGGCGGTTTCGCGCAGGAGCTGTTTCTCGATTTCGTTCATCTCCGTTTCTTTTGGCTTTCCTTGAGGGACTCGATCATGCGTTCGCGCTCCTTGTTCTCCTCTTGGATGATGCGGGCAAAGACCGGATCGGCAAGGCGGCCGCGGGCGTATTTCGCCCATTTGCTGTCGGGGAAATCGAAGGTGACGCGGCGGTAGAGGGCGTAGGCGGAGCGGGTGTTCTGGCCGCTGTCTCTCCAGCCAGACGTTGGCGTCCGCTCGTAGCTGAGCCCCATCCAGTAGAGCGCCTGGGAGCGGACGTCCTTGTCATCGTAATCCTCCTTGTCCACGACCCGCTGGAAGCCCTGGATGGCTTTTTCATATTGGTGGGCGCGCATGAAATTCTGTGCCGCCCGGAGGCCGGAGAGTCCGGCCAGGGGGTCGTCCGGGAAACGTTCCTGGAGCTTTGAGAAGACCATCGCCGCGTTGAGGAATTCAGGGTAGCTCATCTCGTCGTACTTGAGGACTTCCGCCTGCGAAGCCTCGTCCTCCTTCTCGCGGAACGGATCGCCCATTTTCTTGAAGGCCATGCCCTTGGTCTGGAAATATCCGCCGAGGCGAGCCATGACCGTGGGGATCAGTTCGTCGTCGGGATACTTGTAGGCGAGCTTCACGTATTCCTCCACGGAGTTCTCGATCTCGCCCATCTTCTCATAGACCAGCGCGGTCTTGAACTGGGCCTTGGATGCGAACTCTGTGTCCGGGTAGTCGCCGGGGATTTTCGAGAAACGGGCAAGCGCATCCTGATAGAGCGGGAGCTTCGATTCCTCGTTCTTGGCGAGATCCGCGTATTCCTGCGAGAGGTTCCCCAAAAGATATTCCGCCTGCGCCTTGAGCTCGGGATCGCGGTGGGTGGCGAGCGCCTCGGCAAGGAGTTTCTGCGCCTGGCCGATCTCGCGGCGGGCGAGGCTTTCCTGCTCCATCTCGCGGTGCTTCTTGGCCAGCTCGAAATAGCATTCCGCAAGGGTGAAGCCGGTGCGCACGGCCATCTCGTCTCCGGTGAAGCGCTTGCTGAACGGCTCGATCGCACCATCCGCCCCCTTGTTCACGGTGACCTTGCTGGACTGTTCCCCGAAGGAGACGGTGATGTCATCCCCGTAGCGGACGGGAAAGCCGTTGAGCTCGACCGGGGGCAGCTTGGCGGGCGGTTTCACATCCGCGTAGCTGATGGTGAAAACACCCTTGAAGACACCGGAGTGGGCTTCGGTTTCCTTTAGCTGGTAGCCGGCGGATGCACCGCCGGTGCCTTTCAGCGAAACCTCGGTGACATCACGGTCCGGGCCCTTGTCGAGCCCCGGCGCGATGAGGCGGAGATAGACTTTCTCGCCGACGAAGGCGCTGGTCAGCATCTCGGCATAGCCGTTTTCCATCACATCGAGGAAAGCGTGGCTGCCGACGGTGAAGGTGGCGGTTTTCCAATGGACTTCCTTGTCCTCGTCCTGCCACGGGTAGCCGACGTGGATGATGTCGCCGGCCTTGACCGCGAGGCCTTCGGGGAGGGAGGAGCTCGGGAGATCTTCCGCGTCTTTCGTGGCGAAGCTGCGCTCCGGCGGATCGCCGAGGATGAGGGGGACGGAAAAGGAGAAGCGGCCTTCCTCAAGCGGCGGCTCGTTGGTCGGCGCGGTGGGCGTGCCGGAGAGCGTGTAGCCGGGCGGGGCCTCGACGCCTTCCGCCGTGAGAGTCCCGGTGAGCTTGAGCGTGCCGGGAACGGCGACGTTGAAGCCGGTGCCTTCCAGCTTCGCGGCCTTGCGGGCGGCATCCGTCTGGACGTAGGCGCGGATCTCGCTGCTCTTCGCGAGGGCGAGGTGGGGCACGACCACGTCAAAGCGCAGCGGTGCGCCGATGAGGGAATCGATTTTCTCGCCGGAGTGGATATCCTCGACCACATGCGTGTAGGACAAAGTCCGGCGCGGCACAACGATCTCCGGGCCCGGGGTGCGCCTGGTGGTTGCATCGGCCTGTTTCGGCTCCGCTTTCGGGGCGGGCAATTCCTCGCCGCCCACCGCGTAGGCGCTGAGGGTCGGCACGGCATACTGCGCGTGGCCGATCGTGACGGTGCGGTCTGCTGGGATGCCTGGATCGAGGTTTTCGATGTCCCGATAGACGGCGGTGATCGTGCCGCCCTTGGCCATCCTGATCTCGGAATTCCGCGATGGCTCGCCCTCGACCGGGAAGACCCGCCCGATGAACCGGCCGCTATGCTCCTCGGTTTCTACGGCTTCCATAGTAGCTACCGCACCATCGCTGGAGGTGACGGTGAACTGGATGGTGTCGCGCTGCGGGCTGCCATCGAGATCCGCATCGTCGATGACGATCCCGATGGCATCGTCGAATCGGAAGCGGCGGATCGGCTCAAGCACGAGCACGCGCTCGCCCTCCTCGTTGAGCTCGTAGTTGAGGAAAGATGCGGAGATCGCGCCGTTGTTGAACGCGACGGTCAGGCGCTGCTCGTGGCGGTTGCGGCTCGGCGTGGCGGTGACGGGATCCTCGTAGCGGGCGGTGATCTGGTCGCCGGGCAAGACCTCGAGCTGGGTGTTTTCGCGCAGCGCCTTGTAGTCCTGCGCGACAGGCAGGAGGGGGGTGCCTTCGCGGTTGGTCAGGGTGAGCTTGCTGATCGTCGGGGCTACGCCCTCGAAGCCCTGGATCACCAGCCGGACGAGGCGCGCCTGGGTTTTGTCCCCGAAGGCGACATCGAGGCCGGCATCGGATTTCGTGATCTCCGCCGGCTGTGGGATCATGGCGCGGATGCCTTCGGGAAATTTCCCGGGATCGAACATCGCATCTGGGCAAGGCACGAGTTCTTCCTTGCCCGGCTCGTCGCAAAGCAGGACGGGCTTGCGCTTGAGAAGGCTGTCGCGGCCTTCGTGGCGCCAGACCTGGATCTCGTGGAGGCCCGGGGCAAGCTCGCGCTCGATGAATAGCGGGTCTTCGGAGTCCTCGCCGGCCGGTTTCCCATCGAGGAGGAAAATGGTCTGGATTTTCCCTTCCGCGTTGGCGGCGGGGTAGCCGGTGAGCTTGAAGCGGCGGATCGCGGCGGTGGGTTGGTAGAAAAGGGCGCGGTAACGGATCAGGCCGGAGTATCCGGGGTGGCCGGTTTCCACCATGGGAAGGTTCTCCGCGGAAAGGCCGGTGACGTTTGCGGACAGATAGGCGACGGATTCGCGCGCGGAGGTGAGCTCCATGATTTCCGCCCAGTCCTCCGGCAGCTTGCGGCTTTCCGGATCGGAGACCGGCATGCCGCCGCGGTAGGTCGGGAAAGAGGAAACATGCGGGCGTCCATCCCACGGGGCGGCGTCCTTCGGGAAGCGGGAGCGGGTTGTCCAGTCCGTGCCGTTCATCGATGTCTGGAGGACGAAATGCGTCAGTCCCTGCCCCTCGCCGCCGGTGGCGATGGTCATTTTCCCGAGCGGTACATTGTCGTTCATGTCGATCCCGAAGGTGCGCGCGGCGAACTTATCGCCCACCTCGCCCTGCCAGCCGGGATAGTCCTGCGAGCTGATCGCCATGTTCGGATCGCGGCCGGGAGCGCTCTCGGATGCGAAGGCCAGCGCCTGCGCGCCGGTGGTCGGGACGATGGCCTCGAACTCGCCGCTGAAGGGGTTGGTCTCCTTCAGAACGAGCTGGCGGATCTCATCGCCGCTGGATGCCTGGAGGCTGACGGTGATCTCGTCGATGCCGGGGGTCAGGCTGCGGTCGGGATCGGAGACGCGGAGGTAAACGGGATTGCCCGGGCGCACCGCGCGGGTGCCGAGAGCGGCCTGCGAGGTGGAAAGCCCGAGCTCCTCGATGTCGAGGCGGCGCTCGCCTTCGCGCGGGGCGAAGGCGCCTGCGGAAAACGAAAGGTGGGCGTCCGATGCAACGCCGATCGCGAGATCCGGATCGGCGGGAAGATCGTCCATTTTCTCGCGGAAGCGCTTGGAGTAACCGAAGCGGATCTCATCCTCGCCGAGGATCTGCAAGACCTTGTCGCCCGGAGTCGGCGGGCCGAGGGCGGTGGGCACCTCGGCGCGGAAGCGTTCCTTGCTATCGCCGAGCTGATAGAGAAGCACGCGTTCACTGTCGCCGGATTTCGCCCAGATCTCCACCTCGATATCCGCGCCGATGCCCGAGACGCTGAGGGTGGGGTCGCGCAGGTTGATTTTGACCGCCTCACCGGGGACGATGACCGTATCGTCCTGCGAGGGGCCGAGCTCGATCTCGCTGGCCTCGACGAGCTTGCGCATCTCATACTGGATCTTGCCGCGCAGGATGAGGGCATCGGGATGTTTCGGCTGCTGGCGCAGGACGTCATCGATCTCGGCGAGCGCCTCCGCATAGCTTTCCTGATCCATGAAAACCTCCGCGCGGGCGTAGCGGACACGCATCCGGAATTCCGGGTTCTTCATCCGCATGAGCTTGTCGAGCTCCGTCATGGCTGCGCCGAAATCCTTGGAAACGCGGTCTACCGTGACCGAGCCGAGCGCGGAGATGAGCTGCATCTCGGTGCCCTCGTATTCGGCGGCTTCCGCGACCTTGCGATACCATGCGCGGGAGGTCGGCAAAGCGCCTTTTCGGAATGCGAGATCCGCGTATGCGATTTTCAAGCGCGCCTCCTGCTCCATGCTGAACGTGCCTTCCGCCTGGCGCGACCATATGGTCAGCTCCTTCACCAGCTCCTCGGCCTCGTCGGTTCGGTTCGTCTCGGTATTGCGCTGGAGCAGCCAGAAACCGTATTCCACGGAAAGCTCACGCAGCACCGGCTGGAGCTTGTCGGAATTTTGCAGGTAAAGCTCCCATGCGGAGTCGGTATTGCCCTGCACGAATTCGGAGTTCGATTTATAGATGGGGAAGGCGGGATCGCTTTCATCGACCGGGATTTCCACCGCACCGACCTCCACCGCCGCCTTGCCCGCGACCTGGCGGAGCATCCCGTTGATCTGTGCGAGGTTCGGCGCGGTGTGCATGGCGAGCACAACCCCGGCGCGGCTTTTCACGCCGCTGCGGGCGAGGGTCATGGCGATGGATGGGGCACCGTCTTCCAGTGCCGCCTGCGCGTATTTCGCGAGGGCGTCTGCGCCACGGTAATGGCGGTCGTCGTCGGTGTTGCGCGCGGCCTGCCAGAGGCCGGCGGCGTAGGGCTCGATGGCGCCCCACTGCTTCTGGTCCTGGAAATCCCTGGTCAGGCGGAGCGAGAGTTGCTCATAGCCCTGCCGTGTGGGGAAATCGCCGAGCGGGGAGTTTTCCCTGAACAGCGAGAGCACCATCGCGCGCACCTGCGGCGACCATTCCGGCAACGCGGCGACCTTTTGCAATCCGTTGACTGCCATCGGGCTTGGCGCGCTTGCCGCCCTATCCATGACCACCTTGAAAGCGGTCTCCACGGCGGCCGGGGCGGCATTCTCCGGCAAGTCTAGTAGTTCGCGGCTGCCTGTGGTGTCGGCGACCACGGGTTGTTGCTTTACGGCGGGCTCCGGCTTCGGGGCATCCATGATGCCCGGCACCTTTGCCGCGAGCGCCTGAAGCTCTTCCTTCGTGAAAAGGAAATCCTTCACCTTGCGGTTCTTCCCGCCCCTGACCTCCAGCCATAGCACCTTGCGACCCTGCTCGACAGGCATCGCGGCGAGGGCGGCGAGGATGGGCGCGACCTTGGCCTCGCGCTGCGGGTTGACGAAGCGGGAGAACACCCCGGAGTCGCCGGCGTTGAAATGCATCCAGCCCTTCGCGGCGAGGATGGAGCCTTCGTAAGGCATGAGTGCGATCAGTTCCCCGGCGGCTTTCAGGGGCTCCGTGTAGATCCCGTCGCGCACTTCGATCTTGGCACCGACAAGCTCCGCCACTTTCGCGGCGGCCGGCACGGTGGCCATCACCCAGGCAAGGCGGGCTTTCGTCTCCGCGCTTGTCCGTTTTGCGGCGGAAAGTTTTTTCAATGCGTCGAAGAGTTTTTCATCGCCGTGGTTGAATGTCTCAATCTCGGCGAGGAGTGCACCTAGATGGGCGGGCGCTTCGCTGTCCTCATAGATCGCCGTGAGGAAATTGGCGGAGGTGGTGAGGTCGCCGCGCTCCGCGGCCTGTTTGAGGAACCATTCGTCGAACTGCCGTGCCCGCCCGAAGGAACGCAGCCGTGCGCCGTCCTCCTTCATGAAAAGGTAGGCGGCCTCGGGATCCGCGAGGTGATTGATCAGAAGGCGGTAAGCGGATGGCACCGCCTCGGCCGCGATCCCGGCATCGGGCGCGGGATTCTTGAGGAGCTTGCGGTAGAAGCTTGCGGCCGCCTGCCAATCGCCCGCCCGCTCCGCGGATTGTGCGGCGGCGAAAAGCAGTGGCTGGGAATCGGATTGGTTCGCCGCGAGCCATGGCTTCGCGGCCGCGAAGGCGAGGGCGGAACGGTTTTCCTTCAGACCGGTGTCGAGGATGGCCGCAACCTCCGACTCGTTCTGGACGGGTGCCGATTTGAAGGCGGCGATCCGGTCGTCGAGAGGCGAAGCCGCCGCGATGCCGGAGGCGAGCAATGAAGCCGCCAGGAGCCCTAGGGTTTTCCGCACGCCAGGCCGGGGCATTGTGCGGATCATGCGGCAAGCTTTCGGCTTGCACGGTATCTTCGGATCATGGCCGTGGGCTGGCATGGGTGAGGTGGTTGGCCTGCGTGGAGTTGTTTGGGTTCCCATCATTGCTCGTTTTCCAATCGTTCGAGTTCCAGCTTGCTCTCGAGGTTGAGCAGGCTTTCCTGGGAAAGCTGGCCGCGGGCGTAGGCGGCCCATTTGCTTTCCGGGAAGTCGTAGGTGAGGCGCTTGAAGGAGGAATAGGCGGCCATCTGCTGGCTGAGATCGAGGTAGCACATGCCGGTCCAGTAGATCGCCTGGGCGCGGATCTCGGGGCCGTCGTAGGATTCCTCGGCGATGACGCGCTGGAAGGCGGCGACGGCTTCCTGTTTTTTGTCGGCGCGCATGTATGCCTGGCCGCAGCGCAGGCCGGCCTGCCCGGCGAGTTCGTCGCTGGGGAAACGTTCCTGGAGGCGGCCGAAGATCTGGGCGGTCTTGAGGTACTCGCGCACCGCCATTTTCTGCAAGGCCTCGCCCTCGAACACCGCGTCCTTGTCGTCCTCCTTGGCGAGCAGCGGCTTGGCCTGCGCCTCGTAGGCGGCGGCGGCCTTGAGGAAATGGCTGCCCAGCCGGGCCATGGAGGTGGCGAGGTATTCGGAGTCCGGATACTTGTAGGCGAGCTTGACGTATTCCTGGGCGGCGATATCCGGCTCCCCGAGGCGCTCGTAGAGCGTGGCGATCCTGTATTGCGCCTTGGATGCGTGGAGCGTCTGCGGGTAGCTGCCGGTCACGCTGAGGAAACGGGAGAGGGCGGCGCGGTAGCGGGTTTCCTTGAGATCGGCCTCCTCCGTGGTGTCGGCCTCCTCCATGGTGAGGTTTCCTAACAGATACTCGGCATGGGCGCGGGTGTCCGGATCGGTGAACTGATCCATGGCCTTGGAGAGGAGCTGCTTGGCGCTGGCGTACTCGATTTCCGCCATCTCCGTCTGGCCGAGCAGGCGGTGGCGCTTGGCCATCTCAAGGTAGGCCTCGGCGAGGGAGAACTGGGTGCGCATCGCGATCTCCGCATCGTCGTAGGTTTTGGAGAAAGGCCGGATGGAACCGTCCGCGCCCTTGCTGATGGTGACCATCGCGGTTTCGGTTTTCACCCCGTTGGCATCCGTGTAGCGGGCGGCGACGGTATCGCCGTAGGCGACGGGAAAGCCCTCACGGCGGACGTCGTAGGGAGCCGGTTCGCCTTCGGTTGGGGCGGGCACTTCCCTCTTCGCACCGGCATAGGAAAGCTGGTAGGCGGCTTTGAAAATGCCGGTGTGCGGCCCGCTCTCGCGGAGCTCGACGGGATGTTTCTCACCGGCCTTGGACTGGACGAGGACGCTGACCGTATCGGCCGCATCGCTGACATCCGCGCCGAGATCGACGACGCGGAGGTTGAGGTTTTCGCCGACGTAGGCGCTGGTCATCGGCGAGCGGTAATCCTCCTGCAAGACATCGAAAACGGGATGCGCGATGACCTTTGCGGAAGCGGTCAGCCACTGCTTTTCACCTGCCGCATCCGTATATTGGAAACCGAAATGGATCTTTTCACCAACGCTTGTGATGAGGCCTTGCGTTCCCCGCTCCAGCGCATCGGCTGCGGCGCGGGAGGTTTTCGCCTGCTTCCTGAGCTCATTGCGTTCCTCGTGGCTGAGTGCGCCGTAGGGCGGCAGCAGGCCGGCGACGAGCGGAACGCTCAATTTGAAGCGGTCATATTGCGGCTCGGCGGAATTTGCAACGGTGCCGCCCTCGTAGATTTCCAGCGAGGGCACCTCGCTCCATAACCCGGGTGTCACGAAAGGCTGCCCGGTCGTGGCGGTGAGGGCGATGGTGCCCGGCACGGAAATGTCGAAGCCTCCGGCTGATGCGGCAGCGCGCGCGCGGCCGGAATCGGCCTGGGCATAGACCGTGACATCGGATGAAGTGCCCAGGGCGAGATGGGGGACGATGAGTTCCAGATACATCCTGCGGCCAAGCACCGCCTCGATCCCACCTTCGGGTGGCTGGGACGAGGCCACCATCCTGTTCTCCACGAGCCAACGCGGGCGGACTGCCTCGCTGGCGAGATCCGGTTTCTCTTCAGTCATGTAAGTCCGGCGCTCGAAGCCATGGATGAGGGTCCGCCATGCCTCGCCCTCGGCGGGTGCTACGGTGGCATGGGAAAGCTTGATCTGTGGTGCGGTGAAAACGGCATGGGCTATGGTGGCGATGCGCTCCGTCGGGACGCCGGGGCGGTTGTTTTCCTGGTCCGTGTAGCTGGCGGTGATGGTCCCGCCCTCGGCCACCTGGACCTGGTTTCCCGTCGCCGTTCCGGAAACGGGGGTGACGACCAGCTCGAAGACGCCGGTGGAGTCGCCTGTCTCGGTGGCCTCGAACTCGCGGCCACCGACCTTCACCTTGACCTTGTCCGGCTGCACCGAGACATCCATGTCCGCATCGTGGACGGCGAGGCTGAGGGGCTTGTCATACTGGAAACGTAGTAGTTTCTCGTAGTAAGGCTTGTCCTCGCCCAGGCGGCTGTCGAAGCGCGGCTTCATATCGGCGAACTCCGCGTAGGCGTTGGTGAAAGAAACGCTGAGCGAGCGCTCCTGGCGCTCCTTGGCCTTGGTGACAAAACGGTCGTCCACGTAGCGGACGGCGATCTTGTCGCCGGTGAGCATCTCAAGCGTGTCGTTCTTGTTGAGCTCGGCGAAATCCTCTGCAACCGGCAGGATGGCTTTCCCTTCCGGGTTGGTGAGGGCCAGCTTGTTGAGGGCGGGCACCTTGCCCTCGTTATCGAGGAACACCAGGCGCAGCAAGCGTGCGCGGGAATCCGGCGCGAAGGCGACCTTGAATTCGGTTCCATCGCCGTTTGCGGTGATGGTGGCCGGGCTGTTGCGCTGGTCGAGGGTGCCCTCGGGGAAAGTGGTGGGATCGAAGAACGCGTCCGGGCAATCGACCAGGGTTTCGGCGTCCTCCAGGTTTGCAAGCAGCTTGATGCTGCGCCCGAACCCGATCGCGCAATCCCATCCGGTGGCCCAGATTTCGAAGGAGTGGAGGCCGGGGCGGAGTTCCGCTTCGCCTTCCAGGCGGTTCGGCATTTCCGGGTTGGTGATCGGGCGGCCGTTCACCGCCAGCATGAATTGGGGGGGATTGGAGACCGATGGATGGGTGCCTTTGGGAACCTGGTAATTGCCGAGCTCAAGCTTGAAGCGCCGAACCACATCGCTGCGCTCGTAAAAGTATCCGCGGAAGCGGTAGATCACGTGGGAATTGTGGTGGCGGCCTTCGCGCTGCCACTTGACCTTGCCGGGGATCGATCCGGTCATGGCCTGCGAGGGGCCGGCGACGTTTTCGGCGATGCCTGCCGGGAATTTCTGGGTGATCCAGCCGCGCTCCATGTGCTCGCGTATCTCATGGATGTCGTAAACCGACCGGGCGTCGCGGTTGTGATGTGAGTCCGCGTCGTTCATCACGGTAACGGAGGGTGCCCATGGGCTTTTCGGGGCGATCATCTCCCTCGGGAAAACGGCGACGGTTGTCATGTCGCCGTCGTTCATGCCGGTCTGGAGCATGAAGGATTTCAGGGCGGCTCCCTTTTCCCTGGCGGTGATCGTCATCTCGCCGAGCGCGCTGTTGTCGTTGAGATCGATGCGGAAATCCGGGGCTTCCTGACCGGCGACGGGGCGCCATGCCGGGTAGGTGTCCGCCGCCGGGCTGATGACCATGTTCGGGTTGCGGCCCGGTTCGGAGTCCTTGGCGAAGGCGAGTGCCTGCGCGCCGGTGGTGGGGATGCTGCCCTCGAACCATCCGCTGTGGGTGCCCGTTTCCCTGAGGGTGACCTGGGAAACGGAATCGCCGCTGGAACTGCTGACGCTGACCGTGAGCTCGTCGATTTCCCCGGTGCGGCTGCGGTCGGGGTCGATGACGCGGACGTGGATGGGGTTGCCGGGCTTGGCGACATCCGTCAGGTAGCGGCCGAGTTCTTCCTCGGAAATGCCGCCGCCTTCCTTGCGCGCCTCGGCGCTCAGCGACTTGGCCGCCATTTCCGCCCTGGCGGCGGCGGTGACATCGCCGGACACCTTGCCCTTGATCGCGTCCATCGTCGCCTGCATGTCGGCGGTGCGCTGCTCGGCTTCGGTGAGGAGTTTTCTCGCGGAGGCCATGAGGATCGCATCCGAGGCAACCGTGATCGGGCCGCCGCGTTTCTCCGCGATGTTGTTCATCTTTTCCCGGAAACGCTCGGAGTAGGCGTAGAAGACCTCGTCGTCGCCGATGACCTGGAGGATATTGTCGCCGGGCGCGGGGGCGCCGAGGGCGGTAGGCACCTCGCCGCGGAATTTCGTTTTCTGGTCCCCGAACTGGCGGAGGAAAAACTGTTCCTTGTCGCCGGAGGTGGCCCATACGACGACCTCGATCTCGGTGCCTGCGCCGGAGACGGCGAGGGTGGGATCGACGAGGGTGACTTTCAGTTTCTCGCCGGGGAAAAGCGTCTTCTGGCTGGCGGCGGAGCCAAGCTCGACCTCGGTGGCCTCCATGAGTTTCTGGCGCTTGAGCTGGACTTTACCCAACAGGATTTTCGAATCCGCATGGTTCGGCTCGCGGGAGAGGATGGAGTCGATATCGTCCTTGGCGTCGTCGAATTCCTCCATGTCGTAATAAACCTCGGCGCGGGCATAGCGGATCTCGGTCCAGATCTCGGGAATGCGCTCGAGCTCGAGGTCGTTGAGCGTCTGGAGTGCGCCGTCGAAGTTCCTGGCGATGCGCTCGGCGGCGGCCTTGCGGAGGGCGGCCTGGTGGCGGATGGAAAGCTCCGCATAGGCTTCGTTGGTCTGGGCACGGGCGTAGATCTCGTGAGCTTGGCGGAGCTGGCCGCGCTGCATGGCGATGTCACCGTAGGCGATGTCGAACTCCGCTTTTTCAAGCGGGGTGAGCGGGCTGCCGGCCTCACCGGCCCAGCCGAGGAGGGCTTTGATGAGGGTTTCCTGCCGCTCCTCGTCGCGGCCGTAGATCGTGCGCTGGAGTATCCACTTCAGGAAGGGGACGGTGAGCTCGCGGTAAACGGGAAGGAAGGAGTCCCAGTTCTCGTCGAGAAGAGCCCATGCGCTGTCCTCGTTGCCCATCAGCCAATCGCCCTGCGATTGGTAAACCGGATAGGCGGGGTGGTTCTTCGCGACCGGGATGGTAACCAAGCCCAGCTGCATGGCCGACTTGCCCATCTGCGCTTTCACCCCGGTGATATTCTTCCTGGGCTCGAAACCATAGCTGTCGCGGGCGCGGGTGAGGGAGTCAACGCCCCTGCGGGCGAGGGCGTAGGCCGTATTGGGGTGCTCATCCATCAGGGATTCGATGAACTCCGTCATGGGCGCGAACTGAGAACGTGGCTCCCGCTCGCTGACGTAGGGCCAGATGATGCTGGCCGTCTGCTGGATCATGACCGGGTCGCGCAGCTCCCGCACCTGTGCGAAGACGCGCTTGAACAGCTCATTGCCCTCGTTGGTTTCCGGGATGTATTCCGCAATCCCGAGGATCAAGGCGAAGACCTTGGGGTCGGAGAAAACGGCTGCGTCCAGGCTTGCGATTTGCTGCGCTGCGTTCACCTCCATGCGGATCGGAGATTTCCCGATGCCATCAATCGCCTTGGTGAGTGCGGTGACGGCGGAGGCAGCATCGGACTCTTTCGTCAGGGCAAGGAGATCCTTGCAAACCAGCGCCGGGTCTGCGGCGCTGAGCCACCCAAGCTCGCCGGGTGAGGCGACGGATTTCCCGAACCACTCGCGCAGGGCGAAGCGGGCCTCGAAGTTGAGCGTTTTCCAGGCAGGGGATTTCGCGATTTCCTGTGCAAGCGAGATCTGTGCGGCGTTGTCCTCCGGGTATTGCATGTTGACCCATGCGATCAGCTGCCATGGATCGAGGCTGTTCTGCTTGAGCCCGGTGGCGACGGATTCGCGCAACACCGGCTCAAGCGGGTGTGGCACATATTTCTCAGGATTGCGCTTTTTGAGTTCGCTCAAGCTGCGGCCTGCACGCCGATCGGCGAGCGCCTGGATCCAAGGCTCGTATTTGGAAAGGTTCATCCTGCCGATCTCGAGATCAGTCCAAATTTTTTCCGGCCCGGCGATGCCCTCGGCGATTGCATTCCTGGCAAGGAGCCGGGCGTCGACACTGCGATCCTTGAGCAATTCCGGCATGGCCTCCGGGGTGATGAGCAGGGCGGACCTGAGGCGTGAGACGACAGCGGGGATCTTCGGCTGGGGGGATTTGTAATCTGCCCAGAGCTTCGTGAACTGAGCGAGCCTCTGCGGCGCGGGGGCATCCTTCTTGAGGGCGGCGGCTTTGACTTGCGCGGCGAGCGCCTTGCTTTCCGCGATCTTGGCATCGCGCACCTGGTTGGCACCGGGGCGTCCGGCGTAGTGCCAGAGCTGGTCGGCGGAGCGGCCATCCAGCTCGGCGGCTCCCAGTCTCCATGACTCCGGGCCGAGGAGGGCGGCGATCATTTTTTCGAGATCCTTCGCCTCACCGCCTGCGGCCACAGCGCGGATGAGGGACGCTTCCGGATCGGCAAGTGCTGCGCACTTCGGGGCGAGTGCGGCGGCCTCGGCGGGGGTGAGCTCGTTCCATGGTTTTTCGGAAAGCAGGAGGCCGGTGCGGGAGTTGGTTGCGTCCGGCTTGGCGGCCAGGAAATCGCGCACCGATTTCACCGCGAGCGGGCGCACGACCCTGTCGCTGAAATATCCGTTGCGCCAGGTGGCCATGAGGTCGGCGAGATCGAGGGGGTTGAGTTTCGCGGCGGCCCCGACGATGGGAGCCATCTTGGCATCGGATTCGTGCGGCCAGTATTTCGCGGGGTCGTTGCGGTAGTGTTGCCCGTTGCCACCGCCAGCCCAGCCGTTCTGGACAAGTGCGGCGTGGTGCGGGAATTTCGCGAGCAGGGCTTTCGCCTCGGCGAGGGGAGGTGCGGGGTTTTGGTCGGCGATTTTTGCGAGGTTGTAGGCGCGGACGGAGACCGCCCAATCGAGGCGCAGGGCAAGCTCCTCGTTGAAGGACATGGCGGCATTGGCGAGCTGCTTGCCGGCGGCAACGGATTCGTCGGTGGATGGGGCGACACCGGGCTGCTCGCAATAGACTTCCGACTCCGCTAGCAGCCAGCGCAAATGGCGCTCGTACGAGGTGACCCACAGATCGGCGGGGATGCCGGCCTTGGCGATGGCGTGGAGGCGGTTGGCGACGGCGATCACGTCCTTGCGGGTGGCGGCCTCATTCAGGAACCATGCGTCGAACTGGCGGGCGGTCGTGTTTGTGGCGAGGCGGTCGCCGTTGCTGCGGTTGAACGAATAGGCGGCGCCGGGATCGTTGAGCTGGTCGCGGAAAAGCGAGTGGACGGCGATGATGGCCTGGCCGGTCTCCGTGGCCGTTGGATCCGCCTTGCGGAGGAATTGTTCGTAGAGCGCGGCGGCGCCGGGGGCATCGCCGCTGAGCTCGGCGGCGCGTGCGGCGTGGAAGAGGAGCATCGCGTCTTTCGGAAGGTTTTGGCGCAGCCATTTCTCCGCCTCGGCGATGGCTTGGGCCGGCTTGGCTTCCTCGATGCCGGATTTCAGGAGGGATAGGATGGCGGCCTCCGGCTGGGTCGCGGGGGAGGCGGAGATGGTGGCGCGCTGCTCGTCGAAGCCGGCGGCCAAGGATGCGTTGGCCGTGAGCAATAGCGACGCGAAAACGAGGGGCCGTGCCGCCGCTGCACGAAGTCCTGCCAAGCCCCGCCCTTCAAGGCCAACGGTTCCTGGCAAACCAGCCCTGGATGTTTTGGTCATTGGGTGTTTCGTCATTCCCCTGTCCCTTCCGTATTTGCTGGCGTGCCTGCCTCCGCCTGCAGGCCGGCGAGTTTTTTCTGCGCTTCGGCAACCAAACCACTAGAAGGATAGTCGAAGACTAGCTGCTGGAGCTTTGCCTTGGCGGTTTCGGTGTCGCCCATGCGGAAGCCGACGTTGGCCCAGAGCATGAGCATCTCATCGAGGAAGGCGGCGTCGGGGTAGTCGTTGAAGACGCTTTCGAGGAGATCGGCGGCTTGGGCGAAATCCTCGGTGTCCACGTAGTGGCGGACGACGCGGCCAAGCGCCTCGGCGGCGAAGGAGCTTTCCGGATAGGTCTCGTAGGTCTTGCGGTATGCCTGGATCGAGGCGCTCATGCGGTTCTGCAGGGCGGTTTCCTTGCTCAGGCCGGCCCTGCCCCACTTGCTGTTTGTCTCGTCGGAGGCTTCGGTGATTTCCTCCGCCTCCTTCTGCAAGGCCTCGCCGATGCGGAACTGCGCCTCGGCTCCGGAAATGGGATTTTCCAGCTGGAGGACGCGGCCATAGACCTCGACGGCGCGTTCGTATTCGCCGCTGTCGGTGAGGCTGCGGCCGAGGGTCATGAGCGCCTGGTCGGCGAGGACGGACTCGGGGTAGAGGCGGTTGAAGGCGAGGCAGGTGGCGGTGGCGGCATCGAAATCGTCTTTGAGCAGCTCGCCCTCCCACTTGAGCTTGAAGGCGGCCTCGACGAGATCACCGGGGAGCTTGGCGCGGTTGACGATGATTGGATCGACCTTGTCGAGGGCTTCCTTGGCACGCATGGCGGCGCGCTGGTCGAGGCCCATGTCCTTGTAGATGTCTCCGAGGCCGACGAGCGCTTCCGCCTCGACCGAGCTTTTGCGGGCTTTCAGGAGCTCCTCGAAAACGACGTACTGGTCTGCGGTGACGCCGGAGTTCACGGAGCCGGAGACCTTGATCTTCGCCTCGCTTTCACGCGGTTCATCCCCGTAGAGATGCACTTCATCCGTGTAGCGGACGACAAGTTCGTCGAGCTCGTCGCAGCTCAGGACGTTGTCTGTGGCAACCGGCTCAACGCCATCCGCGATGGGTGCGAGCTGTATCCTTCCGGCAAATGCTCCGGTGCGGATCTGTGGGCCTTCGCCAGTTTCTGTTAGCTGCACGGTGACGCTGTCGCGGTCTTTCCAGACGTCCTTTTGCTCATCCTCAAGGGCGAAGATGTCTAACATTTCATCGGACTCGGCGGCTTCCTTGGCCTCGACCTTGTAGCGGGAGGTGACGGTGAGGGTGAGGGTTTCCGCCTGCGGGGATTTATCGAGATCCGCATCGCGGAGCATGACGACCTGCGGCTGGCCGGGGTAGGCGATGTAGGCCGGGGTGGAGTAATCTCCGAGGAAAAACCCGACCGTGCCGGTGCTGACGGCGCGAACCTGGCCGGTGCGCTTGATGCCCTTCTGGCCGTCGAGCGTGCTCTCGTCGATGTAGGTGACGGTGAGGGTGTCACCGCCGACCATCTGGAGGACGCCGTCGCCGGGCTTGGGATCGCCGAGGATGGTGGGCGCGGAAGCGAGCATTTCGTTGGGCTTTCCGGGGACGGCCACGCCGGTGATTGTTTCCGAATCGCCGCTGCTGACCTTCACCTCGGCGGTGACCGGGATGTTGAGCTTGCGCATGATGGGGATGTCGGCGTCCTCGATCTTGGAGTAGAAACGCTGGCCGATCTCGATGCGGCCCAGCTCGTCGCCGGATTCGCCGGAGGCGTCCTCGACCTCGGTGCCGACGAGGGAGAGGGAGTCGATGGCCTTGTTCCAGTTCTTCAGGTTGTAGTGGCTCATGCCGATGTAGAAGTAGGCCATGTTCGCCCATTTCGTGCGGCCGGC
Organism: Akkermansiaceae bacterium; assembly: GCA_017798145.1. NCBI lineage: Bacteria > Pseudomonadati > Verrucomicrobiota > Verrucomicrobiia > Verrucomicrobiales > Akkermansiaceae > Akkermansiaceae bacterium. The sequence continues at coordinate 2,909,573 of CP059069.1, read as the reverse complement.
TACCTCGGTGAGCTGTCGGAAGAGCGGGAAACCGGCGGCATATTGGCCGGCCTGGTATTGGCTGAACCCGGCCTGGAAGAGCGACTCATGGTAAAGCTCCTCGACTTCCGCCGATTGCTTTTCGCCCGGCACCGGTGCGAGCAGGCGGGTGAGCAGCATGAAATGACCGAGGGCTTCCTTGGTGTCGCGCTGTTCGAGGAAATGCCTGCCCATCGCCATGTGAGCCATGTGGGCGAGGAGGGTGCCCTGGTTGTCGCGCACCACGGTGTTGAGCATGGCGAGGCCGCGCTCGTATTGCTTGTATTCCATGAGCTCCACGGCCTTGTCGTAGAGATGCTTCGCCTCGCGGTCGATCTCGGCGGAGACGCGGGCGCGGGGCTCGGCGGCGGGTTCTTCCTGCGCCGGGGAAAACGACGAAATGCCCAGGGAGCCGAAGACCCATAGGAGGCCTAAGCCGGAGTTTTTGATCGCAGAGTTGTTTTTCATTCGGGCTTTGGTGTTGGTGAGTTTTCAGTCCTCCGCTTCCGCCTCGCCGCCGCTGAGGGCGACGCCGTAGCTTTCGAGACGGTTGTGGGCCTCGCTGGACTCGCCGCTCTTCGGGTAGCGCTTGAGAACCTGGCGGAGCTGGGTGACCTCGCGGCCCTTGTCGCCGGAGATGCGGTAGATATCGGCGGCCTTGAGGCTGGCTCTCGCGGCGACGGCGCCGCCGACGGCCTCCAGCTCCTTGACGGTCTTGACCGCCTGGTCGTATTGCTTGAGCGCTGTCTGGGAATCTGCGACGCCCCAGGTCGATTCCGGCTGCACGTTGGCGGCGTTGTAGGCCTTGATGGCCTCCTCGTGGCGGCCGAGGTTTTGCAACAGCCGTGCCTGGATGATGGGCAGGCCTTCCGCGTATTTCGGGGATTTCAGGAGCTCCGGGATCTCGGCCAGGGCTTTCTCCATGTAGGGAGGGTTGCGGGAGCTACGGGAAATGTAGTAGTCGTAGCGCGCCTTGGTGGCGAAGAGCCTGTCCTTCATCCGTGAGATGAGGCGCAGCACCTCTTCCTCCGGCTGGTAGTTGGCGAGGAACATCGCGTAGTCCTTGAACTCCTCGTCGGTCATGCCGTCGGTGCGCACCGAGCGCATCACGGTCTGCGCCTCCGCGTGCATGTCGAGCGGCTGGCGCAGCCGGTTCATGAGGGCCATTTTCTCCGGTGTTTTCAGGGCGGCCAGGAACGGTGCGGACTGCTTCGCGAAAAATTTCGAGCGCATGTCGGGATCCGGCTTGAACCACTCGCACCACTGCAGCACACGGTCGAGTGTGGCCGGCTTGCTGGCGAACTGCTTTTCCATCCGCGCGAGCCAGCTTGCCCGGTCCTTTTCGTGGACCGCCTGCACATCGGCCCACTGCTTGCGGAGGGGGTCGTTGTCCGGGAGGCGGTCTCCGAATTTCGCGCCCCAATAGACGGCGGCTTTTTCGCGGAGCTGGGACTCGCCGGAAGCCCTGAGGATCGTGTCGAAAACGGCGGACCAATAGCGTGCGTCCTCCTCCGGCTTGCCGGTATCGCGGCCCTGGCCGTCGAAGCCGCTGGCGGCGATGTAGAATTCCGCGAGCTTGTCATGGTTCGGGCTGCGCAGGGCGTGGTGCGCGAGGACGGCGGCGCGTGCGGATTGGGCGGCCTTGGGGTTGGTTTTGAGGAAGGCGACGGCGGTGCGCCAGTGGTATTGCGCGGCCTCGTCGAATTTCCCGAGCTTCTCCATGGCCGTGCCGAGGAAGGTGAGGGCGGTGCCGGAATTCGGCTGGGTGACGTAACCGTCGTCCTTGACCATGCGCGCCCAGGTGGCGGTCTGCTTGGCTTCCTCGCCGTTTTCGCCATGGCACTCGCCGATGTGATATAGGGCGGCGGCCGCGTTGCGGACATCGTCCGGGAAATAATCGACCACATCCTGATAGGCGGTGATCGCGGCGTTGCGCTTCTCCAGCTTGTGGAGGCAGCGGCCCATGCGGAGGAGGACGTAGGGCAGGGCTTTGCTCTTCGCGAACTCGAAGGAGTAGGCCTTGTAGGCTGCGTAGGCGCCCTTGTAGTCGGCCTTGGCGAAAAGCTTGTCCGCATCCTCAAGGTTGAGCCCCTCGAAGGTGTCGAGCTTGGCGAAGGCCTCGCCAGGGTAGGTGATTTCCTCGGCGGCCAGGCAGGGTTGGGAAAACGCCAGGAGAGCCGTCAGGCCGAGCCGGGTGAAGATCCGAGGGGTCATGTTCATTGCGGAAATAAGGGGTGGGGAATGCGAAGTATGTATGGGCAGCGTGGGAACTACATGGGCTTGGCGCAATTTCTTTCGCTGCGGGGTTACATTTGACGGTGGAAATGCGGATGAATCTCGTTGATTTGCGTCAGGGAAGGGGCGACCGCGCCGGCGTGCGCTGCTCGCTGATCCAAGTGTAGATGATGACCCAGAGAGAAACCGCAAGTGCGAAAAGAGGGATCTGAAGGAGAGAGGGCAGCGAGTAGAGGATGCAGACGACGGGGATCCACACGCTCCAGTTCGCAAAGAGCACGGGAACCATCACATCCCGGCAGTATGCGGCCGAGAAGAAGCGCCGCAAACCGTGGAGGCGGTAGCCGGAGTTTTTCCAATCATAGAGCCAGCAGGTCAAAGGCACGGAAACGAAGGGGGCGTAGAGGAGCTGATCGACAAGGGCTTTAGCGGCGACCACCCGGAAGCTGGGCTGCGCGCCGAAGACGAGCGCCTGGCCCCGGTAGAACGCATCGACGATGAGACCCATCATGCACCAGAAGGGGATGGTGAAAACGAGGTTGGCGGCGTTTGCGCGGAGCGCCCGGCCTTTCTGGAGGACGAGGACGCGCATGGTTTCCGGGATCAGTGCGCCGGCGATGACCGAGGCGATGGCGGAGTAGGCGTAGCCCCACTCGCCCTTGAGCGCGGCGAGCAGGTTGAGCCAGCGGGTGGTCGGCGGGTAGAAGTAGTAGGCGATCAGCAGGCCGAGCATGATGCCCTGGAGGATGAGGCCGGGGAGCAGGTTGGCGCGCGCGGCGTGCAGCCCAGCCATCCATGGGGCTTCCCTTTTCGCTGCATCCCGGCTTTCAAGCATGCCGCAGAAGCTGGTGACAAACCCGCGCCACCGCAATCCCGAACGATGGTTTCCGTTGCGGTCGCGGCAACGAGCCCCCGGAGGGGGCGATTTTGCCCGCAGTCACCCGCAGCGAAAGTGGTTTGCTATTTTGCCCATCACCGCTAGTCTCCGCCCCTTTCCGGTGGAAACCCGGGACCAGCAATGAACACAACCGAGCTTTTCAACGAACATGTCATGGCCACCTACGGGCGCTTCCCGCTGACGCTTGTCGAGGGGCAGGGAGCGCGTGTCCGCGATGACAAGGGGCGCGGATATCTCGATTTCTGCATGGGCATCGCGGTCTGCTCGCTGGGTCATTGCCATCCGCGCATCGTCGGTGCGATCCGCGACCAGGCAGGCAGGCTGATGCATGTCTCCAACCTGTATCTCACCGAAAACCAAGGCCTTCTTGCCGAGGAGATGAACCTGGGGCACATCAAGCTGCCAGGCAAGATTTTCTTCTCGAACTCCGGCGCCGAGGCCAACGACGGACTGATCAAGTCGGCACGCCGCTATGGCCATCTCAGGCCGCAGGCCGATGGGAAGCCGCGTTTCGAGGTCATCACCTTCCAGCAATCCTTCCACGGCAGGACGCTCGGAAGCATGGCCGCGACAGGCCAGGCGAAGATCCAGCAGGGCTTCGACCCCATGCTGCCGGGCTTCCGCTATCTGCCTTACAACGACATCGCCGCCCTCGGAAGCGCGGTGCGGGACGAAACCGTCGGCTTCCTGCTAGAGCCGGTGCAGGGCGAGGGCGGTGTGCATGTCGCCTCGGCGGAGTTCCTCGCGGCGCTCGATGCACTCTGCAAAAAGCACGATCTGCTGCTGATGTTCGATGAGGTGCAGGCCGGCTTCGGCCGCTGCGGCGAGGCGATGGCATGGCGGGTCAATGCCCCGGAGATCGTCCCGGACGGGATTTCCTGGGCCAAGGGCATGGGCGGCGGCGTGCCCATCGGGGCGTTCTGGCTCAGCGACCGGGCGGCCGATGGAACAGGCACAAAGATCTCCTCCCTCATGGGGCCGGGCTCGCATGGCTCGACCTATGGGGGCAATCCGCTGGTCTGCGCGGCGGCGCTGGAAGTGCTCCGGGAAATCCGGGAAAAGGATCTGGCCGGGAACGCGATTCGCCAGGGCGAGCGCATCCGCTCCGCAATCACCTCATGGGACCTGCCGGTGGTCACGGAAGTCCGCGGGCTGGGATTGCTTATCGGCGTGGGCCTGGATGCGAAACTCATCCCGACCGGGGATGGGGAAACCGCCGCCCTGAATCTCGTCAAGTCCTTGATGGCCAAAGGCCTGATCACCGTCCCCGCAGGCCCGGAAACCTTCCGGCTGCTGCCGCCGCTCAATGTGACAGATGCGGAAGTCGATGAGGCGCTCGCCATCGTCAGGGATGTGCTTTCCCAATACTGAACCAACCGAACCATGAAACATCTCCTTTCCATCGAGGAACTCAGCGCCGCCGAGATCGCGATCCTGGTCAACGAGGCCGCGGGGCTGAAAGCAGAGCGCGGCGGGCATTCCTCCCAGCCACTGGCAGGCCAGACATGGGCGATGATTTTCACCAAATCATCCACCCGTACGCGCGTCTCCTTCGAGGTCGGCGTGCGCGAATTGGGCGGCTTCCCGATGTTTCTCTCCGGAAATGACATCCAGCTCGGCAGGGGCGAGCCGATCAAGGACACCGCCCGCGTCCTCGGCCGCATGGTGCACGGAGCGATCATCCGCACCTTCGCGCAGTCCGACGTTGTCGATTTCGCGAAGTTTTCCGGCATCCCCACGATCAACGCACTGACCGACGACGAGCATCCCTGCCAGATCCTCGCCGACCTGCTCACCGTGCAGGAAAAGCTGGGTGGCTGGGAGGGCAAGACCTTCGCCTTCATCGGCGATGGTTACTCGAACATGACCCGCTCCTGGATGTGGGCGGCGAAAAAACTCAATTTCCGCCTCCATGTGGCCTCGCCGAAGTCCTGCCATCCGCCTGCGGATTTCCTCGCGCAGCTGGACTGCGATCTGGTGGATATCAGCGAGGATCCCGCCGAGGCGGTGAAGGGGGCGGACGTGATCAACACCGATGTCTGGCTCTCCATGGGGCAGGAGGACCAGAAGGAAAAGGAGGCGGAATTCTCCGGATTCCAGCTCAATTCCGCCCTCCTTGCCGACGCGGCGCAAGGCCACATCGTGCTGCATTGCCTGCCCGCCTACCGGGGCAAGGAAATCAGCGAGGAAACCCTGGAACGCCATGCCGATGTGATTTTCCAGCAGGCCGAGAACCGGCTCCATGCCCAGAAAGCGGTGCTGGTGGAGCTGTCGCGCGGTTGATCCCCGGCGTACGGCTCACCGACGGCTGAGCCTGCGGCCGGGGGCGGTTAGGATTTTTTTCTCGCCGTAAAGCCCCTGATGGTGACGAATTCGTCACACGAATGTTCCTTTCATCCATATCCATCTGGTCGTCCGCCGTTGCGCTGCTGCAGGTTCTCGGATCCCTCGGCATCTTCCTCTACGGCATGAAAATCATGTCGGAAGGGGTGCAGAAGGTCGCGGGGGACAGGATGCGGGCGGCGCTTTCCGGGATGACAAGCACCCGCTTCCGGGGCGTCATGACCGGTTTCGTGACGACCACACTGGTCCAGTCGTCCTCCGCCTCGACGGTGCTCGTGGTCTCCTTTGTCAACGCCGGGCTGCTGACGCTCATCCAGGCGATCGGGGTCATCATGGGCGCGAACCTCGGCACCACAACCACGGCCTGGATCGTCGCCCTGATCGGGAAGTTCGCCGTCTCCAAGATCGCGCTGCCGATGATAGGTATCGGCCTGCCGCTCTTTTTCATCGGCAAGGACAAGGCCAGGAACTGGGGTGAGGCGGCCATCGGCTTCGGCCTGGTGTTCCTCGGGCTTGGGCTTCTCAAGGATTCCGTGCCGGATCTCAAGGCCATGCTTGAGACCGATCCGGGCATGGCGCACTCCATCGAGAACATCATCAGCATGCTCGGCGGCCACGGCTTCGGCTCGGTGATCCTGTTCATGGTTGCGGGGATACTCCTTACCCTGATCGTCCAGTCCTCATCGGCGGCGATGGCGATCACCATCACCTGCGCCCTCAACGGCTGGTTCGGCGATGTGGCGGTCGATCCGCTGGGGGTCTTCCGGTGCTCGGCGGCGATCGTGCTCGGCGAGAACATCGGCACCACGGTCACCGCCTGGCTCGCCTCCGCAGGCGCGAACACGAACGCCAAACGCGCGGCGCGGGCGCACTTCTCCTTCAATGTCATCGGCGTGATATGGTGCCTTGCGCTGTTCTATCCGTTCACCTCCCTCGTGTGGTCGCTGGCCGATGACCTGCCATATGCCCTCCGCTCCGCCAACAAGAGCATGTCATCTTCGGAGATCGCCTTCTCGACGGCCATTTTCCACAGCACCTTCAACCTCGCCAACATCCTGCTGCTTGTGTGGTTCGTCCCGCAGATCGCCCGCCTGGTGACATGGTGGGTGAAGGAAGGGAAGGCCGGCACCGTGGCCAAGCTCCGCTACATCGGCAGCTCCCTCGTGGACATCGGCGAGCTGAGCCTCGCGGAGGCCGACGGCGCGATCAAGCGGATGGCTGCCCTGACCTCCGAGATGTTCGATGGCATGGTGGAGGTTTTCAACCGGCCGACGGAAGACCTTTCGGCCCGAGTGGCGGAGCTCAAGGCGATGGAGGACACCTGCGATGACATGCTGCATGACATCACCAGCTACCTCATCCAGTGCTCCACCCATGAGATCGGCTCGGGAAACGCCATGCGCATCACCTCGAGCCTCCGCGTCGTCGCCGAGCTTGAGGAGGCCACCGACCGGATCTACCGCATGGTCAAGGTGGTGCAGAGGAAATATGAGAAGGGCCGGGATTTTTCGGAGATCCAGCACGAGGAGCTCATTTCCAGCGGTGCGCAGGTGAGGATGCTCCTCGATGTCGCCAGGAACTCGCTCACCGGCATCGACGGCACCACCTACGAGCGCGCCCACGAGATCGAGGGACGGGTGGACCGACTGCGCAAGCGCAACAACAAGGCAGCGGCGAAGCGGATGCAGGAAGGTGCGGCGGTGCAGACGGAAATGATCTTCATCGACCTGAACAACCACATGGAGGCCATTGCCAACCACTTGCTCAATGTCATCCAGGCAGGGCGGCGCGAGATCCGCGCGGACTGAGCGGGTGGCCCTCAGGCACTCCGGGAAAGGGGAATGACCCCGGATCGGGGGGAGGGTGAACCATAGGGGGGAGATAGGCTCATCCGGGGTCATTCCGGTGCTTCCGGGGGGAAATCAGCAGCTTCCCCTGATCCCCTTGCAATTTCGCAATCCCAGGCATCCCCGGGCGGGGATGGGTGGAGTGGTCGTTTTCACGATCTCTTGCACGTTTGTTGGGGGTGGGGGGTGAACAGTCTTGCCGCCGTGGGTGACAGCGGGTGCCCGCAGGCACGTTTCCAAAATGGCTGGATTTCCCTGAAACTCAATATTTCCTGATCATATTACGCGATTACGTAAGGTGATTTCATCCACCGAGTCTTCACGGATGATATCACAGGGCACTGATAATGAGTCACTTGCGAAATCCATCGCACTCTCCTTGTATCGAGGTCTTCCTGGAAAATAATTATTCCCGACATTCAGCAAATCCTTAGCAATCTGCGCTTCCCAACCTTCCGTCGCCCTCCGGGAGGTGAATCGTCCCCGGCGCATTGCGAGGTTGCCATGGCAAGGAGCGCCGGATAGGCTCCGGAATGCACGGAGCCACGGCACACCTGATGACAAGCCTGTTGTTTGCTTGCTCCGTTTCTGCCCAGAACCTCGAATCGGTCGCCGTGGAACCGGTGAAATCGGATCTGCCTGCGGCTACCCCCGCTGATGCGGGACGCCCCCGTTCCGCCGACGAGGGATCCATCCTCACCCGCAAGGACGCGAGGACGATCACCCTGAAAATCCCCGCCCCCAGGGGTCAGATCGTGGATCGCAGCGGCGAGCCCATCGTGCAGAACGAGGTGGCCTACCAGGTGGCGCTCCAGTTCGAGCAGTTCCAGGATGTGGACAGGCAATACGTTGTCGATTGGGCGCGCAGCCGCCTCGCCGGATTGGAGGGGGCGGTGAAAGGCTTTTCGAACAAGAGCGATGACGAGCTCTACGATCACTACCGCCACCGCCGCTGGCTCCCGCTCTACGTCAGCAGCCAGCTTGGCGCGGAAGAGGCAAAGGCCATCGAATCCCGGCTCGTTTCCGGTCTGGTGCTGCATCCTGTTTACCGCAGGATCTACCCGGAGAAAGGCCTCGCCGCCCACATCCTCGGCTACACCGGCATGGTCGGCAAGCTTCCCACCGGCCCGATCAATTACAATGAGCCGCTCTGGGAGGAAAGCGAGGGGCGCGCCGGGCTTGAGAAAATCTTCGACCGCGAGCTTTCCGGCCAGCCCGGCACCAAGCGCCTGCTCTTCGATGAGAACGGAAACAAGCTCCTCGAGGAACAGTCGAAACGCCCCGTACCTGGCGGCACCATAGTCACGACGCTCAACCTCAAGTGGCAGAAACTGGCCGAAAAAGTCCTCGCCAAGGGCTGCGAGCGCGGAGCCTTCGTGGTGATCGACGCCGTCACCGGCGAGGTGCTGGTGATGGCCTCGCGGCCCACCTTTGACCTAAACGCCTTCATTCCCGGCATCAGCACCGAGGCATACACCGCGCTGCAAGAGGCGCCGGGCAATCCGCTCTTCGGGCGTGCCTTCCAATCCGCCTATCCTCCCGCATCCGCCTTCAAGCCCGTCGTCGCCCTCGCGGCGCTCAACGCCGGAACGGTCACGGAGTTTTCCACGGTCAATTCCCCCGCCTCGATCCGCATCGGCAACCACACCTTCCGCAACTGGTCGAAAACCCCGGAAGGGCCCATCGATGTGAAGCGGGCGATCGCGCGGTCGTGCAACACCTGGTTCTACCAGGTCGGCATCGACACCGGGCCGGGGGTTTTCCTCGGGCTGGCGCGGCGGCTTGGCATGGGGGACAGGAGCGGCCTGCCGCTCATCGGCGAGACCCCGGGGCTGGTGCCGACCAATGACTGGATGCTCAAGAACGAAGGCCGCCGCATTCTCGACGGAGACACCGCGAACATGTCCATCGGCCAGGGCAGCCTGCTCGCCTCGCCCCTGCAGGTGGCGCAGATGATGGCGGGGATAGGCAACGGCGGGGCGCTGCCAAAGCTTTCCCTCGTCAGCCAAATACAGGATTCCCGCGGGCGCGTGACCAAGGCGATGACCCCGGAGCGCAGGAACTGGCTCGGCGTGGACGAGATGGCCGTGGCGATCGTCCGCGACGGGATGAGGGATGTGGTGGGCAAAGGCTATGGCACCGGCAGAAGCGGAAACCTCACCTACACGACCCTCGCGGGGAAGACCGGCACCGCCCAGTGGGGGCCGCCGCGGCTCAACCAGCGGCTCGCGTGGTTCGCCGGCTTCCTGCCGCATGACAATCCGCGCTACGCCTTCGCTGTCCTCTATGAGGGCAAGCCGGGTCAAACCGTTTCCGGCGGGCGCATGGCCGCGCCGATGGTGAGGAGCTTCTTCGAGCCGCTTGAGGATGACATCAAAGAGATCATCGCCCCGCCGATGAAAGCCGTCATCGTGGTGCCGGAGGGCGATGAGGCAGCGGGAGACGGGGGCGATGAAGTCCTCAAGGCCATCCCCATCGAGGAGGAGGAGGAAATCCTTGGGGAGCCGGATGAAATCCTCCGGGCCATCCCGATCGACGAGGACGAGGAGGTCAGCGAGGGCTTCATCGGCGATTGAATCACTCGAAGCGGACAAGAACCGGACGGTGGTCGGAGGCGGCCTCCCACGGGCCATCGTCGATGATGCGGGAGGTGGCGGATTTCACATGCCGCCTGAGTGCGGCGGACACCGTCACGTAGTCGATCCTCGTGTAGCTGTCCTCCACCGCGTAGCGGTGCGTCCAGGTCTCGCCCCGGCTGTCCTTCACGTGCACGGGGCTGAGATAGCCGGGAGTGCGATATCCGCCGCAGATCGTCCGCGTCGAAAGGCTGCGCGTGGTGTCGTTGAAATCCCCGTAGGCGACGAGCATCGCATCCGGGTTTTCCGCGAGGATGGAATCGATGTGCCTCCTGGCATGGCCCGCTTCCTGGACGCGCAGCAGCGCCTCGTCGAATTCCTGGACGCTGCGCTTGGACTTCAGGTGAAGGCCGATGAAACGGATGTCCCGGCCAGCGATCCGGACGGTGGCATCGAGGATGCCGCGTTGCATGGAGCGACCGGTGCCGGGGATGCGGGGATCCGGTTTCGCCGTGGCGACGATGGGAAGGCGGGACAGCAAGGCGAGATGGCGGACGGGATCGACCCCGCCGGTATGGTGGATATGGGGCAGATCCACGCCCTCCGCCGCAAGCATGGATTGGATCTCCTTCAGATCCTCCATGCCGCCGATCTCGCAGAGGCCGACCACATCGGGGGAGTCGCTTGCAAGCAGGCTTATCACCGCCTCCTTGGCCTCCGGCGATTTCTCCGGCGTCTGGGTGGAGGCGAGCCAGTTTTTCACATTGTAGCTTACGAAGGTGAAGGGCTGGAAATCGCCCTCGGGCGGGGCTTGGCTTATCCTTGCCGGTTGGTCTGCCGCAGCGCTAGACTCGGCCTTGGCATCACCCCAGGGAGGGGTTTCCGCCTTGCGGATCCAGTGCGCCGATGCGGCCACAAGGGCGGCCGACAGCACCAGCGTGATGAAAGGCGCGAAGCTTTTGGCCTTTTTCATGCCATCGGGAAATCACCCAGCCCCCGGTTCCGGCATCCGGCCGCAGGGTTCAGGCGTCGTGGGTCTCTTTGTCGGCGGCGGGCTTCACCCGGGTGTCCTTGGGCTTGTCCTCGCGCCTGACCTCGTCCTCGGAACGCGTGATCTCACGCTCGAATTCCTCTCGCGCTTTCTTGAACTCGCCCATGCTCTTGCCGACTCCCCGCGCCAGCTCCGGGAGTTTCTTCGCCCCGAACAGGAGCAGGACCACGACAAAGATCATGATCAGTTCTGGCATTCCGATAGGTCCCATAATTTGAATTGGTTGTTCCAAGGGCAATCTAGGTGCGCGGGCGCGGCCATGCAACGACTAATATATCCCGGCTGCGGCGGGCATCTCACTGCGCAAGGATCTCGAAGGCGAAACGGTTCACCGGACCGTTGCCGATTTCCTCAGTCCAGCCGGATGTAGGGGTGTGGAAGGAGAGCCAGGTTGCCAGGTTGATGTTTTCTCCCGGCCCGGGGTAGTTGAGGAGCGTTGTCCTGAAATCCCCGAGCGGGATGAAAAAGGCGCTGGAGTTGCTGACCGAGAAAACGCCGGTGTCCGGTGCGCTGTCGGTCCATGATGTCTGCGAGATGGTCCCTGTTCCGCCTGCGTTGTCAGCCCATGTTCCGCCGCCGCTGCCATTGGGGGAGATGTCCAGGAAATCGCCGCCGCCGAAGCGGATGCGAACGGTTTTCCCGCCATCACCCAGATCCGCGGGGGCGTTTGGGACATCGCCGTAGTTCACGGCGGGCACCCTCAGGAAATAGCTTGGCTCCGGACGGGAATCCACGGTGAGCTGGAAGGCATTTTCCCCATCCATGCTCAGGACGATCCCGTGGTCCGCCCATGCGACCAGATCCGGCGATCCGAATGCACGGTACTCGGTCTGCGGCTTGCGGTCGAATACGGCGGTCATCGTCTGCAGCGCCGCATCGCGGGTGATGGCGATCCTGTTCTCGGCGAGATGCGGAAGCCGCAGCCCGGGCGCGCTGATGTCGAAGCCCGCGTAGCCCGGGCCGCTGATGACGACCGAATCCATGGTGATGGGGGTGCTTGGCTTGTCGCCGGCCCCTACCGGGAAATTCGCGGGATTCTTGAATCCGTCGATGATTTCCGTGCCGGAAATGACGGTTCCGAAGACCGAGTGCTTGTTGTCGAGCTCCGGGGTAGCGCGCAGCGTGATGAAAAACTGGGAGCCGCCGGTGTTCGGTGAGCCGGCCTTGGCCATGGAGAGGACGTATTGGGAGGAGTGCCTGAGGTCGGGATGGTATTCGTCGAGGATGGAGTAACCCGGCCCGTCCGTGCCCTGGCCGTTGGGGGAGCCGCCCTGGATGACGAAGCTGTGGATGAGGCGGTGAAAGGTCAGGCCGTCGTAGTAGGGCCTGTTGGTGCGGACGGCACCGGTTCTCACATCCACCCATGGCCTTCTGCCGGATGCGAGGCCAATGAAGTTCGCGCAGGTTCGCGGGGCTTTCGCGTGCTCCAGCAGGACGCGGAACGTGCCGAGCGGATTGCCGCCGCTGCTGACGGTGAAATCGGCATAAATCTGCGCCTGGACCGGCGCGGCGAGGAAGGCGGCGAGGAGTGTGACCCTGAGCATGGATGACGGTGGGGTGGATTTTGGAAATGTCACGAGAGCCTGTCGCGGAAATCCGCATAGGTGAATTCGCGGATTGTCTCGATTCGGCCGTCAGGGTGGAGCAGGGCGATGGGCGGGTGTTTCACGCCGTTGAAGGTGGTGGTCTTGACCATCGTGTAGTGCGCCATGTCGTCGAAGACGAGGATGTCGCCCGCTACTAGCGCGCGGGGAAAGGAGTAATCGCCGATCACATCGCCCGCAAGGCATGTCGGCCCGCCGAGGCGGAAGACATGATGTGGGGTATCGGTGAAATGCGGTTCATCCGGGTTGCCTGCGAGATGATAGTTTTCACCGTCCAGAAGGACTGCTGGCGGAGGGCATGGCTCGGCAACCGCCGGATCGACGAGAAAAACATCCGGCCGGTAGGGCATTTCGATGACATCCGGCATGTGGGCTGTGGCGGAGACATCGAGGATTGCGAGCCTGTGGCCGGCGGATTCGAAGACATCCATCACGGTGGCCCGCAGCACGCCGGAATGGATTGCGGCGGCCTCACCGGGCTCGAGCCAGACCTCGACGTCGTATTTCTGCTGCGTTTCCTTCACGAGACGGATGAGGAGATCGCGGTCGTAGAATGGTTTCGTAATCCAATGGCCGCCGCCCATGTTCAGGTAGGTGAGCTGCGGGCTGCCCAGGAGGTGGCCGAATTTTTCATCGACGGCCTTGAGTGTGCTTTCGAGATCCGGGGAGTCCTGCTCGCAGAGGGTATGGAAATGCAGGCCGGAAATACCTGTTAGGTCTGCGCCCTCGAGCTGATCTGCCGTGATCCCTAGGCGGGAGCCGGGCACGCAGGGGTCGTAGATCGGCGTCTGGCCGGTGGAGTGCTCCGGGTTGATCCGCAGGCCGCACTGCACTTCCCCGGCGATGAAGCGGGGGTGGGCGAAAATCGTTTCGCGGAAGCGGAACCACTGGGAGAGCGAGTTGAAATCGAGATGATGGGTGAATTCCAGCAGTCCAGCGATGTCCGCCTCGTCGTAGGCGGGCGAATAGGTGACAATGTGTTTCCCGAAATGGTCGCGGGCCAGCGTCGCCTCCCAGAGGCCGGAGGCGCAGCAACCGTCGAGATCCCCGCTGATGTAGGGATAGGCCTTCCAGCAGGAGAAACCTTTCTGTGCCAGCACGACCCTGCAGCCCGCCGCATCGGCCGTTTCCCGCAGGATGCGCGCGTTGTTTTGCAACGCTTCGATGGAAACCAGGAACATGGCGCTTTATGCGAAGAGCTCGCGGGCGGTGTAGGCCATTCCGATCGATGCGGCGGCATCGCCACCCTCCGCCCACTCGAAGACGGTGGTCGCCTTCTCCGGCTCGATTGGGCTGTGGCGATAGACCGACCATGCGCGGTCCGAGAAGCCCTCCTTGACCCAGTCCATGAAGCGGTCCCGGAACTTCGCCTCCGCAAGGCCGCCCCCGAGAACGACGAGGCCGGGATCCAGGATACGCACGAGATCCGCGATGCCGTATCCGAGGATGTGGCCCTGCTGCCTGAAAAGATGGATCGCGAGGGCATCGCCGTCCTCCGCAAGGGTGCGGAGCTGGAAGGCCTTTTCCTCGATGCTTCCGGAGGAGCTGTTGAGATCGTGGAATTCCCATTCCGGCTTTGCGAGTTCCATGGCCAGCCGCCTGCGCAGGGCGACGAGGGAGACCCATGCCTCCATGCAGCCGGTCAGTCCACAGGTGCAGTCCGGCAGCTTACCGTCGTCCTCGCGGTGAGGCACGGAGATGTGGCCGACCTCGAGCGCGAGGCCGTTGGCACCTTCGTAGAGCTGGCCGCCCGGGAGCACGAAGCCCCCGCCCAGGCCGGTGCCGGGCGCGACGAGCAGCAGACCGCCGATGTGCTTGTTGCGGATCGCGTATTCGCCGATGGCCGCCGCGTTGCAATCGTTGGTCATGTGCACCGGGATGCCGGTGCGCCGCCTGAGCTCCGCGCAGATGTCGGTGCCGACCCAATCCTCGCCGAGGTTCGCCCTGCCCCAGATCACTCCGTCCGAGGATGGCGCGGGCACATCCAGGCCGATGCCGCCGATGTCCCCCGCCGTGATCCCGGCACTTCCGCAAAGCTCGGCGATGGCGATGTCCAGCTGCCCGAAGGTCGCCCCGAAGCCGTTTTTCACCAGGCTCTTGACCTCCACGATCCCGCCCACCTGCTCGCCCGCCGCATCGATGATGACCGACTTGATGGTTGAACCGCCGATGTCCAGTCCGACGTAGTGCTTGGCGTTTGGCATGTCCTTAGCGTGCGGCCTGGCGGCGCGCGGAGTCAAGATCATAGGCCGCCGTCTCCGCTCTTGCATCTTCCTTCCCGGACTGGCAAACCTCATCCATGCCCCACCTGCCCGAAGCCGATCACCGCTTCAACGATTTCGTCCTGATGCAGGCGCAGAATGCCGGGCTTTTCCTCGGCCAGATCCCCAGCCCGCAGACCGGCGAGAAATCCGTCAACCTCCGTGCCGCGAAATCCGTGATCGACTCCCTCGGGATGCTGAAAAGGAAAACCGCCGGAAACCTGACCGAAACCGAGGAGAAGCTGCTCGAAATGGCTCTCAAAAACCTCATCCCGCTCTACAAGACCGCCCTCAACGAATCCGAATCATGAAACGCTTTTCGCCCTTCCAGATCGCCAACGTCCCCGTCGGCGGCCCCATGCCGTTTTTCATCCTGGGCCCCTGCGCCCTGGAAAACGAGGCCTTCGCCTGGGAGATGGCGCGCTCGCTGAAGGAAATCGCCGAACGCACCGGCATCCCCTTCGTTTTCAAGGCCTCCTTCGACAAGGCGAACCGCACCTCGGTGAATTCATTCCGCGGCCCGGGCATCCATGAGGGCTGCCGCATCCTCGGGGAAATTTCCAGGGAACTGAAAGTCCCGGTCACCACCGACATCCACACGGCGGAACAGGCGGAGATCGCAGCCGAGCACATCGATCTCCTCCAGATCCCCGCCTTTCTCTGCCGCCAGACCGACCTCCTCGAGGCCGCCGCAAAGACAGGCCGCGTGGTGAACGTGAAGAAGGGCCAGTTCCTCGCGCCGCTCGATACGGTGAACATCGCAGACAAGATGCGCAGCTTCGGCTGCGAGCGCTTCCTCATCACCGAGCGCGGCACGACCTTCGGCTACAACAACCTCGTGGTGGACATGCGCTCGCTCTACCTGATGCGCAAGGAGGGCATTCCGGTCATTTTCGATGCCACCCATTCCGTCCAGCGCCCCGGCGGCCTGGGCGGCGCGACCGGCGGCGATGGCGAGCTCGCGCCCGTCCTCGCCCGCGCGGCCGTCGCCACCGGACTGGAAGGCCTGTTCATGGAAGTCCATTCGGATCCCGCCAACGCCCTCTCCGATGGCCCGAACCAGATCCCCCTGGAGTTCATCGAGGATCTTCTCATCAAGCTCCTCGCGATCCATCACGCCAGCCACTGAGCCATGGGTCTGCTGCGGTCACGCCTGCTGGACTGGATGCGCGGCGGCGAGGGCGATTTCGCGGAAATGGCGCTGGAGGTCTTCGCCCATCAGTTTTCGGCGAACATACCTTACCGGAACTACTGCGAAGCCCTCGGGAAATCCCCGCAGAACGTCCCTTCATGGCGTGAGATCCCCGCCTTGCCGACGGATGTGTTCAAGCTACCGGACATACCGCTCCGCTGCTTTCCCGGAAGCGAAGTGTCCGGCCATTTCCTCACCTCGGGCACCACCCGGGAGGTCAAGGGCAGGCACGAATTCCGCAGCCTCGATCTCTACGAAGCCTCGGTGCTCGGAGGCTGGCGGGAGGCGAAATTGCCTGCGCTGGATAACCGATATTTCTTCGCCCAGCGCCCTGCCGACACACCCCACTCCTCGCTGGTCCGCATGTTCGGGATTCTCGACAGGAATGCCGTCCTACCGGCCAGCTTCTGGTTGGTCGATTCCGAAGGCAAATTCCAGTTGGAGGGTTTCCGCCCGCAGAAACCCGCAGCCCTCCTCGGCACCTCCATCGCCCTCCTGAAAGCCTGCGAGGAAATGCTCCCGCTCACCCTCCCGGAAGGCTCATGGATTTTCGAAACCGGCGGCAGCAAAGGCCTGCGGAAATCCTACGCCCCCGCAGAAGTCCGCGCCCGTCTCTCCGCCCACTTCGGCATCCCGGGACACCGCATCCTCAACGAATACGGCATGACCGAGCTGTTCTCCCAGTTCTACGCATGGCCAGGCGAAACGGCCCACCGGGGCCCCCCATGGACAGCCGTGCGCATCCTCGATGTCCACACCGGCCGCCCCGCCGCCGATGGCCAGCCCGGCTACCTGGAGATCATCGACCTCGCAAACCTGGACACCGTCTCCGCGATCCGCACCCAGGACATCGCCATCAGCCATGGCGAGAGGGATTTCCTGCTCCTTGGCCGCGATGCGGAAGCCGCCGCCCGCGGTTGCTCAAGGGGAGTGGATGACATCCTCTCCCGCTGACAACCATGGGAGAAGGGCCTCCCAAAAACCCATTGCGGAAGACTGGCCCACAAGGCCCGCCTTTCTCCATAAGCTCTTGCCGTATCCTGCGCGACATGGCAAGAACACGCACATGTCGAACTTGAAATGGGCTTTGCTTTCCGCCACCTGCCTCGTGCTCTGCCAATGTGCGGGCTCCCTTGGCACAGGCGGGACGGGCGGCCCGCCGAACATGGGCGGCCCAAGCGTTGAGGAGCGCAATGCCGCCATTGCCAACGAGCCAACCGGCGATTTCTTCTACGGGCGCCGCTACTACGTCGAGAAAACACGTTTCTGGGGCTACCTCCGCAAGCCGCGCCAGTCCGCCTCCTCCGCAAAGCTCGTGCTTTTCCGCGAGGACAGGAAACTCAGCCCCGACCGCCTCCCCGAAAACGGATCGCCGGGGGCGCGCTATGGCTTCGACAACAACTACGAATACCGCATCCGCGGCAACTACACCGGCGAGACGGGATACGACCCGAACAGCAACCAGTTCCTCCCCGTTTTCATGCTGACGGGATACGAGGTCGTGGACCGCAACCCCGGCTGGCTCTTCAGCCCGTCGGATCATTACGATCCGCTGCGGGTGACACTCACGCCACGCTGAACCGGGCCTCCTCCCGCCCATGACTGACAGGAATTTCAGCCGTGCCAAGAACAGCGCAGAAGAGCGCAGCTTCGGCGCGGCTCCGAACCTGGGGAAAGTCACGAGATCGCCGCAGTCCGCAGTCAGGGGCAGGGGCAGGCTGCGCAAGCGCAGCAAGCAAAAGGCGCAGTCGAACCGCACCGCCCTCCTGTGGACGCTCCTTGCCGCCTTCGCATTGCTAACCACCATGGTGATACTGCTTGTCCGGCACTACCGGGAAAAATCCCGCCTCGCCGCCGAAGCCGCACTCATGGGCGAAGCATCCGGATACCTCGCCGATGCCTTCGCGGAAGGCAAAACCGTCAATCAGCCTGCTCTGGAGCGCGAGGACGCACTGGCTATCGTGGCTGCCGCACTTTCCAACAGAGACATCGCCTCCGCAGAACGGCTCTTCATCCTAGGCGAGGGCACCGACGCCGCACAGGCGGCACGCAACCTGCGAACCATCGCTGAAGCCGAGGGCAGCATCGTTGACATGTCATGGCTCGGACAGAAATTCGCCAACGGCATATCCATCGCCGAAGTCGTCGTGACCATGCAGACAGGCGAGCGCACCACCAACCGCCTCGCCCAGCTCGTCCCGTGCCCGGACGGGAAATGGCGCATCGACCTCCGCTCCTATCTCCGCAAATCCGTTCCGGAATGGCCCGTGATCCTCGGGCGCGCCTCCCCGGAATCCGTCGTACGCGTTTTCATCGCCAGCGACACCTACTACAACGGGATCTACTCCGATGACAGGATATGGCAGGCATACGCGCTGGTCTCCCCGGATGTGAAGGATATCATCTACGCCTACGCGAAGCGCGAT
Organism: Akkermansiaceae bacterium; assembly: GCA_017798145.1. Taxonomy (NCBI): domain Bacteria; kingdom Pseudomonadati; phylum Verrucomicrobiota; class Verrucomicrobiia; order Verrucomicrobiales; family Akkermansiaceae; species Akkermansiaceae bacterium. Next base: position 2,891,122 of record CP059069.1, on the reverse strand, counting down.
TCCCCCCAGGACAGGGCGATGCGGAAAATCCTCAGCGCCGAAGAAGAAGTCCACCGCGCCACGCTCGCCATCCGCGCCCATCCTGATGGCGGCCCGAGGCAATTCCGGATATCTTCCGTCCTTGCGGAGAACTGGGTGCTCGGCGATACCCCCTACGACAAAAATTTCTGACCACCATGACCCCGGAACTCAAAGACCTCTTCACCTTCCTCTCCTTCCCCAGCGTCTCCACCGATTCGAAGCACAAGGGCGATGTCCTGGCCTGCGCCGATTGGATCATTGGGAAACTCTCCGCCGCAGGGCTCGATGCCAAGCTCCACGAAACCCCGGGCAACCCCATAGTGGTCGCACGCAACGCCCATAAGCCGGAAAGGAAAACCGTCCTGATCTACGGCCACTACGATGTCCAGCCTGTCGATCCCCTGAACCTCTGGGACAGCCCCCCTTTCGCCCCCGAGATCCGAGACGGGAAAATCTGGGCGCGCGGAGCCACCGACAACAAGGGCCAGATGCTCGCCCACATACTCGGAGTCGAAAAAACGATGGCGGAGAAAGGCGATCTCCCGGTCAACATCATCCTCCTGTTCGAAGGCGAAGAAGAAATCGGTTCCGGAAACCTCGCACCGTTCCTTGAGAAGCACCGCGAGGAACTCAAGTGCGACATCATCGCGATCTCCGACACCGGAATGGTCGCGCCGAACACCGGCACCCTCGGCTACGGCCTTCGCGGCATCGCCTGCGCCGAGGTGAAACTCACCGGCCCGGCCCGCGACCTCCACTCCGGTCTCTTCGGCGGAGCCGTCGCAAACCCTGCCACCGCCATTGCCCGCCTCGTCGCCTCATTGCATCTCCCGGACGGAACCGTCGCCATCGAGGGATTCTACGACGATGTCCGCCCCATCGAAGCGTGGGAGCGCGAAATGTGGGCGAAGGTTCCCGGCGTGGCCGATGAGGATTTCCTCAAAGTCACCGGCTCCCCTTCCCTCTTCGGCGAGCCCGGCTACAGCTCGGCGGAGCGCGTCGGCACACGTCCCACCGCCGAGGTCAACGGCATCGGCGGCGGCTACCAGGGCGAGGGCTCCAAGACCGTGATCCCCGCGGAAGCCTTCGTGAAAGTCTCCCTGCGCCTCGTTCCGGACCAGAATCCGAAAACGATTCTCGCCCAACTGAAAGCCCACCTCGAAAAACACTGTCCGCCCGGCGTGAAACTGGAGATCGAGATCGGCCACGACGGCAAACCCTACGCCTGCGATCCGCATTCCGATTTCGGAAAGGCAGCTCAGCGCGCCCTCAAGCGCACCTTCCCCGGCGAGCCCATGCTCATCCGCGAAGGCGGCTCCATCCCCATCGTCCAGGCGTTCCGCGACATCCTCGGCACCGACACCCTCCTGCTCGGCCTCGCTCTCGCCGACGCGCAGATCCACTCGCCCAACGAGAATTTCCCCATCGAAAACTTCGAAGCCGGGATCAGACTGAATCAGGCATTGCTGGAGGAGCTTGCAAGGTGATGGGAGTTTCGCATCCCGAGAGCTGCATTTGGCAGGAAAAAATCGTATTCCCTGCCAATGGGGAGAAGGGTGCTTCCAGCCCCTTTGCGGAGGGCTTGGGAAATGGCATCGCTCGGCTTTGCAAAGGGGCTGGAAGGATCACCCTCTTCACAAACGCACGGCAATCTGGCTGCGGTATGTGATTGCGAGTCAAGAATGTCTCATCTACACCTCTGCCATGCCGGAAACAGGGTTCGTCCGGGTCTCAGTCCAGCGCTCCGAAGGAGCCGCCTCGGTCGAAACCTCGGTTGAGAACCTGAAAGAAATGATAAAACATCTGGGAAAACTCCACCGCTTCCTCTCCGACGATCTCTCCTCCCGCCGGGACTTCCCCGCCTGGTGCAAGAGTTTCAAACACACCACCGACGCCCACCTCCTCGCCCTCGCCGAAAAGCACGGCCTGCAACTCGCCAGCCTCAACACCGGCATCCCCGGCGCTTTCGTGATCCCGGAATGAACTCCCTGATCCGGCACGGTTTTCAAACACACCCGGGTGCTTTCGCGGAGCTCTCAAAATGATCGTGCGCCGGCCTTGGCGGGCTCGTCTTACCTTGAACTTTCCCCATGCAAAGAATCCGATCCGTGTTCATCCGCGTTCATCCGTGGTTGATTTCTTCCACTGATCACCGCTCACTCGGCACCAGCCACTTCTTCCCATGTCCGACTCACCCAAACTCGATTTCATCCGCGAAATCATCGCCGCCGACCTCTCCTCCGGAAAACACGAGACCACCATCACCCGTTTCCCGCCGGAGCCGAACGGCTATCTCCACCTCGGCCACGCGAAATCCATCTGCCTGAACTTCGGCATCGCCCAGGAGCATCCAGGTGCGAAATGCCACCTCCGCTTCGACGACACGAATCCCGAGAAGGAGGAAACCGAATACGTAGAAAGCATCAAGGAGGACGTGAAATGGCTCGGCTTCGACTGGGGCAAGGATCTCTATTTCGCATCCGACTACTTCGGTTTTTTCCACGATTGCGCCGTCCACCTGATCAAGAACGGCCTCGCATACGTCGATGAGGAAAGCCCCGAGGAAATCAAGCTCCACCGCGGCAACGTACAGACCCCCGGCACCCCCTCGAAATACCGTGACCGCTCCGTTGAGGAGAATCTCGCCCTTTTTGAAAAGATGCGCTCCGGAGGATTCAAGGAAGGCGAAGCCGTCCTCCGCGCGAAGATCGGCCTGACCTCCTCAAACATGAACATGCGCGACCCCGTCATGTATCGCATCATGCACGCGCACCACCACAACACCGGCAGCGACTGGTGCATCTACCCGATGTATGATTTCGCCCACCCGCTGGAGGACGCGCTGGAGCACATCACCCACTCGCTCTGCACCCTCGAGTTCGAGAACCACCGCCCGCTCTACGACTGGTTCATCGAGAACTGCCCCGTCCCCTCCACCCCGCGCCAGATCGAGTTCGCCCGCCTCAGCCTGACCTACACGATCATGAGCAAGCGCAAGCTGCTGCAACTGGTCCAGGAAGGCCATGTCTCCGGCTGGGACGACCCCCGCCTGCCCACCATCTCCGGCATCCGCCGCCGCGGCTACCCGCCCGAGGCGATCCGCCATTTCTGCAAGCGCATCGGCATCACGAAATACAATGGCACCACCGATGTCGCCTTGCTTGAGCACGACATCCGAGACCACCTCAACGCCACGGCACCGCGCCGCATGGCCGTTCTGGATCCGTTGAAAGTTGTCATCGAAAACTTCTCCGAAGAACCTACGCCAACCGCCGCAATCCCCAACCACCCGCAGGACGAATCCTTCGGCGAAAGAGAAGTCTCCTTCTCTTCCGAAATCTTCATCGAGCGCGAGGACTTCCAGGAGATCCCCGAGAAAAAGTATTTCCGCCTCGCCCCGGACAGATACGTCCGCCTCCGAGGCGGCCCCATCATCCAGTGCACAGGCTTCGAGAAAAACGATGCAGGCGAGATCACCCTCGTCCGCACGAAGCTCCTGCCGGACACCACCGGAAAAGACTCCCCGGAAGGTGTGGTCTGCAAGGCGGCGATCCATTGGGTCGATGCCGCAACCGCCGTGGATGCGGAAGTCCGCCTCTACGATCGCCTCTTCACCGTCGAGGATCCGGATGCGGCGGAAGGCGGTTTCCTGACCGTCCTCAACCCGGAATCGGTGCAAACCATCACCGCCAAAGCCGAAGCCTCATTGGCCGACGAAGCCCCCGGAACCCCCTTCCAGTTTGAGCGCAACGGCTACTTCGTCACCGATTCCAAGGATCACGTCCCCGGCGTGAAACCCGTCTTCAACCGCACCGTCGCGCTGCGCGATTCGTGGGCGAAAGGGCGATAGCGGAGCGCTGGATTCGCTCGGCGATTCACACCAGCACCAGCGTCAGCGCCACGACCATCAGCGCAGCCCCTAACAGCTGCCTGCCACCCAGCGGCTCCTTGCATTTCTTCACGATCGCCCAGACGAAGAACACCGCCATCACACCGCGCGTGCTGTAGGCGATGTTGCTGAGCGCAGGCTCGCGGAACCAACTGAAGGCGAGGTTCACCAGCAGCGCCTGGACACCCAGCGCCAGCCCCGCACCGATCACCGGCAACGCGCTTTGCCTGTCGGAAACCACTTTCCCCACATCCCGCCAGCTGTGCGCCAGCATCCCGATGGAGAGCGTCCCCGTGGTGATCATCATCATGATCAGCCACCTCGCCCCGCCGATCTCATGGCTCTTCCATCCGGTCAGGAAATCGTTGGTGGCGAAGAACACGCAGGCGACCAGCGTCATCCACAGGGTCGTGCGGTTCGCCTTGAGCCGCTCAGCCGTCGCACCGGCCACCAGGTAAACGGCGAAGGCCGCGAGCACGGCCCCGCCGATCAGGCCCGGCCCGGCCTTTTCCAGTCCGACGCTCGCGGAAAGCGTGGCCACGATCAGCACCTTGAAGCCCAGCGTTGAGGAATGGACCACGAGATCCCCCTTGCGCACGGATTGGATGGAAAACCACTGTCCCCAGAAAAAAAGCAGGCCGTTGAGCACGGCAAGGCCATCCTGGAGGCGGAGCGGGGTGGAAAAATCCGGCTTCAGGTAGGCGGAGAAAACCGCCAGCGTCAGCAGGTTGGCGAAGCCTAGCACCACGGACAACCTCACTCCCTGCTTCGTCGCCCGCTGGATCATCGCGCCGAGCACCGGATGCAGCGCCGCGCCCAGCAAAGGCAACCCGATAGCTCCTGACCATGCTTCCACGCACAGCCGCTAACCCGTGGCTGCGGCGCGGTCAACTTCCGCAAAATGATTTCCCGCTTGGCGGGGAGCCCACCCGCCGCCAATCCTCTCACATGAAGAACGACATCGAACGCGTCCTGGTGGATGAGGAGGTCATCGAGCGCCGTCTCGATTCCATGGCGAAGGAGATCGAGCGCGATTTCCCGCCAGGTCCCATCGTTGTCATCATCCTGCTGAAGGGCGCCCTGGTCTTCGCCGCCGACCTGCTGCGCCGCATCGAGCGCGAACTCTCCATCGAGTGCCTCAATGTCGCGAGCTACCACGGCGGCCTCGAAAGCTCCGGGCAGGTGGATTTCCTGGATCGCCATTTCCCGGAGGTCCAAGGCAAGCACATCCTGCTGCTCGACGACATCCTCGACACCGGCCGCACCCTCGCCGCCGTCGCGAAACGTCTCGAAGAGGAAGGCGCAGCCGCCGTCCACACCGGGGTGCTTCTGGCAAAGGACAAGCAACGCGCCGAGGAAGTGGAGGCGGATTACGTCGGATTCCGCATCGGCGACGAGTTCGTCGTCGGCTACGGACTCGACTACAAGGGGAAATACCGCAACCTCCCCTACGTCGGCGTCCTCAAGCTTTCCGCAGCGAACTGATGCCGCGCTCACCATCGCCCCCGCTTCGGGAAATGGTGGCAGTGGGCGGATTTGAACCGCCGACCAAAGGCTTATGAGTCCTCTGCTCTACCACTGAGCTACACTGCCGTTTCCCAAACCGCCACGGGCTTGGCGGGCGGCAGGATTAGCCGCATTCGGCCTGCTTTGTCAAACGGAAGATCAAATTTCAGCGGGATTTCAGCCCTCGCCCGGCGGGGTCATCACGATCACCCGTTCGATGCCGTTCTTTGAAAACTCCTCCCAATAGCGTTTTTCCGAGGAAACGGTCTTCGCCCGGCGCTGCTCCTCGCTCATCGCCTCCCATGCTTTCTGGCCTATGGATTTGGCGAGATCCCGGTCTGCCAGGCGCACGGTCAGCTCGTCCCAGAAGCTCTCGTTGCGGAACTCCTCGTAGCATTCGTGGTAGAACAGCTTTTCCTCGACCTCTTTCCTCACCCGGAAGCGCTGGGATTCCTGGTCGAACTCGATCATGGCCCCCAACCCGCTGTGGGCGGCCTTCTCCAGCATCTTGCTCTCGAACGCCTCGTATTCGGAAAGCTTCGCGTCTGCTGACTCCTTCTGGTTCCACGAGGCCACGTTCGCCGCCAGGCTGAGCATCTCAACGAGCGTCGTCAGCTCCTGTTCCGTGAATCGTATGTGCATCCGGCGCGGATGGAAGCAGGGCGCAGCCGAAAAGGGAACACCGAACTTCACCCCACTGAAGCCCGCAACTCCTCCAACACAGCCGCATCCATTTCCACTAGATTCCCCGACTCCGGGAAACGCCCTTCCTTCACATCTGCGGCGTATTCCCCGAAGGCGGCGATCCTCTCCTTTTGTAACCTGCGGTTTTCCTCCAGGAAATTTCGATAGGCTTTCGCATGGCGAGGTAGCCGCTCCTCGTATTCCCCGAGGATGTCATCGGAAAACAGAAACTGAGTGTCGCAGCCGCTGCCCGATCCGAGCGACATCAGTATCATCTTGGTCCGCGAGCAGAGGAAGCTCGCGAGCTGGTGAGGCACGCACTCGATCTCCGCCGCGTAGGCTCCGGCGTTCTCCAGGTCCTTCATCTGCGAGTATAGCTGTTTCGCCTCGTCCGCCGTCTTGCCGATCGCCCGGTAGTTCGTCCATGTCACATGCCTCGGCACCATGCCCAGATGCCCCACCACCGGGATCCGCTCGCGAGCCATCGCCTCGATGACGAGGGGGCTGGCCGAGCAATACACAGAGCTGGCACCGGCCTCCAATGCACGGAAGCCGATCCGGATCGCCTCCTCGGGCGAGGCCATGCCGTGCGGGGTGGCGCAGGAGAGGAAACTGTCCGGCGCGGCGGCCACAAGAAGCGGCAGGCGCGCCTGGGATTCCGGGGAATCGAAGCTGCAGCTCATCAGGTCAATCCCCGCCGCCTCGGCCGCAGCCGCCTCCTCCGGGGATTTCACATGGATGTGTGTCAGGCAGCGCTTGCCCTTTAGCTTCCGTAGATCGCAGACGGTGTATTTTTTCCTTGGTCGGAGCATGGCTGGAATCCTTACAGAGCCAGCATGATCCTTCAACATCCATTGGCGCAAAATCCCATGGCAGCAGCCTAGCCGGAAAAGTTATGCAGAATAATGCACGAAATCAGTTGCGTGTTTCTGAATTCGCGCGAATAATCCCCTCGTCCCGGAAAAAGCGGCAAACAAACGACACGAAAACAAACCATGAAAACTAGAACAGCAATCATCACCATCACCGCAATTGCCTCCGCAGCCCTTCTCCACGCAGAGCCGACCATGCAGCCAAATGCGGAGTCCCAGAAGACTCTCACCCCGGATTCCGTCCTCGCGGAACTCGTTGCTGGAAATGAGGCGTACGTCGCCGGGAAAACCGCCGACCCTAACGTCAAGGCCCGACGCGATGCGGCCGTGGCAGGCCAGTTTCCCAAGGCCTACATCCTCTCCTGCGTGGACTCCCGCGTCCCCGTCGAGCAGGTATTCAACCAAGGCATCGGCGATCTCTTCGTCGGCCGCGTTGCCGGGAACATCGAGACCACCGAGCAGCTCGGCTCCATGGAGTTCGCGGCCGTTGTCGGCGGGGTGAAGGTCATCATGGTCGTCGGCCACGATGCCTGCGGTGCCGTCAAGGGCGCCTGCGACCATGTGAAAATGGGCAACCTCACCGAACTCCTCGCCCAGATCGAGCCGGCCATGGAAAAGGTTGAGGGTCATGCCGGTGACCGCAGCTCAAAGAACACCGAGTTCGTGAACGAAGTCATCGAGAAGAACGCCGCACTCACCGTCGAAGACATCCGCAAGCGTTCCGAAACGCTCGCGAACCTCGAAAAGGAAGGCAAGATCAAGATCGTCGGCGGGGTCTATTCCCTTGCGACCGGCAAGGTGACCATGCTTCCCTGAGCGCGCCGCCCGTAGGGTTCGTCATCCCATCAGCCTTTGCGAAAAAAACGCAACACGCCTATTGCCATGGAATCAGCAGGACGATTGAATGCGGGGATGACAGTGGGTAACACTCCGCATTGGACCTTCCTGACCAACCATTTCCATATCCTCGTCTGCCTCTCGCGCGATCCGAATTCGCGGATCCGCGATCTGGCGGAGGAAGTGGGCATAACACAGCGCGCCGTCCAGCGAATCCTCGTCGAGCTAGTCGAGGACAAGGCCGTCAAGATCACCAAGGACGGCCGCAGGAACACCTATACGATCAATCCTAGGAAGCGCCTGCACCACCCGCTTGAGAACAAGCACACCATCGGCGAGCTGCTCGATATCCTGAGCTGACCTGGCTTTCCTTCCCGGGCCGCAAGCATTCCCCGTCCCCGGCCTGCGGCCGTAGCCATCGTCCTCACGCCAAATGGATCTCCTCATTCAAAACCTGGTCTCACCCGTCGTCCTCGCTTTCCTCCTAGGCATCATAGCCCGCGCCGTGCGCAGCGATCTGGAAATCCCCAGCGCGATCTACCAAGGCCTCTCCATCTACCTCCTTTTCGCAATCGGGCTGAAAGGCGGCGTATCCCTTTCCGAGACACCGCCCTTGGATCTGGTGGGACCAGTGCTGCTGACCCTCGCCCTCGGCACCCTCACGCCGCTCGTCGCCTTCCTTTTCCTGACGAGACTTGGCCGCCTCAACCGCATCGATGCCGCCGCAAGCGCCGCCCATTACGGCTCCGTCTCCGCCGTCACCTTCGTTGCCGCCCTTGAGGCGGTGAAGCTCGCAGGCATCCCTGCGAACGGATACCTGCCCGCCCTCGTCGCGGTGCTTGAGGTGCCAGGCATCATCGTCGGCCTGCTGCTCGCCCGCCAGACCAAGGCGGGCGGGATCAAATCCGCCCTCCACGAGATCATCACCGGCAAGAGCATCTTCCTGATGATAGGCGGCCTCGTCATCGGCGCGGCCTGTGGCGCGGACAAGATCGAGGGCGTTAAGCCGTTCTTCATCGACCCCTTCAAGGGCGTCCTCTGCCTGTTCCTGCTGGAGCTGGGAATCGTCGCCGCGGGCCGCATCAAGGACCTGAAAAGCGCGGGATGGCGCCTCATCCTCGTCGGCTGCTTGCTGCCGCTGCTCCACGGGGTCATCGCCACGATCTCCGCGGGCTGGGTCGGCATGACGCCTGGCGGATGTGCGGTCTTCGGAGCCATGGTCGGCAGCGCCTCCTACATCGCCGCGCCCGCCGCCGTCCGCATCGCACTTCCGCAGGCTAGCCCCGGCATCTACCTTACGCTCGCCCTCGGCGTCACATTCCCCTTCAATCTCTCCATCGGCATCCCCATTTTCCTCAAGACCGCACAATACTTCGCAGGCCCATGAAATCGACCACACCGATGAAACTCGTCACCGTCGTCACCGAGGGTCTGCTCAAGGAAAAGGTCATCGCCATACTCCGGCGCCACTCCTGCACAGGCTTCACCGTAACCCGCACCGACGGCGAAGGCTCTCGCGGAGTCCGCGCCAGCGACTGGGAGGGGCCGAACCTCAAAATCGAATCCATCGTCTCGGTGGAAACCGGCGAGGCCATCGTCGAGGAGCTTTCCGAGAAATATTTCGAGAACTACTCGCTGATCGCATGGATCACCGATGTCCGGGTGCTGCGCGGCGAGAAATTCGCAACGAAGCCGAAGGAGGGGTGATATCTTTTTTCCCCATCAGGCTCACCTCAGATCCGCGAAGGGGAACGCCGTGCCGGGTGCCTTCGGATCGTAGCCTGGAGCGGGTTGCGGCCAGTAGAGGTCGCCGACGTTTTCCCTGAGCCATGCCTTGAGCTTGCCATGGAGCTGCTTGGTTAGATCCGCCTTTCCGGTGGCGAGATCCTTGGTCTCGAAGGGGTCTGCGGCGATGTCGTAGAGGCTGAGTTTCCCATGCCAGTTCCAGATGAGTTTCATATCGCCCTCGCGGATCGCGGAGTGCGGGGCGAGCGGCGTGCCGTGCTTGGGATCGATGACAATCACATTGAACGGGTAGTGCCAGAAGAGCGTGCGCGGCGCGGCTTTTGCGGCGGGATCTTCCAGCAGCGGGAGGATGTTTCTCCCATCGATGCCATCCGGAGCGGTGTTTCCGGTGATCGCCGCAAGGGTGGGCAGGAAGTCGGTGCAATCGGCCACCTGGTCGCACCATTTCCCTCCCTCGAAGCGGCCGGGCAGATACCAAATGCTCGGCACCCGGATGCCGCCCTCGTAGAGGCAGGCCTTGCCGCCGGTGAAGGGCTGGTTGTCGGTGGCGGCGGGAGCGGTGTATTCGACACCGCCATTGTCGGATGTGAAAACGATCAGGGTGTTTTCCGCGATGCCGGTTTCCTCAAGGGTCTTGCGGACTTCGCCGATGGAGTCGTCGAGGTGTTTGAGCATCGCGGCGTAGGTGGCGTTGCCGTGCCCGAGGTGGCCGAGCTGCGGCTTGGCCTTGAAATGGGCGACGGTTTCCTCCGGCGCCACGATGGGCGTGTGGACGGCGAAGGGGCAGTAGTAGAGCAGGAAGGGCTCCTTGTTCCCGGCGCGGGAGCGGATGAAATCGCAGGCGCGCAGGGATAGGTCATCGGTCAGGTAGCTGCGGTCGGTGGGCGCACCCGCCTTGCCGATCCGGTATTTCCCGGGCATTTTGGGAAAGGGCGATTTGCGCTCGTCCCAGACTTTCGCCCAGTCGAAATAGGTAGAGCCGCCCATGTCCGCGTAGGCGATCTCGGTGAAACCGTGGGCGGCGGGTTGCACAGCCGCTGCACCGTGGCCGCCCAGATGCCATTTCCCGAGGAAGGCGGAATGGTGGTTTTTCAGCACCTTCGGCAGCGTGTCCAGGGTTGGGTCGAGGGCGGTGTTCGAGTGGCCGTTGATCCATGCCTGCGGGATCTTGATCTGGTCCTTGTGTGCGAAGGCGTCGTGCGGGTGCCCGCCTTCCGGCACCGGCAGGCCTTGGTTGAACCATGTCCTGGTGGGCGGCGTGGCGGTGGTCACCCCAAGGGTCGAGGCGATCCGCCCGCTGAGGATCGCCGCCCGTGTGGGCGTGCAAAGCTGGTTCGAGTAGGCCTGGGAAAAGGCGATCCCGTCCGCGACGAGGCGGTCGATGTTCGGGGTCTCGTAAAAGAGGTTGCTGTTTTCCGCGCCGGTGAAGTGACGGGCGTAGGCGTTCACATCGGTGATGCCGAGGTCATCGGCGAGGATGAAGACGATGTTCGGCGGAGTCGCGGCAAAGGCCGTCGAAAGCAGGCAAGCGAGAAGGAAATGGTATCGGAGGGCTTTCATGGGTGGGTAGGCTATGCAAATAACCCGCCGAACCAAGCATTTTACCACATAGAACCATATTTTACCACATTTTACCACATGGGTCGGATCTTGATGCATTGCGCGGGTTGATCGGCACGAAGGCAAATCCCAAAGGTTTTGCCGGCTCTGGAGCCGATCAGCGGCCGTCGTCCCCTTGTGAAAAAATTCACAAGCCCGGTTTGCCCTGGGTGTCAAAGGGTGCCAGACTCCGCCATGACAAACAAAACCGGCACGACACAGCCGCCTGGACAGACGGCACCCCGCAAGGTGCTCATCATCGGGGGCGGCTTCGCGGGGCTTGAATGCGCGCGCAGGCTCGCCAACGACGAGCGCTTCGAGGTCACCCTGCTCGACCGGACCAACCATCACCTTTTCCAGCCCCTCCTTTACCAGGTCGCAACCGCCTCGCTGGCCGCGCCGGACATCGCCCGCTCGATCCGCCAGATCCTCCACAACGCGAAGAACGTGACCGTCCTGATGGACGAGGTGACAGCCATCTCCCCTGCGGACAAAACCGTCACCGGAAAATCAGGGGAGCTGCATCGCTTCGATTACCTCGTTCTCGCCGCCGGCGCGAAAACAGGGTTTTTCGGGAACAACCACTGGGAGGAAAACTCGCTTGGCCTCAAAACCCTCGCCGACGCACAGGACATCCGGCGCAAGATCCTCTCCAACCTCGAGCGCGCGGAACTCACCAAGGACTACGCCGAGCGCGAGCGGCTGATGACGATAGCCATCGTCGGCGGCGGCCCGACCGGGGTGGAGCTGGCTGGGGCTTGTGCGGATCTGATCCACCGCTCGCTGAAATCGAACTTCCGGCGCATCGACACCAGCAAGCTGCGCGTGATCCTCATCGAGAACTCGCCCAAAATCCTGGAGCATTACGATCCGTGGCAATCCGACTATGCGAAAGCCCGCTTGCAGAAACTTGGCGTCGAGGTGCGCAACGAGACCCGCGTCACCGACGTGCAGAAAGGCAAGCTGATCCTCAACAACGGCAGCCCCATCGAGGCCGAGGCCATCGTCTGGGCGGCGGGGATCGCCGCGAACCCGCTGACCAAGGATCTCGGCGTGGAGACCGACCGGTCCGGCCGCGTGACCCCAAACCTCGATCTCTCCATTCCCGGACATCCGGACATCTTCGTGGCCGGGGATCTGACCAACATGCGCGACAAGGACGATAGATTCGTCCCGGGTGTCGCGCCCGCCGCCACGCAGATGGGTGCGCACATCGCGCTATTGCTCAAGGAGGAGCTGCGGCTTGAGAGAACGAGGTTCGCGGAAAAAAAGCACGGCTTGCGCCCGCTTTTCCGCTACACCGACAAGGGGATGATGGCCATCATCGGGAAAAACGCGGCGGTGATGAAAAGCGGCAAGATCGCCATGAACGGCTTCATCGCATGGATCGCCTGGCTGCTCGTCCATATCCTTTTCCTCATCGGCTTCCGCAACAAGCTTTCCGTGCTGCTCGGCTGGGCCTACGCCTACATCCACAACAACCCGGAGGCGCGCATCATCGTCCATCCACCGCAGCCAAGCTGATGGGGAGCCGTGCCTGTGGCCGGCTTCCCCGGCGATGCTGCACACTCAGGAATCCGGCCACAGGCATGGCTCCGCATTAGTGTCGCCATCGCGGATGGACTCCGCCAATAATCGCCGCATGGCATCCCGCGCGGTGAACCTTTTCTGGCTCTGGACACTCGTAGGCGTGGCATGGGCGTGGTTCGCACCCGGCCACTTCACCTGGTTCCTCGGCGATATCCCGGGAACGGGAATCTCCCTCATTTCCGCAGGGCTCGGCGTCATCATGCTCGGGATGGGCATGACGCTATCCTTCGCAGACTTCCGCGAGTGCCTGAAAACGCCACGCTGGATCGCCCTGGGGGTCGCCGCGCAATTCGTGATCATGCCCCTCGCCGGCTGGACGGTCGCCTCGCTCTCCGGCCTGCCGGGACCAGTTCAACTCGGCATCATCCTGGTGAGCTGCTGCCCCGGTGGCACCGCCTCCAACGTCGTCACCTACCTCGCCCGTGGCAACCTCGCACTGAGCGTGCTGATGACCATGTGCTCCACCTTCCTCGCCGTCGGCCTCACCCCGTTCCTTACAAAAGCCTACGCCTCCGCCATCCTCCGCATCGAGGCCGGGCCGATGATCGTATCCATGGTTGCCATCGTCCTGCTGCCCATCCTTGTCGGCCTGCTGCTCAACAGGTATCTCGGCAAATGGCTCGCGCCCGTGAAAAACGTTTCACCCGTCGTCTCGGTGCTGGTCATCGTGCTCATCGTCTCCGCCGTCGTCGGCAAGACCAAGCCCTCGATCATCGAGCATTGGAATGTTCTTCTGCCAGCCGTTTTCGCCCTCCATGCCTTCGGCTTCGGCCTCGGCTACCTCTGGGCGCGGCTCTTCGGATTCCCTGAAAAGGAATGCCGCACCGTATGCATCGAGGTCGGCATGCAGAACTCCGGCCTCGGCTCCAGCCTCGCAAACACCCATTTCACCATGCTGGCCGCCGCGCCCTGCGCGATTTCCGCCTTTTTCCACTGCATCATAGGCAGCATACTCGCGAGCTGGTGGGGCAGAAGGCAGGCACCCCCCGATCCCTGACCCAATGCACCGTCGGCTTCATCTTCCAGTTCCCGGGAGTCTCCACCAGCGCATCGAGCGGACATGGGATGGCTGCGGCGGAGGAAAATGCGGGCGCGGCCAAACAGGCGCAGGCGGCCGCAAGATTGGGTTTCAAAGACATCACGATCTTGTCGGTGCCGGGCACCGGCGCGGGCAAGGGGCTTGTTCGCCGGCCGCGAAGGCTAGAAATCCCGCCGCCCCTGCAGAGCCCGTATCAGCGTAAGCTCATCGGCGTGCTCCAGCCCGCCCCCCGCAGGAAGCCCCTGCGCGATGCGCGTCACCCTTGCTGATTTTCCCCGCAGCATGTCGGCCAGGTAGTTCGAGGTCGCCTCGCCCTCCACATCCGCGCCGAGCGCGAGGATGATTTCCATCTGCCCGTCGCTCTGCTCCACACGCCGCATCAGCTCCGGGATGTGAAGATCCTCCGGGGAAACACGGTCCAGCGGCGAGAGCTTCCCGCCGAGGCAGTGGTAGCGCCCCTTGAACACCCCGGCGCGCTCCAGCGGCAACACATCCGTCGCCTGCTCGATGACGCACAGCAGCGTGCCGTCGCGCTTCGTGTCGTCGCAGATCCCGCAGCCCTCGCGGGTGGCGAAGAAACCGCACACCGGGCAGGGGATGATCGCCTCATGGGCGCAGACCAGCGCCCCGGCCAGCGCGGTCGGATCCGCTTTCTTGTGCTGCAACAACCACACCGCCATCCGCTCCGCACTGCGCGGGCCTATCCCCGGCAGCCGCTTGAGCTCATCGACAAGCGCCCTGACCGGCGCGGGGAAATCAGCGCGTGCCATCTTCCTTGGGTTGTATGGTTGATTCCTCCCGGTCAGCCGGCAGGACATGGTTCGTGGTGTAGAACATCGCGCAGAAACCCGACCACAGGACGGCCACCAAGGCCACCCCGATCTGCGGCTTGTGCGCTGCGAGAACCAGCACCGGCCCCCACGCGATGGTGAGGGCGATGCAGACGCCCCAGACCACCAGCCTTCTCCAGAGCCCCGGAACATTCAGGATCACGGCGGGCAGGGCGAAGGCGAAGGCCGCCGTAAAAAGCCAGGAAACCATGGGATCCAGCGGGCGCGGAGGTTCTGCCATGCCAGTTGGCAAAAACATCCGGCCGGCCAGCCCATCGAGCCGAGCCGCGAGACCAAGGAACTGGAGGCCGGCGCAAAGACCCAGCGCCATCCCGCCCGCCGCCAGCACGGCTAGCCCGATGTGCGGATGCTCCCCTCGCTTCGTTTTTGCGCTCATCCGAGGATTTCAGAAAGCAGTGCTGTGTGCTTCAGCGGCGAGACCTTCTCCAGCACCGCCGCGATTTTTCCATCCGGGGCGATCACGAAAGTGCTCCGCTCTACCCCCATGAATTTTTTTCCCATCATCGATTTCTGCACCCACACCCCGTATGCCTCCGCGATCGCCTTGTCCACATCCGCGATGAGCGGGTAGGGCAAATCCCTCTTCGCAATGAACTTCCGGTGGCTCGCAACACTATCCGCGCTCACTCCGAAAACCCGCGCCTTGCCCTTGATCTCATCCCAATGATCCCGCAGCGAGCACGCCTGTATCGTGCAGCCCGGCGTATTGTCTTTGGGGTAGAAAACCAGCACCACTGTCTCCCCGCGAAGATCCGCGAGGGAAAGCTCTGTTTCATTTTCCCCGTCAACCACAGTCGCCCGGAAATCCGGTGCCATCTCCCCAAGCTTCGGTTTCATGCCCGCCAGCATTGCTCCGCCCCGCCGCCAAATCAACCCCCGTTCTACCCTTCGTGTTGCGCGGTCTTCTTACGTTCGTGATTTCTACATTCGTGATTTCTGCTTGCCATGGCCGTTGCATTTGTTTCATGGTCTGGATGTCCTCACTAGGGGACGGGTTTTAGAAAGCCATACACAGCGGTCGGCATCGACCGCAACGATGCCGCCAAACCGACCGAAAGGCCGGGGAGGCGGCGGCGAATGTCCAGGCCGTTGCCTCCGGGGAACGGCTAAAGGCCGTTGCAGTCGTCTGTGTACGACTTTCTAACTCCCCGTCCACCTGGAAGGAAACCCCAGCAAATATGAAAAAGTTTCCTCTCCCTCTCATTGCGCTTGTCGCCTCGCTTTCAGTTACGAATGCCCAGCAGCAACCCGCCCTTCTCACCGAACCACCAGACGGCAGCGAGGCAATAGCCCCCGAAATCCGCGTCGCGTTACGCCCGGCGGACGTGGAGGAAACCACCGTCACCCGACAGGGAGGGCGCGACATCACGGTTCAGCGCCTCGCGCTTGATCCCAACGACCCGGTGAAGCCCGTAATCTCCGTCAAACCGTCTCCTGCTCCAGCCGTCCCGGCAGGGGAAACGCAGGACGCCGCCCCCACCGCCCCCACCTACCTCACCTTGCTTTCGGCCAGTGTCTATGCGGGTTCACTGACATCTGTGCGCTGGGTTCACTGCAGGGAAGATGGCGCGAGCATCGAATGCTCTGGCTGGTCGAACGTCGATTTCAACCATTTCTCGGGTATCTCCACTTTCCTCGGAACCGACGGGCAACCCCATTGCTTCATCATGGGGATCGGCAACGAAGAATTCCCTGCGGAGGAGGCTCCGCAATTTTCCGGAACTGCCCCCGCATTCATCCCTGACCAGAAGAACCTCCCTGCCGAAGCGCTCGTTCTCATCGACTCGCTACACAAGATCTATGCCACCGAGGGAGCGAAACTAGCCGCCGCCCACCTTGGGCGCGAGCGCGCCGCCAAAGCCAAGGCAGCCGAACTCCTCGCCAACCCGCCCCAGCCAAAGGATCTCATCATCCGCTACCGCATCGCCGAGACGCCTCTCCCAACCCCAGCCGAAGGAGACGCGCAATGAAGCGCCTCTCTTTCCCTCTGGCAGCCGGACTCTGGCTTTTGATTTCTCCCGCCGCACACGCACTGATCGACACCGATACTGATGGTCTCTCAGACTTGTGGGAAACGAAATACGGCTTCCTCATCGGCCCCAATCCGCCCGCCGATCAAGCCCCCGCCGCCGATCCCGATCTGGACGGCTGGACGAACCTCCAAGAGTCCACCGCCGGAACCGATCCCAATGACGGCAGCGTGCCCGTCGGCCTCGTACGCCCAGAAATCTCATACACCCCCGGCACATTCGAGGAAAGCGAGGCCTCCGCAGCCCCGGCTTCGCCCCCACCCGAAAATCCTTTTTCGCCCGGCCCGATCACGCCATCGGGCCCGCCGCCGGTGGTGATCGACCCGCCCATCGTCACCCTTACCTGGCCCACCATCGCCGGAAAAACCTACCAGGTGGCCATTTCGGAAAACCTCGTGGACTGGTCACCCGCTTCCGAAGTGTTTCTGGGCAGCGGCGTGGCGCAGACCTTTGAGTCCGAGAACATTTACGCCGACGGCACCATACCCGCGAAAGTCTTCATGCGCATCGTTATCGGTGACACGGATTCGGACGGCGACACACTCAGCGACTGGGAGGAAAACGAACTCACCCTCGACCCTTTCTCGCCCGACACCGACCGCGACGGGATCCCCGATGGCATCGACGCTGCGCCGAAAGACTCCGGGACCGTAGCCGATCCTGATGGGCTTGGCCTTGAAACCGCAGGACTCATGGTCGGCCTCAAGGCAAACTGGACATTCGAGGAAGCCTCCATGCCCATCGCAAACCTGTTCGGGAAGAACGAGGCTCGCTCCGAGAATCGCGCACCTGGCATCACCCCCGCATGGCCTGTCCTCGTCCCATTCTCCCTCAGCGGCCAGCCCTTTTTCGCGCGGCGCGGCTTCGTTTCCCACGGCCTCCCGCTCGCCGACAAGTCCGTGTTCGGCGACGGCAAGGTTTTTACGGGCATTACCAACTCCTTCACCCTCTCCTTCTGGCACCGCTTCCAGAAAGACAGCATAAAAAACGGCAACACGATCCACAAATGCCTCTGGAGCCTCAGCGATTGCAGGCCCTCGCAAAGCAGCATCGCCAGTAACACGCTGGCCGTCCGACGAAAAAACGCCACCGAAGAGGAATTCTACCTTGGCGCATACACATGGAACACCAGCGGTGGCGCCCCCCACAGCAGCATCATCGGGAAAAGCTTCACCCGTCCCCTCGGCACAGCGGATGACGGGAAATGGCACCACTACACCATCGTCCGCACCGCCGGGAAATACACCCTCTACATCGACGGCACCATCATGCCCGGCCTCGATAACCAAAGCGTCACATGGCTCAACATCCCGCTCACCAAAACCGCCCCGACTTCGCCCACCGACTACAACTACGATTGGAATACCTTCGGGCGCATGGCTCCCAGCCTCCCACAGAACCAGGCGCTCGGCACCTTTGACCGTATCCGCATCTGGTCTCGTCCTCTCAACGGAACCGAGTCGCTTGACCTTTTCCACGAAGACATCGACAACGATGGCCTCTGGGACGTCAGCGAGAACAACACCGAGATCTGGAACGACTTCGACAAGGACAACACCCGCGAACACGGTGAATACGGTTTCATCACCTCCCCCTTCGTCTGGGAAAACACCGTCCGCGACACCGATGGCGACGGCCTCTCCGACCTCGACGAGCAGAACACCCACCAAACCGATATAGCCCACCCCGACACCGACGGCGACCTCCTCCCCGACGGCTGGGAAGTCGCTCACAACCTGAATCCACTCGTCGCAACCGGAGACAACGGCGGCAGCGGCGACCCCGACATCGACGGTGCCACCAACTTCCAGGAATTCAGCTTCGCCTCCGATCCCACTCTCGACGACACGGACGGCGACGGCACTACCGACGGGGCGGAAATCACCAACGGTTCCAACCCGTCTGACGACAGGGACAACGGACAGCCCCTGGCTACCGATAAACGCGTCACGATACTGCTTGGCGTCGGCGACCAGAGCGGCAGCGACAGCGAGGACTACAACCTCAATATATTCCGTATCGACCCCTTGACCGGGGACGAATTCCGCTTCCATACCCACCGCTCCGGAGGGCACGGCTCCTACCTTGAACTTCCTAGAAGCATCTTCCATAAGGGAGAGACCTACACCTTCCAGATCGACTGGCAGAGCAGCACCCAAGGCAGCAGCGGCTATGACCCAAACGCCCCCGGCAAAGGGCCGGACTACGACTACACGCTCAAGATCCAGCCCCAGACCGCCTACCTCGGGAAATTCATCGAGTCCTATGACCCCGCCACCGGCACCAACGACCCCAACACCCCCCTTACGGGAATAGGCAGGCAGGACGTGGCCGCCACCCAGCCCGAGTTCGAAGCGAATTATGAAAACCGGCGCGTCGCCATTGTAGCGCCCAAACTCGTCTGGGAGGAAATCGAAGGATTCGACAACCTCGACACACACATCGACCCCTGGACGCACACAGAGAAAGGCAAACGCATCTTCCCCGGCCGCAAGAACCCTCACGACAACCAAATTCGTCACAAGCTCCGTCTCGTAGCCACCGAAGGCCTCAAAGGCATCGAATGCTACGTCAAATCCTTCGACATCGACGACAGCACGGACGAGGTTTTCGACATGGATGTAGAAGGAGAGAATTCCGTCATCGACACAAATGGCAAAGCCGGGGACGACAACCATCCCAACGACTTCCTTCACACCGCCAAATCGGGCCACTTCTGGGACAACACACAGAACAAGTGGGGGAACAACACCTCCGACAAGGCATTTAACGTCAACGGACGCGCGGAGTTCGACTACCGAGTCGGCATGCAGCCCGGCGATAATTACCGAGCAGTCCTTTCCGTCGAAGACGCACAGGGTTACTCCGAAGTCCAAACATCCAATTCTACGCTTCCAACATACATCGGATTAGAATCCGCACAGACGGGCGAAATAATAGCATCCGAATCACTTACCGTCTGGCGAAGGCTGTGGGTGGAGAATGATTCGATGCTGGCAATCGGCGACGACCCATCCGGCTTCAAGGAGAACTACTTCGAATCAGAAGTAGGAATTCCTGGAATTACGAACAGCTTCGCGCATACGAACGGCAATGATACATGGCTCGTTATTTCTCCCGTAAAAGACTTCTCGAGTTTTGCCAATCTGGAGAACTCACGCATTATTTTTCAAAACGCCACACAGTCTGTTATCGAATCCAAACTTGTAGGTGGTCTAACGGGCACCTATCACCTGAGTATCTCCGGAAATCATGCGAATATTCCCAACGGGACAAGCTTCCGGCTCTACGACGATGATGGTTACGGGCTGACAGAACCGCCACTTCCCCGCAACGATCTAGCCGTAGCCGAGGAAGGATTCATGAGAAAACTATTCTCTACCTCGTTCATCGAAATTATCGATTCAGGATCCTATAACAAAACGAAAACGGTTCCTTTTAAAGTCCATGATCCATTGCTTCCAGAAGTTCAGTCAGTCACTTCGAATGCTAGGGAACTTGTCGAAACCAAGAGCTTTTGGATAGCACCACTCACGACTGCATACCAATTTAACATTCATGAGGATGATGATCCCAAATTCGAGATACCAACCGATGGCGCGACCACACCAATAAATGGCATTGAACAGGCGGTTGTGTATGTTGAAAACTGCCGGGAATGGTTTGATAACTCATTCAGAATTGCGGCCGCTGGTGCCAATCCCGTAATCGGAAATGAGGCACGGGAGGATCTTAAAAACTATATCATAGCAGTGGCCGCACACGAAATCGGGCATCAACCCGGAACTCAGGACGGAGAAATTCATCATGCTGAGAAAGGACTGATGAGGGGCGGCGGAGTGGCAGATCCTACTAGGCCCGAGATTGAAGTCTTTTCCGCAACCTCGGTTTTCCGGTTTAGAAATAACAAAAGCTGGTCAAAATGAGATTGTATCGTTGGTTGATAATTGGATTCGTCACGGCATTTATGTCGCTTTCCTCCTTCGCACAAGAAGGAGCGAACGGTTTCGCGGTATGTTCGGATTTGGCGTTGCAGTTATCCTATGAGTTTAGCCCTAAGAATGGTGATGACTTTCCGAAAGTATGGGACGATTTCATAGGAATCAGTCTCATCAAATCTGGAAAAATGGCGATAGATGTAAATTACATGAAAGGCGCCAATTCGCTGGCATTAGTTCCGGGAGCACCGGCAATCCGAGCCGACTCGAGTATTTCGCGGGAATATCATGCTCATCACCTCCTCATTATCAGTAGGGAAGACATATTTGACAAACGTACCGAAGCTAAGGGGCGGTATGCAGTTCTTGCTAGTCCCAAGACGCTGGAACCAGCAAGCCGATCCTTTCCACGATATTTTATACCAATGGCTGAATCTGATGCGATTCTTGCACAAATTCCAAATTTCGACCCTGCCGCCCAACCGCTTGCTTTCGACAAAGTGGATCAACTGGAAAGGGAAGAGAAAGAACAGGACAGGGACACGGTGGAATATCTCAAGCAAAAGTACTTGGAAATGAAGGTGCGGAAGGCAAAGGATTTCCTGATTCCCAGCGGCAAATCCACAAAAGAAAGTTCCAACGGAAGATTTTGGGTGTTTATCGTCGTTACAGCTTTTGCTTTACTGGCATGGCTGATCGCTAGAATTATTAAGCGGAAACGAGGGGCGTGACAATGATGTTGAAGAATCATAATTATACTATTGCGCATAAAGATTTGTGATTCGGGAAGAACTGGAAGTTGAGTGCCAGTAGGTTTTTGAGCACTGAATCATCTCTACAATATCCGTGAATTCCGTAGGGCGATGCTTCGTAAGCGTCCCAAAATCCACCCCCTATCGTAATCCCCTTGGTCTGCCACACTGGCCGCCATGTCCAGTTCCGATCCCGGCTATCCGCAGCCTCTGAAATGCACCGATGCTCGTTTCGTCGAAGTCGAGTTCCCACGCCAGCTCCGACCGCGCCTGGTCATCGAGTTCTCCGAGGGTCTCTCGCTTCTGCTCGAAGATCGCGATGCCGTCCCGCTCGCCGCCGACTTCATCGCCGCGTTCCGCGACCACCTCGCCGCGAAAGGAGGCCGCCCGTGCTGAACCTCACTGCCAACTCCCTCAAGGTCTTCCTCGCCCTCGATCCCTGCGACATGCGCAAATCCTTCAACGGCCTCCAGCAACTCGCCTCCGACCATCTCCAGGGCACTCCGGCAGCACGGGACTTCCTTTTCGTCTTCACCAACAAGCGCCGCAACCGCCTGAAAATCCTCTATTTCGATGGCACCGGCACATGGGTCGCGGCCAAACGACTGGAGAAAGGCCGTTTCAGCTGGCCGGTTCCCAGCGAGCCGGGCCAGCGCCGCATCAAGCTCCACGCCGAGGCTTTGCAGCTTCTCATCAACGGCGTGGATCTTCGCGGAGCCGCCTTCAAGCCATGGTATGAGCGCCCGGAATAATCTTCGGAAAAAATCCGCCCCCAGACCATTTCAGGCACGCTTATTGCTACTAGGAATCTAGTGGATAATGGCATTCCAACGGATCTCGAAACCCTGCTCCTTCGCTTCGGTGAAATGGAAAGGGAGATCGCGTCACTCAAGGCCGAAAACACCCACCTCAAAGCCGAACTCGCCCGCAAAGACAGGATCATCGCCGGACTCCAGCAACGCCTCTTCGGCTCCAGCAGCGAGAAGCTTGACCCCGCCCAGCTCCAGCTCCTCTTCGATGAAATGGTTCTGGGAAAGCCCGAGCCTCTTCCGGAAACAAGCGGCGAAACATCCGCACCGGAGGAGGAAAAACCAAATGCCCCAAAAAACCGCCGCACCAAAGCCGAGCGTTTCCCCAGGAACCTCCTGATCCTCATCGAAAAGGAAATCATCCCCGATGAAGTCCTCGCCAACCCTGACGCATGGCAGCAGATCGGCGAGGAGCACCACGACGAACTCGACGTCACCAAAGCCGAGATGTTCTGGCGTCGCACCGTTCGCAAAAAGTTCGTCCACAAAACCGAGAAAGCCCGCCCGCCGCTCATCGCACCCGCCCCGCTTCCCAGCATCCCCGGCACCCTTTTGGCTCCCGCGCTCGCCGCCCAGATCATCGCCGACAAATACGAAGACCACCTTCCCCACTACCGGCAGTCCCAGCGCTTCCGACGACGGCACGACATCGACATCAGGCGGCAAACCCTCAACACCTGGACCCACGCCACCGCCCGCCACCTCGCCCCCATCGGCCGGGCGATCAAAGCCGAACTCCTTCTCGCCGGCGAACTGCAGATCGATGAAACACCCATCGACTATCTCGATCCCGGCCACGGCTCCACCCGCGAAGGGCGCCTCTGGGTATACCGCGACAACGCCACGGGCACATGTTACTTCGACTGGCACGCCGGGCGCGGAGCCGACTGCCTGTTAGACTTCCTCGGCTACGACGAGGTCACCAACACCATAGCCTACCAAGGCGGCATGCATACCGACGGCTACGGAGTTTACGACACCGTAGCGAAAAAACATGGCCTCCGCCACGCCGGCTGCCTCGCCCACACCCGCCGCAAGTTCACCGACCTCGGCAAAGCCACACCCGAAGTCACCGTCCCCATCCTGCTATACATCCAGCGCATCTATCACATCGAAAAGCAAACCCGCCAGACCGCCGCGCCACCCGCCTGCCGCGAACTCATACGCCGCGCCCGCAGCCGCCCCCATCGCCGATAAGCTCCACCGCTTCGTCCTCGCGGAACGCCAGCGGCACCTCCCCGGCAGCGATGTGGCTCAAGCCATCAACTACACCCTCAACCAGTGGCACAAGATCCTCGTCTGCTTCGAGGACGGAGCGCTCGAGCTCGACACCAACCTCGTCGAGAACATGATCCGCCCCACCAAGCTGGGCATGAAAAACTGGATGTTCTTCGGCAGTCTCGAGGCCGGGGAAAACAACGCCCTAATCTACACCCTGCTGGCCAACTGCCGCGCCCAAGGCCTCGATCCCGAGGATTACCTTGTCGAAGTCCTCAAGCGGCTGCCTCACGATGCCACCCCCGAGCAAGCCTCCGCGCTAACCCCGGCCCGAATCGCCGCCGAGCGCAAAGCCAAGGCCGAAACGAAAGCCGAAGCCGAGCAAGTCGCCTGACCGCCCGCGCCCCCCACCGCTACGCCGGAGCAACGCCAGGGGGATGAATTTAGGACGCTTACGGCTCATCGGTCTGGCCGCCTCGAAGTTCCGGCCAAGTCCGCGATCAGATCAAATCCGGAGGCCGTTTGATTGGGTTGCGAGCCCGCCGCGATCAGGCGCCTGCGGGCGACCTCCGATTTCGTGAAGTGGGTCTTCTTCGACTCGGCTTCCAGTCCCCTGGCCAAGTCGTCCGGGATGCAGGCCAGAGTTGCTCCTCTCGGAGTGATGCCAACGCTGTGCAATCGCAAGAAAATTTGATGGAGAGCAATATTGATTACATGAAGGGTATCAAGGCAATGGGGGAAATGGCGGCGATCGAAGATCGCCACGTCTTCCACGAACGGGTGGATATTGCGATTGTCTGCACGCCAGCAATGGATATTGTCTTCTGAAGCCCTAACACCGGAACCTCACACACCCGCATCCATTGCCGCGCCTCCTTTCCATCCTGCTGCTCGCCGCTCCCGCGCTCTGCGCTGCGGAACCTTCCCCCGAAGGCAGGAAAAACCCGGTTTCCCTGCTCCCGGACGGTAGCGTGCTCAAGGGTGTCCTACTCCCCCGCTACGATTCGCAGCGCAACCTCTCCGGAGACCTGCTCACCGAGACCATGACCCTCGTCAACCCCGAGCTGGTCAAGGGCGAGAACGTCCTCATCCGTTTCTACAACCCGGACCGCAGCCTGCGCGGCAAAGTCAAGCTCAGGAGCGCCCTCTTCGATCAGGTGAAATCGCTCCTCACCGCCGAGGAAGAGGTGGAAATCACCAACGACCGCCTCATCGCCCGCGGCAGCGGCCTCGCCTACGCCTTCCAGGATGGCGAGGGCTTCCTCCGCGGCCCGGCAAACACCTGGATCTCAGCCCCGCCCACCACCACCATGAACGCAAACCCGCTCTCACGCGCCGCACTCATCGCTCTCTGCCTCGCTCCCTCCCCGCTCATCGCCCTGCCGCCGCCCTTCGTTTCCGAGGAGGAAGTGGCAGCCATCAAGGAGCAGGCGAAATCCATGAAACCTGAGGCGGATGCGCTCAACGCCGCCTCCGCAGGCACCCTCGCGGCAGACATCGGCAGCGGCGAAAAAGCCGGCGCTGCGGCCACCGCATTCATCAACAACAGCGGCCTGGAAACAAGCGCCGCCGAAGAGCCAGGGAAATCCCCGGAAGCCGCACCGCTGGAAATCAAGCCATCCCCCGATGACACCCTCATCACCTGCGATGGCGGCATGTATTTCGATGCCGACGAGGGCGTCCTGGTTTATCTGAAAAACGTCGTGGTCAAAGACCCCCGCTTCGATCTCAAGGGAGCGGATCAGCTCAAGGTCTTCTTCGACAAGAAAACCGCGGATCCAAAAGCCCCGAAGAAGCCAGCAGCCGGCGTGGGGAACTTCGGCGATGTGAAAAAGCTCATCGCAGAGGGTGCCGTACTCCTCAACCAGAAATCGGTCGGCGGGAAAGACGCCGTCCAAGCCAGCGGCAGGGTGCTGACCTACGACATCCCCAGCGGGGAAATCATCATCCATGGCGGCTACCCATGGGTCAAACAGGGCACGTATTTCGCCCGCGCCATGGAGCCGAACCTCACCCTCCGCCTCCTCAACGACGGCTCCTTCTCCACCCAGGGCAACTGGCAGATGGGCGGCAACCTGAACCTGAAAGGCCGCTAGCCCCCTCCTTGTGGCATACAGCTTCGAATTTGACGTTCCATCCATGATCCACGATCCCGGCTCCACCTGCACAGACACCGCCAACGCCGTCCTCTCCGCCCAAGGCCTGCGTAAAACCTACGGCGGGCGCGCCGTCGTCGATGGCGTCTGCGTCACCGTGCGCCCCAGGGAAATCGTCGGCCTCATGGGGCCCAACGGCGCGGGGAAAACCACCTCCTTCTACATGATCGCCGGGCTCATCCCGGCGGAGGGCGGCACCGTCCATCTCAACGGCCAGGACATTTCCAAGCTGCCCATGCACCGCCGCGCACGCCTCGGCCTCGGCTATCTCCCCCAGGAGGAATCCGTGTTCCGCAAGCTCTCCGTCCTCGACAACCTCCTCGCCATCCTTGAGACCCGCCCCGGACTCTCCCGCTCGGACCAGAAAGAGCGGGCCCACGATCTCCTGGCCCGCTTCGGCATCACCAAGCTCGCCAAATCCCTCGCCATCACCCTTTCCGGCGGAGAGAAACGCCGCCTCGCCATCGCCCGTTCGCTTTGCTCGGATCCCCGTGTGCTCATGCTCGACGAGCCCTTCGCCGGCATCGATCCGCTCGCCGTCGAGGACATCCAGCGCATCGTCCGCGAGCTGCGCGAAAAGGACGGCCTCGCAATCCTCATCACGGACCACTCCGTACGCGAGACCCTCTCGATCACGGACCGCGCCTTCCTCATCCACGATGGCCGCGTCATCCTGGAAGGCCCGTCCTCGGAGCTCGTCAACGACCCCATCGCCCGCAAGCACTACCTCGGCGAGGATTTCAGGATGTAAGTGCGGTCAGCCTCCCCAACGGCAGATCACTCCGGCGAGCACTCCGGCGCAGAAGCCGAAGACATGCCCGAAGACATCGACTCCCTCGCCCGGCGCCGCACCACCGAGCCAGCCGAGCAGGACGAAACCGGCCAGCAACGGGGCGATGACCCGGAGCCATGGCATGCGGATTTTTTCGCGGGAATTCTCCACGATGCCGATCCCGGACAGGATGCCGAGCGCACCGAATACGGCGGTCGATGCGCCAAGCGAACGGAAATCCACAGGCCACAGGATCCATGAGGTGATCGCATTCCCGGCGGTGCCCGCCAGCAGGATCATGGACCAGCCTTTCCACGGCCCGAGGGATTTCGAGACGAGCATCCCGAACACCGCGCCGCTGGCCAGGTTCCCGGCGATGTGTGGCCCGTCGCCATGGAGGAAGAGCGCGGTGAAGGGCCGCCACCACTCGCCGTTGCCGATGAGAGCCCGGCTCGAGGAGGCGAAGCGGTCGGAGATGGTCGGATCGATGGACTGGGAACGGAAGACGAGGAGGAGGGTGGCGGCCCAAACGAGGAAATGGAGTGCCCCGGCGGGGTGGGCACCCCAGTTGGAGGGGAGCAGCGGCAAGGCCTCCCCGGTGCGGGATTCCTCTTCGTATGCCTTGAGCTCCTCGGAAACCTTCGGGGCTGCGGATGGCTCGGCCCGCACATCGTATCCGCCCGGCTCGTCGCCGTGCTCGACGCGGATCGCCTCCCCCATGGCGAGGGCGACGAGCGCGTGCTCGTGCGCCTCATCGAGCGAGGAGTATTTGCCGACATCGACCCATTCCTCTTCCGGTTCTTCGCTCATGGGGTGGATGTTTCCGCAATGTGGTCCAGGGCCGATCCGGCGCGGAGCATGGCGAGCGAAAAATGCCCCAGGCCATCGACGACATCAAGGGCGGCGGCGGGCATTTTCGAGACCAGATCGCGCACAAGGGCGGCGGGGATATTCCTGTCATCCGCACCATGCCAGTAGCGGATCGGGTGGCGAATTTCCTCGGGTTTGATGGCGGGCTTGCGGAGGTAGACTTCCGAATCGGTCATCACGCCCTGCCCGCCGGAGAGGCCGCAGACGCCCTCGGTGAAACTTTTCGCAAGCACCGGCCAAATCTCCGGATCACGGAGGATGATCTCCCTGTCTTCCGCCGCGAGGCTGCGCAGGAGCAGGGACATCGGCAGCGCATCCGGCCTGCATTTCGCTGCCAGTGATGCGATGCGGAAGCCTGCGGTGAAAAACGGCGCCGGCGCCTTCCGCAGCGGGATGAGGGCGCGGTAGAGCGGGTGCAGCCCCTTTGCTCCGATGCCGGTCAGGGGCAATGGCACCATGCCTGCGAGCACGGCGGAGGCGGTCAGCCGCTGAGGGATCATCGCCGCGCAGGCAAGCACATACGGGCCACCTCCGGAGACACCGATTTGGCCGAATTTTCCGATCCCCAGATGATCCGCGAAGCGAGCCATGAGATCGGGCCAGTCCTCCAGCTTGCGTTCACGGACAAGCGTCGATCTCCCGAGACCCGGCCTGTCCATCGCGATGACTCGCAGCCCGCGCTCCGCCGCGAGGTGGTGCGCCAGCCGCGCCTGCAGGCGGGAGCTCGGCCAGCCGTGGTAGTAGAAGACGGGATTCCCGGAGGGGTCTCCGAATTCATTCCAGGCGAGAAAAAGGCCGGGGGAATGCTCCCAGAAATTTGGCTCCCGGGCAGGCGGGAGGTCGCGCAGGAAATGGAGATTGGCGCTCAATGGTCGTGTCCGACGTGATCGCCAAGGAGATCGTTGCCGAAGTCGTTGGATTGGTCGCGCCAGGTGGCGTGGACGTGGTTGCCGTTGTTCTGGACGTTTGCGACTTCCACTAGGAACGTAGTACCTTGGATGCGGTAGTAGTAGGGCTCGCCGCGCTTGAGGCCGCCGGCCCAGCCGAAGCGGAGCTTATCCATATCGGCCAGGATTTTGGCGAGATCGGCTTCGGCGAGCTCCTTGCGGTGGCGGTTCGCGAACTCGGCGATGAGTTCCTTGAGCGCGGCCTGTTGGGCGGCGGTCATTTCCGTTGCAATGACACCGACAGGGTCGAGCTGTTTCGCCTTGCGGTCCTCGGCGGTGAGGATTTCTCCGGGAGGTTTCTCGGAGAAGACGACTTGCTTGCCGGTTTCCCTGAGGGTGGTGGCCAGGGCTCGGGCGAGGTCTTCCTCGGCGGCGAGGGGGCGGGTGCCTTTCATCGGGTGGTCTATCATGACCTCGCCGGGGTTGGTGGCGAAGAAGGACGGGGTGACGGAAACGGCCTTGCCGTCGGCGATCGTGTAGTTGAGCGATAGGTGGTGCCCCTCGAAGCGCCAGCCCCAGGTTCCGCCGGCTTTTGGCTCACCGAAGACGGAGGTGAAATAGGCCTTGGGATTGCGGAAGTCGGGGCGTTTCTCGATCTCCGCAAGGAAGGCTTCGAGCGCCATGATCGCATCGACCTTGCCAAGGCCGGGATCGCTGAGGGCGGTCTTGAGGAGCGTGCGGACGTGGGCGGTCTGTTTTTCATCGAGATCTTCGAGCGGGACACCTTTGCGCGCGCGCGGCACGAAGCCCCATGCCTCGCGCTGGTCGGACTCAAATGGAAAGCGGGCTTTCTTCGCCTGGGCCTCACCGAGGGAGGAGAGGAAGGCGTTGGCGGCGGCGGCCATTTCCGTGGTGACGGCTGTTAGATCCGCAGATGGTTTTGCGGGCTCCCTGGCGAGGAGGGATGCGGCGGAGATGAGGCCGAGAAGCAGGGATGTTTTCATGGGTACGAAGGTTACGGTGCCTCGCATGTTGAGCTTGCAGGTGGGGCAGAGGGAAGAATTTTAACCGCAACGGGGGCGAAGCGGACACAGGCGGACTGGAGGACTCAGCATTTCGCCGGATAAACAGGATGGACGCAGATGGAGAGGATGAGGAGAATTCCCCCGGTGAAGGATGTGCTGCTGGAGGTTTTCGGGTTCGATGGGCTGCGGAGCGGGCAAAAGGAGATCGTGGATATCCTCATGGCCGGGCGGGCGGCACTGGCGGTTTTCCCGACGGGCGGGGGGAAATCCCTCTGCTACCAGCTCCCGGCGCTGATGCTGGAGGGGACGGCGCTGGTCGTTTCCCCGCTGCTGGCGCTGATGAAGGATCAGGTGGACGGGCTGGTGGCAAAGGGGATCGCGGCGGCGCGGTTGGACTCGACGTTGGGCGCCGAAGAATACCGGGAGGTGACAGGCAGGCTGCTGGGCGGGGAGCTGAAACTGCTTTATGTCTCGCCGGAGAAATTGGGCAACGCGGAGTTCCGCAAGCTGCTCAAAGGTGTGCCTCTCTCGATGATCGCGGTGGACGAGGCGCATTGCATTTCCGAATGGGGGCATAATTTCCGGCCGGACTACCTGAAGCTCGGCAAGACCTGCAGGCAGCTCAAGGTGAAGCGCATCCTCGCGCTGACCGCAACGGCAACCCCCAAGGTTGAGGCGGAAATACGGAAGCGGTTCGGGATCGCCAGGCCGGATGCGGTGAAGCTCAGTTTCCATCGCGCGAACCTCGACCTGCGCATCACGCCGTGTGCGGCTGGGGAGCGGAAGGCATTGCTGTTAGACCGGCTGGGGAAATGGGGGAAACCTGGCATCGTCTATGTCACGCGGCAGGAGACGGCGGAGGAGGTGGCGACCTTCCTTGCGAAAAACGGGCACTCGGCGCGGGCGTATCACGCGGGTTTGCGCAGCGAGCTGAGGCGCGAGATCCAGGAGCAGTTCATGGGCGGGGAAGTCGATGCGGTGGTGGCGACGATCGCCTTCGGGATGGGCGTGGACAAGGCGGACATCCGCACGGTGATCCATTACAACATGCCGAAAAGCCAGGAAGGATACACCCAGGAGATCGGGCGGGCCGGGCGCGACGGCAAGCCCGCCGTGTGCGAGTGGCTGGCCTGCGGGGACGACCTCACTGTGCTGGAGAATTTCATTTTCTCCGATACGCCAAGCGGGCGGGCGGTGGAGAACCTGCTAGGCCGGGTGCTCAGGATCGGCGGCGAGTTCGATGTCTCCCTGTATGATCTCGCGACCACTTGCGACATCCGCCAGACTGTGATTTCGACGACGCTCGCCTATCTGGAAATGGATGGGATCCTGGAGGCGCGCGGCAGTTTTTTCGACAACTACCGGATAAGGCTGACGCGACCGATGGCGAAACTCATGGCGGGGCGCACGGCGCGGGAAAGGAAGAGGCTGGAGGGGGTTTTCGAGGGGCTGGATGCGGAGTGGAAATGGCATGCGGTGAATATCGCGGGGACGGCGGATCGGATCGGGATAACCAGGGGAAAACTGCGGGAATTGATCGCCGAGCTGGAGTCCGCCGGGGATGTTTCCCTGAAGAAATCGAACTGGCGGCAGGCATACCGGATCAAGAAAACCCCGGGCGATCTGCCCGCCCTCGCGGAAAGGCTGGCGGAGGGCTTCAGGGCGCGGGAGGCAAGCGATCTCAAGAGGCTTTCCCAGGTCCTCGCGCTTTCCTCCGGCAAGGGCTGCCTGACAGGGGTTTTGCTCAAGCACTTCGGCGAAAAGATGGAGGAGCCATGCGGCCATTGCGACCGCTGCCGGGGCGTACCGCCGGTGAAGCTCAAACGCAGCAAGCCGCGCAAGGCCAAGGATGCGGAGCTTGAGGCGATACGCTCGCTGCGCCGGGAAAACCTGGCATCGCTCGGCACGCCACGGCAAATGGCACGTTTCCTCTGCGGGATGTCCAGCCCGGCCTCGATGCGCGCGCGGCTTTACCGGCACGACGGGTATGGGATGCTTGCGGATCTGCCCTTCCGGGAGGTCGTGATCCTTGCGGAGAGCGTTTTCTAGGAGCCGGGATGCGAGTCCGATGATTGACATGCGGCTTTTCACGTGGATGCTCCTGCCTTCCATGAAAGTCCGTATCCTCACACCCCTCATGACCGCCGCCTTGCTTGCGTCGGCCGCCACCATAGCTCGTTCCGAGGAGACTCCGGACGCGAAAGCCCCCGCAGCGGATGCTGCCCAACCAGAAAACAAGATGCCCGA
Organism: Akkermansiaceae bacterium; assembly: GCA_017798145.1. Taxonomy (NCBI): domain Bacteria; kingdom Pseudomonadati; phylum Verrucomicrobiota; class Verrucomicrobiia; order Verrucomicrobiales; family Akkermansiaceae; species Akkermansiaceae bacterium. The sequence continues at coordinate 2,859,784 of CP059069.1, read as the reverse complement.
AGTGCCCTCCGATGTAGCCGCCCCGCCCGCCGATGCCGAAAAGACAGCAAGCGGACTGGCCTCCAAAGTCCTCAAAGCCGGGACCGGCGCCGCGAAGCCTGCGGCCGCCGATACCGTGACCGTCCACTACACCGGCTGGACCACGGATGGAAAGCAGTTCGACAGCTCCGTGGAGCGCGGGCAACCCGCGAGCTTCCCGCTGGGAGGCGTGATCAAGGGCTGGACGGAAGGCCTCCAGCTCATGGTCGAGGGCGAGAAGCGCCGCTTCTGGATCCCCGAGGAACTGGCCTATGGCCCGGTGGTGGAGGGTAGCGGGCGTCCGGGGGGGATGCTGGTTTTCGATGTGGAGCTGCTTGGAATCAAGACCGCTCCGAAACCTCCGGAGGACACGGAAAAAACCGCTTCGGGAGTTGCCTACAGGCTCAACAAGAAAGGGGAGGGCGAAAAGCCCGCCGCAGACAGCATCGTTACCTTCCATTTCACGGGAAAGACCATGGAAGGCCAAGCCGTGCAGGATACGCGTTCCCAGCCCGCTCCACCCAGCGCACCGCTCGACAAGCTCCCGCCTGAACTCGGTGAACTCCTCGGCGCGATGACCCCCGGCGAGCAGCGCACCTGCTGGCTTCCCGAGGCGAACATTCCCGGCGGCTTCATCGTCGCGGACATCGAGCTCGTCTCTTTCAAGGCACCCGTCCCGGCTCCGCCCGTGCCGGAAGACGTGGCAGCCGCACCGGCGGATGCGAAGAAGACCGAGAGCGGCCTCGCTTCCAAGGTGCTAAAGGCTGGCGAAGGCAAGGTGAACCCGAAGGCCTCCGACACAGTGAAAGTGCATTACAGCGGCTGGGAAACCGACGGCAAAATGTTCGATAGCTCCGTGACCCGCGGCGAGCCGGCCGAGTTCCCGCTCGGCGGGGTCATTCCGGGCTGGACGGAGGGTGTACAGCTCATGGTCGTCGGCGAGAAACGCCGCTTCTGGATCCCCGAAGGCCTCGCCTACGGCCCGAAACAGGAGGGCTCAGGCCGTCCCGGTGGGATGCTCTGCTTCGACGTAGAGCTGCTGGAGATCGTCGCGCCCTAATCCGGGTCGGCCTGGAAGCGGGAGCCCGTCCCGCTTCCCTGTTTTTCAAAGACCCCCTGATCCGTGGATCAGGGGGTTTTTCTTGGGCAGCGCTTTGGCGGATCTATCTGCCCAGCTCGCGGGCGACAAGCATGAGCGTTTCGCGGACACCCGGGGCAAAGCCGCCATCGGTCTGGACTGCGAGCAGGATTCCACCCTCGCGGATGAACTCGATGGGCACGGAGCCGGAGTAAAGCTTGAGGGATCCGTTGCCAAAACCGAGGTTGGAAATCACCTGCTTGAGCGCGTCCACGGCGGCGATGTCCTGCTCGCTCACGCGCGCGATCTGGCGGATGCCGGGAAGCGAGCGGGAGCGCTGGATGATCTCCTCCTTGGTCATTTCCCGATCCACGCCGAAGATGGCGCGGAGCTCAAGCTGCCTGATGGAATAGGAGTCGGAATTCGCGGAATCACCCGAAGGCGCTGCCTGCGGAGCTGGAGCTGGAGCCGCTGGCTGCTGAGCCGGAACGGGGTTCTGTGGGGCGAATCCGGCCTGAGGCCATCCGCCGAAGGGATTGGCGGGCGCTGCCGGCTGAACCGGGGCTGGCGGCTGCTCCATCTGGAAAGGTGACGCCTGCAGAGGGGCCGGCTGTTGGACTGGGGCTCTTTCGAAGGGTGTCGCCCTCAATGCCTGTGGTGCGGCATCGGGCGCCTCGAAGCCGAAGCCTTGCGGCTCGGAGATCTGAAAAGGGCTGTCGTTGGACTTGCGGCGTTCCGGCAGGCGTATCGTCTTCTGGCTGTCATGCGGGATCTCGTCGCCGACCACGGAAAACGGCGATTCTTTCCGGGCTGCAGGGCTCGCGGCTGGCGCAAAAGGACTGGGAGCCGGGGTGGCGCTGGCCTCGGAGGCGATCGCGAAGGGCGAGCTTGGCGGGGCACCGGGAGGTGGTGACTGGTTCGGGAAGGTTTCGAAAATTCCGCGGGGCGTGCTCATGGTCGTATGGGGGCTATGCTTGGGTATGTGCAAGACTATCCAAGCGAAGAAAAGCTTTGAATATGCTGAATGTCGAGCTGATAAGACTGTGATTCCAAAAAATAAGCTGTGGGCGCCTCAGGAGTCCTGCCCGGCAAGGAGGCGCTTCAACCTGTTTCTCACGCTGACTTTGCCCACGGCGGAGAGCCTGTCCACGAAGAGAATGCCGTTGAGGTGGTCGATCTCATGTTGCAAGGCGCGGGCCAGCAGGCCGTCTGTCTCGATGACGAGGGTGGATCCATCGATCTGAGGGAGCGTCGCCTTGACCTCCGCAGGACGCCTGACTTCGCAGCGAATGTTCCGGATGCTCAGGCAGCCCTCGTATTCCATCTCCTTTTCCTGGCCGTATTCGAGCGTGGGATTGATGAAAACCAGCGGCATGATGTCTGCGATTTCCGCATCCTCGCCGTTGACCTTCAGGTAGGAAACGCATTCCGGATCGTGTGATACGTCGATCACGGCGAGCTGCAGATCCTCGCCGATCTGGGGCGCAGCCAGGCCGACGCCGTTCGCCTCCGCCATAGTTTCGAGCATGTTGCCCACGAGTTCGCGCAGCGCGGGGCCGGTGTCGCCTACGGGCTTGCACTGCTTGCGGAGGATGGGATCGCCGTATTGGACGATGGGAAGAAGCATGGCTCAGGAAAATGCGTAAAGCTTGGCCGGTCGAGGGGAAATTTTCCCTATGCCACTTGCGCGGAGCCGGACTGCGTCTAGTGTCCGCCCGTGAACGCGAAGAAGGCTGTCATATTCAAGGGGCTGGCGATGCTGGCGCTGGTCTGGGCACTTGTCTTCGCGGTGCGGTCTTTTGCTTCCTCGAAAAAAATCACCGCGGAGCGGCTCGACCGGGAAGTCCGGGAGCTGAAACTGGCGGATTGGTCGGAGAACCCCGGAACCGGCGCGGAGGCAAAGCGGCGTGAGGAGGAGATACGGCGCGTGGCGGAAATGGTGAACCGGCTGGACTTCAAGGAACGCCAGAAAAACCGGGAAAGCCGGACCGGGGAGCAATTTTTCAGCAAACTCAGCACCAAGGAAAAAAACCTCTTCATCGACCTGACCATCGTGGAGTCGATGGGGCGATTCATGGAGGCGCTGGACCAGATGCCCGAGAAACAGCGCAAGCGGTTCGTCGAGCAGGGTTTGAAGGAAATCCAGGAAGGCCGCACCGAGGAGGAGATGAGGCGTGCGGAGGAAATGGACGGCGATCTGCTCGCAAAAATCAGCCAGGAGGGCATGCGCGCCTATTTCGACAAGGCCAGCGCCGACACGAAGCTCGACCTCGCGCCGCTCATGCAGGCGATGAACGAGGTGATGCAGGGTCTGAGGGGCAACGATTTCGGAGAGCCGCGATGACAGAATCTTCCATGGAGGGGCTGCATTCTTCTGCCCGGCGCGTTGGGGAATGGCCGGTTCGGCCGGGTATCGGAATGCCGCCCGTCCCTGGCTTCAGCCTCGTGGAGATGCTCATCGTCATCGCAATCATCGCGGTGATCGGCGGGATCGCCTATCCGCTGACCATTTCCATGATGGGAAAAAGCCGCGAAGCCTCCTGCCTGGGGAATCTCAGGCAAATCGGCATCGGCCTTCAGGGCTACCTTGCGGACAACCAAAACCGCCTGCCCATTCTTGCGCTGGGGCGCGCAAGCAAGGACTCCCCGGAGCCGGCGCTGGAAACCGTGCTGCTCGATTACGTAGGCAGCCCGGATGTTTTCCGCTGCCCGGCGGACAAGGAGGAGTTCGAAAAATCCGGATCCAGCTACAACTGGAACGTGACACAGAACGGCCTGCTCATCAGCGAGGTTTCGTTTTTCGGCATCGAGGGCAGGCCGCATTCCGTGCCACTCGTCAGCGACAAGGAAAGCTGGCACCCCGGCGGGACGAATTTTCTCTACGCCGATTCAAGCAGCTCTAACAAAGCCCGTTTCGTGACGGGAAGCGGGAACAACTGATATGCTGGAAGCGCGCGGGCTCATCAAGAAATTCGGAGGCAAGCCGGCGTTGAAAGACGTGTCGTTCCGCCTGGAAAAGGGCGAGATCTACGGGCTCTTAGGCCACAACGGCGCGGGCAAAAGCACCTCGCTCGGGATCATCCTCGGCATGGTCGCGCCGGACGGCGGCGAGGTTTTCATCGACGGCGTCTCCGTCCAGCGGAACCGCAGCAAGGCGCTGGCGAAGGTCGGCGCGATCTTCGAGGCGCCCGCTTTCTACGACTACATGAGCGGCTGGGAAAACCTCCGCATCCTGATGGGCTACTCCGGCGGCTTCGATCAAAAGGCGGCGCGGGAGGTCGTGGAGCGCGTCGGCCTCACGAAACGCATCACCTCCAAAGTCCGCACCTACAGCCACGGCATGCGCCAGCGCCTCGCCCTCGCACAGGCTTTGCTGCCGGAGCCTGAATTGCTTCTGTTAGACGAGCCCACCGACGGCCTCGACCCCGAGGGCATCAAGTGGTTCCGCGACTTCATCCTCAGCCTCCGCGAGGAGCGCGGCATGACCGTCCTCTTCAACTCCCACCTCCTCGCCGAGGTCGAGCTCATGTGCGACCGCGTCGCCATCCTCCGCGAGGGCAAGCGCGTCTTCGAGGGTTCGGTGAAAAATTTCACGGACGACATCCCGATCTATCAGGTCACACTCGATCCGCCGCAGCACGCGCTGCCGGTGATCGAAGCCCTTGGCGGGGCGTTTCTCGACGGCGAAAGGATTTCCCTGCCCGCCCATGTCGATCCGGCGGTCGCAGTCGAAAATCTCGTCAAATCCGGTGTCCGCGTCCGCTCCTTCGCCCGCGTCCGCCGCTCGCTGGAGGATGTCTATATGGAAATCCTCAACGGCCAGGGGAGCCCGAACTGATACCAATATGGAGAAGGACGCCTCCGGCTCCTCTCCACAACCCACGCGAACCCATTACCCGGTCCTCTGCAAAGGAGCCGGAGGCATCCTTCTCCCCATTCACCCCTTCGCCGGGCCTATCGTCCCGCCTTCGACGAATTTCGCCAGGGTCGCACTTTTTCGCCGGTCGTCCTTTCCGTGGGCGATATTTTCCGCCCAGCGGACGATGCGGCGTATCATGGGGCGGCTGTCGTAGCTGAAGTGGGAAATGACCGGATCACAGAAGGCATAAGCGGGATCGGGATCCCCGCAGATCAGGGAAACGTCCCGGGGCACAACGATGCCGCGCTCCGCCAAATGTTGCAGGGTCGCGACGGTGATCGGGGTGCCATCCATCAGGAGGGCGGTGGGCGGGGTGTGGAGGAAAAGCGAATCGAGCAAACGCCCGTATCCCGCCGGCGTATCCTCCCAATCCGGAAGGTTGTAGGGGCCGGTGGGCACGCCCTGCGCCACGAGTTCATCCAGGAAAGCCTGCTCCACGAAACCGGGCATGGGCTTGCGGCGCTCCTCGCGCGCGATCATCACGATCCGCCGGTGGCCGAGCGAGACCAGGCGGCGCACCACCGTTTTCAGGACGGGTATTCTCTTCACGCCCGTGCTGGCGATCGGCACGTGCACGATCCGCCCGTGAAGCCCGAACACCGGAAGGGGTTGGGCAGCAAACCATTCCAAGACGGGCTGCGAGCCGGCCACCACCACCCATGCATCCGCTCCGGTTGCCTTGACCAGGTTTCCCACCCTTTCCACCTTCATCCCCAGCTCGACCAGGGTTTTCGGGGCGAAAAAGGCGGTGTGCCCGGCCTCGCCGAGCAGTTGCTTGAGTTCCTGCAGGTAGTCGACCTTCCTCTCGTCCGGATCGTAGAGCAGGATCGCGATCCGCATGGCCGGCGGGGCCTGGTTTTCCGGCGGGACGATGAGCCGGCGCTTTCCCGCGCCTTGGGGAACCAGCAGCCCCTCCCCCTCAAGCTGGCGCACGGCGGCCTGCACGGTGGCGCGCCCAACCCCAAGCCGCGCGATCAGGCTGTCCTCGCCCGGCATGGCCCCCGCCCACGTCGCGGAAATGATCTCCGAGCGCAGATGCTCCGCCACTTGCTGGGAGGCCGTGAAAATCCGCAAATTGGCCATGGGATGAACCTCTAGGAAATGGTTGTGGTTGGCAAGAGGGAAGATCATTGGCAGCCAGGCGGGAAAGCCCTTCGATCAGGCCGACCCCCAACCGCATATCTGATATGAAAACAATCGCATCCAGAACGGCACTAGCCGCAGCCATCCTTCTCACCGGCCTCGCGCCGCCCGCCCTACAGGGAGCGGCGGTGATCTATGAATCCTTCACATTCCCTGATGCGGATACTTCCCTCACAGGAAATCCCGGCGGAACGGGACTCTCCGGGAATTGGACTGCTGGTGGCGGCTGGATAGAGAGCACGCCGATGACCTATGGCAGTCTGGAAACTTCGGGTGATTCCTCACGCGTCAACGGTGGCTGGCAAAGTGCACAGATTGGAGCCACCTCCAGTGCAGCATACAGCGCCCTTCTCGCCAACAGCGCTGAGCTGTGGTTCAGCATGATCATGGAGTTTAATTCTGACAACAACCGGTCCATTTTCGCACTTACAGACATCGGCCTTGCTGCAGCCAACGGAGATCTCAACACGGGCGGTGTCGGGATCGGCTTTGGTCTCGCTGCAAATGAAACCTTCTATGCCAACGTTTGGTCTGATGATTTGAACGGCAACGTCGGAAGCAACTTTAACTTTGCGCCAGACAACAATGTAACAACGACGCTAAACACAGGTTTGTCTGGTAGTATGTCTAATACCTACTTTCTCGTAGGTCGTGTTCAATGGGGAGCAACCTCGACTGACAATGATACTGTCTCTCTCTACATGCCGGGAACGGACCTCGTACTCGGCGCTCCCGTCTCAATCTCCAGCGGCGTAATCGCTGATCAGAGCGGCCTTGACCTCTTAGGTTTTATAAATGGGGCCAACTACGTCCGCTACGATGAGATTCGCGTCGGTGCCAGTTACGCCGACGTGTCCCCGATCCCCGAGCCTTCCGCAGCCTTCCTCGGAGGACTCGGCACACTTCTCCTGCTCCGCCGCCGCAGGTAAGTTTCCGGAAACCTGATTTCCCAAACGCCCCATCCTGCCACGCGGGACGGGGCGTTTTTTCATCTCCTCGCCGGCCCGATCGTTCCGCCCTCGACGAACTCCGCCCTAGTCCGGCTCTGGCGGATATCCGCCTTGCCCCGCGCCACGTTGTCCGCCCAGCGCACGATGCGCCGCACCACCGGGCGCGAGTCCCAGCGGATGTGGGAAATGCTCGGCTTGTTCCAGTGGAAATAAGGGTCGGCGTCTGCACAAACCAGTGAGACATCCTCCGGCACCCGCAGGCTCCGGCTCAACAGGAACTGCCGCACGGCGAAAAAGAACGGCGCTTGGTCGATGAAGAGTGCGGTGGGGGGCGTGCGTTCGAAGAGCTGCCGCAGAAGTTCATGGAATCCCTCCGGGTTCTCTTCCCAATCCGGCAGGTTGTAAGTGCCGGTCGGGATCCCGTTGGCCTTGAGGGTGGCGAGAAAAGCGCGCTCGCTCGCCCCCGGCTTCGGAAAACGCCGTTCCTTGCGTGCGATTAGCACGATCCGCCTGTGCCCGAGCTCGATCAGCCGCCGCGTGACCGCGACGTAGGCCGGAGGCTTGTCGGGGCCGGCTGCCGCCATTGGGAGGTCGCCCCGCCGTCCGAACATCGCAAAGGCCGGGGTTTTTCCGCTTGCTAGCCACTCCAGCAGCTCACGAGAACCGGAGGTAACAACCCAGGCATCTGCGTCCGTTTCCTCCATATGCCGGACGATGCGCCCCAAGTCCATCCTGAGTTCCGATAGCGACTTCCCGGAGAAATACGCGCTGTGGCCCGCCTCCACCAAAAGATGCATGAGCTCGGTTGTGTATCCGGGGATATCATCAAGCGGCTCGTAGTTTAGTAGGGCCACCCGCAGCGAGGGAGCTGGCGTCACGACTTTTGGGAGCACAACCCTGCGCCTCCGCCCAGCCCCTTGCGGGATCAACAGGCCTTCATCTTCCAACTGGCGCAAGGCCGCCTTCACCGTGGCGCGCCCAGCTCCCAACTGCGCGATCAGCTTATCCTCGCCCGGCATGGCTCCCGTCCACCTCCCGGACAGGAGTTCCGAGCGCAAGTGCTCCGCCACCTGCTGGGAGGCGGAGAGTATTCGCAAATTCCCCATGCACCGAACCTGTCGGAATGTGTTGTGGTTGGCGAGGCGAAAGTGTTTTGCATCCGAACGAATCCCGGGCGCTAATGGACACCGTTCGGGGCGTTTCCCGAAATACCCTCGGATCACGAGACCCCAACAAACTGTTACTATGAAAAGAAATGCATCCCGAAAGGCTCTAGCCGCTTCAATCCTCCTCACCGGCCTCGCGCCGTCCGTCCTCCAGGGTGCGGTGATTTATGAATCTTTCACTTTCCCTGATGCCGATACCTCTCTGACAGGAAACCCCGGCGGGACAGGTCTCTCTGGGAACTGGACTGCCGGGGGTGGCTATACCAAGAACACAGGTATGACTTATGGCGGTTTGGCGACTGCCGGCGATTCCTCGAATGCTGGCTCCGGATGGTCAAAAGCCGAAATAGGCATCACAGCAAGCACAGCTTTCAGCGGTCTTCTGGTGAATGGCGGTGACCTGTGGTTCAGCCTCATTCTTGAGGTGACCAGTATCAACAATCGAACTTATATGGCTCTGACCAACAATGGGATTGGTCCGTCGAATGGCGCTTTGGATGCTCCCGGAGTAGGGGAAGATACCACTCAGGGGATTGGTTTCGCACTCGGAAGCACTGAGTTGTTCCATGCCGCCCTATGGGAAGACAACTTAGCGATTGGCAGCAATCTAAACGGCACGCCCGCTAACACGGTTGTGGGCACCCAAGCAACCCAAGCTGCAGGCACTTATTTCATTGTAGGTCACGCCCAATGGGGAGCCACTGCGCTCGATAACGACACCGTCACCCTATATCTTCCAGGCACTGGCCTTGCTTTGGGTGCCGTTGCCTCTACCGCCACAGGCATTGTCGATCAAAGCAAGTTCGACACACTCGGCATACAGAACCTAACTGCGGGGAATCGCTACGATGAAATCCGCGTCGGTGCGACCTACGCCGATGTAACACCCGTCGTCCCTGAGCCCTCCGCAGCAGTCTTGGGCGGTCTCGGCGCTCTTCTCCTGCTCCGCCGCCGCAGGTAATTTCCGGATCCCGGTTTTCCCAAACGCCCCATCCTGCCACGCGGGACGGGGCGTTCTCTTTTTCAGGCAGGGACTTTTATCCCTAAAAGTCCATATATGGCGGCCGGATCCATTCACCCGCTTGCCTGCCGTGCAAAGCTCCGCTTGATATGGACGGCAAGGATTGCCGTCCCTGCCTGATTCTTCCGATGAAAATCTGTGGCGCGGCGGCGATTCCGGCTTATGAAAGGGGCGGATGACATTTCTCCAACAACTCAGGGGCGAGCTCCGCAAGCTTTTCGCCCGGCCGCGGACGTGGATGGGCTACGGCGCGTTCGTGGTGATGGAGGCGGTGATCCTTTTCGTCTACAAGCTGGATGCGAGCCAGCGGCACATGCGCAACCTGGTGGAGCGGAACGGGCTGGAGTTCGGCACCTACTACAGCTCGCTGACGATCACGTTCACGATCATGCTGCTGAGCATGTTCCTGCTCGGCTCGATCTATTTCGCGCTGGTGGCGGGGGACATCGTGGCGAAGGAGAACGAGGACGGGAACCTGCGCATGGTCTTCGCCCGGCCCATCACGCGGCTGCGGCTGCTGCTGGTGAAATACACGGCCGTCTGCCTCTACACGTTCAGCTTCGTGTTCTTCGTCGGCGTCAGCGGCTACGCGATGGCGGTGGCGGCGGTGGGCTGGGAAGGCGGGCTGTTCGTGATGGAGCCGAAGATGAAAGTCTTCGCCGCGTATCCGGACTGGTGGGAGGGGGCGGGCAGGCTCGCGCTTTCGGCGGGCGGCATCGGCATCAGCATGATCACGCTTTCCTCGATCGCGTTCATGTTCTCCTGTTTCCGGATCAAACCCGCCGCCGCGACGATCATCACTCTGACCATCCTGTTCGTGGACATGATCCTGCAGGGTTTCCCTTTCTTCAAACCCTACGAAAGCTACTTCGTCACCTGGCGGATGAGTGCATGGGTGTTCCTGATGGAGCAGCACATCTCATGGCCGAAGATCGTGGAAAGCTACGCGTTCCTGATCGGGCTCAATGCATCGCTCTTCACCATCGGCTGGCTCGCGTTCCAGACGAGGGATTTCAAGACATAGACCGCATCGGTAACCCGATGCTTTGGACTGCTGGGGTTCTTATCCCCAGCTTTTTGGGTGCGCTTCGGTTGTTCTTGGGGTCTCCGCTGATCCCACCGCCTCCAGAGAGCTGGGAATGAAGGATCCCAGCAGTCCAGAGCCTGCGGCGCCAGATCACTTGCCCCAGGCTTGCATCAGGGCGGTGGCCATGTCGCTTGGCGTTTCCGCGACGGTGATGCCGCACTCGGCGAGGATCTTCTTCTTTGCTTCGGCGGTGTCTTCCTCGCCTCCGACGATGGCTCCGGCGTGGCCCATGCGGCGGCCGGGAGGTGCGGTGGCGCCTGCGATGAAACCGGCGATCGGCTTCTTGCAGTTGTCCTTCGCCCAGCGGGCGGCTTCGGCCTCGGCATTGCCGCCGATCTCGCCGATCATGATGATGGCTTCGGTTTCGGGATCCTCGTTGAACATTTTCAGCACGTCGAGATGGTTGGTGCCGTTGATCGGGTCACCGCCGATGCCGACGCAAGTACTCTGGCCGTAGCCCATTTGCGTGAGCTGGAAAACCGCCTCGTAGGTGAGCGTTCCGGAGCGGGAGACGACACCGACATTGCCGCGCTTGTGGATGTATCCAGGAGCGATGCCGATGCGGCAGCCGCCGTGGCTTTTCTCGCCGCGGCCGGGGGTTACGAGACCCGGGCAATTGGGGCCGACGAGGCGGGATTTCGAGCCTTTGAGGGCTTCCTTGACCTTCATCATGTCCATGACCGGAATGCCCTCGGTGATGCAGACGATGAGCTCCACTCCGGCGTCCATCGCTTCAAGGATCGCGTCTGCGGCGAACGGGGGCGGGACGAAAATGGCGGAGGCGGTTGCACCGGTTTCGTTCACCGCCTGGGAGACGGTGTCGAAGATCGGCACGATGCTTGAGAACTTTTGTCCGCCCTTTCCGGGGGTGACACCAGCGACAAGCTTGGTGCCGTAGTCGAGGGAAAGTTGCGCGTGGCGGGCTCCGAAGCTGCCGGTGATGCCCTGCACGAGGACTTTGGTGTTTTCGTCGATGAGGATGGCCATGGGAAAAGTTTGCTAGTTTTCAGTTTTGGGTTTTCAGGGATCAGCCGACCGCCTTGACGATCTTCTCCGCTCCGTCCGCCATGGTGGAGGCGGCTACGATATCGAGGCCGGAGGCGGCGAGGGTGGCCTTGCCTGCCTCGACGTTGTTGCCCTCAAGGCGGACGACGAGGGGGATGGGAAGGCCGGTTTCCTTGGCTGCGGCGATCACGCCCTCGGCAATGACATTGCAGTCCATGATGCCGCCGAAGATGTTGATCAGGATGCCTTTGACGTTCGGATCACCGAGGATGATCTTGAACGCTGCGGTGACCTGCTCCTTGCTGGCGCCGCCGCCTACGTCGAGGAAGTTGGCCGGCTCGCCGCCGTAGTGCTTGATGATGTCCATGGTGGCCATCGCAAGTCCGGCTCCGTTGACGAGGCAGGCGATGTTGCCGTCGAGGCCGATGTAGTTGAGGTCGTATTCGGAAGCGGCGACCTCACGCGGATCCTCCTCTTCCTTGTCGCGCATCGCGACGATGTCCGGATGGCGGTAGAGCGCGTTGTCGTCGAAACCGAACTTCGCGTCGAGCGCCAGCACCCGGCCGTCGGGGGTGGTGACGAGAGGATTGATCTCGAGCATCGAGCAATCGCAGTCGATGAAGAGCTTGTAGAGATTCCTGAGGAGCTTTCCGAACTGCTTGGCGATGTCTCCCTCGAGGCCGAGCTCGGCGGAAATCTTGCGGATCTCGTATGCCTGGAGGCCGAGCAGCGGGTGGACCGCCTGGCGGAAAATCTTCTCAGGGGTGTCGTGGGCGACATCCTCGATGCTCATGCCGCCTTCCGTGGAAGCCACGATGACCGGGCCGTTGCTGGCGCGGTCCATCAGGATGGCGAGGTAATACTCATGGGTGATGTCCACCGCCTCGGCGATCATCACTTTCCGCACAACCCGACCCGCCTCGCCCGTCTGGACCGTGACAAGGGTCTCGTTGAGCATTTTCCCGGCGTACTCCGCCGCCTGCTCCGGGCTTTCGATGAGGTGAACCCCGCCCTGGAAGCCGTTCTTGAAATGGCCTTTTCCGCGCCCGCCGGCATGCACCTGCGCCTTGATGACCAGCTTCGCCCCGGCGAATTCCTTCGCAGCGTCGGCGGCTTCCTCCGGGCTGGATGCGACTTTCCCTTTCGGGCTGGGGACTTGGAAACGGTCGAAGAGCTCCTTGGCTTGGTATTCGTGGATGTTCATAGGCGGCTGGCGAAAAACCGGGCGGTTCTAGCCCCCAACCTGCACGACGGTCAAGCAAGCCCTGTGAAAACTTCCGATCACTCATCGCCCCTGCGCATCTGGAAGGGTGCGGAGGTGGTGATGGCGTGGATGAGTTCAACGAGCTTGCCATCGTGCTTTTCCAAATGATCGACGAGCAGGGTGATGGTTGTGGAGTCATAGTACTCCACGCCGCGGCCGATGGCGTAGGTGAGGAGTTTCTCCGAAACGGTGCGGTAAAGATCCTGCCTGCGCCTGTCGGCTAGGATTTCCTTGAGGGTGGCGACATTCGCGAATTCCTCTCCGGTGATGAGTTCCCCGGCGGTGTCGATGGGCTTGCCATTCTCCATTTTCCGGAAGCGCCCGAGGGCATCGAAGTTTTCCAGCCCCAGCCCGATGGGATCCATGCGGGCATGGCAGCCGCGGCAATCGGGATCTTCGCGGTGGATCTCCATCATCTCGCGCATTGTGGGTTTGCCGTTTTTCCCGGCATCCTTGGCATCCTCCAGCTCCGGGACGTCCGGTGGCGGCGGTGGCGGCGGTGTGCCGAGCAGGTTGTCGAGGACGAAGAGGCCGCGCTTGACCGGAGAGGTGCGGGTGGGGTTCGAGGTGACGATGAGGAAGGTGCCCTGGGTCAGCAGGCCGCCGCGCTCCGGGTGCTCCGTCAGGTCGATGGGTTTGAATTCCTCGCCCTTCACGCCCTTGATTCCGTAGAATTTCGCGAGCCGCTCATTGAGGAAGGAGTAACGTGCGGAAATGAGTTCCTCGACCGGACGATCGTTGCGGAGGATGAAATCGAAGAGCGCGTAGGTTTCCTTGCGCATGTCATCGCGGAGGCGGGGATCGAATGCCTTCGCCGCCTCGAAGTTGTTTTCCACGCCCAGGATGGTGGGTGCGGAAACGGCGACCGTGGTCACATCCCGCGCCTGCAGCCACTGGCCGACAAAGTTTTCCGTAAGCCTCTCTGAGCGGGGGTCCTTGAGCATGCGCCCGACCTGTTGGCGGAGGTTCTGCCGGAGTTTCTTGTTGTAGGCGAGGGAAAGCAGTTCGTCATCGGGGACGGAGGACCAGAGAAAAAACGAGAGGCGCGAGGCGAGGGCGTATTCGTCGAGCGGGACGACCTTTGCCGGGTTGTTCGGCTCCGGCTGGATCTCGGCGCGGAAGAGGAAACGGGGGGAGGCGAGGCAGGTGGCGATCGCCTGCTTGATGCCGTCCTGGAAGGTTTTTCCGGGGAGCTTGTCGATCTCGTTGACGATGGTCACCAGACGGTCGATGTCGCTTTCCACGATGGGGCGGCGGAAAGCCCGTGAGACGAACGAGCGCATGATCTTGCGCGCGTAGGCGTTCTTCGCCGCGGGGTCTTTCTCAGCTGGCGGGCCATCGACGAAGATCATGCGGTGGCCTTTGGAGTATTCCTTGCGCGATCCGTCGAGCGGCCCCTGCAGGATGAGGCGCTGGATGGAGAGGTAGAGTGCTTCCTCGCCTTCGGCTGGGGCTTGTGCGGGTTTTAGGGAAACCTTGATCTCGCGGGTGCCCTTGTCGAATTTCGCCTCCGCGCCGAGATCTATGCTGCGGCGCTGGTCCCATCCTAGGGTGGCTTTTTCCAGCGGCTTGCCGTTTGCCGTGATTTCCAGGATGGCCTCCTGAGTGGTCGCCTCGGTGGCGCCCTGGATCGAATACTGGAGCGTGATCTGGTATTTCCCCGGCCACTCCACGGGCACCCGGAGGGTGAATTCCGCGGCATCGGAGAACGGCGCCCATGTCGGCGGGATGGAAGGGTGCTTGAAATCGCTGGCCAGGAAATCGGTGCGCGGCACCTGCGCGGAGGCATCGTCGGGAAGGGCAAGGTTCATGATTTCCTCGGCAACGGTGAGATATTTCTCCATGAGCAGCGGGGAAACGGAAAGGACATCGCCGATGTTGTCGAAGCCATACCCGGTGTCGTCCGGCGGAAACGCCTCCGTGGTGTCGAACTCGACGCCGAGGAGGTCTAGGATCGCGTAGCGGTATTCGTTGCGGTTCAGGCGGCGTATCGTGACGCGGCCGGGATCGGGGTTTTCCGGATCGAGCTTGAATACGCTGGACTCGATCCATGAGAGGAGTTGTTTCTTCTCTTCGGCGGAGGGCTGCGCCTCATCGGAGGGCGGCATGATCTGGGAACGGAGGTTCCGCCAGACCGGGATCCAGTGCTTGGTATCGGCGAGATGGGTTCCCAGATCCTTGAAGGCATCCATGCGGAAGTCGCCCTCGCGGGAGCCGTCTCCATGGCAATCGAAGCAATAGCTGACAAGCAGCGGCTCGATCAGATCGCGGTAGGAATCATCGCCGCGCGCACTGGCTGCGGCGAGCATGAGGGCGGTGATTCTGAGTATGCAGGCCAAGGTCTTTGCGGGTGTTAGATTCCGGGGGTGGCGGTGGAATGTATACGCCGCAAGCCCCGGCGGACTTTCCTGAAAATGAAAAAGCCCGCAGCTCCAGGGAGCCACGGGCCTTCATGGGGGGTGATTCATTACCTTACCGTCATGCGCGGCGGCGGCGGAAAGCCAGGCCGAGTGCCGCGAGGCCGGCGAGTGCGGACGAGCTGGGCTCCGGCACGACCGTGTATGTCACGGTGACGAAGCCCCTGGCACTGACCGGGGTCGTCGCCGTCTCGACACCGCTGTTCGAGGTCAGGCTGGCGACCTGCTTGGCGATCGCATTGACGGTGAACTGGTTCGTCCCGACGTAACCGCCGAGGAACATAGCGGCCACATCGCCGTTTCCGGTCTTCGTCTGGGTCGTGCCAACAAGGATCGCACCGTCCGGGCCGGTCGGATCGTAATCGTTGAGTCCGTCTCCTTGGTTTGGAGCCAGGTTGAATGTTCCGGTGTTCAGGGCGGCGACATCGTCAACGATGAGATTGAAGGTGTTGTCGCGCAGCTGGACATCGGTGGAGGTGGCGTCAAGCGTCGCTCCGAAGTTCGCGGTGACGGACGCAGGGCTGTTCGCATCATTGTCCATGACAAACTGGCCGCCCACGATGGTCAGCGAGTAGCTGATGTTGACGTTGAGCAGGTTCGACGCCAGGCCGTTGTATTTATTGAAAAGAAGTGGCTCCGAGAAATCGGGCACTCCGCTGAATGACTTGGTCTGAACTATCGTTGATTGCGCGGAGGCAAATCCGGCGGATGCTGCGACAGCAGCCGTAATGATGGCTAGGTGTTTCATGGGGGGTAGGGGGTGGGGGGTGATTACTAGTGCAACCGCACAACTAGTGTCCAAATGCAGAAACCTGGCCAGTTCATCCCGCCTGCTTAGCTTTTGCTGAATTTCCGGAAATTACGGAATGCCGGATCCAGGATTCGCAATCCCATGAAAATCAACGTGTTGCGGATTATGTGAACCATCGGAAAAATCAGGAGTCTCCATATGTTCACCGTCATGTGACATTCAAATAACTCTAATCAAATTGCGTTTTTGCATCGGATGCCGCGCAAGCCACGGCTGGACAAGCCCCGCATTTCACGCAGGGTTCACGGCTGTGAGCGGATTCGATTGGACAGGCTGGCGGGGCGAGATCGCGGCGACGCTGATGTTCGTCGTGCGGGGAGGCGAGATCCTGCTCATCGAAAAAAAACGCGGCCACGGTGCAGGCAAGGTAAACGGCCCCGGCGGCAAGATCGATCCGGGCGAGACGCCGCTGCAATGCGCGGTGCGGGAGACGGAGGAAGAGCTCCACATTTCCGTCAGGGAAGCGCGCAAGGTGGCCGAGCTGTGGTTCCAGATGTCCGATTACCCGAGCATCCTCTGCCACGTATTCATAGGCGGCGATTTCTCCGGGACTCCGACGGAAACGGAAGAGGCCGCCCCCCTGTGGGTGCCGCTGGGTGACATCCCATACGCAAGGATGTGGGAGGACGACATCCATTGGTTGCCGCTCGTTCTCGGCGGGAAAAGCCTGCTCGGGAAATTCGTGTTCGAGGCGGAAAAAATGGTCTCGAAGGAGATCGTTGAAACGCGGTTCGCGGACTCCTGAAGCCGCCGCCGCGCCGATTTCCGGTTCGACTCCGCTTTGCGCAGGTGACAGGCTTCCCCGTGTCCATGACCGCCGCCCCTCTACCCGCCCTTCCTGGCGTCTCCACGGAGACACTCTCCACATGGCTTGCAGAGCAGGGAGAGCCAGCCTTCCGGGCGAAGCAGATCCTCGATTGGGTGTGGAAAAAAAAGGTCATATCATACGATGAAATGACCAACCTCCCCGCCCCGTTGCGGGAAAAGCTCGCCGCCTCCTTCCGCATCACCGCCCTCGCCCACGCCAAGACCCAGGGCAGCGAGGACACCACGCGGAAGTTTCTCTTCCGCCTCCACGACGGGCGCTACATCGAGTCCGTCCTCATCCCCGCGAACCCTGCGCTCTACGGCGAGAAATCCGACCGCCGCACCCTCTGCGTGTCCTCACAGGTCGGCTGCGCCTACGGCTGCAAATTCTGCGCCTCAGGACTCGCCGGCTACACGCGGAACCTCGATGCCGCGGAAATCGCAGGCCAAGTCCTCGCCGCCGAGCAGATCTCCGGCGAGCGCGTGGACAGCCTCGTCTTCATGGGCATGGGCGAACCGATGGCGAACTTCGAAAACCTAATGCAGGCCATCGCCCTCATCACCGGCCCGGAAACCCTCCACCTTGGCGCACGTCACCTGACCATCTCCACCTCCGGCCTCGCCCCGCAGATCAGGAAACTCGCCGATCACCCCCAGCAGATCCGCCTCGCCATTTCCTTCCACGGAGCCACCGACGAAGTCCGGAACCGCATCATGCCGGTGAATAAAAAATATCCCGTGGCCGAGCTGATGGATGCGCTCGCCCATTGGAACTCCACCAAAAAACAAAAACTCACCCTCGAATACATCCTCATCAAGGGCGTCAACGACGACCTCACCCAGGCCGCCATCCTCGCCCGCCACGCCCGCAATATCGGCGCAAAGGTGAACCTGATCCCCTACAACACCGTCGAAGGCCTCGAATGGGAGCGCCCCGCCCTCTCCCACTGCCGCGCCTTCCAGGATGTCCTGAAAAACGCCGGCGTCACCGCCACCCTCCGCATCGAGAAAGGCCACGACATCGACGCCGCCTGCGGCCAGCTCCGGCTGAAGCAGGAGACGGCGGAGGGCATCGTCTCCTGATCAGAAATGGATCGCGTGGCCTTCCGCCGCGAGGGTGGCCTCGTGGATCACCTCCGACATGGTCGGGTGGGCGTGGATGGTCGCGTGGATCTCGTCGATGGTCAGCTCCTGGTCGAGGGCCAGCCCCATCTCGGCGATGAGCTCGGTGGCGTTATCGCCGATGATGTGCGCGCCGAGCAACTCGCCGTGCTTCTTGCCGTAGAGGAGCTTCGCAAAGCCATCTGTCTCGCCCGCGGCGACCGCCTTGCCGATCGCGACGAAGGGGATTTTCCCGACGACATATTCGACACCCTCCTCCTTGAGTGCGCGTTCCGTTTTTCCAACCGAGGCGACCTGCGGGTGGCAGTAGGTGCAGCCAGGGAAATTGGTGACCTTGCGCGGCTTGTGGCCGTCCACGAAAAGGCCGTCGACGCACTGGAACGCCTCGAAGGAAGCGACGTGGGCGAGCCACGGCGGGCCGTTGATATCGCCGATCGCATAGACGCCCGGGAGATTGGTCTCGTATCGGTCGCCGATCTTGATGTAGCCGCGCTCGGTGAGCTCCGGCTGGACGCCGCCGGGAAGGACGGGCTGGATGCCGATCGCGACGAGGCAGACATCGGCGGAAATCGTCCCGTTCTCCTTCGGCCCCTCGACGGTGATCTCGACGCGGTCGCCGAGATCCTTGGTGGCGGTGACCTTCGTGTTCACGAGGCAGCGGATGCCCTGTTTGGTGAGGGATTTCTCAAGCGCCTCGCCGACCTCCGTGTCCTCCACGGGGAGGACGTTGGGCAGCATCTCGACAAGCGTGACCTTGGTGCCGAAGGCGTTGTAGATGTAGGCGAACTCGACGCCGATCGCGCCCGCGCCGATGATGATCATCTCCTTCGGCTGCTCGGCGAGCACCATCGCCTCCTTCGAGCCGATCACCGATTTCCCGTTGAAAGGAAGCGGCGGCAGCGGGCGGGATTTGCAGCCGGTGGCGATGATGATGTTCGCGCCCTCGAGGGTCTGCGTGGAGCCGTCGGCGGCTTTCACTCCCACCTTGCCCTCGCCCTCGATGGAGCCGTGACCCTTGATGTAATCGACCTTGTTCTTCTTGAACAGGAACTCGATGCCGCCCGCGAGCTTGTCGGAAACCTTGCGCGAACGCCCGACGACAGTGCTCCAGTCATAGGAAAGCCCCTGGATCTGGAGCCCCATCTCGCCGGCCTTGTGCATGAGCGTCTGATAGAGCTCGGCGTTCTTTAGCAGCGCCTTGGTCGGGATGCAGCCCCAGTTCAGGCAGGTTCCGCCTGCGCGGTCCGCTTCGACGCAGGCGACTTTTTTCCCGTGCTGGGCCGCGCGGATTGCTGCAACATAACCGGCCGGGCCGCCACCAATGACAATGAGATCGTAGGACATGATATTTCTGGAAAAGTGCTTTCGGCGGCAGCGTGGGGCGAGGGCGGGGGATTGTCAAAGGGGGATGATCGGAAAACGCTCAGGAACTGGCGGGGTTTCGCGTAGCCAGGCCTTGAACTCCTCCTCCGTGATCTCACCGGCGGCGAGGGTAATTGCAGGAGTGATCCATTTCGGTTCGAAATCCAAGGGCGGAGTTTTCACTGCGCGAGTTTCCTCAACACATCCCTTTCCTCACGCATGATCTCCTCGGCCACCGACATCGACGTGGCGAAATCCCGGTCAAATGGACTCAGTTTGATCCCAACGGGCGTCTCGGTGACGGTCAGCACATCCCCCCTTGGAAACCAGGAGTTTCTCCAAAAGCTCCTTGGGCAGGATGATGCCTGCGGAATTCCCCAATGGAGGTGATTTTTCGGTCGTAACCATAGGTGTATTCCAACCCATGTTATAGCAAAGGAACGCCGGGAAGCGCATCCACGGACAACCTTGCTAAAACCACCTCCGCCCCGAAGTATCCATTCCCATGAAAACCCTTCCCGCTTGCCTGGCCTCACTTGCCCTCTCGCTCCCCGGCCTTTCCGCAGCGCCGGAGAAGCCCAATTTCCTCTTCATCCTCGTCGATGATCAGTCGCCCTTCGACCTCAGGGCCTACGATCCGGAATCCATCCTCGAAACCCCCAACATCGACCGCATCGCCCGCGAGGGCATGGTGCTCGATGCCGCCCACCAGATGGGATCCTGGTCCGGAGCCGTCTGCATGCCATCGCGCACCATGATCATGACCGGCCGCACCGTCTGGCACATCCCCCGCGCAGCGGGGAAAAAGAAAACCGACGGCCTCATCCCGAAGGGCATCGAGGAATCCACCCTCCCCGTCGTTTTCAACAATGCCGGGTACGAGACTGTCCGCACCTGCAAGCAGGGCAACTCCTACGAGCCGGCCAACAGGAGATTCCAGATCCGCAACGACGCCACCAAGCGCGGCGGCACCGCCGAGAGCGGCAGCGAGTGGCACGGCGACCGGGTCATGGACTACCTCGCCGGCCGCGAGAAACAGGAGGCCAAAAAACCTTTCCTCATCTACTACGGATTCTCCCACCCCCACGATGTCCGCGACGGCACCCCGCCGCTCCTGGAAAAATACGGAGCCACCAACCACACCGACAAGAAATCCCTCCCCGCCGCGAATTCGAAGCAGCCCGCCCTGCCCGTCAATTGGCTGGCGGAACACCCCTTCCCCCATGGCCATCCCGGCCTGCGCGATGAGGTCTCCGTCTCCGGTGTCTGGGAAAACCGCGACGAGCGCACCATCCGCAACGAGATCGGCCGCGAGTTCGCCTGTTCGGAAAACATCGACATCCAGATCGGCCGCGTGCTCGACAAGCTGGAGGCCATGGGCGAGCTGGAAAACACCTATGTCATCTACACCGCCGACCACGGCATGGCCATCGGCCGCCACGGCCTGCAGGGGAAACAGAACCTCTACGAGCACACCTTCCGCGTCCCCTACCTCGTCATGGGCCCCGGGGTGAGACAAGGCCGCGCACCCGGCAACATCTACCTGCTCGACACCCTCGCCACCCTCTGCGACCTCGCCGGCATCCCCGCCCCGGAAACTAGCGAGGGGCTATCCTTCAAGACCGTCCTCACCGGCGAAAAACAAGCCGTCCGCGAAACCCTCTACGGAACCTATTGCGGCGGCACCAAGCCCGGGATGCGATGTGTGAAAAAGGGCGATTGGAAACTCATCAAATATGATGTCCTCGATGGCAAAGTCCGCGAGACACAACTCTTCAACCTCGCCGAAAACCCCAACGAATTCCTCCCCGAGCACGGCAAGGGCGACCCAAAACTCACCGACCTCGCCGAAAGCCCCGAACACGCCGCCAAACTCGCGGAAATGGAAGCCCTGCTACTTTCCGAGATGAAACGGCTCGACGACCCCCACCGCCTCTGGAACCATCCGAACCCGTGAAGACCATTCTGCTCGCCATCGCCCTGGTTTCCGCCGCGAACTGCGCGGATAAGCCCAACATCCTCTTCATCTTCGCCGACGACCTCGGCTGGAAGGACGTGGGATACCAAGGCACCGATTTCTACGAGACCCCGCGCATCGACGCCCTCGCGAAATCCGGGATGACCTTCACCGACGGCTACTCCGCTGCGGGAAACTGCCAACCGTCCCGCGCCTGCCTGATCTCCGGCCAATATACTCCCCGGCACGACGTATACGCGGTGAAGAGCACGGATCGCGGGCCGAAGAACCTGATGCGGCTCGTGCCGGTGCCTAACAAATCCGGAATCCCCGCCAAGGAGTTCTCGCTGGCGGATGCCCTCCAATCCGCCGGCTATGCAACTGCGATCTTCGGAAAGTGGCACCTCACCGGCCCCGAAGGCTGCAAACCCACGGAGCAGGGATTCGGGGTTTACTACGACTCCGCGAAAGGAAAGAGCCCGAACGACTCGAAAGGAAAGATACAGGAAGATCCGAAGGGTATTTTCTCGATGGCGCGCGAGGCTTCGGAGTTCATGGAAAAGAGCGCGAAGGCAGGGAAGCCGTTCTTCGCATACATGTCTCACCACGCGATCCACACCGCGCTTGAGTCAAAGAAGGAGACCTTCGGGCATTTCAAGGAAAAGGCACCCGGCAAGCAACACAGCGATCCGCTCTACGCGGCCTGCACCAAGGATCTGGATGAGGGAGTGGGCATCCTTCTAGACAAGCTCGATGAGCTCGGCATCGCCGACAACACGATCGTGGTTTTCACCTCGGACAACGGAGGAACGGGCCAGTCATCCCAGGAACCTCTGAGGGGCAACAAAGGCTGCTACTACGAAGGCGGCATCCGCGAGCCCTTCATCGTCCGCTGGCCCGGGGTGACGAAGCCGGGGAGCAAAACCTCGGTGCCTGTCCTGAACATCGACCTCTTTCCCACCTTCGCCGATGCCGCAGGCGCAGAAATCCCCGAAGGGAAGATCCTGGACGGAGAGAGCCTCAAAGCCCTTTGCGCAGGCGGGGAACTGGAGCGCGGCGCGATCTTCTGGCATTTCCCCGGCTATCTCGACAGACCGGTGACGAGAGGCCGTGACGAAGTCTTCCGCACCCGCCCCGTCAGCGTGATCCGCAAGGGCGACTGGAAGCTGCACCTCTATCACGAGGAATGGCTGCTCGACGGCGGGCGCGAAAAACTCGCCTCCAACGATGCGGTCGAACTCTACAACCTCAGCGAGGACATCGGCGAGCGGAACAACCTCTCCAACGAAAACACCGCCAAGCGCGACGAGCTTCTCGATGACTTGCTGGCGTGGTTCGAAAAAACCGGCGCCAAGCTTCCCGGAACGAAGTGAGCTACTTCCGCGTCTTGTCCAGGTAGGGCGGCTTGTCGAAGGCATCCGTAAGCCGCGGATCCTTGTCTTTTGCCAGCTCGGCCATGAGCTGATCGCGGAGTTTCCCGAGCGTCCCTGCATATCCCGGGTCGCCCGCTAGATTGTTGATCTGGTGGGGGTCTTTTCCAAGATCGTAGAGCTCTTCCGCCGGGCGTTTTTCCCATGCCTGCCGGAGTACGAGATCGAGGCCTTCCGCGTCGCGGTTGTGGATCAGCCAGGTCTTGGTCGGAGAGGCGTCGATGTCCGCGTAGGCGGCGCGGGTGTTCCGCAGGGTGTCGGCGTCGGGCATGGCATCGCCCGCCGCTGCCGCCGGATCGCCCATGGGCCAGCGGTCGGGCTTGAAATTTTTCACGTAGAGGAAATCCGGCGTGCGCAGGGCGCGGACAGGGTAAGGGAGATATCCCTCGCGGGCGCTGCCGACGTGGACTTCGCGCCCGATGAGCGCCCAGCCGCGCAGATCCTTTTCGGTGCCTTCCGGGGAAAGCGCCGGAAGGAGATTCTGGCCGTCGGGATCGTCGGGGGATTCCGTCGCGGCGGCGGCGAGGAAAGTCGGCGCAAGATCGATGAGCGATACCGGGGTTTTCACCACGCGGCCCGCGGCGATGTGTTCGGGCCAGCGCATCGACAGCAGGACGCGGGAGCCGTAATCGTGGACATTGCATTTTCCGCGCGGGAAGCCTGGGATGCCGTGGTCGCCGCTGATCGCGACAATGGTGTTGTCCAACTCGCCCATCCGCTCCAGTTCATCGATGATCGCGCCGCAGGCCTGGTCGAAAGCCATGACCTCGCCGAGGTAATCGGCGTAATCCTCGCGGACCACCTCGTTGTCGGGGAGGAAAGGCGGGAGCTTGCCCTTGAGCTTGTCTGGATCGATGCCCCACAGTTTTTTCCCGGAGCCTCGCACCCAATCGCGGTGGGTGTTGGTGGGGTTGAAGGAGTAGAAGAACGGCTGGCCGTCTTTCCGGTCGGCGAGGAAGGCCTGGAAATTGCCGCGCACGGCCGTGAAGATCCCGTCGCGCGATCCCGGGTTTCTCGTGACGTTCTGGGAGAAGGTGCTGATCCGGTTTCCGTGCGGGGAATATTGGCGCTCCTTGCCGCGCATCAGCCGCTCGGGGATGTGCCATTTGTGGCTCCAGCCGATATGATATCCACCGCGTGCCAGCATTTCCGGCATGCCCACGATCGCCTCGCTCGGATCGGGGGCTCCCTTTTCCCATCTGCCATGGAGCTGCGAGAACGAGCCGTTGCGGAAGAAGTGCCGCCCGGTGTAGAGCGCACCGCGTGAAGGTGTGCACGAAGGAGCGGAGACGAAAGCGTTTTGGAAACGCGCACCTTCCTTTGCGATGCGGTCGAAAACGGGGGTGCTGACGAGATCGTTTGGTGACGGATGCGACGGATCCGCATAGGCCGAGGCGTAGCAGCCGAGGTCATCGGCGAAAAGCAGCAGGATGTTCGGTTTCTTCTCCGCAGCGGAAGCGGTGAGGGCGGCGGCGAGAAAGAAGGGCAGAAATTTCATCAATACAAATGCGTGGGTTTGGAGGTGTTTCTTTCGGACGAAAAAGTGCCGGGGAATGCCTTCCTAAATCCGCACATTCCAGATGATTTATTCGCCAACCCAGTTGGCGGAGGCCTGATCACACGATCGTAAGCACCTTCTCGACGATCCGCTTCGGGTTCGGGAGCTGCTCGTTCTCGATGTGTGGGGAGTAGATCGCGGGAGCGTCGATGGTGCAGACGCGTTTGATCGGGGCATCGAGCTCATCGAAGGCGTGTTCCTGGATGAGATGGGAAACCATCGCGGATACGCCGCCGAAGGGTTTTGATTCATCGACGAGGACCACGCGGTGGGTCTTGGCGACGGAGGTGAGGATCGCATCGACGTCGAGCGGGCGGATGGAGCGGAGGTCCAGCACCTCGGCGCTGATGCCATGCTCTTTCTGGAGCGTCTCGGCGGCTTCGAGGCAGTGGAGGACGGAGCGGCCGTGGGCGATGAGGGTGATATCCTTGCCCTCGCGCTTCAGATCGGCTTTCCCGAGCGGGATGACGAAATCGCCCTCGGAGGGATCGGGCACCTCACCGGAGTTTCCGTAGAGGAGGGTGTTCTCCATGAAATAGACCGGGTCGTTGTCGCGGATCGCCGCCTTGATGAGGCCTTTCGCATCGGCGGGGGTGGCCGGTGCACAGACCTTGAGGCCGGGAAACGCGGCGAACAGGCCTTCCGGGATGTGGGAGTGGGTCGCGCCGACATTGGTGCCGCCGTTGGCCGGGCCGCGGACGACGATGGGCACGTTGATGAGGCCGCCGGACATGTAGCGGACGCAGGCGGCGTTGTTGACGAGCTGATCGAAGGCGACCGAGTGGAAGGACCAGAACATCAGCTCCATGACCGGGCGGACGCCGAGCATGGACGCGCCGATGCCCATCCCGATGAAGCCCGCCTCGGAGATCGGGGTATCGACGACGCGCTTGTCGCCCCATTTTTCCCAAAGCCCCTGGGTGACCTTGTAGGCGCCGTTGTATTGGGCGACTTCCTCCCCCAGGATGACAACGTTTTCGTCGCGGGCGAGTTCTTCATCAAGTCCTTCACGGAGGGCTTCGCGGTAGGTGAGTGTGCGCATGTCTTGGGATGGGGAAAATTTCTGGGAAATCTGGGGTCAGGCGAAGAAATGGTGGCCGATCTTCGAGGCTTCGGTGTTGTTGTCGGTTTCCCAATACACATCCGTGGAGATGTCCGCGACGTTCGGGACGGGTGCGTCCTCGGCGAATTTCACCGCCTCGGCGGCCTCGGCGTTGGCGGCCTTGCTGATGGCATCCGCCTGCTCATCGGTGAGGATGCCTTCGGCGACGAGCTTCGCGCGGAACACGGCGATGGGGTCGTGGTTCTTCTTGTAGTTCTCGATTTCCTCCGGGGTGCGGTATTTCTGCGCGTTCGCATCGGCGACGCTGTGGCCGTAGTAGCGGTAGGTGTCGATCTCGAGGATGGTCGGCTTGGACTCGTTTTTCGCGCGCTCCATGGCGATCTGGGTCTTGGCGCGGACTTCGTAGATATCCGAGCCATCGATGACATCCCACTCGATGCCGTAGCCTTCGGCTCGCTGGGCGAGGCAGCCGGTGAAGGCGGAGGAACGCTTCTGGGAGGTGCCCATGGAGTATCCGTTGTTCTCGATGACATAGATGACGGGCAGTTCGAAGAGCGCGGCGAGGTTGAGCGATTCATGGTATGCGCCCTGGTTCACCGCGCCATCGCCGAGATAGCAGAGGGCGGCGCCCTTTCTCCCAAGGTATTTCAGACCATAGGCAAGGCCGAGGCCGAGCGGGGTCTGGCCGGCGACAATGCCGTGGCCACCCCAGAAATTCTTGTCGGGAGCGAAGAAATGCATCGAGCCGCCCTTGCCCTTGGAGCAGCCGGTCTGTTTCCCGAAAAGCTCGGCCATGCACTCGTTCATGTTCATGCCGGAGGCCAGTGCGTGGGCGTGGCAGCGGTAGGCGGTGATGTTGTGGTCGTTTTCCCCGCACAGCGAGAGGGTGCCGACGGCTACCGACTCCTGGCCGATGTAAAGGTGCAGGAAACCACCCATCCGGCCCGGCTTCTGGTAGTGGGCGAGGGACACCTGCTCGAAGCGGCGGATCCGCACCATCTTCGTGTAGAGTCCGATTTTCGCCTCGGGGGTGAGCGATTGGTTGATGGGCGAGGATGCGAAATCGAGGGCTGACATGTGTGTCTGTGGATTGGCTGGGAACGGTGGCTGGGTAAAGGCGGCGGCGCTTGGCGGCAAGGATTATCTTGCGCTTGCAGGCTGCGTGGCGGAGATGCGCGCTTGCGGAAGTGCGAAACGTGCCGAGAGGAAGATCGCGGTGAAAAGGAGGTTCGCGCAGGTCATGTTGCGCAGGAAGACCCATGACGGGATGGGGCTTCCCGCCGGGCCTGCCCAGAGGGATTGCCAGAGGCCGGTGGGGGTTTTCGGGTAGAGTGGACTGGCCATCCATGCGGCTCCGTTGGTGATGAGGTGGAAGGCGAGCGCGGCCGCCACCGAGCCGCCAAGCAAGGTTGCCATCCCCGTCCCGGAAAGTTTTTTCCCGATGAGGAACGTGGCGGAGAAGGCGAACGCGGTGACGAGGATCACGCCGAGCGTCAGGTATGTGGGGTTCCCTGAAATCAACGCTGGAGCAGGATAGGTCAGCGCCCATGCGCCCAGCGGGATGGCCCATGCGCGCCAGTCCTTCGCAAGCAGTGCACCGCAGAAGAAGAGGGCTGCGAGCGGCTGGAAATTGGGCAGCGTTTCCGGGAACGCGCTTCCGATGATGCGGAACGCGGTGAGGAGCAGGAGGAGCAGTGCCGTTGGCAACAGGCGGTTCATGCGGGGAAACTATCCTCAGTCGCGGCCTTGGTGCGAGGCGAAATTTTCCGGCAATCGCCATGAGCCCCGAAACCCAAAAAATGTGCCTGATTTCCGCGCCACCACCATATCTTGTGGCCGGGGCTGGAATATTCTTGGTTTTCCCGTGACTGCGGGCTTGCCAATGAGGTCTGGAAACCGAAACTCTTGGCAAGCGCATCCGTGCCTTTTCCCTATGAAGTTCAAGATCTCAAAAGACGTTTTCCTAGAAGGTTTGCAGAAAGTGCAGCACGTCGTCAGCTCCCGCACCACCCTTCCCATCCTATCGAACGTCCTGCTTGTCGCAAAGGACGGGCGGCTGGTTTTCACCACAACCGACCTTGATGTCGGCATCACCGGCTCGGTAGAGGCATCCATCGACAAGGAAGGCGCGACCACGCTTCCCGCCAAGCGCCTCGTGAGCATCGTCAAGGAACTCCCTTCCAGCGAGGTCGAGGTAAGCGTCGATGCGAAAAACTACGCCACGATCAAGAGCGGCCCGTCCACTTTCAAGATCATCGGGCTGAGCGATTCCGAGTTCCCGCCGCTCCCTGACTTTGCCGGTGCGAAGACCTTCAGGATCCCGCAGGCGGATCTGAAAAGCGGCCTGAAGAAGACCGCGTTCGCGATCTCCACGGATGAGACGCGCTACGTGCTCAACGGCATCTTCGCTTCCTTCCGCGAGGGCAAGCTCGCCCTCGTCGCCACGGACGGCCGCCGTCTCGCCATGGCGGACATGGATCTCGAGTTCCCCGCCTCCCACGAGACGGATGTGATCATACCTTCCAAGGCGGTGGCGGAAATCCAGCGCCTGCTCGGGGATTCCGGCGAGGTGGAGGTGAAGCTCAGCGACAGCCAGATCTCCTTCACCGTGGGAGATACCTTCCTCGCCTCCAAGCTCATCGAGGGCAACTACCCGAACTACCGTCAGGTCATCCCGGGCGACAGCAACGAGCGCGTCATCATCTCCCGCGAGCATCTGCTTGAAACCACCCGCCGCGTCTCCCTGCTCTCCTCCGACAAGTCGAACTCGGTGAAACTCATCTTCACGGAAAACCAGATCGAGGTCACCGCGAACTCCCCGGATGTCGGAGAGGCGCAGGAAACCCTTGAGGTCGGTTACACCGGCCCGGACATGCAGATCGCGTTCAACCCGGAGTTCCTCCAGGCGCCGCTGCGCGCGCTGGACACCGACAACGTCTACCTCGACCTCATCGACGAGATGAGCCCCGGGGTGCTCCGCATCGACGGCTCCTTCCTCTACGTGCTCATGCCAATGCGCGTGACCAACTGATTTCCACGGCATCATGGGCAGGGCGTTCGAGTGCAGGAGACGGGCCAAGGAGTCGCGCTGGGCGACGATGTCCAAGGTTTTCCCGAAGCTATCCAGATCCATCACCCTAGCCGCCAAGGCCGGCGGGCCGGATCCGGAATCCAACGCCTCGCTTCGTGTCGCGATCCAAAACGCGAAGGCGGCGAACCTCTCCAAGGAAAACATCGAGAACGCAATCAAGCGGGCATCCGGCCACGATGCCGCGGACATCACCGAGGTCGCCTACGAGGCGAAGGGGCCGCACGGCGCGCTGTTCTACATCGAGTGCGCCACGGACAACACGAACCGATCCGTAGGCAACCTCAAGGTCATCCTCGGGAAAAACGGCGGCGAGATCGTGCCGAGCGGTGCGCTGAACTTCATGTTCAACCGCAAGACCGTCATTGAGTTCCCGGTTCCGGAAGGCAAGGATCTCGAGGAGCTCGAGTTCGAGCTGATCGACGCAGGTCTTGAGGAAATGTCGGTGGACGAAGGGATCGTTTCATTGATCGGCGACTACACCTCCTTCAACAGCCTGAACGCCGCTGTCGAGGCGATGGGAATCGCCACCACGAAATCCGGACTGCAGCGCCTGCCCACCCAACCCATCGAGCTGACCGAAGCGCAGATGGAGGATGTGGAGGCCCTGCTCGACAAGATCGAGGACGATGATGACGTTCAGGACGTCTACACGAACCTCGGCTGATCCGCCGCAGGGAAAGTTGCCAATGAGAAAGGCCGCACGACCTTATGGGGTGCGGCCTGTCTGTGAGGAAGCCAGGGGGCTTGCCCTGTTCAGTTGAGCGGAACGACCTTGGTGCGGAAGAATCCCCCGACATCCTGGTTCGTCCCGGAGCCGGTGACTTTCAGCTCCTTCGCGGTTTCCGTGACCACCCAGGAAGGGTTGCCTGCGGAGACCGTTTGCCAGGTGTTCATGTCCTTGCTGTATTCGATGGTGTATTTCAGCTTGGGGACGGGATTCGTAAGTTTCGTCACGGAGTATTGCAGGGCGGAAGAGGATGTCTCATCGGCAGCCATGCGGGTGGCCGGAGTGCCGGTGCTGCTGACCACCTTGACCCCTGGGGATCCCGGTGTGCTGTTCCTGTCCGCAGGATTCGATCCGAAGGTCCACTCCGCGAAATTGCTGAATCCGTCACCGTCGAAGTCGTAATCCGCAGCCCGCTCGGCGGCAGTCGCGTTGGCTGGCAATGCGGCTGCGATCGCGCCGAAAAACGGGTTGATTACTTTCACGGGGAGCCTGAAACGGCGTGTCGAATTCTCGTAGGCGACAGGGCTGGTGGGGCGGAAAATCGCAAGCTCCAGGTCGATGATGCCGGTTTGTCCCGGATCGATGAAATTCGGCGGGATGATGTAGCTAGTGTCGAGGGGGCTCGGCAGTAGAACCCGGCTTGCGCTCGACCCGACGAAATTGGGGAAGATCGCCACCGTGGGGTTGGGCGACCCATCAGGGAGAAACGGGCCTTGGCCGTCGTATTGCACGGGATCCGAGAGGGGGTCGGTGGGATCCGCGAGAGGTTTGATCGAGAAGAAAAGGTTGTCTACGCCTGGGGCGATGAGGTTATTCACGTTGCCCTCCCAGCTGACCACATTGAGATCGAAGGGATTGAGGACGGCGAAGCCATCGTCGTAGGTGAGGTTGAGGAAACGCAAGCCCTGCCTCTGGCTGTTGATCTTGCGGTAACCGTCCAGTTTCGGGAACTGGTTGATGGTCAGAACCACGGGTTTGGTAGGATTGATGATGCTGGCGAAGTTGTAAATGTAGGTGCCTGGCACGATTTCGCCGTCGAAGAGGCTGCGATCCGCAGCGGTGTATCCGCGGGTGAAACTATAGCGGGATATGAAGTATTGGCGGATGAGGGGTGTCTGGAGGTTGTAGAAAACGCTGAGGCTAAGATCCGTGAAGCCACCGAGCGGGCGGGGCAGCAAAGAGGGTGGCGCGGAATTGAGGCGTGCCGCATTCGCATCGAAGGGCTTGAGCACGGATGCCGAGGAGATGCCGGTGATGCTGAAGTAGGGGCCGCGGCCGCGCAGCAGGGGATCGTTGTCTATTCCACGCGAGATGTATCCTGTCGCGCCGAGTGGACAGATCGGGCTTGGGGTATAGAAAAGGAAGGAGTGGCAACCATCGAAGAACGCCTCGCCGTCACGCACATCCATGTCGAAGGTGCCGCCATCGAAAGTCACATCGACAGGATTCTGGCGGTAATTCCCCGTGGAATCGGTGGTGAACTCGAAAACCACGGTGTTCTGTCCATGGACGAACCCTGCTCCGACTAGTAATGAGGAGAAAAGCAGAAGGTTTTTAAAAATTTGCACGACCCCAACTTCGCCGTTCGAACCTCCACTTACAAGAGAAATTTTCGGGGCGGTCGCTGATTTTTTGCAATACCATGTAATTGCAAGGGCGCCGGCAAGCGCGGAGCGCACCTGGGCCTAGGCGACGAGGAAGTCCGCGGCGTCTTCCGGTGACAGCTCGACAAACTGCCAGGGGAGCCCGTAGGCGTTGAGATCCGCCATGAAGGCATCTGGGTCGTGCTGCTCGATGTTCCAGACGCCGGGCTTGTCCCATCCGCCTTCGAGCATCTGCTTTGCCCCTATCATTGCCGGAACCCCGGTGGTGTAGGAGATCGCCTGGGAGCCGACCTCCGCGAAGCATTTCTCGTGATCGCAGATGTTGTAGATGTAGATCGCCTTGGGCTGGCCGCCTTTCACGCCGGTGATGACATTGCCGATGCAGGTCTTGCCTTTCGTGGTCTCGCCGAGATCGCCGGGGTTCGGCAGGACGGCCTTGAGGAACTGGAGGGGCACGATTTTCACGCCGTTGTATTCCACCTCGTCGATGCGGGTCATGCCGACGTTCTGGAGCACCTGCAGGTGGTTGATGTAGTTTTGCGAAAAGCTCATCCAGAACTGGGCGCGCTTGATCGTGGGGATGTGCCTCACAAGGGATTCGAGCTCCTCATGGTACATACGGTAGATCTCGTAGGTGCCGACCCCGTCCGGGCAGGTGAAGGGCTGGTGCTTGGACATCGGGGCGGTCTCGACGAATTTCCCGTCCTCCCAGTGGCGGCACTCGGCGGTCACCTCGCGGATGTTGATCTCCGGGTTGAAATTCGTGGCGAAGGCGCGGCCGTGGTCTCCGCCGTTCACGTCGATGATGTCGAGCGTGTGGATCTCGTCGAAATGGTGCTTCAGCGCCCAGGCGGTGAAGACGTTGGTGACGCCGGGATCGAAGCCCGAGCCGAGCAACGCGGAAAGACCGGCCTTTTCGAACTTTTCCTGATAGGCCCACTGCCAGGAATACTCGAACTTCGCGACATCGAGCGGCTCGTAGTTCGCGGTGTCCATGTAGTGGATGCCTGCTTTGAGGCAAGCGTCCATGAGGTTGAGATCCTGGTATGGGAGGGCGACGTTGATGAGGAGTTTTGCTCCGGTTTTTGCGATGAGGGCGGCGGTTTCATCGGAGTTGTCGGCATCCACCTTGGCGGTGATGATGTCACGGCCGGTGCGGGCTTTCACGGATGCGGCGATATCGTCGCATTTGGAAAGGGTGCGGGATGCGAGGGTGATCTCGCCGAATACTTCCGGGAGCATGGCGCATTTGTGGGCGACGACGCTTCCGACCCCGCCGGCTCCGATGATGAGGACTTTGTGCATGTTCGGGGGATTCGTGGCGCGGTTCCGGGGCAAAGGCAAGGATTTCACGCCCAGATCCAGTTGAATGCCATCTCGATGTCAGGGTGGAGGGAGTGGTGGACGGGGCAGCCGCGGGCGGCGCTTTCGAGGAGCTTGCGCTCGGGGTGGGTTTGCGGGAGCGGCATGAGTATGTCCACCTCGAGCCTGGCGATGCGGCGCGGCGCGTCCTCCGACATGTGCTTGCGCACCTCGATCTCCATTCCATCCAGGGGGATGCCCTTCCGTTCCGCGACGATGCCCATGACGGTGGCCATGCATGCGCCGAGTGCGGTGGCGACGAGATCGGTGGGGGAAAAGGCCTCGCCCTTGCCGTTGTTGTCCAGCGGGGCGTCGGTCTGGATCGTGTTTCCGGAAGGGGCGTGGGTGGCGGAGCAGCGGAGGCCGCCCTGGTAGCTGAGGTTGATTGTGACCATTGGATGTTTTGTTGGATGAAATCGGCGGCGGTATGCTGCCTAGTCTTTGGGGGCTTCCGGCACATCGAGGGGATTGACCGCCGGCTCGATTTTCGAGAGGACGATGCGGAAGCCATAGTACGAACTGTGGACGGAGGATGGCACCGGGTTGCGCCAGCCGACGAGGAGGTTCTCGCGGACGTAGGTGTTCCAGCCCCCGCCGCGGACGACGCCGAGCGAACTCGTCTCGGTGGTGGAGATGTCATCCGAGACCCACTCGTGGACGTTTCCGCTGATGTCGTGAAGCCCGAGCTCATTGGGTGGGAAAGAGCCCACCGGCGCCGTGCGGGGGTGGCCGTCGCCGTAGCCGGGGATGACTCGCTCCACGCTTACACCGGGAAGCTCCGCCGCCGAAGAGTCCGCGTAGTTGGCAAAGGCCTCGGGCGGCGGCCATTTCGTCCCCCACGCATAGAGCTTGGGCTTGTTCGCATCGCGCTGGCCCGGGCCCTCGCCGACCTCGAATTCGAGGCCGGCCATGCGGCTCCACTCGGCATCGGTGGGCAGGCGGTAGCGGTGGGATTGGGCGATTCGTTCCTCGGCGCGCTCCCGCTCCGTGAGCCAGTCGCAGAACGCGGCGGCTTCCGCGCGGGAAACATAGATCACGGGGTGATCCGGCTGCTGGTCGAAATCCGGCTGCCGGGGCGCTTCCGCACCCCCTCTCCTGACAAAGACCGAGTAGTCCCTGGCCCGGGTTTCCCATGTGGAAACAAGAAGGTCGGGCCCCATCGGCTCGAAGCGCATGCCGATGCCATTCTGCCAGGGCTTGCCGAAAACGGCGCCGGAGTTTTTATCGAGTTTTGCGGAAAGCGGCAGGTTCTGGCCGGCTGTGACCTCGGCGCGGAGGGTGAGGGGCTTGTAGCCTTCCAGGACGATGAGCAGCTCCACGGTGCCCGGTTTCACCTTGGGGATGAGGAGGGTGTGCTCCGTCGCCCCGGCCGCGATCCCGTTCATGTACACCTCCGCGCCGGGAGGGTCGGTGGTGAGCTGGACGCTGCCATAGCTGTATTCGCGCACGACGGTCCGGAAGGGGCGCAGCTGCTCGCGGATGGCCCTTTCGCCCATGGCGGGATCCGAGAAGGAGCGGTCGATGAGCGAGGTCACCTCGTGATCCGTGGTCAGGAAGCCTTCGCGTATGCCGCCGGCGCGCACCCAATCGCAGAAAGCGATGATTTCCGGCCCCGAGGTCAGGACGATCTTGTGGGGTTTCCCGTTTTCGGTGACGTTGATATATTCGGCCACGTTGGCGGGGCGCTTGGAGGATGTCAGGAAATCCTTCCAGATCCTCTCGCCGACATAGCCGGAGCTGATGTGCCCCTCGCCGTCGGGAAGGTAGGTCACGCCGAGGTGATCTTCCCATTTCTCGCCTGGCACGGGTGGGGAAAAATTCTGGAGCTCGCCGTAAACCAGCATGGGTTCGCGCACCGATTCCTCGGTCACCGTGGCGGTGATGGCGAGCGTTCGGTAGCCTTTCTTGCGGATCACATAGGAGAGCTCGCTGCCGACCTTGGCGCGTATCGTGGAGGTGGGAGTGATGCCGACGAGCGTCTCATCCGAGTCGAAGACCTCCGCGCCTTCCGGGGAGGTGACCACGCGGATCAGGCCTTCCGCCACCTCCGCGGCGGGCGGTGCCGGCTTGTTCCACGGCATCAGCGAGCTGTCCTTGAGCGCGATCCAGGAAGCCCATGCGGCGAAGCCGGTGAGCACGGCGGTCGTGGCCCAGATGGAGAATCCGCGGCGGCGGCGCTTGCCGCGCTGGAGGTTGTGGAGGGCGCTGGCAAGCCCCGCAGCGGTGGTGATCCTGCGCTTGCTGATGCGCGGCTCGCAGATGTCGCAGACGATCCTGTTGAGTTCGAGCCAGCGCCTGCGCTCCAGGCCGGTGGGCGGCTCGTCGGGCAGCTCCGGAAAATCCAGGCGGTCTTTTCCGGTGGCGATCTCGTAGAGCACTTTTCCGAGCGAATAGACATCCGCCTGCGCGGAGCCCGGCCCCTCCGGCGGCACGAAGCCCTCGGTGCCGACGAAGGTGCGCTGGTCGCGCGCGGCGACCAGCCCGATGTCGGCGAGCTTCGCCTTGCCGTTGACGAAAATCACGTTGGAGGGCTTCACGTCTCGGTGGGCGAGGTTGCGCTCATGGAGGTGGCCCAGCGCTTCCGCGAGGCGTACGCCGACATCGATGCACAGTGCGGTGTCGAGCCGCACCGCCGCGCTGCCGTCGCCGCGCAGGGTGCGCGCCTCGTACTCGATGGGGTTGATTTCCTGGCCGGTGCGGACATCGTCGCCCAGCTCCATGACGTAGTAGTAGAAAGAGGTGCCGTCCGGGCTGCGTCCGACGTGGAGGATGTTGACCAGGCCGGGGTGGTCGCGCGAAATCGGCTCGAATTTCAGGATGCCCTCGAACTCGCGCTCGAAGGTGCGCTCGTCATCGAAGTCCTCGCGGTAGACGACCTTGACGGCGCGCATCGCGCCGGTGACGCCCCGCGCCATCCATACCTCGCCGTATGCCCCGCCGCCGATCTTGCGGAGGACATCGTGGTCCGGGATGCTGGGATGTGTCCTGTGCGGCGCGG
This sequence comes from Akkermansiaceae bacterium, assembly GCA_017798145.1. Lineage (NCBI taxonomy): Bacteria > Pseudomonadati > Verrucomicrobiota > Verrucomicrobiia > Verrucomicrobiales > Akkermansiaceae > Akkermansiaceae bacterium. The sequence continues at coordinate 2,824,824 of CP059069.1, read as the reverse complement.
CCATAAGGGGGGAAAACTTTAAACCTTAAATTTCAAACCTCAAAAAGAGGCATGGATTCGCGGTCTTCCTTGGGATTTAAAATTCAGAGCTTAAAATTTCACTCAGTCTCATCTTCCAGTTTCGCAAGTTCCTTTTTCAGCACGGCGCCGACGCGGTGCTTGGCGAGATAGACCTGCGCCATGCTGACGTTGAGCTTTTTCTGCACCTCGTCCGCATCCATCTGGCGGACGACGTAGAAATCGAAGATCTGGTATTGCTTCGGCGAGACCTGGGCCTTGACCCGGGCGAGGGCGGCATCGGCGATGCCCTTTTTCCACTCCACTTCCCAGAGCCTCTCCAGCACATCCCCGTTGGGATCCTCGATGCGGTCGATCACGGCGGTCTTGCGGTCGTCCGCCCATTCCCCAGTCACCATCGCGGTGTCCTTCTTGCGCTTGCGGAACTGGTCGTTGATGCGCCAGCGGGTCATATTCATCAGCCAGGTCTTGAAGGAGCCTTGCTCGGGATCGTAGAGCTTCTTCTTGCTCTGCTTGGCGATGGAAAGGATCGTCTCCTGCACACAGTCGAAGGCTTCCTCGGGGCGCAAGCCGGCCTTGATCGCGACGGAATAGATGAGCCTCCAGTAGGTCTGGTAGAATTCGTCCCAGGTTTTCTGGTCCTCCCAGTTGTCGAGGCGGGCGATCAGGCTCTTGCGGGTCTTGGCGTATGCCTGGGTGATCGCCTCGTCCTCCTTGTTGGGTTTTTCCTCTTTGTCAGCGGCCATCGGGGGATATGTAGCACCTGTGTGGAAACATGTCTTTCTCCAAAAACGTTTTCGTCACGCACCGTATGGGCGGGTCTCCGCATCCATCAGCGCCTTGTCCCAGAAATACCTGCGGAAAATGACTTTCACCGCAGCGGAAAGCGGGACCGCAAGCAGTGCGCCGACGAAGCCGCCGAGGATCAGCGACCAGAACAGCATCGAGAAGATCACGGTCAGCGGATGCAGCCCGACCGAGTCGCCCACGATCTTCGGTGCGGTGATCAGGGAGTTGATCTGCTGCACGCCGGCGAAGATCAGCACCACGAAGCCGACGTAGGGCCATGGCTGCAGCCCGAAGGGTGCGCTGCCCGTCTCCGCATGGAGATAGGCGATGATGCAGGCCGGGATGAGGCAGAGGATGTTGCCGATGTAGGGGATGATGCCGAGGATCGCCATGAAAACCCCGATGAGCAGGGCGTAGGGCAGGTCGAAGAAAAACAGGGCGAGGCCGACGAGGATCCCGTCGATGATGCCGACAAGCACCTGCCCGCGGAAGAAGGAGACGAGGTAGCCGTTGATTTCCTGGAGGGTCTCGACCAGCTCGGTCTTGAAGCGGGATGCCTTGAGCGGCACGTACCTGTGCCAGTGCTCGCGGATCGAGGCGGAGTCCTTGAGGAAAAAGAACAGGTAGACCGGCACCATGATCATCCCCAGCACCAGCCCCAGGAAGCCGAGGATCTTCGTGGACCCCACGGAAAGCCAGGCGAGGATCTCCGCCTTGTATGTCACCAATGCTTTCCCCAGCCGCGTGCGCCAGAAAAACTCCAGGGACTCGGGCGCGGGCGCACCGTTCGCCCATGCGATCGGCTCACCCGAAGGCTCCACCTCGGTCAGCGCCCAGCCGATCGGGCCGTCCCGGTATTTCTTGCGCAGATTGTCCAGCGAGCGGGCGAGTGCGGGAGCCAGATCCTTGGCTGTTTCCGTGTCGGCTTCCGGTTTCCCCTCCCCCTCGCTCTCCACGGCCTCCGGTGCCGTCGGCGCGGTGTCCCCGGATGCGACCACATCGCTGATGACGGGCTTGGAAAATATATCCCGGAAAAGCGATCTTCCGCCCTGGATGGCAGGCAGCACGGCGGCGACGAGCAATGTCACGGCAATGAGTATGCCGATGAAGACCGTCACCACCGACCAAAGCCGGCTCAGGCCGCGCTTTTCCAGGATGCGCACCACCGGATCCAGCAGGTAGGCGATAATGCCAGCGACCACCAGCGGCACCAGCACCGGCTGGAGGAAGCCGAAGATCTGCCCGATGAGCCACACCAGCCCCACAAGCAAGGAACCCAGCACCAGCATGGAAAGGCCGGTTGCCGCACCCCACAGGGTTTTCTGCTGGAATCTCGTCGGATACTTCATCTGGCGCAGTTTCTTAGCCGCCTGCCACGGATTCCACAACCTTTCTCCTTCGGGATCTCTCCAGGAATATGATTTTCCTATTGCAAATCAGTCTCAATTAACCGAGTTTTCCCGCGATGTCACCCACGGCTCAACTTGCAGCGGAAAAGCCACTTACCTTGAACCAGGTGGGATTGAACTGCGATGTCCGCATCAGCCGCCTGACCGGCCCTGCCTGCGAGAGGCTGCGGGATCTGGGCTTCTGCGAGCAGATGCAGCTGCGGAAGATCTCCAACGGCCGAAACCTTCTCTGCTCGGTCTGCGGTGCGAAAATGGCGATCAGCCGTGAGCTGGCGGAGCAGGTTCTCGTTTCACCCGTGCGCTGATCCCGGCCATGTCAGAGCACACGCCCAGCGTCGCCCTCGCCGGCAATCCCAACTCCGGCAAAACCACGATCTTCAACGCCCTCACCGGAGAGAACCAACGGGTCGGGAACTTCACCGGCGTGACCGTCGCGCTGAAAACCGGGGAGACCTACAACCCCCACGGCAAGAAACTCAAGGTCATCGACCTGCCCGGCTGCTACTCGCTGCGGGCCGACTCGCCGGATGAAAAGGTCGCCCTCGACGCCCTCACCGGGAGGCTGGAAAACACCGCGAAGCCGGATCTCGTTGTCTGCGTCGTCGATGCCTCAAACCTCGAGCGCCACCTCCAGCTAGCCCTCCAGACCATCGAGCTGGGACTGCCATGCGTGCTCGCCCTGAACATGGTCGATCTGGCGGAAAAAAGCGGGCTGCGGCTCGATCCGGAAAAGCTTTCCGAGGAACTCGGCATCCCCGTCGTGCCCATGCAGGCGGATGCCGGAAAAGGCCTCACCGGCCTGAAACAGGCGCTGCGCCATCCCTTTCCACCGCCCTCGGAAGCCTCGTGGCTGCACGGGGCGGAGGATGCGGAAGAGCAGCGCCGCAGCTTCATCGCCGCCCTCTGTGAGCTCGCCGCCCGCAGGCCGGATTCCGCCCAGCGCACCTTTTCCGACAAGCTCGATTCCATCCTGCTCCACCCCGTCCTCGGCTGGGTCGCCTTCCTCGCGGTGATGTTCTGCGTCTTCTGGTCCATCTTCTCGTTTGCATCCATCCCCATGGACATGATCGATGGGTTGAAAGGCTCGCTGGCCGCCTGGGTGGAATCGCTCATGCCGGAGGGCGATTTCCGCTCGCTCCTCGTCGATGGGGTCATCGAGGGTGTCGGCGGGGTGCTCATCTTCCTGCCGCAGATCCTGCTGCTCTTCCTCTTCATCGGCCTCCTGGAAAGCTCCGGCTACATGGCTCGCGCCGCCTTCCTGATGGACGGCGTGATGGCCAAGGCCGGGCTGAGCGGGAAAGCCTTCCTGCCGCTCTTCAGCTCCTATGCATGCGCCATCCCAGGCGTGATGGCCACCCGCACCATCGGCTCCGCGAAGGAACGCCTGGTCACCATCTTCGTCGCCCCGTGGATGAGCTGTTCCGCCCGGCTCCCCGTCTATTTCCTCATCGTCCCGCTCCTGCTGCACGAGGATGAGGGCACATGGAAACAGGCGCTAATCCTCTTCGGCGTCTATGCGCTGGGAACCATTACTGCGTTCATCGTAGCACGCATCCTGCGCGGCAAGCTGGGGCCGGAAGCCACCGCCTCCCACTTCATGCTGGAGCTGCCCGCCTACCGCAAGCCGCAGTGGCCCTACATCCTCCGCCATGTCCTCGACCGCGGCTGGGCCTTCGTCCGCAAGGCGGGCACGCTGATCCTCGGCCTCTCCATCCTGCTCTGGGCGCTCCAGACCTATCCGAAAAGCGAATCCGAAGACCCCGCCGAAGCCCTCGCCCACTCCGCCATGGGCCGCATCGGCGAGGTGATCGAGCCAGCCGTCGAGCCACTCGGCTTCGATGGTCGCACCGGCACGGCGATCCTGACCTCCTTCGCCGCCCGCGAGGTCTTCGTCTCCTCGCTGGCCATCATATTCAGCGTCGAGGAAGCGGAGGAGGACGAGGAGACCCGCACCCGCATCCGCGAGCGCATCGCCCAGGCCACCTGGCCTGACGGCAGGCCGCTGTTCACCCCGCTGAGCATCGTCTCGCTGCTGGTGTTTTTCATCTACGCCCTCCAATGCCTGCCCACCACCGCCGTGGTGGCCCGGGAGACCAACTCCTGGAAATGGGCCGCAGGCCAGTTCGTGTTCATGTCGGGCTTCGCCTACGTCGCCTCGCTTCTGGTCTTCCAGCTCGGGCGCCTCGCCGGGTTCTGAAACAGTGGGCAGGGATTCGCCGCGAGTCCCGGCCCGCAACCTATCGCATTCCCGATGCCCGCGCGTTGCGCAGGGCGAGCTCGTTCCTGAAGAGGAAAAAGGCAGCCGATACCCCGAACAGGCTCAGCGCCATGAGCGCAATTGTGATGATCCAATAGGGTGCGGGATCATCCATCGCCGAATCGAACAGATGCCAAGATATGACCGCGCCACCGAGCAGGTTGAGCACCGCGAGCGGCAACCGTATGTAATTGGAAGCGTGCAGGATTTGCCAGAGAGGCACCGTCAGCAACACAACCAGACCGCCGAGTATGAGGCCGAGGCTGGCTGTGACATTCAGGAAGCCCTCGATGTCGGGGGATTGAAACACATACACATAATTGTCGGGCGAAAAAAACTCCGGCCAGGCGGCGGTCGCCACGATCCCTTCCGATGGCACGCCCTCCATCTCGTAGTAAGGCAGGCAGTTCCACGCCACGAACATCACCAGGGAAGCCAGCGCCAGGCACAGCGCGATTCTGTTCCTTGGCGTGATCGGCAGCCAGTCCCTGAAGCTCATCGCTTGTTGATTGGCTTGGCGGGTGCAATCCGCCGCCACGTTTCACTTCATCATGAAGCCCAGCAGCTTGCCGAGCCTGTCGCGCAGCTGGTGCCTGGGCACGATCGCATCGACCAAGCCATGCTCCAGCATGAACTCCGCCGTCTGGAAGCCGGGCGGCAGGTTCTGGTGCGTCGTTTCCTTCACCACCCGCGGCCCCGCGAAGCCGATCATGCACTTGGGCTCGGCGAGGTTGATGTCGCCGATCGTCGCGAACGATGCGGTGACGCCGCCGGTGGTCGGGTGGGTGAGGATGGAAATGTAGGGCAGCCCCGCCTCTCCGAGCCGGGCGAGAGCGCCGCAGGTCTTGGCCATCTGCATGAGCGAGAGCATCCCTTCCTGCATCCGCGCCCCGGACGAGGCGGAAATGATGATCACCCCCCGCTTTTCGGCGATGGCCGTCTCGATCGCCCGTGTGATTTTCTCACCGACCACCGAACCCATCGACCCCGCGAAGAACTTGAAATCCATCACCGCGATCATCGCCGGCTTGCCAAGGATGCTGAGCCGCCCGGTGACAACCGCGTCGTTCATCTTCGTCTTGCCGCGCAGGACGTCGATCTTTTCCTCGTAGCCCTTGAAACCGAGCGGGTTTGCGGAGAACAGGCCGGTTTCCGTTTCCTCGAAAGTCCCCTGATCCGCGAGCAGGAAGATTCGATCCATCGAATCCATCAGGAAATGGTGGCCGCAGGGGGGGCAGACCTGGAGATTCTGTTTCAGCTCAAGGGCGTGGATCATCGCGCCGCACTCCGGGCACTTCGACCACAGGCCTTCCGGCATGTCGTCGCGCTTGGGTTGGCTGCGGAGGGAAGGTTTCTTGAAAATGCCCATGGGAATGCTGTCGGGTGGGGGTTGTGGAACGGAAACTCCCGCGACACTAGGCACCTGATCGCCCTGCGACAACCCCGATTTGCACCTCATCCCCCGGTGTTGACCCCGCGCAATGCGGTTGCTAGCTTCCGCGCCCGCCATGAGCAACGCCCCGAATTACAAAGACACGCTGACATTGCCGCAGACGAGCTTCCCGATGCGCGGGGATCTCGTGCAAAACGAGCCGCAGCGTCTCGCGATTTGGGAAAAATCCGGCCTCTATGCGAAGATCACCGCCGCCCGGAAAGCCTCGGGCGCACCCGATTTCATCCTCCACGACGGCCCGCCCTTTGCGAACGGGGACGTCCACATGGGCACCGCACTCAACAAGCTGCTCAAGGATCTCGTGGTGAAATCCAAGACCATGGCGGGCTTCCACTCGCCGTTCGTCCCCGGCTGGGACTGCCACGGGCTGCCCATCGAGTTCAAGGTCGTCAAGCAGGCCGCCGGGCTGGAGCCGGCGGAAATCCGCCGCCGCTGCACCGAGTTTGCGAAAGGCTTCATCGACATCCAGCGCGCCTCCTTCAAGCGCCTCGGGGTCTTCGGCGATTGGGAAAACCCCTACCTCACCATGGATCCCGCCTACGAGGCGAACATCCTCCGCGTCTTCGCCAAGCTCGTGGAGAACGGCTCCATCTACCAATCCAAGAAGCCCGTCCAATGGTCCTACGGCGCCCAGACCGCCCTTGCGGAAGCCGAGGTCGAATACGCCGACAAGGTCTCCCCGGCGATCTTCGTGAAATTTCCGCTTGTGATCGGCGAACTCGCGGGAAAAGCGAGCATCCCCATCTGGACCACCACCCCGTGGACCCTTCCCGCAAACCTCGGCATCGCCCTCCATCCGGAGTTCACATACGTCGTCGGGAAATTCTCCAACGGCGAAACCGAAGAGACTCTGATCGTCGTCCGCGAGCTCATCGAAGCCTTCGGGCAGAAAACCGGCTACGCGCTCAAGGAAACCCTCCGGGAAATCAAAGGCAAGGAACTCGAAGGCGCCGAAGCGAAACACCCATTCCTCGACCGCACCTCGAAAGTCATCCTCGCCAACCATGTCACCACCGAAACGGGAACCGGCGCCGTCCACACCGCCCCGGGACACGGCGCGGACGACTACGTCGCCGGCCAGCAGAACGGCCTCGGCGTCCTCTCCCCCGTCGATGACGAAGGGAATTTCACCGAGGAAGTCGGCCTCGCCGAGCTCGTCGGAAAACACGTATTCAAATCGAACAACCGAATCATCGAGATCCTCGCGGAAAGCGGCCATCTGTTAGGCCAGGAGGAATACAGGCATTCCTACCCGCATTGCTGGCGCTCGAAGACACCCATCATCTTCCGCGCCGTCGAGCAGTTCTTCATCTCGCTCGATGGGCTTCGCGACAAAGCCCTCGCGGAAATCGACAAGGCGAAATGGCTCCCCGCATGGGGCCGCAACCGCATCTACGGCACCGTCGAGTCCCGCCCCGACTGGTGCATCTCCCGCCAACGCACATGGGGTGTGCCGCTGCCGGTTTTCTTCGATGAAAACAACAAGGCCATCCTATCCTCCGGGCTTGCGCTGAAAGTCGCCGATCTCGTCGAGTCCGAAGGCACCAACGTCTGGTTTGAAAGCACCGATGACGAACTTGCCGCCAAGCTCGGCCTCCCCGCCGGCCTGAAAAAGGGCAAGGACACGCTCGATGTCTGGATCGATTCCGGCTGCTCCCACGCCGCCGTGATGGACACCCATCCGGAGCTCCATTGCCCCGCCGATCTCTACCTCGAGGCCACCGACCAGCACCGCGGGTGGTTCCAGAGCTCGCTGATGCTTTCCACCGCATACCGTGGCCACGCCCCCTACAAGGCGGTCATGACCCACGGCTTCGTCGTCGACAAGGACACCGGGAAAAAAACCTCCAAGTCGGACGAAAAGAAAAGCGCCAAACCCACAGACGCAGCCCATTTCTACAACCAATACGGAGCCGACATCGTCCGCCTCTGGGTCTCCAGCGTGGACTGGCAAAACGAAGTCCCCTTCGGCGAAGACCTCTTCAAACAGGTCGCCGAGCCCTACCGCCGCCTACGCAACACGCTGAGAATTCTCCTGGGGAACTTGGATGGCTTTGATCCTTCGAAATCTCAAATCTCAAATCCCAAATCCCAAATCCCCCTCCTCGACCAGTGGATCCTAGAACGCCTCCACACCGTCACCAAGGAATGCCTCGCCGCCTACGAATCCTTCGAGTTCCGCAAAGTCTTCAACTCGATCAACCAATTCTGCACCACCGATCTTTCCGCCATCTACATCGATGCCCTGAAAGACCGCATGTATTGCGACGCCCCGGATTCCGCCCGCCGCCTCGCATCCCAGGCAGCGATGCACGAGATCTTCACCACCATCACGAAACTCCTCGCCCCCATCCTCGCCTTCACTGCCGACGAAGCATGGGAGCACGCGCCCTTCACGGAGGGCAGCATCCACGAACAGGATTTCCCGAAACCGGATCCCGCCCACGCGCCAAGCCAGGTCAGCAGGGACGTCGATCGCCTCTTCCAGATCAAGGCCGCGATGCAGACCGCCATCGAAGCCAGGATCCAGGCCAAGGAATTCACCCGCAACAACGAAGCCGACGTGGAGCTCACGCTCCCGGCATCCGACGCGCTTCTCCTGGAAAAACTCAACGACCGCGACTTCGCCACCGAGTTCTTCATCATCGCCGGCCTCACGGTCAAGGAAGCCCCCGAGCTCACCGCCAGCGCGAGGAAAACCGAACTCCCCCTCTGCCCCCGCTGCCGCAAACACGAACCGGTCCTTGCCTCCGGCCTCTGCCACCGCTGCGATGACGTCGTTTCAACCGCCAATGGACGCCAATGACCGCGAATGAAGGCTCTTCCTTCGGGTTTAACATTTAAAGTTTAAGGTTTCATGACGCGCCTCCTCCTCATCCTCACCCTCCCCCTCTACATCCTCGATCAGGTGACGAAGGCATGGACGGTGGCGAACTTCGCGCCCCCATGGTCCGATGACGCCCGCGAGATCTGGATCATCGACGGGGTGTTCCGCTGGATCCGCGTCCACAACCAGGGCGTCGCCTTCGGCCTTGGCAACGGCACCGACTGGGCGCCTGTCGTGTTCCTCATCGTCCCCATCATCGCCCTCACACTGATCCGGGTTTTCTGGAAAAAGGGAGCCTTCGATCACATCCTCTCCCGCATCGCCGTCGCCCTGCTGCTCTGCGGGATTTTCGGAAACCTCACCGACCGCCTCGTCCAGGGATTCCTTCTCGAAGAGGTGAAGGACGGCAGCCTCTGGCACCGGCTTTCCTCCGGATACGTGGTCGATTTCATTTCCGTCAAACTCCCCTTCTACGAAAAAATCTCCCCCGCCAGCGGCGGCTGGTGGCCGACGTTCAACGTTGCGGACTCCTGCATCTGCATCGCCGCCGCGCTGCTGTTCATCGGCGGCCTGAAGGAGGAGAAGGCCAGGGCGGCGGCGGAAAAGGCCGTGTGACACTCTGCCGAACTTGGCCGATCTCGCAATCACTCCCCGATCAGCTCTCGCAGTGCGTCATGCGCGGTCGGCTCGTCCTTGCCGGGTCCGTGGAGGGTGTAGGCCTCCCAGTGGCCGCAGGTGGCCCGGCTTTCCGCATCGGCGGGCCGCCCGCCCCAGAGCCCGGCCGATCTCGGAAAACTCCTCTTCCCTATCCTCAGCGCCGTGATCTGGTGGCGTTCCTCCTTGCTCAGTTGTGTGTATTTCATGGCAGGTGCTTATGTCCGCTATCCCTTCACCCTTGCAAGGTTCTAGCGGTGCACTTACTTACTGTATCCAAGCAGCAGAACAAGGAGTCGCACCTAAGGCCTGGCGCGCACCGAGTTCAATCCGTCATGACCATTCCACCCCTCAACCCGCAGTCGAAGTCGCGCCCCCGGTCAGGCGTAGGAGGACTTCGACGTTCGATGAACAAAATGAAAGAGATCCTGACCTGCGTTCTGATCGCCGTGCTTTGTGGTTGCGGCAAACCTTCATCTGCCGAGCCGCCGAGTGCAGAAATTGGTTTGGCGGAAGCTTTGAGAAGATCGATTTTCGAGCACGAAGGGAAAGCGTATTACAAAATTCATATCGACTCCGACAAGATGGCCCGGATCAGCGGACGCATCGTTTCGCATGATGAGCTCATGGGCATAAATAAGTATGATTATGACCCCGAGATCGGGGTCTATCTTGCGGTATATGGGGTTCAGGATGCCAGCATTACCAACGCTGTTCAGGAATCCTTGATGCACGCTGGAGTGCGCACCATAACGATGAACGTGGCAGATGAAGAATCGGAGATCATGCAGAAGGAGCAATAGGAAAGTGCGTATCAGGCTGGCTCTTCATCCTGCCAGGCAAACCCGGAGCGCCTAACAATTCTTCGCGCACAGCGTTTTGCCTGCGTCCTTCGTTCCTGAGCCAATCCTGGCGCACGCTATTCTGCGATCCGGGCATGAACCGAATGTGATTGCCTGAATACCCATGAACAAAATCCGGAATACGGCCTTTCGATTTCAACGACTGGAGGAGTCATCCTATTCACGATGGGATTTTATCAATGATCTATGAGGAGAACCGCACAATGGCAGGGGTGTTGCTTTTTTTGCGTTCTGGCTTCCACTGCAATCTCGGGCAATCGATGACAAGCTCATCAAGGCAATCTCCGAGATCCGAATCACGATGATGCTGCGGATGATTCCATTTCAAGTGAGACAAAAGCCACCCGAATTCAGCGGGATAAGATGGCGGACAGGCCGGAGCGCACAAACCCCGACCCGACCTGATTTCGATGATCACTGGCAGCAGAACCATCAACCCGCAGTCGGAAGGGCGCCTTCCGGCCAGGGGTGCATGGCTTTTGATGTTCGGCGGAGAATTCATCTGGATTTCATGCCATCTTCACAAAAACCTCACTCTGGCGTGTAAGGCTATCCCTCATGGATCAGACAATAATTGGAGCCATCCGACCGGAATACCTAGAGGCAGTAGAGGCAGCGCGCATTACAGCGCGTTTGAACCTGTGGCTGATTCCCCTTCTCCTTGCAGCGCCTCTCCTGGTGCTCGTTCCTGCATTACGGAGATGGCACTGGTCCGTAATCGCCGGCATGACGCTGGTCGCTGTGGTCGCGACTTGGTTCTTTTATTACCTCTGGTGCGACACCAGTTGGAGAACCATTGAGGCACTCGCCGTTACCGCCGCCGAGCTTGAAGAAGCTGCGTCGGACACGGATGCGGTTTTCGAGCCGATTTTTCTCGGAACCCTCTTCGCCCTATTCTATTCCGCGATTTGGTGCGGAATTGCATGCGCGCTTCGTTCTTTCAAGATGCGATTCCGCAGGCCAGGAATCCCCTCCGAACCATCGATGCCGAGGAAGCCGTCTGATTGAATCGGGCGTTGACCCGGCGGCGCCATTCCCGTGACGTTGTGCAAAATGAACAGGCTGACTGCCATCCGGGTTATTGCCCTCGTTGGGTTCTGTCTCCTTGCTGGATGCAAGAGAGCTTCAAGCCATGGCGGCGGAAGTGCGAGTTCATCGCGGAGTGCAGGCATCAGCATCACTTCAGCGAATGAACCAAAGTCGGATGGGGATGCGTTGTCGCTTGTGGGAATCACCATGACGCCAGCGCCGGATGTGTTGTATCGAGATTTCACTGCTGGCATGGATGATCGCATGGATCTTGTGATTCGATTTCCCAAGGGCAGATTGCCTGAATTTTGGAAGGACTCGAAGTGGGATGAGAAGGATTCCGAATCCCTCAAGGATATCGAACCCCACTGGCGCACGACTTGGGAATCCAGGATCAAGCGGATCGGGGGATCATCGAAGCACCCTGTTCTTGAATCACTTCGAAGGTCTGCCGATGGAATTTTCTGCGACGACCAGCGATGGCACAACGGGGGTCTCAAGGTTTTCTTGTCGCTCGACCAAGATCCGGACTACATTATCGCTTACGTCGAATGGTTCGAGGTCTGAGCGAGGCATGCGGACAGCGATGAAGAGGCATAACAGGCCGAGACAGGGCAAGCCCCATCAGCCTCACCGTTTCTATGCTTTCTATGGATTCCAACCCAACCCATGACCGATGTGCGCCGCCGCTGATAGGGGTGCACGCGCTTTGCGTGTCCGACAAATGAAAGCGAAACCGACAGCCATTCTCGTCATGGGATGCTGCATCCTGGGTTGCTCCGAACATAAAACCGAATCGAAGCGCAGCCCTGCTTCAGGGCAAGGGAGTGTCCGTGAGGAGAGGACGGCCAAAGGTGTGCTGCGTCACTTCCCGAGCGACGTCAAGAGTGCGCAGGCATGGAATGGGCACAACTTCCTCGTGGGCGACACGCCTGTGATTGCGACGACGACAGTTCCTGAGGAGACCCTCAAGAGGTTTATCGGTAGAGAGGTCATCGTCGCTGGTGCATGGAATCCGGGTGAACAATGGAATCCGAAAGAAGGGGATGCGATCATACAGGCACCATCGCATCCTGGTGGGGAAGCAGTCATTCGCGGCGACAGGATCGAGGTGGCATCAATCAAGCCCGCTGGATAAAAGAGGGCCTGCGTCAGATTTGCGAATCTTTGGAGGCTTCTGATCGGATGGAACCAGAATCCGGCGGCGATCCCGGCTGGTTTTTTCCCGGAAAGGCCCCAACCGTGTGAAACCGCAAGCGGAGCAAACGCGACCCCGACGTTTCACCTCAAGCGGCGGCGGGTATGCGGGAGCGGGTGGTTGCGAAGGTGAGGTGAGAGGTGGGGCGCTGCAATCCCGGCTGCTCCGAACCGTGATTTCAGATCCCCAGCGTGAAGATGCGGGTTGCAAAGGCGCTGGGCATGGGCGGAAATGTGGCCGGATGGAAGGCGACGCGGAGAACTCGGAAACCGGTGGCGGTGGTGCGAAGGGGATTTCCAGGAAACGCACGTGGCTGGCGGATCTTCTCGGCTGGAGGCCGGGATCCGGGCGCTACGGTAGGCCGGGGAAACGGGCGGAGGGGCAGGTCGGTGCGCTGGTGGATGCCTTTGCCGCCTTCGCGACGCTCGATGACATCCTCAGTGCGACGGAGGCGGATCTGATCCTCGACATGCTGCGCAGCGCCTTTCCGGAGGTGGACCATGCGTGGCTCACCCGCCGGCTGCGTCGCGCCGTGAAAAACCCCAAGCCCATGCAGGGCTTGGCCACGGAGCTTCGCGAAAGCCTTGACGAGACCGGCAAGCTCGCCGTCGGCCTACAGCTGTTTACGCTGGTGGATGCTGCGGGTCGCTCGGAGCGAAGCCGCGCGAGCTTCGAGGTCTTCATGCGGCGCCTGGGCCAGCCGGAAACGGGCACGGCCATCCTGCGGGAAATGCGGGGCGAGGGCGGGGATGGGGAATTGCCCTTCGAGCGGCTGGTCTTCGGGGGCGAGCGGGCGGATGTGGTGCTGCCGCCGGCAGCAGGTGCGCAGGAGTTCCGGCTCTACCGCGCCGGGGATCTGATGCTGCTGCGCAACACCGGCACACCCCCGCTCTGGGTGCGCGGGAAATCCCTGAACACCGGCGCGTTCATGCGTGTCCGGGAGCGCCAGGAACTCGTCATCCCCGGATGGCTGATGACCTACGACGACATGCGCTTTTTCCTCGATGTCAGGAAAATGGGCAGCATGCCCTCCCTCTTCATCGAGGCGGGCGAGGAGGGCTTGGTTGCGGAGCGCACCCGCACGCGCGGCAGCGAGTTGCGGGTGCGCTTCGGGCTGGAGGCGGAGGTGGAGGTGCTGGCGGAAACCGGGCTTCATGTTGGCAGCAAGGGCGCCTTGGCCAAGGGCGACGTGGTGCACTGCCGCAACCACGAGCGCATTGGCGGGGCGGCGGGCTTCAGCCTGACGGTCAATGACCTGCGGAAGCGTGCGCTGCAATCCGGGCGCAGGTTCCGCCTGGCCGCCGAGAGGCAGGAATACCTCGTTTCCAACGACGCCTCGGCATTGGGCAGCGGCGATCTGCTGCTCGGTGCGAAGCTTGCCCCGCGCATGGTGCTTTTCATCCGCTACGATGGCGAGGGTGCGAGCGGCTCGCTGGAGATCCGCGAGTCCGGCGGCACCGTCCTCGTCGATGGCCTGCCGGTGCGTCAGCAGGCCGCGCTGCGGGATGGCTCGCTGATCCGGCTTTCCGGCAGCCAGGCGGTGCGGTGCAGGTTTTCGGAAGGTTTCCTGGATGAGGAAAGGACGCAGATCGAGTCCATCGAGGTGGACGGTCTCAGCCATTTTTTCGGGAAGGACGCGCGCGCGCTCGACCAGCTGAACTTCGCGGTGCGCCGCGGGGAGATGCTCTGCATCATCGGCCCGAGCGGCAGCGGGAAATCGACGCTGCTTGCGGCGCTTTCCGGCCAGCTCAAGCCGACCCGCGGCAAGGTCTCGCTCAACGGGATCTCGCTCTACGACGAGCGCAAGCGGTTGGTGCCCTTCATCGCGCACATGCCGCAGGAGGATGCGCTCAACCCCCAGCTGACCGTCCGCGAACACCTGCGGCATGCCGTGATGGTGCGCCGCCCCGGGCTCTCCTTCGCGGAGCATGACCGGCGGGTGGACTCCATGCTCGCGGAGCTGGGCCTGCAGGCCTTGGCGAGGAGAAAAGTCGGCTCCGCCGGTGACAAGACCCTCTCCGGCGGAGAGCGCAGCCGCCTGAACCTCGGCCTTGACCTAGGCAGCCGTGCGGAGGTCTTCCTCTTTGACGAGCCCATCTCCGGCCTTTCCTCCAAGGACTCCGAACACGTTGCGGAAACGCTCCGCTCCCTCGCCCGGGAGAAGATCGTCATCGCTTCCCTGCACCGCCCGGGAGCGAGCGTGCTGCGGCTTTTCGACAAGGTGCTGCTGCTGGATGGAGGGGGAAAAATGGCCTTCTTCGGCACGCCAGCTCACATGGTCGGGTATTTCCGCGAGGCCTGCGAGGAGCTGGGGATCTCGCACCCCTCCATGATCGCCAAGACCCCGTTGGGGGCGGACTTTGTCTTCGATGTGCTGGAAACGCCGCTCAGCGCCATCGGCGATGGTGGCAACACCGGCGCGGCGCGGCGTTTCCCGCCGACCTTCTGGCAGGAGCGCTTTGAGAGCGTGTCGCTGCTCCGCTCGCTGCAGCGCGATGCGGCGCCGCCAACGCGCAAGGAGGCGGGCGTGCGCAGCGGCCTGCCCATTCCGCCCTCGCCGACCCGCCGCTGGCGCGCCGCGCTGCTGGTTTTCTTCACCCATTTCGAGCGTTCCCTGCTCTCCAAGCTGCGCAACCGCGGAACGGTCTACAGCACTTTCCTGGAGGCTCCGCTGTTGGCCGCGCTCACCGCCATCACCCTGCGCTCCTCGCCCACGGGCAGCTACGAGTTCTCCACCGCGCTGCACATTCCGGCCTACCTTTTCCTCAGCGTCACCGTCGCCATGTTCCTCGGGCTGACGAATTCCGCCACGGAAATCCTCCGCGACCGCGCACTGCTCCGCCGCGAGCGCAACTGCCAGCCCGGCGGTTTCTCCTACGTCAGCGCCAAGTTCCTCGCCCTGGGCATCGTGGCGGGCGTGCAGTGTTTCACCTATTTGGTGGTGGGGAATCATTTCCTCGAGATCAAAGGAGTCCTCCCCTACCACTGGATCTGGATGACGCTCACCGCGCTCACCGGCACCGGCCTGGCACTGCTCGTTTCCTCCGTGGTGAAAACGGAGCGCGCCGCCCTCACCGCGGTGCCCCTGCTGCTCGTCCCGCAGATGCTGCTGGCCGGTGCCCTGGTGCCCTACAAGGAAATGAACCGCGGCCTCTTCGATGAGGCGAAGCTGGAGCGCGAGCGCGGCGGCGTCCCCGTCCCCGCCCGCATCATGCCCCTGCGCTACGCCTTCGAGGGCATGCTCATCGCCCAGGCTACGCGCAACCCCTTCGAGATCGAGCGCATCCGCCTGCAGCGGAAAATCGAGCGGGCGCGGGACCGCGGGGACGAACTCGGGAAAGACGGCATCGAGCGCTTCGAGATGGTCAAGGAGGGCCTGCGCCGCCTGCTTGCATCCGGTGCGTCGGACGAGCGGGAAGCCCGCGAGCTGGTCGCCCGCATCCGCCGCATGGTGGACAAGGGCACGCCCATCGAGGTGGCCACCATGAAGGTCTGGCCGGAAAGCGGCGAGGCCAAGCCGACCTACACCTATTTCGTCAACGAGCGCATCGACCTGCTCGTCCGCGAGGCGGAGACCTTCCGCAACGACTACCGCAACGAGAAGCCGCGCCATGTTTTCCTGGCCTTGGAAAAACCTGTGCCCTTCGCCGACAGGCAGGCCGATACGATGCGCTTCAGCGGCTGGGTGCTTGTGGGTGTCAGCATCGGCTCAGCCGCTCTTGCCGCGCTGGTGATCGGAAGGCAGAACCGCAGTGTCGTCTGAGCGCGCAACGCAGGCGGGAGGCGGATTCCGCCATCACACCACAGCCCCAAGCGCGGTGGAGACCAGCAGGCTGCTGATTTCCGCCTGCGGATGCATGAGCGCGATGGCTTCCCGGTAGGCGGCCATCTGTCCCGCGTACTTTTCCCGCAGCTCTTCGGCGCTTGTCACCCGGTCGGTCTTGAAGTCGATGATCTCGGCGCGCACCACCTTGCCCGCCCCATCGCGGTGGAGGTGCAACCTGTCGATGGCGCCGCTCATCCAGCTGCCGCAGATGAGCGCCTCGATCCTCTGCTCGCGGTGAAGCGAGATCGCCCGGCCATCCCTGCGGAAAAGGCGGTTGATTTCCCCTACGGCGAGGGCTTTTCGGACGCACTCGCCAGCCTCCCCGGCGGGAAGCTCCGGTTCCGCTTCATCGAGCCAGCCGAGCTGCTCGAAGGCGGCATGGACGGCGGTGCCGAAGCGCCGCCCCACGCCCCCGCCCGCCCTTGCTGGGGCGGAGTCTTTCTTCCGTCCGCTCGGGGTGCTGCGGGAGCGCTTCGCCACCGCCCGCCCCAAGGCCGCCGGGCCTGCCGCAGGCGGTTTTTGCAAAGTCTCGATCCCCTCCGCCCAATCCGGATTCCCCGTTTCGAAAACCGCGCTGTCGCCCATGCCGAGACCCAGCGATGCCATCAGCCAGTTGGGCAGGCTGGCCTTTTCTTCGTCCGCACTGGCAGCCGGGGTGTCGAGGAAAACGTAGAGCCCGCGCTTCGCCCGCGTCATGGCGACGTAGAGCTTGCAGAACTCCTCATAGGTCTGGCGGATGACCCACGATTCCTCCGGCACGCGCAGCTCGGCGATCATCGCCCGCGCCCATTTGGCGGGTGCGGCGGTGAGCCAGCCCTCGCCCCTCACCGTCCGGTAGTGGGTGAAATCCGGGATCTTGTCCTTCGGGATGTCCGGCAGGACGACCACATCGAAGCCCAGCCCCTTGGACTTGTGGACGGTCATCACCTGCACCGCCGCCACACCCGGGCTTTGGGAAATTTTCATCCGGCCAATCCAGTCCGCCGCCTCCCTGGCGGTCAGCACGCCCTTGCGATCCAACTCCCTGAGGGCTTCGAGCAGATCCGCCACCCTGCGCCTGCCGAAATCGCCCAGCACTCCATGGATTTCAGCAAGCAGCTCACCAAGCATCCCGGCGAAACCCGCCTCCGAAACGCGCCCGCCGAGCCTTTCCCAGGCCGCCTGCCACGCCGTCCCGTAGCGCTCCTCCAGCACCGCCCGCAGCGGCGACATCAGCACTGTCTGACGCGCGAAATTGTCCGCCGGATCCGCCAGCCAGCGCAGCAGCTGCCACACCAGCACACCCACCGGATGATCCTTGCCCGGCTCCCGCGCGCCTTCCTCCACCACCTGGAAGCCGGCCTCCCGCAGCGCATCGGCCAGCTCCCGAACATGCCTGTTGGTATCCATCAGCACCCCGCAGGTCAGCCTTTTCTCACCGATCCCGAGCTCCTTGAGCAAAGCGATCACCCGCTCCGCCTTGTCATCCTTGGCGATCACCTCGACGCGTGAGTGCCCGGCCCTTGATGCATCCCTGAGAGGCTCCGCGGAAACATGGTCCTCCCACTCCCATCCGCCCGCCGCCGCCCCGCCGAAAAGGCGCGCCATGGTTTCATGATCCCCGAAGACCCGGTTCACCGGCTCCAGCACCTCGGGGCAGGAGCGCCAGGATTCCGCCATCGTCTCGGTCTTCAGGCCATCGCCATAGTGATCCTTCAGCTCACCGAAGAGCCCGACCTCGCCGCCGCGCCATGCGTAGATCGCCTGCTTCTTGTCCCCAACCACGAACACCGTGGATTCGCCGTCGCTCATGCCCTCGTCGATGAGCGGGCTGAGCGCATTCCACTCGTCGCGGCTGGTGTCCTGGAATTCGTCGAGCAACCAGTGGCCGTAGTTCGCATCCAGCCGGAAATCCACGGCTTCCCTGCGCAGGCGGGCGTCCTCCGCGTTCATCCAGCAACCCATCAGCCGCTTCACGTCGTCGAAGCCCAGCTTGCCGTTGCGCCTCAGCTCGCTCTCGACGAGCGCATCGTAGGCCGCGATCACCCCGTGAACGCCGCGGGTGCGGGAAAGCGCCGCCGCCAGCTCGCAGCGCGCCGCCAGCTCCACGAGATCCCGCAGCGCCTGAGCCCCAAGGCCGGGGATGGTGAAGGGCTTGTAGAAGGAAACCTCCAGCGCCCCGCCGCTCTCCGCCGCCGCATCCATCACGCTCTTCAGCAGGCTCGTGGCCTTGTCCAGAGATCCGCTGCCGACCGTGTGGCGCTCCAGCGCATCCATCATTGCGGCAAACGCCTTTTCCTGCCGCTTGTCCGTCGTCACCACCCCCGGCCAATCGCGCCGCGCCTGCGCGATGAGGCCGCCCTTGGCTTTTTCCCAATCGGAAATCTCCACCCCGGAGAGCCCCGCAGGGCCCCACTCGCAGGATGCTGCGCCGAGGAAATGGCCGTGCCAGGCCTGGATGAAATCCCGCAGCTCCTCCAGCACCCGCGTGCCTTCCTTTCCCGCCGTCGCCCTCCGGAAAACATTCAGGAACTCCTCCTCATCCACCACCGCGCCGCCGTCCAGCAGCCCCTCCAGCAGCTCGTCCTTCACGCCCTCCGCCGCCTCGCCCTCCAGCAGCTCGAAGCGCCCTCCCGTCACGCCAAGCTCGTACTGGAAGCCCCTGACCACCTTCGCGAAAAACCCGTCCATCGTCCCCAGCGTCAGCCTCGGCAGCTTCCCCACCACCTTCTCCAGCAGCTCCGGGAAATCCACACCGCCCCCGCCGAATTTCCCCTCCAGCTCCGCCGCCTTGCCCGCATCGTCCGCCGCATCCGCCAGCTTCTTCAGGATCGCATCGGCGAATTCCCCCGCCGCCTTCCGCGTGAAGGTCAGCGCCACGATCTTTTCCGGCTCAACGCCCTTCGCCATCAGGCCGATCACCCGGTCGCTCAGCGTAAACGTCTTTCCCGACCCGGCGGAAGCGAGCAACAGCAGGTTTTTTTCCAGAACATCCATCTCCACCCGAAACTCCGAAAATACCGGGATCTTGTCACGCGCGGTTTCGGAAAACGGGGTGAAGTCGGAAAATGCCCGGCGATGGCAGCCTTCCCAATCGGGTTGATCCTCTTGCCTTGCTCCTTTGCGCGGAAAATTTCCACACTTTTTCCCGGCTCCCGCCGCGCGCCAAATGCCTTGTCCAATCAACCATTTCCCCCCTTAGGGACAGCCGAGGGGGGTCGTTAGATGGCGAAACCGTAACAGTTTTCCATTGGCACGCAGGCTGCTTTCTCGTATCCCTGAAACGTCCGGACGCGAACTTCCCCTCCGGATCCAATTCCCCATGAAAATCAAATCAACATCCCTGGCCGTCATGGCCTTCTCCGCCCTTGCAGCGGTTTCCGGTAACGGTGCGACCATCGCCTACTGGAACTTCAATACGCTCACTGCCAGCACAAACAATGGCACGACTTATGCACCTACAAGCGGTAGCGGAAGCATCACGCTGGCTGGCTGGACAACAACGGGCTCCACCGGCATTACATCCTTCGGCGGGAGTACGGTCAACGCACTCAATTCGGATCCTAGTGGCCAGTCGCTGTCACTACAGGGAGGGGCGAGCACCGGAACTCCCAATAACGGAGCCACAATGACGTTTTCCTTCGTAATGACCGGCCTCACCGATCCGATCATCACTTTTGCTACTCAGAAGACTTCGACAGGATTCATCTCCAATCAGGTTTCTTACTCTACGGATGGAACCGCTTTTACCCCTTTCGGCACGCCATACAACCCTGCCACTTCGTATGCGGTTCAAACAATCGACCTTTCCTCCATAAGCGCTCTGGACAACGCAGCAACCGCTTTTGTCAGAATCACATTCAGTGGAGCCACTGGCACGACCGGGAATAACCGTATCGACAACGTACAGATTAACGCAGTCCCCGAGCCCTCCGCCGCCCTCCTCGGCGCGTTCGGAGCCCTCGCGCTTCTCCGCCGCCGCCGCTAGGGTTCGGTTGGGTATCGTTCGATTCACCTGAGACCGGCGATCTTGCTGAGATCGCCGGTCTTTTTGCATCCGCATGATTCGCGATTGAACTTAGCGGCCAAAAGCTTTCCCCTCGCCGTGTGAAGAAAAAGGGATACGGCGAGAGGAGCCATGGGGACAGGAACCGGCAAGCGCGGGAGAACCGCCATGTGAAACCCGCGGCGGAGGAAAAGCCGACCCCATCGCTCGACGAGCACGACCTGATGCGCATCGTCTCGGAAACGGAAGTGCCGTTTCTGCTCATCCTCGATTGCGTGCAGGACCCCCACAACCTCGGCGCCATCCTGCGCACGGCGGACGGTGCGGGGGTTCATGCGGTCATCGCGCCGAAGGACAAGGCGGTGGGGATCACCGAGACGGTGCGGCGGGTATCCGTCGGCGCGGCGGATCACGTGCCATTCGCCCAGGTCACAAACCTCGCGCGGACGATGGAGCAGCTCAAGGAGGCCGGTGTGTGGCTCGTCGGCACCTCGGACCGGGCGGAGAAAACCCTCTATGAGCTGGACCTCAAGGGGCCGCTGGCACTTGTGCTGGGAGCGGAGGAAAAAGGGATGCGCCGCCTGACCGAGGAGAACTGCGATTTCCTCGCCAAGCTGCCCATGGCCGGGAAGGTGGAATGCCTGAACGTCTCCGTAGCCACCGGCGTGTGTCTCTTCGAGGCGGTGCGCCAGAGGGGCACAACCGCATCAGCCGGGTAACCTCGCGGTCGATTCCGCGGCATTGCGTTCCTTCCCGCCCCCGCCGCTCAAGGTTTCTCTCCGGGGCACTTCCGAAAAGCGCGATTCTTGGGGCTTGCCCCTTGGTACGCAATCCGCTACGCAGCGTCCCTATGCCTATCGCAACCCCAGCACAATACGCCGCCATGCTCGATGCCGCCCAGAAAGGCGGCTACGCCTACCCGGCGATCAACGTGACCTCACTCACCACGATCAACGGCGCCCTCAAAGCCTTTTCCGAAGCGAAATCCGACGGGATCATCCAGGTCTCCACCGGTGGCGGCGAGTTCGCATCCGGCACCGCCGTGAAGGACGCCGCCTTCGGTGCCATCGTCCTGGCCGAAGCCTGCCATCTCCTTGCGGAAAAACACGATGTCCTCATCGCCCTCCACACCGACCACTGCCACCCGGAGAAAGTGGAGGGCTTCCTCAAGCCCCTCCTCCAGGCCTCCCGCGAACGCATCGCCGCCGGCAAGGGCCCGCTGTTCCAGTCCCACATGTTCGACGGCTCGGTCGTCGATCTCGATGAGAACATGAGGATTTCCGTCGGGCTTCTCAAGGAATGCGCGGAACTCGGCATCATCCTCGAGGTGGAGGCCGGCTGCGTCGGCGGCGAGGAGGACGGCCACGACACCTCCGGCCTGCCCATCGAGAAGCTCTACACCACCCCGGAGGACATGCTCCAGGTGTATGAAACGCTCAGCGGCATCGGCCGTTTCATGTTCGCCGCCACCTTCGGCAACGTCCACGGCGCCTACAAGCCCGGCGCGGTGAAACTCAAGCCCTCCATCCTCAAGGACGGCCAGAAAGCCGTCACCGACAAGCACGGCGCTGCTGCGGAAATGGATCTCGTCTTCCACGGCGGCTCCGGCACCTCCTCCGAGGATCTCCAGGAAACCCTCGACTACGGCGTGGTGAAAATGAACATCGACACCGACACCCAGTACGCCTTCACCCGCCCCATCGTCACCCACATCTGCCAGAACATCGAGGGCGTGCTCAAGATCGACGGCGAGGTCGGCAACAAGAAGCATTACGACCCACGCTCCTACCTGAAGAAAGGCGAGCAGGGCCTCTGCGACCGCATGAAGCAGGCCTGCGACGAGCTCCGCTCCACCGGCAAGACCATCTTCGGGAAATGATGCGGCGCGGGCTTGAGCCTGAAAACCCCCGCAATAACCGTGCCCCTGGGACCATGCCGGTGATCCTGTCCCATCTTTCGGGATTTCCAGATCCGTGCCCATGGCCCAAGATCCCCGCGTGATCGCCGCCGCCTACCCACTCGCCCGCAAGATCCTCTTCTCCCTCGATGCGGAGGTGGCTCACCATGCGAGCATGGCGGCCCTGCGCCTTGCGGAGAAAACCGGGCTGCTCAAAGCGCTCTCCCAACCACTCCTGGCGGGCGAGCCGGTGAAGCTCATGGGGCTGGAATTCCCGAACCGCATCGGCCTCGCCGCCGGGCTCGACAAGGAAGGCAACACCATCGACGCCCTCGGGAGGCTGGGCTTCGGATTCATCGAGATCGGCACGATCACGCCGCGCCCGCAGGCGGGGAACCCGAAGCCGCGCCTCTTCCGCCTCATCCCGCATGAGGCCATCATCAACCGCATGGGCTTCAACAACCCCGGCATCGATGCCGGGGTGGAAAACGTCCGCGCCTCGAAACATTTCTCCGGCCCCATCGGTTTCAATATCGGGAAAAACAAGGACACGCCCAACGAGAACGCGGCGGACGACTACCTCGCCTGCCTTGAGAAAGCCTATCCGGTCGCGGATTACATCGCGGTGAACCTTTCCTCGCCGAACACCCCCGGCCTGCGCGACCTGCAGGCGGCGGATTCCTCGGCGCGGTTGCTGGAGCTGCTGAAAGGTTCCCAGGAGAAGCTCGCCACAGAGCATGGGAAAAAGGTGCCCATCCTCTTCAAGGTCGCCCCCGATCTGACCGACGGGCAGGTCGCGGATCTTGCGGCGGCATTCCTCGCCGGCGGCCTCGACGGCCTGATCGCCACCAACACCACCCTCGACCGCGATGCCGTCAAAGACCATCCGTGGGCCAACGAGGCGGGCGGCCTTTCCGGTAAACCTGTTTTCGAGAAATCGAACCATGTGCTCGCCGCCTTCCACTCCGCCTTCTCCGGGAAAATTCCCATCATCGGGGTCGGCGGCATTTCATCGAGGGCGGATGCCGAGGAGAAATTCAGGGCCGGGGCGGATCTGGTCCAGATCTACACCTCCTTCGTCTATCAGGGCCCGGCGCTGGTCAGGGAGCTGGTTTCCTAGCGCAAAATTCCTCCACCACGTTTCCGCCGACGAGGTGCTCGGTGATGATCCGTTCCAGCACCTCCGGCGTGCAGGAGTGGTACCAGACACCCTCCGGGTACACGACCGCCACCGGCCCCCTCACACAGACCCGCAGGCAGTCCGCCTTGGTGCGGAGTATCACCCTCTCCCCATTCCCACACAAACCGAGTTCCTTGAGCCTGCGTTTCAGGAAATCCCATGAGGCCGCGCCTGCCGCAGGATCGCAGCACTTCGCTTCCGTCGGCTGGGCGCAGAGGAAAATATGCCTCTCCATCTTTCCGAGCTTCAGGGCGGCCACGCTTTTCTGCAATTCCACATCCATGCCCGGAAAGTTTGACCTATCCCCGGAAAGCTGAACACTGAAAACCCACCCGCCGGGAACCCGTAATCCCAAGAATGAAATCCGCACGCCTTCTCATCACCCTCGTCATCGCGGCGGGCATCGTCGGCTATGCGGTCTGGAAAAGCTCCCGGACGAATGTTGCGGAGGTGAAGGTTGTGGGCTTCCAGGATTACGACGTCCCGTTTGGGATGCCGGAGGACGGCAAGCCCGACATGCGTTTCCATTTCCTCTCCCCCTGGCAGGCGAACATGATCCCCACCGCCACAAAAATGGACACCCCGATGGGCTCCGAGAACGGCGCACTGGTGTACAACGCGCAGAAATTCTGGGAGATGAACGAGAAGCGCGGCGGCCACCACACCGGCGACGACCTCAACGGCATCGGCGGCATGAACACGGATCTCGGCGATCCGGTTTTCGCCGCCGGCGATGGCTTGGTCGTCTATGCCGGAGAACCTTCCCCGGGCTGGGGAAACATCGTAGTGCTCGCACACAGGGATCCGGAAGGAAAACCCGTACACACGATGTACGCCCACCTTCTCGATATCAAAACCAGCCTCGGCACGCTCGTCCCGCGCGGCCGGGTGATAGGCACAGTCGGCACGGCGGGAGGGCATTACCCGGCCCACCTCCACCTTGAGGCGCGGGAAAGCGATGGCGTGGACATCGGAGCGGGATACGTGTCCCGCCCGCTCAACAGGCTGGATCCGGCGGCCGTCATCGCGGCGCTCCACGATGCGGGGCCGGATGGCATTTCACCTTCCGCATTGGGTTATGCAGGCCTCGCACCGGCCGCACCGTGGACGACGCTGGAGATAGAGGGCGCTGAGAAATTCACCGGGCTGGAGGAGTAGGGGGGCGAAAAGAAAAAACCGCCTGCCCGTCATGGGGAGGCGGTTCAATTATGGGTTTTGTATGGTTCAGAGGGAGGCCTTGAGGGTCTCGAACTTGCTGCGCTTGGTGCTGAGTTCGCGCTCAAGCCTTTCGATATCCTGGCCCAGGGTGAGCATGGTGGCGAGCTTGCCCTGCATGCTGCCCTTGCCGCCGGATACCTTGCTGCGGCCGGAAACACCGGCACCCTTCAGCCAGGTTGAGATGGTCAGCTGCGAGGTGCCGAACTTGGTTGCCGCGACGCTCTGTCCGCCGCGACCGTTGGTGGCATTGTATTCCTGCACAAATGCCACGATCTTGGCTTTCTCTTCTGCTGTGTAACGTTTCCCGCGAACGGTGTTCTTCTTTGGTGATGTACTCATTGCGGCGGAAACCTACTATGCGGTTCTTACATGGCAAGGAATATTATTATCAGTTTTGTTGCAAAAAAGCTAACAGCGCAGCAGCTCCGAAAGCGCCTCCGAACCTAGGGAATCGGCAACCCATATGTCAGCCCCGTTCCTGACCTTTTCCCTAGCCACAACACCGCCGAAGCCTACCATCGCATCCACATCCGGCTTGGTCTCAAGATCCGAAACACCATCTCCGACCATAACAACCCGCTGCGGCAGCAGCGCCGCCTTCCACTCGCGGATGATCTCGTTCTTGCCCAGGTTGCGCGTCGTCGGATAGGATTCGCCATATCCCGCGTATCCACCGGATTCGTTGAAAAACAGGGGCACGGCCTCCACATGGCGTATCCCCAGACGCTTTGCAAGCGGGGCGATGAGCGGCGCAAAGCCGCCGGAAAGGATGACAGGCATCCAGCCATTGGCCTTCGCCGTGCGCACCAGCTCTTCCGCCCCGGGTACGACATGATCCAGGTAACATTGGCTTACCTTTTCCGCAATCGCACGGTCCGGCCTGATGATTTCCATCCTCCTCCCGAAGACATCGGAAAGCAGAACCTCCCCGTCCATCGCCGCATTTGTCAAAGCCACAACTTCCGAAAAAACATCCGGTCCGGAAAACCTGGCCATCTCATCGATCCCCTCGATGGATGACAATGTGGAATCACAATCAATGAATAACAGTTTCGCCCGGCTAACGGTTAGTTGGCTTATGGTCACCTCGCAGCCCTCAGCGACGGCCTCGAACAGCTCGGCCATATCCCGGTTGCCGAGGCGTATGCAGCCGTGGCTGGCGGGAGTGCCGAGGAGATCCTCCCGGTTGGTCCCGTGGATATATATGTAACGGTCCATGGTGTTCGCGTTTTCCGCGTCCAGACCGGCCAGGCGGAGGATGCGGGTAAGCACGAGATCGTCCCCGGTGGAATCGCCGGGAACCCAGAGGCCGACCGGCACCCTCGCCACGAAGCGGGTGTGGAGCGGCTCGCCCCCGCCGATTTTTTCGGAAATGGCAAAGCGGCCCGTCGGGGTGCGGAAGCTGCCTTCCGTGAAGCCCATGCCCTTTTCCCCGCTGGAGATAGTGAAGGTGCGGACATGCCTTCCGTCCGCGAACAGATCGAGGGTTTGCCTATCCAGGGAGATTTCGATTCGTGTCATGTCGTCTGTCTGAAAACGGCCAGAGCATTGTGCCCGCCCATGCCGTGGGCAAGTTTGAAGACATTCCCCGAGCAGGCGATGGCCTCCGCCGGGGCCTCCATGCCGCCCGCCCCCAAGGTTCCGGGGAGGTTGGGCGGCAGCCTGGAATCCTGCATGAAACGCAGCAGCACCGTGCTTTCCAATAGCCCGCTCGCGCCGACCGTGTGGCCGAAGTACGGCTTCAACAGATGCAGCGTGGGTTTGTCACCTGGCAGCGCACCGAGGAAAGCCCGCTCGGCGCGGGCCTGGATTTTCGTGCCGGTTGCGTGGGGGCAGATGGCGGCGGGAGATCCTGTCAGGCGGATCGCACCGTCAAGCAGCTCACTGGTGCGCCCGCCGCCTTGCGGGATGCCGACCGGATCCGCACCATCGGAATTGTTAGAGAAATGCAGGAGTTCGATGTCCCCTTGTTGCCCCGATGAGAGGGCGATCGCCGCGGCGCCCTCAGCGGGGATGAATCCGCAGGCGCCGCTAGAGAACGGGTTGAGCGGCGAGGATTCCGCGAGCAAACCCGAGCTTGCGTAATTATCAAGCAGGACAGGCACCAGCGGGAGATCGACGGCCACCACCAGCGCACGTTTCGCCTGCCGGGAGTCGAGCAGCAGTTTCGCCAAGCCGAGTGCATCGAGCCCCGCCGAACAGCCGCTGGCGACGACATGGTTTGGGCCGAGGATGCCGAGTTCGATGGATACGGCGGTGGACGGCTCGCTGTGGATCGTGTTGCTCGCCGCCATCAGCCGGAAAGGCCGCCGCCCCGGCCATGGGGACAGCCAGCCCGCGGCATTGCCCCGGCTGGTGCCGACGATTAGCGCCGTATCCCGCAGTTCATCCTTTCCCCATCCGCTTGCGGCCACCGCCTCCCGCGCGACGTGCAGCGCGGCCATCGAGGCGGGGCTCCATTTCCTGTTCGTCAGCAGCTCCCTCGGTGAGATCCATGCACCGGGCCTTGCCGCGTGAAGGCTGTCGTTCCCAAGCAAGCCGCCAAGCGCATGGATCCCTGTCCTGCCGGTGGAGATCGCATCGAAATGCGCTTCCACATCATGCCCCAGGGAGGACAAGGCGCCGAGGCCGACGATGGATTGGGAAAAGCTGATGCACTGCGGTAGCAAGCTGGGCGCGGACGGCAACACCAAACCGCTTTGCCGGATCGCATTCACCCCGGATTGCGGGGCTGGAATTCCCATCTCTCACCGCCAAGCCACAGAGGCCGCAAAGGGACTCAGGGCATGACTTGTGCGAAGGGATGTGATGGGGGGGAGATTTGTTGGTCGCCGGTTCACGGGCGCGGCGGATCACCCATCCGGTCACAGCGATATCTCAGGCTTCCTTCCCGCAGCATTGCTTGAATTTTTTTCCGGAGCCGCAGGGGCAGGGGGCGTTGCGGCCCGTGGTCTCGATGGAGAAGCTCGGCTTGCGTTTCGGCAGGTTGAGCTTGAGCGCCGGGGTGTCTTCGGAGCCCTCGATGCGCGACGGGTCGATGTTCTCGAAGCTGCCGGATGTGGCCATGTTCGCGCCGGTGAGGGCGGACTCCCCGCCCTGGAGCTGGCGCGGTCGGCTGTGGAGCTGCTTGAGGAAATCCTCTAGGTTCGCGGCGGAGCGGAACAGGTTGGTGAGCGCCTCCTGCTTGATCTCATCCATCAGCGTGACGAAGAGCTTGTAGGCTTCGTTCTTGTATTCGATGAGCGGATCCTTCTGGCCCTGGGCGCGGAGGCCGACGCCTTCGCGCAGCGCGTCCATGTTGTAGAGGTGTGCCTGCCATTGCTTGTCGATGGCGACGAGCACCATGCGGCGCTCCTCCTGGTCGAGCACTTCGTAGGGCAGGTTGCCGACCTTGAGCTCATAGGTTTCCTTGACCTTCGCGACGAGGTACTCGGCGATCTGGCCCGGTGTCTTGGTGACATCCAGTTCCTCGATGGTGATGCTGATCGGAAGCGTGGCGTTGACCCAGCCGAGGAGCTCCATGTGATCGGGTGCCTCGTAATCGCGGTCTTCGAGGTACTCGGAGACCTTCGCCGGAATGGTTTCCTCGATGATCTCGTTGACGAGGTCGCGCGGGGTCTCGGTGGAGAGCACCTCGTTGCGGTAGCCATAGACGACCTCGCGCTGCTTGTTCATCACGTCGTCGAAATCCAGGACGCGCTTGCGCCAGGTGTAGTTGCGCTGTTCGACGCGCTTCTGCGCGGTCTCGACGGAGCGGTTGAGCCACGAGTGCTCAAGCGCTTCGCCGTCCTTCATGCCGAAGCGCTCCATCATCGCGGTCATGCGGTCGGCGGCGGCGAAGTTGCGCATCAGGTCGTCCTCGAAGGAGATGAAGAACTGGGAGCGGCCGGGATCGCCCTGGCGGGCGCAGCGGCCGCGCAGCTGGCGGTCGACGCGGCGTGATTCGTAGCGTTCCGTGCCGATGACGAAGAGGCCGCCGACTTCCGGGACGCCCTTGCCGAGCTTGATGTCGGTTCCGCGGCCGGCCATGTTGGTGGAGACGGTTACGGCACCGGGTTGGCCGGCCTGGGAGATGATTTCCGCTTCCTGCTCGTGGAACTTCGCGTTGAGGACGGAGTGCGGGATTTTCGAACGCTGGAGCATGCGGGCCAGGGTCTGCGAGGCCTCGACGGAGGCCGTTCCGCAGAGAACCGGCTGGCCTTTCTCGTGGGCTTCCTGGATTTTCGCGATGACGGCGTTGAACTTTTCGCGGCGGGTTTTGAACACCTGGTCGTTCTCATCAACGCGGACGTTGGGCGTGTTGGTCGGGATGGGAAGGACGTCCAGGCGGTAGATATCGTGGAACTCGGCGGCCTCCGTTTCGGCGGTGCCGGTCATGCCCGCGAGTTTCTCGTAGAGGCGGAAGTAGTTCTGGATGGTGATCGTCGCGAAGGTCTGGGTCTCCTTCTCGATGGCGACGCCCTCCTTGGCCTCGACGGCCTGGTGGAGGCCGTCGGACCAGCGGCGGCCGGGCATCTCGCGGCCGGTGTTGTCATCGACGATGATGACCTTGCCGTCCTTGACGACGTACTGGACGTCCTTTTCATAGACGCAGTAGGCCTTGAGGAGCTGGGTGATGTTATGGATCTTCTCCGCCTGGACGCTCATGCTGTCCTGGGCCTCTTCCTTTTTGGCGATGCGCTGCTCCGCGGTGAGGGAGAGGTCGGTGTCTATGTCCGCGAAGAGCGAGCCGAGATCCGGGAGCGTGAATGCCTCGGGATCGCTGGGGGAAAGGAATTCGCGACCCATTTCCATGAGGTCGGCGTCGTTGCCTTTCTCGTCGATGGTGAAATAGAGTTCCTCCTTGAGGGCGAAGAGCTCCTTTTTCTGGGCGTCCTGGTAGAAGGAGAGCTCGGTTTTCTCGATGAGGCGGCGGTTCTCCGGTTCCTCCATGAAGCGCATGAGCATGCGGTTGCGCGGCTGGCCGAGCTTGATCTTGAAAAGCAGGCGGCCCGCCCCGTCGATGTCGCCCGCATCCGCGAGTTTCTTGGCCTCGGCGGCGAGATCGTTGCAGAGCTGGGTCTGCTTTTTCACAAGGGTATCGACGGCGGTGCGGTATTTGTCGAACTGGTGGGTGGATTGGGCGGTGGGGCCGGAGATGATGAGCGGGGTGCGCGCCTCGTCGATGAGGATGGAGTCCACCTCATCGATGATGGCGAAGTAGTGGCCGCGCTGGACCTGGTCTTCCTTGGAGGATGCCATGCCGTTGTCGCGGAGGTAGTCGAAGCCGAACTCGGCGTTGGTTCCGTAGGTGATGTCGCAGGCGTATTGCTCGCGGCGCTCCCATGGCGGCATCTGGTTCTGGATGCAGCCGACGGTGAGGCCGAGGTAGCGGAACAGGGATCCCATCCAGTCGGAGTCGCGCTTGGCGAGGTAGTCGTTGACGGTGACGACGTGGACGCCGAGGCCGGTGAGGGCGTTGAGGTAAACCGGCAGCGTGGCGACGAGGGTTTTGCCCTCACCGGTCTGCATTTCCGCGATCATGCCGCGGTGCAGGGCGGTGCCGCCGACGAGCTGCACGTCGAAGTGGACCATCTGCCAATCCATGGTGTGGTCGCTGACGGTGATCTCGCTGCCGCACATGCGGCGGGCGGCGTTTTTCACCACCGCGTAGGCGTCCGGGAGGATCTGCTCCAAGTATTTCGCGCGGGCCTGCTGGAAGGCGGGCTCGATCTCGTGGAAGGCGGCTTTCGCCTCCTCGATGGCTTCCGGGGTGGCCCTGATGGAGGCGGGGAGGGAGGGGAATTCCCCGCGCATGTCCTTGAAGCGGGCTTCGAGGGCGGCGGCGGTTTCCGAAAGTTCCTCGGCGGACATGCGAGCGATGACAGGCTTGGCCGGTGCATCGAGATGGTGGTAGTGGGCAAGCCGCGCCTGCCATTTCGCGGTGAGTTCGCGGAGCTTTTCCTCAGGCTCGCGCTGCAATGCCTCCTCGATCTCGTTGATGCGGGCGACGGTCGGCTTGATGCGGCGTAGCTCTCGCTGGTTCTTGCTGCCGACGATTTTTTGTAGAATCCACTTGATCATGAGAGATGGGCCCGGTGCGGGCTGGGGGAAGGGGGATACACTGGGAGGCGCGGGGACGCAAGTGTGGGGAAATTTCAAATTTCAACTTTCAAAACCCAAGGAAGAGCTATGGATGCGGTGGAAATCCGTTTAGGCTGCGGCTGTGCTGTTCGATTCACACAACCATCTGCAGAGCGGGCGTTTCGGCAAACCGGTGGCCGGGCTGGTGCGGGACATGAAGGGCGCCGGGATCGCGGGCTGCGTGGTCAATGCGACCCGGGAGGGCGATTGGGAGGCGGTGGCGGGGCTTGCGCGGGAGTTTCCGGGTTTTGTGTTTCCTGCCTACGGGATTCATCCGTGGTATGCGGACACGGCGGAAGAAGGCTGGGAGCAGAGGCTGCGGAAACGGCTGGAAAATGATCCCCTGGCGACCGTCGGCGAGGTGGGCGTGGATGGTTGGGTGGACTCGCCGGCGATGGAGGTGCAGATGCCGGTCTTTGTGAAACAGGCGCAGATCGCCGCCGGGATGGGGCGGGTGATGACGGTCCATTGCCTCAAGGCCTGGGAGCAGCTTTTCTCCGCCATGGATCAGGCGGAGGGCTGGCCGGAGAAATTCCTCATGCATTCCTTCGGCGGCTCCATCGAGGTGGCGGAGCGGCTCCTGAAAAAAGGCGCGTGGTTCTCCTTCTCCGGCTATTTCCTGCAGGAGCGGAAGGCCAAGGTGCTGGAGGTTTTCAGGAAACTTCCCCATGACCGCATCCTCCTCGAAACCGACGCCCCGGACATGATGCCGCCGGATGGTTTCGTGAACTTCCCGCTCGGCGAGGGAGTGAATCATCCGGCGAATCTCTGCGAAATCGCGGGGGCTTTCGAACGCGAACTGGGTGCCGGCACCATGGAGCGGATCTGGGAAAACGGGCGGCGCTTCCGGGGAGAGAAGAAAAACACTCCGGATACGCACGGATGAAAACAGCGATACCAGCTTCCCGGCCACTGCTCTTGGTGCCAAGCCTGCCCACTCAACAAGGTGGATTGAAAATTTGCTATTGACACGAGGGAACATTGTTGGGGAGATTTTTCAAATCATTCCCGTTGTAAGGAAATTTCCTTACCGCCAATTGGCCAGATAACCCAAAAAACCATGAAACCGTTTTACTCTTTTACCATCCTCGGCCTCTTTGCCGCAACAGCCCACGGAGCCACCTTGATCACTACAGGACAGACCGTGGGAGGAGCATCGCCCATTTCAGTCGACCCGACGACAGGAGTCGCTGGTGGAGGTGGCCCCGGCTCTCCCAATATCGCTTCGACAAGCACTGCGGGAGGCAATCTCGCGATCACGTTCAGCACCACCCCGGCTAATAACGATTTCTATGTGACCTGGAGCGGCATCACCATTCCTACGGCGACCCATACCTTCGTCCAGATCGATTTCCTTGCCGCCTCTTCCGGTGCGGTGGACGGCCCCCTCTCAATTTTTTGGGCTGATTCCGACAGCGGGATCGGCGGCCCTAACAACAGTTCCACCGGGCTGGGAACAGGAACAGTCTCCACTTCCGGCTCATACTCGGTGGTCATCGACTTGAATGACGGTGGGACGAACACCTCCGGGGCAACTGGCTGGGGGGGCGGCAATGCCACCGCATTCCGTCTGGATCTTTTTGAACTTCCAGCGAACAACGGCGAGACCTTCACCATTTCCGGCGTCACCTTCGGCCAGGCGTTGGTTCCGGAGCCATCGGTCTTCGGACTTTTCGGTCTTGGCGGTGCAATTGCACTGATCCGGCGCCGGCGCTGAATCGTTTCCCACGGCAAGTTCCGGTCTTTCGGGGTCGGGTAGATGCGGGTTCCAAGCCGAGGTTTACGGCACGCAGGAACCATTTGTCCGGCGCGTGCTTGGTCAGGGCGGTGTTTTCCACTTCCGGAAGAGCTGAGGGAAGGCGATCCCCCTTCTGCCGGAGCCGCCTCCGGTCGATTTGGCATTTTCCCCATCGACTGGAGATCCGGGTTAGGGTTTCATTGAATCCATATCCATCGAACACCACTCTCTAGCAGCCGAATTTCCCGAGCACAGCGAAACCATCCACCAGCTGAAACAGGAGAATGCCCACTTCCAGCGCCTGATGGGCGAGCACGAAGCCATCGACAAGGAAATCGTGCGCATGGAGGAGAACATCGAGACCCCGGAAGACTCGGTCCTTACCGAAAAGAAAAAGACCCGTCTCATGCTCAAGGACGAACTGCTGGCTATGATTGTGAAAGCCGAAGGCCAGCAGGCTTTCGGACCGTAAAGTCCGGTGAGCCGCTCCGCATCCTCGCGGTTGATTTTTGAAAGCGAACCTTCACGTTTCCCCACCCGGCGATTCCACCTCGATCCCAAGCTCTTTGAGGAGCAGCAGATCCAGCTCGGTTTCGCTCGGTTTGAGGCACTCCGAATCGCCGAACTTGATGATCTGGCTCCGCTTCGCGGTCTCGCCGATCGCGAGGTAGATGTCCCGTCCTCCGGGCAGCCCGCCATACATGGTCGCCACGACTTTTCCCAGGTAACGCCCGTCCCCTTCCTCACTTGTCATCATCTCCCCCGACCCGTTGTGAAGACGTCGAAGTGTGAGCGGATCGGCGCGCCGAAGTATTGCCGGATTTCCCAGGTTGGCATGGGCTGGCGTTCAGGCACATAACCTTGTATCTGAGATCACGGGATCAAGATCCTGAATGCCTGCAGGAGCATGAAAATCATTGTCATGCCCTGCATTTCGCAGCCACTCATGGAAGCCCGTTCCGGATTCATCCGCCGGAGAAGACCGGCTTGAGTCCGGCTTCGGTTAGGATGCGCTTCACCTCATCTCTCTTGACGCCCTGGATCTCGATGTCGCCGTTTTTCACGGTGCCGCCTACGCCGCAGGCTTTCTGGATTTTCTTCGCGAGGCTCTGTTTCCCGGCAAGGCAGATGCCGTTGAATTTTTTGGCGATGGTGACGCCTTTGCCGCCGCGATGGGCTCCTGAGCGGATGATGTCCACCCTGCCCCGATTGGTGTTTATGTGTCTCCGTTTGGAGGTTTTCACAGGAATGGAGGGAGCCGGTTCCTGCCAGCCGGCGGGCAGATCGCCGAGTGCATCCAGGGATCCGAAGGGGATGGAGGCCTCTGACGGGTGCTGCGCGTTTTGTTTCTTCCTGCTCATCGAGTCCATTCAATGACGAATCACGGGAATCGGACGCTTTTTACGTGAACCTGAATTTGGGTGAACCGGCCATCACTGCCGAATACGGTTGCGGACCACCACCCCAAGAAGAAAGTAAGCATCCGCAGCACCTTGGCCCTCGTTTCGCTCCGAAGAAAGACGTCAGGACCGAACTGGAAAATCCGGCCTGATTTTCCGAACGATCCTAACGAAGATAACTAGGGAAACGTAGCGCCTATCCGGACGAAGAACGGATCTGTGCCGCTGGGAACGACATACCTGACGGTGTTTGGATCAGAAAGGTCAAGATCTCCGATGAGAACTGGATCCCAGTTTACAAGATCCGATGAGGTCTCGACGATGAACCCGACATCCGTGCGGGTCGGATCGATGGGCCATGAGATCTCTCCGTTGGCGATCTGCGGGGTGGGCGTGAAGCCGCCGGAGGAGACCCCGAAGAGATATTCGAGTCCGTTGGGAACCCCGTCGTTGTCGAAGTCCAGCAAGGGGCCTGGCCCGCCGGCGAAATTGTCCGCGAAGTCCTGGTAATCCGGCGCCGGGGGCGAGCCGGTGATGAAATCGGCGAGCTGGCGGGGGGAAAGCGATCCTGCGGAACCGTCGGTGGTCCTGCGCGCGATGGCGATCATGTCGAAGGTGCCGGCGGGGGGTGCCGTTCCGGTGTATTCGGCATTGAAGAAAGTCCTGAAATTTCCGGTGTCAGCGCCTTGCACAAGCACCCGTGTGCCGTTGTTGGCGAATGCTCCCGTGGCATCCTGGAAAGTGATTCCGTTCACCCGCACGAGCTGTGACTGGTAGGTGTCCGGGCTGGCCATGAAATCGGCGAGCGAGACCACGGCTGGCGCCGGGGCGTTGCCCGTCGAGGTCACACTGGCAGTCGCCGCGACCGGGGTGAACTGGAGTATGCCGCCGAATGAGGTCAGCCCGCCGACAAGGTTGCTGAGGCCGTTGCCCGCAAGGTAGGATGCGCCCAGCCTCACCGGCTGGTCATCGATGAGTATGCCCGCGGTTGCGTCCTGGATGTAGTGCTGGTTGCGGAAATTGCCGGACTCCACGTAGGTGACGATGGCCTCGGTGCCGATGAGGTAGGCCTTGGGGGTGGGAAGCGTGACCGCACGCAGCGTTGCGATATCCGCGACGGGCATGGCGACCCGCACCGATGGCGAGGCCACAATCGCCGTGAGTGTCCCACCGCCCGATGCGGTGCGGATCGTGAAGCTGCGTGTCCCCGCGTCATTGGGATCCATGGAGATATCCGGGACGCTGAGGCCGCCGATGGCAATGGAGAGCGGGTTTGCCTGCGTGATGACGACCCCGCTGACCGAGATGGTCTGGCCGTTTGCGGTCGCCGAGCCACTGCCGGCCGCGGGCCCGGACAAGGTTAGGTTCCCGCTGTTAGGAACGCCGAATCCGGACGGGATGTCGATTTCCACATCCGTCAGCGTCGCCCCGGGGAAGGTGCCGCTGAGATCGATTTTCAGGGTTTGGCCGGATGCCATGGAAGGGAAAATCCCGGAGCCAAGGAGTGCGGAGCCGGCCGTTGCGTTCGAGGCCAAGGCGCTGCCGCTGCCGTCCGCACCGGGTATGAACGGGGGTGAGGAGCTGTTTCTCGGGGCAGGCGGGCCGGTGGTGAAGTCCGCCGCATTGTCGTTTGTGTCCTGGCTGCCCGCCACCTTGCGGATCGCCGCCGTGGTGTTGCTAAGTCCGGAGGCGGCGGCGGTTCCCTCGAAGCCGTTGGCTGTCCCATAACCCACCAGATCGCTCACCGCAGGGTCGCTCGCAGGGTTCGATCCGGAGAGCGGAGTGATGGAATTCGAGAGCGCGACTTTGCCGTTGGTGCCGGACAAGGCGAGAGTCCCCGTGGAGTCCGGGATGGGGAGCGGTTCCGATGGTGGGAGGGTATTGTTCAGGCCAGCAGCCAGCTGGACGAGGAAATAGCCGCCCGACTGGATCACGCCTTCCAGGTTGCTGGCCGACCATGTGGTTCCGGTCGCCGAGGCATACTGGACGGACCAGCCGCTCAGGGAGATCGGATTTGCGGTGGTGTTGTAGAGCTCGATGAAGTCGTTGGTGAACTGGGCCGATGCGTTGCCGCCTCCGCCATATACCTGGCTAATGACCACCTGCCCGGCCGCGAAGGGTGCGCCGGTGGTAAACTCCCATGCCGCCCCCGCGACCTCGGGGGAGATGTTCCCCGCCGCGTCCCTGACGATCCCCTCCGTAAGAGTGACCCTGTATTGGTTGAAGAACTCAAGCGCCTGCGGCAGCGTGATGCTCAGCTGGGTGCCGGCGGCGGATACGCTGGCGGTGTCCGTTTCCGTGAACACGGCGAGGTTTTGCCCTGCGGTCACATCGAACACCGTGACCGTCCATGGCCCGGCGCCGAGGGTGACGATCTCGTTGTAGGTCACCCTGAGAACGCTTGTGGAAGCGGCTCCCTGGCCGTTCTGCGGGCTGGTCGAGACGATGGCCGGCGGGGTTACGTCCGGGGTCTCCATCTGGAATTGCCAGTAAACGTCACCGGTTCCGAATCCGAACGCCTTGGATTCCACATTGCCGGCGACGGAAAGGAAAAGCCCGGCGGGTGCCTCGATGTAATAGGTTTTTCCTGCCGCACCGGTGAAGGGGGTCACAAAAGACACGGAGCTGCCGGTGATGGCGACCTGGGCGGGATCGCTGACATCGTAGGTTGCGACGGGAGTCGGCGGGAAATCGAAATCGTCGATGTCGAACACGTTGAAGGTGCCGGAGCCGCGCAGCAACGCGACGTCATATTCGATTTCCAGGGAGACATCCCCGAGGGGGACATCCACGGCATTGAAGCCGGGAGTGACGCTGACGATGAGCGGAGGGACGGGTGCGGGCTCCGGTGCGGTGGTGAAAGCCCAGCCGCTGGGGGAGCTGATCCCGTCGAAGGTGTTTCCGGCTGCATCGGCGAAGGCCGTGGCATCCACGGTGACGAAATAGGAGGTCTCGTAGGCAAGCGCGGCGGAGGGTGTGAAGGAGACGGATGCGCCCTCGGACAAGCCGCTCGACGCGGCGAAAACCTGCAAGGGTGTGGACGGGGCGGAGGCTGCGTAAAGCGTCACGTTCCCGGCACCTGCCACGACCGGCTCGGAAAAGGTGATGGTGAGTTGGGTGTCGATGGGTGCCGCGGGCTCGTCCGGTGCGGGAAGGCGTCCGGCGAGCGTGGGCTTGGTGGTGTCCGGGCCTGCCGCTGTGGATGTTACGGTGAGGTTGTCGATGGAGATTTTCGGGCGGCTTCCCGAGACCGTCCCGACGCTGGCCTTGTTGTAGTAGTAGAACCGGAACCTCGCGGACGCGGCGCCGTCCAGGGCCGCGGGCAGCTGGACGCTGACGGCGGCGCTTCCCGTAAGATTGTTGGTTGCGGTGTAAGGCAGCCCGCCACCGGTGATCTCCGTCCATGCGATTCCATCGGTGGTGTAGTAGGCCTTGATCTCGCCCTCGCGGTTGCCCGTGCCGTTGAAGACTGTAGCCGCATCGAAAGACAGGGTTCCGGCATTGCGGTTGGTGAAATCCAGCAACAGGTCGATGGCGGCCGAGGTGGTGTTGCCCGGATTCCCGCCGGTGGAGAGCAGCTGGATGTTCTGGGTGCCGCGCTGGACCCCGCCGGAAGACCCGGTGCTGAAGGTGGCGGTGCTTGTGGTGATGCGCGTCGCGGAAGGGACCGTGCCGGTGGTGTCGGTTGCGACAGATGCCCACGGCTCGGTGGAGAGAAAGCCGTTCGGCCAGGCGGCGGTGTCCGCGATGTCATCGAAGTTTTCCGAAAAATCCCCGGTGGACATGAAATGGGCCGTCTGAGCCTGTGCGGCATGGGGCAGTGCGAGGGAGGCGAGCAGGAATGCGGAGGCGGCGGCCTTGCGGAAATAACCGATGGAGGCCCGGGATCTGGTGGTGTTCATGGTGTTGTGTATTTTGGGGGATTCTGGTTGGGTGGTATGGAAGGCTTTTCAACGGTCCATTACAAAGCTTACATGCCATCCCTCCTCGGATCGGATGAGGACGGCGAGGACGGATGTGGGTTCGGTCTCCTTGGCCGGGATGGCGTGTGCGGTGCCATCCGGGGTGGTGAAGCGGATGTCGTTCCTACCCTTGATCGCCGGGCTGGTTTCCGCGCCGGCGGGGATTTCATGGGAATCCTTGCCATGCCCGATGGTGATGGCCTCGCTGCCAAGGTTGAGGATACGGAAGGTCCATTTGTCCGGGGAGGGCTTGGACTCGATGATGCGGAACTCAAGCTTGTCGTCGACCTTGTGCAGGATCGCCAGCCTCGGATGCGCGGCGGCGGGGATATCGACCGAAGGCTTGCCCTGGGAATCGACACTGAGGCTGGCCTTCTTTTCGGGCAGGAAGAAGGTCCCGCTGGTCTGGCCGAAGGAGAGGATGAAATCCTGGGTGACCCCATCGGATGCGACCGTGAATTTGCAGATGTCCCCCATCGAGAGGTTCGCCACATTGAAGGGGCCGGCGAGGAGGCAGGGAGCGGCAAGCAGGGCTGCGAGTGCGAGCGGTGTTTTCATTTTTCTCAGGGCTTTGGGATTGCGATGGGATTGGCATGGACGATACCCGCGAGGTGGGTGCCGTCCGGGTTGCCTGCGAAAAACACGTAGTAGGAGCCGCGGTCTTCGCGGTTCGAGATGCTTGCGAGGGTTTTCTCCCCCTGGCTGACCTTGAAGCCGTTTCCGTTCCAATTCGGGATGTCGATGGCGTCGGCCTTCTCGAAGGAGAAGGTTTTCCCGCCGATGGAGTATCGGGCGGGTTCCTCAAGCATGGAGGCGGCCTTGAGTGCGAAGCCCTTCGGGGTTTCGAAAGCGGGGTAGCGGCGGATACGGAGATCGGGCGGGTAGGGCGTGCCATCGACCTTGATCCGCTTGGAGGGCATCAGGAAAACGACGACGACCTGGGTGCTGCCCTTGGCCACCTCGATGGTGCCGGAGGCGTCCCTGAATTCCGGGTGCCCGATGCGCATCTCGTGCTTGCCGGCGGGGATGAAGAACCAGCCGGTGGTGTTGCCTGCCTTGAGGCCGTCCGGCATGACGGCTTGCCCGGAGAGCTTTACCTCGCAAGGGGTGTCCCCCGCGACAAGGCTGAGTATGTTGAGCGTTCCGAATTCCTGCTCCTCCTCCTGGGCTGCGGCAGGTGCCGAGAGGATGGCGAGGGCACAGAGGATTTTCCTAGAGATCCCTTTCATAGTGTTTGGTGATGGTAAGCTTGCCACCGGCGACAACAAGCCCGTTGGCGTCCCGCTCGGGCTCGATGGTGTAGTGGTATTCCCGGTTCTTGCGGCCCAGGAGTTCGCCGCTGGCGCTGCGCACCTCGCCGGCGGCGACGATGCGGAAGGACTTGGAGGTGAAGGAGACGAGATCGAGCGTCTTGCGTAGCAGTTCCTCGCGTCCTGCGTCCGACCAGACGGGGGATTCCGTGGTGGAGCCGCCTTTGCCGGGGTCGGGGGCGGCATCCGCCGGGCGGGATGCGGCCGGGTAGATGTTGTGGGAGCCGAAGTAGGTGTCGTCCGAAGGCGAGCTGTGGTTGCGCTGCACCTGGGCGGCGGGGGCGAGTTCCTTGAGGGGGCGGAGCAGGTTGAGATCCGATGGCCCGCGGAGGGGGGAGATGTTCCTGTGGGCGGAGACATACCGTGCGAAGAGGTCGCCGGTTTTCGCGGCCTTGGGCGGGAGGGTTCCGTTGAGCAGCGGGTCATCGCCGAGCGTGATCCCCGCCATCAGGCTGCGGAGCACCTCCGGGGAGGCGGTGTTGATGTTGATGGGCCGTGCCGGGGTGCCGGGCAGGGTGGGCTGTGCGGAGAATAGATCGAGGAGCTGGGCGGCGCGGCGGCCTTCCTGGTCGAAGGCATGGTATTCGGGGCGGCCGATCGCCAGGGTGATGCCGCCTCCGGAAATGCGGTCCGGCGTGCTGGAGGGCAGGGCGGCGTTGGCCCACTGGGCGGGATCGAAGATATTTCCGAGTTCCCCGATGGATTCGTAGCGGCCGGAGTTTGAGATGACGGCGGGTGCGCGGTCCGGCTGGGCGGCGGGGTATGGCCTGGTGAGTGTTCCGGAGGCGTTGAGAATCCCCGTGGGGCCGGGGGTGAAGCTCTCGTTGCCTGCCGCGACGCCCGGAGAGGTGTTGCTGCCGCGGTCATTCCATCTGCTGACGAAGCCGTCCCTCGCGCCGGACGGGCCGGTGGTTTTCAAGACCCTTCCGCCCCATGCGGCGTTGGTGGTGTAGGTGTTGGAGTAGTGGAATTCCGCGATGTACATGGAAGCGCGGGGATCGCCGTATTGGGAGGCGTCGGTGTTGAGGTTGGGCGAGCCCGCGCCTTTCCACTTTTTGGTGGAGCTGGTGGTGAGGGTGTTGAACTGGCGCTGGCTGCCGCCGAATGCGGTGTCGATTTCCTGGAAGGGGACAGCGGAGGAATCGCGCCACAGCAGGGAGTAGTTCGCATCGCTGATGCCGTTGGTTTCCGTGCTGGAGGTGAGCTCCACGGTCGCGGTGCTGAAGGCGCCCTTGGGGAAGGTGTAGACGCGTCCGCCGATGTTGACGACGCGGTGCTGGTTCGGTGCGATGCTGAGGGCGCCGATCGTGTAGATGGGGTTTGCGGGGCTGAAGGGGAGGTCTCCCAGGGTGGAGATCTTCGCCTTTACGGGGTTGATGATCTGGAACCTCGCCTGGCCGTTGGCCGGTTTGTTGGAGGGGTTCCAGAACTCCACGTAGGTGTCCATGCGGATCTGGACGTTGGTTGCCGTCGGGCTGGGGTTGAGCCATTCGTAGCGGTCGTAGATCTTGTTGACGAAGGGGAAGGAATCGATGCCCCGGTAGCCGGTGCCCGCGGTGGGGTTGGAGTCGGTGTCCGCGTAGTCGATGATGGATGCGGCGAGGGTTTTGACGTAGTCATGGTCCTGGCGGAAGGCACCCTTGCGGTCATCGAAATCCGGGAGGTTTTCCGCGATGTAGTCGGCAAGGCCCGCAATGTTGGAGTCGCTGACGAATTCGTTGATATCCCTGGCGGGCTGCCCCGCGTCCTTGTAACCGAAGCCTGCGGGCACCAGTTTCGCGGCCGGGACGGCGGCCGGGGAGTGGCTGTAGTCGATGTAGGGCTCGATGAGCTTGGATGGCTCCATGCCGAGGAGTTGGCGCACCGAAGCGGGGGTGCGCAGGTCGGAGCGCCTGGAGACGAGCGTGTCCTGCTGCGGGCCTGGCGTTTCCCCGAAAAAGCTGAAAAGGGGCAGCTCGGCGGTTGTTTTCCCGAGGGTGCGAGGCTCCGCGCCGGCCTTTGTTCCGTCGATGCGCCCGGAGAGATCCTCGATCCAATAGGAATAGCGCATGGTGTAGCCCTTGGGGTCCGTGGAGGGGACGTCCACCCACTTCGCTCGGGGTATGCTCTGGTCGTGCTGATTGAGGCGGCCGATCTGGATGGCTTCGCCGGAGTAGTCGGCGAGACCCGCAAGGAGGGAGGGAGTGGAGGGGGGTGAGGCTGTGTCGCCCGGGACCGGCGGGCTGATCGTGGATGGATCCGATCCGCTGAAAAGCGGCACGGCGGTCCATGAGAAGCGGCTCGGGTTGCCGAGGTCTTTCCCGAAGGTGGCGCCGTAGGTGAAGAACTGCTCGCGGTAGCCGAGGGGGCGCTCTGTGGAAGGCACGGTGGGGGTGGCGGGATCGTCGAGGCGGAAGACGAGGGAATCGTCGCGCCGGGCGATTTCCCCGAGCTTGCCCAGCGCGATGGCGAGGCCGCTCTCCAAGGCGAGCTCGGCGCGTGCGGAGTCCGAGTAGGAGCGGGCGGTCTTGCGCTCGAGGGTGAGGACGGTGAGGAGTCCGATGAGGAGCAGGGTCAGGCCTGCGACGGCGATGATCGTCATCGGCAGGGCGAAGCCTTTTCTGATGGAAGCCGGAGTCATTTCGCGATGGCGATGGTGCGGGTGAAGGTGCGGATGAGCTGCAGCTCGGAATCCCGCGGCGAAGTGGCGAGGCGCTGCCAATCCGCACGGGTTCGGAAGCGGCGGGCGGAGGAATCGTCGATGAAGCTGACGGACAGTTCGATGATGGAGGGGCGCTCCGGGGAGGTGTCCGTCCAGTCCTGCGGTGCGGCGGGGTTTCCGGCGAGGAATTTTGGCCTGGCCTGGAAGGCGATGATGTTCGGGACGATGGGCTCGTCGGTGGCTGGATCCGCATCGGGAAAAGCGGGGGAGCCGCCTGCGGTGAGGAGGGCTTGGGTTTCCGCCGCGCCGAGGTTGCCACGGAAAAGCTTGGGGGACTCCGAGTCCGCGCCGTCTGCGGAAAAGGCGACGTAGTAGAACGGGGTGTTGAGGTCTCCCGGATCTGCGGCGAGCTCCTCGTCGGCGGAGATCACCCGGACGAAGGCGATCTTGTCCGTGGCGCTGGAGCCCGGGTCCGTTTCATGGATGAGCCGGGTGGCGGGAAGGCGGGTGGAGAGCTCGCGATCGAAGAACTGGAGGAAGGCGCGTGCCTGGGAGACGGCGTTGACCGCACGCTGGTTCTGCGTGTAGCTGGCGGTGGATTGGCCGACGAGGGAGAACAGCGCGAGCATGAGCACGGAGGTGATCGCCATCGAGACGAGCAACTCGATGAGGGTGAAGCCGCTGCGGGCTTTTTCCGGGTGTGTGGGGCGTGTCTTCAAAGGGTTCCCTGGCGTGTCGTGATGAGGTTGTAGCGGAAAACCGAGCGGGCTGCGGGTGCGGATTTCGCGGGGTGCAGGATGCGGATGCGGAGCAGTGAAAACAAATCCGGCGCATTTCCGGTGCCAGCAGGGGTGTGGGCTTCGCCATAAACCGTGACGAGGTAGGACGCCTTCGGGATCTTGCTGGAGGCGCTGAGATCCTGGGCGCCGCCCTCCGAGATGAATGTCCCGGCGGAATCGAACGCAAGCACCAGAGGCGATGCTTCGCTGGCAAATGCGGGGAAGCCGGGGCTGGCGGTGATGAAGGATTCGCGCACCGGCTCCGCCCATTTCGAAAGGACCTGCCGCTGCACCTCGCGGGCAAGCCACGCGGAGCGGGTGTCCGCCTCGGCGTTGCGGCGGTTGTTGCCGGTGGTGGCCGTCATGGTCAGGATGATGGGCACGACGAAGGCGACCAGGCCGATGGCGATGACCACTTCCATGAGGGTCATGCCACGGCGGGCGAGATGTTTCCGGACGGGTTTCATCATGGTTCCACAAAGCGGGTGCGACCGGTGAGGCGATTCACCTGCAGCAGGTCGGATACGGGTTTCCCATCGTTTTTTTGCGTGGGGGTGAGAGTGTTCCCGCTGCGCGCCGCTTGGGCGGTGGCGATCTGAATGGTGCCTGCCGGGCGCACGATCTGGCCATTGGGGGAGAAAACGATGATGTGGCAGGTGAGCGCCCTGCCCTTGGTTTCGGCGGGCATGGTCTCGGGGGAGTCGACGATGGTCGCCTGCCCGGATGTGAGCTGGGCGGAGCCGAGGAAATGGAAATTGCCCGGCAGGATGGTCCAGCGCTGGAGCAGGCGGTCTTTCCCGGCAGCGTCCTTGAGCGGCACGTAGCTGTTGCCGTCCAGCTCCACCTCGAAGAGCGAGACCGCACGTGCGCCCAGATCGCCGCCGGATGCGAGCACGGGGATGGCGACCGCCGTTGGGGTGGAAGCGGCGATCGCATGCGCGCGCGCCTGCTGGAGGTGCGCCTTGATGATTTCCCGGGATGCCTGGCGGGCGTTGTTCTGGGTGTTGGAGAAAACCGGCACGGCCGCAGCGATCAGGATGGCCATGATCGCGATCACCACCAACAACTCAATCAGGCTGAAGGCCTTCTGACGGCGATCCCTTGCGATGGTGCTGTGAGGTCTGGCGTGCATGTTCTGGTTCTTGGGGGGCCGTCTTGCCGGGGCAACTATCCAGCATTTCAGGTGCCACGACCAAGTAAATACAGAAATCACACCAATGCACCCCATAATCTCGTGGAGATTTCGTCACACGGCTGCGGAAAAGCGCGCTGGGCGCCCCCCCATTCCCAGCTTGCCCCTTGCGGGCATGCGGGGAAGACTTCCGGCCAGCCCTTGAAGAAATTCCTGCCATACTACCGCCACCTTCTGGAAGTGAAGTGGCACTTCCTCATCGGGGTTTTCGCCGGCCTGGTCTATGCCGCCGCATCCGGCGCGGGGCTGCCGCTGATGACCAAGGTCGTCTTCCCGGTGCTTTTCAACGAGGGCGGCGGGGAATCGGAATGGTATCTCGACTGGCTCGCCTCCAGGCTCGGGGCGCTCTCGCGCGACGAACTGCTCATCTACACCTGCCTATGGATCCCCGGGGTTTTCCTGGTGCGGGCGCTGGCCGGCTATGCCAACGCGTATTTCATCCAGCACGTCGGCATGCGGGTGGTGGAGTCGATCCGCACCGACCTCTTCGTCAAGCTCCAGGGGCTGCCGCTCGCCTTCTTCAGGCGCAACAAGTCCGGCGACCTGCTGGCGCGGCTGATGAA
Source organism: Akkermansiaceae bacterium (assembly GCA_017798145.1). NCBI lineage: Bacteria > Pseudomonadati > Verrucomicrobiota > Verrucomicrobiia > Verrucomicrobiales > Akkermansiaceae > Akkermansiaceae bacterium. Next base: position 2,780,513 of record CP059069.1, on the reverse strand, counting down.
CGACACCCAGATGCTCCAGGGTGTCATCGCGCAGGCGTCGAGCGACCTCATCAAGCAGCCCGCGACGCTGCTCTTCGCGCTAGGCGCGGTGGGCGTGCTCGCCTACCAGGACCGCAGTTTCTTCATCGCCCTCATCGCGCTGCTGACGGTGCCGCTGTGCATCGTGCTGATACGCTCCGCGGGCAAAAAGCTCACGCGGCGCGCGACGGCGCTGCAGGAGCGGGGGGGGGATCTCACCGCATCGCTTTCCGAGAGCCTCCAGTCCGCGCTGGAGATCCGCGCCTACAACCTCCAGGAGCCGCAGGTCCGCGGCTTCCGCAAGAAGGTGGCGGAGATCTTCCGGCTCGGCATGAAGGTGGTGAAATACCGCCAGCTCATCTCGCCCTCCATCGAGGTGGTCGCCGCGGCGGGCTTCGCGGCGGCGCTCTACTTCGGCGTGCGCGCGGGGATGACCCTCGAGGGCTTCCTGGCCCTGGGGATGGCGCTCTACATGTCCTACGAGCCGATCAAGAAGCTCGGCAACATCCACTCCCTCTTCCAGCAGGGCAAGGCCTCGGTGGACCGGATCGAACACATCCTGCACTGCGACGACGCGATCGCGAACCCGGCCGACCCGCGGCCCTGCCCGTCCCCGCGGGAGGGGATCTCCTTCCACGGGGTCACCTTCGCCTACGGCGAGCACCCCGTGCTCCATGAGGTGAGCCTGGAGATCCCGGCCGGGCAGGTCGTGGCGCTGGTCGGCCCGAGCGGCGCGGGCAAGACGACCTTCGCGCACCTGGTGCCGCGCTTCTACGATCCGCAGCAAGGCGAGATCCGTCTCGATGGCATCCCGATCCGGGATTTCCTCAAGCACGACCTTCGCGACCGGATCGCCGTCGTCCCGCAGGGCCCGTCGCTGTTCCTCGGGACCCTGGAGGAGAACATCCGGATCGGGAAAACGGAAGCCAGCCGCGCCGAGATCGAGGCGGCGGCGAAAAAGGCCTACGCGCACGATTTCATCATGGCCCAGCCGGAAGGCTACGAGACCCAGGTGGGCGAGCGCGGGGACCTGCTGTCCGGCGGGCAGAGGCAGCGCATCGCCATCGCCCGGGCCTTCCTGAAGGACGCGCCCATCCTGATCCTCGACGAGGCGACGAGCGCGCTGGACACGGAGAGCGAGGCGGCCGTCCAGCAGGCGCTCGCGGAGCTGGTGAAAGGCCGCACCACGCTGATCATCGCGCACCGCTTCAGCACGATCCGCATCGCCGACCGGATCCTTGTTTTCAAGGAAGGGCGCATCGTCAGCGACGGCAGCCATGAGGAGCTGCGCGACCTCGACCCGACCTACCAGGCGATGGTCGGCGGGGAGCTGAGGTGATCAGCCGCCTTCCGGCAGTCCGGGTGGAGTGCCGAAGCCGATCATCCGGGATTTGCCGCCCGAGCGCGGCACTCGGAAATCATACACGCCGAAGCCGTTCCCCCTCTTGCCGCGGTAGGATCGTCCGTCGCTTGCGCTGATCATCACCGGGTGCCCGTCCTTTTTCTCATGACCCATGAAAATGGCGACATGCGTGATGGCGACCTTGCGCCCGTCGTCCGGCTCGTAGGTGCCGGCCCAGAAAACGAGATCCCCGGGCTTCATGTCGGCAAAGGCCTTGTCAGTGATGTCCTTCGCGGTGAGCGGCACCATGTGCATTTCGGATTTCCCCCTCACCCAGAGAAACTGGTCGGAGGAGGTGCGCGGCGGCTGGATCCCGATTTTGTGGAGGATGTAATGGACCGCCCCGGAGCAATCGAAGCCGCCGTCCCGCGGGCCGTTCCCCCCGTACTTGTATGGCATCCCCTCGACTTCCTTTGCGGCGGTGATCGCGGCTTCGATCATTTTTTTCCTGGGCTCCTCCAGCTTATCGAAATCCCGGAGCTCTGAGGTTTCGAGCAGGGGCAGCGCCTCCAGCCGGCCGGTTGCGGGCAGCAGCAGGCAGAGCGATAGGGAAAAACACCGGAGCATGGGGACAGTTAACACCGGATTGCCCGGTGACACAAACAAGGGATTCATTTTGCCAAGCCCAGCCCGAAGGGTCATTTTCAAACGAGATTGAGCCAGCCAACGAACATCCTCATCCTCAGCGACGGCAAGCCCGGCCACGCGAACCAATCGCTGGGCCTAGCCGAGGCGATGGGGCGCATACGCCCGGTGCGTTCGGAGCTGCTGGAGCTGGATGGCGGGAAATGGTTTCCCGGACGGCTGCGTGAGGCCGTCAGGGCGGCGGGGAATTTCCCTGCTCCGGATCTCATCATCGGCACAGGCCATGCCACCCACCTTCCGCTTCTTTGGCTTTCCCGGAAGTACGATGCCCATAGTATCGTGCTGATGAGGCCCAGCCTGCCGCTGCGCCTCTTCGATTTCTGCATCGCGCCGGAGCACGATTTTTACGGAAAGCGGGTGCCGGCGAACGTCATCACCAGCAAGGGTGCGCTGAACCGCGTGATCGCCGGGCAGCGGGAGAAAAAGGGGAAGCTTCTCCTCATCGGCGGGCCGTCGAAAACCCATGGCTATGATGAGGCCGCGCTGGTCTCCCGCATCGCGGAGCTTGCGGCAGGCGGTGGCTGGCAGCTTGCGGATTCGCGCAGGACGCCTGCATCATTCCTGCCCGCGATCCGGAAAAGGCTTCCTGATCTTGAGGTTTTCCACCATCGCGATACCCCGGACGGCTGGCTTTCGGCGAAAATCCCGGAGCTGGAGGAAATTAAAGTCACCGAAGACTCCGTCTCGATGATCTACGAGGCGCTCACCGGCGGCGCGAAGGTCGGCGTGCTGGAAATGCCGAGGCTCAGGCCGGATGCGCGGGTGGTGCTGGGGCTTGAGAAAATCAAGGCGGAGGGACGGCTGGACGGCAGGGATATGGCACCCCTGGCCGAGGCGGATCGCTGTGCGGCGGTCATTCTCAGCCGGATGTGATATCGTCCCCCGTGCGATGCTTCCGGTCCGGCCCGGCGGAGATGATTTCCATTTTCGATCCGGACAGGGCGTGGAAGAAATATGGCGTGCCCCAGCGGTCGGTGAGCCGACCCGAGCTGTCGAGGAAAGCACCCTTTGCCGGGAGGAAGGCCAGGCGCTTCGGGTTGTCTCCCATGAGGGCTGAGGTGATTTCCTCGTTCTCGCCGACGGGGTTGCCGCCGAGGATTTTCCCATACTGTGAAATGATGAGGGACAGGATGGAGATATCGTCATCCGCCGTGGTTGAGGGATCGTTGAGCGTTGCGGCGCTCTCCGCGAGGGGATGGCGGGTTGGTGCAGGGCGGGGCTGCGGGAGATCGCCGGAAGGGGTGCTTGGCCGGGAGGCTGCCGCAGTTGGCGTCTCTGGAGCGGCGTCATCCGGCCGGGAGAGAAAAAACATCGCGATGGCCGCGATCAGCAAGGCGCCGGCTTGCCATGCCTTCCGTTTCACAGGAATCCGAGGTTGGCGCTGGCCACCGAAAACGGGTCGTCGAAGCGCGGAAGGTTCGGGAAGATCGCCTCGATCTCGTTCGAGCCTGCGCCCATCCATTTCGTGAGCACGGCGGCATACTGGTCTACGGAGGTCTCGGGGATGAAGCGGCCGCGGCTGCTGTGGGAGTCCAGCCCGGCACCGGTCTTGAGGGGAGGGAAATGTCCGTAGATATCGCCGCCGTTGACCGATCCGCCCATCACAAGATGGTGGCCGCCCCAAGCGTGATCGGAGCCGGCGGTGGCATCGTTGCCGTTCGCCTGCAGGGTGCGGTTGAAGTCCGACATGGTGAAGGTGGTCACGTCGCCGAATGCATCTAGGCCGGGATCTTTCAGGGCGTTGCGGAAGGCGAGCAGGGCGCCGGAAAGCTCCGCCATCAGGTTCGAGTGGGCGGTGAGCATCGAGGCGTGGGTATCGTGCCCACCGATCTGGCAGAAGAAGATCTGGCGGCTGTTGCCAAGGGCGTTGCGCCCGGCGATGAGCTTGGCGATCATCTTGAGCTGATCCCCGAGCTTTGTCTGCGCCCCGGCGAAGTGGGCATCGAAATCGACTCCGCCGGCGGCTGCGGCGGTGAGCGCCGCGCCGATCACGCCCTCGGTGGCGCGCGCGCCGCGGATGATCTGGTTGTATTGGTCCTCGAGCAGGTTCTCGTGGGTCAGGTTCATGATTTGCTCGAAGGCCTGCAGCCTCCTGCCGGTGTCCGAGTTTTTGTATCCGAGGGAGGGGTTTTCCGGATCGTTGTAGGCGGATGCGTAGTTGGTGCCGTATCCGCTGAGGCTGATCGCCCCGCCGGTGCCCACCGTATATTGTGCGACCCCGCCCGCCGTGCCGACCTGGAAGGAGTTCACCCCTGCCAGCGAGATGGACATGGAGGCTTTCGACCCGGCGTTGTAGGATGCGTTCATCAGGTCTGCGGCGCGCCCGCCCCAGCCGCTGGTGAAGGGTTTGTCGGAGACCGAGGACTGCCATTGGGTCTGCTGGTCCGAGTGGCTGAAAAGCTGCTGCGGCAGCGGCACGGTCCTGTTGATGTAGTCCTCGCGCGTCGGCACGGGGTAGCTGAGCGTTCCGACATTCGCGAGCAGTGCGAGTTCACCCGCGCCGAACATCTCCGCGATGCCGGCGCACGAAGGGTGCAGGCCCATCGGCATGGCGGTGCCGCCGAAATGGCGGGCGAAGGCGGCGTTGCTGGCGGGTGTGAGCGGATGCAGGACGGGCGCCCCGGTAACAGGGTCCGAGACCGGCAGGGCAAGGGTTCCGCGCGCCGCCTGGTAATCTGACCGCAGCGTCAGGTCGCCGACATCCGCGAGGGGGACGAGGAAGTTGCTGGAGTCGTTTCCACCGGATTGGAAAAGGCAGACGAGAGCCCTGTAGCCGCCGCCCGTCACCTGCGCGGAGGCTGCGGTGATGAGGCGGAGGTTCGCGAGCACATTGACCATGCCGGTGACACCGAGCGAGGCGCAGGCGGATTGCCGGAGGAAATCCCTGCGGGTCCGGAGCTCTTCTTTTTCGTGGTTTTTCATGGGGAGCCCTAGCGCTGGATCATGGATTGGGGCGAATTGGAGATCAGGTAGGCCGCCTGCTCGTAGCGTTCGTGGCGGACTTTTTCCTGATCGGTGGTGTTGTCGTTGTCGTCGAGGTTGGTGGAGACGGCAGCCAGCGTGTTGATGATGATGTCGCGCGGATTGTTCTGATCCGCAGCAGCCCCGTGATCGGCTTTCAATGTGCCGGCGCAGAGCAGTAGGTCGAGGTGGTCAACGAGGGCTGCGCAGGCCTCGCGGATTTTCGCGGGCTTGTTGAAGGTGAGCGGGTCGCCTGCGGCGGTGACGAAACCATCGCCGTCCTGATCCATGACCGACATGTAGGCCTTTTCCCTTTCCTGGGTCGCAGCAGGCCCGAGGGTTACGTCTGGGATGAGGTGGTCGGCGTTGTTCCCGTATCCGGTGATGGAGAAGTTCGGCAGGCTCGATGCGGATTCGCCGCTGGAGGAAGTGGCGAGGGTATGGTTGCGGTTGATGTGGGAGATGGTGTTGATTTCGGTTGCGATCTGGAACTCGGGGGTGACGAGACCGGCATCGGCGATGGCGTTGCCGGTGGAGTAATCCGGGTAGAACCAGTTGAAAACCGTGGGTGGCTCAAGCGGGGTCTGGCCGAGGGAGGAGTCGGTGTTGCCCTCACGGAAGCGCCCGGCATTTGCGGGCAATCCGGCAAGCAGCGTGCCGGGGCCGTAGGCAGCCAGATCCGCGATGCGCAGCTCGGTGTCCGCCTGCAGCGCCCGCGCCAAGCCGGTGTATTGGAGCAGCGGCTCCTTTTTCTTCCCGGTGCCGATGAGTGAGGCGGCATCAAGGGAGCGGGCTTCGTAGTCCAGCAGGATGGCCTTCGTGACGGCCTGCAGGTTTCCGCCGCCAGCCGCCCATGCGGTGGCGACGCGGTGCACGTAGCCTGCGGAGGGGTTCGATGTGACGAGCCTCTGGATGAGCTTTTTAGAAATGAAGGGCGCGATGTTCGGATGTGCGGCAAGGTGGTCGAGGATGGCGGTGAGCTCCTCTTCCCCGGTGCGGCCTTGCGGGAATTCGAGGCCGAGTACGGTTTTTGCCTCCGTGTCGTGGTAGGCGGGAAACTGCTTCATCGGGTGGAGCCACTGCGCCTGATAGCGGTAGTTGCCGTTCCCGTAGGTGAAGCTGGTGTTGTCTATAACGGTGTCCGAGGCCGAAGGGCTGTTCCGTTTTGAGAACGACCAACCGGTGAATACGCGGGCGAGATCGACGATGTCCGCCTGGCCATAGGTGGGGATGGGCTGGCCGGCGGCGGAGAGTTTCAACGAGCCGTCCGGATGCAGTTGCACGAGGCCGATGGAGAAAAGCTGCATGATCTCGCGGGCGAAGTTCTCATCTGGCGAGACGATCACCGTGCCCGAGCTGTCGGTGATTTCCTTCTGGTTCCTGAGGCTGGAAAGGTATTGCCCCATGATGGGATGGGTGGAGACGCCTTCCAGCAGATTCCGGTAACTGCCCGCCACCCCGGCGGCGAGCATGTCATAGTACTGCGAGTGGCCGAGATGGCGCTGATCGATGACATCGTCCACCGAGGAGGTCACCAGGATTTCCATGAGCGCCGTGGCGACACGCTGCCTCACCTGGTCGTCCGAGAAAAGCGCGACGCTCCACCAGGAGTGCCGACGGGAAGAGGAAGGGAGGAAGTATGACGGATTGTGCCATGGCGCCGATGGATCGCCCGTGTAGATGTCGATGAGCTGCGCGTCCTCTGCGCGGGCGAGGGCTTCCAGCGATGCCTGGGGCACGGAAAATTTTTCATCAAGCCATGCGGAATAGGCGGAGATGCGGTCGCCGCCATGGGTCGGGGAATTCACCAGATCCCGCAGTTCCGCGATCAAGCCCGGAGTGGGGCCGAAGGTGGATTGTGTCAGGAAACGGGAAATGTCACGGTCGAGTTCCGAGTCCGCCAAGGATCCGATGGGCGGTGCATCCGCCGGGGCGACGAATTCCGTCGAGGCCGTTGTGAGCAGGTAGTCCGCCCTGATTTCCCCGGAAGGATGGTTCTCCGTCTGGACATCCGAGTAGATGCGGCCCGAGAAGAGGGCGTTGAGCACGGCCTGATCCGTGGGGAGGATCTGCGAGGCTCGGATATTCCATGTGTAATCGGTGAGCTGCCCCCTGGCGAGCGACTTGATCGAGGGTCCGGTGACAGGGTTCCGGACGTGGATTTCGGCAGCGCTCTGGGCACTGGTCAGGCCGGAGAAGACGGAGGAAAGCAGGCCGACCTCGTTGTCGCCCTGGAGCCGGATGAGGCTGTAGCCCGAGGCGGGTGTGATCTCTTCGGAGGTGAATGCGGCGTAGAAAAAGCGCTCGTTGGCCTGGACATTCGGTGCGTCGCAGATCCGCGTGAGCAGTCCGTCGGCGACGAAGGATATGTCGATACGCAGCTCCTCGGGCACCTCGTTGAGGGTGTCCGCCACCGGCACCACGGAAAGGTTTGCGGACGCGCTCCCCGCAGGGATCACCACAACATCGGCGAGCGAGAAATCCGTGGCGGATGCGGAGGATTTCGTGGGATCGATGGCGCCATGGGTTTTCAGGAAAACCGTCATCGGGTAGGTGGTCGCCCCGCTGCGGGTGAGGCCGACCGTCGCGGGCAGGGCTCCCTTTTCGTAGGCATCCCTCTGGGTCACTTCGGCGGAGATTTCCCCGTTGAGGAGCGCCTGCATGAGCGAGGTTGCGGCGGCCAGGTCGTTGTTCGCGTTGCCGGAGGAGAAGCTGTCATCGTCATCCTTGTCGAAACCGGCAAGTTTACTCGGCCCAGTCCGAAACGCCATCGGCATCCGAATCGGCATCCGAGACGGAGACGCGGAAGAAAAGACTGTCTTCGCCGCGTGGCTCGGTGAAGACCATGTTGCCGCCGTCGCCCGTCCTGGCCTCGCCGGAAGGCATCCATTCACCGCCAAGGCTGGTTGCGGTGAACAGCCTGTAGCGTTTCCCGGGAAGGGAAGGCACCACGATCTCGGCGTTTCCCGGAAGCAGGTTTCCGACCGAAGCCCTCGGGTGCGACATCGCGTCGAAAGGGTCGGTTCCGGACGTTGACTCCATGAGGTTCGTGAAGCCGTCCCCATCCGTGTCGTCGCCGGGGAGCAGCGCGCCCGCATGGTAACTCGCCTCCCAGACATCGCACATGCCGTCGCCGTTCGTGTCGATCGCCTGGGCGTCCGACAGGAGGCATGCCATGCAAAGAAGGGAGATGGAGCTGCGATTTCTCATCAAACTCATGGATATCTACCCCGCATCGGGCGGGAAGTCTCTGATAATCAGCGGAGGCTAGCGGTTTTCCATGGCGGCGTGGCATTGCGGCAAGGGTGGGCAATAGGCATTTTCGCTGGGCTTCCATTCCTTCGGGGAAACTTCCGCCTAGACCGCTTGGGGAAATGATTTCACCCTGCGCAGCAAATGAAACCCCTCCTCATCCTCCTCGCCCTCTGCTCCCTGCTGCCCGCCGCTGACAAACCCAACATCGTCTGGATCGTCAGCGAGGACAATTCCTCTCACTGGCTCGGCTGCTACGGCAACAAGCAGTCGCAGACCCCGAACATCGACGCCCTCGCCAAAGAAAGCATCCTTTTCGAAAACGCCTACTCGAACGCACCCGTCTGTGCCGTCGCCCGCGCCACCCTCCTCATGGGCGCCTACTCCCCGAGCATGGGCACCCAGCACATGCGCTCACGCCATCCCATCCCGGAAAAATTCCGCCCGTATCCGGAATACCTCCGCGCCGCCGGTTACCACTGCACGAACCCGGGGAAAACCGACTATAATTTCAAGGGCAACGACAAATCCTACTGGGACAAGGGCGACTTCCAAAAAAGCCCCGACGGCAAACCCTTCTTCTCCGTCTTCAATTTCACCGAATCCCACGAAAGCTCCCTCTTCGAAAACAAGCCCAAGGAACCGAAGCGCCTGAAACCCGAAGAAATCGATCTCCCGCCATACCTCCCCGATCTCCCGGAGATCCGCAAAGACATGGCACGTTACCACGACCGCATCACCGACATGGACACGCGGGTGGGCGAAGTCCTCAAAAAACTTGAGGCATCCGGCCTAGCGGACGACACGATTGTTTTCTACTACGCTGATCACGGCGGCATCCTGCCACGTGGCAAACGCTACCTCGAACAAACCGGCGTGAAAGTCCCGCTCATCATCCGAATTCCGGAAAAATTCCGGCACCTCGCCCCCTTCAAGCCGGGCGAGCGCGTGACCGAGCCGGTCTCCTTCGTCGATTTCGCCCCCACCCTCCTTTCCATCCTCGGCCTCGACGAACCCGAACAAATGCAAGGCCGCCCCTTCCTCGGCAGCAAACGCGTCGAGCCAGCAGCCGATGAAATGGAGTTCCTCTACGCCGACCGCTTCGACGAACTCTACGGCATGCGCCGCGGCCTCACCGACGGCAAATGGAAATACATCCGCAACTTCAATCCCGACCGCCCAACCGCTCCTTACTCCTTCTATCAGTTCGGCCAGCCCGGCTGGGTCGCCTACCAGAAAGCCTTCGAGGAGGGCAAGCTCAGCGGTTATCCCAAGACAATTTGGGAAGCTCCCGGCACCTCGGAACAGCTCTACGACCTTTCCGCGGATCCATGGGAAATGCACAACCTCGCCGCCGATCCGGCCCACGCGGAGAAACTCGCATCCCTGCGCGAACGCCTGAAAAGCACCATGATAGGAATCGTCGATACCGGTCTGATCCCCGAGCCGCTGTTCGATGCGCTTTCCAAGGGCTCGACCATCGCCGACTATGCACAAAGCGACAAATTCGACGTCGGCAAGATCACCGACCTCGCCTTCACGGCCACCGAGATCAACCCCGAAAACCTTCCCCGCCTGAAGCAGGCGCTCGCGTCGGAAGATGTCGTCGAGCGCTACTGGGGGATCGTCGGGATCCGCCTGCTCGGAGCCAAGGCCGCCGCGGAGACGGATGCTCTGCTCCCGCTTCTCAAGGACAGCCATCCCCTGATCCGGACAAGCGCCGGGGAAACGCTGGTTGACCTCGGGAAGAAGGAAGCCGGCTCGAAAGCCCTCGTCGCGGACGTGAAATCGGACATGGATGCCTCCTCCCTTCTCAACCTCCTCAACACCCTCCGCCGCCTCGACCTGCTCGACCAACTCCCGGAAAACTGGGCGAAGGGCAAGAACATGAAGGGCGGCGACTACGATTACATCCAGCGCTTTTCAAAAAGGACAAAAGGCGACTGAACGAAAATCCGTCCGCGCATTTCACCAGCCGAGGATGCGGGAGGTGGCGGTGCGCAGGGCTGCCTCGGGCACGGCGGCCTCGGCGTGAGCGTGGGGGACCGAACCCTTGCGAAGCGATTTGTCCGCTTCCTCCTGGCGGGAAATCGCCATGCCGCAGGGAGCGCGCTCCGGATCCTCGCGAAAGACCCCGCCTTCTCCGCATTGAGGTTGAAGCGGACGACACCGCCGGCGACGAGAGAGATCGTTCGAAACAAAAGGCATGGCTCATTCCTCCTCGGTATCCGTTGCCAGGCCACGGGATGACCACGATCCGGCAAGGGCAGGGCTGCCGCGCCGCTACCAATGCTTTTTTCGTTCTCCCGCCCGCAAATGACTCTTTGGCGTCATAGACCCGAATCTTCATCGGCCTCATTCTCATTGAAAACCGGTCATCGTCCGCTGGAAACGAAAACGGGGAGGAGACCCTGCAATCAATGAGCACCCCGCCCGCCATAAACCTCAATTTCACATCTCTCGCCATCCTCACTTGCGCATCTCTCCTCGGATCCACCGCAGCGGATGATGTCAAATTCGCCGCGGCCACGGAGTCGAATGCCTCCGGCGCGACCATGGATCATTTCGCCCTTGCGACGGGCCGGATGACGGCGGCGGACGCGGCGTGGACGGCTGGCGATTGGGAGCAAGTGCGCAGCGCGTTGCCGGAGGTTTTCAACGACCCGGAACTGTCCGCGCCGTGGCGGAGCATCGCTCATTTGCGCTACGCACGGAGCTATCAGGCGGCGGGTGATTTCCAGGAAGCAGGCGCCATTTTCGGGGTCATCGCGAACAACAAGGAGTATCCGAAGATCCATCAGATCGAGGGCGCCGAATGCAAGGCGGAGTGCGACCGCCTCGCGCAGGGCAAGCCGGGGCGCGATCCCGAAGTGAGCCGGGTGCGTGTGACGCCCGCGCCGAAACCCGGGCGCACCTTGCATGTGGCACCCGATGGCAAGGACACAAATCCGGGCACGCGCGAACTGCCGTTTGCGACCGTGAATCAAGCCCTCGCCGCCAACCGCGCGGCCGGGGCGGTGGCGGGCGGGACTGCCATCGAGTTGGCCGCCGGACGCTATCCGCTTGGGGAAACGATCGCCCTAACAGATGCCGACAGTGGCAAGCCCGATGCGCCACTGAGCATCCGTGTGGCTACGCCGGGCACGGCGGTGATCTCCGGCAGCAAGCGGCTGACGGGGTTCACGGCGGTGACGGAAAAATCGGTGCTGGCCCGCCTGCCGGAGGAAGCGCGGGGGAAAGTTCTCCAATGCAATCTAACGGAACTAGGCATCACCGATTTCGGCTCGATCCAAGAGCAACCGATGGTGAACCTCGCGGTCAACGGCGTGCCGCAGAACCTCGCCCGCTGGCCGAACTCGGGTTTTGTCAGGGTCGGAACCATGGTGGACAACGGCAACATCGACCACGAGGACCCGACGAAGAACCGGCCGCAGATATTCACCACCAGCGACCGCATATCGCGTTGGACGACCGCGCCCGACGCCTGGCTCCAGGGATACCTCGCCACCAACTGGATGTATGGCTCGGTCGCCATCGGCTCCATCGATCCGCAAGCCAGGACCATCACCACCGCCTGGTGCTACAATCGCTTGAGCGGCTGGCCGGACATCAAGTCTGGACACCCCTACGCCATCTTCAATCTGTTGGAAGAAATCGACCAGCCGGGCGAGTGGTATCTGGACCGCTCCAACGGCTTGCTTTACCTCTATCCGGGCGTCGATCCCGGCACGGCGGTCGTCGATCTCTCGATGCTGCCGGGCACAATGCTCACGGTGAACAACGCCAGCCATGTGCGCATCGAAGGCCTGGTGTTTGAAAGCTCCCGCGGCGGCGGATTGGTGCTGGAGAATTCGAGCGACTGCCTCATCGCCGGATGCACCGTGCGCAATGTGAGCGGGATTGGCGTCAGCATCAACGGCGGCCAGCGGAATTCCATGATCGGCTGCAACCTCCATGATCTGGAGGACGCGGCTATGCACATCAATGGCGGCGACATCGATACGCTCACGCCGGGCGGCCATGTGCTGGCCAACTGCCGGTTCCGCAATTTCGGGCGAACCAGCCGCTCGCCGGGGATCAGCCTTAATGGCGTGGGCCATCGGATCACCCATTGTGTTTTTGAGGATTGTCCGTCCAGCGCGATCGGGTTCGGAGGGTTCAATTTTCTCGTCGAATACAATGAGTTCCGCAACTGCTGCAACGAAAACGAAGACTACGGCGTGATCTACGCGTGGGGCAACCCGACCTGGCGCGGCAACATCTGGCGCTTCAACAAATTCAGCCATTGCGGCGGCGGCTACACCCAGGGATGGGTGCAGAACCGCCACTTCGGGACCAGCGCCTTCCGCTTCGATGACGCGATCAGCGGACAGACGGTGTATGGCAATCTTTTCACCCATTTCAACCTGTGGGGAACCTCGGCCGGAGTCATGGGAAACAACAGCGGCCGGGACAATATCTATGACAACAACCTCGTCACCGACAGCCGGGGATTGAACTACGGCTACTTCGACGGCGGCAATCACATGTACGCACAAGGGCTGCCCAACGGCGTGTCGCCCGCGCATCTCGCCGCGTTTCCCGAGCTGGCGAATCTCTCCGATGGCAAGGGCCGGAATTCCATCTGGCGCTCCACCCTCGTGCGCGTCAGTGCAGCGGGAACGAACGCGAAAAACAGCAACTATGCGGACAGCGAATGGGGCGGTTGGCAGTACATCGCCAACACCAGCACCGGCACCGATCCCGGGTTTGTGGACGGCGTCGAGTTGAGGAAAACCATAGCCCCGACCCTTTTCTGGAACCTCGGCATGCGGGCGATTCCCGTAGAGGAAATCGGGCTATACGATGATCCGACAAGTGCTGCTTCGGGCGACAAGTCCGCGGTCTTCGCGGAGCCGGGCGGCACGATCACCCTGTCGGCTCCACTCGTTGCCGATGACCTGATTTTCACCGCACCCGGTTACGCACTCGAGGGCACATCACCGATCATCGTCAACGCGCCGATGACCACCATCGACGTTAAAACTTTCGGCGCGACCATCAGCGCGCCGATGACCGGTTTGGGCGGCATCCGTGTGGCCGGTCCGGGCACGCTCACCTTGTCCGGCAGCAACAATTACAACGGCACGACGACGGTCGAAAGCGGCACGCTGGCCCTGAGTGGCGGGGACAACCGCCTGCCGCCGGGCACCGTCGTCACGCTCGGCGGTGGCGGCCCGGCCTCTTTCGGCACGCTCAAGCTCAATGGCTGCAGCCAGGAACTGGATGGATTGTGGACCGCCGATTATGACAATGGCGCAACTGCCGGCAACCGGGTGATCAACGGCAGCGCGACGCCCTGCACGCTCACCTTGCACATCGAGGAAAGCCGGCAAAACCAGTTTGACGGCACCTTGGGCGGTCACGGCCAGGACGAAAACAACTTCGCTGTTAGGAAAACCGGCGGCGGCGGGCTCTGGCTCAACCGCTCCATCACATGGACCGGCGGAACCACGATCGAAGAAGGCTCGCTGGAACTGACTTCCTCGTTCTGGCAGGGCAATCACGCGTCCGGCACGTTCCGGATCGGCAAGGGCGCGACGTTTGCGGTTTCCGGACAGGTTTCCCCGCTGACCTTCAACAACGTCACCATCGAGTTCCTCTCCGGCGGCGGCGGGACGCTTGTCAACAGGGGTTCATCGGATTGGCTGACCTGGATGGTGGAAGGCGAAATGACGATCCGCTCCACGGGCGGGGAGCAGAACCTGTTCTCCGCCGCGCCGAATTACGGCCTGTCCTTGAACGGGAAAAACCTGCTCTGCGACATCGCGCGCGGTTCCGATAAAACCTGCGATCTGCTGGTTTCCATCCCGCTCAGCGGCGACGGCAACCTCACCAAGCAGGGCGACGGCATCATGACCCTTTCCGGTTCTAACAGCTACAGCGGCGCGACGTCGGTCAACGCCGGGACGCTCGTCATCGAGACCACCGGAAAAACCGGCAACGGCAACCTCACAGTCGAAAACGGCGCGACCTGCGTGCTCCGAAATGCCGCCGGCGCCGTGGCCGACAACGCCACCGTGACGCTCAACGGAACCGGGAAACTCCATCTCGCCCCCGGCGTATCGGAAACCGTCGGCACCCTCGTGATCGATGGCATCCAACAGCCGCAAGGTGTTTGGAACGCGGCCAAAGACCCGGTTCATTTCACCGGCGGCGGCTCACTGGCTGTCACCTCAGGTCCATCCGACCCATGAGCATCGCATCATCCATCATTTGGGTCGTTTGCGCGGCCTTGGGTGTCGGCGGAGGCTCCGCCGCTTCGCATTACGTGGCTTTGGACGGAAACGACGCCAATTCCGGCCTCGAAAGCAGCCCGTGGCGCACGCTCGCCAAGGCCTGCGATGCGGTTCCAGCGGATGAGGGCCATACCATACATATCGGCGAGGGCACCTTCATCGAGAGCGGAATCCTCACGCTCAAGAGCGGAGTCAGCCTCATCGGCGCGGGTTCGGACAAGACCACCATCCGGGTGAACCACCACTTCAACCTCACCGACGCAATTCCGAATGCGAACCCGCATGTGCATACCTTTCCCGAGCATTTCGTCCTCCAGATGAACGGCAGCAACCAGGTGGTGAAAGGTTTCTCGCTGGACGGCCAGGAAAAGCGCTGCCACGGCGGAATCTTCGCGGCATCGGCGCGGGGCGTGGTCTTCGATGATCTTCATGTGAGGAATTTCCGCTACAGCGGGCTGTGGATCATCGAGGCGCATGACACCACCCTCCGCTTCAGCCGTTTCAAGAACAACACCTATGGAAACCCCAAAGCCGCCGGAGAGGGTGGCGGCGACAGCGGAGCCGTGCAATATCACCGCGGCAAGAACCTCAGCATCCACGACAACCACATCGAGGAAACAGGCAACCTGCGCCCGGACTTCGGCGGCTATGCCCTGAAGGCGCAGGACCGGAAATATTCCGTATCGGAATCGAACGTGCTGGAAGGCCTCAGGATCCATCACAACACGCTGATCGTTCCCACCACTGGAGCTTGGGAAAACGGGAAAGCTCCGGCCATTTCCGCGGAGTTTCTCGGCATGGCGCTAAAGGATTGTGAGATCCACCACAACACCATCAACAACCACATCTCGCTGGCGGGCACCGCGTCGCTCGGCACCGGCATCCGCATCCATCACAACTTCTTCAACCTCGGCCCGGGGCGCTACGCCTACGCGGTGGAGGCGATGATGGACAACGTCGAGATCGACCGTAATCACTTCTTCGGCGGACTCTATCCGATCGCGGTTTGGCAGAAGCACCCACGGAACCACAACATCCATCACAACATTTTCGAAGCGGCGTGCGGCGGCAAATTCACAGGCCGCGAGCTGCTGCAATACAAGGCTCCGGTGACCGACCTGCGCTTCACCAACAACACCATCATCGACAGCGGCGGCATCGGCCGCATCTTCGCCCTGCACGAATCCAGCAGCTACGAGGCGCGCAACAACCTGATCCTCCGCACTCTCGAACCCGAGGACATCTGGGGCACGGAAATCCCCGGCAAGGTTTCCCATAATTTCTTCTCAAACGTCACCCCGCGCGGGGAAAAGGCGATGACCGGCGACCCGCGGATCACCCTTTCGGAAGCCGCCCCCTTGCGGCCGCCCCACTACACCTTCGCGGCGGATTCCCCTCTCCTGGACAAAGGCGAAACCATCGCCCCCCTGACCGACGGCTTCACCGGAGCGGCACCCGATATCGGAGCGATCGAGAACGGGATCCCGCTCAACATCCCCGGCGGGAAATGAACCGCTGCCACGGCAAGGTTGACGGCGGCGCGCGGATGCGCGAAGGCTACGGGATGGAAGATTGCGCGGGTGGATCGTCGCATCGCCGCGTATTCCGTACGGCGATTTTCGCGGCGCTGTTCCTCATGGCGCTATCACCGGCCGTGCGCGGTGAGGAGCCCCGCCCCATGACACCGGGCGAGATTCACTCCATGCCGCGCGATGAGGCGGCGCTCGCACGCCCCGTCAAAGTCCGCGGGGTGGTCACCTACGCATACCCGGAGCAGATCGGGGATTTCGTGATCGAGGATGAGTCCGGCGGGCTTTACATCCAAGCAGCGGAACCGCGTGGAAAATCATCCCGCCCGGTTCCGGGAACCCTGGTGGAGGTGACCGGGATGACCGGCGAGGGCGGCTACGCGCCGGTGGTGACGGCGAAAGCGATCAAAGCTCTCGGCACCGCGCCCCTACCGGTCGCGCGGCCCGCGACGGTGAACCAGTTGCTGACCGGCAGGTTTGACAGCCGCAGGGTGGAGGTACGCGGGGTGGTGCAGCACGCCGAAGCCCGGAATCAGGTTGAGAAATTCGGGCTTGAGCTGGATGGCGAATTCGGCCGGGTCACTGTGCTCGCCCTCGATCCGGGTGCTTTCACTCCCGCCGATCTCATTGATGCGGAGGTCACGGTGCGCGCCGTATGCTTCCCGTTTTTCAACGAGCGGGCGCAGGTGGCCGGCGTCCGCCTGGAAATGGGCAGCGCGGAAGAGATCGAGATCAACCGCCCGCCGTTCGAAAAGGTGTTTTCCACCCCCCTGGTGGCCTTGGACCGGTTGCAGCCGTTCTCGCCGATCGGCAACAATTTCCACCGCAAGCGCATCCGGGGGACCGTCACCCTGATCAAGCCCGGGAGCTACCTCTATCTGCAGGACGGCGATCATGCGGTGCGGGTGAACCTGGCCGGGGACTCCACGGTGCAGGTGGGCGACCGGATCGAAGCGGTCGGCTTTCCCAGCGTGCGCACCCGTTTTGTCGAGTGGCATCGGTCGGTGATCCGCAAGACCGGCACGGCACCCGTGCCCCCGCCGGTCGCCAGCACACCGGAACGGATCCTGCGGACCGGCCTGTCGGTCGCAGAGCGTGCGCAAAACGACTGGGACGGGCGCCTCATCACACTTACAGGCCGGCTGGATCGGGTGGAGATCCTCAAGGACGGCCAGTGCCAGCTTTACATCGAAAGCGGAGGGCAGATCACGCAGGCGATCCTGGGCTGGCGGGATCAGACGGGGTTCATCGCCTCGCTGCGTCCCGGCAGCTCCATTTCCGCCACGGGCATCTGCGTAGTCCAATATTCCGATGTGTGGCCGGCTACGCGATACGCCGATCCGACGGGAATGTCCCTGCTGCTCCGGCACAGTTCCGATATCCGGGTGCTGCGCGCGGCATCCTGGTGGACGCCGACACGCCTGCGCCTTTCCCTGGGTGTGATCCTCGCTGTCCTCTTGGCTTCCCTTGCATGGGCAAGGTCGCTGCGGCGGGAGGTCGTGAAGCGCACGGCGGCGTTGGTCAGCGAGACGCGGGCGCGGCGCGACGCGGAAGTCGAGTTCAACGCCACCTCGCGCGAACGCGAACGGATGGCGGTGGATCTCCATGACACCGTCGAGCAGGCCTTGACCGGCGTTTCCTACCAGTTGCAGGTTTCCGAAGCGCTCCATGCCGGCCAGCCCCAGCGCAGCCTGCAGCATCTGGACCTGGCGAAGCAACTGCTCGCGCAGAGCCGCGAGGAGGTGCGCCGCTCGGTGTGGAACCTGCGCGCCCAGGCTCTCAACGGGCGAAACCTTGCGGAGGTTCTGCGCGATGTCGCGGCCGGCCTTTCCACCCGCAATCCGGCGCGCACCCACGTCTCGGTGATCGGCGAGGAACGCGACCTTCCGGATTTCATCGCCGGGCATCTGTTGCTCCTCGCCCAGGAATCCATGACCAACGCCATCAAACACGCGAAACCGGAAAACATCCGTATCACTCTGGAGTTCGGCGAAGGCTCCGTGGAACTGCGCGTGCATGATGACGGCATCGGCTTCGATCCCGTCAACGCGCCGGGACTTTCCGAGGGCCACCTCGGCCTGCAAGGCATGCGCGAGCGCATGAAACGCCTCGGCGGCACGGTGAAAGTGGAAAGCGCTCCCGGCCAGGGAACCACCATCCGCGCCAGGGTGCCCCTTCCCGCGTGACCCTTTTCTTCAGCCTCCCACAGAAAGCAAACTCCCAGCAGCTGAAATCGTCCGCACGATCCTCTCAAACACAAATCCCCGCACACCGTTCCGCCATGAGGAAAAACCTACTCCTACTCCTACCGCTGGCCGCACTCACCGCCGCCGTCGGGTTCTCACAATCCGGCAAAAGACCGGAACCGGCAGCACGCCGTATCGAAGTCCTTTTCCTCGGTGCCCCGCTCGAAAACAGCCCCGCCCATGACCCCATCGAACGCTACCGCCTCATCAAAAAAGAACTCGGCGCAGACGGCATCAACTTCTCATACACCGAAGACCTAGCAGACATCAACCGCAGCGTCCTCGACCAATACGACGCCGTTCTCATGTATGCCAACTGGGACCAGGGCGGAACCCTCCACCCGGATCGCGAAAAAGCGCTCATCAGCTACGTCGAAGACGGCGGCGCATTCCTACCCATCCACTGCGCATCCGCTTGCTTCGGAGCCTCGGACAATTTCATCAAACTCGTCGGCGCCCGCTTCCAATCCCACGGCGCGGAGGTTTTCCGCACCAAAATCGTCGCTCCGGAACATCCCATCATGCGCGGCTATGAAGGCTTCGAGACGTGGGATGAAACCTACGTCCACGACCGCCACGGCGATGACCGCACCATCCTCCAGCTCCGCGAGGAGGAACCATGGACATGGGTCCGCGAGCAAGGCAAAGGCCGCGTGTTCTACACCGCTTACGGCCATGACATGCGCTGCTGGGATCAGGCAGGTTTCCACGAATTGCTGCGCCGCGCCATCCTCTGGAGCGTCGGCGGGGAAGTCCGCGCCCAACTCACAAACCTCAAGCTTCCCGAACTACAAATGGAAGACATGGTTCTCCCCGGCTACAAACAACGCCGGACCATCACCCGCGGCCAATCACCCCTGCCCGCCGCGGAATCCCTCAAATTCGCCCAAGTCCCCGTCGGCTTCGAACTCTCGCTCTTCGCCTCGGATCCCGAAATCGTGAACCCCATCCACATCGCATGGGATCACAGAGGCCGCGCGTTCGTCGTCGAAACCGTCGATTACCCCAACAACCTCCATGCCGGAAACCTCGGAAACGACCGCATCAAAATCTGCGAAGACACCAACGGCGATGGCAAGGCCGACAAATTCACCGTCTTCGCGGACAAACTCTCCATCCCCACATCCATCGTCTTCGCAAACGGCGGCCTCATCACCACCAACGGCAGCCAGATGCTCTTCCTGAAGGACGCCGACGGCGATGACAAAGCCGACGTCCGCGAAGTCCTCTTCGAAGGCTTCGGCATGGGCGACACCCACGCCGGCCCCTCAAACCTCCGCTACGGGTTTGACAACTGGATCTACGCCACCGTCGGATACTCCGGGTTCGATGGCACGGTCGGCGGCACCGCCCACAAATTCTCCTCCGGAACCTTCCGCTTCAGGCCGGACGGCAGCGCCCTCGAATACCTCCAGGCCACCACCAACAACACATGGGGTCTCGGTTTCACCAACGACTTCGATATCACCGGCTCCACCGCGAACGGGAACCCCTCTTGGTATCTCACCTTCCCGCAGGCCCATTACACCGCCGCCGGCTTGCAACAACCCCGCACCCCCGCCGCAGACAACAACCCCAAATTCTTCCCAAGCTCCATGGACATCCGCCAGGTGGATGTCCACGACGGCTTCAGCGCCGCCGCAGGCCACTCGTTCTACACCTCGGAACGCTTCCCGGAAAAATACCGCGACCGCGTCGCCTTCGTCTGCGAGCCCACCGGGAAACTCGTCGCATCCTTCGGTTTCACCCGCAAAGGCGCGGGCTTTGTCGCCCGGCAACTCCCGAACAACCTCTACAGCAGCGCCGACGGTTGGTCAGGCCCCGTCCAGGCGGAGACCGGCCCGGACGGCGCGGTCTGGATCGCGGATTGGTACAACATCATCATCCAGCACAACCCCACGCCCAACAAAGCCTCCGCCGGCTTCGATGCCACGAACGGCCGCGGCAACGCCTACGAAACACCCCACCGCGATGTCCGCCACGGCCGCATCTACCGCGTTTTCCCCAAAGGCACAACGGACGATCCCAACCCCGCGCTGGATCCCGCGAATCCCGGCACGCTCATCGCCGCGCTCGGCCACAGCAACCAGTTCTGGCGCCTCCACGCCCAGCGCCTCCTCGTGGAAACCCGCCCCGCGGCCATCATTCCCGCCCTCCGCCGGGAAGTCGCCTCTGGCGCACCCGCCGGAAAATCCTCCGCGCTCCACGCCTTCCATGCCCTCCAGGGCATGGGCGCGCTCGACCTCCCCACCATCACCGCCGGCCTATCCTCGGAAAACCGCGGCCTCCGCCGCGCCGCCATCGCCAACGCGCCGCTTGATGCCACGCTTCCGGAAATGGCCGCCAAGGACGGTATTTTCCAAGCCGCGGATGACCGCGAACTCGCGGAAATTTTCGTCGCCCTCACCCGCCTCGCCCCCTCGGAACCCATCGGAAACGTCCTCTACAAAACCCTCCAAACCCGCAAGGACGACATCCTCGGAGACCCCACCCTCGCGGACGCCTGGCAGATCGCCGCCCGTCACCACGCCGCCGGCGTCCTCCTCGCCGCCGCGGAAGACCCCACCGCGCAAGCCGTCCAGGCACCCGTGAACCTCCTCGTGAACCCCGGCTTCTCGGACGGAGCCACTGGCTGGACCCTGCGAGCCTACAACGTCGCGCGACCGGACGCCGTGGAAATCACCACCACCCCGGACGGACGCAACGGCCCCTCCCTCCGCATCAAATCCGACATCCGCGCGGACGTCGGCGCGGGAGCGGACGTGAAAGTGAAACCCAACACCCGCTACCGCCTCGGCGGATGGGTCCGCACCGAAGGCCTCAAAAACCACGGCGGCCGCGGCGCCATGCTCAACGTCCATACCACGGAAGGCAACACCAAGGCCATCTCCGGCGACACGGAATGGACGGAACTCTCCACCGAGTTCTCCTCCGGAAACCGCGATAGCATCCTCGTCCACTGCCTCTTCGGCGGATACGGCGGTTCCAACGGCACCGCCCTTTTCGACGACCTCTACCTCCACGAAATCGGCGGCGGTGACATCACCGCCCCCATCCAGGCCGTCGCCTCGCACTTCGCGGCAAAAGGCGAGCCCGCCGCGCGCACCGCGGTCATCCAAAAACTCACCGCCAGCACCTCCCCCGGAGCCAAACCGCTCCTCGCCACACTCGGCACCCCACCGGGCGTGGAAAAAACCATCGTCCGCACCCACGCCCCTGACCCCGCCGTGCACGCCCGCGGCCGCGAGGTCTATCAGCGCACCTGCGTCGCCTGCCACGGCCCGGATGGAAAGGGCGTGGCCGGCGCTTTCCCTCCGCTCGATGGCGTCGATTGGGCCACTGGCGACCCCACCGTCCCCATCCGTATCGTCCTCCACGGCCTCCATGGCCCCATCCAAGTTCTGGGCCGGAAGTACGAAAACATCATGCCTCCCCACACCGACCTGAAGGATCAGGAAATCGCCGACGTCCTCACCTACGTCCGCCAATCATGGAAAAACGACGCCGCCCCCGTCAACCCAGCCCAAGTGAAATCCACCCGCGAAACCCACCAAACCCGCACCACCCCTTGGACCGCCGCGGAACTGCGCTGAGACAACCATGAAACTCATCCCGACAGTCACCGCTCTCCTCCTCGTCGCCACGCGCTTGGGAGCCTTGGAGCTTCCCGCAGGGGGATTTGATATGAGCGCCTCGGCCAAACTTACCGCTTACGCCGATGGCAAAGTGGGAACAGTCGGGAAACTCACGCCGGCAGGATTCCGGGTCTCCATCACCCATCCCGATCCCGCGAACAGCTTCCGCGCACAGGTCAGCATCGCCTGCCCGCAAGGGGCGCTCGCCAAGGGCGACAAGGTGCTCGCCGTGGTCACCGCCCGGGTAGCCGGGGGAGAAACCGGCTCTCTCGAAGCGAAGCTCCAGCTCGCGGGCGCGCCCTACACCCAAGCCTCCAACCCCACCAACATTTCCCTCTCCCCGGCATGGGCAGATTACCCGCTCCTCTTTGTGGTGGAAAACCCGATCCCGGAAGGCAAGTCCAGCATGAACCTGTTTTGCGCGAATGCCGCGCAGGTCATCGAGGTTTCCGCGATCCGTGTCTTGCGCTACGCGCCTGAAACCGACGTATCCCGTTTTCCCCGCGTCCGCCGCAGCTACGCAGGCCGCGAGGCGGATGCCCCCTGGCGAAAGGCCGCCCTCGAACGCATCGAAAAAATCAGGAAAGCGGATTGCTCCCTCGTCCTGACGGATCCCACCGGCAAGCCGCTCGCCAACACTTCGGTTGACCTCACGCTCCGGCGCCACGAGTTCGGCTTCGGCTCGGCGATCCCCGCGTCACTCCTTGTCGCGAATACCCGGGACGGCGAGCGCTTCCGCGAGGTCGTGGACCGCCTGTTCAGCATCGTGGTTTTCGAAAACGACCTCAAGGACATGTGGTGGGGGGGCTCGACGCCTGCGCACGAGAGAGCCGCGCGCAATGCGGAACTGGACAAAGCCTTCGATTGGCTCGGAGAGCGCCGCATCGCCGTCCGCGGCCACTACCTGATGCAGACCGCCGTGCCGCACAACCTCTCCGGGATGGAAAGCCCCGCCATCCGCAGCCATTTCCTGGAAACCACACGCCGGCGCATCGGGTTCGCCGGGGATCGTGTCTGCGAATGGGACGCGATCAATCACCCCATCGCGTGGACGGGCGCGGAACTGCTCAGCACCCGCCCCGGCCTGGAAAAAATCGACCTGGAAGTCCTCGCCCTGGCACGCAGCCTCACCCTCGTGCCGATGTTCGTGAACGAGGATCAACTCTTCCGCCCCGGCCCACAATCCGACGGCACATGGGCATACCTGAAGGAACTCAAGGACGCCGGAATTCGCATCGACGGCCTCGGCAACCAAGCGCACCTCCACGAGAGCTACCTTCCTTCCCCCGAGCACGTGCTCGCTGTAACGGATCGCTTCGCGGAAGTCGTTCAGGCGCAATCCATCACCGAGTTCGACATCAAAACGGTCGATGACGAGGAGCTCGCCGCCGACTACACACGCGATCTGCTCATCGCCTGCTTCAGCCACCCCGCCTACACCAGCTTCCTCCTATGGGGATTTTGGGAAGGCAGCCACTGGGAACCCACCGCCGCCTCGTGGAAAAAGGACTGGAGCATTCTCAAACGCGGCGAGGTTCTCGAGGAATGGCTCGGCAAGCGCTGGCGCACCGAAGTGACCCTGACCACCGATGCCGCAGGCCGCGTCCAATGGCGCGGGTTTCCCGGAACATACGAAATCAAGCTCACCGCCGATACAAGGGCTTCCGCCCGCTTTTCTGTTGGAATGTCCAAGCCCGAAGGCAACGCAACCCTTCCATCCCCATGAAATAGGTGGTGTTTTCCATGGCAAAAGCCCACCACGGCCAGCCACCCGCGGTGGGTTTTCAGGAACTGGCGTGCAGCAGTCCGCGCTCGAACCCGGCCGCCACCGCTTCCGCGCGATCCGCCACCCTGAGCTTCCGCAGGATCGCCCGCGTGTGGTTTTTCGCCGTATGCTCGCTGATGCCCAGCGCCCTGGCGATGTCACGGCTTGAATGCCCGCGCCGCATGTGGTCGAGAACCTCGATTTCCCTAGCGGAGAGCGGATCGTTCTGGGCGCGCTCGGCCAAGCGTTTCTCGATCGCGGGCGGCACGCAGCGCTCCCCGCCATGCACCCGGCGTATCGTGCGGTTCAGCTCGCCGCGCTCCACGGATTTCAGCACATAGCCTTGCGCCCCGGCATCCAGCGATTGGAAAACCTCCTCCTCCAGATCGAAGCTGGTGAGCATGATGATGCGCGCCGCCGGAAACTCGCCGAGAATGCGCCGCACCACCACCACGCCGCTGTCACCCGGCATGCGCAGATCCAGCAGCATCACGTCCGGCAGGCACTCGCGGTAACGCGCCACCGCCTCCTCCGCATCCTCCGCCTCCGCGACGACCTCGAAATCCGGCTCCAGCCCCAGCATCGCCTTCAGTCCCATCCGCACGATCGCATGATCGTCCACCACCATGAGGGAGATTTTCGTTGAGACCGACGCAGGCTGTTTCATAAGCGGCAACCTGTGACCCGATTCCAGCGAGTTCAAGCATAGAAGTCGGGTGGCTCGGGAACGGCTGCTGGGAGCCACAGCGGTGATCCGCCTCCCTCCCCGGTGTTCATGAAAATGACTCTTTAGAGTCATTGCCAATCACCCCGGCCATTACCTATTTTCATGGGCGGAATCTCCAAAACCAATGATTCCCGGTTTAAAAACGAGACGAAAGACATACCAGAAACCAAAAATGAAAACCAAAAATCCATACCTAGCCACCTTGTGCGCCCTGGGGCTATCCGGCATCGCCGGAGCGAATGCAGCCACCTTGCTTTTCTCGGATAATTTCGACACGGTTGGCAATTTAGATGGCGGAGATACGTTCAATGCTCCCGCTAGCCTTGCCGCTGACCAGTCCGGCTCTGCGGCGACACAGACCTACACCACCAGCCACGTTGGCTGGGGCGGCGCATACCAGCGCGGCAACGGTGGCACCTGGCTGATGCACGCCAGAGGTGACTTCTTCGACGCTTCAAACACAAACTCACGCGGTAGCTTGAACTATGACATCGCGGCCGCCGCGAACGGCCTCAGCTCTGCGTTGGAGATCTCATTCAATATGAGTGTCAGTCTTGGAGTAACCGCCCCCGATTGGACATCCTTCACCGTCGGCAACCCAAATCCGTTCGTCAACGCGGGTACGGTTGGTTTCGGAGCCCTCTTCCGGGATAACGGCGCAACCCAGCAGTTCTCCAATGGTGGTGAGGTTGGCAGCTCCGCCACCTTCACTGACGGCCAGCTGATCTCTTTCATATTTTCGGATGCCTCCGGAAGCGGATCCGCATTCAGTGATAGCAACGGCGCGAACGACATCGTCAAAATGTATGTCAACGGCTCGCTGACCAACACCTTCACCGGTTTGAACCTCGATGCGACCGACCAGTTCATCAGCTTCCATGCGAACAGCACCGTCGCCAACATCGACAACCTCAGCATCACCGCCATCCCCGAGCCCTCCGCCGCGCTCCTCGGCGGCCTTGGTCTCCTCGCCCTTCTGCGCCGCAGAAGGTAAGAGGCCCGCTGATCCTTGATCCGCTCTTTTACGGAGGGAAAAACCGCTGCTTTCAGCCGGGGTTTTTCCCTCTTTCATTGATCCCCCCAGCCGGTGGGGAACACGAAAATACCGGGTTTCCGCAAGGCCTCGGGATTCCAGTGCTCCCCCATCCCCATCGGTTACGGAGTTCCGCCAACCGTAGGGAGGTGAATGGTTCCCACTGGCGATGACCTTGCAAAATAATGACATCCCGCTTCGCACCCTGCTTCCTCACTCTCGGATTTTTTCTAATTCCTCTCCCTTCGATCTCCGCAGCAGCGCCACCATGGCGGGCGCAATGGATCGGCCCCGCCCAGCCTCCAAGCGCGGAACTGACCGGCGCAGCATGGATCTGGAGCGATGAACCCGGCATCGATCCCACCCGCAACGCGAAACCCGGCAGCCGTTTTTTCCGCCGCGAAATCCATCTTGATCCCGGCGCGAAACTCACGTCCGCCATCGCCGTCTTCACGGCGGACAACCATTTCAAACTCACTGTCAACGGCAAGCACCTCGGTGGCGGCAACGACTGGCAGAACCCCCGAACCATCGACATCGCCGCATCCCTGACAAGCGGAGCGAACACGATCATCGTCCAAGGCGCGAACGAACCCGAAGAAGGGCCTCTCAACGCCGTCGGCATCATCGGCAAGATCCTCATCCAACAGGGAGGGCGCGCCGCCCAGGAAATCGTCACCGATGCATCATGGCAAAGCGCGGAAACCGCCAGCGCCACCACATGGAAGCCCGTGAAAGTCATCGGAAACCTCGGCATCGCCCCATGGGGTGCCATCCCATCGGACGCCGCCTCCGCCCATGCGAACCTCTGGACCTGCTACCGGAAAAAACTCACCCTCAGGGACAAGCCCGCCACCGCCTTCGCACGTATCGCCGTGGACTCGAAATACTGGCTCTGGATCAACGGCAAACTCGCCGTTTACGAAGGCGGCCTGAAACGCGGCCCCAACCCAAACGACACCTACTTCGACCGCGTGGATCTCGCTCCCTTCCTCCAACAAGGCGAGAACACCATCGCCGCACTCGTCTGGTTCTGGGGCAAGGACGGATTCTCCCACAAGAACAGCGGAAAAAACGGCTTCGTCTTCGAACTCGAAACCGGGTCGGGCGAGACCCTCCTCTCAGACTCGTCCTGGAAAACCCTCCGCCATCCCGCCTACGGCCGCACCGGCGCACCGCATCCGAACTACCGCATGCAGGAGGAAAACATCCGTTTCGACGCCCGCCTCGACATCGGCGGCTGGACCGCCCCCGGTTTCGACGACTCCTCCTGGAAACCCGCCGCAACCTTCGGCAAACCACCCGCCGCCCCTTGGAACCAACTCATCGAACGCCCCATCCCCCAATGGCGCACCGGCGATCTGACGAAATATGTGAACGCCGCGGAACTCCCCAAAATCAGCAACGGCAAACCCATCATCGCCCGCCTGCCTCTCAATCTCTCGATCTCGCCCTACCTCAGGATCAAGGCTCCCGCCGGCCTCACCATCGACATGCGCACCGACAACTACAAGGGCGGCAGCGAATACAACTTCCGCTCGGAATACATCACCCGCGAGGGGATCCAGGAATTCGAAAGCCTCGCCTACCTCAACGGCCACTGGATGATCTACTCGATCCCTCCCGGCGTCGAAATCCTCGACCTACGCTACCGCGAAACCCGCTACGACACCGATTACGTCGGCAGCTTCAAATCCAATGACGCCTTCATCAACACCCTCGCCACCAAGGCCCGCAACACGATGAACCTGAACATGCGCGACTGCATCCAGGACCCCGACCGCGAGCGCGCCCAGTGGTGGGGCGATGCCGTCATCCTCATGAACCAGATCCTCTACACCTGCGACCACCGCGGCACCATGCTCGTCCGCAAGGCAGTGGACAACCTCGTGGACTGGCAAAAACCCGATGGTGTCCTCTACTCCCCCGTCCCCACCGGCAGCTACGACTACGAACTGCCCATGCAGATGCTCACAAGCGTCGGAATGCAGGGATTCTGGAACTACTACATCCAGACCGGCGACCGCCAGGCCATCGAAAAGGCCTATCCCGCCGTCAAACGCTACCTCGCCCTCTGGACCTTCGGCTCCGACGGCCTCGTCGTCCACCGCCCCGGCGGTTGGGACTGGGCGGACTGGGGCGAAAACATCGACTCGCCCGTCATCGAAAACGCCTGGTTCTACCAAGCCCTCGAAGCCGCCATCAACATGGCCGAACTCACCGGCAACGATAGCGATATCCCGGCCTACCAAGCCGCCCGCCGCCGCATCGCGGAAAACTACAACCGCGTCCTCTGGCAGGGCACGGAATACCGCTCCCCGGGCTACACCGGCCAAACCGACGAGCGCGGCCACGGCGTCGCCGTCCTCTTCGGCCTCGCAAAACCCGATCAATACCCCGCCATCCTCAAGGTCTTCCAAAACAGCTTCCACGCCAGCCCCTACATGGAAAAATTTGTCCTGGAAGCGCTCTATCAGATGGGAGAACCGGACGCCGCCATCACCCGCATGAAAAAGCGCTACGGCAAAATGGTCGATAGCGAATGGTCCACCCTCTGGGAAGGCTGGGGCGTCGGCGCGGAAGGCTTCGGCGGCGGCTCCTACAACCACGGCTGGGCCGGCGGCCCGCTCACCCTCATGCACGAATACATGGCCGGCATCCGCCCGACCTCGCCCGCCTTCGCCACCTATTCGGTAAAACCCCAGCCCGGCTCTCTCACAAAGATAAAAGCCGCCTCCCACACGCCCAAGGGACTCGTGAATGTCGAAATCCAGCGTGAACGCGGACGTTTCCTCCTCAGGCTGGCGTCCCCGCAACAAACCGCCGCCACCGTGCATCTCCCGCTCAAGGAATACGGCCTTCGCGCCGTCCGCGTGAACGGCCTGCCGCTCTGGCTGAACGGAAAATCCAACGGCGATGTCCCCGGCATCACCCCGGACGGGGAGGCCGACGGCTGGACCAGCTTCACCGTAGCCCCCGGCACCTGGGAATTCGAATCCCGCTGAACCCATCCACCTTCCCGAAATGAAACCATTCCATCCCACCCCGCTCCTCTCCGCCTTGGCGGGCGTTTTCCTAACAAGCCATCTGGCAGCCACTCCCGCGCCCGCCGACTTGCGCGTCGGCGAGGGTTTCATCGACCCCATCGGCTTCCACGATCCGAAACCCACCCTATCGTGGAAACTCCCGCCAGCCGAAGGCGTGAAATCACAATCCGCCTATCGCATCATCGCCGCGTCCCATCCCGGATTGCTGCCGGACGAGGCGGACCTTTGGGACAGCGGCAAGGTGGCATCCAACCAATCCGCATGGATCCCTTACGCGGGCAAACCGCTCGCCTCCCGCCTGTCCGTGCATTGGCAGGTCATGTTCTGGGATCAGGACGGGAAACCCTCTCCCTGGAGCCAACCCGCGCGTTTTGAACTCGGACTCTTGGACCGCTCCGATTGGCAGGCGCAGTGGATCCGCCTGGATCCCGAAGCAGGCACGCCCACGGATGCGGATATCGTCATCGAAAAAGCCCTCTACGGTGAACAAGGGAACCCCGCCCACCTCGCCGATGTCAGCGCAACGCTCAAACAGCTTCTGGCCGACGGCAAACCCGAGATTGTCGCCAACAACGACCTCGCCGGACGGGATCCGATCTACGGCGTCCCCAAGACGCTCGCGCTCGTCATCGTCCGCAACGGCAAGCGCGAGGAAACCGTCATTCCCGAAGACCGGAAATACAATCTCATCACCGGTGCCCTTTCCGGCGAATCAAACGACTTCGTCCCCCAGCATCTCCGCCGCGAATTCCAACTCGCCAAACCCCTGCGCTCCGCCCGCCTCCACGTCACCGCCCGCGGCGTATTCGAAATCCGTCTCAACGGCAGCAAGGTCGGCAACGATTTCATGGCTCCCGGCTGGACTCCCTACGACCGGAAAATCGAAACGCTCACCTACGACGTCACCCCTCAGCTCCGCGAAGGCTGCAACGCCATCGGCGCCATCCTCGGCGAGGGTTGGTATGCCGGACGCCTCGGCTGGGAACCCCTGCCACCCACCGGACGCAAGCCCCACCTCCTCCTCCAACTCGAACTCACCCATGCCGATGGCACCACCAGCACCATCGCCACCGATGCCGGTTGGAAGGCCACAGACAGCGGCCCCATCCGCTTCTCGGGCATTTACGACGGGGAAAATTACGACGCCCGCAAGGAACTCGGCCAATGGGACACCGCGGGCTTCGATGACTCGGGCTGGCAAGCGGTCGCCACCGAAAATCCCTCACCCGAGGTGACGCTCGCGCCCAAGCGCCATCACCCGGTGCGCATCACCAAACAGATCCCCGCCATCGCCGTCACGGAGCCGGAACCCGGGCGCTTCGTCTTCGATCTCGGCCAAAACATCGTCGGCTGGCCCGTTTTGAAAATCCCCGTCCGCAAGGATCAGATCGTCACCACACGCTTCGCGGAGATGTTGGAGAAAAACGGCACGCTCTACACCGCAAGCTACCGCAGCGCCAAATCCACCAACACCTACACCGCTGCCACCGACGGCACCATCACATGGCACCCGACCTTTACCTTCCACGGCTTCCGCTACGTGGAGCTCAGCGGCTTCCCCCCAGGCACACGCCCCGATCCATCCTGGGTCACCGGCGCCGTGCTTCACTCCGACTTCCCATCCACCGGGACTTTCACCTCCTCCCACGAAATGCTCAACCAACTCCAGAGCAACATCGTCTGGGGCCTGCGCGGCAACTTCCTCGACATCCCCACCGACTGCCCGCAGCGCGACGAACGCCTCGGCTGGACGGGCGACGCCCAGGTCTTCACTCCCGCCGCGATCTTCATCTCGGATGTCCATTCCTTCCTCGCAAGCTGGCTCGAAAGCATGCGCCTCGACCAACAACCCGACGGTGCCATCCCCAGCATCATCCCCGACATCAAGAATCTCCTCGGAAACCGCTGCGGCGGCCCGGGTTGGTCGGACGCCGCCACCGTCATGCCATGGGAAATCTACATCCGCACCGGTGACATCTCGGTGCTTGAGGAAAACTTCGACATGATGAACCGCTGGGTCGGCTGGTACGAAAGCAAAGCCAACAACCTGATCATCGACGTCGATGCCTGGGGCGACTGGCTCCAACCCCATCCCGCCTCCGGCAACCCCCAAGGCGACACCCCGCGCGATCTCCTTGGCACCGCCTACTTCGCCCGCTCCGCCGACCTCACCGCACAAGCCGCCCGCCGCCTCGGGAAAACCGCAGACGCGGAACGGCTGGAAGCCCTCTTCGCCTCCATCAAAGCCGCCTTCACCGCCAAGTTCTTCGATGCCAACGGCAAGCTCACCACCGCGCACGAATCCCAGACCGGATACCTCCTCGCCCTCGGCTTCGATCTCATGCCCGAGCCGATGCGCCCCGCCGCCGCACAAAACCTCGTCCGCCTCGTCGGTGCCGCGGACGGCCATCTCCGCACAGGTTTCCTCGGCACCCCGCTCCTCGCCCCGGTGCTCGACCGCTTCGGCCACACCGACCTCGCTTATCAGGTTCTCTTCAAGGAAACCTATCCTTCCTGGTTCTACTCCATCCACCAAGGCGCCACCACCATGTGGGAACGCTGGAACAGCTACAGCCATGAAAACGGCTTCGGCGATGCGGGAATGAACTCCTTCAACCACTACGCCTACGGAGCCATCGGCCAGTGGATGCAGGAACGCATCGCCGGCCTCGCCCCGGATCCCGCGCAGCCCGGCTACAAGCATTTCTTCATCCAGCCTGCTCCCGGCGGCCCGCTAACCACCGCCCGCGCCGAACTCGAAACCCCCTACGGCAAAGCCTCCAGCGCATGGATCCTCAAAAACGGCATCCTCAGCATCGAAGCCGTCGTCCCGCCGAACACCACCGCCACCCTCATGCTGCCCGGCAAAGAAGCCACCGTTCTGCCACCGGGCAGACACGTGCTTCGTCACAAGCTCCCATAATCAACAACCTTACCCGCCCACCGGGAAAAATGACTCTTTGGAGTCATAGCCAAAATCCCCGACCTAAATTAACATTGTAAATACAAACCCTCGCTAGGCCGGATTTTTCTGAGCCTAGCAACGGCAGCCGTCCCATCTGCCCTTAAGCCCAGTCCATCCGGAGCTCCCACTCCCGACCATGATGAAACCCACAGCATCCCGCCGCATTCCGCAGGCATCCTCCGGCAATCGGCGGGGCAAGGGCTTCGCGCTCGTGGTGACCCTCTCGCTGATGGTTCTGCTGGCGCTACTCTCCGTGGGACTGCTCACGCTGAGCAGCATCAGCCTGCGTGCCTCATCCAGTGGGCTTGAAGTGGCAAGCGCCCGCGCCAACGCCCGCATGGCACTGACCATGGCGCTGGGTGAGCTCCAGAAGCAAACCGGCACCGATACCCGCGTGACAGCCCGCGCCGATGTGCTGGACGAAACAAATCCGCCCATCCTAGGCGTGTGGAAAAGCTGGGAAGGCACGAACCACACCACCACCGGTGCCTTGGCAGGCCGCCCGGTTTCCCCCGGAAGCGATTACAGGACGGTGAAGAACGCGCGTTTCATTTCCTGGCTGGTGTCCGGAGTCCCCTCGTCCCTGACCAGCCCGACCGTCGTGCCGGATGTGGCGGCGGGCGCAGGGAAAATCACCCTCGTCGGCTCGGGTTCCGTCGGCACAGGAGCCGGTCGCGACAAGCTCCAGATCCACCTGCTTCCCTCTGCAGTCGCCACAGGCAGTGGCAGGGGCTCCATCGCCTGGTGGATCGGAGGTGAGAACCAGAAAGCACGCCTGCCGAAACCCAACAAGCCCGCCAGCGACACGGTCGCCGGATGGGTCGCCCACACCAAGTCCCATGCCGTCGCCGATCCGGAGGTTTTCCGCATGGAACCCTTGCTGGCCGATGCCACGCCCGCCGGCAAGTCGGTCAGCCTCCGCCAAGCCGACTTCATCGCCCCGGAGCAAGCCGGCCTCGCCGCGTCCGCCGAATTTTTCCACGACCTCTCCGCCACCTCCGTCGGCCTGCTGACCAACACCGCCACCGGCGGCTGGCGCAAGGATCTCTCCCTCGCCACCGAAAACTGGGACAAGCTCCCCGCCACCGGACTTCCCTTTTTCCGGATCAATGCCGACACCACCACCAGCGTCACCAGGCCGACCGCATCCAACAGCCGCGCGAGCCGGTCCATCCTCTATCCGTGGAGCAACTACTTCAATCTCGACCCCGCGCCGATCTATCAGCCCGGCGCGGTGGGTTCATGGCACAATCTCAAGGACTATGCCACGGCCTACAAATCCGGCGGCAACCGGGCTTACGATCAGTTCAACATCGTGGACTCCAACCACACCTTCGACTACCTCCACAAAACACGGACGACGATGGCCATCGCCCGCGTCCACTGGGTGTTTTCCCATCGCACCGTGCGCCAGGTGAGCCACCCGGATCCCGCGATGCGCAACACATACAACCTGGAGTTTCTCGTCACTCCGGTCATCACGATGTGGAATCCCTACAACGTGGCGCTTACCAGCCCTGCGAACCTCCGGATCCTGATGGGCAAGCCCATGCCTTGCGCCTTCCGGCATTACAACAAGGACGGAATCCCGCAACCGGAATACCGGAGGCTGACATTGGGATACAGCTACGCCGGAACACCCGAAATCCCGGGAAATCATCCCGTGATGCCGCCCGGCGCGAATGCCCTCAACTATCTCATCCCAACCGCCTTCACCCTCGCCCCCGGAGAAACCCGGGTTTTCAGCCCGGGCGGAGTTGCCGGAATCGGGACCGGGAACCTCAATCTCAGTCCGGGATACCGTCCGGGCACCGGTCATTCGGTGAACATCTCGTCGTATATCGGCCCCTTGGACGCGACAGACCCGGTCAAGGTTGACGTGGTGTTTGACAGCCGGTTCAAGGAGGAGGAGGGCAAACCGGCGTTCGTGGGTGTCTGGCTCGATATGTTCCTCGGAGCCAACCAAAATGTGGGGCATTACCTTCAGGTGAACCGCATGCAATACCTGCGAGACGTCGCAAACAAGTATTGGCCTCCCATCCCCGCCGCCGAACTGGCCAGCCCGACCGCAGAGGAAATCAACGGCATCTGGCAGCCCTTCCTGTCCGCGGTTTACGGCACGCGGATTTCCGGACCCAGCAGCACCGGCCTGCCTGGCAAGGGACTCCTCCAGACCAGCCCGCTGGTCAGTTATGCGAGGCTGGAGGGGAATTACGCGGACCAGAAAGGAGGCTCCGCCGCGGGTGCCGCGCACCCGGCCAATGCAGCCAGCGATTTCAGCTTCTTCAGGCACACCGGCTTGGACGACAAGCTGCCCAATTTCAACAACGCCAACAACCGCGGCTTCATCGTTTCGGGTTTCACCGCCGCAGACGGTCTTTCCCGCCTCATCCTGGGAGAAATCCCGCTCCAGCCACTTGCCTCCATCGCGGAACTCCAGAACTGGGACATGCGATCCCAAAACGGCGTCCCACCTTTCCAATTGAACGTTATCGCCAATAGTGACGCCTCTCCCCTCATCCCGCAGGAAAATGTGGTGAACGCCGGCATCTCCGACCCCGCAGGAAACCTCCAGCACGACGATTCCTACTGCGCCAACCACCTGCTCTTCGACGACTGGTTCTTCTCCTCCATCGCGCCGCAATCAGCCGACCTCCGAAAAACCTACACCGACTGGATCACCGGCGCCGAGCCGCTGCCCAACCGCGCCTATCACCCGATCCGTGAGGATTCCGCCGCCGCGCAAGCCGCCAATCTTTTCAGCCAAAACATCGACAACCCGGATTCCTGGCAAACCATCGCCTCCCGCATCGAGGTCGAGGGCATGTTCAACGTGAACTCCACTTCCGTGAAAGCATGGCGCGCTCTCCTCGGCCACGCTCGGAATCAGAAAATCCCGCACCACACCGAGGGCGGCATGAGCCTTTCCGCTACCACCGATTACGCCCACTCCCGCTTCATCGTCGCGGGCGATGTGAAAGCCGGCGAACAGGGGATTTCCGGCGGACCCGTCAGAAGCTCGGAAATCACCGGATACCGCGTATTTGACGACGCCTTGCTCGATATCCTCGCAGAGAAAATCGTTGAACAGATCCGTCTCCGCGGCCCTTTCCTCTCGCTTGCCGAATTCGTGAACCGCCAGCTCTCCGGCGACAAAGACCTCGCCCTTGCGGGAGCCATCCAGACGGCGCTCAACGAAATGTCCGATGAGGCGGGCGCCAACGACCCATACAAAGCACTGAAAAGCGCGGCGATGTCCCAGAATGCGGGGGATCCCAACGATCCGAAACTCGCGGGAGCGGGTTACGTGTTTCCCGAGGCCGCGATCGGCAAAAGCAACTACGGCCTGCCCGGCTGGACGCGCCAAGCCGATGTCCTGCGCCCCATCGCGCCCATCCTCTCCGCCCGCGACGACACCTTCACCATCCGCGCCTACGGCGATGCCCGCGATGCCTCGGGCAGAATCACCGCCCGCGCCACCTGCGAGGCCGTCGTCCGCCGCAGCCGCGCTTACGTCGATCCCTCGGACGCTCCGGAAACCACCAGCCTTCCCGTCGCCGCCGCCAACCGAACCTTCGGCCGCCGCTACCAAATCATCTCCTTCCGCTGGCTGAACGAATCCGAAATCTGAATCCCCAAAACCCAACATCCATGCGTGTCCTCATCTTCCTTATTCTCTCCCTCGCCGCCCACGCTGCGGAAAAATCCTCCCGCACCTGCCGGATCCTTTTCCTCAACGCATCGGGT
This sequence comes from Akkermansiaceae bacterium, assembly GCA_017798145.1. NCBI lineage: Bacteria > Pseudomonadati > Verrucomicrobiota > Verrucomicrobiia > Verrucomicrobiales > Akkermansiaceae > Akkermansiaceae bacterium. Next base: position 2,745,263 of record CP059069.1, on the reverse strand, counting down.
GACGCCCCGCAGAGCCTCCATCTGTTCGATGGCTTGAAGTCGCAGGAGGTCGAGCTGCCGCGCATGAATTTCTCCCAGGTCTATCCGCTCCGCCCCGGTGCCCTCGCCCTCGCCCTGCTGCCTTCTCCGCCCGCCCCGGACGGCGCCATCCCGGCGGATGCGCCCAAGGCCACCCTCGCGGAGTCCGTCACGGATTTCTACCTCATCGTTTCCAGCGATCCCGCAAACAAAATCGCGCCCGTCGCGATGCAGGTCATCAACGCCGATGCGGCAAATTTCAAGCGCGGGCAGATGCTTTGGTACAACCTCACCGACAACAGGATCGGCGGCCTCCTCGGGTCGCGGAAACTCCTCCTCGATCCGCAATCCCGCCTGATCCTCGACGCGCCCGCCACCGGTATGGAAGACTACCGGGTCAACATCCACTTCCAGCCCCCCGACAAAACGCGCCTCGAATCGCTCTGCGAAACCAGCTGGACCCACGACCCCCGCAGCCGGAGCGTGTTTTTCGTCATCAGCCCCGACGGCTCCCCGATCCCCCGCATCTTTGGTTTTCCCGATTTTCGCTCAGAGGTCGATTCAAAGCCCGACGCCACCCGCTGAACCTCCTCAACACCCTCCGCCGCCTCGATCTCCTCGACCAACTCCCGGAAAACTGGGTGAAGGGCAAAACATGAAGGGCGGGGACTACGACTACAACCAGCGCTTCTCCAAGCGGACGAAATAGCAAAGGAGCGCGGACTTCATTCCGCGCCCCCTGTTTTCAGTCCAGTTCCTGCCTCACCTTCCGCCGCTCAGCGCGGTGCTCGATCTGGCGGAGTTGTTTCGGCGAAAGCACGTCCTTCCGGGAGCGCCACGGCTGGTCGATGTGGCCCGCCATGATGCAACCGAGAGGCCGGATTTCCGCGATGACTTCCGCCAGCCCGAAATCCGCGATCTGCCGCTTCACCTCCGCCGCGTTTTTGTAGGCGACGGGGGTTTCACTCAGATCCGCCACTCCGGAGAACCAACGGACGTCGATCCCTTCGATCGATTCCACAAGCTGGCGCTCGCGGTCTCTTTCCTCCGGGAATTTCCGCATCAGTGCCGTCCTCGAAAGGTTCCTCCCTGCCCCGTGGGGAGCGAAGGACAGGAATTCTTCCTTGTCGGCACCGAGCACCAGCAGGATCGGTTCGGCCATGTTGAGCGGGATCAATCCAAGCTTCGGGCGGCCCGCATCGTCCTTCCACGCGGGGGTCGCACCTTTTCCGTGGAGGAAATGGTCGCCGCGTTTCCAGACGAAGTTGTGCTCGTTGCCCAGCTCCGCGATTCCACTTCCGGCTATCTTTTCGAGGAAACGGCGGTGGATCGCCCGGTGGTTCGCTTTCGTCCATCGCGAGATGTATTGCAGGGCGTGCCAGTAGTCCTTGCCGGTATCCGAGTTCGCATCCAGCCACGCCGAGGCTTTCGGAATCCCTTCCGCCACCTTCGCCGTGTGCTTTTCCGCCGCAATCTGGCCGCGCTTGTAAAGGTGTGCGCCGATGCTACGCGAACCGTGGTGCGTGACCAGCACGCGCAGGGTTTTCCCGGCGCTGGCCGCGAGGCTTTCCGCGAGATCCGCGTGCCCAGTCAGGCGCAGCACGGCCAGAAACTCGGGGCTGACCGCCATCTCGCCGATGTAGGCGAAGTGGTTGCCATCGCCTTGGTCCGCCATGTGCATCCGCGCGCGGTTTTCCAGCCCTTTCAGGAAAGGGTTTTCCCAAACATCCTCGGCTGTCACCGAGTCCTCCACCGCATCCGCATGGGCGCGGGGAATGGGGCCGAAGTTCGTCACGGAAACCAGGTCGTCGAGCTCGGAGGCAAGGCTACTACGTTTCTCGTAGAACGTCGCCCACATGGAGCAGCAGATGTCCGCCGAGTGGGCGGAGGGGATGATCGCGTTCTCCGCGACCACCGCCGCGCCGACCGGGATCACCGCCTCCTGAGGAGCCACGGGGCACGCGTCGGGCAGGATCACCCCGGCATGGATGACGGGTGTGCGCAGCAGGCCGCGCATCTGTTTGCGCACGCTCTCCACGTTGCGTTCCTCCTCCGCGTTGGCGGGAGAGATCGCTTCGGAAAACGGGATGGGTTCCGCAAGCCTCTTCAGTTTCGCAACCGGCTTCCCGCAATCGCGCTTGAGCAGTTTCATCGCGTATTTCGGATCGGTGATGCCCTTCGCCTCGTAGCCGGCTATGCAGGCGTGGAGCTGTTTGAAGATCGGCCCCGGCTCGTATCCGGCGTCGATCAGGTCTTGGTTGGTGAGAAGTTTCATAAAGCGGGAAAATGGAGGAACCACGGATGGACACGGATAAACACGGATCTAGTGCTATGGATTCTTCAATCCGTGTGCATTTGCGTCCATCCGTGGTTCGGATTTGTTGTTAGGTTTTCAGGAAATCCAACCAGTTGCCGGCGTTGCCGAGCATGTAAGGTTGGGCGAAGCCGCCTTCGCTTTTCTCAAGCGCCTGGAGGAACTTGAGCTTGAGCAGGGCGGGGTTGGTCTCGAAGACCCGGGCGGCGTTCGACAAGGTGCGGATCGCGGCGGCCTCGGCCCGTGCCTTTTCAAGGGTCACGAGCGATTGGCTCCGCGCGGAGAGGACATCGGCGAAGACCTTCTTCAGATCACCGCCGACACCCATGTCTTTCACCGCGACCTTGCCGACTTCGACACCGAGCGCGGCGGCTTCGGCGACGACTTTCGCGGTGAGGTCGGGCGAGAGATCCTTGCCACGGTCAAGCGCGTCCTCGACGCCGAGCGCACCGATCGCATCCCGCAGCGCGAGCTGCGCGGCGGTGTAGATCGCGTAGGCGGGGTTGTCGGAAACGCTTTCGAAGAGTAGCGCATCTGCGATCCGGTATTTCACGAAGGCGGAGGCGCGGAGCTGCGCCTTGTCGGCGGTCATGAACTCCTGTCCCTGGATCTGCATTTCCTTCCAACGCTTGTCGTGGATCCGCACCTCGTATCCGAAGCCGAAGAGCCGCTGCTTGCCGGGCGCGAGGGTGCGCTCGAAGACGCCGTTGCGGTAAAGCAAGGCGGCCTGGGTTTCGCGGACGGTGATGGTGTGCATGTATTTCATTTTCGTTTTCTTCTTTTGTTTGTTGTTTTCCCGGAAATCGGGATGAACCGACTCCCGCCCCGGGGACTCCGGGCGGGGCGTTCCGCTTTTCGGATCCCGCACGGTGGCGGGAAACGGTTTTTGCGGGCGCCGCATGGCCTTTCGTCCCCTTCCCATCGAAGGGCCGGGGCGGGAGCGGTTTTTCGTGGAGCGGGATTCGAACCCGCTACAACTTGCTTATCAGGCAAGGGCTCTACCAATGAGCTATCCATTGTTACGATCCGCCGGGAACTGCACGGAACCCTCCGGGGAATCTCCCCTTCGGGCCGTTTACCGGCATGGTGGATCGTGATCTATTTCATGATGAAGTGGTTCCAGTCGTTGATGTTGCAGGTGTTTTCGATGGTGTGGGTCACCGGCACCGCACGGGGGACGCTCGGCTTGCGTATCAGGGTGAGCCGCGCTTCCTCGGGCGTCCGCGCCCCTTTCCGGCGGTTGATGTTCCTGTCGGAAATCACGCAGTTATCCCATGCGTCCCGCCCGCCCCGCGAGCGCGGCAGGATGTGGTCGATGTCCGCCTCGTGCACCGCGAGCTTGCGGCCGCTGTATTGGCAGCGCCCGCCGTCCCGTTCCCAGAGAGCGCGGAAACCGAAGGATGGCCTGCAGACCGGCAGACCGCCGAAGCGGGACAGAACGATCACCGTGGGGATCCGGACGCGGCCTTCCTTGGTGCCGATGGAGCCGGAATCGCCGACCGCCAGTTTCCTCCAGGCGTCCCACGCAAGGGTGAGCATGGAATCCGCGGAGATGAAAAGGCCGTCGGCCGTTCCCGCAACCATGTGGCAGAACGCGTCCGCAGGTGATACCGCGGAAACGGGCAGCCAGTGCCGGTTCAGGACAAGGACGGTTTTCTGATGGAGAGCTTGGGAAGTCATATTTATGGATACAGTGGTGCCATGACCCGAAGATAAGTTTTTCCGGGCATGATATGTTATGGAAGGCGCTTCCCGCCGGGAAGGGCGGGATCTTCAGTCAGGGATTCGCGTGAGCCGGTGCATGGCCGGCGGCTTGATGGGCATTCTGGGAGATCGGTTTGGTGGTTCTGAAAATTCGGGCAATAAAAAAGCCCTGTTCCGGTGGGGAAGCAGGGCGGAGGATCCTTTGTTCTATGGAGTTCCTAGACACACAAGTGCCATAACCTGCTTCCGCGGCTTTGCGGGGTTTCGCTTTTCGAAATCATCGGGAGAAGCCCGTGACAGGACGCGTGAAGCCCGTTTCTGCCAAACAACCCGCGATCCAGCCATGGGCGGCGGGCGGCGGATGTCGTTGTTATGGATTGGAGTTTCATCGGATCGGCTGGTTGCGGGCGGGAGGAAACAGAATCATGGATATCATGTCAACGTTTTCCATATTTAATTTTCCATGGGTGGATACGGATGCCCAGGGGGATGTAATTGCTACGGATCAAGCAGCAGATTCCGCCGCCCTGCGGCCATGGCGCCACTGGCAGCGCACGGCGGATACCGGGAATCGGACACAAACAACAGTTGCGCGATCCCGGTGGCTCCGCAAAATCGCATGCATGCCGCTTGTCAAGATCCTCCCCGACATCCTCGCCAGCCAGGTGGCGGCGGGGGAGGTGGTGGAGCGGGCGGCGAGCGTGGTCAAGGAGCTGGTGGAAAACAGCATCGACGCCGGCGCGAAGGCGGTGACCGTGGACATAGAGAAGGGGGGCGTGAACCTGATCCGCGTTTCCGACGATGGCTGCGGGATGGCACGCGAGGATGCGCTGCTTTCCTTGGAACGGCATGCGACGAGCAAGCTGCGGACATCCGCAGATCTCGCCACGGTGATGACCCTGGGGTTCCGCGGTGAGGCGGTGCCGAGCATTGCAAGCGTGGCAAAGTTCCGGATGCTGACAAGGAGGCCGGAGGATCTGACCGGCACGGAAATCACGGTGGATGGCGGGAAGCTGCGCGACGTGCGGGATGCGGGCGGCGCGCCGGGGACGGTGATCGAGGCGCGGAACCTGTTCTTCAACATGCCCGCACGGCGGAAGTTCATGCGGGCGGAGACGACGGAAGCTGCGCACGTGGAGCAGCAGCTCCGGCTGCATGCGCTGGCGGCTCCGGGGGTGCGCTTCCGCTTCCGGAAGGATGACAGGGTGGTCTTCGATTTCCCCGGAGTGGCGAGGACTGTGGACCGGGTGCGGCAGCTTGTCGGAAATGAGATGGGCGCGGAGCTCGTCGCGATGCCGAAGGGGACGGCGGCTGGGATGAGCGTGATGGGCTTCGTTTTGCCTGCGAAACACGCCCGCAAGGGGCGACGGCACCAGTTCGTTTTCCTCAACGGCAGGCCCATCGAGGATGCGGCGGTGACGAAGGGATTGGCGGATGGTTTCCGGGGGAATCTCCAGGAAGGGTTGCATCCGGCGGCCTGGCTTTGGATTGAGATCGAGCCGCAGCTCGTGGATGTGAACGTGCATCCGGCCAAGCGCGAGGTGCGCTTCCATCGCCCCTTCGAGGTGCGGGATCTCATCGCGGCGACGGTGGCCGAGTGCCTGCGCCCGGCTCCGGTGAAAGCTCCCGTGGCCAGGCCTGCGGAAATCACCCCGTCCGAAATGGGCAGCCGTCCCGTTTTCCACCCCATCCAGCCGGAGATGGAGATGGCACCCGTGGAAGCCGCGCCAAGAAAACGGCACAGCCCGGATTTCCGGAGCATCGGGATGCTGCAGGAGCGCTACGTGATCCTGGAAAGCACCGACGGGCTGGTGCTTTTCGATCCCAAGGCGGCCCGCGAGCGCATCATCTTCGAGCGGCTTGCGAAAGGCCGCAGCGCGGGGATGGAGACGCAGAATCTGCTCGTCCCCCTTCTCATCGAGCTGGATCCCCGCGACCTGGATTTGCTCCTGCGGGAGAAAATGGCGCTGATGGAGGCCGGGATCGAGATCGAGGCCTTCGGGGGGAACACCCTCCAGATCCGCAGCCTCCCCGCCTGCCTCGGGGACGAGGATCCGGCGGTGCTGTTGGACGGAATGATGGAGGAAATGCTGCACGGAACCATCGCAGCGGGAAAGTTCGCCTTCGAGCGGATCGCGCGCATCATGGCCAACAGGGCCGCGCAGCGCGTGATCCCGCGCCTTGGCGAGACATCCGCCCTGTTAGATGAGCTGTTCCAGTGCGATCTGCCCTACTGCGCGGCGGACGGCCGGCCGACGCTCACGGAATACAACCGCAAGGACATAGACCGCAGGTTCGGTGTCGGCAGGGCCTGAGCACTTGGAATGCGGTTTCCGGATCCGTTCAAATTTTTTCCAAAAAATTTCGGTTTCGCGTATCAAGTTTTCTGGAAAATGAGTTGGCTCGCTTGATTTCACCTCCCTGAAAGAGCGCGTCAATGCTTTTCAAGTCATTGAAAATGAGAGGATAAGGAAAAACAAAAGGTTGCTCCGGATTCGTTCAAAAATAGTTCAAAAAAATCTTGAAACGCAGAGGTAAATATTTAAGATGCCTTCAAGTTCAGGGCAATCGCGCCATTTTTTAACCGAAACAATGAGACATCCAGTTCCAGCCGCAATCAGCTTCAGCCTCGCCCTTATGGGTGTTGGCTCGGCCACGCGGCTCACGGATCGCCTGGCAACGGCGCATGAGGATCTGCTCAACGACCGCAGGGAGATCCTTTCCAGCCTCTCTGATCCCTTCGGGGTGCCCGCCGCAGCCCGTGTGGTGTTGGAGGATCCTTCCGCCCGCTTCCGCAGTGAGGCTGCATGGAAGAGGAATGTCGTCGCCACGGTGTTCTGGGTGGGCGAACAGCCCACGGAAAACAACCCGACACCGAACAACAAGAGCGCCTGGGATCAGAACTGGCAGGAAAACTTCGGCGGGTACGATGACCCCAACAGCCGCGACGGCTACCTGCCGAAGGGCTTCACCCCGCTCCTCAACCCCTTTTATGTCGCCCTGCCCTACAACGACATCGGCAAGGATTACCGCCACCGCCCTGAGGCCGCGCAGGTGATCCCATGGTTCTGGGAGCGCTACCAGGGCGAGGGCATCTCGGTATGCAAAGGCCGTTGGCTCGCCATCCACCACGAAGGCAGGATCTGCTACGCCCAGTGGGAGGATGTCGGCCCCTTCGAGACAGATCATTACCAATACGTTTTCGGAAACGAAGACGCCCGCCAGAACCGCAACCAGGGCGCTGGCCTCGATGTCAGCCCCGCCGTCCGCGATTTCCTCGGAATGTCCGGCAAGGGCGTCGTCGAGTGGAAATTCGTCGAGGAGCACGAGGTGCCGCGCGGCCCCTGGAATTCCTCCGCTTTCCGCCCCGGGGCCACACCCGGCGAGCCGCCGCTCCCAAAGCGATAAACACTCTCACCCACACCCGCAGACAACTGCTGTTACCAACACCCAACCCAGAAGATACGACGAAAAGAAAATCGAAGTGAATTCATAGCATTTTTCCTGGAAACCCTCTGTCCCGAGAAAGTTTCCAGGTGGCCCGGATCGGGGTTCTGTCCCGAATCGGCATGGCCGGAGCGTTAGCCGCGCGAAGTCCCTGCCCTTGCCCGATCCGGGCCACCCGCCTCCTGATGGACGTCCCATCTGTCAGGAACCAAGGCGGAAAGGTGCTGCCAACCCTTACAACCAGCCATGAAAACAACCAGCCACCTGGCTGCCGTAAAGGCAGTCGCAGTCGCTGCGTGCGCCCTCGCCGCAGCATCCGCCCAACTCAACGCCCAAGCCAACAGCCCGTCGATGCCGGTCGGTTGGCTCACCGCTTACCCGACCGTGGTCCAAACCGGAACAAAACCAACCCTTACGTGGGACATCTCCTATCCTTCAGTGGTGAAGGATTTCGTGGATGTGACCCCGCCATCTACCATCACCCCGAAAGTGGACCTGGACGTGGAAATCCGCGTATTGGGCAACGGGGTGACGGTCACCACCAACAACAACGGATTCAACTTCGTTCCAGGCGAAGCCCTGCTCAGCTACAAGGGCGGTTCGTATGACCGGATCTTCTACGGATCCAACCTCAACGTGAACCCGAACACCGTCGTCTGGAGCAAGAACAAGATCAGGAAGAACGAGACGCTGCGCTTCGGTGGCCGTTATTACTACAACAACAGCTGGGGACCCCTGTTCACCACCTCTTCCTCCAACAACCAGAACGTGCGGACTCTCGTGAACGGGGACACCCCTCCCAACAAGGTCCCGGAATACGGGGCACCGTCGCTTGAGAGTTTCATCCGCCCCTACCTCGGCCCCAACGGCAAGGTGAAGATCGGCCCGATGGATGTGATCGTTTTCATGGAACTCACGCACACGAACGAGAACGACTCAGGATACGACCTCCAGGACATGGTTCTGCTGGTCACGTTCAAGGAAAGGAAATAACGACACATGAGAAAGAGATACGCCCTCGCAATCATCCTCGCCGCCGCAGCTCCCTGCGAAGCGGGGGATGGCGCCAAGAAACCGGCCTTCCGTGACGCCGCCACGCACGAGGAGCTCTCGCTCCAGCTGCGGAAGGCCGATCAGGAGGATCCGATGAAGGCGTTGCTGCCGTCCGAGGGTGCCGATCCTTCCGTTTCCAACCAGCCGCAGAACCTGCTGGAATCCTCGGATCTCATTTCATTCCAGGGTCTTACGACCCTTGTTCCAAAACGGGCGATCATCAAGCTGCCGGAGGCTTTCAAGGACAGGGTCAACAATCCTCCGCCGGGCAACCGGGTGGTGGGTTGGCTGGATTTCTACGCCCTTAACAGGGGCTGGATCACCGTGGTGGAAATCACGCGCAGCCAGGCGGGGGGCAACGAGGCGCTCGCAGAGGGCCTTTCCGATCAGCTCGACAAGAGCAAGAACATGATTGTGACCGTGCTGGACTCCGGCCCGATCTCCTACATGCCCTACAGGGGCGATGCGGAAACCAAGAAAGAGGAACTGAAATGATGAAACAGACAACACATGCGGCCATAGCCGCGATCATCCTTGTGGCCGGGTTCCCTCAGGCAGGGGCGCAGAACACAGCGGAGGGATACACGAACTTCATCCGCCAGGTGCAGCTCCCCTACGAGCCGGACAGGATCACGCGGGACGTCTATGTGAACTCCACCGGCGAGCAGCTCTCACCGCTTGAGATCAATCCGGGGGGAGCGCGCTTCGAGCTCCATACGGTGAAGGCCACGCCCCTGACAAGCTACCTGCTCGACACGAAATATGTGGGGACCTACGTGCCCATGGCCGAGATTTCGATCCGTACTGAGGATCCCTACACCCAGATCCCGCGGACGCGCGCCGACAGGCCCTTCTACGTGGATATCAACATATCCGGCCTGCTCAACGGTGCAAGCGATCCGGTGGCTTCCAAGAGCGTCAAGCTCCTGCGGCACGTGCAATCCTATGGCACGGGCGACGGAACCGCGATCAACCGCTCCCAGGCCACCCTACTCAGTCAGTCAACGGTGAACCAGAACGGACTCATGACCCTGACCTACGCGCTCAGCTCGGTGCCGGGTGCGGATCGCTCCAAGATACGCGGCGAGGAACGATTCTCGGTCTTCACCCATGCCGACTACCAGGCGCCCGAGTCCCAGCTCGCCTCCATGTTCGTGCAGGTCTGGCCGGTGGCATCCGGCACGATTTCCGGAATCAGCAGCGGCCAGACGATCCAGTTCACCGCCCCCACGCTGACGCTCTCGATCAACGACATCTACCCCGACTCACAGGTCTATGCCCAGGCATATCGGGGCAACAGGAGGGACGATGGTTTTGTCGGAACCATCCTGCCGGGCTCCGCTGTCATCGTCAAGGAAACCGTGCCGCAGAGCCGCCTGCTGAGCGTGTCCAACTGGGATTATGTGATCACCGACGACGGGATCTGGACTGTCGAGCTTCTCACCTCCACGCCGTTCGGGATAGACCGCCTTTCGTGGGTGAGCTTCAGTGTCGATCGCACCATCACGGTCAACGCCTCGGTGACGACTTCCGAATGAGCCTCAATCCTTCTCCGCCCTCTCCGCCCTCTTCGCAAGCTCATCCCTGAAATTGTCATTCCTATAGATCAGCGAAAACCTGGCTTCCTTCGATTTCCTGAGAAGATCCTCCACCTCCGTCCAGGCGATGAGCAGGAAAACCCCTCTCACCGGCTCCCGATGAAACGACTGCGTCCTAGTCACGAACTGATCCTCCACCAGCTTCCGCTGCTGGTTGGCGACAAGCGGCCCCTGCTCGGTGGTGAGCTGCTTCCGGAGTTTCTCGAAGCGCCCTTCCATGGCCTCCGCGCCGGCCTCCGGATCGGAGTAGTGGACGGTGACTTCATAGAGCCCGCCGTTGAGGAATTTCCCCTCGACCGCCGAGGCTGCGGAATCCGGGAGGAAACCTTTTTTCCGCCGGACGCTGAGGACGCGCAATCCGGGTTGATCTCCGGGGAGAAAGATATTAAGATCCAAGGAATGCTTGGAAGACCAAGATATCAATTTTTCGGGAGAATCACCCCAGCGCAGCCCAAAGGGAGGTGCGAGGATGGCCTGTGCGCTCAGGCCGGAAACGGCGAGGAGCATGCAGGCCAGCGTGTGGAGGCAGGTTGTCCGGATCACATGGCGATCATCCTCCGGAAGGCGCGCCTCCGCAAGCCGCGATCCCTGCGGCGCGGCTTCGCCCTGGTGGAGGCGACGATGGCCATGTCGTTGCTTTCCGTGGTCGGGCTGTTTCTGCTGAAGCTATCCCTCAACGTCATCGCCCCGCGCCAGTACTCCCTCCAGCAGGTGCTTTCCGACTCCCACATGACCTTCGAGCGCGCCCGCGCCGAGCGCATACCCTTCGAGAGCCTGCTGGCGAGCAATTCCCCATGGCCCGCCTATCCGGCCTTCGCCACGGAAAACGTCGTACTCGGCAGGCTGCCCGGCGGCACCGCCGTCTCGGGCACAGTGTTCCGAACCCGCATCGCGGATGCCGAGAACTACCCCATCGACGGCGGCAGCGGAACGGTGGTCTCCAACCCTGCGGCCATGAAGGTGTGGCGTGTCCAGAGCATACTCCGCTTCGAAATCTCCGGGCGGACCTATGTGAAATCCCGAACCCTCGTCCGCGCCCAATGAGGACTTCCGCAAAAAAAGCCCGCCACGGTTTCACGCTCCTTGAGCTGACCGTTACGATGATGGTCGGCATGACCATAGGCGCGCTGATCCTCGCGATGCTCAACCAGCAGGTGGCGTTTCTGAAAATTTTCCGCGCGCAGAGCTTCCTCAACGAGGAGGCACCCATCATCAGCAACCACGTTTCCAAGCTGCTACTCAACGCAGAGCGCTTCCGTCTCCACTCCTCAGTGGCGGATGCCCTTGCCGGAACGAACCCCCGCCTCACCGATTCCCCCGTCTGCGTGCTGAATTTCCGCCAACCGGACGGAACGGTTCGCGCCGGCATCCTCTCCTTTGAGAACCGCGGCCAGGGGAACGCCCTCTATTACTACGTAGTTCCCGTCTCCGGAGTCCTCACCGCCCCGCAATGGACTATCACAAACAAGCCCTCGAACGTGAGCTTTTTCGTGGAATCCGGAATCATACGCACCCGCCTCACCGGCCCCGCAGGCGAAGAGCTCACCTTCTCCGGAGCCATGCAGTGAATACGACCATGAAAACCAGCCCCCAAAGGGAACATCCATCCGGCTACGTCTCGCTCGTGACCGTCTCCACGGTCTCGTTCTTCATGCTCGCCCTGATGCTCTTCGCATACACCCGCGCCATCAACGCACAGGGGATACAGTCGGACATACAGACCCAGGGAGACTACCGGGAAAAGGAGGAAACCATACTCCGCTCCATCGTCGCCATCACCCCGAACCGGGCCATCCGTGCCATGCAGGACGGCTCCAACTCAACCGCAGCAAGGCGCAACCCGCTGCGCTGGGAGGACATTTTCAGCGAGGCGCTGACCCAGTCCAACGCCCGCAAGTCCATCCCGGATGACGTCGCCGCCGCGCTCAGCCTCAACAACACCTTCGGCGCCAACCCCGGCGACTCAGCCCTCGGCAGCAGGGCGCGCATGTTCAAGTCCATGGTCTCCAACCCCGGCCTGGTATCCGGCGGACTGAACCGCGATCTCGGCACCGGTTTCCCGCCTGCCCTGAATTCGAACACCCCCATCACGAACGACGACATCTATCCGATCATCTCCACGCAGAAACAATACGGCGGGCTGGCCTCCGGGAGGGTCGGCCTCTCTACGACGACATACAAGGATTTCAATATCCTGACCTACCCGCAGATCAACTTTGGATACTCCAAGCCTGGCGACCCCTTCGTGGCGAAGCGCAACTGGTGGGCTTTCACCATGGATCTGGCGGATCATGACGACAACATCACCAAGCTCGCGCGCTTCAAGCGCCAGTTCGTCCTGTCGATCTACGAGATCCCCTCGCAGCTGCCGATTTCCGCAGGCTCATTCATGTCGCTGGGCAGATACGGGAACGGAGACAACTGGGAGAACGTCACGATCGCCGGGAACATCTTCGCGAGCCGCGCCATCGTCGAGGGGAACACCGCCCTCCCCGGCCTTGCGACACGCCGCGGATCCCAGCTTTCATCGGGGACGACGATCGCCGGGAAAACCTTCAACGGCAACCCCTTCACACCCGGCGTCCGCGAGACCTACCGCCTTACGGAAGGCGATTTTTTCCCCATCTCCCTCTCCTCGGAAAGCGGCAAAGCCGCCTTCGTGCCGATCAATCGCGGTGCGGACTACTTCGACCGCTTCGCCCACGGCACGGAATCGACCACAATTTCCCCGACGACGTGGAACCAGTATTCCGTCGGTGCATTGCAATGCGCGATGACGCTGGACATTTCCAAACGTGCGAGCGCCAGCGACAGGACACCGACGGAGTTGCGCTTCACATACCTGAAGAACGGGAGCCGCCAGACACTGACCGTCCCGCTCAATTCGGGCGTGGTTGCGAACCTCCCCGCCGGCTACATTTCATCCGTATCGGAGAACCAGACAGTGACCTTCGCCACCCCCGTGGACACGGCCTACGGAGCCAACGGCTTCTTCTATTACAAGAACAACCTCAGCGGCCCCGTGACGTTCAACAACGCGACTTTCGGGGATCCCATCGTCGGGACGGTCAAGCGGGGGTATTTCAAGCCGATCTATCCCTTCGGCATCAAGAACCTGCCCAACGGCAGGATCTGCGTCGCCGTCTATCCGGAGCGTTTCAGGGATTTCCTGCTGAACCTCGGCGCGGACGGCCTCGACATCAATAATTCGCTCGCGGTCAATGTCGATTACGTGACGGGATCGAACCTCACCAGGCCCAACATCCCCTGCACCGCGAACGATTACGGCGTCATCCTCCAGGAGTGCGGGAACCTCACTTCTTTCACGAAGGGCTTCTCACTGGTGACAAACCTCCGTCTCCACATCGGCGGAGATTTCAACATCGTGCCCACCACTCCGCCCGCTGGCTTCACCCCGCCGAGCGGGACTTTCTACCCGCCATGCTCGCTCTTCGCCCCGGAAAAAAGGTACGGCGTGGAGTTGGATCCCTTTGGCGTGGAGCACAGCGGCCAAATCGGTTCACTCGCCAGCGAGAGCGCCGCCAATCCGATCCGCCCGCTCGATGCCACCGGAGTTTCCGGCACATCGATGTCTGGAAACAGGATCAAGATCAACCTCTCCCCGATCCGTCACCCCGCCGAGCTGCCGCCTATCACCATGATGAACTGGCTCATCCTCATCGAGGAAAGGCGCAAGGAATACTACTGAGCCGCATCAGGCAGAGGAAAAGATGGTACACGAGGACGGGATCGAACCGCCGACCGACCCGGTGTAAACGGGTTGCTCTACCGCTGAGCTAATCGTGCAACTTGTTTATCTACAAGGGTTTAAGGCGTTAAAGTGGGAGGGTGAAAATCTGCTTGTATACTGGCTATGTATACTCAAGGTTTCCGTATGGGGCAAGGTGAGGACAATTCAGGCGATCTGGTCCGGGTCGACAAGTGCCTGTATCGGCTTTCGACCACAGGGATGTACTACGCCGTAATTCGGCATGAGGGCAAACTGCATCGGCGGAGCCTGGAGACGACCGTCAGGGCAATCGCGAACCGCAAGCTCCCGGACGAACGCCGGAAGATCACAGCGGTCGACAAGCGGGCAGGCAAGGTGACGCTGGGGTCGCTTTGTGATGAGTATCTGGAGACCTTGAGGAACGCCGAGAAGACGTTGCGTGAGAAAAAGGCCATGGTGCGAACGATCAAGAAAACTTGGCCGACGCCCGATGGGGGTAACCGCCCCGTCGGTAAGATTCGACCTGCCGAAGTCGCCAAGTGGCTGGTTGGGGTGAATGGCGGAGCCGCATATTACAACGCCCATCTCTGGTTTATCCGTGCGGTGTTCGAGCATGCGGTGGAGAACCGGCTCCTTCACGAAAACCCCGCTGCCAACATCAAGGTTCAAAAGAGGGGGCGTCCCATCCGGTCAACGCCTTCCCGCGAACAGTTCCAGGCGATCGTGAAATCCATCCGGGGAGAAAAACTTAACGCCAGACGGGAGGACAGTGCCGATCTGGTCGAGTTCCTGGGGCTGGCCGGGGTCGGGAATGCCGAGGTCAAGAATCTCACGTGGGGGGACGTGGACTTCGCGACGGAGAGGATCACGCTGTTTCGGCAGAAAACCCGACGCGGCTTTCAGGTGCCGCTCTATCCTCAGCTCCGGGAATTGATGGAGCGGAGGAAAGGTAAGGAACCCCGCAAGCCGCGGGATCCTGTCTTTCCATTCCACTCCGCACGCAAGGCCCTGCAGACGGCCTGTGACAAGCTCGGTTATCCGCAGTTCGAGCACCGGGCTTTTCGCCGGATGTTCATCACAAACGCGATCGAGAAAAACATCGATGTTAAAGTGATCGCCGAATGGCAAGGTCACGTCGATGGCGGGAAGCTGATCCTCGACACCTACAGCCACGTCCGCCGGCCTCACCACGACGAGATGGCGAAGCTCCTCGGAAAAGAGGATTAGCCACAAAAAGTCAGAGCTGGAAAACCATGACTCCCTCGGATCAAACAGAACGCCCAGCAGGTCTGCCTGAGCACTCATTTTTTGGCCCGCTTCCGTTCGCCATCAAAATGTTCGTGGCGTGGTATGGTCCAGAAATTCTCCATCCGCACGGCCTTGAGGTGATGCTCGATGAAAAGGGCATTCAAAAGATGGAGTCGAATCCCGAGGGGCGGTTTGTTCTAGGGGCGTTGAGACGCAAGCAGCGTGAGCAAGGCTACGGGCCAACCGAATCGGTTCGCTTGGCTCTCCAGCGGTATGGAGGACCCGGCACGGACGTGAAATTCGAGACTCACTGTCGGATCCTTGTTCTCTACCAGGAAGCTCTTCGTAATCAGGGCCGGTTCCCCACAGTCCCAGAATTGATCCAGGCGGGGGCGAACAAGGGCCCAGCTCAGAGCGAGTCAGGAATCACCCGGATCGTCGATGAGACCCTGATACTCCCGAGAGTAAATGGCAAACGGCTCAACCCATTTATGCGTCGAGTTGCGAGGATATCGCAAGAGGCTGATTTCCTGACTCAGCTCAATGCTGTTCTTCGGGAGTATCCCGACGTCTACACCCCGATCCCTCTCCGCACCCCCGATTTTGTCTGCCATGCGGTGTATGAGCATCTCCGCAAGACGCATCAGCTAGACCCCGGGCGTTTTTGTTTTTTTTCGCTAGCTGATTTCTTACCGGATTACTCCAAATCTGTTTATAGCGGTGAAACGGAAGCTAGTCATTCCGCTTCATCAGCTGAGGTGGATTTGCAGAAGCCGCCCGTCGCAGAGCTAAAAAAACTCTGTGAGTTCGCGTATGTGGATCCCAAGTATGACGGCAACTGGGAGATCTCTCCTGAGGGTGAGGCGTGGCGTCAAGCCAACCCAAAGGTGTCGATTTCGGAGTATCTGGAGCTCCCAGTTTTGACACAATTCCTAGCGAAGCTTGAGGAACAGAATTTCCGGCTTTTTGCTGATTCTCTTGGATACTCTGGGGGTTAAAATTACGAGGCGAGTCATCCCCAGAGTATTAGATTTTCATTGGGGATGACGCTTGCGGCCTCATTCGGGCATATGATGCCCGCTATGTCTGAAAAACACCCCCAAGAGGCCTCACCGGCCCAGAAGATTGTCCCGGATGTATACCGGGTTCCAGAAGCTGCCGAACGCTTGAATGTGTCCGAGAGGACCATCCGTCGGCTTGTCAAAAATGGCGAACTCCGTGCCCTGCCGCAGCTTCGTCATTTGCTGATTCCACGCTCAGAGGTCGAACGTCTTCTCGACGTTCGCCGCTGAACCAAACCCAAATGAAATCCTCATTTATTCCATCACCAACACTGAAACCAACTAGAACCATGAAACACCTGTATCATTACACCCGTGCCACCAACTTGGTCGGCATTCTCAACTCGGGTCAAATCCATCAAGCCACCGCCTTCGTAAACACATCCCGCGAGAAGCCGGTAGTCTGGCTGTCATTCCACCGACATTGGGAACCCACCGCAACACCCATGCTATACGATTTCTCGCCGCTGAGCTTCGAGGAATTCGCTGAGGTCGAAACTCCGATCCGTATTGAGGTCGATCCTGAGAAATACCGCTTCGGGTGGCTGGCATTCACCCGCTTGTCGGGGTGCAAATCCAGGGTCGCCAAAGTCCTGAAGCAGACGGCAAAGAAATCGGGAGCCAACATTTCGCAGTGGCGGATTAGCTTCGACGCCATCCCATCCGATGACTGGATTTCCATCGAGGGATTCTTCGACGGGCAGTGGAAAGTTCTGCCCCAGGAGATGCTTGCCAAAATTGCGGAAGCTCGCCCGCCTGAACCCGTCTAATCAATCTCACCCTGCATTTTATGATTGATACAATACGCATCAACTTCAACCCACCCCGGCCGCTTCGCCGTTCATTCGACGAAACCAAGGCCATGCTCAGGGAGGATTCACGTTGGAGCTACAGCTACGACCGCATGCAGGTCGGAGAGCGGTGGGTAAGCGGGATCATGCTCAAGCATGGTCCCTCAAAGCTTCGCATCGGCATCGCCGGGGATTCTGCGGTATATGTCGAAACCAGTCTTCCTCGTCTGGTCTTCGGCTACAATGGCTCGCTGATTACTGAGCAAAGTCAGATCGAATCGGCATTCTCGCTGATCGAAGGACAGCTCCAGCAGTGGGCTTTGAACCCGAACGAGACCGGCTGGGGTCGTGGATACGAGTTCGTCAGGATTGATCTGGTTCTGCAGTTCGAGATTCCGGACATCCCTGCAACGGAGATGATCCAGTCCATCGCGATCATGAATCATCCTGACTGCCGCAAAGGGCGTGGGGACTGGTTCTTCAATGGTTTTAACTCCGTTACCCATCTGGCGGGGAAGATGAAAATTACCGCCTACGATAAGGAACTTCAATTGGACGAGAGTCGGGGACTTGGAGAAACGCTTCGGCTTGAGGCCAGGTTGGAAGGTTCGCCCCTTCAGAGGTTCCTTGGTCCTGAGCCCGGAGTTTGCCCGAGGGAGCTGAACTTCGATGAATGCTACCAAGCATACCGTGCCATCATGCACGGATTCCGCCCTAGCAGTTGCAAGGTCGGAACGACGCGGAATGGCAAAGATCGTTCAAAGCAAGATGTTCTGCTCGACGTGTTCGCCCACGCCTGCCGGGTAAATCTCCTCATGCCGGACGGCCGCACCCCGCTCGACCATCTCCGCTCGTGCGGAGCGTGCAAAAAGACAAAAAAAGATACCCTGCGTGACATCGCGGGCCGGAACCTTGCGGTGATCGGGGTGGACTGGCCGGAGCTCTTCCCGGAGCAGTGGCCGCCACCTTACCTCACCAGATCGGTCGCCGAGCAGCTCCACCAGTTCCGGGGCACGGCCAGGAGGCAGAATCGTGAATCCCAGTGATCGGCACCTGAAGTGGGGGCAGGTGCACTATTAGGTGTAAGAAGCAGAAAGAAATTTTCCTTTCGTTCAAATCAATGAGCGGAAGGAAAACCGGATCACCGGCTTGAAGTCTTGCCATCGAGTCGGAAACACGAGCCACTGCCGGCGTAAGCTGGCAGTGGCTTTCAGGTTCCGCTGGGTGTCCCCTTTACCCGACCGGTGACGAGCGAGGCGAAGCCGAGTGAGGAACGCAGGCAGGTCGGCGAAGCCGTGCCTGCCGTGGGAGGGTAAAAGGGGCACCAGCTAGGAACCGGTTTGGTTTCCAGGCACTAAGGTCTGATGCACACTGGACGCTTCAATGGGCGGTCTTCAGAACCACTTGGCGACTTCTACGGATTTTTCCGTTCATTCCCGCTATCACAAGCGTATCGTTTGAATGACGCTCGCTCTCAACCACACTCCACCAGCATGATCGAGTGGTCCGTCACCCTCGCCTCCCTCTCACCGTGTGAATACCTCACCTCAGTGATCCTGGCGTCGAGTGACGGGCTCACCAGTGCATGATCCAGCCGAAAGCCGTTCTTCCATTTGTTTGAATACCAGGTGAACTCCCTAGCCTCAGGATTCCGTGTTCTCCACGCATCGACCCACCCTTGCCCCAGCATGGCGTCGAACTGGTGTGCCGAGGTGAAGGTCTTTCCTGCCTCGTCCTCGTAGTGTCTTCCGGTGTTCATGTCGCCGATCAGCATCGTGTCCTCCGCCAGATAACGTTCCGGCAGATCTAGGAGGAAATCGAAGACGGGTCGCTTCCTCTCCTCCCCTGGCAGGTATAGGCCGAAGACGTTCAGTTTCTCGAATCGGGCGAGGATCACGCTCTCCGGGTAAGACCCCAGCTCAGGATCGGACATCTCGCCGGGGAAGGTCTGTGACTCGAACGGATGGCGTGCCGCTACAAGCACGGTATTCAGCCCTGGTGGGCCTTCCGGTGCGGCCTGGTGTCCGTAGCCCTGATTCTTCAGCCAGTTCCTCAGATCGGCTCCCTGTGGGTTGTTCCGGAATTCGCTGAGGATAAGCACGTCCGCCTTGTAAGGTTCCAGTGCTACCTTGATCCGGTCGATGCGGGGGCCACCGCCGTGCATCAGGTTCCAGGTGAGAATTCGCATCGGTTCCCGTAGGGTGTGGAAATCCTCCTGTGCTAACAAGTATCAAAAGGCCTCCTGAAACTAACCTCCATTTGCGTCGTGCTGACTCAGCCTCAGCCCTCATGCTCATAGCCATTGTCTCTCGGCTTGCCTGCCCGTTTCGTATTGGCAGAACGAGGCCTCTGCTGTTGCATGAAGGAAGATATGTCCGATCAAATCACCTACTACGGGGAAGGCGATACAGTATACGCCGCCATCGGTTCATTCGCCCATGGTGGACTGTTTCGCCTACGCTACAATCCTGAGCTGCGGTGGGATTTCTTGATTCCGAATTCATCTGATTGGGACTCCTCCCATCAGGCAATTTTCCGCAATTACAAGCTGACCGAGATACGTCCGGAGGAGCTTCCAGCAAACTTGCCGCCTATTCCAGACTCGCCGGCCGGCTCCTTCGATGAAGAGGAGAGTGCTTCCATCTCCGAGACCGGGATCCCAGCCGATCATTACCCTGTCCTCCATGATGCACTCAAAGCAGCAGGAAGCGGCGAGCTACAGGTATTTATCGTGCTCGAAGAAGATACGTATGAAAGCAAGTTCGGGGACGGCAGGTTTGACTATTTTGAGGGGGCGTTTTTTACCGAGGAGGCTGCTCAGGCGTTGGTGAAATCGAAAGAGCGGGACTGGATACGCCACCACCTGCTCGTGGATACTATTTTTCTACGTGACGAGCGGATCTCCATCCGGGGCACGAGTCGGGAAATGTTTGCCAGGCATTCTCTGGGTGAGGTCGCAGAGTCACTTGAGAACCTGATTTTGGCCGCGAGTTCTGGAGCATGAATTACTTTCCGTTTGGAAGAACCGAAAAAGAAATTTCAACCATGGAAACAGACCACTATGACGCGGAGACGATCGATCAAGATACATGGGGGCATGCGATAGCCCAATCCTCTTCTACACTGACGGACTTGGGCCATGCATCGGCGTCTGCATCGCCTGGAAGGGCTGGGCCGCTATCTTGCACTCGTCGAATCCGATCATGGACGAAATGGATCTGTTCAAGCCAATGATCGAGGAGGCCAAGCGGGTGATACCCGAGCATCTTCATTCCTCCATCCGTCCTGTGGTTTGCGGTGGTGACGTGGACGAGCCCTGGGAAACCGATCCGGATGAGGATTTCGGTGAAGATGACATTCTCCTGTGCCGTGCGAAGGCAATTGAGCTTCTGACTCAAAGCGGCTTTGGAGACCCTTTTGTAGTATGGAGCCCTTCAGGGATAACGGCCGCCGTAGTCGCCGATTTGAAAGCGGCGGAGGTTTATGTCGAGCATGAGGGGGAAGAGGTGGGTCGATGGCCCATTCACCAAGGAGGCTGAATACTTATTCTATGCGAGGTGTCCTTGCCGCACCATCGAGCCTGCGGTGGAGAAAGGATGCCAGTGTCAACAGGTCTATGGCGTCCTGTTCGGTGACATGCCAGTGGATCTTCGGTGAGTGAGCGGTCGGATTCCGAAACGTCCCGAATAATCCTTTGATCAGGGTTGAGAGGCCAGTCTGTTCCATTTCCTCCGATTCAGTTTGCAGCGTGTTGAACGCCAGCATAGGCATGCCAGCTTTCCCAAGGACAGGGAACCGATCAACCAAGGCAGACCCATCGCCCCTCATTCCGGTTCTCGTGCGAATTTTCGCTGCGACACTTTTCGATGCCTCCAGCACGACGTGGAAGTAGTCGTCGGAAAGGAGCTCGGGTCTGCAGGATAGCAACACATCGGGGTGAATTTCTCGTCGAAGCAGGTTTTCCCGCAGACGCTTTGCTCGCTTCTCCGCTTCGGACAAAGTCTTCACCGCTGTAACCCTGCGGAACCTACCATCGGCACCAAGTTCAAGCCCTGTAAAGCAAAGCACTTCGTTCAAAGCTGACAGCTGGGACTCGAAACGGTTCTTCCTGCCGACGTATCGCACGGGATCCATGGTTCGTTGTAGAAAATCGAAAACCTTGTTCCCGCAGCGGTCTGCCCGCTGTTGTTCTTGGAGAGCAAGAAGAAGGCGACGCCACTTGGTGCCAGTTGGCATCGGATCTTCGATTCCGGCCTGATCAAGCAGGCTGCCAATCTCCTGACCCGTCAGACCATTCTCGGTATCCGCAATTACGATGCAAATGCTCTCAAGCTGGGCGTGACTGAATTCTGTGAGAGCTGCCATAACGGGTGAGTGGGTTTGGCGACCTCACAGCCGCCGACGCGTTCTATGATGCCTCCGACAGCTCCAGCCCCTTCTGGATCACGGTCACCGCCATGATATCGAAGATTCCTGTCTTGTCGGTGTATTTCGGGTCGGCGAGCTGCTCGTAGAGTTGGCGGATGGCGTAGGCGTCCTGAATGTCGCCGTTCAGCTGATCGCGGAAGACACTTTCCAGGAAGGTCAGGTCTGCACGGTGGGCGGCGACGGTCTGCTGGACGGACTCGTCGGCAATCTTCTCCTCCGATACTTCACGGATGTGCAGTGCCTCCTCGTCGGAAATCTCGAACTGCTCACGGATCTTCGTGATCATGTCCTGCACGGAGATTTTCTTCACGGGCGGTGCTCCGCCGCCACCCCCACCACGGATCGGCTTGGGCTTCTTCTGCCCGCCCGGCATTTCAACGATGCCGTTGTCGAGAACCGCTGCTCTCTGAACCACCGTCGCCCGCACCAGCTTCATCAGCTCCGAAACCGAACCTTCTTTGATCAGCTGGGGTCCGACGTAGTCGGAGAACGCGGCGAAAGTATGGACCGGCTCTTCGTAGCTGAAGAAGGCG
Source organism: Akkermansiaceae bacterium (assembly GCA_017798145.1). Classification (NCBI taxonomy): domain Bacteria; kingdom Pseudomonadati; phylum Verrucomicrobiota; class Verrucomicrobiia; order Verrucomicrobiales; family Akkermansiaceae; species Akkermansiaceae bacterium. Next base: position 2,723,338 of record CP059069.1, on the reverse strand, counting down.
TTGAGGAAATGGAAACTCTTCGTGAACTTGGCCATCAGGTAAACGAATGCCTTCCGTTCCTCGAAATCCGTGATCGCCTGCTCGAACCTCAGCTTGCAGTCCTGAACCTTGGTCGCGAGAGTCGCCTCCTCGCCCTTTTTCAACAGGTTGACGACCTCCGCCGCGTCGTCATGGGTGAAGATGCCTTTATCGAGGATCTCTTCGAGGATCTCCAAGCACTTGCCTGGCTCCGGCTCGTCGGGTTCGTGGGGTGAACCGTGTCGGTATTTGTGAAATGCCTTGAGGATGGCTTTGGCGTTGTTTGTGAAGTCCACCACGATCACGCCTTCCTTATCCGGGTGACAGCGATTGAGCCGCGAAACCGTCTGGACTGCATTGCGGTCAGCCACCGCCTTGTCCAGGAACATGCCTGCCAACAAGGGTTGGTCGAAGCCGGTCTGGAATTTGCTGGCGACGATCATGATTCGATAAGAGTCGTCCTCGAACCGATCTTCAATCAGCTCCCCGTCGTTGAGTCCGTTGATCTCATGCTCGGTGACGAGCTTGTTGGTTCGTGGATCCACGAAATCCGAGAAAGCATAGAGCACCTTGTAGTCCGCACCCGCCCGCTCCTTCAGCTTTTCGGTGATGATCCGCCAATACTCGAGACCCGCGATCCGCGAGGTCGCCACGATCATCGCTTTGGCTTTGCCGCCGACCAGGTGCTTCACCTGCTGCTCGAAAATCCGCAGCATGACCTCGGACTTGTATTGGATCAGCTCGGGATCTTGGAACGCCACGTTCTTGAGTGCCTTCGAGACGATTCCAGGCGGATAGAGCTTCTCTTCGGCCGGCAGCGGCACGATCGGGCAATGCAGGTTGTAGAGGGTCTTGTAGGAAATGATGCTCTGGGCGACGTCTTCGATGTATCCCTCCGCGATTGCCTCCGCCTCCGTGTATTCGTCGAAGGCCTTGCCGAAGAGCTGGATCGTCGCTGGTGACGGTGTGGCGGTGAAGGCCACGTAGAGTTGGTTCAGATCCCGTTCGGCGATGACCTTGGCCATCTTGTCCTGTGGATCTTCCTTGTCCTGGGCGTCCTCCGCATCGGGTTCTTCCGGCGAGTGGGTTGCCGCAGCCTCGACGGCGGTCGTCTCCTCGTCATCATCGTCGTTCCCGGCTTGGTAAACGGCCGGAGTCTCCGCAACCTTGGCTAGGTTTTCTTCGACGCGAAGCACTTCGGTATCACGAAACGGTTGGCTCCGCTCCCGGGCCATCCGGCCTTCTTGTGAACGATGAGCCTCGTCGATCAGGAAAGCGACCCGCAGCTTCTTCAGCCCCTCGTCCTTGGAAATTTTGTCGAGGACGTAGTGGAATTTCTGCTGCGTGGTGACGATGATCTGAGCTCGGTTTTCGATGGCTCGCCGCAGGTGACCGGATCGCTTGGCGAAGACCACCTTGTCGGCCAGGTGGGAAAACTTCTCCATGTCTTCGCGGATGTTCTTGTCCAGGGACTTGCGGTCGGTGACCAGAAATACCATGTCCACGACCTTCTCCAGTGTGCGGGGCTTATAGAGGCTGTTCAGGCGGTCGGCCATCCAGCACATCGTGAGCGTCTTGCCCGAGCCGGCGGAGTGGTTGACGAGAAACTTCCGCCCGATGTCGCCGTGTTCGGTGAAGTGCCCGGTGATCTCCGTTGCCACCTTCTCCACGCAACGCCTCTGGTGGTAGCGGGGGAAGAGCGTGAAGGCCGGACGGGCTCCGCGATCCTCGGAGGCGTCCTGAGCCGGAGCGTTTACGAGGTAGAAGGAAACCGCCTCCAGCAGTGTATCCTTCGAGAGCACCTCGCGGTAGAGGAACTCCACGGGATACTCGCTCTCGCTCTGGGCGTGGTTGGTCAGTCCGGTGTTGAACCAGCGGAAGTTCTTCTCCGCTCTCGGATCCGTGGCCACCTTCACTTGTTGTTGATCAGCGGCAATGTGCAGGAAGGGGAGCTGGAAAATCCGATCACGGTGATCACGGTTCACATACTGGGTAACCGCATGATTCACGTTCTGGCCACCTGCGGTGTGCTTGAGTTCCACCGTGACGATGGGCAGGCCGTTGAGGAAAATCGCGAAATCAGGCCGCATGTCGCCGCTGATGATCAATTCGGGGATGAAGGTCAGCCGATTCTCCGCGTAGAGCTCGTTGGCGACGCTTCCGCTGGACCGTGGCTTGGGGAAATAGAGTTTGATGTCGTGCCCCCGCACGGTCAGTCCGGTGCGGATGATCGACCACAGGGGTCTGCGTTCCAGCTCTTCCCGGAGAGCCTTGAAGACCTCATCGCGGGCATCGTGGCCGTAGTCCTCTTCGAGTCGCTCGACCGTTTCGTTCTGCGTCTTTTTGAGGAAACCCCAAAGGTGATCCTCCGCGAAGTAGAAATCCCGGTCGGTGATTTCGCCCATCGTCAGGACGCCATAGCCATGCTCGCGGAGCAGGAACTCCGCGATATGTTTCTGGAACGTCTTCTCAGGATTCTCTGCCATCCTTGTTAGGTTATCAGGAAATCCACGATCTCCCGCAATGACGGAATCTCCTTCTTTTGGGCTTCGATTAGTTCCTGTGGAAAGAGTTCCGGGCACTTCTTCTTGAACCGGTCGAGGATTTCCGTGTCGCGATCAGTCCCCAGGTGGTTCCGGCAGAACCGCTTTTTCCAAGCATTTGAGAGGTGCCGATCTTTCTTGGGCGGCGGGTCATCCAGCAGGGTCAGAAGTATCCCTTCGAGACATCGGGGGCCGCTGGTGACCAGAGTGATCTTGTGTTTGCGAAGCCAAGCATTAGGGATTTCATCGGTCGGAAGATCCTCATCAATGAGCAGCAGGCTACGGGCATAGGCACCGAGATCGAGGTGCTTCTTGATCAGTCGGGTGGCCACTTGTTTCGGTCCGCCGCCCTGGCCGGCATCGATCAGCACCCTGGCTTGAATCTGATCCGCATACAATGAACGCAGGTAATTGAGGAAAACCGCATCGGCCTTTCCCTCGCCAAACAGGACGATGCTCTTTTTCCGTGCCAATGCTAGAATCGTTCGGGTTCAGGAACGGCCTCGTATCTACCTGCGTTGTAGTTGGCGAAGAAGTTTTCTTCCCGCCGCACTCCCTTGACTTCGCTGAGCCGCCGCACCTGGCTGACGTTATCCGCGTCCTTCTCGACGAAGACGATCTGCTCCTTGGCGAGCAGGTTCAGGATCTCCATGTGGTGGCAGGTGAAAAGCAGTTGGGCACGCTTCGGATTGGTGTGCGGATCCACGAAGAGATCCAGGAGGATCGGGATCAGGTGCGGGTGCAGGTCGGACTCCATCTCGTCGATGACAGCCATGCCGCCATCGGTGAGCACGGGCAGGAAGGTCCGCAGCAGGACGAAGAGCCGCTTGGTGCCGGCGGACTCGTGGGTGAGCGGTAGCTCGAACTGGGCCTCGCCCGAGCGATGCACGACGTATGGCACCGGAATCTTTTGGGTCGCCCCGGTTTTGTCGTTGAGAACTTCGAGCTCCTTAATGTGGAAGCCGGAGATTCCCAGATCCGCCGCCTTGAGCCGGGCCTCGATGTCCGCGACGAAGTGAGGATTGTCCCTCAGGTATTCGCCACAGCGGATGATCTCCGAGGTGCGGTTGCCATGGACGACCTCGGCCTTGCCCATACGGTCCACGTTGGTCTCGAAGGTGCCGAGCGAGGCCATCACCTTCTTGAACTCCTGACGGCCTGTGACCAGACCGGCGGAGAGCATCGAGGCATTCGGCCGCTCCTTGAGCAGATTGCGGATAGCGGTGAGGTCGGTGAAATCATCGTCCTGCGTGAGCAGGGCTCCACGTGCTCCCTCCTGCCGCTTCAGCACGATGCGGAAGGACTTGGTTTCGGGGTTCCGGAGTGACAGCCGCTCCTCGATCACGGTCTTCCGCGTCAAGGTCGCCGCATAGCGATAGACCCTGCCGTTGCCTTCGAACTCCATTTCCACTCGGGTCGGATCATCCGCCTTGGTGGCAAAGGGATCCACCGGGATGATCTCGTCCCCGTCCCCGACTGGGTGGTGGTAAGAATGGCGGATGAAGAAGTTCAGGAAAGCCGTCAGCTTGAGCAGGTTGGTCTTTCCGGCTGCGTTCGGTCCGAACACGCCGGCAAGCACCGTCACCTGGTCTCCGCAGGAGGACTTGGTGAAGGAATCATCGGTGGGAGTCTTCGCCCCGGTGGTCAGGGCGAGCTCGCCGGAATCCCGGAACGAACAGAAGTTCTCAAAGCTCAGGTGGCGTATCATAGCTGCATCAAGCTACGTGCTGGTTCGGTAAAATCCATCATATTTGCAAGAATTTCTGCAAATCGGCTCAGATTTTAGGATTTCAGGCCTCCAGAAAGGCTGCGAAGCCGCCTTCGCCTGCTCCACAACGTCAGATTGAGATCGGGACAGGAGTAGGGACCCCGAGCCTCACCGCCACTGGCGTGTAGATGTCGGTCTCCGCTCTGGGCAGCGAAAACGACATGATCAGGGAGTACCGCGTTTGCTTGTTGAACCGCCCGAGATGGGGTCGCTCACGCCACCAGCCCACGGCGGGATGTACGGCGATCAGGTTCGAGCCAGCAAGTTCCGCGGCGGTACCCGTCCACACATCGGAGTGAATTGATCCGACATTTCTGGTTTCACCAAGTGACCAATGATCCGCAGCTCCTTCGGTGCCCGGATGCAAGTCATCTTCCCGTGCTTTCCGATTCACACGCTGAACAAAATCCACCTCCTCCTCACCGGGACCATTCAACTCGAAGCGGAGAGCGTGAGATGCATAACGATACCGATCCTTCCAGCCCACCTCGCCGGGGCTCGGTTCGATGAAATAGGAGAGTGTCACCCGCATCTGAACCGGCAACTCGCCGCAGTCTCGCAAAACATCGACCGGCCACGGCAATCGATAGACGTGCATGTCTTTTGAAACATACCGACTTTGAGTCTCATGCTTGTCGAAGGGTTGGAGTGCTGCTTGGGAAATCAGGGAAAGCGAGTTCTTTGCACATGAAATCGCCCTTTCGAGGTTCGGAACCCCGTAGCCGCAGATTCTGGCCAGTTGGTGGTAGGCTCCTTTCGACTCGTTTTGCAGATACTTTCTTCGCTGGGTTTCCGTCCATTCAGCGGAGTGCACAATCAAGCCGCGGATGGTTTCCGGCCATGCCTCGGGATACTCCGCCTGCAGCCGGGCAGCCATCCAAGCCGCTTGTGCTGAAGCCGCACTGGTGGCATCGAACGATGCGAATTGTGCAATCTGGGGATCGCGATAGGTCGACAACAGCTTGAGGTCATCGGTATCGAAGACTGAATCATTGGGGCCGACCGCAACATTTCCACCCTCAAACAAAACGTCCGGCTTGATCGGCCATTTCCGATTGGGCCAGGTCGAAGAAGTGGAGGAGAACGGCGAAATATCGCCGGCTTCAGCCAGGGGGGTGTAGGAGGCAAGCATCGGATCAACAATCCGGGTTTTCTCGGTGTAGGCACCAACGCTGAGGGCGTTCCATGCCTGGGCAGGATCATGCACCTCCCGAGTGATATTCGATGCGGGAAAATTCTTCCAATCCTCGGGATCCTTGACGTTGCCGGCACTGATGATGATCAAACGCCTTCGGTCATCCGAATATCCAGAAGCCAGTTCATCGATCTGCCCCGACCATGAGGACGGTCGTCCTTGTTGCAGGGCTTCTTCACTGGTGACGGCCATGCAGATCACCCGCTTGCGATCCGGTGGGCCTTGGATCTCTGCCCGACTGATGCCCCGGGCTGTGTAATGTCCCCACAAACGCCGTGGGTTAGCTTCCGGGGGCGGTGGGAGAATCTTCGCTGACTCCAGTCCGTGCCGGATGACGATGTCTTCCCCGGATGCAATGTAATGAAGCAGATCTCCATACGCTGCCGTTCCAGCCATCAGCGTCCCGTGTCCATGATCATCCTGAACGTCCCATGTGGGTTCGGCAACATGACAGTCTTCGTCGGGGAGTAAGGGCTCCAAGAGACGGTGTCCATTGTTGACACCATGGTCGAGCACGAGGACACACACGTCATTGGGGCGATGAATCGTGGTTCGGGAAAGCAGGTGTTCCAGCCACTGTGCTTGATCTGCGTTCTCCTGCTCGACAAAGAACGAGGCCACTTCCCTGGCGGTGCGAAACTCGGCGATGAATTCCGAGTGTTCGATGAGCGACTCCAACTGTTGCCGATTTGCCAAGATCAACCGGACGGTTCTCTCCGGAAAGCTCAGAGAACCCTCACCACGCTGAATTCCTAGTTCCCCACAGAGCCCCTCAAACGACTCGATGACTCCGAGGTCTTCGCTGCTCAGCCACGCTTCGACCCACTCGGGCGTTTCTCTTGGAATTCGATCACGCGAATCCTGCCAAAAGGATGACTCCAAGATGGCCGCCCTCACATCTCCGATGCTGCCGATCAACGTTGCGTTCTTCGGTGTGGTGGTCCCGTCCTGCCTGGGTGGATTGTCCTCAGTGGCGTATTGAATGGCCTTTTGCAGGAAGTATGAGCTCTTGCTTTGGGGGATGAATACTGTCGCTCGCGTGACCTCTGAACCCTCCGGCCCCTCTTTGCGGACATTCAGCAGTTTGATCCCCGCCCGCCTCGACTCCAAGCTCCCCAAGGCGAGATCGAATCCGGGCTCACTGGCAAACTCCAGGTAGACTCCCTGGCGGGTGGAGTGGGCCACAGCCTGTCGATTTGCCGCATCGCCCCAAGCATTCTCCAGGGAGGTCCTGACGTGTTGAGCATGGGTTGGACGATCCTGGACGCGTAGCCGAGGGCCATCACCTCCTCGGCGAGGGCTGCTATAGTCCTCCCGTTGATCCGACGGGCCTTGGAGGAACAAGTGGGGGAATCGTCCGTCGGCCATGGATCAGTCGCGTGCGTGGGTCTGACTGCGTTCACCAAGTGTCCGGAGTAGTGCCTTGGTGTCCACCTTCTGCTTATCGGTTAGGATCGCTTCTTTGATCGCATCGCGACAGGCGTGATCGATCTCCGCGTGGCTGAGGCCTGAACTTGCCGTTAGGATCGCCTTCCAACCGAGACGGCCCATGAACGAGGAGAGCACGTTCTCGATCAGCCGGCGTCGGGATTCTTCATCCGGCATATGGTAATGAAGGACATCGTCGAAACGCCTGAACAGAGCCCGATCAAGCAGTCCCGGGTTGTTGGTGGCACCGATGATGAGACTGTCGGAGCTATCCTGTTCGATGAATTGAAGGAGTGCATTGAGCACTCGCCTCATTTCGCCCACGTCATTGTCCCGGGAACGCTCGCCGCCTATCGCGTCGAATTCATCGAAAAGATACACGCCTGGTTCGTCGCGGATGAGGTCGAAGATCTGCCGAAGCTTGGCACTGGTCTCGCCCATGAATTTGGTCACGAGCTTGTCGACCTGAATCGTGTGCAGGGGCAGGCGGAGTTCATGTGCCAGCACCCGGGCTGTGAGCGTCTTTCCCGTGCCCGGTGGGCCGGAAAGCAGGATTTTCCGACGGTTGGAAAGGCCGTGCTTCTTGAGTTTTTCCTGCTGGCGGTGCTCGTGGACGATTCGGCGGATCCGCTCTCGGAATGCGGCGGGAATGACCAGGGCTGCGAGCGGGGTGTCGGTCCGCTCGGACATCACCATTCCGGCCAGATCCTGAGGAAACTTGAGCAACGCGTTTCCACCCCGGGCCTTGCGTTCCTTATCCACGATTTCGCGGATATCGTGGGCCAGTGCCGCGTGGCCCTGCTGGGCCTCATGTGCGGCCACCTGCAGGGCCAAGGTATAAAACCGCTCGTGGTCGTCACTCAGGTGAGACCGGATTAAGGATTTGATTTGTTCGGCTGTGGCCATCGGGTGGTGATTGTAATGTAGTGGATCTCTTGGCAAGGGTCGAGTCCGCTTTCTCGGGCTAGCCGCCCCCAGTTTTGGCTTTAAGCTTGGCAATATCAGCCTCCGCGATCTGCCGCTTGCCGGTGACGCACTCGTGGATCAGGACCTTTCGGTAGGTGGTGAGGGTGGAGATTTGTTCGACTACGTTATCGCGAATTCGTGATGCATCCGTAAGTGCCTGATCAATGTATTGAACGATCTCTTTTTGCTCTTCGATAGGCGGCAAGGGTATGGGCAGGAGCCCCACCTTTGTCGAGTTTGTGGAGGCGAGGTTGGTTGTCTTTTTGCCAGTTGCTTCAAAATAGTCTCGCCCGTGCTGCGACGAGGTAACGTAGGCGAGGAAATCAGGGAGCAGGCGATGTTTATGGCAACGGACTGCGTGCACGTGGTTCTGGTGCATGCAGGGATCAATCTCACCTCTCCAAACGCATCCCCGTCCGAGTTTATCCAGATCACCACCTTCGGTCATGAGCACATCACCGGGTAACAGCAGGTTTTTCTCCACGATCTCCGGCGGAACTTCGATGTGGGTAATTTGCCTAAGATCCACGAAGCCGTCCTGGACATTGGCTGCCCGCAGATAGGGCATGCTGACCAATATCCCCTCGTAGGTTTTGCCGAGGGTGAGACCTGCATGGTTATCACTGAGCCTCTTGAGTGAGACGCATTTCCAATGCGACGGAATCTCTTTCAGCCATGCGTTATCCAGCTGCCGCATTTTGGGATTTGGGGAAACTCCCTTTAGCACTGCTGGCGTGATGATGGACTTGCGGAGGGCATCAAGGGTGTCGAGCTGTTGCCGCTTCGTTTTTATGGCACGGTCGATCGCCTCGCAGCTCGCGTCCAGATACGCGGCGATCCGCTTCTGCTCGTCGATGGGTGGGAGGGGAAGATGAGTGTATTTCAGGAATCGGGCAGAAACCCGCTGCTGACCAGCTGCACCGTGCATGTTCTTTTCCGCCCAAGCCCGAAACGTGGGGTTGAAAGTGTAGTAGTAGAGGAATTTGCCGTCGGCCTCATGGGATGGACGAAGGACGTGGAACTCGGTGCTGCCGAATGCGTATCGTGTGGGTAGCGTTTCAACGTAGGCTCCCTTGCCGTTCTCCATGCACGGCGTGATTTTTGCGAAAAGGACATCCTTCGGCTCGAATAGTGTCAGTCCAGGGGTGACGTCGTCAAAGCGTTCGCATTTGCCGGCATCAATGGCTCCGAGCTCTGAAATGGTCTCCATCGGGCAGACGGTGCACTCTTCGTCCGCATCTGGCTTGCCGGATGAGAAGGAGGGCGAGAATTCGCAGACACGCTTGATTCTCGTCCGCCGCCAAGTGTTCGGGTGGCCGCCAAGCCAGACATCACTGGTGATATCCTTGCTCATGCCCCCTCCTTCGCCAGTGCCTTGAGCAGACCTTCCGCCTTTTCCTCCAGTTTCCAGAACTGCTTGAGCAGATCATCGGCCTTGGGTGGCGGCGTGTAGCGGTAGAAATACTTGTTGGGCAGGATCTCGTATCCGAGCTGCGGACGGTCCTGCCAGCGGATGATTTGCCGCTCGATCTCGCGTTTGAGGAAGGCGGGGATGTAATTGTCCGGATCGCCCTTGTCATCGAAGGGGATGTATTCGTCGTCCTTGATGTAGTGGCGGTGGGTGTAGCTGACCTCGGTTTCCAGGCGGTCGAGGGTGGCGGCGGTGAGCTTGCCCATCTCCTTGCCGAAGCGGACGGCGATTTCCGGCTTGTAGAGATCGAGGAAGCTGTCGTCCGGGCCGAGCGTGAGGTCGAAGCGGTGGACCTTGCCGCTCTTCGGGGCGGTGACGCGGATGTGCAGGATCATCTCGCTGTCGTAGAACTCCTGCTTGGATTTCACGTTGGCCGCCTTGAACTGCACCGGGAAGGGCTCGGTGATGATGGCCGGCTGGTCGTTTTCATCGGTCTGCCAGAAGACGACCTCGACCTTGTGGAAGGCGAAGTCGTGGCGGGTGAAGAACCGCACGTTTTCGTCCTCGGAGTCCTTCTTCCAACCCTTGTGATAGCGGTCCTCGATCCACTGGCGGTGGCGTTCGACGATGCGGTTGCGTTTGTTGCCGAAGGACTTGGGCTCCTTCTCGAATTGCTGGCGGGCGTCGATGATCATGATCCGCCCGTCCCGCTTGAGTTTCCGGCGGTCGTTGCGGAGCAACCAGACGTAGGTGAAGATGCCGGTGTTGTAGAACAGCTCGTTGGGGAGCATGACGATCGCGTCGAGCCAGTCGTTCTCGAGGATCCAGCGGCGGATCTCGCTCTCGCCCTCGCCGCAGTCGCCGTTGCTGAGCGGCGAGCCGTTGAAGATGATGGCCACCCGGCTGCCGCCGTCCTCGACCGGTTTCATCTTGGCGAGGATGGTCTGGAGGAAGAGAAGCGAGCCGTCGTTCACCGCGGGCATGCCGGCGGAGTATCGGGTCTTCCGCAGCTTCTCGGCCTGGTCCTGATAGCCGTCCTTGCCGCCCCAAGTCACGCCGAAGGGCGGATTGCTCAGCATGAAGTCGAAGTGGTTCGCCTTGTCGGTTTCCGGAAACTGGTCGCCGGGCTCCTTGCTCTGCGGATCGTGGGGGATGAGAGAATTTCCCCAATTGATTGTCGCGTGCGACTCGCCGCGGATCAGGGCCTCGGAGCGGGCGATGGCGTAGGTTTCCGACATCAACTCGGTGCCATGAAGTGTGACAAGCCGTTGCACGCGATCCCGCTCCTCCTCGGTCTTTGCCTTTTCGAGGAGGTGCTCCTTGGCCACGTAGAGCATGCCGCCGGTGCCGCAGGCCGGATCGTAGATCGAGGTGTGGTGGGTCGGGATGGGGATTTCCAGTAGCTCAACCATGAGCCGGATGACCTCACGTGGCGTGAAGTGGTCACCCGCCGCCTCCGCGTGGGCTTCCGAGAACCTCCGCAGCAACTCCTCATAGATATAGCCCATTTCCAGGCTGGAGATTTTCTCAGGACCGAGGTCGAGGGTGGAATACTGGTTGAGGATCGGTGCCAGGCGGGCGTTCTTGACCATCTTTCCGACGATGGCCCGGTAGTCGAAACTATCGAGGATGTCCTGCACGCCTTCCGAGAAGCCCTTGAGGTAGGCACGGAAGTTTTTCTCCAGCAGCGTGTGATCCTCCTCGTAGATCTTGCGGAGCGTCCAGTCCGTCGAATTCGAGAACCCGGGCGACTGCTTCGGGTTGAGTTCCAGACCCTTCACCAGCTTCGCCAGCTCCTCGTCCTTGATCGATTTCCGCTTCGAGCGGATTTCCTCCGCCTTCCGCTCCCGCCACTGGATCAGCACGCACTCCAGCCGGCGGATGGTGATGATCGGCAGGACGACGCTCTGGTATTCGTGGGCCTTGAGCTTGCCCCGAAGCCGCTCGGCGGATTTCCAGATTTCCTCGGCAAGGTTGTTGAGGCGGGCTTTGTCGAGGTGGGAGGAAGGCTGGGTCATGCGGAATGTTAGGATCGACACCTGAGGTATCCGAAGCAATCCACGACTGCCAGCCCGAAACGCCGACAGGCTTCAACCGGGCTGGATGGTAGCCTAGGCCGCATACCTGATTTTCAACGCGGATGTCAGAGAGCCTTCAACTGGTAGCGATCATTGATCTGGCGGAGAAATTCGCGAGTCATTGCGGATCCTCCTGATCTCTTTTTCAAAAACACACGTAAGTCGGATCCCATCCCCACGATAGATGGATCGTTTATAATTTTTCTGCCATCCACCTTGATTGAGAAATTTACCCCTGCTGAGCGGAACTCGTAAAAATTGACCCCGCCTCCTAACCTATGCTTACTGGGCATTTCCAGCGGCCATTTACGGCGATCCACTCCCTGCCAGTCCCACAAGATGACGCTGAAATCACCAGGATCTCCAACATCATCGGCAAGGATCAACTTCCGCAGCCGTTCTTCATGAACGCCGAGATCCACCTCGCCATAAAAAGGCTGGCTGCTGGCATGGGCTCTCCAAAGAACCGTCATACAGAAACGTCGGATCAAGTTGGCATTGAATTCTCCTGCGGGCAGGATCTGCAAGTTTCCACTGATGGGATAAGGTTTCCACGGTTTCTGGTCATATTCCTGGAGAAAGAAACGGGCAGCGTAATCGTCGCACGATTTGAATTCTTCTTCACCTTTCTGAGTGACAATTGTCGGATCGTAGATGCCTTTCGGACGCTTGTTCTCATGTAAGGCTTTGCCGTCATATATGAACTGCACACCTCCTTGTCGCACCTTGCCATTCTCGTCCTTGAGGCCATGAAATGCCTTGGGGACGATGTGAGCTTTCACACCGGGGCCAACGTCACCGGTCAGCTTGCACGAGATCACGTCTTTGGCCATTGAAGCATAATACTATGAGCTGCGGGGGTTGGCAATCCGGAGCCATTTTTCACCGCAATCAGGGAGCACGGTCTGTTTCAGCGGCCGCACTCCCGGGATCGGCCGGAATGATCCCGCGTCCGGAAGTTCCTTGACTCTTCGTGCCGCGGGCCGCTATGAAGAAATCCGTCTGACACGACGCACGGATAGCTCAGTTGGTAGAGCTCCTGATTTACATTCAGGCTGTCGGGGGTTCGAGTCCCTCTCCGTGTACCACGTTGGCTTCAACTGGCCGGCCTCACCATCCGAATCGTAGCTCGTGAAGGAAGAAGAGAAGCTGCTTACCATCAGGGACGTCGCCCAGTGGCTCCGAGTCCGGCCTGAACGGATCGACCTTTTCATCCGCGAAAATGGCTTCCCTGCCATCTACCTGCCATCGAAGAAGTATCGCGTGCTTCGCTTCAATCGCCGCAGCGTCGAAGCATGGTTGAAATCGAGGGAGGAATGGCTTCCTGAGTGAGAATTTGCTGAGCTAATTCGTTGAAAAAGCGTTTTTCTGTCGTCGCAGGGTTAAAATCCGCCCCGAAAAACGCCATAATACCTTGAGTCGCGGGGACTAGATCTCCGCGGCTCGTTTTGAACCTCGAATTCACGAGAAAATGGCACGACCAAACCATTATTCTCCGGCGATTCGGGGTGATCTTGTCGGCCTCCTCTACCATGAGGCCAAGCACAGGAGTATTCCCATGACCAAGCTCGTGGATCAGCTCCTTCGCAACGCCTTGGAAGCCGACGAGACCACCCGGATTCTCCGGGAACCACGAAAGGATTACCCTCAGCGGTAGTCAGAGCCAACAAACGCCCGTCCCCACGAACAGCCCGCCCTCACCGGCGGGCTTTTTCGTGTCTGGGCATCAACCAAAACAACCAACCAGAAACAAAAATATGGCTATCAAACTGATCGCAAATTACAGCAAACGCTTGGGTCTCCCCGGCTATTCGTCCCACCAGTTCAGCGTCTCCGTCGAGACCGAGCTGGTCACCACAGATAACGTCCCTCAGGAAGCGGAACGCATCTACCACCTCCTGCAATCCAATGTGGACGAGCAGATCCAGGCAACCGGATTCGTCCCGCCCCATGACTACGGCATGGAACCGGCTCAGACCAACGGCAACGGTGTCAACGGCCACTCGGCCAACGGCGACCGCTGGCAGTGCAGCGACAAGCAGAAGGATCTCATCCTGAAACTTGTCGACGAGCACAGCCTCGACCGCAACGAGGTTGACAATCTGTCCCGCCAACGATTCGGCAAGGGCGTCAAGCAGCTCAACAAGATGGAGGCCTCCGGTCTCATCGACGAGTTGCTCGAAACCCACGGTGGAAGCAATGCGACCCGCTCCAACGGGCGTCGCTCGGCCTACGCCGGCAACCGGAACGGAGGTGGACGATGATCGCCCCCGCGACGGCTCCAGTCATGCCGGCGGCCAAGGAGAAGCACTCCACCATGCCGACACACATCAGCCCGACAGCCGCCAAGAGCTACCTGGGTTGCTCACTCCGTTTCTACTTCGAGCGGGTCGCCTGCATTCCGAAGCCGACTTCCCCGGCATTGCATCTCGGCAAGGCGGTTCACGCCGCCCTGCAATCGTTCCATCTCGCCCGTTGGCGTGGTGGCGATGATTCAGCCGAGGCTGTCGCACAGGCATACGAGGAAGCCCTCGTCCGTCTGGAAAAGGAAGAAGGTCCGGCCAACTACGAAGACGATGCCAAGCGTGAGAAATCTCACGCTGACGGTCTCCGGATTCTGGCGGCCTACCTCGACTCCCCGGAGGCAATGAAGGAAAAGCCCCGGGGCGTGGAGGTAATGCTCACCGAAAAGATCGAGGGGCTTTCCGTCCCTCTGACCGGCGTCGTGGATCTGGTTCGCCAGAATCTCACGCCGGTTGACTTCAAGAGTGCCGCCTCACGTTCCGATCCCCAACAGGCTCTCTTCGATCACGAACTCCAGCTTGTGAGCTACCAGCTCCTGCTTGAGGAAGTGACCGGAGAAACTCCGCCCGCCCTCGATCTGGTGTTCCTGGTGAAAACCAAGACGCCGCAGGTCGTGAAAGTGAGCTCTCCACCGGCCGACCGGAAACGGAAGAGCCGGGTGATCCGCATGCTGGATACGGCTGTGGAGGGAATCGCCGAAGAGCGGTTCCACCCGCAGCCCGGCATGCAATGCTCGTGGTGTTCTTTCCGGAAGGAATGCACCGCATGGGGAGTTGCCCGATAGAGAACAAGCCAATCCAGAGAACCGCCCGCCCAGGTCACCCGACCACGGCGGGCGTTCTCGTTTCCACCACCAACAAAACTACAACCATAGCAAAAACATGAACATCAACACCATTGATCCCGACGCTCCGATACCCTTCGAGATCGTCGAACCAAGAGAACGGCCGGTCGCCGGAATGCTGCTCCATTGCGGGGCGGAACTCGTCAACCGGTCCACACTGAATGCCGTGCAAACTCCGCGTGGCACCAGCACCTGGTATCCGCTCTCCCACAGGGCTTTGCTGGATGAAGTCCAGACCCAGCTTGAAACCGCCGGTTTCCAGATCGGCCGTGAAAGCCACGCCCTCTCCCACGAGGGTCGACGCTACTTCGGCGTGATGGAAGTCAAGCAACCCGGGCAGGCCGAAAAGGACTACGCTTGGGTTGTCGGATTGAGAAATTCGCACGACAAAACGTTTCCCGCGGGACTCGTGGCGGGCACCAGTGTTTTCACCTGTGACAACCTCGCCTTCAGCGGGGAGGTGAAAATCAGCCGCAAGCATACGCGATTTGCCTACCGTGATCTGCGTCAACTTACTGCACGTGCGGTAGGTCGTCTCGGCGAGCGTTTCCGCAGCCTCGACAAAAGGATCGACGCCTACCGGGATTGCCAGATCCCAGACTGGGCTGCCCATGACTTCGTCGTCCGTGCCATGGACTGCGGAGCCATCACCCCCAGCCAAGTCCTTGGCGTCGTCAATGAATGGCGTGAGCCGAGCCACCGCGAGTTTCGTCCCCGAAACCTGTGGAGCTTATTCAACGCATTCACCGAGGTCTACAAAGGCCAGAACCCAAGCCTCACCATGATCCGCAGCGAAGCCCTCCATGGGCTGTGCGACGGGGTCGTTGGATTGGCGAACTGAACCCAAATACCAAGAAAGGAAAACACACATCATGAAAACCATCATCACAATCGTGCTCACCATGTTGGCCGGGCTCACGCTCAACAGCTGCGACAGATCCGACGCCACCGAAACCTCCACGCCGCCAGGTCGCGATCCGATCACGGTGCTTGAGGAAAAGGTGGAGGTGGAGCGTCAGCTCCGTGCGGAAGCGGAAGCTCTGGCCTCCGACGAAACAACCAGCAAGAACAACTGGCAGTTGGCCTCATTCGGCCTCGGCCTGTTTGCCGTGCTCGCGTTCTTCACAGGCACATCCATCGGAACAAGGGGTAGATATCATGCAGACCTCACATCCTGACCAAAACCCGGAATCCGGAATGCCAGATCCTGATCTGTCGACAACCGTCCGAAGCTCAAGCAGGCCGGTGTTCAAACTGGGTAGCCGGTTTTGGAATCCGAAGCCTGTTTCCAGACCGGTGATTCCCGCCGATCTGGAACAGCTCAGCTGGCCGGAGCGAAGTGCCGAAGTCGTGCGACATACGTTGCTCAGCATCGAATACTGGCTCAGCCAGGGAGGTTGGCTACGCGAGTGGCTCCGCCTGAACCTATGGACGGGGGCGGTGCTCATCGTATTGTCTCTGATCGTCGTCCCGTCTCTCACCGCCATCCTCGGAGGCATCCGCGACTGGACCGGACTTCTCGGTGCCACGATCGACAACATCAACGTGGCAGTCGCCACGCTTCCGCCCATCGTCCTGGCTCTCGCCACCGCATTCATGGCGGTGAAGCTGATCCAAAGGCACCGGGCAAACCGCCGGCCCCAACGCCGTCAGGAATACAACCCCTACGAGTGAGCCGACACAAAGAGCTCGTCCCGGCAGCAGCCGGGGCGGGCTTCTTTTTTAGCTATCAGCGAGATCGATCATGGAGGTTCCTCCCCAGCTGGCGTTGTCGCTCGAAGAGGAAAATTCGCCAGTTCCGCTCACTTTTCCGATGTTGGTGCAAATCATTTGGGCCATTTGGGCCACTGACTGTGCACTGCATGACACATCCAAAGGATTGCAATTCCTTACGCAGCAAAGCTTTAAGGCAAATTCGGCCGTATTTCTAGGGGTGGGCGATTTGTCCCATTTGATTTTGCAACATTTGGTTATTCGCACCGAAAATCGGGTGTTCGTCATGGGCATGGCTTTCGATGCCGAATCTGACCGCTTCTGGATCCGTCGATTTTCAGAACAATGAACGCCCCAACGGCCGCTTCGCACGGTGAGCAATTCGGTGCCCCGGATCCAGTATGGTTTTTATTTGACTGTCATTCGTCCGAAAACAGGTCGGACAAATCCACCTCAAGGGCGGCCGCGATCTTGATGACGTTGCGTAGCATCGGGCTGCGTTCACCACTCTCAATCTGAAGAATGCCAACGTGGCTCATACCTGCCTTCTCGGCGACCTTGTTCACGGACATACCGAGCCGTTCTCGCCGCTCGCGTAGCCGTCGCACCACGGCCTCGACGATTTGGTCCGCCTGTTCGTCCTTCACGCCCAACGTGTAGGTGACGGACGGTAATTTTGAGGTTGTAGCAGTTGCTACAACCTTAGATACTGCTAGGCGGCATGGACGGTATCCAACGAATCAAAGATGCCGTGGTTGACGGTGGCCCAACTATTCCGAATCCCATCACGGGCTCTCTCGGAATCGCTCGAACCGCATTTTTTATTCTGCTCGGTTGTTTCGCCAACACGACTGGCGTGTCCTTCGCGAGGGAGCCTGCGACCGCCGCCCATGTCATCGAACTCGGCCCAATGAAGGCCGTAGATTCCGACAAGTTCAACCGGGCGATGGAGACCGTCCAGAAGCTTGAACTCGAGGAGAGAAAGTTGGCATACAGCCAGCAGCTCAAGGAACTCAAGGAACAGCAACACCGGCAAGTTTTCTTCAGGGTCAATCAGTCCTTGGGGTGGGGCCAGTATCTGGTTCGGTTTGCTGTCGAAAGTCAGTTCACAGGTCCGAGTCCTACTTTCCACCTGACACTGCTTGATGATCGTCTTCAGGAGGGAGGCATTGCTGATGGCGAGGTAATCGGTGTCGTTGTCGAGCAAGGAGGGGTCTATCAGTTCGAGAACACGCATGGTGTCCAACGCTCCGTGAGGAAATTGCGTGAAGTGAAGCCAGCGAAGGATACCCCTAAACCGACACCACCCCAACAGCCAACCAAAGAGCAGGTCGAGAGCCTTCTTCGGGACGGCAAGCACTACGTGCTAACCAAGAAACAGCGGCAGGCTTGCCCGAAATGCGAAGGCTCGAAACTGATTGCCGGAATCAAGTGCCCGACCTGCGACGGCAAGGGGCGGGCATTCGTCACAGCCCGCTTCAAACTGGTTTGGGGGAAAGATCCAAATCCGCCGATCCCGACTCCGGGCGTTCCCGATCAAGGCCCAGAATCCGACCATTCGGAGATCGGAAAGATGTTTCAGATCCGGGAACACGATTGGGCGAATGGCGACGGGGCCGCCAAACTCATGCCGGCCGAAAATGGAGTGGCTTGTATCTCGTCAATCTCCGGCAGGTTCGGAGGTGGGGTGGAAGGCGTCGAGGTAAGCGTGGGGGCGGACGGCAACTGGCACTTCATCGGAAAATCCAAGCAATGGTTGCGTGCGAAGGTGATGACGGTCGAGCCAACCGGAAAAAATCTGTTCGGACCGGTGCGAACCGTCGCTTGGAAGGGCAAGGGACCCGCGATTCGCCTTGTCGAGAGCAAAAAGGGTTTCGCTTACCTGTCAGCGGTTTCTGGCGAATTCCTTGCAGGAGAAACCTATGTCCGTGTCTGGCTAGACCCTGACGGCTGGTGGTACCTTCAAGGTGACGGACCTGCCACCGGAGCCGCAACCGTGGTGGAATGGGTAGCTGGCCTGACACCGCCCGAAGTGATCACCTACTCGTGGACCAAGGGAGACGGACCCGTGCGAATGATTCATCAGGACGATGGCTTTTGTTTTCTGTCCATGATGGCAGGCGGTTTCAATGGTGGCGGTGAGCGGTTACACGTTTACATCGACGATGACGGGTTCTGGAAACTCGCCGGACATACGGGACGGACACTGACTCGCGGTAGTGCCGTAGCTCTCAGGTTTTCAGGAAATACTAAAGCTCCCGTGTCTGATTTATTTGGTGCTGAGAACGAGAAAAACTGGGAGACTAAGGGAGGGACTTGGGAGTTCCACCCAGATCAGCTGATTGGTTACGGCAATGGTGGAATCACGCTCAGTCTCAACCGCAAACCTCCATTGTCCATCGATTTTGAAATCAATGTGTTAAGTGGTTTGAGACCACGTGTCCAAGTAGCTGGTACGACTCTCGGCAACGAAGGCAGCAAACGGACCCTTGCTCTTTATCCGAGGAAGGGTGTCGAGCGGATCACCGAGAAAGGAAATGAATACACGTCGGCGACGCCGATGAAAATTTCACTGAAGGTTCGTGAAGATGGGGTTGAATACTATCGCGATGGAGAGCTGTGGGAAAAGCGGGACTACAAGATCGACTCGATTCCTTCGATTCGTTTCAGCTGTGGGGACAGTTGGTCGGCAGGCACCATCAGTATTCGGGGACTCAGCGTGAACTAGCCCGTGATTCTCAAGCGGGACTCTTCCCTCCAGCTGGCGTTGTCAGCTCAAAAGAAAAACTCCCCAGTTCCGCTCAAATTTTTGATTTTGACGTCATTCACGTGGGACAGTTGGGCCACCGGCTGTGCACTCTATGACACATCCAAAGGATTAGAATTCCTTACAGAGCATAGCTTTGACGGCAAACC
Source organism: Akkermansiaceae bacterium (assembly GCA_017798145.1). Taxonomy (NCBI): domain Bacteria; kingdom Pseudomonadati; phylum Verrucomicrobiota; class Verrucomicrobiia; order Verrucomicrobiales; family Akkermansiaceae; species Akkermansiaceae bacterium. Next base: position 2,704,154 of record CP059069.1, on the reverse strand, counting down.
CGGCAGTATTTTTGGGGGTGGGCGATCTGTCCCACGTGGTTTTGCAACATTTGGTTATTTGCACCAAAAATCGGGTATTCATCATAGGACTCCAAATTTACGGGTGATAACCAGCTGAGTTGTTCCCAGAAAGAGCGTCCTCGACTCCTGCCTTTCGTGCCCAGTCGGCTTTTGGGGAAAGGTTGGGAAAAACATCTGCCTGGAGGTGGGCGGGACTCGAATTATTGGTATTATAGTACAGTAGCAGTCGTGCGGCGGTTTCACGATCGGGCAAGAACTTGGAATTCCCGATTCTCTCTACCGACCGCAAATTTCCGCTGAATCGCAGAGAGACCCGTTTCAAGCGGGTTGGAGCTATGTATACTCGCTATGTATACAGGCGGTGGCAAAATCGGGTCGCAAGGAGCCATTTGGGGCAAATCGGCTCTTTTGAAGTCGATCCGGGTTCAGATGCCAGGTATTCTCTAAAGCTAAGGAATAGAACGAGTTACGCAATTCTCTTCAATCCGCAACGTCCCACGAACGAGCTGTCGTATCACGGTGTAAACGGGTTGCTCTACCGCTGAGCTACTCGTGCAACGTATTGGTTTCCAATGACTTGCGGAGTTATGTGAGATGATTGAAAGATGCTTGGATACTCGGAGTTTCCTTATGGAACAAAGTGAGTGTAATTCAGGCAAGCTGATCCGGGTGGCAAGTGCCTGTGCCAGCTCGCATCTGCAGGGATGTGTTACGCCGTCATCCGATACGATGGCAAGATCTTTCGCCGCAGTCTTGCTATGCCCTGCCGGGCGGCTGGACGGTGGCGGGCTTCAACTGGTGATAGACGGCGGCCGCTTGCGCGCGCGAGTGGACGTGGAGCTTCTCGTAGATGCGGCGGCGGTAGGTGTCCACGGTGTTGTCGCTGATCCCGAGTTCGCTGGAGATTTCCTTGTACAGGTAACCTTGGGCAAGCAGGTTGAGAACCTGCTCCTCGCGTTTCGAGAGCTGGTTGAGCTCGTTTTCCTCCGCGGACGGATTGGTTTTCCGGAAACACTGTACGACCTTCCGGGCGATCCCGCTGCTCATCGGGGAGCCCCCCTGGTGCACTTCGCGCAGGGAATCCAGCAATTGCTGGCGGGGTGTCTGCTTGAGAAGGTAACCCGTGGCGCCCGCTTCCAGCGTCCTGAAAATCCGGTTGGAATCCTCATAGACGGTGATCATCACGAACTGGATTTTCGGAAGCTGCAGCTTGAGGGAGCGGACGCACTCGACACCGTTGAGGCCGGGCAGGTTGATGTCCATGAGGACGATATCGGGGTTGTCACCGGGGATGCCTCTTTGTGCCTCCAGCCCGTCGCCGTATTGGCTGACCAAGGTGAACCCATCCGCCTCCCCGATCCATCCGGTATAGATGGATCTCAGGGAGGGATCGTCTTCGACGACGGAAACTCGGATCGGTTGGGCGAGGGTGCTCATCTGCGGGACTGTATGTTACTTCCGTGTGGAGTGCTTGTCACGAATACCCGTGACACGCCGTTTCTCAAGGCGTGCCTCTGAAAGGGATGCTGAACTCCACGAGCGTCCCATTTGCGGAACTGCTGACGGTGCAACTTCCCCCGATCTCATTCATCCGGCCGGTCATGTTTTGGAGGCCGCTCCCGGCGTTCTGCCGGGCGGGTTCTGCCGGGGAGTTCGCGTCAATGCCGCCGCCGTTGTCCGCGACCTTTAGGCAAAAGACGCCGTCGGCTATCGAGATGGAAATCCGAACCTCGCTGGCGTTGGAGTATTTGACTGCATTGTTGAGCGCTTCCTTGAAAGCCAGGAAGAGATTGTGCCGGAGTTGGGACGAGAGGCTGTATTCCGGCAGATCCATGGGCATGTCCAGGCGGCAACGGATGCCCGCGATGCTGAGTAGATCCTGGGCGTAGGCGCTCACGTAGCTGGCCAGGTCGTCGAATGTGTCGTGCTCCGGACTGATCGCCCAAACAACCTCGTCCATGGAACGCATGAGGTGGCGGGTGGTGGTCTGGATCTGGTCGAGCACCGGATCGCGTTCTTCTCCGCCGGATGGCTGGCTGAGCAGGCTGATCCGGGTGAGGCTTGCGCCGAGGTCATCATGGATGTCGCGCGCGATGCGGCTTCGCTCTTCCTCAAGCGCACTCCTTGCGGCCATGCGCTGGAGTTGGTCGCGATGCCTGCGCCTCAGGGTCAGAAATACGAGTCCCGCGGAGGCGATGACCGTCAGCACGCCGCCGCCGATCCTGAACCACAAGGTTTCCCAGAAAAACGGATGGACGACGATTTCGAGTGTTCTCGCGCCATGGTTCCAGATCCCTTCGCTGTTGCACGCTATGAGCTGGAACTCATACCTGCCGGCAGCAAGGCGCGTGAAGCTTGTGAAATTCCTGCTGTCGGGCTTTTGCCAGTCCGTGTCCAGCGGCTTGAGCCGGTAACGCACCTCGACATTCTCGGGTGAACCCAGGCCGAGGGCCGCGTAGCTGATTGTCACACGGTCATGGCCGGGCGGCACCTCGATCCGTGGATGCGGCCGGCTCAGGTCGCTCAGTTTCCCGCCCGGATCCGGCGGAAGCATGGAGCGCGACCGATAGATCGCCCTGACCTCGCCATCGATCGTCACCTGCTCCATGACCAGAGGGGGTGGGAGCGCCGCCTCGTGCAGTCTCTCCGGATGAACGACCAGCAGGCCGATATTGGTCGTGAAATAAAGGCCGCCATCGGGGCCCCGGCATGATGCCGGGCCATAGTTATGGGTCGCCCGGAATCCCGGCAGGCCTTCGTTCCGTCCGAACGCCCGACTCCTCGGCTCCAGCGAATCCGCATCAGGGCTTTCGGGGAGGGCGTCGAAAGACACCGTGAAAAGGCCACGGTTCGCGGCGATCCAGAGGGTTCCCGACCCATCGTCCTCGATCTGCGAGATATAGTCATCGAAGAGCCCGTCCTTTGTGGTGTATCTCCGATAAATCCCGTCCTTCAGGCATCCGAGCCCGTCGCCTGAAAACCCGATCCAGAGGGATCCGTCGGCCGTCGTGTGGAGCGTCCGGATCGACGGTGTGGCCTCCACGGCGTCCTCGTTCACAAGCCTGTCCCCTTCCACCCGCAGAAGCCGCCCATCCGCAGTCCCCACCCAGACCGTGCCGTCCGCACCTTCCGCCATGGCACGGATGGCCATGATCGTCCCCGGGTGCGAGAGCTTGGTGATCTTACCATCCCGGAAACGGTTGAGCTGGTTGGGGCTGTCGGTGGCGATCCATACGTCCCCGTTTTTCGCAGGCAGGATCGACCGCACGAATATTCCAGCGAGTCCGTCGCGTTTGCCGAAATGGGTCAGCTTCCCGTCATCGAGCTGTTTGAGGCCTCCGGTCCGGGTTCCGATCCAGATCCGGCCCTTGGGATCGGCGGCCACGCAGTTGTAGCCATTCGCATCGTCACCGCTTTCGAAAAATTGCCATTGCCCGGACTCCTTGTAGGCAAGGCCACCTGCGGGGCTTACCACCCAGATCCGCCCGGAATTGTCGAAGGCGACCGAGCGGACGGAGGCGAATGGGAGTCCCTTGTCCTTTTCGAGCAACTCCACCGTGCGGGCCGTGATCAGGTTCAGTCCGCCGCCATTGGTGCCAGCCCAGATGTTGCCGTCCCGGTCCTGGGTCAGGCAGTCCACCCATCCGATGGATGTGGGCACGATTTCCAACAGGCCGTCCTTGAAACGGAAGAGCCCGAGGCCGTCGGAGCCGATCCATGTGGCGCCGTCACTATCCTCGAAAAGGACGGTGACATCGGTGGCCTTGGGAAGTGAGGCAACAGTCCGGATCTTGTCTCCGTCGTCGAGCCGCATCAGCTCCAGGCCTGCGGCGAGCCAAAGCCCCTGGTCACGGGCTGCAGCGATCCTGAGCGATGCCTCCCCGAAATCGCGGACGAGCTCAAAACCTTTGTCGCTCAGTCGTCCGAGCTTGCCGCCGCATGCGAACCAGACCTGCCCGCCGGCATCGCAAGCCAGGTTCGGGTTGCTCCCATGGGGTATGCCGTTTCCTTCCCCAAAAAGTTTGATCTGGTCCGAACTGACCTGAAAAATCCCTGAGGTGTGGGCAACCCAGAGGCTGCCTTCCGCATCATCGGCCATGCTTGTCACCGCCTTGTTCGGAAGCCCTTCCTCCTGCGTGAAGGCATGGAACGAGTCCTTGCCTATACGGATCAGGGATCCCTTTTCCATGCCAATCCACAGCTGCCCGGCCCGGTCGAGGAACATGGCATGGACTTCACTGCTGGAGGGATTCGGGATGTTGCGCAGTGGCAGGGGGCTGAATTCGTTTCCGTCGAAACGGAGTATCCCCCCATTTGTCGCCACCCAGAGGAAGCCATCGGGAGTTTGGGCGATGCCGTTGACGCTGTTGTCCGGAAGTCCGTCCTCGGTCTGCCATGCCCTGTGGAGCCACCCCGACGACTCACCCCCGGCCCTGAGGCCGGTGATCGTCAGCAAAGCGACAAGAACGAATGACAGGTGCGACGGCATTAGGGTTAGTCCACGCTAGGCTTACCGTTCGATTGGGGCAAAAGTAAAAGCATGGGGAATCCGGTGCCTAGGGATGACGACGGCGATACCACTCTTTCAGGAACGCGACATCCTCGCCTGTGAGTTGGGAAATAGGGATTTCCATAATTTTCCCTCCGACGATGCAGATGAGGTTTCCGCTTTGCACATCGAGAAGCTCCGCCTCCACCGCCTCACCCTCGCGGCTCGTCAGTTTCCGGGTCTCGCGGGCGGACAACAGGAAATCGGTGACGTGCAGGGGAGCGGGGATTCCGTCGATCGGCGCGCGGTTTCCGTAGTCGAGGATGGTCTTGGGCAGTTCCTGATGGAGAACGGATAGGATTTCCTCGCTTTGCCAGCGGGACTGGTCGATCTGCCCATCGCCTCCGGTGCCCGGGCTGCCGGATTTGTGGATCAGGGACCAGGACCAGGCCGAAAGGTTCGCGTTCGGCACCCCCTTGAGGATTCGCAGATCTTTTCCGGCGGTGTGGACGACGAACAGGTTGCGCTGGCCATCGCCGACCAGCTCAGGCCGGGATCCCGAAAAAGGAAGCGACTCGACATGCCACTTGCCCGCCGCGTCCCGCCAATGGTGGTGGTAACCCCTGCCGCCGCTGCCCCCCTCCCGCTCGTGGTTCAGGATCACATGGATGCTCCCATCCGGATAGGCATACTGGGTGTTCTGGCTTGTAAGGCTCCGTCCGGGAGGGATCGGATGCACGACCAGCCCGGGGGAATCGATGTTGATGAATGACTTGCCGGTGACCGCGATCCGCGTGCCGTCGGAGTTGTTCCAGGTGAGGCCGTCGTCATCGCTGTAGGCGTAGCAGAGGTCGTGCTGGTTGGTGGCGCTGGTTTTCTCAAACCTGTCCCGCCACACCCATGAGACATGCAGGCGCCTGCCCGCGTAGCCGATGCCATTGATGTAGGCGTAGCGGTACCGGCTGGTTTTCCCGTTGAATTTGTAATTGCCGATCTGCCGGTCGATGAACTTGCCGCGGTTGTTCATCCATTCGCTCTTTTTCCCGTCATACACGCGGATGAAGCTGTCGCCGTTTCCCGAGGTGACGAATCGGTGGTAGAACATGAGATTGCCATCGGGCATGCGGACAAAACGGGGGTAGGTCACCTCGGTGACCGGCCCGATGCCGTCGAGAACGTTGGTGATGGGTCCGAACAGCTCGGCGGTCCATGGGGTGGATTCCGGTTTGTCCGCCGCCCCGATCTTCGACCTCCGGTAATGGAGGTCGGAAACATGGTGATCCCATGTCAGGTGGATCGTGCCATCGTTTTCGCAGATCCCGAGAACCGCGACATTGTGGGTGTCGTTGTTCGTGATCCTGTAGTCGCTGAAACGGATGATCTCCCATTCACCAGCCGGCAGTTTGCGCCGCCCCACACAGACGCGGCGCGCGTGGTCATAGTAGATGGCATACTGGTATCCGCGGTAGGTGCTCAGGGGAAACTGCTGGTGGGTGATCCCGTTCGGGAAGTTGCCGAACTTGGTCTTCTCGCCGTCGGCGAATGTGAGGGCTTTTGTGTCGAGTGTCGTCTGCTGAAGCACCTTGAGCTCATCGGCCTTCAAAGTTGGGAGGATCAGATGAAGTATGGCGCATGGCCAAAAAGTCCTGAGCCGGTTTACGGAGAAGATTTTCGGGAAATTCGCCCTGGATTTTGGAACTGAGAGGTGACTGATCATAGGTCGTCTAATTCGAAGCCCTCACCCGGATGAAAAAGGACGGGGCGGTGAGAGGCTTGGATCCGGACAGGGTGACGGCCACCACCTGGATCTCCCCGATGTCTCCCGTGGCTTGCAGGGCGGCGGAGTCGTGCTCCCATCCGGAGAGGTTTTCCGAGACCCAGACCTGATAGTCCGTGATGCCGGTGAGCGCGGGGTTCCTCCGCGTGTAGGTGAAGGTTCCGTCCGACTGGGAGAGCCCGATGGTAACCGGGTTCACCGAGCTGCAGTCCGAGGGATCGAGGCCGAAGAGATACTCGAACCATGTGCTCAGCCCGTCGTGATCCGGATCTCCGCCCGAGGTGAGGTCAGCGCCCGGTGCGAAGGGGAATGAGCCGAGCCACGAATCGAAATCCTGCGGTGTCACCGCCGTGTAGTTGATCCGCGGGCCGTTGGTTCCGGTCGCGTCCGCGGAAGTGACGAAGTGCCGTTCCAGGCCGGGGACCGGAGCGGTCGTGCTCAGCCGGAGGAAGACGTATTTCCCGATTCCGTTTCCCCCATCATACTGCGCGTTCAGATAGGAGGCGAGGGCGGTGCTGGCGTTGGAGGTCTTCAAACCCGTCCCTGTGCCGGCGTTGAGGATGTTGCCTTGGATCAGCGTAGCATCGGTGGGATCCGGGGTTGCGGATTCCCCATAGTAGTCTGTGCCGTAAACATCCGCCGTGATCCTTTTTCCAAGACCGTAGAGATCGACTCCCGGGGGCGCGGTGCTGACGGTTTCCACATTGAAGCCAAGGGTTGCGGAGAGGAAGGGGGACGCCACGATCCCGAGATTGGGGAGCTCGAAAACGAAGTGGGTGGAGCGGTTGTATGAAGGGTTGGATCCCGATCTGCCCGGAACGAGATTGGCCGCAGCCAGGTTCACAATCGTTTTATCCTCGCGCACATCCGCATCGCCGGGAAGTCCATGCATCACGCCGGAGCTTGTGTCGCCTCCGCCGCCGCTTTTTGCCAGATATACGATCCAATCCGAGGTGGTCGCGGAGGGTGCTGTCCCGAGCGACACCGTGGCTCCGCCCGTGACCGCGGCGACCGAACCTTGTTGGAGCGTCCCGCCGTTGCGCGGGTCAAACCAACGGACAGAGAAATCGCCGGGAGCCGCGCTGAGATCGAGGGTGTGGTTCCCACCGCTGTAAAGCTGCACGACATAGGCTTCGCCCGCCTTGGCGAGGCAGCGGTTCGCATTGTTCCCGGACCCGCTGACGAGGGTGTTCGCGTTCGCCATGTCCTGGAAGGGGACGCCGTTGTCGCGGAAGAAACCGAGCATGTGGCGGCAGTAATCCCAGAAGCCATCGCGTGAGCGGTAGTCCTGGCAGGTGAGGTCGGAGTTTGCGTGGCCGTATCCGAAATAGAATTCCACCCCGGCGCCCCCGGCCATCACATGCCCCCATAGGGCGTTCTTCCGGCCATCGGTCCAGCTGTTGCCCTCGTCGCCCACCGGGCGAAGGGCGTGCTGGGCATCGCCGGGCTCATCGCAGGCGACGACCCATGGGACGCCGCTGTTGGCGGAGTTCCGGACCCAGGTGAGCGTGTCGGGGAAAACGTTCGAGAAATCCGCCTGGTCGGTTTGGAGCGACAGGCCGGTGAGTTTCGATGCCGTTCCGAGCAGGGGGGTGTAAACCGTGGTTTTCTGCGCGGGGAAGGTATGGAGGACGATGTTGTGGCGGTAGGGATCGTTGTCGTAAAACCATTGTGCAAAGTCCTTTTCCTGGGCGGTTGTGTTGGTGTTTTCCTCGCCGAGATTCCAGTTCAAGGCGAGGTGGTGGCCGAAGCGCGCCAGCAGCTCGCGGTAATACAGCTTCCGCTCGCGCGCCAAGGCCCCGCCGTCCATTTTCTGGTCGTTCTCCGTTTCCTGGGTCTTGAAATGGAGATACATGCCCATCCGGCCGGCGTATTCGAAGATGCGCTCCCACTGCGCCATCTTGGATACGTCGAAGCGGTCGTGATAGACGCCGTTGGCATTCTCCCAACGGGCGTTGTCCGCGACGTTCTGATAGGCCGTGGCCGTGGATTTCATCAGGTGGGGAAACACATTGTCGTCGTCGCCATCGAGGCTGAAGGTGAGGAATGAGAACGCGTTCAGCCCCTTGTCCGAGAGGTAGCGCACCGCACCCAGCAGCTCGCTGCCCTTTCCTCCCTGCCAGGTGAATTGCGCTGCCGATGCCACATCGTAGTCCGCCGCGTGCGGGCTCCAGGACTTGCGGCGGCCGCCGACGTTCGGTGTGTCATCGAAGTCGTCGTAGGCGAGGAAATTTTCCGGCGCGTCGGAGCCCGCCTTGAGGAAATACTCGCCGGTCTCGGCGAAGCGCAGGTGGTGCTTGCCGACATATTCCAGCAAGCCCTTGCCACGAAGGTCGCGGCCGGTCTTGTCGGTCGCCGCGATCTGGATGGTTCCGCTGCCGCCGTCGAAGAAGCCCGCCGATGAACCCGCCGCGGCCACGGTGCTCACCGCGATGTCGGTGCCGGTGCGGAACGAGACGGAGTATGTCCATTCCCCGGTTTCATCCGGGGCGAAGTGGGCGCGCCAGACGTTGCCGGATTGGGCGGAGGTTTCGGCCGCGTTTCCATCCGCCGCAAAATATCCCGGCACGGTGCGGGTCTTGCCGGTCGCCGGGTGGGAGAAAGTCACGTTGAGGCGGTAGTCGCTGAACGGGTTCGCCGCCGCCGTTTCGCTGCTGGACGGGCCGGCCCAGGAAAAGGTGAGCTTGTGCCACTTTTTCAACTCACCGGTGACCGTTGCGCCGGTGCCGCCGCCATTGTCCACCACGTTGAAATTGATGGCGAGCGGGGTGCCTGCCGTGCCGGTGGCTCCGGCTCCGGTGAAGGGCGTGGCGGTCAGGGTGTGCGCGCCGAGGGTGGGAGTCCATGGGTTGTAGTCGCCGTTCGTATCGCCGCCGAGGGCGTAGGGGGCGGTGGTCTCGGTCTTGTAGGTCGCATTCCCGTCGTAGGCGAAGCGCACCGAACCTACGGTGGTCGGGGAGGTGTCGGCGCGGACGTTGAGATTCACGGTGGGGAGCAGGCTCAGGTCGAGCGTGTCGCCATCGCTCAGGGCGCCGATGGGCTGGTCCGTGTCGGCGTTGATCAGCGTGAAACCGGTCACCGACTGGGCGGCGCTTGTGGGATCGTTGAGAAGCATGCTCTTGATCTCGACGGGTGTGGAAAGCCTGTTCCCGCCATTGGAAGCTCCTGTGATCCACCAGTAGAGCATCCCTGCATCGGAGCAGTCGTATTTATTCGTTTGGAAAGCTACAACCCCATCGGCTTCCGCATACTTCAGCTGATCCAGGATCCATACGATGGCCGGATTGCTATGGCCTTCGGCCCAGTCCCACAGCCCGCTGCTGATCGCGACCTGCAGGTTCACATTCTGATCGCCGATCTGGTGCTCGATCACCCCGAAATCAAGCACCTGCTGCCACGTGAAGAAATCGCCGCTGTTGTCGTTGGCCGGGTGGTGGGACACCACGTTGACGTATTGGCGCTTGGACGCAGTCGCCGCCTGCAGCGCGTAGGCGATGATATCCGGTTCGCCCGCCTCGATGATCCACAAGGGATCGCTTGCGGTGGAGGCGTTGATGGCGTCCCGGAGATTGTTCACCGCCGCGGCCTGATCGGTACGGCAGTTGTAGTAGGCCGCGAGGTTGGGAAACGGGCCGAAGTATCCGACCCCCTCGCCGCAGATCGCATGCAGCTTGTTCTGGCGGCGCAGCTCGTCCGCGGCGGAGATATTGCTCGCCTTGACCAGGTCGCACGAGTGGGAGAAATGAACCAATCTGTCCTGCAGTCCGGTTGCGCCGAGAAGTCCGAAAACCACGGCATTGGCTCCGATATCATCCGGATCGGGCGAATTTCCGTCCGAGACATAAGCCAGTCGCCCGGCGGGAGGCTGAACCAGCGAAGCGACTGATGTGGAAAGTGTCAGCGTGGTCCACCGCCCCCGCGCCCAGGCGAAACCTCCGGTCTCGGGAACAAGCCCATTGGAGTGGGTGTTCGATTCCACCGCAATTGTCGCCCCACTTGGGATGGTGATATTGCTGAAAACGTGCTCTTGCGGGGCGTAGTCCGTGCCGGTCGTGTTATTTTGCGCAGTGCCGACGACCGTGCCGTTGACCAGGAAGCGGTACGTGCACTCGCCGTCCAGCTCGCGCAGTGCGGTGATCCTCACATCGTATGTTCCCGAGGCTCCATCGAATGTCCGTTGGGCTCTGGCGTATTTGTCGCGGTTGGCAACCACGGAGGCATCGATGGCAAGTGCGTTGCGCGTGTTGTCCTTGTAGTAAGGCACCGTCCCGCCCGTGATGTTCGGGAAATCCGCAGTCGCCTGGTAGGCCAGGTTTCCGCTGATCGTGCCCGACTCCGGTGTGCTCAGGTTCTGCGCGGTGGCCGCAGAGGTCGAGGTGTGACGGAAGACGATGCGGTTGATCCGGAAAAACTTGGAACGTCCGGAAACGACCAGCTTGTAAGTCTGCCCGGCCTTGAAATCATATGCGGCGACCCGCTTGTTGGTGCTCCCGCCGGGATCAAGGTTGCCCGCGCCTCCGGACGAGTTCTGGCCGTTCTCCCATTTCCACGCATTGGTCGCGCCGCCGAAATACTTCGTATTACTCTGCAGCAGCGCGAGCGAAGCGTTGTTGCCGTGGCTGGTGTAGGGCCCCGGGCCGGCGTTGTAGTCGCCCTCGACACGGACGTAGCAGTCGTTCGCCACATCGGTCCGCCCGTCATGGGTTTCCTTCGCGCAGTGGAGGTGGAGGTAATAGAGACCCGCCGTGTTGATCTTGAAGGTGTATTCAAGCGGCGATGTCGCCGGACCTGTCTCGTAGGTGTTTCCGAGGAACTGGAGATATCCGGTTCCGGAGTGGCCGGAAAGGGAAGTCTGCTTCTGCCACAGTCCGAGCGCGGAGGGAGTGTTCTCCGTTTCCATCACGACGAGCCCGCCGCTTTCCTGATAGGTTTGGGAGAATGAGAGGGAGGCGGTGGCAAGGATTGCGAGGGAGATGCGTTTCATGGGTTGGGTTTGGCTTATCGGGATTGTTGGGGGGAGTCAGGAAAATGGGATCGATCCCCCTGAGATGGGTTTCATTGGATTAAACGAATTCGAGGGCGAAAAGGGCACAGGGAAGTTTGTCCCTTGTTTTCGTGACACGGACGCAATCGAGTTCTCACCGCTCTTTGGGTGGCGCGTGAGGGATCAGTTCGCTTTGGCTCCGAGCGTGAAGTGATAAAGTCCGGAGCCCGCCTTCATTTGCAGCCATTGCCGGCGGCCTTCCTTGATGAGGCGTGTCGCCGTATTGACTGCGAGACCGCCTTCGCGGAGCTGCCTGCCGTCCTGATAGGGAAAGGAGAGGGTGGCGCTGGAATTTGAGGGGATATCGATTGTCCACCCGAAGGTCTCCGGGCTGCTTTTCCAGTTGCTGCCGCTCGTGCCATAGGGCGATTGCATGCTTGTTTTCGCCCACTGGAGCTCGGGGGTCAGGTTGGGTTTCAGGTTGAAGTGCTTGTAGCCGGGCTGCTCGAAGGTCGGTTGGATGAGTTGCGGTAGACCTCCTTGTCCCACTCGAACTGCCGCTCGGGCCAAGTTGAAAGTCCCTGGCTCAGGATGTAGGCGGTGCCGGGGAAGGTGGTGTCTGTGAGCATGCGGTATGCGAGGTCTTCCTGATCGTTTTCCGCGAGGACCGTGTAGAAATGGCGCAGGAAATGGATGCCGCAGGAGCGCTCATTCATCGACGGTTTCAGAGGCTTTGGTCAATTCTCGGCGGTCATCGTCCGACAGATCGGCAAGCGGATAGGCGATCCACTTTCCCCCGACCAGGAACCGGATGACATCGCTGCCTGGTTGATAGCGCGCCTCGGCACGGATGTCCCCGCCACTGCGGTTCTTCCAGACGCGGGATGGAATGGGGACACCGGGCACCGGCGCGGGTTCGGGAGGCTTTTCCTCGGCAGCGGCTTGCTCCGCGAGCCCCGCATCCGGATCCCTCGGATTGATTGCGGCTCCGGTGACGAGGATCATGGCGTCGTGCCTCACTTCCTTTGCTCCGAGATACATTCCCCAGCGGAAGCCGGTTTGGCCCTTGGGCCGGCTATAGCTGCCTTCTCCTTCCTTTTTGCCGTTGAAATAGACCTCGTAGTCGTATCCGTTCTCCCGGATCCGTATGTGGAACGGCTTGCCGGTCATCCTCCGCGCCATGACCTTGTCTTCGCCGCGCCGGTGGTTGAGGCTCACGTCGCCATCATCGTTCATGTTGATCATGACCGACCAATCGTTGATGGGGTTCTTTGCCTGGAAGATCGCACAGCGGTGGGGTTTTATGATCGTGTAGGTGGCGACCCATTCCTGCCAGCCGTCGCCCTTCTTCCAGTTGAACTCGCTGAAGGCCTCGATCCGGGCGGCGAGTTCGCGCGAGTTGCGGACGTTTTCCTCGCCCTTGAAGAGCCGGAAAACCTGGGTGTTTCCATCCTCCTGATACCACCTCGACCACTTTGGGAAATCATTCCGGCGGATCGCGCTGCTGCCGAGGGTGTGGATCAGGATGTCGCGGATCAGTGGGCGGCGGGCATTCGGCCCGTCACGCAGGAGATCATCGTTCACCTTGATGCGGGAACCCTCGAATCCATTGGCCGAGTTCCTGCCGCGCGGCAGCTTGCCGCTTTTCATCACCTCCTCGAAGGTCGGGTCGCTTCCCCGCTGGTTGTAAAAGTCCTCCGCTCCGCCAGGGGCATCGATTGACAGCGCGAGAATGCAGGAAGGCAGCGCGATTCTCCTGATACCTAGGAGAACCCTACCACCGAGATTGATTGGAGCGCCAGTCATGGATTGGGGATTGAGAAGTGATAAGGTCCGGATCCCACACGATGTCGCATCCGCTCGTCGGGTCGGGTGGGCTTGAGTTGCCAGCTCAGGCGTGGCTTCACGATGTCGAGTTGGACGGGATTGGCGAGTTGTTCCGCCTTTAGGTCACCGACGCCTACGTTCCCTGCGGATGCGGGTCCGGCTGCGATGAAAGGGAAGGCTGCCGCAACGGGGAGGAGGTGGTTTGGTGTGAACTTCATATCAGAGGGATGATGCGCTCATTGTGCGGTTGCGGAGATGTTCCATGTGCCGGGCGCGGCCTCGAATCGAATGAAACCGTCGCTCTCGCCCTTCCATCCGACCCCTTCGACCCCACTCTTGAACTCCCCCTTGCTCCACACGACCTGACCGTTGACCTCGATCACATCGGGTGACAAAGGCGACTTCGGAATGCCCACGATCGCCTTGGTTCCGGCCGGGGAGACGAGGTTCACGGCGAAGCTTTTTTCTCCGGACTTCAGGTCCACGGCAATCTTTCCCATCACGCTTGGGATCTCCATCCTCAGCCCGGTCAGGTGTCCCAGATGAGGGAGGATTTGGAACGACCGCCAACCGGTTTCCACCGGGGTGATGCCTGCTATGTGTTTGGCAAGAACCGTGTTCGGCGCGTTCCAGGCGTGGTTGTAGCTGCCCCCCTTCGGGAAATTTTCATAAAGGGTCGTCATCCCCTTCCGGTCCACCTGGCTCTGGTAGCGCTCCTTCATGCGTGCGAGCGCCTCATGATGACGCCCGGCCACACACATCGCCTCTTGCACCATCCACTCGAAATGCGGACTGCAGAAGCGGTTCGGAATCAGGACGCGTTCGACGATGGATTCATGACGGCTCTTCGGGGCCAGCCCGGAGAGGATGGCCAGGGCATTGGCGCGGTCGTCCCGGAACTTCTTCGGATCGCTGGAATAGAAGCCATCCTTCCAATACGTCGCCTCGAATCCCTTTTTGAGCCCACCCATGCGTTTCCCATACCAGGCGATGTCCTTGTCCTCGCCCAGCTCGCGGGCCATCTTCCCGGCACTCCCCAGCGCCATGTAGTAGAGCGCGTCGAGAATCACCGGCTGATCGATCGTTCCCTCCTGACCCCAGTCGAACCAATTCCATGAGTCCATCGAGGGCTTCCTTTTTGCGGTCAGGCCGTTCTCCCCCATCTCCCATAGGGCGAGGTAAGCCCGGACGTAGGGATAGGCAAAACGCAAGCTCTCCTTGTCGCCCGTATTCAGGTAATACTGCCAGACGCCCTGTTCGATGAACTGGAGGCTCTGGGCGGGCAACTCACGGATCCGCAACGGCCCGAGCGCTCCGAACACTCCTTTGTGACTGTAGGCCATGGTGATCCGGATCGCCTTTTCCAGAAGCCTGCGGCCGGACTCATCCATGCAGTAGAAAAGATATCCCGCCTGGTCCGACACATCGCCGATCCAGCACGCGCGTTCGCGGTCGGGGCAGTCCATGAAATTGTCGCGCGCGCAGACAAACAGCGTGTTGCGCCCCATCCACCACAGCCGCTCAAAAAACGGATCGCTGCATTCGAAGGAACCGGCCATTTCGCCCACGCTCATCCAGCGATACTTCAGTCCGATCACTTTCACGCCTTTCGGGATCTCATAGAGGACTTCATGCCCGTTCATCCATGAATAGCCCTCGAATGCCTGTCGCCCCGGCTTGGTGGTATAGAAGGCGCTGATCCTGTTGAGCGGGTTGTCGGTCGTGACCTTGATCTCCAGCCCTCCGTCGCACTCGACTTCCAGATAGGGCGTGATCTGCTGGTTGAACGGGAGCTTGCAGACGATGGTTTCGCCCGTGGTGACGAAGGGAAAGCGGGATTCCGGATGGCTCTCGTAGAACTTCAAGCCATGATTCACCAAAGCGGGGACGTAATTTCTTTCGAGCTTGTACCACGGTGCCGATGGCGGCAGACCTTTCTCGCTAGCGGGCTGCCACCCGGCATCGGCGAAACCGGGGGCGGTCCAGCCGCCCATCTCCTTTCGTGCATCGTAGTTCACGTTGTACTGTAGAACCATTTTCTCTGTGTCGGCTCTCTCAGGTTCGTAGGCTGGATCCGCCTTCACCTTCCAGCTGCGGTCCGAGACCAGGCTCTTGCCATTGATGTCCGCCTGGAAAATGAAGCCGCCCTTGCCGCTGTCGATGTGAGTGCCTTTGTGCGTTTCCCTCCCCCAATACCAGACGAGCACCGCGATCGTATTCACACCGCTCTTCAGATAGCGGGTGATATCCACCTCCTCGTACCAGGTGTTCGAGGGTTTGGTTTCCGGCGGAAGGGTCCACATCTCCTTCTGCCGGTTCCACGGTCTGGAAGGACCCGGTCCGCGCGCCACGCTGCCCTCGAAGACGGCCAGTTCCCCGTTGATCCACATCCAGTATTTGCTGTCCGCCGAGATGTTGGCGACCACCTTTTCCGGAACCTTGTCGATCCGGACGTCCTTGCGGAAGGCGACCCATGAGTTCGTAAACCATCCTCCTCCTGCCAGATCCACTGCGCTTTCCAATCGACCGGACGGTCAGCGACTGCGACCACCATTGATACGCACAGACAAAAAACAACCTTCGAAAACAAATTTCCCATCATAGTAACTTCCCATTTTAAATCATCGGATCACCGGGATCGCGCACGTGGCCTTCATTCCTTGCGTGCGGGGAATGAAGGCCTGTCGAAAAACACACCCCCCCACGAGGTGGGCGGGATCCGGGTTGGGCCAACCAAAGGCCCCTGCCATCACCCGGCGAAGATGGAACGGCAGACGGGATTCAATCCGGACGCCGGCGAACGAGGAGCCCGAGTGTGCCGAGGCCTAGAAGCGCCAAGGCGGAAGGCTCGGGAACGGCGGTGACGGAGTCTCCGAATTTCACGCTATTGATCGTGAAGGTTTTGCCGCCACTGTTGTCGTTGTTGTTGAACATGTCCCAGCGAAAGTAAGTCCAGTTCCCCGACCAGCCCAATGGATTGGTGGCATCCAGGAGATCGATGATGAAGGTGTGGGTGCCATTGCCGGAAGCAATGAGACCGGTGCCGGAAGGGGCGACAAATTGCTGGGCTGTTGCACCTGAATCATCCAGTCGAATATCGTGGCTGCCAGAGGCACCGGTGACCCAACCACCGGCAAGGGAGTAGCTGACTTCCGCGTAGCGGCTGGCAGATATGGCAGGTGACCCGAGAGCGGTGTTGTTCATGATAAAGTAGTAATCCGTGCTTGTGCCCAAGGTGGTATTCGCGACGGTGGTTCCGATGGTCGTAGTGCCACTGACCACGGAAGGTGGTGTGTCCCATCTGGTTGATGCAACGGTGGGGCTCGCGCCATTGGTGAACGCCAGGGCGTTGTCTCCAGTGATCGTTTTGGTCACGTTCATCGTAAACGCGGTGTTGTTCGCATCGATGATCGTTGCTGCCTGTGAAGCGCTAGTGCTTAGGACGGCGGCACTTCCGATAAGGGCTATAGTTTGTGTTTTCATATGTGTGTTGGATTTTTGGAGCCAGCCTGCTGCGAAGTCCGGACTGGGTTGATGGATTTTGCAAGAAGCGCCACGGCTGTCTTGTCACTGAAACACGTGACAAGCGCGGGAGCGTTTTCGTGCAAGGGCGGGTGAGGGGTCATCGGGTGACCTTTAGGTGGGCGAAACGTTTCCCTGATGTGCCTGCGGGCATGGTGGCCTTTACGGTTTGCGTGGTGCCGTTGTCGGTTGGCAATCCTTCGGTGACGCCGGTGTTGTCCCATGAGTTGGGGGCGAGGGTGTCGCTCCATTCGACCTGGAAGGTGACTCCATCGGCGATGGCGGCTTTGCTGCGGGTGTAGGTGAATTCGAGGCTCGCTCCGTTTTTCGAGATGGGTGTGGAGGCGGTGGTGTTCGCCATGGGGGACTGGCCGGTGGCGTATTCGAGGAGGTTGTTTTCGCCGTCGTTGTTCGCATCAAAGGAGTCGGCGGCGGTGCCGGTGTCTGCGGTGGTGCCGAAGTGGTTGAAGCGCCAGGTTTCGATGCCGTTTCCTATGACCGTGACGACGAAGGTGTCGCTGGTGGTGAGTGTCCCGTCACTGACGGTGATGGTGATCGTGGAGCTGCCGAGTTGGTTGGCGGCGGGGGTGACGGTCACAGTGCGGTCTTCATCAGTGCCATCGAAAACGATATTGGCCGTCGGGACGAGTGAGGGGTTGCTTGAGGATTTGCTCAGGGTGAGCAATCCGGGTTCGGTCTGGCCGTCGCCAACGGTGAACGGGATCGCACCTGTTTCCGTGTTCACGTTGATGCTGCGATCCGTGATGTCGGAGATGGTTGGCGGGGTCTGGATGATGGCGCTGTAGGTGAGGCGCGGCCATAGGGTGTTGTTTGTCACCGCCAGCGCACCATCGGCACTGGTGACCCGGTAGCGGGACGTTCCCCCTGTCTGGGGGGTATCCGAGGCGAGGCGTAGGAAGACGTATTTTCCGGCACCTGCTCCTCCCGCGTACTGGGCGTTAAGGTAGGCAAGCAGGTTGGCACTGCCGTTCTCATCGGTGGTTTTCAGGCCGAAGTCGCTGCTGCCGGCGGGGATGAGGTTCGTCTGGAGAAGGGTGGCGTCCGTGGGATCGACATCGGTGGTGGCCGCCCAATGATCGAAATCCAGAACAGTGTTGGCACTGCGGCTACCCAGGCCATAGACGCTCACATTTCCGAGAGGATTGCTGTCCTTGCTGTTAAAATTCACGGTGAACTCGACGGTAGTGAACGGGTTGTCGATGGTTCCGAGGTTCGGTAACTGGAATGGGAATACCGCACAGCGGTCTCTGCCGGTATTTCCGCCTGCGGTGCCTATGACCAAGGTGCTCCCCGAAAGGTTCAGGATGTTATAGGTAAGCGGAGGTGTGGTTTCGTTCGGCTGTATCTCCGCATCGCTCAAGGCACCGAACAGCGCGGGCAGCACGTTGATGGTGAAAGTGCTGCTGGCGGTAAGAGCTCCGTCGCTGACGGTGACGATGATGGTGGAGCTGCCGAGTTGTCCGGCGACCGGGGAAACGGTCACGGTGCGGTTGGCTCCGGTGCCAGCGAAGGTGATGTTTCCTGCGGGGATGAGTGCGGGGTTGCTGGAAGTCGCGCTCAGGGCCAGGGATTCCGGGGTGCTCTGGCCGTCGGCGATGGTGAAGGGAATGGAACCGGTATCGGTGCCGATCGCGATATCATGGCTGGTGATTTCCGAGATGGTGGGAGGGAAATTTCCGCTTGTGGCGGTGTATGCGATCTGCGGCCAGATGGCGTTGTTTTCCGCGATGGCCGCACCGTCGGCACTGGTGACCTTGTAGCGACTGGCCCCACCGGTCTGCGGGGCGTCCGAAGAGAGACGGAGGAAGACGTATTTCCCGGCACCTGCCCCCCCGGCATACTGCGCATTCAGATAGGCGATGAGGGTCGCATTGGCGGCTGTGTTGGTGGTTTTCAGGCCGAAGTCGCTGCTACCAGCGGGGATGAGATTTGTCTGGAGAAGAGTCGCGTCCGTGGAATCGGTGTCGGAAGTAGCGGTCCAGTAATCGTCAAACGAGACTGTGCCCGCATCACGCCTGCCCAGACCATAGACACTCACGTTACCCACGGGATTGCTGTCCTTGCTTTCGAAATTGATGGTGAAAGCTGCGGCGGTAAAAGGGTTGTTGATGATGCCAAGGTTGGGCAGTTGGAAGGGAAATACGGGGCAGCGTTCCTTGCCGACAGTTCCGCCTGCCGTGCCTATGAACAGGTTGATGTTCGATAGTCCCTGAATGGCGTAGGGTGGTGTGCTCAGAGTGAACTGCACTTCCGCGTCGCTCTGCTCGCTGAAAAGCGCGCGGAAGACGCTGAGGCTAAAAGTGGTGCTGGAAGTGAGGACGCCATCGCTGACGGTGATGGTGATCGTCGAGTCGCCGACCTGGTTTGCAACCGGGGTGATGGAGACGGTGCGCTCGGCTCCGCTGCCGCCGAAGACGATGTTTTCCTCCGGGACGAGGGCGGTGTTGCTGGAGGACTGGGTTAGGATCAGTGAGGCCGGAGATGTCTGGCTATCGCCTATGGTGAAGGGGATTTCCCCGCTGCTTGTATCCACAGGAATGCTGCGGTTTCCGATGGAGGATATGGTCGGCGGGAGGTTTCCGCTGGCGGCGAGATATCCGATCTGGGGGCGGATGGCCGCGTTCGATGCGGCAACGGCTCCGTCGGCGCTGGTGAACCGGAAACGGCTGGAACCACCGGTCTGCGGTGTGTCCGTCGCGAGGCGGAGGAAGACGTATTTCCCTGCGCCCGCGCCGCCGGCGTATTGTGCGTTAAGGTAGGCGATCAGCTTTGCGTCGCCGGCGTTGTCGGTATTTTTCAAGCCAGTTCCCGTGGTGCCGCTTGGGATGAAATTCGTTTGGATCAGGGTGGCGTCCGTGGTGTCCAGAGTGGAGGTGGCAGCGTAGTAATCAGTGGTCAGAACGGTGGCGGTATCGCGTTTTCCGAGGCCGTAGATGCGTACATTTCCGAGCGGGCTATTGTCCAAAGACTCCAGATTCGCGGAGAAGGATACGGCGGAAAAAGGATTGGAAATCGAGCCGAGGCTGGGGAGCAGGAAAGGAAACACCACGCTGCGATCCCGGCCTACGTTTCCGCCGGAGGTGCCTGCGGAGAGAGAAGTCCAGGAAAGGTTCTGGATGCCGTAGGTAAATGGCGCGGTGCTCTGGTTCGGTGCGATCTCTGCATCCGCCAGTTCACCGAGAATGGCATTGAAGACATTGATGGTGAATGTGGTGCTGGTGGTGCGGACACCATCGCTCACTTGGATCGTGATGATGCTGGAGCCGGTAGCTCCGGCGGTGGGGGTGATCCTGAATGTGCGGTTGGTACCCGATCCGCCAAGGACGATGCTCGCATTTGGGATCAACGCGGTGTTTGACGAGGTGGCGGTGACGGTGAGGGAGTTGGCCGTGCTTTCCACGTCCCCGATGGTGAAGGGAATGGTTGAGGTCGCGGTGCTTTGATTGGTGGTGACGTTGCCGATACTGGCAATCGTCGGAGCTGAGTTCGTGGTGAAAAACAGGCGCGGGCGGGTGTCCGTCGGGCTGGTTTCTCCACCTTCGGACATGGTGATCGTCGCGCGGTTGATCCCGGTTTTCGGGCCGGTGGTATTCAAGCGGAGGAAGACATATTTTCCGGCACCCGCACCGGAGGCGTATTGGGCGTTGAGGTAGCTGAGCAACGCGGTGTTTCCGGCGGCGGAAGTGCTGACGAGTCCGAGCGGAGTGCCATTGGTGAGGATGTTCGTCTGAAGCCTGGTGGCGTCGGTTGGGTCTGCGGTGGCTGTTTTACCATAGTAATCCGTTACGAGAACGGTGCCTGTGTCCCGGCGTCCCAAGCCGTAGAGGTCATTGTTCGTCAGCGTGCCTTGCTTGTCCTCCAGGTTGAAGGTGAAGGATGAGCTTTTGAAAGGATTGGCAACATTCCCGAGGCTGGGAAGCTGGAAAGCATATACGGCACAGCGCTCGGTGTATGGGCTGTTTCCTCCGGAACCGAGGAGGACGGTGGTAGCGGTTTGATCAGTGACTGCAGGGGCATCGGTGATGGCCGCATCGGTGCTCCCACTTGCGAGAGTGGTGCCGACGGAGAGGGTGAAGGATGAGCTGGCGCTCCAGTATCCATCACTGACCGTGACGGTGATGACGCTGGTGCCCATTTGGCCGGGAGCGGGAGTGACTTTTACCGTCCGGTTCTTCCCGGAGCCTCCGAAGACGAACCCGGAGGCGGGGGTCAGCACGGGGTTGGATGAGGTCGCGCTGACCGTCAGGGCGGTCAATGCGGTATCACCATCGGCTACGGTGAAAGCGATGGCCGGTGTCTGGGTGTTTTCATTCGTCGTCCGGTTCGCGATGGCGGTGATGGTGGGGGGGATGGTCCGAACCTTGCTGTCGGCGAGCGCATTCGTAGGTAGCTGCGGGAGGCGGCCTTCAAAGAGCTGGCGTTGTTCGATCAGCGAAAGACAGATACTGGTCATCGTGTCGGTATAGGACGTGCCGTTGGAAACCGTCTCGGGTCTATACAGGTAGTTGTCGTTATAGGTGACTGGCATGAAGATGAGCCGGTTGCTACGCATTCCGTCCTCTCCGTATCCGATGATGTCACCGACCTTTTTGGCCACGCGGCGCGATCCCTGAAATTGATCTAGCGGATCCCCCGGAAGCACGCGCGGCATCTGCAGGGCGATTTCCTTGTTTTTGGTTACCGAGTTATTCCAAAACCAGGTAAAAAAGGTGATCTGGTTGTTGGTGTTTGCGAGGAACGCCGTGGTGCTTGATTCGATCTCTACGAGATCAACTAAGGGATTTTTCGCCCAGTTCTGGTTTTCGACACTGTTGTTCCTCACGTTCCACATCAGCCTGACATCCGCGCGACCATTCGTGTCGAGCCATTCGCGCATGTGCTGAACCTCTTTTTGTGTCCATTCATAAAGATACTCAACTCCACGATACGTGCCCCGTTCGTTGTAGAACATCAGGATGTCCAGATCGTATCCGAAGGTGTTTTCAAACCCGAAAATCTCACTGAGCCGTTGGTCGATATCGTCATATGCGAGTTCGTCCACGCTAACGGGATTCCTTGTCACCTCGGAGCGTGCGACCTCGGACATGGAATGTTTCCGATTGGAAAACTGCTTGAAAATCGTCCTCCAGTCGTTGTTGGACGCCGGTTCGGTATCGTTCGGGGCACGGTTGATGTTGATGCCATCCATTTGTGACGCGGCCAGGGACCATTCGGACAGATTGGAAGCGTCGGAACTGCGCATCAGGTGGGTTCCCATCCATACTTCGTAGGCGGAGACGTTGGCCGCCCATAGGCCGAAGCTTAGGAGCCATGCAAATTGTCTTATCTGTTTCATCTGTTGGATTCGTGAAAATGGGTTTCTGTCCGATCATCTCTTCCTCAGTGCATCACTCGGTGATCCGCAGATCGATTTCGAGGGCTTCGCCCGGGTTTGCCCGGCGTTCGTCGGTGTATGCGGCCTCGGCCCTGATGCGGTAGCTGCCCGGGCGGGGAGTCCATGCGGAGCAGTCTTCCGGCCGCCCTTCCGGCCAATGGTCGCCGGCGACAAAGAAGGGGGGATGCTCCTGATCCTTTTCGGCATGCGGCGGGAGTCCCGTCGGGGTTCCGTCATGGCGGGTCACACTGATCTTCACCGAAGCCGGGGGCGCACCCCGGTAGTCCGCACGGATGTTGATCTCTCGGGTCGGAAGCGAGTAGAGGGAAATCGTTTCCCCGCTGACGAGCACTTGCTTGCGGATCGGCTTGTCGGTTTCCGCATTCATCAGGGTGAATCCGGTGATTCCGGGAACGGGGATTTTCCCATGGCGGAGACCCGACTTGTCCGATTCCGCGAAGTGTCCCGCACCGACGACGAACCCGCCACCCGCCGTGCCGGGAGTGAAACGCACCGCGCCCTTGCTCACTTCGAGGCGAACGCGCCCTTCCTCCGCACTGAAGCTGAGGCGCGTGCCCACCACTTCGGCGTGGGTGTTGCCGGATCTGAAAACCATGGGGCGGCCTTCGGGTTGTGGCGAAACCACGGCCTCCACACTCCCGGACACAAGCTCGATCAGCTTGGAGCGATCCCATCGCGAAGTTTCCTCCACCACGATCCCGGTATCCGGAGCGAGCCTGAGCACCGTGCCATCGAGGTAGCGCAGCACCGCCGTTGAGCCTTTGCCCGTGGCGATGCTCTCGCCGGGCGAAATGCGGCCGCCCTTGTGGTCGATTTCACCTGAGAACTCCGTGATCTCGGGAGTGCGCGCATTCGAGATCCGCTGAAGCTGAACAAGCGCGCCCGCAATCCCCAGCAGCGCCACGATTGCCGCCAGCGCGAAAACCGGCCTCCTCGAACGCCTTCCCGGCTTCACACCGGGGTGGATCCGGACGATGGAAGGTCGGGGGAGCCGTTCCGCCGCTTCGAGAACCTTTTCGCGCACATCGGGCGGGCTTTCCTTGCCGAGCAATTCGGACAAGAGCATATCGACGAGGTGGTCCTGGTGGTCTTCCGGTTTCATGCCTGGGAAAGTTTCTGTTCGATGCAGCCCGCGAGCGCCGCGCGGATGCGCCTGAGGGACGCCTTCACCCCGCTGGGCGAAATGCCCAGCGATTCCGCGATGTCCTCGCGCGAGCGCCGAGCGGCGTAGAAGGCATCGACCAGCTCGCGCTGGCTTGCGGAGAGTCCTTTCATGCACTGCTCCAGCGCTTCCATGCAGCCGAAGCCTTCGTCATGCTGGTAAAACCCGGTCTTCCAAAACTCCTCGGCCGTTTCCGCCTGCTCGCTGCTGAAGCTCACGGGGGAGCGGCTGCGCCTGCGGCAGTGGTCGATGAAAAGGTTGTGGGCAATCCTCCTGAGCCAGGCGCGGCGCGAATTGTAATCGTGGAGGCCGGGGGCCGCCTTCGCCCGGAACGCCCGGAGGTAGGTTTCCTGCAGCAGATCCTCGGCGGACGAATAGTCGGCGCCGATGAACCTCAGGTAGCGGAACAATTCCGCCTGATGGGCTTCAACCAATTCTGTGAGTTCCTCTTTTGTCATCGGTCTTTTTGGTGATGGACGATCGCGTTCATCAGAATAGACGGGAATGATGGAGCAAAGGGCACACGAAATCTGTCACCTGTTTCCGTGACGCGCGGATCCTTGCCGGCGTGAATGATTTTTCGGATCTTCACCGTTGAGGTTATCTTGCACCGACAAGAATTTCATACCCATGAATCCCCTTCCAAGACTTTTCATAACCTGCGCCGCGCTGATCGCTCCTGCGGCGGCCTACGAGGTGTTCAGCGCCCTGCCATACATTCCGCCGGACGCGGCGAAGAAGATCCGGCTTTGGCAGGAAATCGCCAACAGGAGCGAGGGGCTCAGCCTCAACGACAGCGACACGCAGGCCAAGGAGAGGAACACCGCGGCCACATGGAAAGCCACCGTCGCGCAATTCAAGAAGGCGAAGAACAACGGCATGGCCGCGATTCCGAGAACCCATTGGAACTACGGCTCGGTGACGCGCAAGGGAACCCTCGAAGAGCGCTTGGAGACGATATTCAAGCAAAAGGACAAGCTGAACGCCCATATCCGGTGGGTCATGCTCTACGGTTCACAGCCGGGTGAGGATCGTTCGAAGGAGGCCTACAGCTACACACCGCAGGATATCAAGCGGGCCAAGGACTGGCTCAGGGCACACGAAAAGAAAGGCCATCCTCCCGTGAAGCTTTGTTGGAACGTGCGCAACAACAGCAAGGCCGAGCATGATATGTGCCTCGATCCAAATGTGGATGTGATCCTGATCGAAGGCTCCCCGGAAAAATGGTATGGCAACAACGGGCGTCGACAGGAATTCCTCAAGTGGGTCACGACCGATCCGAAAACCCGCAACAAGCCGCTGGTTTTCCAGGTTCCGTTCAACCAGGCACCCGAGAAGGAGGATCTCTATTATGAATTGCGGAAGTTCGTCCACTGGCTCGCCAGCGACAGGATCATGGGTGGCGATTTTCTCCGCCGAGACGATGTGATCTTCCTGCCCATCACCTACAACCCCCGGCCCGACTTCTATCCGGAAACGGATGCTGGGGGAGAAAAATACCAGAACACCCTGGCGGGCGCCGCGCTCTCGCTGATCGAGCAAAGGGAAACCTTCGAAGGCCGCGCCTCAAGGAAAGCGACGGATGAATTTCTCCGGGATCGAACACGCACGGACCGCTGAACGAATCTCCCTTCATGTTCTGGCAGGCCTCGCGTGTTTTGCCGTCCAACCAGCACTGAACCCATGTCGAAAAGAACAGCAATCCGATCACTCGCACTGCTGCTGCCCACGGTCTTCGCGGCCGGCGAGACCGTGTTTCTGGAACAGGGGGGCAAAGTGACCATCGAGGCGGAATCCACCGATTCAAGGCTGGGAAAGTGGAAGAAAAAGACCGACGTCGCCGATTACCAGGGCGAATGCCACCTGGAATTCACCGGCAACAAGACCGAATCCGGCCCTGCCGATTCACCGCTCGGATACCATTTCAAAATCAACAAGCCCGGCACCTATCAGCTCATCCTGCGCGCCAGGAAACGCCTCGAGTCAAAACGCGAGGACATTTCCAACGACTGCTACATCGCGCTCAAGGGTGACTTCGAAGCAGGCGGCGAGGCCCCTCTCAAAATACTCCGCAGCGACACCAAGATGTTCGGCGGGGATCCCAAAGGCTGGGGTTGGGCCACGCAGATCGATGTGAACCACATCAAATACCCCGTCCTCTATCGCCTCAAACAAGGGGAGACCTACGAACTCACGATTTCAGGGAGATCCAAGAACTTCAACATCGACCGCATCCTGCTGTTTCACGAAGACCATGACCTGCGCGAAATCCAGCGGGAAAACCCACCGGAAAGCAGGCGTGACTCGGATGGAGCCAAGGGGTCAAGACTTGCGCCCGTTACCGTACGCAAGCTCACAAATGCCGAAGGCAAGGTCATCGAAGCGCAACTGATCGGGAAAGACGGCGACACCTTGATCGTCATGGTAAGCGGCAGGCGCTATGAGATCCCGATCTCCACACTCAGCAAGAGTGACCGGGCTTTCGTAAAAGGGTGGCAGCCATAGCAAGGACGGCAGCAGCCCAGCGCACGGAAGCCCTCACCCCGAAACGGAGCAACCAGCCATCGCGCTTCGGTTGAAGCGGCCTTGGTCTCCGGCAATTCCCCGCATCCCCGGTGATTTCCTGCGCCCGTCCTCTTCCCCCAGGGTGCCTGATGGGTTCATGCGGAGTCATTCCGGAATGGCCGAAAAATTCCAAGCGCCGGATGCCACCCTGAATGTGAGGTGGCTGTCTTCATCGCCGTTCCGTGGCATGCCATGAAGGCAGCCGACGAACGCTCCGTTTTCCTAAATCCTGGATCCGTTTGGGTTTATGTCTTGGGATCCCGCTTAGCGGCGGCGAACCATGAGGCCGAGGGCGCCAAGTCCGAGAAGAGCCAGTGAGGATGGCTCCGGAACGACAACAAAGGAACCGGGTCCGCTGAAAATCGCGGTGCCGGTTGCCAGATTGAGTTCGCTGGAAGTATAGGTGCCCGCCGTCGTGAACGCGTTGCCATCGACGGTCAGGCCGTTGAGCGTGTAGGTGTTGGTTCCGCCCACGTTGACTTCCGAACCGCTGACGGCGGAGATGAAGCCGCTCCAGCTGTCATTGATCCGGAGATAGCCATCCGTCAGTAAATTGAAACCGCCGCTTCCGGTTGCGCCGACGGATCCGAAGATCGCCCTGATGTCATTGATCTGCCAAGTTCCCGCAAAGGAGTTGGATGAGTTCAGAACCTCGACAAAGACGTTGCCAGGGCCGGTGAATCCGGAGGTTCCGTTCAATGAAAGGACGTTTCCGCTTCCCCCGCTGACCAGCGAGTTCAGCCTTAGGTTACGCTGCGTGGTCGCGTTCTGGAACATTTTGAACGTCGAGTCGGCGGTCACCGAGACGGTGCCTTCAAGCTGGGCGTAGTTGGAAGTCGTCTTGTTCAGCCCGACCTGTCCCCCATTCAGAACCAGGTTCACGGTGACGGCATCGGCGGCTTCGTTCCTGGCGCGCACCTGCAGGTTGCCGCCGGAATCCACCCGAAGGGAGTCTCCGCCGAACACCGCTGTGGCGGCGGGTGTGTCGGGGGTGTTGATGCGGGCGTTCATCACATACGTGTTGCCGCCCGAAGGCGCAGCAGTGTTCGACCATAGGGCGGGCACATTCCAATCATCTCCGCTTGCCGCAGTTTGCGGACCCGTTTGGGTGATGACAGCTGCCTGCAACACCGATGTCGATGCGAGCGCAAGGGCGGCCGCAGTTTGTACCGAATTTTTCATGTTTCTGTTTTCCTGGTTTTCTGTTGTTCGTGGCGGATTGCCGGCGCGGCTTTCCTCTTGTGATATTTTGACTGCAAATATTCTGCCGGAATCACGGCGCCCTGTCATGTCACGGATTCCAGTGACATTACAAAATTTCGGTTTTTTGCCCACAGTATCTAACCAGATGGTTGCCGTGCGTCCGGTTCGCTTGGAGCCAAATGAAACAAACCCATCAAAATCCATACCATGAAAAAACAATTCCTACTCGCAATCGGTGCCGTTGCGGCTCTTTCCTCAAACGGTTCCGCTGCCGTGCTATTGGCCGGCTGGGATGTCTGGACCGAAGTCAGCGCAGACACCTGGAACGCGAACACAACCAACTCCGTTTCAGGCCAAGGGGTCGGAACGACCGACGCCGGCGGCACATGGTTCAACTGGAACAACGCCACCGCCAACTACGGCGCAAGCAACGACGGAACCTGGGGATCGGTGGCTGCCGGGACGGGCATCCCCGGTCCAAGCACAACGGTCGCCCTTGGCGAGGGAACCGCGTTGGCCAATGGCTACAGCGGGCACATCGATTTCACCATCACCTCGACGGTCGGCTTCGCGATCGAACTGACCAGCTTCAATTTCGATTCCGCCGCCATCCGGTCCAATGCCCCTGAATTGTGGGCGCTTTCGGTGCAGTCGGGAGTCATCACCACCGGTCCGGTGTCGAATGGGACTCTGGTGATCTTGGGTAACGAACCATTGACCAACGCCACCCCCCATAATTTCGACATCGACCTGACCGGTTTGGCCGACCGCACATTGGATGCAGGTGGGTCGGTTGTATTCCGATTGGCCTTCTCCGGAGGGACGGCCGCGAGCAGCGGCAATGACACGGTTCTGGATAACCTTGCTGTCTTCGGTGTCGTTCCCGAGCCAAGCTCCGCGCTGCTCGCGCTCCTAGGAGGAGGTTTCCTGCTCCGCCGTCGCCGCTGAGGTCTTTTCTCAGCCAGATCTGACAAACGAATCCACAGTAAGCGTCGGGCCGGGATCAGTCCGGCGCTTTCCGTCACCTGAGATCGCAAGGGCATCCCGGAGGCCACGCCGGCCTTGTAACCTGCTCCCGTGACAATACAGGGTGCATGGAGATGATATGATACTCCCCGGTTGCGGTGATTCAGCAAATTGTCGCAGCCAACAAACCCAATGCTTCCGTGAAATCCAACATCCGCAAGAACCCATCCGCCCATTCACTGTCCGGCTTCACCTTGGTGGAGCTCCTGGTCACCATTTCGATCATCGTGGTGCTAGCCGCGCTGATTTTCTTCGCGATACCAAGGGTAGGGACGGCGGCCGGACGAGCCAATTCCACCGACAATCTGCACAAGCTCCAGCTTGCGAACGGCCTCTACGCATCCGACAACAACGGGCGGTATGTTTCGACGTTCACCCAGGATTCCGATGGCAAAACGGGCGGCCTGTGGGATAGGAATTCGGATTTCCTCGACCTCTACGTCGGCGTGAGCCGGCCCACGTCCGGCAAAAGCCAGGAAAGCAGGGTGAGTCCCAATTACCTCGATTCCATCGCCTACAAAGCAAGGGCGAGCGGATACGATACGCTCAAGGCGAGCTACGGGATGGTGTCGAAGGAAAACTACTCGTCGGGCAACAGCGATGTCGATTCCGGCTACCGGATGGCTGAATTGACCTCGCCTGCCCAGACCGCCGCTTTCGTGACGGCCGTGAACTGGTTGGTTCAGTACGGTGGGCGCTTCAGTTGGAAAGGTGAGGAGGGAAAGGTCAACGCCCCGGCGATCGCCTACCGCCACAATGGCAAGGCGCTCGTTGCCTACTATGACGGTCACGTCGGGGAAGTCAGCAGGAAGGACATCGAGGGGTTCGACAAACGCGGCGGCAATGACAACAGCTTCTGGAGGGGGAACAATGGCACCCCGTAGCGAAACCGGCCTTCGTTTCCCAGGCGCCCTCCTGTTCGCGGCATCGCTGATGATGGCGGGATCCGCCATGGCAAAGAACGTCCTCTTCTTCTTCGTCGATGACCTGCGGCCTGAGCTCGGATGCTACGGCGTGGAATCCATCAAAAGTCCGGCAATCGACAAGCTGGCCTCGGAAGGTGTGCTTTTCGAGCGCGCCTACTGCCAGCAGGCGATCTGCGCGCCGTCGCGCATCAGCGTCATGACCGGGCAATACCCCAACACCACGGGCATATTCGATCTGTTCACCCCCCTGCGCCGCACGATCCCGGATGCGATGACCCTGCCGCGCTACTTCAGGGAAAAGGGCTACGTGACCGCCTCGTTCGGCAAAGTCTATCACCACGGAAGCGACGACAAGGAATACTTGACGGAACTGCCCGGCCGGTCACTGGACAAGTATGCGGATCCGAAGACGCTGCAATCGATCAAACGGAAAGCCACGGAGGCCAGGAAGAAAGGGTTGAAGGATGCCGAACTGCGGGCAGCCACCAAAGGCCCGGACACGGAAGCGGCGGATGTTGGCGATGAGGCTTATCAGGACGGGGTTGTCGCCAGGCAGGCGATCGAGTCACTGCGCCGGAACAAGGGCAAGCCGTTTTTCATGTGCGTCGGTTTCGCCAAACCGCACCTGCCCTTCGCCGCACCGAAACGCTACTGGGACATGTACGAGCGCGACCGGTTCTCCGTGCCGGATCGCAACCCGCCCAAGGGAACCCCCTCGCTGGCGCTGACAAATTGGGGCGAGCTGCGCGGCTACCAGGGCATCCCGGCCGAGGGGCCGCTGAGCGACGCGAAAACGAAAGAGCTCAGGCACGGATACGCCGCCTGCGTGAGTTTCACCGATGCCCAAGTCGGCAAGGTCATGGCCGAGCTCGACCGGCTTGGCCTGCGCGACGATACGATCGTCGTGCTGTGGGGTGATCACGGCTATAAGCTCGGCGACTACGGGCTCTGGTGCAAGCACACCAACCTGGAGCTGGACACGAGGGTGCCCTTCATCGTTTCCGCCCCGGGTTTCGCCAAGGGGAAAAGCTCCGATGCCCTCGTGGAAATGATCGATGTTTTCCCGACCTTGGCGCAACTGACCGGCGGGAAAATTCCTGCATCTTGCGAAGGGCGCAGCATCGGGCCGGCGCTGAAGGATCCCGGCGGGGCGCTTCGCGAGTTCGCATTCAGCCAGTATCCGCGCGGCGGAACGATGGGATACACACTGCGGACGGAGCGGTGGCGCTACACCGAGTGGATCGACACGAAGTCGAAAAAAATCGCGGCAAGGGAACTCTATGATCATCGGGAAACCCAGACCCCCGAGGGCAATCTCGTCGATGATCCGGAGCACAAGGATCTGGTCGCCACCCTTTCGGAGAAATTGGATTCCGCCGGACGTGCCGGGAAGATCACCATCCGGAAAGGGAAATAGCGCCGGAAGACGAAGATCGAGCGAATGGCCAGGTTGATGCCCGGTTTGGTGACTTTACCATGGATTCTGGCCATGGCGGTTCTCACCGGATCGCAGAGCGACCCGTTTCAAGCGGGTTTGAGCTATGTATACTACCTATGTATACTGGCGGTGGCAAAATCAGGTCGCAAGGGGCCATTTGGGGCAAATCGGCTCTTCTCACCTCGATCCGGATTCAATCCTTGGGGATGCTCCAAGTGATTGAATTAGAATGGATTACAGAATCCTATTCAGTCCGCAACGTCCCACGAACAAGCTGTCATTTCACGGTGTAAACGGGTTGCTCTACCGCTGAGCTACTCGTGCAACTTATTGGATTCCAATGGCTTGCGAAGTTATGTGAGGTGTTTGAGAAGCATCTTACATATCCGAATTTGCCGTATGGGGCAATGTAATCCGATACGACAAGCGCTAGTAAAAGCCCTCGCTCCACGCAGATGTTTTACGCCGTTATCCGGCATGGTAACAAGGTATTTCGTCGCAGCCTGGAGACGACAATCCGGAGTATAGCGAGTTTGCGACAAAGACCACCTGTGGGGTTCATCAGCACTGTCTTCGAGCATGCGGTTGAGAACCGTCTCCAGTACGAGAGCCCCACAGCGAACATCAAAAATCCGCCCCGGCTCTGGCCGGGACGGACTTCATTTTTAGCTAGCAGATGGAAGGCGCATGGCACCTGCGTGCCCATTCCGTAGAACGCAGCTGCCTCTCGTCAGTTGGGCGATCCTTAGTTGTCGAGACCCACGAATCCTTCAAGCGAATCAGGGACAAGCACCTTGCCAAGGGAGTGCATGACCCCGTTGTTTGCAGTAACATCGGCGCTGAAGACTTTCTCTCCGTTGATCTCGATCTCCTTTTTATCGGCATCGATCTTCAGTTTCTCGCCATTCATCGTCTTGACATCGCCGTCCTGCAGGTCGGCGGCGAGCATCCTGCCTGCGACAACATGATAGAGCAGCAGC
This sequence comes from Akkermansiaceae bacterium, assembly GCA_017798145.1. Taxonomy (NCBI): domain Bacteria; kingdom Pseudomonadati; phylum Verrucomicrobiota; class Verrucomicrobiia; order Verrucomicrobiales; family Akkermansiaceae; species Akkermansiaceae bacterium. Next base: position 2,672,818 of record CP059069.1, on the reverse strand, counting down.
ATGCGGAGTTTCTCCTTGTTCTCGGGAAGCATGAGCTTGGTGAGTGTTTCCGCAGGCAGCTTGCCGAATGCTTCGTCGGTTGGGGCGAAGATCGTGTAGTCACCCTTGGTGCCGAGCGTGATGTCGAGCTCCGCTGCCTTGAGGCATTTCGTGAGAGTGGAGAATGTCAGGCTGTCGGAAATCACCGCAGTGAGCGATCCGGCTTCCACGGTTGCCTTTTCCTCCATCTTCGGCTTTTCGGTGACTGCGTCCTCGGCATGTGCGGCGGGATACGCTGCGGCCATGGAAATCAGGAATACGGTGCGGGTCAGTTTTGTTGTTTTCATAATTTGATGTTCTTTTGTTTGTTGTTTTGTGAATTGGCGGATCCGCCATTCGTCACTCCGGACAATGGTGCCGGGGAATCGGCTTCGCTATGGGGTGTAACCCCCAGAAGCTGTTTCCTGCAGGGGAGGGTTTCACCCCATGGTGGCTTCCCCGGTGATCGCATAGGTTTGCGAGATCCGCGGGAAATTGAGAGCCATCCGGCATAATTTCGACGGCGGATGAAAAAGATAGAACATCATGAAAAACACGAGATACATCATCATCGCACTTGCCGCGGTTCTTTCCGTAGGTTGCGACAAGCAGAAAGCGGCCATCGAAGATTCCAAGGAAGCGGCCAAGGAGGCGATCGACGAACGCAAGGAGGAAGTGAGCGAGGAAGCCAAGGAAGCAATCCGGCAAACCGAAGCGAATGCCGAAATCGAACTGGCGAGGATCGAAGCCGACAAGGAATCGGTGCAGGCACAGCTCGATGCGGACAAGAAGAAGGTCGATGCAGAGGCCGAAGCCGCCAAGGCCAAGGTGGATGCGGAGAACCAATAGGATCCCATCCAGAGGGTTGCGTCAGGTTGCCTAAATGATAGTGACCTGCACGCTGCTCTCGATGATGCCGGTGGCGATGGCGTGCCGGGTGAGGCCGGCGGTATCGTGGATGTCGAGTTTCTCCATCAGATGTCCGCGATGCTTCTCCACGGTCTTGATGCTGATGCCCAGATCGGAGGCCGTCTCCTTGTTGGCTTTGCCTTCGGCGATGAGTTGCAGCACTTCCATCTCCCGGGAAGTCAGCACGGAGGGCTTTGTCTGGATCTTTCCCGCCCGGTCGCGGGACTTGGTGTTGAGGCGACCCATGCGCCTGGAAACCGACGCGCTGTAGAATGTCCGGCCTCTGTATGCCTCGCGGATTGCAATGGAGACATCATGGGCGGTGTCCTGTTTGAGCAGGAAACCGACGGCACCGGAATCGGTCGCGCTCTGCACATAGGCGTCGTCGCAGTGTGCGGTGAGAATGATGACCTTGGTTTTCGGCAGCTCCTTGAGCAGTTGGCGGGTTGCCTCCAGGCCGTTCAAACCTGGCATGGCTATGTCCATCACCACCACATCGGGACGGAGCTCCAAGGCCATGGCGACCGCCCGCCTCCCGTTCGGAGCCTCGCCTATGACCTCGATATCCGTCTCCGGATTCAGCATGATGCGAAGCCCTTCGCGGACCATCGTGTGGTCTTCCGCCAGTAAGACTGTGATTGGTTTCATAATGTCCCTGGTTCAGGGAGTTTCCCATTCCAAACGTTTAGCATAAGGTCGAATGGCAGGTGCATCCATCTCATTCTCAATTCTCTTGGGATTGCCGGCCGCATCCCGGCGTCAGGCCGATCTGGGTTTGAGCACCAGCAGGACGATCCCAGCGGCGAGGGCGATTGCACCGATCACGGGTGGGATGAAATGCGAGTCGCGTGTTTCTACATGCAATCCGAGGAAATCGATGCTCTCACCCGGTGTGGTGAAGCTGATGCTCGAATAGGCGAGCACGATGATACCCGCGACGATCAGGATGATGGCGGCTATGGCTTTGGCATTCATGGGATAGCAGGGTGATGGCTCTTCATCCGCATCAGAGGATGCGGCGTCCTTGGATAATCCGGATGAGGATCATGATGACCGCGATCACCAGCAAGATGTGGATGAAGCCACCGAGCGAGAAGCTGGTGATGAGCCCCATCGCCCAAAGGATGATGAGGATGATTGCGATGGTCATTAACATGAGGATGGATTCTTCGGTGGTTTTGGATTCCTTGGCCCTGTATTTTTCCCCGAGTTTGAATCGGGATTATTGCACGGCGCCAGTTTGCTTAGCGGGTTGAGCCCTCTATCGCGTCGCCCACGTGTTCGACATCGTGCCCGAAGCCGTGGACGGTGCCGCAGCTTGAAGAGAAGAGCGACAAAAGTGCGGCTGAAATAATGAGGATGGTGATCTGTCTGGTTTTAGGCTTCATGATTTTGGAGGGTGGTTTTTCCACCTAGATAAAAATATTCCCGTTCGGTGTCGGTTGCTATGGGGTGAAACCCTACTCCATGGCGACAAATCCGGGGGCTCGGCTTGATGGGGTGAAGACCCCATTGTGGCCGTTGGCATTGCGGCGCCATTGTCTGGGTATGAAGAAACACCATTGCCGATCTGCATTCCTTGCCTGTCCTCTTGTTGCCGCAGCTCTCCTGGGTTCGTGTGTCGATCCAGGCCGTTCTAGTTACAACCGCCACTCCTCAGGTGGGGGCGGATACGGCGTCTATTCCACTTTGCCGAACACATTCGTTGGCAGCGCCTACTACCACAACGGGCAATATTACTCAGGAGGCAGCTACCAGACGGGAAGATACGTCTACGGTGGAAATCCGTACACCAGCCGTTATTACCACAACGGCCAATACATTTACGGAGGCAGATACAAAGATTATGGCTCCAACCGCAGCCATGATCTCCGGGATACGAACCGTTCGGACCATAGAAGCAGGCATTAAATCGGGCTGATGCAACTTGACCTGCGGAGAAAATGCATCCCGTACAAATCGCCGAAGAAAACCATCCATGATGTATCATACCGATGAATGGATGAGTGGATGGAATCACGGGGCATTTGGCCCGTGGCTCGCCATCGGGCTCGCGGCGGGTGTTCTGCTGATTTTGTTCGCCACCATGAGATCAAACAAGTGATGCGGTGAGCGCCGTACATCCATCGAAACCACTCAACCAAAACAATCCTATGCTCATCGAATTTTCGACCGGAAAAACCGTGAAGGAGGCTGCAGACTCGCTGCAGGCAGCAGTCGAAGCGAACCACTTCGGTGTCATGCACATACATAACCTGAAGGAAACCATGGTGAAGAAGGGCGTCGATTTCACACGGGAATGCCTGATCTTCGAGGTCTGCCAGCCACAGCATGCCAAGAAGGTGCTCGATGAAAACATGAGCCTCTCCACCGCCCTGCCGTGCCGGATTTCGGTCTACGAAGAGGATGGGAAAACGATCTTCGCATCCTTGAAGCCGACCACGCTGTTTACGCTTTTCAATATCCCGCAACTGGAAGGTGTCGCCCGTGAGGTGGAGGACACGATCGTCAAGATCATGAATGAGGCTGCGGGGTAGGGGTACACCCCATGGCTTCCGGATTTCATGGGGTTAAGCTTGGCTTGCAAAGGGTGGAAATCATGAAGCCCTTTCGCGGGATCAATTCATGCGGAAACTCCTGACAGGCAAACCACGCTGTGGAACCAGAGAGATGCGGCCAGGTGAGGCCGATGCTCCGCTGCGGGACGAGTTGTTCAGCGTCGAGCAGCTCGCTCGCCACGCCCGAGATTTGGCCGCGGCCCACCGAACCGTCACCGACAGCGGGAGCAACCGCCTGCTCTCCCGGCTGGACGCCAACGAGCGGGATCTCCGCTCCTTCAATCGCAGCACCCGGAGCATGAATCCCGGCGATCGCCTGCCACCGGCGGCCGAATGGATGTTGGACAATTTCTATCTCATCGAGGAGCAGATCCAAATGGCGCGGCGGCATCTGCCTCGCGGTTATTGCCGGGAATTGCCCCGCCTTTCGAAGGGTTCCTCCGTCGGATTCCCCCGAGTGTATGACATCGTGCTGGAGTTGATCCGGCATGTGGACGCGCAGATCGACGCCGGCCCGCTCGGTGCCTTCATCGACTCCTATCAGGCCGTGGATACGCTCAAGCTCGGCGAGCTGTGGGCGATTCCCATCATGCTGCGCCTTGCATTGATCGAGAATCTCCAGCGTATCGCCACCCGCTTGACCATCGCGCGCGAAGATAGCGAGCTGGCCGGTCTGTGGGTCTCCCGATTGCAGGAGATGGCGGAAAAGAACCCGTCCGGCCTGGTCATCATCGTGGCGGACATGGCGAAGGCCGAGCTGCATTTGTCCAGTTCCTTCGTGGCGGAATTCAGCCAACGTTTGTCACAATACAGTCCGGTTCTTCATCTGGCGCGCACCTGGCTTGAGCACCGCCTCGCTGAGGAGGGCACATCCGTCGAGCAACTGGTTCATCTCGATAGCCAGAATCAGGCGACCGACCAGGTTTCGGTGAGCCATTGCATCGGCAGCCTTCGTTTTCTAAGTGCGATGGATTGGAAGGAGTTCGTGGAGACATTGAGCCGGGTCGAGGGGTCTTTGCGATCGGATGCCGCCGGTGTTTACGGTGAAATGGACTTCGCCACACGGGATCACTACCGTCATACGGTCGAAGCCATCTCCCGGCACAGCAAGTATTCGGAAACCGAAGTCGCGGATCTGGTCGTGGAGATGTCCAACGAAGGTGCGCGGAAGTACGGGCACGGCGCACGGACCGCGCATGTCGGCCATTATCTGGTCGACAAGGGTCGGCCCATGTTGGAGAGGGCGGCGAAGGTGCGTTGGCCATTGCGCCATGCCATCGGGCGGTTCATCCATGATTTCCCCCTGACTTTCTATATCGGAGGCATCGTGTTGATCACCCTGCTGGCGGCGTCGGGTTTCATCTGGCAAGCCCGGTTGTTCGGGGTGAACGGTTGGAAACTGGTTCTTTTCAGCCTGCTGTTTCTCGTTGGTGCAAGCCAACTGGCAGTGGCATTGATGAACTGGCTATCCACCCTGGTGGTGAAACCCCGGCTGCTGCCGCGCCTCGATTTCTTTTCCGGCATTCCATCGGAATGCCGCACGATGGTCGTCGTTCCCACGATGCTTGCCAGTCCGGAGGGCGTGGATCGTCTGATAGAATCCTTGGAAATCCATCATCTCGCGAACCGGGACCCGCAGCTTCATTTCGCCCTGTTGACGGACGTCCGGGACGCTGCGGAGGAAGTGCTTGAGGAGGATGAGCTGCTGGTGACGCGGGCGCGTGCCGGGATCGAGATGCTCAACCGGAAGTATGCGGACGGGATCGACTCCCGGTTCTTCCTGTTTCATCGGCCGCGCCGCTGGAACGTCGGGGAAGGATTGTGGATGGGCTACGAACGAAAGCGCGGAAAGCTGGAGGAGTTCAACGCCCTGCTTCGCGGGGGTTCCGCGAATTGTTTTTCCGTGGTGGTGGGTGATGTCCGGATCCTGCATTCCATCAAATATGTAATCACGCTCGATACCGACACCCAGTTGCCGCGCGATGCGGCCAGGCGGCTTGTTGGCACGATGGTCCATCCATTGAACCGCCCGGTGTTCGATCAAAAGCGCGGTGTGGTCGCGGAAGGATATGGCATTCTCCAGCCGCGCATCGGCGTGAGTCTGCCGAGCGCCCGGAGGTCGTGGTTTGTCAGGCTCTTCGCCGGCGATGCGGGGATCGATCCCTACACGCGGGAGGTTTCCGACGTCTATCAGGACGTCTTCCGCGAGGGCTCGTTCATCGGCAAGGGGATCTATGATGTGGACGCCTTCCAGCGCGCGATGAGCGGGCGCTTTCCGGAAAACACCGTTCTCAGCCATGATCTTCTGGAGGCCTGCCATGCCCGCTCGGCGCTGGTCAGCGACGTGGAGTTCTACGAAGTGTATCCATCGCGCTACAACGTGGATATCGACCGGCGGCACCGCTGGATCCGTGGGGATTGGCAGATCACGCAATGGCTGCTGCCGCGGGTTCCCGGCCCAGATGCGCGGCGCATCGCCAATCCACTCTCCGCCCTTTCCCGATGGAAGATTTTCGACAACCTGCGGCGGAGTCTCGTTCCTGTGGCGCTGATGCTTTTGATTCTGGGCGCATGGCTTCTACTTCCCGACCTCGGAGACGTGGGGACTCTCGTGGTCGTTTCCATGGTCATTCTGCCGGGACTTCTGTCAGCCCTGGTCAATCTGGCCCGCAAGCCGCACGACTTGCCGTGGGCGATGCATCTGCGGGCGGTGGCAGTATCCTGCGGACGGCAAGTCGGCCAGATATTCCTCACCATTGCGTTTCTGCCTTACGACGCGTTCATCAGCCTGGATGCCATCGGAAAAACGCTGATGCGTTTGCTCGTGACGCACAAGCGCCTCCTCGAGTGGCGAACCTCGAGCGATGCCGAAGGAGACTCCCGATCGGATCTCGCCGGATTTTATATCACCATGTGGATCGCGCCCGCGGTCTCGGTGGCTGTCGGCCTTTTCCTGTTCTTCGTGCGATCGGCCGAGCTGTTCACGGCGCTGCCGATTCTGGGAGTATGGCTCGCCGCTCCGTGGATCGCATGGTGGATCAGCCTGCCCATTGAATCGCCGACACAGGCACTGACCGCAGGCCAGGTGGGTTTTCTGAGAAATACCGCCCGCAAGACATGGCACTACTTCGAAACGTTTGTCACCGCCACGGAGAACTGGCTGCCGCCGGACAACTATCAGGAGGTTCCGGTTCCGACAACCGCCACACGGACCTCTCCCACCAACATGGGACTGGCTCTGCTGGCGAATCTTGCCGCCCTTGATTTCGGCTATCTCCCGGCAGGCGGCCTGATCCGGCGCAGCCATGACACGCTCGCTACGATGCAGGGACTCGAGCGCTATCGCGGGCACTTCTACAACTGGTATGACACCCGCACGCTGCAACCGCTTCACCCGCTCTACATCTCGAGCGTGGACAGCGGAAATCTATCAGGCCATTTGCTGGTTCTCGGCGCCGGGCTCAGGGAGCTGGCCGGGGCGAAAACCTTTACTCCCGTGATCTTCTCGGGCCTGCGGGATACCGTGAGGGTGCTCGCGGAACTCACCGGCGAAGGAAAGAAATTGGAGCCGCTCGACGCGAAACTGGAAGCCGCACCTTGCAATTTCCGCGCCACATACTCGTTGTTACTGGCGGTGAGCGACCACGCCTCCGGCCTCGCCGCCTCGCTGGCGGAGGAAGGGGAGGAATCCGTGCGGTGGGCGCAATGCCTTGAGCGGGAATGCGGGGAGCACCTCGCGGAGATGTTGTTTCTTGCGCCATGGCTTGAGTTGCCAATCCTTGGGCAAACCGATGGCGATCCGCTCCCCGCATGCGAGGCGCTCGGGCTCAGTCTCGGCCACGTCACCACCTTGCAAGAGTTGGCCGAATCCGGTGAATCGTTCCAGTCCATGACCACCGCTGTGTCAGAGGAAATCGCAGCGAATCCGAATCGGTTCCGGGCGGGCGAACGCGATCGTCTCACCGAACTTTCCCGCTGTCTGGGTGAATCCTGCGACCGGGCACGCCAGCGTCTGGAGTCGCTGGAAGCCCTGGCGAAACAATGCGACAATCTGGCGGCGATGGATTTCGCATTCCTGTTCGATCCGGCCAGAGAGTTGTTTTCCGTTGGTTTCAACGTTCCCGCAAACCGGTGTGACCTCAGTTTCTATGACCTGCTGGCCTCGGAGGCGCGGCTGTGCAGCTACGTCGCCATCGCCATGGGGCAGGTTCCACAGGACCACTGGTTCTCGCTGGGTCGCCTGCTCGTTTCCCTGCGTGGCGACCCGTTGCTCGTTTCATGGAGTGGCTCGATGTTCGAATATCTGATGCCGCTGCTGGTCATGCCGACCTATGAAAACACCCTGCTGGATCATACCTACGAGGCGGCGGTCCAGCAACAGATCGCTTATGGAAAAGCACACGGCATCCCGTGGGGAGTTTCCGAATCCGGCTACAACCGGACGGATGTTCTGCACAACTATCAATACCATGCCTTCGGCGTGCCGGGTCTGGGATTGAAACGGGGGTTGGCCGAGGATCTGGTTATCGCCCCGTATGCCTCCGCCATGGCGCTCATGGTCGCGCCGCGGGAATCATGCGAAAACCTTCAGCGTCTGGCTGCCGACGGTCTTGCCGGCGAATACGGATTCTACGAAGCGGTGGACTACACGCCCACGCGGCTTCCGCCGGGCAAGACCAGCGCCACGATCCAATCCTACATGGTCCACCATCAGGGGATGAGCCTGCTCGCGCTGGACAACCTATTGCTTGATGATCCGATGCAACGGCGTTTCATGGCCTGCCCCATGCTCAAGGCCGCCGACCTGCTGTTGCAGGAACGCGTGCCCAAGGCGGTGGCGACGGTGTTGGCCGATGATTCGGCGCCTGAGGCCAAGCGAATCCTCTACGATGAACGTGAGAACGTGATGCGCGTGTTCACGAATCCCTCCCCACCGGTGCCGGATGTGCACCTGCTGTCGAACGGGAACTATCATGTCGCGATCAGCAGTGCGGGCGGAGGCTACAGCCGCTGGCGCGATCTCATGGTCACCCGCTGGCACGAGGATGCGACGCGCGATTGCTGGGGGACCTTTGTCTATCTGCGGGATCCCGCAACCGGGGAGGTATGGTCCGCCGCCCACCAACCCACATTGCAGCCGACGAAGGGCTATGAAGCGATCTTCAAGCAGTCGCGGGCCGAGTTCCGCCATTCGCATGCCGAATTCGACATTCACACGGAAATCATCGTGTCTCCGGAGGATGACGTGGAGTTGCGCCGCGTCACCATCAGCAACCGATCCGCGGTGGCGCGCCTGGTCGAGTTGACGAGTTATGCCGAGGTGGTGCTCGCGAGTCCGGGCGCGGACTCGGCGCACCCGGCATTCAGCAATCTGTTCGTGCAAACGGAATTCGCAAAGGAATCCTCCGCCATCCTCTGCTCCCGTCGCGGCCGTTCCGAGGATGAGAATCCCCCTTTGTTGCTGCACATGATGGTGAGTCACGAGGGCAATGTGGGGGAAATTTCCTGCGAAACCGATCGCACCAGGTTCGTCGGCCGGGGCGGCACCATGGCGCGTCCGGCAGCCATGCAGAGCATTGATCCGCTTTCCAACAGCGTTGGTTCCGTGCTCGATCCCATCGTTTCCCTGCGGCGCACGATCTCGATCCCCCCGAATGGAAACGCCGTCGTCACCCTGGTTCTGGGGGTCGCCGAAACCCGTGACGCCGCACTGGCCCATGTGGAAAAGTATCAGAGCCTCCACATGGCCGAACGTGCCTTCGATTTGGCATGGACGCACAATCTGGTCACCCTGCACCATCTCAATGTATCCGAAACGGAAGCCCAGCTCTACGGGCGTCTCGCCGGAGCGTTGATCTACGCGGATCCCGCCAGGCGCGCGAACCCCGGTGTCCTGCTCGACAACAAGCGGGGCAGGAACGGACTCTGGAGTTATGGCATATCGGGTGATTCACCGATCATCCTGCTCCGCATCAGCGACATGGCGAAGATCGAACTCGTCCGCGAATTGATCCGCGCGCACTCCTACTGGCGCATGAAGGGGCTGACGGTTGACTTGGTCATCCTGCATGAGGACGTTTCGGTTTACCGCCAATCCCTGGGCGACGAGATCACGAATCTGATTTCATCGGGAACCGAAGCGCAAATGCGTGAGAAACCCGGCGGGATCTTCGTGCGGAGCCTTGAACAGGTTGCCCATGATGACCTGATCCTGCTCCAGGCATCCGCCCGCATCGTCCTGGATGACGAGAAGGGATCGTTGGCGGACCAGGCCGAACACCGCAGCTTATTCGAGCCGGTGGTCCCGAAGCTCGAGATCACGCGGCAACACTCCGTCGTTCCGGCCATGCCGCTTCCCCCGCGTGAACTGATTTTCGAAAATGGCCATGGCGGGTTCACCGAGGACGGCCACGAATATGTCATCACCCTTCAGCCCGGACAAACGACACCCGCGCCATGGGTGAACGTGCTGGCCAATCCGGATTTCGGGACGGTGGTTTCGGAAGCTGGTTCCGCCTATACCTGGGTTGAGAATTCACATGAATTCCGTCTGACACCCTGGAGCAACGACCCGGTCCGGGATCCGACGGGTGAGGCTTTCTACATCCGCGACGAGGAGACCGGTCGCTATTGGTCGCCGACTCAGGCACCCGCGCGCGGCGAGACCCCCTACGTCATACGCCATGGCTTCGGCTATACGGTGTTCGAGCACTCCGAAAACGGCATTGTCTCCGAGCTGTGGGTTTATGTGGCGATGGACGCCTCGGTGAAATTCACCGTATTGAAATTGAAAAATGTCTCGGGTCGTCCGCGCCGAATTTCCGTCACCGGCTACTGGGAATGGGTGTTGGGCGAATTGAGGCCGAAGAGCCTGCTTCATGTGCGGACCGAAGTGGATTTCAAGACCGGTGCGTTGCTCGCGAGAAACTTCGACAACACCGAGTTTCCGGGACGGATCGTCTTCCTGGATGTGAGCGATGCCACGCGCTCGGTCACCGGCGACCGCAAGGAATTCATTGGGCGCAACGGAAGCCTTTCGCATCCGGCGGCTCTGAAACGGGCGCGACTTTCCGGCAGGGTCGGTGCGGGGCTGGATCCATGCGGCGCCGTTCAGGTCACCTTCGATCTGCCGGACGGAGGGGAACGAGAAACCACGTTTCGTCTCGGTGTCGGCCGGAACAAGGCGGAAGTGGGCGAAATGATCCGACGCTTCCGCAGCGCGGACGCGGGCCGGAAGGCGCTTGAAGGCGTCTGGTCATTCTGGAACCGGACGCTGGGCGCGGTGAATGTGGATACGCCGGATCCGGCAGTGAATGTCATGGCAAACGGCTGGCTGCTCTATCAGACATTGGGCTGCAGGCTTTGGGGAAGAACCGGATTCTATCAATCCGGGGGAGCCTACGGATTCCGCGACCAGTTGCAGGACGTGATGGCGCTGGTGCATGCCCAACCGGCGCTCACCCGCGAGCATCTGCTTCGCGCCGCCGCCCGGCAGTTCCGGGAAGGTGACGTGCAGCATTGGTGGCATCCCCCGGCGGGTCGCGGGGTGAGGACGCACTTTTCCGATGATCTTCTGTGGTTGCCTTATGTGACCTGCCACTACGTTTCCACCGTCGCGGACAGCGGCGTGCTCGACGAGATCATTCCGTTCCTTGAAGCCCGCCCGGTCAAACCCGACGAGGAGGCCTACTACGATCTTCCCAATCGCGCCGAAGAGACGGGCACTCTCTATCAGCATTGTGTGCGGGCCATTGAGAAAAGCTTTCCCCTTGGCTCGCACGGCCTGCCATTGATCGGCTGCGGGGACTGGAATGATGGAATGAACCGCGTCGGCGAGGAGGGACGCGGCGAAAGCGTGTGGCTGGCGTTCTTCCTCTATGATGTGCTCACCCGCTTCGCCCCGCTAGCGCACAGCCGGAACGATCACGCATTTGCCGAACGCTGCCTCGCCCACGCACAACTCTTGCAGCTCAATATCGAGGAAAACGCATGGGACGGCGACTGGTATCGCCGTGCCTATTTCGACAACGGGGAACCCCTCGGATCGCGGTTCAATCTGGAATGCCAGATCGATTCCCTGCCGCAAAGCTGGTCGGTGATCAGTGGAGCCGGTGATCCGTCACGCTCACGCCTGGCGATGGATTCCGTGGACCGGCGCTTGGTCCGCCGCGATGACGGACTGATCCAACTGTTCGATCCACCCTTCGACAAATCCCCCCTCAATCCGGGCTACATAAAAGCCTACATTCCCGGCGTGCGCGAGAACGGCGGGCAATACACCCACGGAGCGATCTGGGCCGCCATGGCCTTCGCAAAGATGGGTGACGGCGAACGCGCATGGGAACTCTTCTCCCTCCTCAATCCCGTCCATCACGGCGGGACACCGGAGGAAATCGCCACTTACAAAGTCGAACCCTACGTCGTCGCGGCGGACGTCTACGCGGTCGCGCCGCACACCGGGCGCGGCGGTTGGACCTGGTACACGGGCTCGGCCGCTTGGATGTACCGATTGCTCGTGGATACCTTGCTGGGCATGAAACTGGAGGGCGATCACCTGCGCCTGACGCCCCATCTCCCGAAAGCGTGGGATTCCTTCAAGGTCCACTACCGCTACCGCCAAACCGTCTATCACATCACGATCCGCCGCGTTTCGGGAACTTCGCCAGCAACGGGTTCCCTGACCCTCGACGGGAAAGAAATCCCAGGAAAATCCCTGCCCCTCTGCGACGATCAACGCGAGCATTTCGCCGAGTTTCGGGTGCCGGGTAGGGCTTAGCCTAGAAAGGAAAATAGGAACCACGGATTTCACGGATATACACGGATAATCAGTGAGTTACATTGACTGTGCGACTAACCCTCTGGGTGATCGGGATGGATTTCATAAGTGCCTCTAGATCCGTGCTTTCCGTGTCATCCGTGGTTCTCATATCTGAATTTAGGTTTAGCACCATCGCGAACGAGCGCCGCCGGTGCATTCTCCGCGAGCTTGGCAGCGCCAACAGGGGATTTGACAGGAAACCAGAAAACCAGCAAGTTTCCCCTATGAAAGCCACCTTCGATCTTCCTCCCGATTTGGTGCGGGCAATGAAACTCCGGGCCGTGCATGAGGGTCGGAAGCTCAAGGATGTTGCAGCCGATCTTTTGAAACGTGGACTCGCGGACCAAGGGGCGACGTCAAAGCCAATGCCCGCCAAGCCCCGGATCGAGATCCAGGCAGACGGTCTGCCGGTGGTTCGGTGTGCCGCGGACGCCCCGGTCAGTCGGATGACGGTCGATGAATTGCTCTCCCTTGAGCAGGAAACCTTACAACAGGAAGATCTCCAGCGCCTTGGACTCGCTCTTTGATTCCAACGTGTGGCTGGCACTCACGTTCTCGGCCCACCCGCATCACTCCCTCGCGAAGCAGGTCTTCGACGCAGTCACCGAGGAATCCCCCGCCTGCTTCTGCCGGGCGAGCCAGCAAAGTTTCCTCCGCCTCGCCACCACCCCGGCCTTGCTCCGTGCCTACGGCGCTGAGGGATTCACCAATCAGGACGCGGTGAGCCTGATTGCCTCGCTCGCCAAACTGCCAAAAATCCACCTGCTTGCCGAAGCTCCGGATTTGGAGCCGCTCTGGCACCGCCTCGCCGGACTACCATCCTCCTCACCCAAAGTCTGGATGGACGCCTACCTCGCCGCCTTCGCCATCCTTCACGACGCGGAGTTCGTCACGCTTGACCGGGACTTCCGGAACTACGAAAAGGACGGGCTGAAACTGAGACTTCTGACTTCATAAGCCGTAAAAATCCAAAGGACGAAAAAGATACAGCACCTTCGGCAAAGAGCAGCCACGCCCGTGAAGCGGGGTAGGGATACACCCCATGGCAAGTCTGTGGATTTCCATCACCTTGATGCAACCCATGAAAGACAGCCCCTGCGAGCCAGCCCAATGCGTCATCGCAATCGCCGCATCGGTGGGCGGGCTAAACGCGCTGTCGGTCATTCTGGCAGCCTTGCCGGCTGATTTTCCGGCGGCTATCGCCATCGTCATGCATCTCTCGCCGGATCATAAGAGCCTTCTGGCCGAGATCCTGAAGTGCCGCACGCCCTTGGATGTCAGGCAGGCCGAGACCGGCGACGTGTTATGCCATTCCAGCGTCTTTGTGGCCGTGCCCAACCATCACATGTTCGTCCTGTCGGGCGGCATCATCGAGATCTCTTCGGCAACGGCGGAGAAAGTCCATTTCGCGCGCCCATCGGCCGAACCGCTGTTTGCTTCGGTGGCGTCGCTTTACAAAAGGAATGCCATCGCGGTGGTGCTCACCGGGGGGGATGGGGACGGGTCAATCGGGGTGGGCATCATCAAGGACAATGGCGGGACGGTCATCGCGCAGGATCGCCCCACTTCGCAGGATTTCAGCATGCCGCAAACCGCGATCGAGACCGGCGACGTTGACTTCGTTTTGCCATTGGAAGAGATAGCCCCACGATTGATCGAGCTGGTCGGTGCGGGGGAGGTCGTGCATGCATCATGACTGCTTTGCTTGGAGCCATGGCTCTGGTTCGGAAAACGAATTGCATTGCGAGCCGTATGCCGAGCGGGCACGGTGTTGACTGGTTGCAAAGCTGAATGCCGTTGCGATTCGACCAACCGCGTAGTAAAGGCCATTGGGCATCTGTCGTATGAAAATGAAGAGCCCGTCATCCCCACGCCCCAAGTCGCCTGCTCCTGCGGTCGCTGAGGAAAGCCCGGCCCCGCCGCCTGCTGCCGCTTTCCCTATCGTGGGGATCGGTGCGTCCGCCGGGGGCTTCGAGGCGCTCGACCAATTCCTGGCGCACCTCCCGATGGGGAGCGGGGTGGCGGTGGTGATTGTCCAGCATCTGGATCCGACCCGCAAAGGCCTCATGGCGCAACTCCTCCAGCGCAGCACCCGGATGAAGGTTGTGCAGGTCAGGGATCGCACACGGGTGCGACCGGATCGCGTCTATGTGATCCCGCCGAACAAGGACATGTCCATCCTTCACGGGGTGTTGCACCTTTTCGAGCCGGGGGAGAAACGCGGCCTGCGGCTGCCCATCGATTTTTTCATGCGCTCACTCGCGCTGGACCAGCAGGAGCGGAGTATCGGCGTGATCCTTTCGGGCATGTGTTCCGATGGGACGCTCGGCCTGCGGGACATCAAGGAAAAGGGCGGGCTGGTGCTGGTGCAGGAGCCGTCATCCGCAAAGTTCGACAGCATGCCGCGCAGCGCGATCGATGCCGGCCTGGCGGACATCGTCGCACCGGTGGAGGAGCTGCCGGGGAAAATCCTTGCGTATCTGAAGCACAAGCCCACCGCCACCATACCCGAAGACGTGGTCGAAGAGAAGATGCGCAGCGCGATGGACAAGATCCTCATTCTCCTGCGCACCCGCACCGGCCATGACTTCACCTTCTACAAGCGGAACACCCTCTACCGCCGGATCGAGCGGCGCATGGGCATCCACCAGCTCGACAAGATCATGAAGCTACGTGCGCTTCCTGCAGGAGAACCCGCAGGAACTGGATTTGCTTTTCAAGGAATTCCTCATCGGCGTGACTTCCTTTTTCCGGGATCCGCTGGTTTGGAAAACGTTGCGCGAGGAGACCCTGCCGGCCCTGCTCGCAAACCGCCCGGAAGGTGCGCTGAGGGCATGGGTGGCGGGCTGTTCGACAGGTGAGGAGGCCTATTCCCTCGCGATGGCGTTCAGGGAGGTGGTGGAGAAACTCGAGCCGAAGAAAAACTTCAAACTCCAGATCTTCGCCACCGATCTCGACCGCGATGCCATCGACAAGGCTCGCCAAGGGGTGTTTCCCGAAAACATCTCCGCGGATGTGACGCCGGAGCAACTCCGCCGCTTTTTCAGCAAGGAGGACAGCGGTTACCGGGTGCGCGCGGAGATACGTGAAATGGTCATCTTTTCGCCCCACAGCCTGATCCTGGATCCGCCGTTCACCAAGTTGGATTTGCTGAGTTGCCGGAACCTGCTGATCTATCTCGCGCCGGAGCTGCAGAAAAAAATCCTTCCGCTTTTCCACTACAGCCTGAATCCGGGTGGCATCCTGTTGTTGGGGAACGCGGAGGCGGTCGGCCATTTCACCGACCTGTTTGCGACCGCCAATATCAAGGCGCGGATCTTCCGGCGGACGGAGCCCGCGGTGCAGCCGGAGCCCATCGAGTTTCCGTCCTCCTTTGCCCCGGCGCTGATCGGCGGGAAGGGAGCCGGCACTGTGCAGAAGCCGTATCTCAATTTCCAGACGCAGGCGGAGCAATTGATCCAGCGGCGCTACGCACCGCCCACGGTGATCGTGAACGAACAGGGAAACGTCCTCTACATCAGCAGCCAGACCGGGAGATATCTCGAACCCGCCGTGGGCAAGGCGAACCTGAACATTTTCGCCATGGCCCGCGAGGGACTGCGCTACGATCTGGGCGCCGCGTTCCAGAAATCCCTGCGGCAGGAGGGCCCGGTGACCTTGCGCGGCTTGAAGATCGGAACCAACGATGGGCCGCAGTTTGCCGACGTGACCGTGGAACGGATGGGGGAGGCCGAGCCTCTTGCCGGATTGGTGACGATCGTGTTCCGGGACGTCGTGGCTCCTGCGGAAACCAAGTCCCCGCCCGCGAAAGGCAAGCGGCCCGCTGCCAGCCTCCGCCTGGCGGAATCCGAATGGGAGCTGCAACAGACCCGTGCGGAACTGGTCAACACGCGGGAGAAAATGCTGACCTCGCAGGAGGAAATCAAATCCGCCAACGAGGAAATGCAGTCCACCAACGAGGAGATGCAGTCCACCAACGAGGAACTCACCACCTCCAAGGAGGAGATGCAGTCGCTGAACGAGGAACTCCAGACGGTGAACTCCGAGCTTCAGGGGAAACTCGACGAGTTGTCCCGCGCGAACAACGACATGAAGAACCTGCTCAACAGCACGGACATCGCCACCCTGTTTCTCGACAACGACCTCAAAGTCCGCCGCTTCACCACGCAGGCCACCAAGATCATCAAGCTCATTCCGGGCGATGTCGGTCGGCCCATCACCGACCTCGCATCCGACCTGCTTTACCCGGAGCTGAGCGAAGACGCCTCCGAGGTCTTGCGCAAACTCGGAGTCGCCGAGAACGCGGTCAGCACACGGGACGGACGCTGGTTCGCGGTGCGCATCAGCCCCTATCGCACGCAGGACGACCGCATCGATGGCGTGGTGATCACTTTCTGGGACATCAGCATCGCGAAGACGCTGGAGGCAAAGCTGAAGGATATGCAGGTCACTCTCGAGAAACGCCTGGTCGGCCAGTCCACCAAGCTGGACAAGGCAAGGGTGGACCTGAAGGAGGAACGCAAACGGTCGCGGAAGGGCGATGGCAAACCGCCGGGATCCGCCAACACCTGATCCACCACGCCATGCCGAAGAAGCCGAACAACGAGGATACGGACGCCGACTTGCGCCGCCGCGCCGAACGGCGCGCCAAGGAAACCACTGCGAAACCCGCCGCCCCCAATTCCGAGACCGACATCCGGCGCATGCTCCACGAACTGGAGGTTCACCAGATCGAGCTGGAGATGCAGAATGCGGAGCTCCGTCGCGCCCGCGATGATGCGGAGACGCAACGCGACCTTTACACCGACCTCTATGATTTCGCACCGGTCGGCTATTTCACCCTCGCACCCGATGGGATCATCCGGCTTGCCAACCTGACCGGCTCCCTGCTGGCCGGCGTCGATCGCGCGAAACTTGCGGGACGTGCCTTCTCGCTTTTGCTTTCCCCTGACATGCGGGCGGATTTCAAAGCCTTCCTTGAGAAGGCTTTCTGGGAGGGATCCAGGCAGTCCATCGATACCGTGATCACCAGCGGAAGCGCCCCGCCGCGTATCGTGAACATCAAGGTGCTGAGCTCGGCCAACGGGGAGGAATGCAGCGCCGTGGTGATGGATATCACCGAGCGAACCCAGGCGGAGGAACAGGTGCTGGCTTCGGAAATCCGCTACCGCCGCCTCTTCGAAGCGGCACACGACGGCGTCCTGCTCATCGATCCCGAAACCTCCAGGATCACCGATGCGAATCCGTTCATGACGAAGCTGCTGGGCTATCCGCGCGGGCAATTGATCGGCAAGGAGCTTTTCGAAATAGGCCTGCTCAAGGATGAGGCGGCGAGCCGCGAAATGTTCCGCAACCTAAAAACGAACCATGAAGTCCGCTACGAGGATCTGCCGCTGGAAAGCGAGGACGGGCGGCTCCACGAGGTGGAGGTGGTGGCGAATCTCTATCAGGAGGGAGACCACTCCATCATCCAGTGCAACATCCGCGACATCACGGCGCGCAAACTCGCGGAAGACAAATCGCGCCGGAGCGGGATTCTTTTCACCTCCCTCATCGAACAGGCACCCGTCGGCGTTTACGTGGTGAGCACCGATTTCCGCATGCAACAGGCCAACCCGACGGCAATGGCGGTTTTCCAAAATGTCGGCCCCCTGATCGGCCGGGATTTTTCCGAGATCGTGCGCGCCGTCTGGCCGCGGCGGGCTGCGGATCAGATCATCAGGGAATTCCGGCGCACCCTCAAAACCGGAGAGCCCTACCGGTCACCCGCGTTTGCCGAGCGACGCCGGGATCTCGGGGTGAAGGAGGTTTACGAGTGGCAGATCCAGCGGGTCACCTTGCCGGACGACGAATACGGGGTGGTATGCTTTTTCGAAAACACCACGGAGCGCGCCGAGGCCGAGGCCGCACGGCGGCGTTTGGAAGTGCTGAGCGCATCGAACCTGAAACTGAAACAGCAAATCGTCAGGCGCCACGCGGTGGAGGCGGATCTTCGCTCGTCCAGGCTGGAGCAGAGCCGCTTGCTGAAACAATCCCGCCGCCAGGAAATGAAATTGCGGAATCTTTCCCATCGGCTCCTGCATGCCCAGGAGGACGAGCGGAAGCGCATCAGCCGCGAGTTGCATGACGTGATCATCCAGACCCTGGTGGGCATCAATGTCCACATGGCGGCCTTGTCCAGTGGAGCCGCTGCAAATCCGAGAAGCCTCCAGAAGAGGGTCGAGAGCACCCATGAGCTGGTGTCAAAGGCAGTCGAAACCGTGCATCGCTTCGCAAGGGAATTGCGCCCGACCATGCTGGACGAACTGGGACTGATCCCAACCCTCCAGGCATTCCTAAAACAATTCATGGAAGAGACCGGCATCCGCGTCAGGCTCAAGGTCTTCGCCGGGATCGAGCAATCGACGGACACCGTGCGAACGGGGCTTTTCCGCGTCGCCCAGGAGGCGCTCACCAACGTGGCTCGCCATGCGAAGGCCAGCCAGGTGGAAGTGAGCATCCGGCTCGTTGACGGCGTGATCCGCATGGAAATCAAGGACGACGGGCAGGGCTTCGACAACACCGGCACCTCGACCGGCAAAAGGAAGAACCGCCTCGGCCTGCTCGGCATGAGGGAGCGCGTCGAGATGATGGGCGGCGTGTTCCAGGTGGAATCCGCGCCCGGCGAACCCACCACCATCCGGGTGGAAGTACCAGCCGAAAAAGGCGGGAAAAGGAAATCCCGCAAGAAGGGTTAGCCTGAAAGGGAAATTGGGGATTGGGTGATTTGATATTTGGGATGAGCCGGGTTGAATGGCGCTGTTTTAAGCGGATTTCATGAGGGAGTAGGCGCGTCTCCGCGCCTTGACTTCAAGCGGGTGTCTTCACCCGCAGCATGAATGACTCTTGCACGGGCGGCGGAGACGCCACCCCGAACGCAAGGCGCGGAGCGCCTTCGCATCGAAAAGCCTGCGGTGATCTCGTCCTGTGCTTGAAATGATACCCGAAGATTGACCCATGGCGGGAAATGGGACATCTTTCTTCAGGATGACTGCTTCGATCGAATTGGATTTGAAACAACGCCTCGCCCGTTTGTCGGAGCGGGATCGTCAAGCAATGTCTGCTTATCTGCTCAGACTCAAGCATCAGTCAAAAAGCGGGCGCAAAAGCATTTCCAAACTCATGAGGGAAATGGATGCCGGAAAGAAAACCCCCCTGTCCAAACTCGCCACCGATCTCGGACATGGCTGAAAGGCACTCATACGAGCCTGTCCTGTCATCCAAAGCAGCAGACTTCCTTCTATCGCTTTCCAAAGCTCGCCAGAAGAAGCTGATCGGGCTGCTATATCAGCTTGCGGCCAGCCCGGCTCAAATCGGGGACTATTCCGAGCCGGATGATACCGGGCGCGATGTGCAGTTCATCCTCATCCGCGATCTTCTGGTCGCCTTCTGGGCGGATCACCCCGTCAAAGAGCTACGGATCGTGGATATTGAGGAGGTCTGAATCCGCGCCCCTCTCAAAACGGCACCTCGCCCGCCAGCTCCCGCGCTTCTTCCGCCACGCGTTCCGCTTCGGCTTTCAGGTCTTCGATCTCCTGCCTCAATTCCTCGCGCTGCGCAGCGGCGTTCCGCTCGATTACAGATTCGTCCAGTTCCACTTCCTGGAAGATTTCCATCTCCGGACTGGTCCGCAATTCGTCCAGAGTCTCGATCATCTCCAGGATACTTGCCTGGAGGTGTACGTAAAGAGACCGGAGATCCTTTAGCTCGCGTTCGCCGTCGAGGGCAATGCTTGCCCATCCTTGCTTGAGAATGAATGCCTGAGTATCCTTCGCGATGAGTTCCAGCAACTCGATGTCACCCCGGTCGCGGGCATCGTTGATTGCCTGGGTGAGCCGTTCGTAGGTCTTGCGCTTTTCCGGATCGTGCTCGTAGAGATCCGGGTGAAACATCCGAACGAGCTTTTTCCAAAGCCGTTTCAGGCGTTCTGTTTCGTCGTCGTTAAGTTCCCGTTTCCCCTCCAGCGCCGATGCCGTGGAATCATATTCCCGATCCTTCCCCGCCGCCTCGCGCTGATAGTCGTCCTTCGTCGCTCCGGCGGCTTCCTCGCCTTCCGCCAGCAGACGTTCGATGAAGGCCTTGCGGAACTGCACCAACAGCCGCAGACGGTCGCGTTCCTGATAGCTTGCTCGCAATGCCGCGAAGAGCCTGGAGCGTACCGAATCAACCTTTGATTTCTCGATCCCGAATTCCAGCTCCAACTCCGCCAGCCGGTTCCGCGCCGCTTCCACCAGCCGCTGGTAAAGCTCCAGCTCCGGTTGCTGGAAAACCACCAGCCCGGCCTCGACGGTGGCTCCGCCCGTATCCCCCTGGATTTGCAGGTCGAGAAACGCCGCATCTTCCAGCCCGCAGCCGTTCTCAAGTTGCCTGAGATACCAGCGCCCCATCGCCGAACTCCGTCCGTTCGAGGACTCCGCCAACCATTCCAGCCACGCCCGCAGCTCCGCATCCTCCCGCGCCTCCTGATAAAGCCTGCCCTTGAATTTGCCGAATGAGAGCCGCGAGGGAAACCAATCGTCGCCCGCGAAGCCCACGATCTTCTCCCATGTATCCAGTCCGCGCTTCTCCGCCAAGGGCCGCAGCATCTGCTGCATCAGGTCGATCACCGTCAGCACGTCACCCAGCGCCGTATGAGCCCCGCTCTCCGGCAAGCGGTAATATTGACGCAGCGTCTGGAGCTTGCAGTTTCCCGCAGGCACAGGATCGAGCAGCCGCTGCGCCAGCTTCAGGGCACAGAAACCCGGCGCGCCGATAGGGGAAATTCCCAGTCGTTTCCACTCCGGCAACAGCACCCGGTTCCAGTCATATGCAAGATTGTAGGCCACCACCGGTAAACCGTCCGCATACTCCGCAAACTCCCCGTAAACCTCCGCCGGGGGACTCCCATCCCGCTCCAGAATCTCACGGGTATACCCATGCACCCGCGATGCCTCATCGGAAATCTTGCACCCGTGATTGAGCATCCGCCGGAACGGCTCGCCGTCCTTTTCCCAGCCGCACATCTTCTGCGCTGCAAGATCCACAGCAAAGACAGGCCGGGCGAAGCCGGTGGTTTCTGTGTCGAGAAGGATCCAATTTACGTCGTCTGTCATTTGAAGTTCTGGTCAGGACGCTGAACGACACGGGTTGCCGGATCACATTTCAAGGTCTCAAGATTCGACAGATTACGGACGTCCAATTCGATGATTTGATTATCTCTGCAATCAAGTGAAATGAGATTGGGAACTGAGGAAAGGTCTAGATCAGACAATTGGTTGTTAAAGCAATAGAGTTCTGCGAGAATTGGATTTGCAGACAGAACCAGACTCGATATCCCCATTCCAGTGCACCCAAGCCTTTTGAGTTTCGTGAGATTCGAAACATCAATTCCCGTCGAAGGATTGTTCCAATCGCAAAGATCCTCGAGGTTGGGAGATTCGGAAAGGTCGATTTCCGTCAACTGATTATCTCCGCACCAAAGGACTCTGATTCCTTTGACCGGAGACAGATCCAACTCCTTGAGCTGATTCTCGAAGCAAAGCAGTTCGCGAAGATTGGGCACGTGGGAAAGATCAAGTTCTGTCAGTTGGTTGAATTGGCATTGGAGTCTTTCAAGCATTGGAAACGGAGAAAGATCCAGTTCTTGTAAATCGGAACAGACACAACAAAAATCGATAAGATCTGGAAGTGATTTTGGTTTCAGACCCGAAAGATCGAAATTTAGACCCCCTCTCGAACTGAGTTCAAGCTCTGTAACCTTTAGGCCGGTAATTGCCGGGAAGCGGGCAGTCGGGAGCAGGGATTGATCAATGTAAAGTCTTACAAAATGACCATCGCGCAGAATTGTTCGAAAGGGGGAGTCGCGGCCTTTCCACGGATCACTCAGCAATAATGTCAGCACTTCCTCCAGCGGTAGATTCAATTCCTCCCCGTATGCGCAAACAAGCCGGTAATCCGGATCATAAAGTTCATGCGCTCCAATTCGATGTAGAATCCACTTTACCTTACTCGTCTGGATGTGGACTAGTGAGCGATTGATAATTTCAGACAATGCCGGAGAACTTCCATTCGGGAGATTTGACAATTCAGCCTCGCGCTGAATTCTCAGCCCGGTCTCGTCTGATGGTTCTGGTAGTTCTTCGGAAATTTGCGAGGAGAGGTCTTAGGTTTGCTGTGAAAGGCTATTGCAGGCTGCGGAACTATTGGGAATCGGGATGCGGAATTTCGTTCGCAACCCTCTCATCCTCTTCAGCTTTCAATACAGGTTGATACAACAGTAAAGCTGTCTTCGTCGCTCGTTTCTGATCGCTCATAATAATCGTCGGGGATTTCTGCAGGAATAGTCCTCCTCTGAAAACTCGGTATCCTTTGTTACGGGTTTTTTCGGTGGGATTGCATTTTCGTTGTAAAATATTCGCTCGTCGTAGCCATTTTTCAGGCGTCGAGATTCGAGCTTGACGAGGCGCTGAGGAGTAACCGCGCCAGCCTCCTCTGAGTAATTTAGATTTAATGTTTCTGGTTCAATCCAATACGAGATTTCAAAGTAAATGTTCACCACATCGACAAAAAAGCATTCTACGCGTCTTGCTTCAAGCCAAGGGTTTCCCCTAGACCTATATCGTCCTTCGATTGACCTTATTTCTTTCCAGTTAGGGTCTTTTGGATGTTTGGTTGAATCATAGTGCATTCCCTCGCATTTTTCATGAATTGTTAGGGATTTTTCTGAATATTGAAGAAGTGGAAAATATCTTTCCACAAAGGTATTTGAAACCCTTGAATCGAGAACAGCTACGATTTTTTGCCTGCCGAGCGCCTTTATGCGTTCTGCGGGACTTGATTCCCATGTGAATAGCCAAACATTCCGTTTGCGGGTTCTGAAGGGAAAATCATTCATTTTTTTTGCAGGTGCTTCATTGTGACATTTTCACCGTTTGGTAAGCGTCTCCCGGATCCATTTCGGTGATCGGCGTAGATCCAGCACGGCGACAACCTGCCGGATGTCATCCTTGTCCCGGTAGTAGATGGCGTAGGGAAACCTGGACGATAGCGCCCGGAAGAACCCCAAGTGAATCCGGTGCTCGCCGAAATAGAGTCCGAGCCGACGGAGATCCGCGATGATCGAGTCCCTGAAATACCTGCCGACGCCATCTTCGATCGCGTCGTAGAAGTCGATCCCGCGTTCGATGTCGTTGGCCGCTTCCGCGAGAACGACGACGTGCCTTTTCATCGGTTCGCCAAACGAGCTTGAAGCTCATCGACCGAGAGCCAGGTCGCCTTGCCGGAGTCGATGATTTCGGATCGCTCGGCGAGAACCTTGGCGTGCCAATCGGGCGAGGGGTAATCGATCCCTTCCGTGGAGAACGATTCCCACAGAAGCTCCATGGCTTCCATCCGCTCGCTGGATGACATCCGGGAAATTTGCTCCTTTGCCAACATGGGCGGAGGCTAATCGGTTATGAGCCTGCGATCAAGCGCCCAATTTTGAGCTTGGGGTAATGGAGAGCCGTACCTTTGGCCGGCTTTCGTTCCTCAGGCAATGCTGCCGGCTGGAAGCACGGCTCTCCATGATTGGCGGATCTTACATCCGCTCGCCGGTGGCTGTTTATTTCTCGTCGCCCGGAACCGGCGGCACATCCGGGACTTCGGCGAGAATGGATTCGAGGTCGGAAGCCGCGCCCCGCTTGGCACGTTGCTCAACCGTATCGCGCACCTGCCATGCGGTCACCT
Source organism: Akkermansiaceae bacterium (assembly GCA_017798145.1). Taxonomy (NCBI): domain Bacteria; kingdom Pseudomonadati; phylum Verrucomicrobiota; class Verrucomicrobiia; order Verrucomicrobiales; family Akkermansiaceae; species Akkermansiaceae bacterium. The sequence continues at coordinate 2,648,770 of CP059069.1, read as the reverse complement.
GGGAGGAAAGGGCGATGGAAATGATGGAATCCACGGTGGTATTCTCCCGCTCGGCCACCTCGGCGGCCTGGCGCATGAGATAGTCGGGAATTGTGGCTTGGACGATCATGGCTTTGCGGTTTGGAGGATATCGAGGAATTCCCTGGGCGTTGTGATTTTCAAGGCCGGGAGGCGGTCGGCGGGAAAGTGGCGTTGGTTGTGTGTTATGAGATACCCTACTTTTGCTTCGAGCGCAAGCTGGGCGAACGCCTCGTCATCAGGGTCGGGAAGTGCCGGTTTCCAAAATGCGGATGTTTGGAAGAAGATGGCTCGGGCGCAAATGGCATCGAGATAGCGGTCAATGGTCTCAAGCGGGATTCCGAAGCCGGGGCATTCCCGTTTGAGCACTTCGTCATACTCGGATAGCACGGTGTTTCCGATGACCATGACAAACTGGTCTTTGGCAAAACGGGAAAGGATTTCAAAAGAAGCTCCGTTGCGCGAGCGCAGGGCAGCGAGCAGGACATTCGTATCGAGCACGGCACGGATCATTGCTCGAATTGGTCAGGATGGATCATTGCAGGACGCCGGTGTCGAAGTAGCGCATCAGAAGCGGTCGGCACGGAGTTCCTGCAGAATCGCCTGCGAGTCGGGTAGCACCCGGCTCCCGAACAATGCCTGCTGGCGAGCGAGGAAATCAGGTTTACCAATGGATTTTTGGCGCTTCGGTTCCTCCTGCACCGACTCCACTGTCATAAGAACACGAGCACGTCCCGGCTTCAGCCATGTGGGCAGGGGCGAGAGCAGCTTCACGCTGCCTTCGGCTCCGATTTCGATGTCGATTTCCAACGTATTCATACCTTATAACTAGCGGGGTTTGGGAAAACGTAAAGGCTGGAAGCCGGGGGTTGTTAGGTCGTCGTTATTCAATGAGACAACCAAACTGTGGAGCCCCATCAGCCAAGGGACTTCCCGGTGCGGGAAGGCTGAGATCGCCAGCAGTAGGGTTTCACCCCATGGCGGCATGCGGGGACGGTTTGTACCGTTTCCTATGCGGTACCCGGTTTCCGCCTGAAACATTATGAACGAGAATCCACTGCATGAGGGCGCCTTTATGATCCATGGCGAGGGGGTTGGGACGGTCAGCCCGGAGATGATCGGCAAACGCGCCGCCGAACTGGCTTTCATCAACGGCCGCGAGTTGCATGAGGCAACGAAGGCCGATTGGGATGAGGCCAAGAGGGAATTGACCGGCGGCAACGAACTGGATCCGAAGCAACTGCTCATGGAATCGATGCCCGAATCGGATCGCTGGAATCCGATCCCGGGTTCCTCCGGCCATGAGGCCATGGTCGATTTCGATGACGGTGAGGATGCCGAAGGCCGCAGCGCTGAGGAGAGGCTTTTCGAAGAGGGCGTCGAGGAAGCCGGGCACGAGAGGATGCTGGAAGCGATCTCGGAAAAGACGCCGCCGGACGAATGACTTATTTCCGGTCGGCAGGCTGTTGCCTTTGCAGGAAACTGATAAGCTTCGCCGCACCAAAAAGGAACAACGCGGGCGGTGCCAGCGCCGAAAGAATCCGCACCTGGGTGACAAGGATTGCGCGCACGGGCATCCGGTGCAGGAGATAGCCGACCCCAACGGCTCCCAGAACGGATGCCGCCGGAGATTCCCTGATGCGATCCTCGCACTTCGTTCGACGGTTGCGAAGGCGCTGCTTCACATTGCAAAGCGAGACACTGACCATTTCCTCCACGGAAACCGTCTCCGCCGTATTGTTTGGTGTATCGTTCATGGCTTACCAGAATTTGAGGTTGCTGCCAACGCGGCAGAGCCGGTCTGACAAATTCCCGCAGCTGCGCTGTACGCCAAACCCGCGTGCCTGATGCATCGCTTTCCCGACACTGTCCCGCGCCGAATCATATCCTTCGTGGACACCCTGCGCCATGGGCGTCAGCGCGCTGAGGATCGCCTCGCGAACGGAGGCCAGAGGCTCGTCCGCAAAACGTTCGCCGAAGGTCGGCTTCCTCCTGGAGCTCAGCAGAATGTAACCGATGGCCGCGCCGTGTGCGACGGCTCCCAGGACAACTGGCAGCGGGTTGCGCCGCACATAGTCCTTGGAAATCGCCAGCGTGTCGCTGGCCTTGGTCGCAGCGGACTGATACATGTCCTTGGCCGCGTCGGTGGCCCGGTGCGCGGCGTCCTTGGTGGCATCGATGGCATGTTGGGCGGTTTCCCTGGCTGCCTGCGGCAGTTGGTTGATCGGTGTATCTGGGTGGATTTCGGTAATCACGGTATTGGTATGGTTGATTTGTTGGTTGGGGTGCGTGCTCCCCTTTGCGATTTCTAAAACTAAGCACGTGGTCGATCCCACGCCATGGGGTGAAGACCCCATAGATGCCGGGCGGAGAAATGGCATCCTATCGGCATGAATCTACTAATCATCATCCTTGTCCTGCTTCTCCTTTTCGGCGGCGGTGGCTTTTACTTCGGTGGCCCGATCATTGGCGGCAGCGGCCTGGGCCTGATTTTGCTAATCTGCCTCGTCATCTACCTCATGGGTGGATTTCGTAATTCAAAAGGGTAGTCGGCTGACCGGATCCGGGTTTGCGCACAATTCCGCAGATGCCCTGCAGGTTCCGCTTTGCAGAGCTCGCCGCATCCGCGGCTGCGGGAAGCTCCGCCTCACGCGACGGTTGTCACCATGGCGACGGCCATCGCGGCGATGCCTTCCTTGCGGCCGACGAAGCCCATGGTCTCGTTGGTTGTGGCCTTGATGCCGACGCGGGAGGGTGGGATGCCCGGGGCTGCGCCGATGTTCCTTTGCATGGCCTCGCGGTGGGGCAAAACTTTTGGAGCATCGGCGATGAGGGTGGAGCCGATGTTAACCAGCGAGAGGTTTTCCTCCGCGAGAAGTTCGCGGCATTTCTCCAGGATTTTCAGGGAAGAGATGTCCTTGCAGGATGGATCGCCCGGCGGGAAATAATGGCCGATGTCGGAATTCCCCATCGCACCCAGGACGGCATCCGCGATGGCATGGCAGAGGACATCCGCATCCGAATGGCCATCCAACCCCTGGCTGTGCGGGATCTCAACCCCGCCGAGGACGAAACCACCAGCGGCGAACGTAGGTTCAAGCCCAGATATTTGGTGCTGAGATCCATGATTTCCTAGGGTTTGGTGAGGTAAGTGGTTGCGGGCTTAGCCGAAGGCAGTAGCCGATTCGCACGTTTTCTATCCTCTCCTATTTGTATCGAAGCGGCCAGACGCTCAGACCGGGGAGATAGCACACCGCCCCCGCGCTGGATTTCCCGAGAGAGCAAGGGAGCCGGTGGATTCCATTCGCTATCAGTGTAATGCACATTTGTATCCATACTTTCGATCCTGACAAAAGGTGGTGAACCCAGACAATGGGGTGTGTACCCCACCTTTCATGCCGTTCCGGAGGGGAGAGGATGAGCCACTCATGAAAACACCCGCAGATAGCTGCAAAAAGGGTGAGGCATGACGTCATTCTCCCATTTCCAGATGACGCCTTTGTCCCGAAGATCCTTGCTGATTATTGACGAGGCTCGGATCATGGCGGTCCTGCCCCTTGGCTTCCGATAGGGGAGGAGCTATTCGATCAGATGGAAGGGAGTTAATTTTGGGATTGGTCGGGTCTTCCGAGGTTCCGGGTGGCGATCGCTGTGAAACAATCCCGATCGCTTCTGCGAAGCGTGTTTGAACGGAATCCACGAAACCAAGGCGATCATCCATACGGATAATCGCCGATCGATTTTCAGCCGTACGGAAGAGCGACTCGAAGCTATGCATACAGCCGGTGGCGAAATGGGGAGGGAAGGGGTCATACGGGAGAAAACGCCCGTTTTGGCTTGGATCCTGATCCGATCGTTGAAACGCCCCAAAGCTTGAGGTGAAAGGGTTCCAGGAATCCTCCCTAGTCCGCAGCGCCCGAGGAAGACCCTTACGTTTCACGGTGCAGACGGCTTGCTCTGGCGCTGCGCAGGGAGGATTCCGGGTGCACACCCCGGCTTGCAGCCATTATTTGCCGATCGGCATGTTTACCTGCGGGCTTTGCCATCAGGAGACGGGCCTGCGGCGTCGATTTGATGCTTGAAAGAGACAGGTGTTCCTGCAAGGATGACGGAGTGACCCCTCCCGCCATGCAAGCGGCCGCCGGAACCCCGTCCCTGCGATTCGTCTGCACAGGATGTTCGGTGCCCTTGATCCTGCCCGCAGGCGCCTCCGCTGCCAGCGGGCCCTGCCCGAAATGCGGGGCCTGGATCGATGCGTCGCGGTTCCTCATCCCGGAATCACCTGCGCAGGCGCCCGAGGCCGGTGTTCACCGCCCCGGGGCTTCGCACAAACGCCAAAATGACAATGTGTTAGGCGGCAGGGGACGAATCCGGGCCGATGGTTACCTGGATCATGCTTACACGGAGCGCAGGGAACTCATGGGAACGCTCCGCGTGCTTGCCGTTTCACTGGGCGTATTGGCGGTGATCCTCTCGGTGGCCCTCTTTCTCCGGCACTGGATGGCCTCCTAGGGCCGCAACCCGCTGGATCCGGATGCTTTTCCGGGGGAGGGAGCCTTACCCCGATTTCCGCATTAAGTCCTTGTTTCCCCACCGGGGATTTCAGACCCTTTGCCTGCCCTATGTCAGAGGAAAAAAACGAGCCGGAGAAGGCCCAGACCAAGGTCGGGGCGGAGCAGGAATACAACGCCGGACAGATCGACAAACTCGAAGGCCTTGAAGCCGTCCGCAAGCGCCCCGGCATGTACATCGGGGATCCCGACGAGCGCGGACTCCACCACTGCGTGTTTGAGGTTTTGGACAACTCCATCGACGAGCACCTCGCCGGCTATTGCTCGAAGATCAAGGTCGCGATCCATGTCGATGGTTCCATCTCCGTCTCCGACAACGGGCGGGGCATCCCCGTGGACATGCACCAGAAATTCGGCATCCCCGCCGTCGAGCTGGTGCTGACCAACCTCCACGCCGGTGGAAAATTCGGCCAGGGCGCCTACAAGTACTCCGGCGGCCTCCACGGGGTCGGCGCGAAGTGCGTCAACGCCCTTTCCGACTGGTTCCGCGCGGACATCACCCGTGGCGGGCAGGTTCACCGCATCGCCTTCGAGCGCGGCAAGACCACCGAGCCGCTCCATGTCGTCGGCGATGCCGATCCCAAGAAAACCGGCACCGCAATCACCTTCTTCCCGGACGCCACGATCTTCGTCGACACCATCGTCTTCCAGTTCGACCGCCTCGCCACCCGCCTGCGCGAGCTCGCGTTCCTCAACCCGGGGCTCACCATCGAGCTCGAGGACGAGCGCCCGGAGTCCGCGAAAAAGACCTCGTTCTTCTACAAGGACGGCATCACCGAATTCGTGACGCAGCTCTGCGAAAACAAGAATGTCGTCCACGAATCGCCGGTCGTCATCAGCGGCAAGCGCGAGATCGACATCGACTACGACGGCAAGCAGACCAAGGAGGACGTTTTCGCGGATGTCGTGTTCCAATACAACGATTCCTACCAGGATCAGATCCTCTGCTTCGCCAACAGCATCCCCAACGCCGACGGCGGCACCCACCTCACCGGCTTCCGCACCGCCCTCACCCGCGCGATCAACACCTACGCGAAGGCAAACAAGATCCTGAAGGACAAGGATCCCGCCCTTTCCGGCGATGACGTCCGCGAGGGCCTCGTCTGCGTCATTTCCGTGAAAATGCCCAGCCCGCGCTTCTCCTCCCAGACGAAAGGCAAGCTGGTCAACTCCGAGATCGAGGGCGTCGTCTCCTCCATCGTGTACGAAGGGCTCAATACCTATTTTGAGGAAAACCCCTCCCTCGCCCGCAAGATCATCGAGAAATCCGTCAACGCCGCCCGCGCCCGCGAGGCCGCCCGCAAAGCCCGGGAAACCGTCCGGAAATCCGCCCTCTCCGGCGGCGGCCTGCCCGGCAAGCTCGCCGATTGCTCCGAGCGCGATCCCGCGAAGTCCGAGCTCTACATTGTCGAAGGAGACTCCGCCGGTGGTTCCGCCAAACAAGGCCGCGACCGGCGGACACAGGCCATCCTCCCGCTGCGCGGAAAGGTGATCAACGTCGAGAAAGCCCGCCTCCACCGCGCCCTCCAGAACAAGGAAATCCAATCCATGATCACCGCCATCGGCGCGGGAATCGGCGAGGGCGATCAGGACGGTGCCTTCAACATCGAGAAGGTTCGCTACCACAAGATCGTCATCATGACCGATGCCGACGTGGACGGCTCCCACATCCGCACCCTGCTGCTCACCTTCTTCTGCCGCCACATGCCGGAGCTCGTGAAAAAGGGCTACCTCTACATCGCCCAGCCGCCGCTCTATCTGGTCACGCGGAAAAAGCGCTCGGAATACGTCCAGGACAACGATGAGCTCAACAAGATCCTCATCGACCTAGGTGCCGGCGAAGTCACACTCCGCAGCTTCGACAGGTCACGGGAATTTTCCGCCGAGGAACTCAAGGGCATCCTGGAAAACCTCTCCTCTCTCTCCCGTTTCACCAAAGCCATCGAGGGCAACGGCGGCAACTTCCAGGAATACCTCGCCAACCGCAGCGCCGACGGTCACCTGCCGGAATACATGGTCCGCATCCGCGAGGGCAACCAGGAATCCGTCCTCTACTTCACCAACCAGGCGGCGCTCTCCGCCTACGCTTCGGAAAACCGGGATCTCGGCCTCTTCGACGAGCGGCTCACCGACGAGGAACTCGCCGCCGTCACCGGCCCCTCCCGCCGTGCCGTCCTCCACGAGCTCCACGAGTCCCACGCGATCGCGAAGATCTTCTCACGCCTGAACGAACTCGGAATCGATACGAAGGTCTTCCACTCCATGGACACCCCCATCTTCGAAATCCTTGAAGGCGATGGTGAAAAGAAGACCTCGACACCGATTTTCGTCGTCTCCGAAATCCTCGGCAAGGTCCTTGAGATCTCCGCCAAGGGCGTCCAGATCAAGCGCTTCAAGGGACTTGGCGAGATGAACGCCAAACAGCTTTTCGCCACCACCATGGATCCGGAAACCCGCCAGTTCCTCCGCGTCCGCCTCGACGAGGACAACGCCGTCGAGGCCGACAAGATGTTCGACGTCCTCATGGGTGATGTCGTCGAGCCCCGCAAACGCTTCATCGAGGACAACGCCCTCAATGTCCGCAACCTGGATGTGTAAACGTGGCGGCAATCCAGAGGGGTTGCTGTAGCGGCAGAAAATCATCGGCAAGCCGCCTCCCGGAAAGCCAAAGGCAAATTTCATCCGCCGCGCCAAGTATTTCCATGAACCCTTCCGACTTCATCACACTTCTGAAGCCAACTGGAATCACTGATGCTTCGGAAGCTTGCGAGCTGGTGGCCCGTTGTTACTAAGATAGCCTGCCAGCTCCCCGCGTCAGGCATTACACCGAAGAATTCGTTGCTGAAATCAATTCAGATCCCACCTCATGAGCCGCATTCACGAGACACTCAGAGAAAGCCTCCCACATGTCGAGAGTTCCACGGATTTCATTCATGCGATCCGTAATTTTCTTGGTCGTTTCAAATCGAACCCTGATCCAGCTCTCATCTCGCGGTCCCTTGAGACCAAGGCTACGCCGATGCCTTCGTCGCATCCACCGCCGCCTATCTCAGCCAAGTCCACAATTTGGAAGCTCCGCGATGGGTCAAAGCAACCTGCCGTAAAATGTCCGTCCCATATTTCGCCGCGAAATCGCAGAATATGAAGGCCATCCTCCTCCAGGAGTCGCCCGCAGCCTTCCGCGTCCGCAACCTCTTCGTCTCCGCCAACGCCCTCCACCGCGCTTGATCACATCATGCCTTTCCGATCTCCATTCTGCGGAGTCCTACTCTCCGGGATCGCACTCGCCCAGTCTCTTTCTGCCGCCACGATCACGGCCGATTTCACCTCGGCGTCCACCGTTCCGCTCACTGCCAGCTCTTACACGGCAACGGGAAACGCCGTGGACTTCTCCCTTGGTTTCGCCCCCGCACGCGGCACCAGCCTGACCCTCGTCAATCTCACCGGGATCCGTTTCATATCGGGGCGGTTCACGAACCTCGCCCACGGGCAGCGCGTCCACCTGCGTTACGGCACCACGGTCTATCATTTCATCGCCGATTTCTATGGCGGCGATGGCAATGATGTCGTCCTCCAGTGGGCATTCCGCAGCCCCCACGCCTGGGGAGGAAACGACAGCGGACAGTTGGGAAGGGGAATCACGACGATCAGCGCGATCCCGGCCGCGGTTCAGGCCTCCGGTGTCCTCGCGGGAAAAATCCCCGTAGCCGTGTCGGCGGGAGAGGGGCATAGCCTTGCTCTCTGCTCGGATGGCACCCTCGTCGCATGGGGGCTGAACAACGCCGGCCAGCTCGGCAATCGCTCATACATCAACAGCTCCGTTCCGGTCGCGGTTTCCACGATCGGTGCCATCGGTAGTAAAACCGTGGTCGCCGTTGCCGCAGGCGCTTTCCATAGCCTCGCTCTCCTCTCGGATGGCACCGTCGCCGCCTGGGGTGACAACAACAACGGCCAGCTCGGAATCGGTTCTCAACAGTCCCAGTCCAACCCGACAGCCGTTGTCACAAACGGCGCACTCGCCGGAAAATCCGTGGTCGCCATAGCCGCCGGTGACTCCCACAGCCTCGCGCTTTGCTCGGACGGCACTCTCGTTGCCTGGGGTATGAACTGGGACGGCCAGCTCGGTATCGGCACCACCTCGAACGGCAGCTCCGTTCCCGTGACCGTCCAAGCAGCCGGCTTCAGTGGCCGCCTGATCAGGTCGATCTCGGCAGGGGCATCCCACAGCCTTGCGGTCACCACGGACGGGCGCATCGCCGTCTGGGGCTCGGACACATCGGGCCAGCTTGGCAACGGCTCATTCGGCGGCTCATCCAGCAGCCCCGGCCTGCTTACCACCCTCTCCGGAGCGAACGCAGCCATCTGCGGCGGCGTGCACACCCTCGCCAACACAAGCCAGCTATCCGCTTTTGCATGGGGGAATAATTCCGACGGCCAGCTCGGCAATTCCACCTTCGCCTCTTCCGATTTCCCCGTTTCCGTCACCACAAGCGGAGCCCTTTCCGGAAAAAGCGTCTCCCGTTTGGCAGCAGGGAGATCCCACAGCCTCGCCCTTTGCACCGACGGCACACTCACCGCCTGGGGATCAAACATTCAGGGCCAGGTCGGAAACAACAGCAGCTCGGATCGCAACTCGCCCATCGCCATCTCAGCATTGGGCACGCTGTCGGGAAAAACACCTGTCGCCATCGCCGCCGGGGCGCGACACAGCCTCGCGATCGCTGCCGAAAACGTCTCCCTACTCGCCGATGACGCCTCGCTCGTCACCCTCACAGCAAGCGAAGGGACATGGTTCAGCCCATTCACATCCGGGCACAGGGATTACTCGATCACCGCCCCCACCACCACTTCCTCGATCTCCTTCACGCCCCGCGCCTCAAACCCGTCCGCCACCGTCCGCATCAATGGCAACATCGTCGCCGCCGGAGCCACCAGCCCGCCTTTACCGCTCGCCTTCGGCGGAAATTCACTGAGCATCGCCGTCACCGCCGCGGATGGGATCACGGTCGGCACATATACCTTTTTCGTCACGCGCGCCCAGCCCTCCACCGATACCAGACTCTCCGCACTGACAATCAGCACCGGCGCCCTCAGCCCGGGCTTCAGCCAGAACGCCGGCGCATACAGGGCCGAACTCCCGGAACAAACCACCTCGCTCACACTCTCCGCAACCACCACCGAGCCAAACGCGACCGTCACCGTGAACGGGAGCGCCCTCACCTCAGGCGCCACCACCCCGCCCATTCCCTTGGCCTTCGGCGAAAACAGGATCTTCATCCGCGTCACCGCTCAGGACGGCATCACCATCCGCACCACCACCCTGATCGCTTTCCGCGCCGTTCCCCCGGCCTCGCAACTCACCGCGCTTGATGCCGCACCCTTCATCCTCTCCCCCGGATTTCACCCGGCGCGCACCGCTTACGCCATCGCAGTCCCCTTCGGCACCACTGCCATCTCACTTGCCCCGGGCAGCCTGCCGGAAGGCGCCCTCACCGTCCAAGGCGCTCCCATCGCCCATGGCGAAACCCCGCCGCCCATCCCGCTCTCCCCCGGCCTGAATATCATCACCCTCCGCACCACCAGCCCGGGCGGGTACGCCACCGATTACGAAATCCGGGTCGTGCGTCCCACCGAGATCGATTTCACCTTCACATCCGCAAACCAGACCGCCGCAGAGTTCCCCCTCTTCGACGCCACCGGCCTCAGCGCCCGGCTGTCACTCGGGTTCTCCCCGCCCGCCGGCACCTCTCTCACCGTGCTCAGCCTCACCGGCATTTCTCGCACGGCCGGACGTTTTGAAAACATAGCCCAAGGCCAGCCCATCACCTTGAAACACGGGGGAACCGCCCACGCATTCATCGCGGACTATGCCGGCGGCGATGGCAACGACCTCGTCCTCCACCCCGCCGACAGGCAGCTCTACACCTGGGGCACCAACAGCTGGGGCCAGCTCGGCATCGGGAACAACACCGATACCGCCACCGCCACCCCTGTCATTACCACCGGCATCCTGGCGGGGAAATCCGTCATCAAGGCCACCATCGGAGGTGCCCACACCGTCGCCCACACCGCCGATGGCACACTCGCCGCATGGGGGCAGAACTCGCTCTTTCAGCTCGGCACCGGGAACAACATCGGCCGCAATTTCCCCGTCGCCGTCCTGCCCCAGCCAGCCCTCTCAGGCACCACGATCGCCACGGCCAGCGGCGGCAGCTACACGCTCGCCCTCAGCCTCGGCGGCACCCTCGCGGCCTGGGGCAACAATTCCAACGGCCAGTTCGGCAACGGCGGCACCAGCTCCAGCAGCCTTGCCGTCCCCATCTCCACCAGCGGCGTCCTTGCCGGGAAATCCATCACCTCTTTCAGCGCGAGCTCCAGCCATGTCCTCGCCCTCTGCCAGGACGGCACCCTCGCCGCCTGGGGGGCGAACTCCTCCGGCCAACTCGGCAACGGCACCACCAACACCAGCAGCACACTCCCCGTTCTCGTCGATACCTCGGGGCTGCTCCGTGGAAAAACCGTCGTCCAGATCGCCACCGACTTCTCCCGCAGCTTCGCCCTCTGCTCCGATGGCACCCTTGCCAGTTGGGGTTCCAACACCAGCGGCGAACTCGGCAACGGCGGCACCACCAACACCACCCTCCCCACTCCGGTTGTTACCTCCGGAGTCCTCGCCGGGAAATCCATCGTCCAAATCGCTGCCGGTGGCGGAGTCGCCTACGCCCTCTGCTCGGATGGCACACTCGCCGGCTGGGGATACAATTTCTTCGGCCAGATCGGCGATGGCACGAAAATCAACCGCCCCGAGCCCGTCCTCATCCCCTCCACCGGTGCACTCAGCGGAAAATCCATCGCCGCTGTCCTCGTGAAATCCGGCATCACCCTCCTCACCTGCACCGACGGCAGCCGCGTGAAATTTTCCAACGACACAGCACCAACCGTTTTCGAAACCACCGGCATCCCCGCCGACCGAAGCATCGTGGCCTTCGACACCAGCGGTGGCCACACCGCCGCCATCGCCGCCGCCGCATCCATTCCGGATGCCAGCGAATACGACCTCTGGCTCAACCGTTTCCCGCCGCTCACGGATCCTTCGCCACTCGCCGACTCCGATGCGGACGGCATCGGAAACATCATCGAATCCGCCCTTGGCGGCGACCCGTCCACGAACTCCGCCGACATCCTACCCTCCGCCGTCCGCAACGGCAGCCAACTCACCTTTTCCTTCCACCGCCGCGAAGACGCGCTCACGGAAAGCGTCCTCAGCTTCCAGTTTTCCACAGATCTGAGAGCCTGGGAGGAAATCGACCTCAACAATCCATCCGACCCCCGCCTCACCCTCGGGCCAACAACCCCGCAAGGCCTGCGGCCGGTCTCCATCACACTGCCCGCACCCGCCTCCGGTTCCTTCTTTTCCCGCGTCAAGGTCAGCAGGATGTAGCGGGTGCATTTCCCAAGGCCACCGAAGGCCTCGGTGATGGCACCGAGCGCACCATCGCCCGCCCGAATGCAAGCTTCTCAAACAAGGAAAAGCAGCTGTTCCGCTGGAAGGTGGGCGAAAACCGATCCAGAAAATCCTTTTTCCGCTGGATTTCCCGCGATCCGGAATTACTTGGTTTTTTCCAAATGACGACCCCAAGACCTTGCCATGCCATGATCTCCGCCTCACCGCTCACGCAGCCGCTCCAATACAAATCCTGCCTGAATGCCATTTGCTTCCCGGCGCTTGCCCTGGCAGCCATGGCTCCTTCCGCAGGCGGCGCCACCAAATGGCAGATGACAGGAACGCTCAACTACGTCAACCCGCTGCTCGCCGGGACGTTCAGCGTCGGACAGCAGTTCACCGTCAGCATGGATCTGAGCGACAACCCCACGTTTTTCTTCGGCGAAAGGATCGATTTCTTCACAAGCAACGGGAGTTACCGCGATTTTTTCTCCAACGGGAGGGTCAGCTTTTCCAATTACGTCACGGACTTCACATCCTCGGGCTCCCATGGCGCCCTGGGCGTTCGCAACGCGGAGGACACGAGCGGCGGCTACGACCAGCTTTCCATGAGTTTCACCAACGGCACCGCGGCGGTGGTTTCCGCCCCCCAGGCACAGGGGTATAATCTCAGCTCCATCGAGTTCAACTTCGTCGATGAGACCTTCCCCCCGGATATGATCAAGGGTTCCGGCGCCGGCTTCCCGGCGGTGGATGTCCCGTTTGTCAGCGCGGCGAGCTTCGATCTTTCAAAATCAAGCAATGCGAATTTCCATTTCGTCCTCCGCTTCACCGGTGGCGCGGTGGGTGGCACCAATTTCATCCGCGGCACGATCCATTCCAGCTCCTTCACCCCCGTGGGCGGCGGAGGCTTCACCGCATGGCCGCCTCTCGCCGCCTTGCCGGAAGCCCAGCGCGGCCCGAACGCCACACCCGCCGGCGACGGCGTGGCAAACATCATCAAATACGCGCTCGGCATTCCACCGCTGGAATCCGCGGGCGAAAGGCTGCCCTCCAGGGTGGTCGAGGGGCAAGGCGATGACGATGGCTTCCCCGTTGTGAGCTACATCCGGGTGAAAGATCTCACCGGCGCCGCAATCCAGCTTCAGGTCTCCGACGATCTCGGATTTGCAAACGACCTCGGCTCGACCGTCATCGGCACCGAGGATCTGGGCGATGGCACCGAGCGGGTGACCCTCCGTTCGAACGCCGCTTTCACCAGCCGGACCAAGCAGTTTTTCCGCCTCCGGGTGGCTGAGGAGTGAGGAAATTCGCCGGGCTTGGGCGATAGGGGCGATTCGGGGGCGAAACGCCGCGAAATGAAGGGGCATAATCGCCTCTAAGGGCTTGCGGCGGGGGTTCATTCGGAACAAAATCCCGCCCTTCGATGGCTCCCGCCATTCGTTCTCATCAGGTGTCCCCATGTCCGATTCCATCAAGCCCATCAACGTCGCCGACGAACTCTCGCAGTCGTTCCTCGAGTATTCGATGTCCGTCATCATCTCACGCGCCCTCCCGGACGTGCGCGATGGCCTGAAACCCTCCCAGCGCCGCGTCCTCTACGCCATGCGCCAGCTCGGCGTGACACCTTCGAAATCACACGTGAAGTGCGCCAAGATCGTCGGTGAGACAATGGGTAACTACCACCCGCACGGCGACTCCTCCATCTACTCCACCCTCGTCAACATGGGTCAGCCATGGTCCATGCGCGAGCTCATCGTCGATGGCCAGGGGAACTTCGGATCGGTCGAAGGTGATGCCGCCGCTTCCATGCGTTACACCGAGGCGCGCCTCCACCCGCTCGGCATGGCGATGATGGACGACCTCGACAAGGACACGGTCGATTTCGTCCCCAACTACGACGGCACCCTCCAGGAGCCCTCCGTCATGCCTTCCGCGTTCCCGAACTTCCTCGTGAACGGCGGCACCGGCATCGCCGTCGGCATGGCCACGAACCTGGCCCCGCACAACCTCGGCGAGGTCATCGACGGCATCTGTGCGATGATCAACGATCCCCACATCGACCTCCCCGGCCTGATGCAGCACATCAAGGGGCCGGATTTCCCGGTGGCCTGCGAGGTGCGCGGCATCCGCGGCATCGAGGATTATTTCCGCACCGGAAAAGGCTCCATGCGCCTCCGCGGAAAAGTCGAGATCGAGGAGAATGAGAACGGCAAGTCGATGATCATCATCCGCGAGGTTCCCTACGGGGTGAACCGCGCCGTCCTCCAGACCCGCATCGCGGAGCTGGTGAACGAGAAAACACTCACCGGCATCTCCGGCATGCGCGACCTTTCCGACGAGGAGACCCGCATCGAGATCGAGCTCAAGCGCGACGCCCGCCCGCAGGTCGTCGTCAACCAGCTCTTCAAGCTCACCGCTCTCGAAACCTCGTTCAGCGTCAACATGCTCGCGATCCACGAGAAGCGCCCGAAACAGCTTTCCCTCAAGGAAGCCATCGACTGCTACATCGAGCACCGCCGCGATGTCGTCATCCGCCGCACCCGCTACCTGCTCGGAAAAGCCGAGGAGCGCGCCGAACTCCTCGAGGCCTACCTCCTCGCGCTCGGCCACCTCGACGATTTCATCAAGATCATCCGCGACTCCAAGAACCGCGACGAAGCACGCACCCGCCTTGCCGCCTACGAGTTCTCCACCGCCACCGCCCAAGGGCTCGGCATCCTGCTCCGCTCGCAGCCTGCGGTGCAGGGCGAGAAATACGTGTTCTCCGAACGCCAGGTGAACGCCATCCTCGAACTCCGCCTCTACCAGCTCACCGGCCTTGAGCGCGACAAGGTGAAGGCCGAATACGACGGCATCCTCGAGGAAATCAAGGACTACCTCGACATCCTCGCCCGCGAGGAGCGCGTCCTCAACATCATCAAGGACGAGCTCCAGGCGATCAAGGCGAAGTACGCCACTCCCCGTAAGTGCCCCATCGTCGCGGAAGTCGGCGAGGTCGCGATGGAGGATCTTATCGCCAACGACGCGATGATCGTCACCCTCTCGCACCGCGGTTACATCAAGCGCACCCCCGCCACCGAATACCGCCTCCAGGGCCGCGGCGGCAAAGGCCTCAAGGGCATGGAAACGAAGGCCACCGCAAAGGACGTCGAGGACGATTTCGTCGAGCACCTCTTCTCCGTCCAGACCCACGATTACCTGCTGTTCTTCACCAACACCGGTCGCCTCTACGTGGAGCGCGTGTTCGAGCTCCCCGAGGGCTCCCGCACCTCCGTCGGCCGCAGCATCAAGAACGTCCTCGACCTCCAGCCGGAGGAAAAGATCGCCGCAATGCTCCGCCTCGAGCGCACCGTGGACGAGGACGGCAACGACATCACCTTCCGCGAGGACGCGGGCTTCGTGTTCTTCGCCACCCGCAGCGGAAAGGTCAAGAAGACGGCTCTCAACGACTTCCGCAACTACCGCAAGGCCGGCATCATCGCGATCATCCTTGAGGAGCAGAACGAACTCATCGGCGTCCGCCTCACCTCCGGCAACGACGACATCATCCTCGTCACCCACGAGGGCATCAGCCTCCGCTTCTCCGAGCAGGACACCCGCCCGCTCGGCCGCTCCTCGATGGGCGTCATGGGCATACGCCCGGTGGAGGGCGATTACGTCGTCGGCCTGGCTCTCGTGGAGGAGAACCACACCCTTCTCGTCGCCTCCGAAAACGGCCTCGGCAAGCGCACCGCCTTCGAGGAATACCGCAAGCAATCGCGCGGCGGCAAAGGCATCATCACCATGAAGGTCACCGAGAAAACCGGCCCGCTCGTCGGCGCACTCGCCGTCGAGGATGAGCACGAGCTCATGCTCATGACCTCCACCGGCCAGTCGATCCGCATCCGCGTCAGCGAAGTCCGCACCACCGGCCGCAACGCCCAGGGCGTGAAACTCCTCACCCTGAAATCCGGCGAGAAACTCCAGGACATCTCCCTGGTCATCCCCGACGGGGAGGACGCGGAGAGCGAGGAAAGCGACCCGGAAACGGAGCGCGGTTCCGAGTCGGCGGAGGAGCCCGGATCACCGACTCAAGCGACGGACTAAGCCTCGCGCAGCATAGCCGCGAATCGGCGGGCGCCCCGATCCGGCGACGGCTTGCTGCATCGTCCGGGTTTCCGGTGCGCTGAAATCGAGCCCGTTCGCGGCTTGCAGG
Organism: Akkermansiaceae bacterium; assembly: GCA_017798145.1. Taxonomy (NCBI): domain Bacteria; kingdom Pseudomonadati; phylum Verrucomicrobiota; class Verrucomicrobiia; order Verrucomicrobiales; family Akkermansiaceae; species Akkermansiaceae bacterium. Next base: position 2,632,539 of record CP059069.1, on the reverse strand, counting down.
GATGGCGCGGATGGGGAAGTGTTTGCGCGGATGGAATTCATGGACAAATGGGAGAGGAAGCTCGGGTGGATGTCGTTCCCCGGGTTGCTGAGATACTATGCGCTTTTTCATGTCATGGTTTTCCTGCTGCAGTTTGTGAACCCGCAGATCGGCGAGGTTCTGGACTTTGACAGGCAGAAGATCATGGAAGGCGAGCTATGGCGGGTTTTCACCTTCCTCTTCGCGGACAGCGGCTTCAAGGGGCAGGGCGCATTTGCCATGCTGTTCCTGTTTTTCATGGTGATGATCGCCTTCATGATGAGCGATGCGCTGGAAGGGGCGTGGGGCGTTTTCCGGACGAGCATGTTCCACTTCACCGCATTCGCGGGGCTTCTTGCGGCGAATTTCATCTACGCGAACCCCATGCCCGGCAGCGGGTTCTTCGTCTATTCCTCCGCCTTTTTCGCCTTCGCCACGCTTTTCCCGAGGCACGAGTTCCTCATGTTCCTGATCATCCCGGTGCAGGTGCGGTGGCTCGCGGCACTGTGGGGGGGGCTTCTGGTTGTCGGTGCGCTGGGCCAGCCACTGTATCTCGGATATCTGCTGCTGGCTTTTGCCAACTACATCCTATGGGCTGGCATCCCCGCACTGCGCGGCCAGGCCCGGGTGCTGAAGGCAGCCGGCAGGAAAGGGAAATTCACCAAGGCCGCAGGCGGCGATGATGAGGCGTTCCACCGCTGCGCGAAATGTGACAGGACGGAGATTTCCGATCCGGATCTCGATTTCCGCATGTCTGCGGATGGCAGGGAATACTGCGAGGATCATCTGGCGGATTGAGATTTTGCTTTCCCGGAAGGCTGTCAGTTTGGATAGTCACACATGGTCAAATACATCGCCATCGCAGTGCTGGTGCTCCTGGTTGCAGTGAGCTGGTTCATGTTTTACAAGGCGGGCGATGAGCAGAGATCCTTGGCCAAGCAGATCGACGAGCTGTATGAGGCTGGGGATGAGGAGGAGCAGGTGCCCGCCCTAAGGACGAGGATGGGCGAGATCGAGGGGCAGCGGACGTTCAACGGGATCCTGCTGGCTTTCCTGAGTGCGGGGCTGATCGGGATCGTGTTCGTGACGCAGCTGCTTCCGGCCTTGGCCCAAAAGCTTACCCATGCGGTCTATGACAGCGGGGAGATGGTCGAGCAGGACGCCTTCCACGATGCGCGGGTGTTCATGGCGCGCAGGGGAGTGGGAGAGCGCCATCGAATCATTCCGGGAGGCGGCGGTGCAGGATCCGCTCAACCGGATGCCCTACGTGGAGATCGCGAAAATCCAGAAAGTGCACCTTGAGGATCCCGCTGCGGCGATCACCACCCTGCGCGAGGCGATCGAGGGGCAGGAATGGGAGGAGAAGGACGCGGCATTCCTGATGTTCCGGCTGGCGGAGCTTTACGACGAAGATGCGGGCGACCGCGAGTCGGCGGTGGCGATCATGGAGCAGGTGATGGAGCAGTTTCCCGAGACACGCCACTCGGCGAATGCGCGCACGAAGCTCCACGAGTGGGGCATGGCCTAGCCGCCGATGTCCCGGGTGCTCACGCGCTTGTGGGTGAGGCGGCCGCTGTTCCTGCTGGCCGCTGGGGTGGTTGCAATGCTCTGGCTGGGCACGGTGAGCCCGTGGCTCGGATGGGCGGGCTGCGTGCTGCTGGCCGTGCTGTTGTGGCCGGTGGCAGATTGGAAAACGGCCTTGGGCGCCATGCTCCTGGCAGCCTTCTTTTTCGCGCAACTGCTTTGGAGGGATGCCCGGCGCTCGGCGGATGAGGTCGCGCTCGGCGGGCTCGGATACGCCCATGCGGAGGCGCGCCTCACAGAGGATGCGGTGGCTGGGGAGCGCGGGTGGAGCGGCACCGCAAGGCTGCGGGGCGGGGATTTTCATGGCAGGAAAATCCGCTGGTCGGGCAGCGGCGAAGCTCCTCCCGCCGGAACGGAGCTTTCCGCCGTGGGTGTGTTCGCCCCCTTGGAAGCGGAGAGGAATCCGGGCGTGCCGGACAGCAGCCGACGGCTGCGGGATGAGGGCGTTTGCGCCGTTTTCCGTGCGGACGCGATGCGCAGCCGCCAATGGCTCGGGCCGGTAAGTGCGCGTGCGGCAATGTTCAAAAGATCGTTCCGCAAGGGAATCGTGGCGGGACTCGAGGAGGACGGATTGCCTGCGAAGGTGATTTGCGCGGTGGTGCTCGGCGAGCGCTCGAAGGACTCGCTCGGGCTGGTGCGGGACTTCCGCGAGAGCGGGACGCTGCATGTTTTCACGGTCAGCGGGATGCATGTGATGATGCTGGGCAGCATGGTCTGGTTCGCGCTGAAATGGGCGGGCGCACCGAGGCGTGCTGCGATCCCCGCGATCATCCTCGCGATGTTCGGATACGCATGGCTGACGGGCAACGGCCCGGCCGCGGTGAGGGCGGCTTGGATGGGCGCCGTGTTCCTCGGGGCCTTTGCGCTACGCCGGAGGACGGATCTGCTCAATGCGCTCGGTGTGGTGCTGCTGGTCTCGCTGTTCTTCGATCCGCGAATGATTCGGATGCCGGGGGTGCAGCTTTCCTATGGGGTGGTGGCGGCGATCGGGATCGGCACCGCGGCGGCACGGCGCTGCTTTGCATGGATCGCGGAGGAGGAGGAACTTCTCCCGGCGAGCGAGCTGGGTTTCTTGGCGAGGAAGTGGCTGGGCTTCCGGAGGAAACTCGCGGAGGCGCTCGCCGTTTCCACGGCAGCCTCGGTCGGCTCGACCCCGCTTTCCGCCTTCCACTTCGGCCTCTTCACTCCCGTTTCCGTGATCGCGACGGTTGCCTTGGTGCCTACGGTTTACGCGCTGCTCGGTATCGCGCTGGTCTCCTCGATGGTGCATCCGTTCTGGGAGAAGGGTTCGGTTTTCCTCAACCGGGGAAATGCAAGGGTTGCGCAGGTGTGCGCGGGGACGGCGCGATTTTTCGCAGGGCTGCCGGGCGCATCGGCGTCCATCCGCTCCGCCGATGTCGATACGCTGGTGATCCATGATCTGGGGTACGGTGCTTCGGCGGCGTGTTTCGCCTCCGCAGCGGGCAATGCCGTGCTGATCGATGCGGGCGGGAAATTTTCCCTGGAGCGCGAAGTCGGCCCCTCGCTGATGGGGCTGGGGATGGAGCCGGATTCCGCGATCCTCACCCACACCGACGCCGGACATGTGGTTGCGCCGGGACTGATGCTTGAGATGTTCCCGCTGCGTCAGGTTGCCAGCGGGATGACCCCGGCGCGGGGTTCGGTGGCCGACAAATGGGCGGGCTTTGGCGGGATCGGTTTCCGCGTGCCGGGGCGCGGCGATTTGCTGGACTTCGGCGGCGGGGCGTGGGCGGAGGTGCTGGTCTCGCCGGGGGACGGGCTGGAAGGGTCCCTGGCGGATGACAGGGGGCTCGTGTTCCGCCTGCACTGGAGGGATAGGAAATTCCTCTTCACCGGGGATGCGGGGCGGCGCACCGAGGAATGGCTGTTGGATTCCGGGGCGGATCTGCAGGCGGATGTGATCGTCGCCGGACTGCATGAGAGCGACCTGAGCCTGACCAAGCCGTTTATCGCCGCAGTGAAGCCACAGGCCATCATCGTTCCGAGACCGGCGGGCTGCGCGATGGACAGGCACCGGGCTTTCCAGAAAAGCGCATGGAGCAAGGCGGGGATACGCGTTATCGGCCAAACGGAAACGGGAGGCATCACCGTCACCATCCGGCAGGATGGCGGGATCTTGCTGGAAGGGTTCCTCGACGGCTCGGAAACCTTGATACGCAAGCGTTAGGCTGTCGTAGCGGAGTAAGCGCGTCCCCGGGTTGTGGGTTCGCGTGACGGCAGGTATCCGGCAGTATCTTCCCAAGGGGAAAGGCCTCAGTGCGGCCACCCTCAACCGGCGGCCGCGCAAAAGGCATGACTACAGGACACCGGAGGAGGTTTTCCGCGAATCATCTAACGGTACGCTTCACTCTTGATGCCAAGCCTTGGTTGGCCCAATCAAGGAGCCTGGGCGCCACGAAAGCTGCCAAGCGTAACCCTGTCGGGATTCTATTCTGGAAGCATCCGTTCGATCTGCTCAGGCGAATATCCGAGGAGAGCGAGAGGCTCCTTGTAATAGGTCCCGCCCAGCCACTTGGCGTCGCGGTTGCTTTTGAACGCAGCAATCAGTTCCACTGGGGACATCTGCCCGAGCAACTTCTGCCTGACCAGATCGTTCTCCTTGCCGAACTTCAAATCCGTAGCCCCGATTCTCAAGAGTCGGTTGAGCTGGTCCTGCCGATTCCCGGGAGCGATCTCAAGAACGGATGGCAGCACCTCGGACACCGGCCGCTCCCTGAGCAGGTGCCAGGCGATCTCGAGGTTCCGGTCCGGCGCATCGGCAGGGCCGGCGTCACCCATAAGATAAGCGGCGAAGCCGGCGATCTGGCCATCATCAGCTTGCGCGGCCCAAATGCCAGCCAACGCCCGGAGTGAGCTCTCATTCTTGAACTGCGGCTCATCACGGTCACTCGCCCACTCCCAGACGGCGCCGAAGTCCCTTTGTGCCCACTCTTCGAGGACTGCTTGGGGTTTCTCGTCATTCCCATACAAGTCCAGGGTTTCGGCAAACCGGAAATCGTCTCCGACCTTGACGCGCGAATCATTTCCCGCCGAGGCCCCGGTAAACATCCGGTCGATGCGCACGAACTCTTCCGGACTCAGCGTCTGCATCACCTTCTCAAGCATGATCCGGGGCATGTCGATCTCGCGTCCGTCGGCTGCCCCATACCGTTCCGCAAATGCGACCGCCGCCCGCCAATCGCTTTCCGCGCAGTGGTTGACGATCGCGCTCATCATGACGCCCTCATCCGCCAAGTTGCCGAGGTTGAGCGCCCAGTCGAGGGCCGCCTCCGGCTCGGAGTCGTACCAACTCACCACGATCTTCTTCAGCAGACGCTCTGACTCGGCATCAAGTCCGCCGAACCCGGCCTCGCGCTGTAGGGCTGCCACGAGCTCCGGGTAATCCTCAGTCCCTTCGGAAATCCAGTCCTTGCCGCTGGCACGATGGCGGTCTAGCCGGGCCTCGGCCTGCCTCTTCGCCACGGCGTCACGTCGCAGGGGCGCGGTCACCGCCCGTGGCCGAGCGGAATTCTGAATTGCGGCGGATTCCGGAGGAGCCGGAACATTTTGGGCGGGCTTGACAAGCCAGGCAAAGAGAAACCCGCAGGCGAAAATCAAGAGCGATAACCAGGAAAGAAACTTCATCGACGCAGGGTTGGTGCGATTAGATTGGTCAATTCATTTATTGGCAGAACGTCAAAGTCCACACATCCGCTACCGGGAGCGAGGCTTCGACTCGGGGTTAGGGTTGTAGCTATCGGTAAAATTTTGACTCATGGCGGGTAGCGGATTGTCGTGCGACGTCTTGTTCTGCATTGTGTTTGCTACCTAGCACGTCGAAGCAAGTGGGTGCTGTGAGATGAGATTGATTCAGTTCCGGTTCATTCTCCGCTTGTCGACCGGACGGTCAAACGTCGCCTCCATATATGCATCAACGGCCTTTATCTGGTTCGGTGTGTTGGTTACAGTCACGGCAGGTTCGCTTGGATCGTAAATTACAGATGATCCTTCCGCAAACTCGACGCCATTGGATTCCATTAGACCTTGAATAGAAACCTTCCTCAATCCCACCAGATCCCCTGCTTGGTCTTTGATCCGCTCAGATCCGTAGGTGGGCGGCACTCGATAACGGTAAGTTTGCATGTTCTCGTTGTGAGAGGCGCAAGAAACTAAGGAAATCAGAACGGTCGCTAGTAATGCTATAGTCTTCATGGGAAATTGGATTGTATTTGCAGAGACCCTATGGCTGCCCGTTGAGCACGGCGCAGCATTTCAGATCCATTCTTTATTGGTTTGAAAGGTGGCGTGTCCGGTTCAATCCGTGGGCTATCCCGAGTGAACGGGACCTATCCAACATTCATATGAACAAACAAATGAAAACGAACCCGGACACGCCACGCGCACTCTACATCGGACTCGACGTCCATAAAGAAAAAACATCCATCGCCATCCTCGAAGCGGAGCGCGATGCCGAGCCACGCCCCTACGGCGAGATCGGCACCACCCAGCACGCACTCGAACGCGCCATACGCCGGATCGCCAAAAGCAACGGGCGCAAACTCTCCGACCTCCACGTCTGCTACGAGGCGAGCGGATGCGGGTTCTGGATCGCCCGGCGGCTTTTGCAGATGGGCGTCCGCTGCGAGGTCATCGCCCCTTCCCTCATCCCCACCAAGTCCGGCGACCGGGTCAAGACCGACAAGCGCGACGCCATGAAGCTCGCCAAAAACCTCCGCTCCAACGACCTCGTCCCGGTCAACATCCCCGACAGCGTCGACGAGGCCGTCCGCGACCTTTGCCGCGGCCGCACCGATGCCGTCGATGACCTCCGCCGCGCCAGGGCCAGGCTCCTCGCCCTGCTCCGCCGCCTCGGCTACAAATACGACGGCAAGACCCACTGGAGCCAGGCGCACATGAACTACCTGCGCGGCCTCAGGATGCCCGACAGCGCCCACCACATCGTCCTCGAGGACAACCTCACCCTCATCGACTTCCATGAGAAGCGCGTCGAGAGGATCGAGGCGGAAATGCTCAACCTCCTCGGCGGCTGGCAGCGCAAACCCCTCGTCGACGCACTCATGGCCTTCAAGGGCTTCAAGCTCGTCGCCGCCATGGTCACCGTCTCGGAGATCGGCACGTTCAGCCGTTTCGAACACCCCAAGAAGCTCATGGCCTTCCTCGGGCTCGTGCCCTCGGAAAACTCCAGCGGGGGCAAACAGAGGCAGGGAGGCATCACCAAATGCGGCAACCCCCACGCCCGCTGGCTCCTCATCGAACAGGCCACCCACTACCGCTACCCTCCCAAGGTGAGCGAGCAGCTATCGCGCCGACAGACCGGACAAGCCCGCTGGATCCTCGAGCTTTCATGGAGCACCCAGCTGCGGCTCAGCACCCGCTTCATGTCGCTGGCCAAGCGCAGGCTGCACCACAACAAGATCAAGGTCTCCGTCGCCCGCGAGCTCTGCGCCTTCATCTGGGAGCTTGGCACCAGGATCGAATCCAAGACACCAATCAGGAAAACGTCCAAACCCTCCGCCATGCCCGCCCGCCGCAAGGACCGATAACCGCACCACTCCACCTTCCCTTTTTCAAATCCCCCGGCGTCCCTTGGGGGGGATTTGAAAAATGAAAGTTTCCGTTACCAGGGACATAAGAAACCACAAAAGAAAGAGACATAGCCCGGTCATCTGCGTTGCAGACCGGGATGGGAAGCGCCAGCCGGCCCAATCCTCGATAGACGTTCTGGGTTAGTCCGGCATTGCCGGACGAGCACCCGTGCAGAGACTGAAACAAGGGCCACAAACGTGAATAAAGAAACTGTTGGAAAGGCTCCGAAAGGGGCAGCCCACGAATAGCAGCATACCAAGCACTAGGCGAACCTGCTGATCACAACTGGATCAAACAACGCCATTCCCATCCCGGCCTACAGCACAGAGAAACCGGAAGAAACCTCATCAGATACCATCGATGACATAGAGAAACTTTTGCCCATTGACAAACAGGCAGCCATAGCAACGTCATAGTGGAGGCACCGCCATCCGAGGGCGAGGCAGGAGTACAGAATGGAGGCTCGAAATGAAGCCCCGCTCCAAACAGAAAGCGGGATGGCGGTTGCTCTCCCACGCCTTGTTAGCGTCTCTTTTTCGATTCATCTTCGATGGTCTTCCACATTGCGTCCCAAATAGCATCTCCAGCCTCCGAATCGGATTCCCGCATGGCGTCCATCTTCTGAACGTCGGTCAAATACCTCAGAACCTTCTCCTTAGTGGCGGTATCCTGCTGAATCGAATCAAGCAGGTTGTGAACCTTGGTGGTTATCCACTCGCGTTCGATCCTGTGGGACTCCTCGCTACCAAACCGATGATTAAACGCGGCGAAAAATACCGAAATCTCAGCCAATGTCATTGCGATGTCCTCAACCTCTTGGCGCGCCGCCTCTACCTTGGCCATCTCCACCTTAAGTTCTCTTAGGCTGAATGACTGAATCCTATCAATAAATGCCACCACGAGACCAATGAACGCTGACGAGACTAATAGAAGGACGAACGACAACTCACCTATCAAGCCGGATACAATCAGCCCGGTCGACCCCGCGACACCTATTAATGAAAGGATTATCGCCGCTGCTATTCTTGTTTTTGGTGCTGCCATGCTTTGCTTCCTTCTGCCTCTTGCTATCTGTGCAGAGGCGGTTCATCGAGTGAGAATTTTCTTCGCTAACGTTTGATGTGCGCCCACCGGCGCGATTGAAAGGATGTTGAAATGAAATTGAAAAGCTTATGGCCGGTTGGTGCGCCACGACTTGTTAGGCTCTTTTTTTGATTCGTGCTACAGTCGATTACTTCGATGTAATCTTCTGCTCGTGACTTGATGCGGTGATTCGGATGCGAAAGCAACTTTACTAAGACGGGACGAAGAGTTGCATCAGCAAGATCTGGTGGATCAATCTTCTGAAATGTATCCCAGACCAAGTCATCGTCTCCTTCAAGAAGCAATCGACCGATGATCGCCTGCCTACCAGGAATATCGCGGTCCCTCTTCCAACAAGGATAGGGATCCCTCATGATCCATGCCTTTTGCTCTGCCGAAAACCGATCGTAAATCTCGGTGATTTGATTGAGCCTGTTGTAAGCGGCGAGCGCCATTACTCGCTCACGTAGCGAATCGAGGCTATCCTCTTGCCCAATACCCAGAAGCAGCAGGTCAACCCCTCCGTCTGGCTGGGATTCACGTATCCTGCGAAAGATCCCTCACGAGCGGATGGATGCATTCCTGAAATGAACGCCTCAAGCGAAGGCAAAGCGCGAGGGTGAGGCGACTTCGCGATCTCTGATGCATACCATGAGCATACGTCGGGGTCGTTCGTTCTGATCCCTTTTAGCAGGAGCTCAAGAACCTCGTCGTCCATGTGAACGGCCAGCGCTGTTCCCGCATACCTCCTTACCCAAGGATTCGGGTGCGAAAGATAAGTACCCAAGTAACGACGAGCTTCGACTGGCAATTCAATCAGTGATTGGCGCGCTTGTTTCAGAACTTTGAAGAAGCGAAAGTCATCAGGAGCACTCTCCAAGAGCTTCATGGACTCTTGGACACGCGCTTTCAGAGGGTCTTTTCGGAACAATCCCATTTTCTGCCTAACGTCATAGCAATGGCGGCGCCGACTTGCACGCACAAAATTAATCAGACGGCTTCCTCGGCGTCGCCATCTGCGCCTTGTTCGCTTTTTTCTTTTTGAGCTTCGATGCGCTTCATAGCCTCTTCGATTGAAATCCACTCACGCATCGCGGGATACCTCTCGATCAACCATCCAACTTTGTCATTCTTGATTGGTATGAACGAGTAATGGTAATCCACAGCCCTATAGGCACCATTCTTGACTTTAATTAAAAAGAACCAAATACCTTCCCTTCTCTATTCTGAAGTCGGTTCCAGCTCCCAGCTTGCCTCCGTAAATCGACAACTCATCCGGTGCGGTTCCGAATAGCGTCCGCTCGACTTCCACTGGGGCAACCTTGGTGAAACCAAATTGGTGCCACTCTGATCCCCCATCCTCCAAAAGGATCATCGTTGTCAGCAGGAACATCCTTAGCTTCCGAAATCGTAGCGACAACAACGAGTTCAGCTTGGGAACACGCCTCGGCTTCTTCCAAAATGATAGGGCGCCCGGCCATACAGATCATCGCTAATGCGACGTATGCTATGGATGCTATGATAGGACTCTTCATTTTGTAGCGAACGTCTAAGGAATGGCGGCGCCGGTGTAAACTCACAATTAATCAGACGGCTTCCTCGGCGTCGCCATCTCCGCCTTGTTCGATTTTTTGTCTTCCTCGGGCTTGATGTCTCCTCCGCCCTCCTTGGAAAACAACTCTAGGCCAGCGACAGTGAATTCCTGCTTCTGACTCAAGAACTGCTGGAATTTAGCATCGTCCATTGGCTCAAAATGCCCTCTCGCAATTGTGTCCCCAAGAATCAAGAGGATGTTCTGCTCTGGGTCGGGCGGATCGATCGACTCTCCATTGTGCGTGGCAACTAATCTAACTCCCCTTCTCGCCATCGCTACGAAACCAAATCTTAGCAGCGAACGGAGAAGGCTTCGAACCATCGTAAAAGACTGCATAGGAGACCTTGCCTTCATCGGTTCGGCCATAGCAAACGCCCCAGATTACACCAGCCTTCTCGCAACCAGTTGAGGAGTGATCCATATTGAAGAGATCAAACCCCTTCGCTTCTTCTTCCGCCAACGCGAAAGATGCGCATGCCAACGAAAGCAAAATATATGTGCACGCTTTGAGAATGAATTGGGACTGCATCAGAATTTCTATCGAACGGCATAGGAATGGCGCGCCGGTGTAAAGCTCGAATTTAATCAGACGGATTCCTCGGCGTCGCCATCTCCGCCTTGTTCGGTTTCTTTTTCGGTTATTTTTTTATTTGCTTTCTCCTTAGCTCTCCTTGTCGCCCCTACATAGCAACCCGCGGCGGCTCCGATAGATCCCATAGCAGTAAATACTAGCGGTGGATCTTCCATGCGTAGTTGATCGCTCCAAATAACAAAAAATCGTTACTGGCATTGCTAAAATAACAGGAGCACTCCTCCCGAAAGCAAATGTGACTGCGTAATTTATCGCGCCGTTCACCCAACAGAAAAAGCAAAAAGTAGGCTATTCATAAACTGCGTCAAATCAGAAGCTAGAAATTGCATGAAGGTTAGGTATGTTAGTTGTTGTTAACCAGAAAGTCATCGTCGGTGTTAAGAAATGCGACGTATATCTTACCTACGGTTGCGTTGGTATTTTGAATGACACTGGCGATCTCACCCGCAATCTTTGCAGCCGTGATATCTGGATCTGCAATAGTCGCCACAAGGGTTGTGTCTGGGAGTTCAAGATTAACCCATCTTGGGAAGGCGCTTAGAACATTTAGAGCTTGGAGAGTCGCGTGGGTGTTCCTGAACTCTTCTAGCGCTGACTTCACTCGTGAGTTGTCGCCAGGTTTTGTATTGCGGAGATCATACGAGATGATTGCGGTTTTCATTGTAGTATTTACTTCTTACCGAACGTCTAAGGAATGGCGGCGCCGGGGTCAACTTCCAAAATGATCAGACGGCTTCCTCGGCGTCGCCATCTCCGCCTTGTTCGGTTTCTTCGTTATTGTATAGGAGCAGGCCTTCCTCTCCGTGATCGATGAAATCATCTAGCCAGTAGCCCAAGCTAAGCGCAGAGATAGAACCGTATGTCGTATCGAAAACGATGCCGTCAAACCTGCATCCTGGTGAATGATAGAGTCCGTAAGTTGGAGCTTCAATCAGGCTGTCCGCGAATAAAATGACCCTTGAAGCCGGAAGCTTAATCTCCCTCGCCGAAGGATCAATCATCCTCAGCCAGTTATTGTCGGGTAAAAACTCGTCCTCATCCCTGTAATCGCCGTAACTTGAAATCTTCGCACATGGCCAAAAGTTCCATATCGCCTCATCGGTCTCCTCCGAACAACCGTTATGCTTCGAAAGATAGGTTCTAAGCTCAGTCGGAATCGTGTAGCCGAGCTTCGCCTCTAGATTTGCGATCTGATCTTCAGACGCAGGTGGTGCGAGCTTGCCGCCGAGTTCTGATACTTTATCGGCAAGTGATTTCATTGCATCTTCTTTTCTTACCGAACGTTAAAGGAATACCGCGCCGGTGCGACGCTCAACTTGATCAGACTGCTTCCTCGGCGTCGGTATCTCCGCCTTGTTCGGGTTCTTCATTGTCTTCGGAAGGAGGTGATGCGTGAAAACTACGAAACCGAAATGCGGATATTGTGGTGAAGTGTCAAAATGGGGATACTACAATATGGACGGACAAAAGATCTGCGACGATTGCGGCGACTTCGTGAGGAGTGCTACGCTAGAGCCTAGATCTCGGATCAAGCCCGTGATAGGAACATGCGGCGGAGATGAACGTCCTAAGCAACTCGCGGTCAAACCAAGTCTTCTCGGAAAGGTGCATCACCCAATAAACGATCTGAGAATGAGTGGAGCAAGAATCCAGGTCGATGTCGTAATCAGCGCCATCAGGGTCGAGAACGAGATTCCCGCCTTCTATCTTAGATCTAGGGCTATCTATTCGCGAATTGAACTTATCAAGGAAGTTGTCAGCAAGTTCTTTGGAGTCTGTCATAAGTGGATACGTTGTTTTAGAAATTTCTTATCGAACGTTAAAGGAGAGCCGCGCCGGGAAGGAGGCTCGAAATGATCAGAAAGCTTCCTCGGCGTCGGCTCCTCCGGCTTGTTCTGCATGTTTTTAAATCTAAAAGTCGGTTATCAGACCAGACCTCGCCACACTATCGCGGCGCGGCTCAGGGTTATCTGGATCGTTGTGCCAGTGGGCGCTGTCAACAACGCAAATCCATCCGTGATTCTGATTCTTCAACGGCGAAATCAATCCCTTCGGAGTGCAAGATCCGCAGTACAGAATATCCGAATCAGGATGTCGGTATAAACCCAAGCGAGGATCGAAAACGCACTGCTCCTGGAAACTCAAAGGCCGGATACGCTTGTTCAACCGTGAAATCCACCAGAATGACAAAACCAATAACGTGGCTAGCAAGGCTGCTGATACTAGGAGGATGCGTATATGCACCTGTGATACCAATGTGGTATCTGTCCACAACCTCACTACCAGCCCCCATATGGCTGTTGTTGGCAACCCAAGGCTGGCTATCAGGATCACTGTGTCTTTTAGCTTCGACATGGATTGATGAGAAAATTTCTTCGCAGAACAGATGTATTAGTTCCGCCCAGCTTGTGATATCGGGCGGGATAGTCTTCCAGTATGGGAGCGGGAAATCGTTGGAAGATCAAGGCTTTTCGCGCGGGGGCGTGTCCATATCGGGCGGCGGAGGGTGGCGGTTTTGCGCGGGGTTGCGGTGAAGGCGTTCGTTCCGTCAGGCATCTGTGATGGTCATAGATGGTTGAATACCAGAATTTACGAAGCGTGATGAAAAACCTTGATTGCAAACACCTTTCAAACGAACAGTGTTCCGATGATAGGTTCGCATGCCGACTGGAGATCGGATCTCGAGGCTTCCCGGGATCTCACGGATCAGGAAAAGCAAAACCACGTGTTTTTGCTGGCGTGGTATGAGCACTGGAGGCTGGGGCAGGGTTTGGAGCCGGTCAGGGCATCGGCGGTGAGATTCTGGAATGAGCAGGTGATCACCAAGCCGCGCAAGGATTGGCAGCTGGAGCGCTGGGCGGTGGCGATGCGCTGGCACAGGCGGTGGCTGGAGCTATGTGCTCAGAACGGGCGCGAGCCGCGCTCACTGGGAGAAAGGCTGCACCGTGCGGTGATGCTGGCGGGGGCGTGGCGCGGGTTCGCCCTGCGCACCCGGCAGACCTACGCGGGCTGGATGGCGCGCTACGGCGAGTGGGTGGCCGGTGCGGAAGAGGCCATGGATACGGAACGCGGCGGCGCGTGGCTGGCAGAGCTGGTGGACAAGGGAAAGGTGAGCTTCGCAACGCAGAAACAGGCGCTCAATGCGCTGGCGTTTTTCTTCAGGGACGTGTGCCGCAAGGAGGAGGTGTTGTTCGATGTGAGGCTGCGGCGGACGGAAAGGCGGACACCGGTGGTCATGAGCGCGAAGGAAGTGGTGGCGCTGCTCGACAAGCTGGAACTGCGCCACCGCCTGATGGCGGAGATGCAGTATGGGGGCCGGGCTGCGGCTCAGGAGCTCGTCTCGCTGCGGGTGCAGGATGTTGACAGGGCGCGCGGGCAGGTGGTGGTGCGGGGCGGCAAGGGCGACAAGGATCGCGTGACGGTTACCCTACCCAAACGGGTCAAGGAAAGCCTGGATGCGATCTGGGGAGATCTGCGCGCCGTTCACGGAAAAGACCGCGCGGAAGGGGTGCCGGGTGTCGCATTGCCGACGGCGCTTGCCAGGAAAATGTCGAAGGCGGGGGAGAGATGGGAATGGTTCTGGATCTTTCCTGCCGACCACTTGTCGCGCGATCCGGAAACGGGCATCGAGCGACGGCACCATATGCATGCCAAGGTTTACGGCGAGGCGATCACGAGGGCTGCCAGAAAGGCAGGGGTGGAAAAAAGGGTGACGAGTCATGTGCTTCGGCATTGTTTCGCGACCCATCTGCTGGAGGGCGGGACGGATATCCGGACTCTGCAGGAACTGCTCGGACACGCGGATGTGAAGACGACGGAGATCTAGCACGCACGTGGCGGAGGATGTGAACGGGAAAGGTGTGCGGAGCCCGCTGGATGCGTTGGGCGCGCAGGGCAACCGCATTTAGGATATTCCGAGGAAGGCGGAGAGGCGTGCCGGATTGGATCCGGCGGCGCCTCGCTCCTGACAACGCCACTCACCCGGCAGGCCGTTGGGCGGCTCGGGAGGGAGCGCAATACAAGGGGACAGGTTCGAGGAGCTGGGAGAGGTGGAGTGGGAAGTGAGAAGGGGGTGGCCTCGGGCAGGGGAGGGCGACGGTCGCCGAGAGATCCTTGCGATGAGCCGCACTCGGGGCGTTCCATCTCTCGGTGGTAGAGAGTCCGCTGACCTTGCCGCCCGGTTTCTCGCTTGGCGCAGGAAGATGCCCGCATCCTTTGCGGGCTTTTCGGCTTGGGGGCGGATGGCTTTTTTGCGGCTCAGTGGGCGAGCGGGTTCTCTCCGGAGGCGTCGCCGAGGTGGGCTTGTTCCTGGGTTAGGAATTTCTTGAAGCGGGATCCAGAACACGCGTCTTCACTGCTTCGTCCAGATCCGAGTGTTCAGATCCAGCGTTTCGGTGATGTGCAGGACGATCATCAATTGGGACAGAAAGGTTTCGAGCACCGCCACATCGCCCGCCGGGACGGACATGTTCGGCTCGAACCAATTCTCTTTCATCGGGATCGCCAGATGCAGGAAGGAATCGAGGAAGGCCGCACGGATGGCGGAATTCCATTGGCCCCGCAAGGCCAGGAAACGCTCCTGCATATCCGGTGTCAGCAGGTAGCGGGCTGCCTGCTGGTCGGTCGCGGTGACCTTGAAGGCGCTCTCGAATTGCGGGTTCTCGAGGCGCACCAGGTCGCCGGAAACGCCCTGCAGCTTCCTGCCGATCCATCCGAAGTTCGCCTCCGCCACATCCGGCACGATTTTCACCCGGCAGCTGAAGTCCTTGTGGAAATCCGCAACCAGGTAGATGCCTTTGAACACGGTGACCCATTTGGTGCTGTTTCTTCCTTCGGAGTCCGTGGTGGTTTCCTTTCGCTCGACATGCAGCTGGCTGAAGATGAGATCCGTGGCACCGCAGCGGCCAGTGAAGCAGTCCTCGCCATTGTAGCGGTCGATGCGGGAGCCGAAGAGCCCGCCGTTTTCGAAAGTATGCTCCGGCAGCATGGATTCCGGCAGATATGAGATCCCCGGCACGGCGATGCTCGCCGCCTCGGTGAACACGCCCTTCTTGAACGCGGCGAGGTATGCCTTTTTCGCCCCGCCTCCAACCAGCAAATGGACAAGCAAGGCCACGATGGAAAAGAAACCTCCGGCCAAAATCCCTGGTACGGCAGTCTCGGCGCCAGCCGCCATGATCAGGAGCGCGACCACCCAGCCGATCCCAGCGATCCCCAAGGCGATCCAGATGGCTCTGCCACGCTTCGCGATCGCCTCGCGGCGCGCGATCTCCAGCCTGTCGGTGAGAGGCCGCATGCTCTGCGCGATGGCATGAGCATCCGGCCGCCAATTCACCGCATTTCCTTCAGAAACGGACATCCGGCGCCTCCCTTTCCGCGATAGCGATCTCGAATTCCGGCTTCCTCGCAAACCTGAAAATCCCGGCCACCAGGGAAGAAGGGAACATCTCGACGGTGTTGTTGTAGTCCATCACCGAGGCGTTGTAGGTGCGGCGGGCGGCGGCGATCTGCGCTTCGCATTCGGAGAGCTGCCGCTGCAGCATCAGGAAATGCGCGCTGGCCTTGAGATCGGGATAGGCCTCCGCGCGGGCGACCAGGATGCCCAGGGAGTGCTGCAGGGTTTCCTGTGCCTGCCAGTCGGCGCCGGGTGCCGCCGCATGGTTCCGGGCGAGCGTGACGTTCTCCAGCGCCTCGCGCTCATGCTCCGCGTATCCCCGGACTGTCTCGACGAGGTTTGGGACGAGGTCGAAGCGTTTTTTCAGCTGTACGTCGATCGTGGCGAAGGCCAGCCGCACCTGGTTGCGGTGGTTGACGAGGGAGTTGTAGACAAGCAGCACCCAGATGCCGGGCAGCAGCAGCAAGCAAAGCCATCCCCACAGATGTTCCATGAAGGTTACGTATCAGGGCAAGCCCCGGTGCGCCAAGGAGGAATTGCCGAGCGAGTTCTCGACATTTTTACCAAAAGCGGATTGGATAGCGCGATATGGAACAGCCACCGCCGCTCACCCCGCAGGAAATGGCCGCTGCACAGGGATCGGGCTATCATCAGCTCGGCCAGCCGCAATCGGTGAAGATCCTTGGGATCTTTCACCTCATCCTCGGTGCCTACGGCCTGGCGACCACGGCGATCGGCACTTATGTAGCATTTGCGGGGAACCCATTCCTCGGATTGATGCCCAAGACCCCGGAGATGGCCGCACAAGCCCAGATTCAGGCGGAAATGCAGGAGAAAGTGATGCCCGCAACCATCATCGGACTAGTCATGGCGCTGATCATCACCGCCCTGATCATCGTGGCAGGCATCAAGCTCCTCAAGAAGCGCAGGGACGGGCTGAAATGGTCCAACATGTACGCCTGGACATCACTTGCCGGGAAAGCGGTGAGCCTCGTCCTGGCCTTTGCCTACACCATTCCCATGATGAAGGAAATGACCTCCGCCATGTCGGGTGGTGCCGGGGCGATGCCGGTCGCGTTCGGCTCCATGATGGTGGTGACCACCGTACTCAGCGTCGTCGTGATGTGCTCCTATCCCATCCTCTGCCTCATCCTGCTCAACCGCCCCGCCACCAAGCAGTGGTTCGCCGCGCAGCCGGAATGAGCCATGGATGTCCTGCGGAAATTCCCGGTGCGCTGCGCCCTCGCCGCCTTTTCCGGGCTGGTTTATGCGCAGGCATTTCCGCCGCTGGATTGGGGTTGGATGGTCTTGCCGGGATTCTGCGGGCTGCTGCTCGCACTCGATGGCCAGAGCGGTCGGCCGGCAGTGATGCTCGGCCTGCTCCACGGAGTCTGCGCGTATGGGGCCGGCCTGACATGGGTGCTGAATCTCTTCGGCCCGGTGGCGCTCATCCTTTGGTGTGTGCTCGCCGTTTTCACGGTTCTCTTCGCAGCCATCCACGGCGCGGCGCAACTGCGCGGCATGGGCGGCTTGAGGCTCGCACTCTGCACCGCCATCAGCTGGGGTGCCCTGGAGTTCATCCGCGCGGAGATTTTCCCGCTGAAATTTCCGTGGATGTCCGCAGGCCTCGCCGTTGGCCCTAACTTATTGCTGCCATGGATCGGCGTCTATGGGGTGGGCACCATCGTGATTTTCGCAGCAGCGGCACTGACCGGGCGGATGTGGAAATCCGCCTCCGCCAGCCTCGCCGTCCTGTTTGCCGCCGTCCTCCTTTCCAGCCCGCACCACTCCCCGGTGTCCGATGAGGAAAACGCCGTCAGCATGGGCGGCTTGCAGTTTGAAAACGTGACCATCGCCGCGTTCGTGGAGGCCACGGAAAAACTGCCCGCCGGCATCGATCACGTCGTCTGGCCGGAATACGCCGTCCCTTTCGATGTCCGTAAAAACAAGCGCGAATGGGAAGGCCTGTTAGATCTCTGCCGTGAAAAATGCATCACCCTGACCCTCGGCACCCAGTCACGCCCTGGCGGCGGCGCGGAATGGCGGAACATCGCCCTGACCATGGACGCAAGCGGCGCGCTGGGTGAGCACAACAAGAACCACACGGTCCATTTCTTCGACGATGGCATCGCGGGTGAAACCGCCCTGCCCATCACCACGCCGCACGGCAAGGTCGGCACGCCGATCTGCTTCGATGGCGACTACGAGGGGGTCATCCGCAGGATGACCGCGGCCGGGGCGGAGTATATCGTCGTACCAACCATGGATGCCGAGCCATGGGGGAAAATCCAGCACGACCAGCACGCAGAGCTAACCCGCATCCGCGCAGCGGAGAACGGCAGGTGGATTTTCGTCACCGCCACCTCCGGCATCTCCCAGCTCATCGATCCCTCCGGGCACCTCCACGCCCGCCTTGGGGCGATGGAGCAGGGCGGGATCACCGGCACCCTGAAACGCGAAACCAAGCTCACCTTCTATACGCGCTACGGCTGGCTTTTCCCATGGATCGTCCTAACAGCCGCCGCCGCCCTCTGGCTCCGGATGCTCTTCAAGCCCCCGCCATTCCACCCAGATAAAAGCGCCACCGTCACTGCAGGCGGCTTGCGTTTCACGGCACCCAAGCAGCCATGAACCCCTCCGAAGAAAGCCCGCTGTGGAACGAGATCAAGCGCCTGCGCCGGGAGCTCACCGATCTGAGCGACAGGCATCATGCGGAGTTCGCGCGCATCAGCACACGCATCACGGCGTTGGAGTCGCAGCTCGGGAAAGCGGATGCGGAGCAGCACATCGTCCCCACCCCGCCCCCGCTGCCGGAAAAACGCCCGGCCTTCATGCCGGCCCTGGCCGAGGCGCGCCTGAAACCGGAGCCGGAACATACGCAACCCAAACCCGTCCCGGAACCGCCTGCCCAAGCATCCCCCTCTCTCCCACTCGCCCCCTCCCCCGCGCCCCTCCCGGAAACCCCCTTCGAGCTCGATTTCGGAAAGGTCTGGTTCGTCCGCATCGGCATCGTCATCCTTCTAACAGGTTTGGTTTTCCTCGGCAACTACGCCTACCAGAACTGGATCCGCGAGATGCCAAACGGCGTCCGCCTCGCCGCGCTTTTCGCCTGCGCGCTGGCTCTTGTGGAAACCGGAAGACGCCTCGCGAACAAGGAAAGCCTCAGCCGCTTCGGCGAGGTGCTGCTGGCTGGCGGCATGGCGTTTTTCTACTACTGCACCTTTGCCGCGCATCATGTCGCGCGGCTCCGCGTGATTGATAGCCCCGCCTTCGGAGCCGTGATGCTTTCCGCCGCCGCCCTTTCCATTGCCGCCGTCTCATGGCTGCGCCAGGCGAAGGCCACCGCCATCCTCGGCATCGTCCTCGCCTCCTACGCCACCATGCTTCAGCCGATCGGATGGATGTCCTGCTTTTCCAATCTCCTGCTCGGCGGCCTCGGCCTGTTCTTCATGCTCCGCCCCGGCTGGTCAGGCCCCGGCTGGGCTTCCATGCTCGGGACTTACGGCGCGTTCCTCGGCTGGCAGTTGCTCGGTGCCTCCGGTGGAAATGTCCGCTCGGATGATCCCGCCACGCTCTGGTTCCTCCCTCCGGTGTGGGTCATGTTCGCCATCCCTGGTGCCGTGAACCGCTTCCGCGAAAGCCTTTCCGACCGCGCCTGTGCATGGTTCACCGCCGCAAATAACGCCCTATTCTTCTTCCTCTTTTCCGGCGTATGGCTGCATCAGAACGGCGATGACAACTACTGGAAGGTCGCCGCCGTTTTCGGCACCATCCTCATCGCCCTCGGAATCCTCGGTCGCCGCCAGAACGCCACCGCCGGAGGCGTAAACATCGGCCAGGGCATAGCGCTCGCCACCTTCGCGATGATCCTGAAACTGGAAGGCCAGAACCTCGCGCTTGTCCTCGCCTTCGAGGCGCTCGCGCTGGCCATCGCCGCATGGAAATACCGCGGGAAATGCGAGTCGGTTTTCTCGCTCCTGTGCGGGCTCGGCGCGACGGGGATCATCCTCGCCCACAACGATTTTTCCCATTTCCTCCACGGACACGTGCCAGTCCCGGTCTGGAGCGCGGCAATTACTGCAGCCCTGGTGGTGGCGACTTCCGTAATCACCGCGAAGGGATCCGGCGATGGTTCGCCGTTCGGGAAATTCATGCGTGTTTCCGCCTGCCTCCTCTGCGTGGCCGCCGCATTGATCGCCAGCCATCTCTGCGTGTCCCGGCTTGATGATCCGTGGAAACTCGTCACCGCGATTGCGCTCTCCGTTGCGCTTTCCCTCGCCACGCTCAAGCTCGATCCAGAACGCCTGATGCCGGAAGTTCCGTGGGCTTCCCTCTGGTTCCTCACGCTCGCCGCATACCTCGGCTTCGCCGAAACCCTCACCTGGCCGCTCGCCTTCGCCGCCGCACTATCCCTCGTCGGCACATGGCTCTGGCACCGCCCCGAGGAAATCGATGGGCCGCCCTACGATCTCGCCGCGAACCGGGGCATCCCCGCCTATGCCTTCGCCTTCGCCACACCCATTTTCCTCTCCCTGGCCTGCGCGGACATCGCCCGAATCCCCGAGCTGTTAGGCAACCAGATCGCCGCCACGCTGCTCGTCCCCATCGCCATCCTGCTGCGCTGCAAGCGCCTCACATTGGCCGCGGCCCTGTATTCGCTTTTCTCCCTGGCCTATCTGCTGATTCCGCCGATTGGGAGCGCCCCCGTGATTTTCGGCACGTCTTCCCTCGCCGCGCTATCCGCAGGCGCCCTCCTCAGCCCTTGGGGGAGACGCATGGGCGGTGAACGGCCCGGCTTGGCCATCATCATTTTCCGCCTCTCCGCCTTCATCAGCTACTGCGCCGCGTGGCACCAGGCCGCGCCCGGTGCGTGGACGGATTTCCTGGCGATCACCTGCATCATCCTCACCGCGGTATCCGTGATCATGAAACGGAAAATGTTCGTCGAGTGCCTCGGCCTGATCGCCATCGCCCTGGCGGGCCTGATCGGCGCGATGATATCCACCCCGTGGCGGGTGCTTGCCGATGCCGCAGATTGGCGCGGCGTCCTCGTGATCATCGCCATGCTCGCCCTGACCCTGAGCTATCGCCACCGCCCGGCACTCATCGCCGATCCTCAGGCCAGGAAATCCGCCATCGCCGCGCTGGCCGCCATCACCTGCCTCATCACCGCCCTCTGGGCCACTCAGATGCTGGTCTGGCGCTTCGGCTGGAAGCCGACCGCCGTGCTCTGGACGATCCTTGGCTTCGCCTTCGTCAGCGCCGGGCTGTGGCAGCGCCTTCACATTTTCCGCGTCTCCGGATTCATGCTGCTGCTGCTTTCCTTCGGCAAGCTCTTCGCGGTCGACGTCTGGGATTTCACCGCCTTCATGCGCGTCGCCTCCTTCATCGTCCTTGGTGCCGCACTGATCCTGCTCGGGCTTTTCTACAACAAATTCGCGGAAGCCATCAAAGCCCTGCTCGATGACGAGCGGGGGATGGGGGCTTAGTGCGAGCACGCCTGCGCTTCCGGATCGCCTCTTTTTCGCCATTGCCCCGGCGGCGGCGTCTCCCTAGGTTTTTCGGGAGACCAACCCATGAGCGCGAAGAAATCCAAAAGACCCGCATCCGACCACACCGCCGCATTGACCGCGGTCCATAAGCCATCGAAGGAGTTTTCAAAAAAAGCCCGCATCGGATCGATGGCCGGGTATGAAAAGCTTTACAAACACTCCATCGAGAAACCGGAGAAATTCTGGGCGTCCGAGGCGAAGGAACTCACCTGGCAGAAACCGTTTTCTCAGGTGCTCAAATGGAAGGCACCAGATGCGCAGTGGTTCCTCGGAGGGAAAATCAACGTCGCGGAGAACTGCGTGGACCGCCACGCCACCGGCCCGCGGGCGAACAAGGCGGCGATCATCTGGGAGGGCGAGCCGGGGGATACCCGCACGATCACCTACGCCCAGCTCCACCGCGAAGTCTGCAAGTTCGCCAACGTCCTGCTCGCGCGCGGCGTGAAATCGAAAGACCGCGTTCTCATCTACATGCCCATGATCCCGGAGGCGGCCGTCGCGATGCTCGCCTGCGCCCGCATCGGCGCGGTGCACAATGTCGTTTTCGGCGGCTTCGCATCGGACTCCATCGTGGACCGGCTGGAGGACTCCGGGGCGACGGCCATCATCACCGCCGACGGCGGCTGGCGTCGCGGCAAGGTCGTCCCGCTCAAGCCTGTCGTCGATGAGGCGCTGAAGAAATACACGGAGATCACCAATATCTTCGTCGTCAACCGCACCGGCAACGAGGTCTCCATGGAGGCGCGCACGCGACCACTGGTGGCACGAGGAAATGGCGGGAGCCTCCGCGAAACATGAGCCGAAAGGCTTCGATTCCGAACATCCGCTTTTCATCCTCTACACATCCGGCTCCACCGGAAAGCCCAAGGGCATACTCCACACCTCCGGCGGCTACCTCACAGGCACCTACGCCACCTGCAAATACATCTTCGATATGCGCGACGAGGATGTCTATTGGTGCACCGCCGATGTCGGCTGGATCACCGGCCACTCCTACATCGTCTATGGCCCGCTGGCCAATGGCGTCACCCAAGTGATGTATGAGGGCGCGCCGAACGAGCCGGATTGGGGGCGGTTCTGGAAAATCATCGAGGAGCACCGCGTGACCATCCTCTACACCGCCCCGACCGCGATCCGCGCCTTCATCAAGGCGGGCGACGAGTTCCCCGACAAACACGACCTCACCTCGCTCCGCCTCCTCGGCTCCGTCGGCGAGCCGATCAACCCCGAGGCCTGGCACTGGTACCATACGAAAATCGGCGGCGGCAGATGCCCCATCGTAGATACCTGGTGGCAAACTGAAACCGGAGCCATCCTCATCTCGCCCATCCCCGGCGCCACCCCGTGCATCCCCGGCACCGCCACCCGTCCCTTCTTCGGCATCGACGCCGCCATCCTCGACGACGAAGGCAACGAATGCCCGCCCAACGTCGATGGCCGCCTCGTGATCCGCAAGCCGTGGCCGTCCATGACCCGGACGATCTACGGCGACAAGGCCCGGTTCAAGAAAACCTATTTCGCCGACTACCCGGGCCTCTACACCGCCGGTGACGGCGCCCGCCGCGACAAGAAAGGCAATTTCTGGATCATCGGCCGCCTCGACGACGTGCTCAACGTCTCCGGCCACCGCCTCGGCACGGCGGAGATCGAAAGCGCCCTCGTCGCCCATCCATCCGTCGCCGAAGCTGCGGTCGTCGGCCGACCCCACGATCTCAAGGGCCAGGCGGTCGCCGCCTTCGTGACCCTCAAAACCGGATTCGATGCCTCCC
Organism: Akkermansiaceae bacterium; assembly: GCA_017798145.1. Lineage (NCBI taxonomy): Bacteria > Pseudomonadati > Verrucomicrobiota > Verrucomicrobiia > Verrucomicrobiales > Akkermansiaceae > Akkermansiaceae bacterium. Next base: position 2,609,345 of record CP059069.1, on the reverse strand, counting down.
CGGAACTCGAGAGCGGGCTACGCAACCACGTCGGCAAGGTCATCGGTGCCATCGCCAAGCCGGATGACATCCATTTCACTCCCGCCTTGCCAAAAACCCGCTCCGGGAAAATCATACGTCGGCTCCTCAAGGAGCTGGTCGCCACCGGAACCATCTCGGGCAGCGTGACCACACTGGAAGACATCGGCGTGATCGAACACCTCAAAGACCTGCTCAAGAAGTAACCACCGCCGCATGACGCCCGCCAGATATCTCATTTGTCGCATCGCGCAGACCTTCGGCTACCACCGGAAGAACTTGCGGATGGGTGACGCAGCTGCGGAGATGCACCTTCTCAAGGAAGCGGAATCCTACCTGGGAAAAGCGGTTTGGGAACGTGTGGAGGACATCGAGGAGCTTTCCGTGGAATACTGGAACCTGCGCAAGCTGATCAAGGAACGCGAGCGGGTGGCCGGGGAACTTGAGAAATGCAGCGAAGCACTTGCAAAGGCGCACGAGGAAAGGTCGGGGCTGCTCGGCATTTCCAACCAGCCCTTCCAGGATCTCCTCGACGAGCGCCAGAAAGTGCTTGGCACCCTCGAGGATCTTGCCCGGGAGCGGGACATCGTCGTCGCCAAGGCAAGGGACATTCGCAGGCTCTACGACGGCATCAAGACCAAGGAAGAGGTGCTGACCTCCGAGGGCAACCACAGCCCCGAGGAGCTGCAAAAGATTTCCGAAAGGCTCTACGAACTGAAACGCGATTTCTCCGCACTCAAAACCGAGCGCCATGTCATTGCGGAAAAAATCACCGCTGGCGACGCCCAGATCGACTTGATCGACGCGGAAATCCTCGTCCGCAAGAAAGAGCGCCGCGAGAAAGCTTCCGAGGCTTTCCAGCACATCGGTGACGCAAACCAGGAAATGTCCACGCTGCGGGCGGAGCTCGGTGTCCTGGACACCCAGATGCGCCAGCTCTATTCCGAGATCGGACGGCATGTGAGCCGCAACGTTTCTCTCAACGCCGCCTGCAAGAAAGCCGCGAAGGAACACCAAGGCTTGGTCGATGTCATGGGTGCGCTCCGCAAATCCATCGCGATGAACCACAAGCTCGCAGAGAACGCATGACATCCGGTACTTCCGCCGGTGCGGCTTTTCACACGGCTGCGCAGCCCCTTCTCTTTACAATCCGGCATATCCCTGCCAAACCCCTGAAAGTTTAAGCAACTCGCACGCGCACATGCCAAAAGACACCTCGATCCGCAAAATTCTCGTCATCGGCTCCGGCCCCATCGTCATCGGCCAAGGCTGTGAGTTCGACTACTCCGGAGTCCAGGCCTGCAAAGCCCTCAAGGAGGAAGGCTACGAGGTCATTTTGGTGAACTCGAACCCCGCCACGATCATGACCGATCCGGAGTTCGCCCACCGCACCTACATCGAGCCGATCACCCCCGAAGTCGTCGAGAAAATCATCATCCGTGAGAAACCGGACGCACTCCTTCCCACCCTCGGAGGACAGACCGCACTCAACACCTCGATGTCGCTTTTCAAATCGGGCACCCTCGGGAAGCACGGGGTGAAAATGATCGGAGCCAACGCCGAGGCCATCGACAAGGGCGAGGACAGGCACCTTTTCAAGGAGGCGATGGAAAAAATCGGGCTCGATATGCCACGCTCCGGCATCGCCCGCACCATGGAGGAAGGCCGCGAGGTTGCTGCGGAGATCGGAACCTTCCCCCTCATCGTCCGCCCCGCCTTCACCCTCGGCGGACAGGGCGGCGGCATCGCCTACAACAAGGACGAGTTCGAGGAAATCGTCCACCGCGGCCTCGATCTCTCGCCCGTTTCGGAAGTCCTCATCGACGAGTCCCTGCTCGGCTGGAAGGAATTCGAAATGGAAGTCATGCGCGACTGCGCGGACAACTGCGTGGTCATCTGCTCGATCGAGAACCTCGATCCCATGGGCGTCCACACCGGGGACTCGATCACCGTCGCGCCCATCCAGACCCTCACCGACCGCGAATACCAGATCATGCGCGACGCCTCCTTCGCCGTGATCCGCGAGATCGGCGTGGAAACCGGCGGCTCGAACATCCAGTTCGCCACATGCCCGAAGAGCGGCCGCATGATCGTCATCGAGATGAATCCCCGCGTCTCCCGCTCCTCCGCGCTCGCCTCGAAGGCCACCGGTTTCCCCATCGCGAAAATCGCCGCCAAACTCGCCGTCGGCTACACCCTCGACGAGCTGCCTAACGACATCACCCGCGTCACCCCAGCTTCCTTCGAACCTACCATCGATTACGTCGTCACGAAAATCCCGCGCTTCACCTTCGAGAAATTCCCTACTGCAAATGCAGTGCTTACCACCTCGATGAAGTCCGTGGGCGAGGCCATGTCCATCGGCCGCACCTTCAAGGAGTCCATGCAGAAATGCCTGCGCTCCCTCGAAACCGGCCGCTGGGGCTTCGGCTTCGACAACAAGGATCCGAAATCACCGACCAAGGACGAGATCACCCGCAAGCTGCAGATCCCGAATGCCGAGCGCATTTTCTGGCTGCAGACCGCTTTCGTGAACGGCTGGACCCTGGAAGAGGTTTTCGACGCGACGAACATCGACCCATGGTTCCTCCGCCACCTCCAGCAGATCGCCGAGGAAGGCAAGAATCTCGCCAAGCTCGATCTCAAGCAGGCCAAGAAACTCGGCTTCTCCGACCGCCAGATTGCGAAAGCGAAATCCACCACGGAAGATGAAGTCCGCGCCGAGCGCAAATCCAAGGGCATCATTCCGACCTACCGCCTGGTCGATACCTGTGCCGCGGAGTTCGAGGCTTACACCCCGTATTTCTACTCCACCTACGGCGACGAGAACGAAGCCCGGCAGTCCGACAAAAAAAAGATCATCATCCTCGGTGGCGGTCCGAACCGCATCGGCCAGGGCATCGAGTTCGATTACTGCTGCGTCCACGCCGCCTTCGCGCTCAAGGAGCTCGGCTACGAGACGATCATGGTGAACTCGAACCCCGAGACCGTCTCCACCGACTACGACACCTCGGACAAGCTCTTCTTCGAGCCGCTCACACTGGAGGACGTATACCAACATCTGCGACCAGGAAAAGCCCCACGGCGTCATCGTCCAGTTCGGCGGCCAAACCCCGCTCAACCTCGCCGCAGACCTCGAGCGCCACGGCGTGCCCATCATCGGCACCTCACCGAAAAACATCGAGCTCGCGGAGGATAGGAAATTTTTCTCCGCCCTGCTCGACAAGCTCAACCTCAAGCAGGCGGAAGCCGGGACCGCCACCAACGAATCGGAAGCGATCGAGGTCGCGAACCGCATCGGCTATCCAGTGCTTGTCCGCCCGTCCTTCGTTCTCGGCGGTCGCGCGATGATGATCGTTTACTCCGACGCAGAGCTTTCCACCTACATGCGCGAGGCCGTCACCGCCTCCCCGGAGCGCCCCGTGCTCGTCGACCGTTTCCTCGACAACGCCACCGAGATCGATGTCGATTGCATCAGCGATGGCGAGACCTCTGTGGTAGGCGCGGTCATGCAGCACATCGAGCAGGCCGGCATCCACTCCGGAGACTCCGCCTGCGTCATCCCCGCCTTCTCCATCTCTGACAACATCAAGGCGCAGATTGACAAGGCCGCCAAAGACCTCGCCCGCGAGCTGGAAGTACGCGGCCTGATGAACATCCAGTTCGCAGTCAAGGACGAGGAGCTCTATGTCATCGAGGTCAATCCCCGAGCCTCCCGCACAGTGCCTTTTGTCAGCAAGGCCACCGGGGTTTCCCTCGCCAAGCTCGCTGCAAAAATCATGGTCGGCGAAAAACTCGCCGATATGGGTTACACGGAAACCATCGTCCCGCAACACTTCTCCGTGAAGGAAGCCGTGTTCCCATGGAACCGCTTCCCCGGCATTGACATCGTCCTTGGCCCGGAAATGAAATCCACCGGTGAGGTCATGGGCATCGATGCCGATTGGGGCATGGCCTACGCGAAGTCCCAGATGGCGGCCTTCAACTCGCTCCCCACCGAGGGCAAGGTCTTCCTATCCGTCGCCGACCGCGACAAGGAACGTGCCGTCACCATCGCCCGCGACCTCCACCAGCTTGGCTTCACGATCTGCTCGACCGGCGGCACATTGGCGAAACTCGCCGAGGCTGGCATTCCCGCCGAGCGTGTCTACAAAGTCCTTGAGCAGGCGCGCCCGAACGTCATCGACATGATGAAGAACAACGAGATCCACTTCCTCATCAACACCCCTGCAACCCACGAGTCCCGCGCCGACGAGATCCTGATCCGCTCCACCGCAATCGCCCAGAAAATCTCCTACGCCACCAACATGGCTGCTGCAGAAGCCACCGTGAAAGCCATGCGATCCCTCAAGGAGATCGAATTCACGGTGCAGAGCATCCAGGAGTACCACGCGTGATTCCCCTGCCTGGCTCTTTGCCGCCGGAAACAAAAAACCCCGGATTCCTTTCTGGAAATCCGGGGCTTTGAAAGTGGTACACTCGAAGGGATTCGAACCCCTGACCTCCTGATTCGTAGTCAGGCGCTCTATCCAGCTGAGCTACGAGTGCGTTCGCAGAGTTGCTGCGGGCGCGAAAAATGGCACCTTTTTCCCACTTGTGTCAAGGCTATCGGTCGTTTTTCAGAAAAATCCCCGGCGGCTGTCCAGCTGGAACACCTGGCCGGAAGTGTGCGGCATTCTCCCCTCAAGGAAAAATATGAAATCCGCCGCCGCTTCTTTCGTGTTCAGTTGGCCGAGACGATGATCTTTCATGACGGCTTCCCTTCGCTTCGCGGAAACCCCGGCGGTCATCGCCGTTTCAAGGAATCCCGGCAGAACCGCATTGATACGTATCCCTTTGCGACCCCATGCCTCGGCAAGCGAGGAAGTCAGTCCCAACAGGGCTGCCTTCGCCGCCCCATAGGCCACCTGGCCAATCGTCGGATCGATCGCCGCATGGCTGGAAATGAAAACGACGTGCCCGCACCCTCTTTCCGCCATTCCGGGGAGCGCCGCCCGCGCGCACCTTTCCCCTGCCGTGTAGTTGAGCCCGAACACATCATCCCATGCGCTCTCCGGCATCCTCGCCAGCGGAATATCGTTCACCATGCCCGCCGCACAGACCAATACATCACAGGCCTCCCTGCGGAAAAACTCCTTCACAGCCGTCTCGTCCGAGAGATCGAGATCCCGCCTCCCGAGCTGGATTGTCTCCCACCCGTTCTCCCTGAAAACGGATGCGACCGCACCGCCCAGCCCGCCCGTCCCCCCCGTGATGATTATGCGTTTCAACGCCCGAATCCTCGCCACCAACAAGCTGTGGATAAAGGCCCAAAAACATGTGGGGAGCCGTTGGGAACCATTTCGGAGATCCGTAGCATCCGGCTTTTCGGGCATCCCGCCCTTGGCACGGCACAGCTTGTCATTCGCATGGAACACCCGATCCAGCAGTGCGGAACACGCCAATCACGGACTTGTCCACACGCTTATGATGAAGATCTTATGAGGTCAAAAGATAACATAATCATCACCCCACCCCTTGCTGGCGCCCCCACACCGAGTGGGCCGCCCCATCCATTGGGACTTGGAAAATGCCCCGGAGCTGGCATCTTGCAACCACTTTTCACCCCACCCCATGCCACCTGCCATCAAGCGCTTCCTTTCCCTGCTCACCGTCTTCGTCGTCTTTTTCCTGCTCGTGACGGCTCTGCGGACATGGCGCAACGGCGGTGAACTCGGTTCGCTCATTCCTTCGTTCCTGAAAAAACATCACAACAACCGCCCGGAAACCTTCACCCCATCCGACAAACCCGCCCTGAACCTAGGCGATGTTGAGATGCTCTCCCGGCTCAACGAGGAATACGCCCGCCTCACCCGCGCCGTTGTCCCCTCCGTCGTCAGCATCGACACCACCGGCTACCGCACCGAGAAACTCATGGATTTCTGGGGTCGCTCCCGCCTCCAGAGCTACCGCGAGCAAGGCCAGGGCTCAGGTGTCATCGTCTCCAAGGAAGGGCACATCATCACCAACCATCACGTCATCGCCGGCCAACAGAAAATCACCATCACCCTGCACGGCGGCAAAACCTACGGCGCCACCCTCATCGGCGAAGACCCGCTTCTCGACATCGCCGTCATCAAGATCGACTCCAAGGAAACCTTCACACCACTGAAACTCGGCGACTCCTCCCTCGTCGAGGTCGGCCAGCTTGTCTTTGCCGTTGGAAATCCCTTTGGCCTCGGCGAAACCGTCACCCAGGGCATCATCTCCGCCAAGGAGCGCTCGCTCTCCGACAATCAGCGCGACCTTTTCCAAACTGATGCCGCCATCAACCCAGGGAATTCCGGTGGCCCGCTGGTAAACCTGACCGGTGAGATCATCGGTATCAACGTCGCCATCTACAGCCAGGATCGCGCGAACCCCGGCTTCCAGGGAGTCGGCTTTTCCATCCCTTCCAACGAAGTCGCCGAGGCACTCGGTCAAATCATCAACCGCGGCCGACCTGTCCGCGGTTTTCTCGGAGTCCAGATGCTCGATCTCGACCCCGCCGTCCGCAGCCAGCTCGGCTACCCGGACTCCAATGGCTCCGCCGTTCTGAGCATCACGCCCGGCTCTCCCGCGGAGGGCGCAGGACTCAGGCCGGACGATGTCGTCGTCTCCTACGGCGGCCAGGTCATCAAGGACACCGCACAGCTCATCTCGCTCGTGCAGCGCTCCGCGATCGGCGAGAAAGTGACCATGGTCGCCTGGCGCAAGGGCGAGCTCGTTACCCTGGAGGCCACCATCACCGAGGCCACCACCGCACCCGTTTACACGGAGCTCGCCCCCGGCGGCAAAATGAGGGACAACGCCGATATCATACGCAGCGTCGGCGTGGAAGTCCGCGATCTCACCACCAACGAGCGCCTGCGCGGTTTCCGTGGCGTCGTCGTCAGCGCAATCATGCCCGGGGCACAGGCGGAGGGCATACTCCTTCCCGGGGATCTCATCATCGCCCTGAACAACTCCCAGATCTCCAGCTCCAACGAATTCTATCTGCACCTCGCAACCTCAGCCGCTGTCCAGGCGACCACCCTTCATCTCATCCGTGCTGGCAAACCCATCCGCCTCAGCCTACCGGCTCCCGAGAAATGATTGATCCGCCCGCCTTTCCGCGTATCCGATCTGGCGTGCACCCCGCAAAATCGTTCATCCTTCGAATTTGAAATCCCAAAACGGAAAGCTTTTATGAGCAACAAGACCGCATACTTCTTCCTCGGCCTCGCCGCCGTCCTCGCCGCCGCCGCGATCGGACTGCTCATCTGGAAACCGGGTGTGCAAGCCCCACCCGCCAAACCACCCGCCACCCCCGCCCAGCCAGCCGCACAGCCCGCGCCCGCTCCCATCGGCACCCTCGACCAGCCCGCCGAGCCGGAGACACCCGAGGAAATCCTCGAAAACCTAGGAGTCGGCCTCGCTGTGGCAGACCCTTCCGAACTCCTCACCCGCATCGGGGAAGCGCTCGAAAAAGGAGATATGGCCGCCGTTTCTAAGCTCATCGGCAAGCAGGCTCTCGATTCCGGCAACCTCGCCGCGCTCAGCGCCCTCGCTGATGCCGAACCTCTCCGCCTCCGCCGCCCCGGCGGTGTCCGTGAAATCGGCGAGCTCGAGCTCAACCGCCTGGCACGCTGGGCGCTCGAACTAGAGGAACGCGAGGCCGGACGAGACCGCATCCTCTTCGACCTCCGCAACGAAAACGGCAAATGGCTCGTCGAGAAACTCACCCTCCCACCCGCCCCAGGCCAGCCCATCCCCAAGGCTGTCCTAGCCGATTCCCTCGGCGTCGCCGATGCCTTCCTACAGGCAGTCCTCCGGCAGGACTTCGAGTTCGCCCGCGATTTCGTCGATCCCAAGACCGTTTCCGAGGCCAAGATCGCCGCCCTCTGCATTCTCTTCGAGGAAGGCGAATATCGCATGAGATCCCAGAAGCCCCTCCGCGCCATGTTCTCACGCGGCGACACCACCGGATACCTGGCCAACGTCGAGACCAAGGATGGCACCCAGTCCGCACAGTTCGCACTCAACCTCCTCCAGCCGCCGGCTCCCTCAAACTGGCTCGTCTCCGAAATCAACCTCGACTCCCTCCTTGCCGATTACGCCCAGCGTGTCGCCGGCGGCGATGCCTACTACTCCCGCTTGTCCAAAAACCCCGCCGGCGGCGAAACGCTCGCCCTCTACTTCGGCTTCGACGAGGACACTGTCAGCGACCGCACCCGCCGCCAGCTTGAGATCGTCTCCGCCATGCTCAAGGGCGATGCGGGCAAGAAAATCACCCTTAGCGGCCACACCGACGCCCTCGGCACCGCCGAATATAACGACGCCCTCTCTGCCAAGCGAGCCGCCGTCGTCCGCGACTTCCTTGCCGCAGAGGGTGTCCCCGCCGCCCAGATCATCACCCTCGCAAAAGGCGCCTCCCAGCCCCGCCGCCCAAACCTCACCGAGACGGGAGAAGACAACCCCGACGGCCGCCGTGCCAACCGCCGCACTGAAATCTACCTCGACTTCTGAAACCTGTGGGCCGGGACTTACGGTGCGCCGGATTCACATTTTTGGTACGAGACGAGGCGGCCATGGTCGATGCGGTCCCCCAAGGAAAGGATAGGGCGCTCCTCCGGGTCTGAGAATCGCTTCGGAACCCGCGGCTTCTCAAGGCATTTCAACGATATGGCATGAAATCCCCGGGAAATGTTGCAATGGCAGGTCTGCCCAATGCCTGAAATGGCGGGGGGGCTTGGATCAGTTCCCGAGCAGCATCGCGATTTCCTTGCCGTTGAGGATCGCATATTTGCCTGGCTCAAGATCACCGAGCCAGAGCTTTCCGATGCGGACGCGCAGGAGCTTGGTTACCTGGTAGCCGAGCGCTTCGAACATCACGCGGATCTGGCGCTTCGCGCCGTGGTCGAGCACGACCTTGAGGCGGCGGGCGGAAACGCGCTCGATGTTCTTCGCCTTGAGCTTGCCTTCGTCCGTGTAGACCCCGGCGAGGAACTGGTCGAGGTGGGAGTTCTCGAAGGCCTGGTTGGAGGTGACGAGGTATTCCTTTTCCACCGATTTCGATGGGTGCATGAGCTGCTGCGAGAGGTCGCCGTCGTTGGTGAGGATCAGCAGCCCTTCCGAGTCGGCGTCGAGCCGTCCGACATGATGGAGGGACTGCATGGCGGGTGGGAGTAGGTCGTAGATGGTTTGGCGGCCCAGTTCGTCGCTGCGGGTGCAGACGTATCCGCGGGGCTTGTGGAAAATGACGACGATTTCCTCCTTTGGGAAAACCCGTTTGCCATCGACGCGGACGGAGTCCTTCTCGGTGACACGGGTCGCGAGCTTGGTGCAGGGTTCGCCGTTCACCTCGATGCGTCCGGATGCGATGAGCTCATCGCAGGCACGGCGCGAACCGATGGCGCATGATGCCAGGTATTTGTTCAGTCTGACTCCCTCGGACATAAAAAAGGCTGTTGTATATCCGCACTGTAGGCGCGGAGATGGGAGCTTGCGGAATGACGAAGGGTTAACCCTCGTGCTTGGTCTTCGGAAGACCGATCGGGGACTTGCCCTGCTTCCATTCGCCTCGCTCCTTGAGCAGCTTGACGCGTTCAAAGCGCTTGAGGACGGAGCGTTTGCCGCCGACGGTGGCGTTTGACTTGAGTGAGTTGTGCTTGGACATCGTGGAAGCGGGGTTGGACGGTTGGGGGGCGGAAACTAGGCGGCTCCATGCTGCGTGGCAATCCGAAAATGGGGGTTTTTTTGGAAAAAATGGCAAGCCGACCCAAGCAGTCAGGCAAGGTTGCCCTTTGTTTCGGCGGGCTTGCCGTGGCTTTTGAGATGTAGCTTTGCATCCAGGATGATTTTTCCGGCGATGAGCAGCAGGAGCAGGAACACCGGGCTGCCGAGGAACGCGATGACGAATGCGCCGAAAAGGATGGCGATGTGCAGCACCACGATGCGCCCATAGGGTGCCTGCATGAGTGCCGGTGCGGACGTCCTGCGGAACTCGCCTTTCCCGATGAAGTTGGCGAAAAACGAGAACAGGTGGCTGATGATGACGGCCAGCACGAACCATTTCCCGCCACGCAGGGAAATTTCCGAGATCATGTCGCCGATGCCGTCTGAAGGGCTTCGTTTCATGTCCATCCCGCCTTCCGACCCTCCGAGCAGCACGAATACGAACATGCCATGGACGAAGCAGAACAACCCGTAGTGGAAGGTGAAAAACGGGATCAGGAAAAGCTTGATGCCGTGTCCAGTCGCGCGTTGGGCTGGCTTGCGCAGATAGCCCGGCATTTCCTCGCTCCCGCCTGGGGTTCCTCCCCCATGCCCGGCGGGTTCGCCAGCCGCCATGAGCATTTTCAGGACATTGAAAGCGCCGATGATGACGTTCTCGAACCAATACAGCGCCACGATCTCGAAAACGCTCCATCCCCAGAGCAGAACCCCGCCGACCGGGAGCAGGTTCGCGGCGATCAGGAGCAGTAGGGATGGGTTGGCGGAAATCGGGTTCGTCTTGGCCACTTACCATTGATGGCAGGTTTGGCGCCGCCGGGCAACCGGACATTTCCGCCACAACTACTATGGATGCAGTAGATAACGCCGCCTCCGTGCACCGGGCTGCTTTCGCTTGCGTCGCCCGGAAACCAACGCAACCTCATGGGCTGGCATCGGACAAAGGCGAATCCGCATCTGTGCGGCTGCGCTTTTCGAGCCAGATCACAAGGATCGCCAGATCCGCCGGGGTGATGCCAGGGATACGCCCCGCCTGCCCCACGGTCTGCGGGCGGATCTCCGAAAATCGGAGTTGGGCTTCCTTCTTCAGCGCGGGTATGGTTGCGAAATCAATGTCCTCGGGAATTCCCCTGCCCTCCTGCCGCGACATGCGTTCGATCTGCTGCTGCTGTCTGCCGAGGTGCCCCTCGTATTTGAAATCTGTCTCGATGAGCGGCCAGACATGATCGGGGAATTCTTTCCGAATCTCTGCGGGGAGATTTTCCCAACGGGACTCGGAGCGGCGGAACCAATGATCCAGCTTGAGCCCTTCGAAGACCGCTTGGCGGACGAAATCATCGGCACGCGCCAGATCAGACGCTTTTGATTTGACGCGACTCACCCGCTCCCCGGAGGCGAGCCCGATTTCGGCGGCCTTCGGCGTAAGGCGCAGATCGGCATTGTCCTGGCGAAGCAGGAGCCGGTATTCCGCCCGGCTCGTGAACATCCGGTAGGGCTCGGTGCATCCCTTGATAACGAGATCATCGACCATAACGCCAAGGTAAGCCTCGTCGCGCCCAAGCACGAAGGCGGGTTTCCCTTGCACCTTCAGTGCGGCGTTGGTTCCGGCGATCAGTCCCTGCCCAGCCGCTTCCTCGTAGCCGGATGTGCCGTTGATCTGGCCCGCGAAGTACAGCCCTTCCACCCGCTTCGTTTCCAGGGTCGGCTTGAGCTGGGTCGGCGGGCAATAATCATACTCCACCGCATAGCCGGGACGCAGGATCTCGCAGTTCTCCAAGCCTGGGATCGTGCGGAGGAAATTCAGCTGAACTTCATAGGGGAGTGAGGTGGAAACCCCGTTCACGTAGTACTCCAGCGTGTGCCGACCCTCCGGCTCCAGGAACACCTGATGTCGCTCCTTTTCTGCAAAACGCACCACCTTGTCCTCAATCGACGGGCAATAGCGCGGGCCCACCCCCTCGATCACACCGCAATACATGGGCGATTGGTCGAGGTTACCGGCGATGATTTCGTGGGTTTGCGGGTTTGTGTAGGTGATCCAGCACGGGATTTGTTCCACGTGGAACGTCGGGTCACCCCAAGGATTGAGGGTGAAGATGTCATCCCTGCCCTTTTCGATCCGATCCGCCATGAAGCTGAACGTAGGAACCGGGCTGTCCCCGTCCTGCCGTTCGCATCTGGAAAAGTCCAATGACCGGCCATTCAGGCGGCACGGGGTACCGGTCTTGAATCGCTCGACCTCGAAACCGAGTTGCTTGAGGGAATCGGAAACCGTCGAAGTGGCGTCCCCCATCCTGCCGCCTTTTTCATTCTTGAGGCCGACGTGCATCAGCCCACGCATGAAAGTCCCGGCGCTGAGGATCACGGATTTTCCCCAAATCTCCATCCCCAGCGAGGTGCGTATGCCTGTGATTCGGTCTTCGCCATCCACCAGGAGCTCGGCGACATTCCCCTGGTGTAGCTCTACCCCCTCCGCCCGCTCCATCTCCATCTTCATGCGAAACTGGTAGGCTTTCTTGTCGCACTGGGTGCGTGGCGCCCTGACCGAGGGACCCTTGGAGGCGTTTAGCATGCGCCACTGGATGCCGGTGGCATCGGTGTTGATCCCCATCGCACCACCCAAGGCATCGATTTCCCGAACCATGTGTCCCTTGGCGAGCCCCCCGATGGCCGGGTTGCATGACATTTGGCCTATCGTATCGAGATTCTGTGTAAGAACGGCCACTAGCGAACCAAGGCGTGAAGCCGCCAAGGCGGCCTCGACACCCGCATGGCCGGCGCCAATCACAATCACATCATACTCTTTCGGATACCGGAACATCTGCGGGGCGCGACCCTAAGCACGGCTACCTACGGGTGCAATCACGGACTCCATTGCACCCAAAAGTTCCACGTGGAACACCTACGGCCTATCTAGGATGCCCGTGCTGGCTCTGGGGAGCAGTTCATCCAGGGAAAATTCGATGCTTCCCGCATGATTCGCAAGGATCACGGTTTTGACGCCGAATTCCGCCAAGACCTGCCGACACGCCCCGCAAGGCGACACCGGTTCGGCCGTATCGGCCACCACAGCCACCATTTCGAATTCCCGCGCGCCCGCTGCAACCGCTGCGCCGATCGCCACCCGTTCGGCGCAATTCGTCAACCCATAGGAGATGTTCTCGACATTGCAGCCGGCAAACACCCGCCCATCGCTGGCCAACAAAGCCGCCCCGACCTGGAAATCCGAGTATGGCGCGTAGGCCATATCCCGCGCTTTCCACGCAGCTGCGATGAGATTCTCGGTTGTCATGGTTGGTGGGTTTCCGGGCAAATGCTATGATCAGGTATCAGCGTGGGCTCTCCACAATCGGATGGCAGGCACTGGTCGGGTATCCCAAGGAGTTTTACATCAGCTGCGCCCCCGCCTCGGCAAGCTCTGAGCGTTCTCCCCGGTTCAAGGCAACGTGGGCTGTGAATGGCTGGCCCTTGAGGCGGTTGCGGGTGTAAACCAGGCCGTTGCTGCGGCTGTCCACGTAGGGATTGTCGATCTGCGCAGGATCTCCGACGAGCACCAGCTTCGAGTCCCTCGACATGCGGGTGACGATGGTCTTCGCCTCCTGCGGGGTAAGCTGCTGCGCCTCGTCGAGGATGAAGAAGCGGTTCGGGATCGAGCGGCCGCGGATGTAGCAGAGGGCTTCGATTTCCAGGATCCCCTGCTCCATGAGCATCTCGTAGGGCTTTTTCGGCGGCAGCCCGCCCGCGTTGGGCTTGGCCTGCTTGCGCTTGGGGCCGAGCGGGAGGTTGGGGCGCATCAGCAGGTCGAGCGCATCATGGATGGGCTGGAGCCAGGGGCGCATCTTCTCATCGAGCGAGCCGGGCAGGAATCCGAGCTGATCCCCCATCGAGACGACCGGGCGGCTGACGGTGATGCCGTTGTATCTGCGGTTGAACATCTCATGCAGTCCGGCGGCGACGGCGACCAGGGTTTTTCCCGTTCCCGCATGTCCATAGCAGGTGACGAGGGAAATGTCCGGGTTGAGGAGGGCGTCGATCAGGCAGCGCTGGCCGAGGTTGAGCGGCTTGAGCGTCTGGCCGTCGGGGATTTTCAGGACTTCGGGTATATTCAGCCGGACGAAGCAGCCGCTGAAATGCAGGCGCGCGGGCATTGTCTGTTTCTCGCCGCAGGAGAGCAGGACGTATTCATTGGTGGCGATCCCGGCAGAACGCTCCGGCCCCAGCGTGATCTCCCCGCTGCTGGCGAAGCGGTGCAGCTCTGCGGTATCGACCTCGACACGGCGGACATCGTAGTTCGAGACCTCGCGGGCATCGACCTTATCATTGAGGTAGTCCTGGCACTCGATACTGACGGCGCGCGCCTTGAGCTGGAGGTTGATGTCCTTGGTGACGAGAGCGACCTGGCCGTCCGGATTGTATTGCTTGAGCAGGAAGCAGGCGGCGAGGATGCGGTGATCGACGCGCTCGCGGTCGGGGAAAATCCGGTAGAATTGCTTGAGTTGCTCGGAGTTGTCCGGGCATGCGGAGGGATCGTAGATGACCAGGCGGATGGTTCCCCCGCCCTCGGTGGGAACGCCTCCAGTTACTACGTTTGCAGTAGCAAATATGTCGGTGAGCCGGCGGTGCACGCGGCGGGCGTTCGCTCCGCGCTCGGATTGCTCGCCCTTGAACTTGTCGAGCTCCGCGAGGACATCGACGAGTATGCAGATGTGGTTTTCCTTGAAACGCTCAAGGCAAGCGGGGTCATGCAGGAGGACATTGGTGTCGAGCACGTAGTTCTTTCCCTGCTTCGATGGTGCCTTGAGGCCGAATTCCTCGATGGCCTTGCTGGCGGCGGAGGATCGCCGGGTTTTTCTCGGGACCGAAACGGCGGGTGATTCTTCGAACAGGGCGGGTTGCATGGACACGATGCTGGGGTTCATTGGTTAGGGGTTGGCGGGTGATGAGGGCACGAGGATCCCTTGGGGAAACATCCAAGGGAGAGGCCGTGAGGGCAGCAGGAAGGGCTGTCTGCGGCGTTTTCAGGGTCACCGGAAGGCGACCGACTGACATCTTTTTTGTCAAGATATCCGAACTATCCACCTTTGCCGCCGGATGACAACAGCTAAATGCGGGATGGCCGGAATTTCCGGGGAAGCGGCCTCAGCCCTTGAGAGAGCGCTCGGCCTCAAGCCAGTCGCTGTCGTCATCGCCGGGAAGCCCCAGCTCCATGCGACGGCGGTAATTCAGGTAGGCTGCCTTTGCGACGGCATCCAGGGATGGGGCGGCTTTCTTTTCGGCAACCGCGTTTTTCGCGGGGGCTTTTTTCGCAACGGCCTTCACGGCGGTTTTTTTGGCAGGCGTTTTCTTGGCTGTGGCTGGTTTCACGGCGGCCTTCTTGGCCGTCACCTTCTTGGTTGTTTTCTTCGCAGGCATAATTATGTCGGGGATGAGTTGTTGGCTAAGCACTTTCAATGCCGTGCCCCGCATATGCGGTTTTTTCCGGGATTGCCAGCATGAATCCATGGCTTATCATGGATGGCATGGAGCAGGACTATCGCTGGAGCGACATGCGCGATACCGGCGGCTATCGTTTGCCGGGGCCGGAACATCTGGGGCGCTGGGCGACGGCGGCCATGCTGGTATCCATACTGCTGCATGTATTGGTCTTCTTCGCCCTGGATCACGTCAAGGTCGCGCTCGGCATTTCCGTGGCGGAGGATCTTTCCACGGGGCCGATCAATGTCCGGCAGGTGGAGGTGAAGCCCTATGAGCCGGAGCTTGCCCTGCCGCCGGAGGAAAGCATCACCCCGCCCGCGGAATCCGCAGCCCTGCTGGAGGAGGTCGATCTCCTCGAGTTGCTGCCGGAGGATGTGGAAATCGACATCGCGCCTAGCATCACCGATCCCGAATACGCCCTGAAAATGTCCAACCCCCTCGCCGAGGGAGAGCTGGATGCACCCGACACCAAGCTTTCCTCGGATTTCGAGATCAGCTCAGACCTCCCGGAGCTGGGCCGCATGGAGACCGAGCTGAGCCCGGCCGCACTGGGCCAGATCACGGTCGATCCCGGCGCGGTGAACGTGGACGACACGGAGCTGAAATCCTTCACCGACGAACTCATCAAGCAAGGCAACAACGGCCTTGTGGACAATGGCAAGCTCGATGGCATCGAGTCCCTCGACCAGCTCCTCGACCTCCCGCCCAACCTTCTCCTTTCCAAGAAAACCCTACTGCCCAGCGACCTGCTCTTCGAGTTCGGCCGCGCGGAACTGCGCGATAGCGCAAAGGTCGGCCTGATGAAGCTCGCGCTCCTCATGGACAGGAACCCCTCCCTCTACTGCTGGATCGAGGGGCACACCGATCTCATCGGCGGGGACGAGGCGAACATCATCCTCTCCCAACAGCGTGCGGAGGCGGTGAAAACGTATCTCGTCGAGTCCATGCGCATGAATCCCGAGCGCATCATCACGCGCGGCTTCGGGAAAACCCAGCCGCTCGTGGCGGGAGGCGATGCGGATGCCCAGGCGCCGAACCGCCGGGTGGAAATCCGCATGAGAAAAACCCCGCCCACCGACCAGCCGATCAAGGTGACCCCGAAGGCAAGGCCAGTGGAGGAGGAGACGGTTCCGCCCAAGGCGATCCTGATCAAGCCGAATGTCCCCGCCCCGCCGAGGGCAATGCCTGTCCCGGAGCCACCCGCCATACTGCGGGCGCAGCCGGTGGAAGAACCGCCCCCGCCCCGCGCCCTGCCAGTCGAGCCGTGAAGATTTCTGGAACCTCGCTGCTGGGGCTCGGTTTTGGCGAGCTCGCGGATCTGCTCTGCAAGGATGGCATTCGCGCCCACCATGCCAAGGAGCTTTGGGGAAACATGCACCGCAAGGCGATCCCGGATCCATCCTCCGTCACCCACTCACCTCCCCTCGCGAGATGGGTTGCCGCCAATCTGGGCGACGGCAAATCCCATTTCATCGACCTCCCGGAGCAGGTGGACGAGATCGCCAGCAGCGATGGGCTGACGCGGAAGTTCCTGCTGAAACTTGCCGACGGCCAGGTGATCGAAACCGTGCTGATGGGATATGAAAACCGCTTCACCGCCTGTGTCAGCTCGCAGGCAGGCTGCGCGATGGGTTGCGTATTCTGCGCCACCGGGCAGATGGGTTTTGTCCGCCACCTCACCGTCGGCGAGATCGTCGCCCAGGTGTTGCACGTGCGCCGCGCCCTTGCCGCGAGCCATCCGCACCGCCGCCTCCGCAACCTCGTCCTCATGGGCATGGGTGAGCCGCTGCACAACTACGATGCGGTGATGAAAGCGATGGACATCGTCTCCCACACCGGCGGCTGCTCCATCGGCCCGTCGAGGATCGCGGTCAGCACGGTGGGCTATGTCCCGAACATCCTTCGCATGGCGGAGGAAAATCGCCCCTATCGTCTCGCCGTCAGCCTTCACGGCTCCACCGAGGAGGAACGCTCCGCGCTCGTCCCGGCGAGCAAAAAATGGGATCTGGAAACGCTCATCGCCGCCTGCCGCACCTATGGAGAGACCACCGGCAAGAAGATCTTCTTCGAATGGACGCTCATCGCCGGGAAAAACGATACGGTGGAAACCGCCCGGCGGCTTGCGGCCCTGCTGGACGGCATTGAGAGCCATGTGAACCTGATCCCGCTCAACCCCACCATGAAGCTACGAGGGACGTAGTAGTTCATCCGGGCTCCGTTTCCAGGAGACCCTCCGCGCCGCCGGCATTCCCTGCACCTTCCGACAGCGCCGAGGCATCGACGTGGCGGCGGGTTGCGGGATGCTCAAGGCGGACAGGCTGCGGAAAGCCGGGGGACGCAGCGATTTTTAGGATCGCACCCGCCCGGGCTATTCCTATCCTGGGGGCATGCCAGATGCCAAAGCGCCAACCCACAGCACCGGTCTAGGATACATCATGTGGGTCTTCGGATTCATCGGGATCCACCGCTTCTACTACGGGAAGCCCGCCACCGGCATCCTCTGGATGCTCACCGGCGGCTTGCTGCTAATCGGCTGGATCGTGGATCTTTTCCTCATCCCCTCCATGGAAAGGCAGGCGGCGGGCAGATACGCGGCGGGCAAATACGATTATTCGGCAGCCTGGCTGCTCCAGCTTTTCCTAGGCCTCCTGGGCATTCACCGCTTCTACCTCGGGAAAATCCCCACCGGCATCCTCTGGCTCCTCACCGGCGGACTCTTCGGCCTCGGCTGGATCTACGATTTCTGCACGCTCAACGGCCAGGTGGACGAGAGGAACCGGGCGACCGATTGAATCCGCCCCAGATACCCCCCGTGCGTCCGGCCCTCTCCAGAGACGGCAAGCACACGACATCGCGGCCACCCGCCCGGCATGAGCCGTCCGCTCCGAACTAAGCGAGCTTCGGCCTTGCACCCGGCCGTTGACCCGGTCAAAGCTTGTCCCGCGTCCCGGCGCAGGAAAAGGGGCTGTAGCTCAGCGGTTAGAGCAGGGGACTCATAATCCTTTGGTCGTGGGTTCAAACCCCACCGGCCCTACTTTTTCCGGGTGGCCGCAAAGTGCGAGTCTCCGGTCATTTGCCGAAGATCGCGGCTTTTTCCTCCGGGGAAAGCGGGCGCCACTCACCTTCCGCGAGTTCCTCCGGCAGCTTGAGCCCACCTATGGAAATCCGCTTGAGGGCTAGCACATGGTTCCCCACGGCGGCGAACATGCGCCGCACCTGGTGGTATCGGCCTTCGTGCAAGGTGACCAGCGCCTCCCTTTCACCAAGCGCCTCGAAGCCCGCCGGGAGCAGCGGCTTCGCATCGCTTTCAAGCAGCAGCTCGCCGGAGCCGAAGCGTTCGCCCTCGCTCCCGGAAAGCGGCCTGTCCAGAACGGCGTGATAGACTTTCAGGCAGCCGGACTTCGGGTGTATGACCTGGTGGAGGAATTTCCCGTCATCGCTCATCAGCAGCAGCCCGGTGGTGTCCTTGTCGAGGCGGCCGACGGGGTTGAGCCCCGGGTTCCGCTTGGAAAACCTGGGCGGCAGCAGATCATAGACCGTATCGCCGGGATCCTCGGTGCTGCATGTGAAGCCGGCGGGCTTGTTGAGCGCGATCAAGAGCGGCGCCTGCGGATCGAGCGCCTCCCCCGCCACCAGGACCTTCTCCGCGCCTGGAAAATCCTTGGCGCCGAGGATGTTTCCCTCGCGATCCGTCACCGCCCCGCTGCGGATCAGCCTGTCCGCCTCCTTGCGCGAGCCGTAGCCGAGGTTTGCCAAAAGTTTCACCAGTTTCATCCGCGCGAGGCTATCAGGGTTTTACGCGGTGATGCGAACTTTCTCCGCGATCCCTCAGCGGCCCGTGCCGAGCGCGGCCATCGCAGCGGCCAGCTCCGCATCGCCGAGCGGCCTTTCCCAGATCAGCAGACGGGAGATGGCGCCGTCGAAGGATTCCTTGCCGGGGTGCTCGATGGCATCGCGTTCCTGGCCGACGGCCATCCGGGACGGGTTCGCCGCGGGATCGACGGGGAAATCCGCGGTGGCCACTGCGGTCGGGGAGTTCACGAAGAGCGAGAGTTTCACGGTGCCTGTGCCGGCATCCATGCGCCCGGCGATGACATGAAATTTCCCCTTCTCCAGCATCGGGCCGGAGAGCTTGGGGTTGTTCTTATCGAAGCGCCCGAAGGATTTCCCGTTCCTCGCTCCCCACCAGACGGTGTTGTCGTCGTCGAGGCAACCCCAGATGCCCTCGTACATTCCCCCGTTGCGGAGGTTTCCGAAAAACGAATTCACGTCTTTGAGCCCGACGCGCTGTTCCATCACGGAGATGACGGCGATCCAGGTGTGACCCTTGCCCGTGGTGAGGCCGTCGAAGGCATCCTCGTCCATGGCGACGAGTTCCTGCTGGCGGAAAACGAGAGCCGCCCTCCCGTCCGATGTTTCCAGGGAAGGGCGCCCGCTGCCCGCCACTTCCCTGCCCTCGTCCCGCTTCACGAAAACCATCCCCGGATGGGCCGGCGCCTGGTTTTTCCATGCAGCCGCCCGATTGCCATCCTCAAGCACGACACCCTTGGAGGCATCGAGATCGAGGACAAGGCCTGCGGCGGGCGGTTGCGCCTTCTCCTCCGCCCGGGCGGAGCCCGCGAACAATGCAGCCGAAAGGGATACCGCTATGAGTGACTGGTTCATGCCTACATACCATCCTTCCTGCACCAGCTCGCACAAGCAAGAACGTGAAAGAGGCTCCGCCTGACAAGGCCACCGTGCATTCCTGCGACACCGTGTTCGTCTCGCTGCCGAAGAAAACGCGGGAAGCGCTTTCCTGAGTTGCGGTCTCCGGGAATGATGCGAGAGATCGAATCCCGCGCTCACGTTTGCTTCCCTAAGCCGCGTGCTGTTGTTACGGTTGCAGCTGCATGAGATGGACTCGGGATGACAGGCTGCCAAACCCGTTGGAAAAACTGGGGATGGGGCTGGGCTTTTTCCGCCGCTACGCTGACTCCTTCTGGCAGGCCACCGGAATGGAGCTGGATCTGGTCTATGCGGACGGCGAGCCGTGGGAGAGTGTTGCCAGCCGGGTGAGAGGGGATTTCTGCAGAAATGTCGCGCTTGATCCTGGCAAGGCCGAGCTTTGCCGGAACTGCTTCCGCAACGCCTGCCAATTGGCCCGGGGAAAAGACGGTTTCCATACGGTGGATTGCCATGCGGGGCAGAGGTTTTCCGTCCGTCCGATCGGCGAGATTGGCGGCGCGGGCGTCCTGCTGCTGACCGGCCGTGTGACGGCAGGTGCGCGGCGGAAAACGGCTGAAGATAGCGCCGGAAAGCAAACCGTCCCGCAAAGCATCAAGACGCAGGAAGCTTACAGGGGGGCGCTGGATCTGATCGGCATCACACTGCCTTACCTGCGCATCCGCCTCGATGTCGACCTGCTGTTGGCCGCCCGCGAATTCCCTCCCATGGTGCGAAAGGCCTGCCAGTATGTGGATGATCATTTCCAGGAAAACATCAGCGTGGCAGGCGTGGCGCTGGCATGCGGAGTGAGCGAGGATTACCTTTCCCACACATTTTCCAAATGCACGGGCAATCCCCTGAGCCGATACATCGCGGCGGTCCGCATAGGCCATGCAATGTACCTGTTGCAGGATGAGAAACCCGGTATCGCGGAGATCGCCTTCGAGGTGGGCTTCGGGTCGCTCTCGCAGTTCAACCGGACATTCCGGGCGCTCCGTGGAATGGCTCCGGGAGAGTTCCGGCGCCAGGAGCGCGAAGGCTCAGGGAAATAAGCGGATTTCGCCCAGTGACCGAACGGCAGGTGCGTGGTTTCCCCGCCCGCCGGGGGGTATTGTCATCCACGCCATGTCGCTGGAGAGCGCCCCGGCATGGTGCTGAACCAACCCGCTGAACGCCATGAAAACCCCCTTTGAAATCCGCCAATTCTTTTTCCCCAAGTCACCGCCCACCCTCAGGTTGCTTGGAGCTGCCGGGCTTCTGTTTCTCCTTCCGGCACCCAAGGTTATTGCACAATTCACCCCCGGTGCGGGCGGGGCGGTTCCGGCGCTCCCGGAACTCAAGGAACCCGGCAGCTCCATCACCAGCCTGTGGGTTTCCCAGAGTGACAGGGAGAACCTCCATTTCTCCTCGGGGAACGAACCCACCCTGGATCTCAAGTTCGATTCGCCTGCCAGCTACGGGGCCACGGCCTTCGATCTCCAGAAATCCCCGGACGGCATCAACGGCTGGGAGACGCTTCACACCACGTTCAGCGCGGCGCAGGACAACTTCAGCTTCAATCCGGGCGGCTACTTTTTCTTCCGCCTGCTTGTCCACGGCGGCCCGCGCGACGGGCAGGTTTCCAATGTGGTGGAGGGTGAGATCACCTTGTTTCCCACCCAGGTTTCCTTCTGGAGCATCGGCAACAACTGGGTCTTCGGCGGCCCGAACGCCCCGTGGCTCGGGCACGGCCTGATCGCCGCTTTCCAGGCGAGGAATCTCAGCGACAGCAGCCAGATCACCGGCGGCTTCGATTTCCAGTGGTATCGCCGCAATCCTCAAACCGGGGCGCTCGTCGCCATTCCGGGAGCCACCGGTGACACCTACACCACCACGGAGGACGATCTGGGCGGATACCGGCTGGTCTGCCGTGGCACGGGCGATGGCCAGACAGTCGGCGGCTTTGCCCAGGTGATGGCGGGCGAACCCGTCCTGATTTTCAACAGGGCGGAGGCCGCCACCGTCACCCGCAGCGGATTCACGCTGAACCTTTTCAAAAGCGTTCCCTCGCTGGCTCCCGGGGATCTCAGGCTTTCCTACTGGGACGGCTCCGCGGAGGCGGAAATTCCGGTTTCATCGGTCACCGCGCGCCCGGGCAACGCCGTGTTCGATATTGTCGTAACCGTTCCTGCCGCAGTCACGGATGCATATCTTGAAAACAACTCCCTGGTCTGGGGGATAGGCTCCCAGTTCGGCGACGGAGAATTCGCCCACCAGATGCCGGGGCTTTCCATCACCTTCCCCAATGCTGCCGGCCCGACCTTTGGGGAGTGGGCGGATGAGACCGGTATCCCGGCCGACCGCCGCGACCCGCTGGATCGCAAATCTACCGCTGATGGTGCAGAACCTTCTGGCCTATGCGATGGGGCTCAATCCCATGACCGCCACGAAAGACGACATGCCGGAAACCGCCAGCCCCGATCCGGTTGCCGGAACCATCCACCTGATCTACCGGCGCGCCAAGAACCCCAAGGATGCCACGCTCACCCCTCGGTTCTCGACGGACCTGAGCCGCTGGTCGTCTGCGAATGTCGTCTCCGAAACCATCCTTGAGGACGGCGGTGACTGGGAAAAGGTGGATGCCACCATCGAGTTCGAGCCCGGCCCGGCGGCTTACTTCAATTTCGCCGCCGAGCAGAATCCATAGGGATTTATGCGAATCCATGGGGAAAAGCGAATGGAGCGCCTCATGCCGAGGGGTGGGCGGGCAGCATCCGGGTCGCCGGATCAGCCTACTTTCCCGAAGAACATCGTGAACTCCTGCCGGTTGTAGGTCAGGTGGGTGCGGGCGATGAGGAAGAAGCCGTTTTGTGCGGCGATGGAGAGCACGTCTTTCTCCAGCACATCGATTTCCGCGATCGTTCTCGCCCCGGTTGTTTTCAGCGTGAAAGCAACCAACCCGCCCGGGTTCAGGAAATCCTTGAGGCGGGTGGCGTGGCTGATCGCCTGGCGGGGGTCGCCGTTCATATCGGAAAGGATTGCATCGTAGCGGATGCCGCGCGGCGGAACGAACTCCGCAACATCCTCGCGCAGGAAACTAAGGTTGCGGTGGTTGGCGAGGCGGGGATCGAGCGGGGCGCGGTCGATGGCGGAGACTTCGTAGCCGCGCTTCAGGAGCTCGGAGGTCATCCCGCCGGGGCTGGCGCCAAGCTCCAGCCAGTGAGCGCTTACCGGCGGCAAGGGGCGGTGCATGGAAAGGAAATGCAGTCCCTCGGCGATCTTCGCCCCGGCGCGACTGACCGCATCCTGCGCTCCCTGCGCGATGAATTTCGTCCCGCCCGGATGCAGCCCGCCCGCATCGAGGGGGCTGAAGATGCCGCAATACAAGCCTTCCTTGCCGACGAGGCAGAATAGGGTTTCCTTGTTTGGATTTTGCTCCTCGGCGGTTTTCGGAGAGCTTTCGGGGAGGTCGAAGACCTGCAAGGCACGGCCACGGAAATTCGAGGCGAGGGCTTTGTAGTACTGTTTGGTGGAGCCGGGATCGAGCCTGCCCACGAGCAAGGTCTGCGGGTTGCGGCCCTCGAATTTGTAATAGACCGTCTGCGCGGCTTTTTCGATGAAGCCGTCCATCTTTTCCGGATTGCAGGGCCACGAGTGCTCCACCGGGATGTGCCAGCGGATGAAACGCGCGGCGGGCGAATCACGGATCGCCTCCGGGGTTTCCGTTTGGAAAAGGAAATACTCGGTGCCGAGTTTTTTCACCTTGTCCGCGCCGAGAATGCCGAGAATTTCCGGGACAAGGCCGGAAAACACTTCGGAGATGCGGATGAGGTGGGTGGTCATGGGAGAAGTGCCGAGTGATCAGTGAGCGGTGATCAGTGGAAGACCTTGCTTGTGCTGAAGAGGAACCGCGGATGGACGCGGGTCAACACGTATCGGATTCTTGTGGCTTTGGTTGCGGCTAAGAATTCTAACCGCCAAGGCAGAAAGGCCGACTAAAGCAAGCGGTTCGCTGCTGAACGCTTCCTTGGGAGTTGGAGATTGAGATTTGAAAGTTTCACTTCCCGCGATTGCTGCGGTCTTCGCCCTTGATGCCTTTCGCGGCGCGCTTGCGGGCACCCTCGTCGAGCAGGCGCTTGCGCAGGCGGATGTTCTGCGGGGTCGCTTCCACGAGCTCGTCCGCATCGATGTATTCGATGGCGCGCTCCAGCGAGAAACGGATGGGTGGGGAGAGCTTGGAGGTCTTGTCCTTGCCGGAGGAGCGCATGTTGTCGAGGTGCTTCTCCTTTACGGGGTTGACCGGCATGTCCCCGACGCGCGGGTTTTCCCCGACGAGCATGCCGCCGTAGATCGCGTCGTTGGCTCCGACGAAGAGGGTGCCGCGATCCTCGAGCGCCTGCAGGGAGTAGGTGGTTGCGACACCGGAATCCATCGAGACGAGCGTGCCCGTGGTGCGGGTGACGATCTCCCCGGCATGCGGGCCGTATTCGCGGAAAAGGTGGGACATGATGCCGTGGCCGGAGGTGAGGTTGACGATTTCCGTTTCGAAGCCGATCAGGCCGCGGGTCGGGATGAGGGCGGTGATGAGGGTCTCGCCGGAGGGCTCGGTCTCCATGTTCTCCATCTGGCCCTTGCGGTTGATGAGGAGCTTCAGGATGCCCTGGGCGTATTCGCCGGGCGACTCGATGTAGAGGGTCTCGAAGGGCTCGAGGAGCTTCCCGCTCTCGTCGCGGCGGTAGATCACGGTCGGGCGGGAAACGCAGAGCTCGAATCCTTCGCGGCGCATGGTTTCCACGAGCACGGCGATCTGCATCGCGCCGCGGGCGGAGACGTTGAAGACGCCCGCCTGGTCGGTGTCCTCGACCTGGAGCGAGACGTTGGTCTTCACCTCGTGCATGAGGCGGTCGCGGATCGCGCGTGAGGTGACGTGCTTGCCTTCCTTGCCGGCCAGCGGGCCGTCGTTGATGGAGAACTCCATGGAAATGGTTGGAGGATCGATTTCCACGAAGGGAAGGGCTTCCTGCTCCTTGGTGGCGGCGAGGGTCTCGCCGATGTCGATGTTCTCGATGCCGGCCGCTATGCCGACGATGCCGCCCGCGCCGCAGCCTTCCGAGTCCTCCGTGGCGAGGCCGGAGTAGGTGAAGGTCTTCATCACCTTGGACTGCTGCGAGGTGCCGTCCTTGCGGTGGAGCCAGATGGTGTCGCCCTTCTTCACGGAGCCGCCGAGGACTTTGCCAACCGCCACGCGGCCGACGAAGCTGTCCCACTCGATGTTGGAGACGAGCATGTGGAAAGGGGCCTCCGGATCGGCGGCTGGCTCGGGGATGAACTCGACGATTTTTTTCAGGAGCGGGATGCAGTCCTTCCGTTCGTCATCGGGATGATCCATGAAGTAGCCGTCGCGGGCGGAGCCGTAGCAGAACGGCGCGTTGAACTGTTCCTCGGTGGCGTCGAGGTCTAGGAAAAGCTCAAGCACCTGGTCGTGTACCTTGAGCGGATTGGAAAGCGGGCGGTCGATCTTGTTGACGACGACGATGGGCTTGAGGCCTTCGGCGAGAGCCTTGCGGAGCACGAAGCGCGTCTGCGCCTGCGGGCCGCCCGCGGCGTCCACGACGAGGAGAACGCCATCGACCATTTTCATGACGCGCTCGACCTCGGCCCCGAAGTCGGCGTGGCCGGGGGTGTCTACGATGTTGATCGTGTAGCCTTCCCAGAGGATGGCGGTGTTCTTGGCCTTGATGGTGATGCCTTTTTCGCGCTCAAGATCCATGGAATCCATGGCGCGCTCCTGGGTGGCCTGGTTCTCACGGTAGGTGCCGCCGGCTTGCAGGAGTTGGTCGACGAGGGTGGTTTTGCCGTGGTCAACGTGGGCGATGATGGCGAGGTTGCGGATCTTGAGTGACATAAAATATGGTGCCGGACGGCTTTGGGGGCGGGGCTATGGAGGGTTTTTCCCGCGATGGCAAGGCGCGAATGCGAAACTGCGGGCGAAAGACGCCAAGCAGGGCGATCTCCGGAGCCCGGCGCGCCCTAGAATGCGCCGTTCAGCTTCCTCCCGACCCAGAAAACGCCGAGGAGGAAAACCATGACGGCGAGAGTGGCCCAGTGGGACCAGAGGGGGATGCGGTTCTCGAGCGGGCGCGGCTCGGGGAGTGCGTCGATCTCCTTGATCAGGTCGGGGAGCTGGTCCGGCAGGATGCTGCGTCCGCGGGAAACCTTGGAAATTTCCTCCAGCACGCCGGGGCGGGCGGGTTGGCCGGTTTTCTCGATGTCAACGCCCTGCGCGAGGATCGTGGTCTCGGTGGGTAGATCGGCGGCTCCGGAGGCGATGGCGCGGAGTTTCCACTCACCCGGCAGATCTACCCGAAACCGGCCGGTGAATGCGCCCCACTCGGAGTCGTTTTTCTGGAGCTCGATGCGCTGGGATTTCCCATCCGGCGAAGTGATGTCCACCACGATGGCCCCCTCCTTGAGCGGAGCCCCGTTCGCATCGAAACCGTTCGCGTTGAGCGTGACCGTTGCGCCCGGCTCGGGCCGCTCCGGGGTGAAGAACATCCGCACGCGCTGTCCGGCGGCCATGTTGCGCTGGTAGCTCATCCAACGGGCGACCTGCCCCCAGAAGCGGTAGTGATAGAGATCCTCCACGCCGCGCCGCCAGCGCCATGCGGAATCGATGCCCATGAACAGGACTTTCCCGCTGCCCGCCGCCTTGGTGACGAGCAACGGCACCTGGCCGTAGGGGCCGCGGCGGTTCGCATGGACGGCGAGGACTTCGGTGCCGCCCTTGGCGCGCACGACGGGGGCGTGCCAGAAAAAGCCGGGGAGGCGTCGCCAGATCTCCGGGTTTTCCTCCTCCGAATCGCCGAGCATGGTCAGCAGCGAGGCGCGGCCTTCCGTGGTCAGGTTCAGCGGGGTGGCGAGGCTTTCCGGGAAACCTTCCTTGCTCTTGTCATCGAGGGTGACCGGGATCAGGTCGGAGAGATCCGTATCCAGGAGGGTGAACTGGTTGCCCTGCGGCCCCGGAAGGAACACGACCCCGGATGCCTGGTTCTCCACCAGCCCGCGGATCTGCGTGCACTGTTCCGCCGTCAGCTGATCCGGGGCCATCCCCACATCGCCGAGGAAAACGACATCGAACTTGGAGAGTTCCTCCAGGGTTTTCGGAAATTCCGGGATGTAGTCAAGACCCTCGGCAACACCGAGCTCGGGGCGCAGGAGCAGGCAGGAAAGCTCCACGCCCGGATCGCGCTGGAGGGCGTTTCTCAGGAAACGGAATTCCCAGCGCGGCAGGGTCTCGACGACCAGCACGCGTATCCTTTCCGGTAAGTAATGGCGATGGTGAATTTCCGGGAATTGTTGGCGGAGACCAGCTCACCGTCCTCCACCGGGACGGAAAGGTTAAGGGTGGAGACACCCTCTTTCTCAAGACGCCAGAGGATGGAATCGTAGGTCTCGGAATTCGGAGGCAGAATGATGTTCTTCGTGCGCTCGCGCCCCGCAGCATCGCGGAGGCGGACGATCGTGCGCACCTGCCTGTCCAGCGAGGAGCGGATGGTGAAAGGGATCTGCACGTTTTCGCCGACGATCCCGTAGGTAGGTGCGGTGACGGACAGAAGGTCGAGGTCGGGCAGGCGCGTCTCGCTGCCAACCGGGATGGTGAAGATCGGCACACCCCGGAGTCGGTATTTCTGCGCCGCCCCGACCGGCGGGGCGCCGAGATTGAAATCCCCGTCGCTGAGCATGACCACGGCGCGGAGGTTGTTTTCCTTGTCCAGAAGCTCGTCTAGCGGGGTGCCCAGATCGCTGCCGTTCGAGCCGCTCTCGGAGGGTGTGGCGTAGGGCTTGCTGATCAGGTCGTTGGCGCCCCCGGAGCGCAGCGGAGTCCACAGATCCGAATCCAGCGCCTTTTTCACCCAATCCCCGCGAGCCACGATGGCTCCCGACTTCGCATCCCCGGAAAGGGCTTCCGGCAGCTCAGCATCGAGGGTGTTCATGGAGCCGGAATCGTCCCACAGGATGGCGATCTTCGGCTTGGTGGTGGGGTTGATGACAGTGCGCCACTCCGGCTGCCAGAGCAGGAGCACCACCAGCGCGGCGATGAAAAAGCGCAGGATCTCAAGCGCCGCCGTCCGCGCGGGATGCGGGCTGCGCTTCCAGGAGAGGAAGCAGAGGAACGCCACGCCCAGAATTGCGGCGATGCCTAGCCAAAGTGTCAGCGGGGTGGGGTTGAGGTGAAGCAAAAGGGGAGACGGGTCGGAAGTTGGCTATTTGCTAGACCATGCGGGCTGCCAGGGCAAGCGGCGATGGAGCGGGGATTGAAATGCACCGCCAACACTACGTCAGGCACGAACCCGTAGATTTCAGGTGAAATCATATTTGCCTTGTGAAATCCCATCGCCCTGCAGCAAGCGATGAGGACGGTTCACGCCCGTCTACGGGACAAGAGGGCAACGGTGCCGAACACCGCGAGCAGCATGCTGCCGGGTTCCGGGACGGCAACGGCTACGAGACGAGATTCTGGGAAACCAGCCGTAGAATCCAATGCAAGGAAAAGGCCGTTCTCGTTATCGCCAGGGACAACCATTCCGTAATCAGAAAAAGAAGGCGCGTGAGGGTTCTGCTCGAAAATACCGCCTAACTCATAAGCTCCGGTTGTATCAAAATTATCCCCGACCGATAGACCTGGAAACCAGAAAAGCGAAAATTTCCTACCGCTTGCGACCTGATTGAGGCCGGTGCCTATGTCGAATGTTATCAAGTCATCAAGTATGCCGCTCACAGGAATGGTTCCTACCGCGATGATACGATCACCGCTGCTCAAGAGTGTATTGACTGATAATGCAGTGCTAGACCCGAAAGCAGCGGCGGTCGCACTTGCGTTTGCGATGGTGACAGATGTTCCGTCGGTCAGCCCTCCCGGCAAATTTCCATCGTTATTCTGGTCATAAATGATTGCCCAAGCCGAACTCGAAGCTGGATTCCCGATCCCGCCCGAAGTGTTCAGTTTGTCGACGTAGAGCTGGGCTGTCGTAGCCCCATGAGAAGCAACGCAATGCGAGAGGGTGGTCAATAAAAGAAACGTGAATGGCTTATGGTTCATAAAACTGATGTGGATGATATTAGTAGCTTGGCGTATTGATCCAATGTGAAGTAACTCCGCCAGCCGTATTGTATTTCCTGACGATCAAACCGGCACTGGATGGGATTATGACATTGTTCTGGGATGATTGCGTGGCGTCGCCAACCTTCACCCACTTGTCCACAAGATAATAGTAAATGGCGTCAACCGGCCTGTTGATCTGTGGGATAGAGTTGTTGTAGACGAGAAGCTGGTCGCGTCGCGCTGCGGGAGATGTCCCTGAACTTGCCGTGAAGGCGCCAGACTGAACAATGTTCAGATCCCAAAGGGAAACGTCAACGGGGCGAGGGATGGCCACATAATTGTCATTGCTACCAGCACCCAAAGGCCTGGTGGAAAGGGCGATTGATTGGTTGTTGGTCACAACATCACCGGATACCCTAAGGATTGTCGAATGGGTTACGGACGGGACATGCCGTATGGTAATGTATGTATCCGGGAAAATGATTGTTTCTCCTGGAGGAGTGACGCTACCTGCGACACGCACCCATAAATTAGTGTTCCGATTGATGTAGAAAATATCAGTGGAAGGCCGGTTAGTGCCTAAGGTAGCGTTGTTTGGAAAAAGAATTTGTGTCCTCCTGCCGGATGGAGCGGTTCCAAGCGATGATACGATCGCATGCCCGTTGGGCACCTGGATTCCGGATTCTGGATCGAGCGTCCAGGATGTGGTGGCTTGTGCGGGGGGAAACAGGGAGTCGAGGGTCCAGTAGCGGGCGATGACGAGGCTGTTTCCGGAGAGGACGCCGGTGAGGTTGTCGCCGTTGAGATCGATGGTGAGGGTGTTGGCGGTGTTGGCGGTGATGTCGTACCAGCGACCGTCGCGGGTGCCGCCGTCGAATTTCACATAGTGTGTGCCGAGGGCGCCGGGGTTCAGGCTGCTATTGGAGATCGTGAGTGTAGCTGTTTCGCCGTCGCCTGCCGTCACCGGGGCGGATGCGAGGACGCTTTTCAGGCTGCCTTCGGCGCGGAAAGGAACGCCGACGATGGTGTCGGAGTTGGTGAGACAGGTGATCTTGTTGAAGCCGATGGGATCGGTGTAAACAGGCGCGGACGGAAGAGCCTGCACAATGAGAAGCATTGCGGCCGCAACGAGTGCCGGAGGGCGGGATGTTTGTGACGGATTGATCTTGCGCTTGGGTTGTTGACTCTCAAGTAAGGGGAAAAAATGCGTGTGCGAGAAGAAGAAAATTTCCCAAAAGGGACGGAAAGGCAATTACGATCTTGTGGTTCCCGGGTAATTGGTAAACACATGTGTAGCAAAAAGGCCTTTCGCAATTCCTGGCGTTCTCTAGGTATTTTTTGCGCTTCGGCACTGGAAATCGAATAAAACCCCTGTCATCAGCCGCACCCGATGAAAAAACGACCCTCGGCGCTCGCCGTCGCTCTCCTCCTCTTGCTTGCCGTATTCCTGCTGCGCCTCCGCCAAGATCCTGCGGGGGAAAACCAGGGGGAACCGCCTTTGGCCGCGAACGAGCGGCAAGCCGCTGCTGGACAAGCCGCCGTTCCGGACGCCGCCTTGGCGCAACGCCTCTCCCCGGAGTCCTGGGTGCCGCCAGCCGTTTTCAGCCGGACGGGCGCACCAGCTCCCCAATTCGATTTCCCGCGAGGCGAGAATTTTTCCCGGCGTTACCACGTGCCTGTCAGCCGGGCGCTCCCTCGCGGGCTGGGCACACGCGAACCCGGCGTTCTCGCGTTGACTCCGGAAGACGGGCGGACACATCTGCTGCCCGGGGAGATCGACCTCCACACCCGGCTTGCCCGTAGGATGGTTTTCGATCCCGCTGCGCTGGACGCCGTATTGTCGGGGGAAACGGTGCGCGCGCTTGCACCCACCGTCGGGGATGAGGTGCTAACGCTTGAGTTCCACAGCGTGAAAACCCGCTCGGCGCGGAGCCACACGTTGCTGGGGCGTGTTGTCGGCGAGGAGGAAAGCAGCGATGCCCTGCTCGTGTACCATGACGGGGTCATCCATGGCTCGGTGGCACGCTACTCGGCCGCCGCCGACCAGCATCTGGAATACCGCATCCTCGCAGACGGCCACATGATGGTGCGCGAGCTAGACCCCGCGACCATGACGGCGACCTGCGGAAACGGCCCGGCGACCGAAGCAGAGGCTCTGTTTGACGGGGCTTCGGGGGAGGGGCTGGAAATCATCCCACAAAACGAAGGTGAGATCTCCGGGGACACCGCTGGTTGGAGAACGATCGATATCGTTGTCGGCTATGACGCGGGAGCCCGGGTGGAGGACGGGGGATATACCCAGATCGAGGCACGCATCATCTCCTCGGTGGATCGTATGAGCGCCGCCTTCGCAAACAGCGCGATCACGAACACCGAGCTGATGCTCCTCGGCACCGTCGAAGATCCGTTTTACGTGTTCCCCGGCAGCTCCGCCGGAAACATGGGGGAGGAACTCGGGAACCTGAACAATTTTTCCGACGGCATACTCGACACGGTTTCGGGTTTTGCGACCACACTCGGGGCGGACATGGTTTCCTTCGTCACCAGGGAAGCCGACGGCAGCGCTGGCATCGCCTACCGCCCGGGGCGCAGCAGTATCACGGCGCGGACTTACATGACATCGACCCGCATCACCTTCGCCCACGAGGTTGGGCACAACCTGGGCTGCGACCACAGCTGGGGCGATTCCTCACAATCCTACCATACCCACTACGGCTGGCGCCTCGAGCCACCCGGACTCACCCGCGTGCGCACGATCATGGCCTACGACTGGGGCTGGGGAAATGGCCACCGAATCCCCTATTTCGCGAATCCGAATGTCAGCTACAACGGTGCCGCCACCGGCACGGTGAACGGCTACAACGCGACGGGCGACGCCACAGCGGACCAGCGTTATGTAACGGGCGGGCTGGGCTACACCGGCTCCGATCCGAACCGGTCCGGCTTCGACGGAACAAATGCGAATCTCGCGGCGAACAACGCGAACACGATCAACACCGGCGGAGGCAACGGCAGTTATGGGGCGACAGTGGCCTCGAACCGGGCGGTGCGGACGGCCTTCAACGTCACCAGCCCGCTTTCCGGTGCGGAATGGCCGCGCGTATCGGCTCAAACCATTTCCTTCAACGGCGGGGACATGGATGATCTCTTCAGCATCACCCTCTACAAGGGCGGATCCCTGGTCAGCACCATCGCGAGCGGGCTCAACCCCGCGACCAGCAGGAATTTCGCATGGACGGTTCCCACAGGCTTGGCCTCCGGAACTGATTACATGATCCGCGTGACACTCACCGCCCCGGGGGGAGGTAACATCCGGACAGCCGACAGCCAGCAATTCTCCATCACCGGAAACCTGCCGCGCATCGTTTCGCATACGCCCGCGGCGTCGCCATCCGCTCCCGCCCCGGTCACACAACTCATCCTGAGTTTCAACGCGCCGATGAATCCCGCTACATTTTCCGTGGCGCAGGACATCGTCTCCTTCACCTCCCCCACCGGAGCCTCGCTCCTTCCCGCGATCACCGGCGCGGCATGGTCGAATTCCGACACCACCCTGACGGTGAGCTTTTCCGCCCAATCCACACCCGGCCTCCATCGGATGATCCTCGGGCCGAACATCTCGGACATGCAGGGCAACCCCATGGATCAGGATGGTGACGAGATCCCCGGCGAAAGCCCGGACGACCGATACACCGCGGATTTCTCCATCACCCCGCCTCCGATCTACCTGGCTTCCATGGCTGCCGATCCCGGCTGGAGCCTTGATGCCGGCTGGGCTTTCGGACAACCGACCGGGCAGGGTCAGGATGCGTACGGCAATCCCGATCCGACCGCAGGCTTCAACGGGCCGAACGTGATCGGCTACCGGCTTGACGGCGATTACGAGGCAAGCCTGCCCACCACTCGCTGGGCGACGACACCCGCCATCAACTGCAGCGGGCGCGAAAACACCACGCTCACATACCGCCGCTGGCTGGGCGTCGAGAGCTCCCAATACGACCGCGCTTTTGTACAGGTCTCCAACAACGGCAGCACCTGGACAACGGTTTGGGAGAATCCGGCATCAACCGTGGACGATGGCGCATGGGTTTCCATCCAGCATGACATCTCCGCGGTAGCCGACGGCCAACCCACCGTCTTCATCCGCTGGGGCATCGGGCCGACGGACAGCTCCTGGCAATGGTGCGGCTGGAACCTCGATGAGGTCGCCGTCGGCGGCGATGCGAGTCCCTCGCAAGGCGTGTTGGCCGTCACCCCGGCGGGCGGTTTCTCACCCACCGGCCTGGCCGGCGGCCCCTTCTTACCGTCCTCGCAGCAATACACTCTGGAAAACTCCGGCACCGGCAGCCTCACATGGACTGCCGTGAAAACGGCAGCCTGGCTGGACCTCAGCTCCACCGGCGGCACCCTGGCCGCGGGGGCGTCCACCACCGTGACCGTCTCGCTGAACAACGCCGCCAACTCACTGGCCATCGGCAGCCATGGCGATACCATAGCGTTTTCCAACATCTCCAACGGGACCGGAGATACCACCAGGCCGGTCAACCTCACGGTCGTCGGCCCGGGCACCCTGGCCGTCGGCCCGGCGGATGCGCTGGATGCCTCGGGAAATTACGGCGGACCCTTCAATCCGGCATCCAGGGAATACACACTCGGAAATCCCGGCAGCACAAGCATCGACTGGACGGCTTCGAAGGCTGCGGATTGGATCAGCCTGAGCGCCACCGGCGGAACGCTGGCACCAGGTGCCGAGACGACGGTGACGGTCTCCCTCAGCGCCGCAGCCGACGCATTGGACACCGGCTCCTACGCAGATTCGGTGTCGTTCACCAACACCACGAACGGAAACGGCGACACCACCCGCAATGTATCCCTCACCGTTGATCCCATCCCTGTGGGCGTCACGCTCGGTGGCCTCACCCGCAGCTATGACGGCTCGCCGAAACCGGTTTCCGTGACGACCTCACCGCCCGGCATGGCCTATTCCATAACCTACGGCGGGTCGGCCAACCCACCGACGGACGCCGGAATCTATCCCGTCGTCGTCGCGATTACGGAACCGAACCACAGCGGGGGAGCGGCGGATGACCTGCTCATCGCCAAGGCGCAGCAGACGATCACCTTCGCCGAGCTTGATCCCATCGGCGCCGATGAGCCACCCTTCGCGCTCACGGCCACCGCCGGCTCGGGGCTCGCGGTTTCCTACACCAGCTCCGCGACAGCCGTGGCCACGGTCGCCGGGAACATCCTGACTCCGGAAGGGGCGGGCACCACCGTCATCACCGCATCACAGGCCGGAGATGCGAACCATGAGCCCGCGCCATCCGTCCAGCGCTCACTGACCGTTTTCCAGACCGATCTCGCCGTGGCCTTCATCCACGAGGCATTCGAAGACACAAACGCCACTCTCACGGGTAACACCGCTGGCAGGGGATTGGTGGGCACATGGCTTGGAAGCGGGGCCGTCGCGGCGGGAAGCCTGGACTACGGAAACCTACCGGCGGGAACCGGCGGGAAAGCAAGCATCTCCAGCCAGAACGGATACGCCTCCACCGGCACCACACTGGCTGCCCCCGGCCTCATGGACGACGGGGCGACCCTCTGGTTCAGCGTTGTCGTCCGCACGGGCAGCGACATCGCCACCAACGGCGATTTCGGCTTCGCGTTCGGCACCGATCCCATCGGCTCCGGCAACAACCTGCCCGTGTCAAACGATGGCACAGCGCTGGGTTTCACCTTTAAGAACAACCAGCTCAGGGCTTCCGCCTGGGAACCAGCCCTGACACGCAGCGGCAACAACAGCGGCAACGGCGCGGCTCCGGAGTCCACCTATCTTGTTGTCGGGAAGTTCACCTGGGGGGCGGGAACCGACACGCTCCAGATCTACAACGTCGGCACGAACCTTGTCCTCGCAAACCCGGTATCGACATGGTCGGGCGCGATCGACCAAACGCTCTTCGACACGATTTCATTCGGAGCCAAGGGAGCCAATCCAGCGCATGGCATCGACGAGATCCGTTTCGGCGCGAGTTATGAGGCGGTCATCGGCCTGGGCGCAGCGGATCCCTACTCCGCATGGGCGGGCGGGGATTTCTCAGGAACGTTCACGGAAACGGCACCCGCCGCCAATCCCGACGGGGACAAGCTCACCAACCTGCAGGAATTCGCATTCGGCACCGATCCGACGCTTTCCGAATCCGGACCCATCACCTTCGTCCCCGGCGGGGCGATCACCTCCCCCGGCCTCCCGACGCTGATGAACCTGGCGCCCCCCGGACAGGCGGATGACATCCGCGCCGTGTTCGCGCGCCGCAAGGATCATGCGGCCGCCGGCTTGGTATATGCGGTCGAATTCAGCGGCGATATGGGCTTGTGGACGGCAAGCGGGGCAGAGCCCACCGTTCTCACCGATCCGAACGGCGCGGGCGACACCGAGGTGGTGAGCGTGCCCTTCCCCGCGCTGGTGCCACCCGCAGTGGGCCTGGAAAACATCCCGCCTAAGTTCTTCCGAATCGGCGTGTCCGAGGAATAGGCCTTCCGTTCCCCACAGGTTTTTGAAACCCTTGGCAGGGGTCGGCTAGGCCGGGCCGCTGCGATGAAATTCAAGCAAGACTGGTGATGCGCTCATCCGAAAGTAATCCCAGCCAGGCTCCGTATCGGACGGCTCGAAAGGAAATGACGGTTTTGAGGCGCTTAACCCATGGATTTGTTCTGCTCGCCAGTGCGGTGCTGGCGCAGGGCGAGGCCATGCCCCCCACCGCCGGGGAAAATGAGCCGCCGCCCTTCACCGTCACCGAAAAGGAGATCCAGATTCCCGGCGTCACCATCGACCGCAACACCCTCGAAGTCCGCATCGCGGCCACCGTTTGCCTAACATCCGGCATCCTCGAATACGTCGTCTGCAAGCCCGGAACCTTCGAGCACGAGGCGATTTTCACCACCACCGCCAAGCCGGAACTCGTCCACGCCGCCCTGTTGCTGGCTGGGCTGAAGCCGACCCAGCTGATCCCCGGCCTGACCGATCTGTGGTGGGGCAAGGCCATGGAAAACAAGGACTCCCGCGTGAATATCGATGTGGAATGGCAGGACGGCGCGGAGAAAAAACGCGCGAGCCTCTCCTCCATGTTGCGTGACCGCCAGGAAGGCGGCGGCAAGCCGGCCAAGGATGCCTGGGTTTTCGCGGGCTCCGTCATGGTTCCACACCCGGTCACGGGCGCGCGGCAATACGCGGGAAACGCCAGCGGTATCCTCGTCGGCATCTGGCCGGATCCCAGCACAGTCATCCAATACGGAATCCCCAGCGAAAACCCCTACGAAAACAGCCATAACGGGCTGGAAATCGACGAAAAACATGTTCCCGGACTCGGCACCGGAGTGACGCTTGTTTTCTCAAGGCAGTTTCCCGAAAAAGCCCACGCACCCGTGGAAAGGGACAACCCCCGCTGACTCGGGCGTTGATGGATAGGCGTCGAGCCGATAGAACCCCACCTGGAAAGACCATGAAGATGACCACGAAAATCCAAGCCGCGCTCATCGCGCTCATAGCCCTGTCCTGCAACGCGGGCGCGGCGGAGGACTATTACACGGAGGCTCCCCAGTTCCACACATGGCCGGATCCGGCCGCCGCCCGCTACGAGATCAGCCGCATCGGGCCCATCGGGATCGGCCTGGAGCTCATCCAGCCGGCCTTCACCATGCGCATCAGCAACGTAGAGGAAGGCTCGCCCGCCGGCCTGACCGGGCAGCTCAGGAAAGGCCAGATCATCGAAAGCATCAACGGACAGGTGCTCAGGGATCGCGACCCGCGCGTCATCCTCGGCGACTGGATCACCGAGGCGGAGGCCAAGGACGGTGTCCTGAAAATGATGGTCAAGGACGACCCGAAAGCCGCCGCCCGAGAGGTGGTCGTGAAAATCCCGGCGCTCGGCGCCTACGGCGAAAATTGGCCGGTCGATTGCCCGAAGTCCGCGAAAATCATCCGCAACTTCGCCGATTTCCTCGCAAAGATCGACCAGCCGAACTACGGCGCGGCGCTCTTCCTGCTCTCCACCGGCGAGCAGAAAGACCTCGATGTCGTCACCCGCTGGTTCAAGGACAAGCTCCCCGCCGACATGGCGGGCTACCCATGGGACATCGGTTACGCGGGCACCGCAGTCTGCGAGTACTACCTGCGCACCGGTGACAAAAGCGTCCTCCCCGCCATCGAAAGCATGGCCGCCGAGCTGACCCGCACGATCTACAACGGCGGCTGGGCCGGACGCGGCGGCGCCCCCTACCGCTACATGGCCGGCGGCCACCTCAACGGCGCAGGCGTGCACTGTGTCACCTACCTGATGCTCGCCAAGGAATGCGGTGTCAAAATCGACGATCACACCTTCGATACCGCGCTGGAGCAATTCTACCGCTTCGCCGGCCACGGCAACGTGCCCTATGGCGATGGTTTGCCGGAAGGCGGTTTCGTGGACAACGGCAAGACCGGCGGCTTGGCCTTCGCGATGGCGGCTGCCGCAGCGCTCACCCCCGAGGGCGAGGATTCGGTCTATGCCAAGGCGAGCAAGATCAGCGCCACCAAAAGCTTCTACTCCACCTCATGGCTCTTCCACGGCCACACCGGCGGCGGCATCGGCGAACTCTGGCGCGGCCCCGCGATGGGCTTGGTGAAGGATGAGCGGCCGGACCAATACCGCTCTTTCATGGAAGGCCGCCGCTGGATGTACGAGCTGGCCCGCACATGGGACGGGGCCTTCGGATGGCCCAGCGGATGGAATGTCAGCTACGGCGACACCGGCCACAAGCAAGGCCGCGCATGGGGGAACTACATCCCGCTCATCTACACCCTGCCGCTCAAGAAACTCCGGATCTACGGCGCGCCCAAAACCGAGTTTTCCAACCCATACAAACTTCCGGAGCGTCCGTGGGGAACCGCCGCCGACGAGGTTTTCCTTTCCCTCGCGCCCGGCGAATACGCTCCCGGAAAGGCCTTGGATATCTCCAGGGAGAAGCTTGTCACCCATGCTTCCATGCCGCTGTCGGATACCATCGGCGATCCCAAGATCAGCGACGAAGACCTCCTCGCATACGCCCACCACATCGACCAGGGGATCCGCGACACCGCTTCGCGCGCCATCAACATCGCGGGCCGCACCCATCTCGTCGTGCAGCTCCTCAAGTCCGCCGATCCCCGCGGCCGCCGCGCCGGCGTGACCTGCCTCACCGGAATGTTCAAGGGCCCGGCGCTGGAGGACGGCAAGCTCACCGACGAGATGTTCGCCCTGGTCGCGGGCATGATCAACGATCCGGAGGAATCGTGGTGGGTCGTCGAGGGTGCCCTCAACGCCATGGGCCGCGCCCGCCCCGAACTGATCGATCCGCATGTGGAGCGGCTTTGCCAATGGCTCGAGCACGATGACTGGTGGCTGCGCAAGGGCGCGATGGTCGCCCTCACACCCGTCGCCACCGACAAGCGTTTCTACAGGCAGATCCTGCCCGTGGTCGGGGAAATGATCGCCAACAACGAGCGTGCGGTGGCGCTCCAGCCGGTCGGCGGCATCGTGGCCAAGCTCCAATCCGCCGATCCCGAGGTGCAGGGATACGCGGTCCAAGTACTAGGTAAGGCGTACGTGGATTTCCCCACGGAGCTGGCCGCCCCCGGCGGGCAGGATCTTTCGGAAGGCGTGTCCTACCTGCTTGATGGCATCGCGGCGAACCTCGCGGAAACCCCCGGCGGCTTCGACCAGCTCTTCGATGTCGCGAAGAGGCGTTTCCCGGAGGAAAGCCTGCCGCACCGGGACATATTCCTGGAGGCGGATTCGTCGAAATTCGGGCCCGAGGTCAAGGGTGCGCTGGTGCCGATGATCAAAAGCAAGCTGATCCCGGAATACATCGCGGCGAACAAGCCGAAGCTCGATGCCGAGATCTCGAAACACGCGCCCGCGGCCACGGTGGAGGGTCTTGTCGATCTTTACCAAAGGGCGGGCATCGGCGACTACGACTGGAAGCTTTACGGCCCGGAACGAAGGGCGATCAAGTGGGACTACCACAGCTTCGACCCGCAGGACGGGAAGCTTTGGGAAAACGGCTGGAGGTATCGTCCGGTCAAGTGGCCCGCAGGGATGGAGAAGTGGTTCGAGACCGGGTTCGATCCGAAGGCGGCCGGCTGGAAAACGGGCTACGCCCCTTTTGGAAGCACCGCGGGCAAGCTGGAGTTCCCCGGCAAATGCGATGCCGGATTCTGCGATTGTTCCTCCCCGCTCAAGACCCTCTGGGAAAAGGAAGTGCTCATGATGCGGGCGGAAATCGAACTGCCGCCGCTCAGGCAAGGCCATGCCTACCGCATCCTCGTCGGCGGGCGCAGCCACGTGAACGCGGGCGACGGATCGGACATCTGGATCGACGGGAAATACATGGCGGCAAGGCGCGTCCAGGAGCCGACCCTAACGGGAGTCGGCAAGCGCCAGGGCGGCAAGCCATGGGGGGCGATCATCGGCGACGAGTTCCGCCCCGAATTCGAGGACGGGAAGATCATCCTCTCCGCCACCGGCTTCATGAACTTCCGCAACGGGAAATCCAACCGCCAGAGCTTCTGGATCGAGGAGATGAAGCTGCCGGAGGTGGCTGAGTAAAGGTCGCTCCGAGCATGCTCAAGACATCGGAAAAAACAAACAGGGGGACGGCGACCGCGCCAGCCCTCGGGCTGGTGTTCCTTTCGGGCTTCGCGGCGCTTGTCTATCAGGTGCTGTGGATGAAGCAGATCGGCCTGCTTTTCGGGAACACATCCCATGCTGCGAGTGCCACCCTCGCCTCGTTCTTCCTGGGGCTTGCGGCAGGCAGCTGGGCGCTCGGGAGTAGGGTCTCCACCGCCACGAACCCGATGCGCACCTACGCCTGGCTTGAGCTGGGCATTGCCGCCACCGCACTCCTGTACTATGGCATCATGGCGCTTTACCACGCCATCTACCCGGCGATCTATCAGGCGGTGGGCACAGGCGGATCGCTGACAGTCATCCGCTTTGCGCTGTCCCTCTTGCTGGTTTTCCCACCGGCCTTCTGCATGGGCGGCACCATACCGGCGCTGGGCCAGTGGATGGTGCGCGAGAAAAGCTCTTTCGGCAAAACCGCAGCACTCATGTACGGCGTGAACACCCTCGGCGCGGCGTCCGGCGCGGTCTTCGCCGGATTTTTCCTCCCCCTGTGGATCGGCTTCAACGCGACCTGTGCGCTGGCCATATCCGTCTCGGTGGCGGTGGCGCTCGTCGCCTTCCGGCTACCCCGCGCAGCGGTGGTGAACGGGACGAGTGAGCTTGCCGCGACCCCGGTGGACGCCCCGGCGGAAACCGTCTCCCGACAGGAACGGCGGCGCATGGAGCGGGAAGGCAAACGCCCCAAGGCCGTGAGCATCCAGGCGGTATCCGCCGCCCCGCAAGCCAGCGGCCGCGGAGTCATCCTCTGCCTGTCCTTCCTCTCCGGCTTCGGAGTGCTCGCGCTGGAGGTTCTGTGGACGCGGTTGTTCTCCCAGGTGTTGGAAAACTCGGTCTACACGTTTGCGGCCATCCTGGTGGTGGTGCTGGTCTGCCTTGCCATCGGTGCGCTCATCAGCTCGTTCGTCGCACGGCTCAGGTTTCCCCCCATCCTTGTCCTGACCATGCTCCTCCTCGCCGGCGGCGGAGCCGTGCTGGCCACCCCCCCGGCCTTCCTCGCACTGACCAACGGGATGCAGATCATTTCCTCGGCGGGAAGCTGGGGCGGATATGTCCTGCTCATTTTCCGCAGCGCCTTTCTCGTCATCGGCCCGTCCGCGATCCTGCTCGGCACGGTCTTCCCGTACCTGATGAAAGTGGAGGAGCGCCATCTCCAATCGGCCGGCCTCTCGCTCGGCAAGCTCGCCGCCGCCAACACCATCGGCGCGGTGCTCGGTGCGCTGCTATGCGGTTTCCTGATGCTCGATTGGCTGGGGATCTGGCGCGGGATGCAACTGGTCGCGGTCATCTATCTCTTCGCGGCACTCATCCTTCCGCTCGGGTGGGACGCGCGCAGCCTCGTGACGAAGGCGGCCTGCGGCCTCGCCCTCCTCCTCGGCCTCGTCCTCCCAAAGCCCGGCAACATGCCCCTGATGAGCGCCGACCCCCTCTCCTCGGTCGAGGAGACGCTCATCGAGGCCTGGGAGGGCGGCGACTGCACCGTCTCCGTCACGGAAAGCGAGCGGGGCCGGGCGATCCGCATCAACTCCCACTACAGCCTCGGCTCCACCGGCGCTTACATGCAGGAAAAATTCCAGGCGGATCTCCCCCTGTTTGCCTACCCGGAATCCGAATCCGTGTTTTTCCTCGGCGTCGGCACCGGGATCACCGCAGGCAGCGCCCTGGGCCCCATCCATGCGAACGTGAAAAGGATCGTCGCCTGTGAGCTTGTCCCGGAAGTCATCACCGCCGCGAAAAAACACATGACCGATTTCCGCGGCTTCGACACCACCGGCGGCCTTTTCACCGACCCGCGCGCCACCGTGCTCATCGAGGACGGCCGCCACCACCTGATGGCGACCAACGAGAGCTTCGACATCATCAATTCGGATCTCTTCGTTCCCTTCCGCTCCGGCGCGGGCAGCCTGTACAGCCGGGAGCACTTCGAGGCCGCGAGGGAACGGCTCACGCCGCAGGGTGTCTTCGTGCAATGGCTGCCGCTCTACCAGCTCACGGAATACGAATTCTCCATCATTGCCAAAACCATGATCGGGGTCTTCGGGGAGGTCACCATGTGGCGGCACAACTTCCAGCCGGGCGATGAGGTCGTCGCTCTCATCGGCCGCCGTGCGGGGCAAGCCCTGCCCGCCAGCGCCATCGACAGCTCTGCGGACAAGCTGTTTGCGGTTTCCGGAAAGGATCACCGCGACATCCAGCACCTCAGCCTGCCGCTCAATCCCCAGACCATACTGCTTTTCTATTGCGGGAACCTGACAGAGGCACGCACGCTCTTCGCGGGATATCCGGAGAACACCGACGACCGGCCCGTCATCGAATACATGGCTCCCCGCACCTACCGCAGCTCCGGAGCCGGAGCCAGTCCGTGGTTCACCGGTGCGCGCTTCGCGGATCTCGTCGGGAAAGTCCACGCCCTCTGCCCGCCGGGAAAAGATCCCCATCTCGCCAACCGCAGTTCCGAAGACCGCCGCCTCCCCCTCGCCGGCCAAGCCCTCCACCGCGCCCGCATCGCGGAGGCCGCCGCCGACATCCCGGCCACGGTCGGAGCCTGGGAGGAGTTCGTCACGGAGTGGACGGACCGCTGAACCCAGCCGATCCCGGGCCGAACCGCATTGCAAGCCGTGCACACTTCCTGCAAGGCTCTCCGCATGGAAATGGAAACCCGTGAGGAAGTGATGTTTTTCGATACCGATTGCGGCGGCGTGGTGCACAACCTCGCCTACCTGAGGATGATCGAAACCTGCAGGACAAGGCTCGCGGCGAAGCTGGGGATGGACTTGCGGGAAATGGCCTCCTCCGGGATCTATCCCGTGCTCATCCGCACCGAGGCGGACTATCTCAAGCCCGCCAAGCTCGGGGATTGGATCGCTGTCCACGGAAAGCTTGGCGAGGTTGGCAAGGCGAGGTTCTGGTGCGATTTCACCATGCACAGGGAGTCCGATGGGGCGCGGCTTGTCACCGCCAGGCAATGCCTCGCCCTGGTGAAAATGCCGGAGGGAAAACCGCAGCGTCTGGCGCTGCCGTGCAATTCCGCCTTGCCAAACTCACCCGGCCACATGCGATAGTCCTGAAATGTCGAACAGGTTCCTGATCCCGCTGTGCCTCATGCTCCCCTTGTCGGCCGGCTTGCAGGCCGCCATCACATTCAGCGTGGTCTTCACCTCACAGGCCGAGGCGGATCTCAGCGCCTCGGACAGGGCGAAATTCACCGATGGCCTGGCTTTCTGGGACGCCATCATCGACGGATATCAGGACGGCAGGTCATACAACTGGGTTCTGACAGTGGATACCTTCTCGCAAGCAGCTTCCGGCGGCGGTGTCCTGCTGGGGTCTGCCGGGCCTGAGGATCTCTATTTGAGCAACGTGGTTCCGGGCTCCGGCCTCGGCGGATCATGGCCCGACCGCTACATCCTGTCAGGATCGGGCTTCTCGCAGTTCAACACCCATCCCGATGCGGACATCGAGCCGGGTCCCGATCAGCTCAATGCATCCACGATCCGGCATGAGATCGGGCACGCCCTCGGGATCGGCACTCTATGGGAGGACAACGAGGTGTACAACGATGGGATCGGCGGCAACCACAACCGCACCGCGACAGTCGGCACCCCGGGGCAATACATAGGTGCCAACGGCCTCTCCATCTACCAGTCGGAATTCGACCCCACCGCGGCCTTTATCCCCATCGAGCGTGATGGCGGCCCCGGCACGGCGGACGGGCACTGGAACATGGTGGCGGACCACTTCAACAGCTCGCTTGAGAACCAGCCCGGCTTCGATAGCGATCCTGGCGATGGCGGGCCGGCGCCCACAGTGCTCTTCGGCCCGAACCTCGGGCTGTCCCTGGATGACGAGCTGATGACCGGTGTGAGCAGCGGCTCCCGTTTCATCAGCGAGACCACCAAGGCTTCGCTCATCGACATCGGCTTCACGCTGCATTCTTCGCCCGTCCCGGAGCCCGCTGTGTTCGCCCACCTGGCCTTGGCCTTCGGCCTTGCCGCCCGCCGCCGCCGCTAGGCCGTTCCTGCGCGATGGACGCAGAAAACCGCCCGGAAAATCCCGGGCGGCTTTGGGTGCCGGCTCCGCCACGATGCAAACGTGCCTGGCAAGTCGGTTACGGATTGTAGGGCAGGGACGAGTGATGGAGCACGATGCGGATCACGCCGGCGTCGTCTTTCTTGAAGCCCCATGTCTTGTCCACCTCCGTGACCTGGCCGTCGCCGTTGGTCACGCGCACTTTCCCCATGGTCAGCGCCAGATCGGACGTGATGTGGATCGCGGAGTTCTCGAACTCATACTTCTCCCAGCCCTTGAGCGCAAATCCGGTGTCCTTCGGGAAATTCGGATCGTCGCCGACGAAGTAGGCGAGCGCCCCCTCCTTGGTCGGGCGGAAGGTCTGCGGAACCACGGTGAGGGTGGGCTTGAAGAGCACCGGCCCCATGTTGTATCCGTAGGCTGCGTCAAGCACCGCGCTGGCGGTGGCCTTTGCCTTTGCCACCCCGCCCTCCTTGTGATCCTTGGAAATCTGGATCAGGGCGGCGCCCCAGGCCTGCTGCGCCTTTTCCACCTCCGCCTCGGTGATGTTGGTGTTCGTCACAGGGGCGGCGCCATGCGCCATGGGCGCGAAGGCGAGTGCTGCGATGGCTGCTGCTGGCTTGATGAATGCGATTTTCATTTGTTTGGTTCGGTTGTTTGGTTGCTGTTTTGTTCTCACCTGTCTCCGTGGCATGTTCTTACGAAACAAGTTACACGAATCAGAATTCACACGTTAAGCGGTGGGCTTGCCTCGCCTTGTCTGAAATTCCGCAAAAAACTCCACCGGCCGGAAAACCACGGTTGCTGGCAGGCTGGGGCAGCAGCACTTCGCCCCCCGCGATCGCCATTTGATGTTCGGTAAACGGCACCTACCGCCCAGCGCCCATCACCGCAGCCCCGGGACGCCGCGATTTCGTGAACCGTTGGAAGGATCACCCCGCCCCCGACCATGCATCAGGTGATGAAGTCTCGCCCACGACGGACGATCTTGTGCGGCTCCAGACAGATCTTCACTCCCGCCGCCGCGACCTCCCCGCCAGAGCCACCCGATCGCGGCGAGGATGTGTTTCTACCCGCCATTCCGGATGCTTGCCAAACGGAAGCCCGCAGCC
The DNA here is from genome assembly GCA_017798145.1 of Akkermansiaceae bacterium. Taxonomy (NCBI): domain Bacteria; kingdom Pseudomonadati; phylum Verrucomicrobiota; class Verrucomicrobiia; order Verrucomicrobiales; family Akkermansiaceae; species Akkermansiaceae bacterium. The sequence goes on along the minus strand of CP059069.1, from coordinate 2,564,493 downwards.
GGGCTGGGGCACCTTCCCCTGAGCCGGGAATTCGATAAGGTAGCCAAAACACCGGTTGCGCCCGATATCATGCCACCTAGAATGCGGTGTGCTTCCCATAGCCCTCATCGCAGACACCATCATCTTCGCCGCCGCATGGGCGTGGTGCGTCAGGCTGAAAAATTTCTCCCCGGTCGATGCTTTCTGGGCAATCTGCATCGGCCTCACCTCGGTGTATTTCCTGCTTTCCCAAGAGCAAAACCCGAAGCAAGTCATCGCCGCCGCCCTCATCGGCGCATGGTCCGCCAGGCTCGGATTCCATCTCGCGAAACGCATCGCCAAGCACCACCCGGAGGAAGACTCGCGCTACGTCAAGCTCCGCGAGGTCTGGACGGGCCGCGAAAACCGTTCCTTTTTCTGGTTCTTCATGGGACAGGCGGTTTCCGTGTTCCTTTTGTCCCTGCCGTTTTATCTCATCGCCGCAGATCCCGACCCGGCATGGACCCCACTCCACATCGCCGGGGCGTTCGTGGCGGCCATCGGGCTCATCGGGGAAACCATCGCCGACAAGCAGATGTCCGCCTTCAAGGCCACCGATCCTGATCCGAAATCCGTCTGCAGAAAAGGCCTTTGGAATTACTCCCGCCACCCCAACTATTTCTTCGAATCCGTCATCTGGACCGGGTTCTTCCTTTTTGCCGCAGGCTCCCCGTGGGGTTGGACAAGCATCTACGCCCCCGCCATCATCACCTACCTGCTCCTCAAGGTCACCGGCATCCCGCCCACCGAAGCCTCAGCCGTAAAACGCAAAGGCGAAGCCTACCGCGAATACCAGCGCACCACATCCGCGTTCGTCCCGTGGCCTCCGAAAGCCTGAAAACTGAACTCTTCGAACTAGCAAACCTTTATGAACACCAACGACCTCATCGCCACGGGAAAACTCCCCGACACCGCGATCCGCCTCGGCATCCGCCACCGGCTCGCCAACACCATCGCCCCCTTCGAGAAACTCGATCCCGAAGACCGCCAGGCCAAGCTCATGGCGCACATCGCCGAGCTGAAGACCATGCCCGTCGCCATCGCCACGGACGAGGCGAACGAGCAGCACTACGAGCTGCCGACCGCCTTTTTCAAGCGCTGCCTTGGCCCGCACATGAAATACTCCTCCGGCTACTGGGAGGAAGGCGTGATCGACATAGCCGAGTCCGAGGCGCGGATGCTGGAGATCACCTGCCAGCGCGCCGAGCTTTCCAACGGCCAGACAATCCTTGAGCTGGGCTGCGGCTGGGGCTCGCTCACCCTTTGGATGGGAAAACACTACCCCGACGCGAAGATCACAGCGGTTTCCAACTCCCGCACCCAGCGCGAGCACATCATGGCCGAGGCGGAAAAGCGCAACCTCCACAACATCACCGTCATCACCGCGAACATGATCACCTTCGAGGGCGTCGGCGAATCCGTCTTCGACCGCTGCGTCTCCGTCGAGATGTTCGAGCACATGAAGAACTACCAGCTCCTGTTAGAGCGCGTTTCCGGATGGCTCAAGCCCGACGGCAAGCTCTTCGTCCACATCTTCACCCACCGGGAAATCGCCTATCACTACGTGGTGGAAAACGACGACGACTGGATGGCGAAATACTTTTTCACCGGCGGCCAGATGCCCTCCGATGACCTCCTCCTCTACTTCCAGGATCACCTGCGCATCGAGCAGCACTGGCAGGTCAACGGCCAGCACTACCAGAAAACCTCCGAGGCCTGGCTCCGCAACATGGACGACCACAAGGACGAGCTCTTCCCCCTCATCTCCGAAACCTACGGTGCCGAGAACGCAGTCCGCTGGTGGACTTACTGGCGCGTCTTCTACATGGCCTGCGCCGAGCTATGGGGCTACCGCAAGGGCCACGAATGGATCGTTTCCCACTACCTTTTCTCAAACCGCAAGTGATCGCCGGAAACCGTCTCCTTGAAATCATCGGAAAACACGCGTATGGCTAAGGCATGAAATCGGGAATCATCGCCACCTTGTTGCTTTCCTCGGCACTCGCCTTTTCCCAATCCGCCTCCGAGTGGAAGAAGAAAGGCGATGCGCTGGAGGCCGCGGGGAAAACCAAAGACGCCCTCGCCGCCTACCAGGAGGCCGAGAAGAAATCGCCGAACGACGCGGATATTCTCGTCAAGATCGCCAAGCAATACGGCGACCTGATGCCCTCGCTTGGCAAGGCCGCCGCGAAGGATGCCGCGGAGTCCTCGCTGGCATACTCCCGCCGCGCGGTGAAGGTCGCGCCGAACTCCTCGGATCCCCACCTCGCCGTCGCCCTCTCGCTGGGCAAGCTCACCCCCTACATGGGCAACAAGGCCAAGATCGAGGCCTCCCGCGAGATGAAATCCGAAGCCGAGCTCGCCCTGAAGCTCAATCCCAAGTCCGACTACGCCCACCACATGCTCGGCCGCTGGCACCAGGAAATGGCGGGCATAGGCGGCGGTACCAGGCTGCTGGCGAAGGTCGTTTACGGCGGGGTGCCGAAAGGCTCGTATCAGGAAGCCCTCGACCACTTCGCCAAAGCCCGCGCGATCAACGGCAAGCGCCTCATCCACCAGCTCGAATACGGCCGCACCCTGGCCATGATGGGCCGCGAGGCAGATGCGAAAAAGGAGATCAACAGAGGCCTTGCAATGCAAAACCGTGAGGCCGACGACGCGGATTCAAAGGCACGTGCGCGTGAAACCCTTGGGAAGCTCTGAGCCCGCTCAGTATCACCCCCGTATCATCCGGGAAATGACCAGCAGCAGCATCGCGCCTCCGGTTGCGGTGGCAACCGAGCCGAGGCTGAAGCCGCCGACCGTTCCGATCCCGAAGAAGCTGCCGACCCAGCCGCCGAAAAAGGCGCCGCCTATCCCAAGCAGGATGGTGATGATCCAGCCGCCGGGATCCTTGCCTGGCAGAAGCATTTTCCCCAAAACGCCTGCGATCAGGCCCAGCACGATCCAAGATAAGATGCCCATGGTCGGCTAGCCTAGACCCAGGATACCTGGCTGTCACCATGAAATTCGGGTTGGAGACGGTCCGGCTTACTCCTTGGGGGGGCGTATGGTCACGGGTGCGGCGCTATCGCCGCCAGGGGCGGAGGAGGGGCGCAGCTGCTCGTCGCTGGGCAGCGTCAGCAGGTCATCATCGCCGATCCGCAGTCCGTCGTTCGGTTCGCCCGGTGTGGCAGGCGGGGAAATGTCCGCCACCGCGGTTTTCACGGGCTTCTCGGGAGCCTCCTCCACGACAATGGCCTTGGGCGCGGCGCAGGAGGCCAGGCCGATGGCAAACAGGAGCGTGATGGGGTTTTTCACAAAGCGGGCTTCAGCGCGATTCGATGGGAGGCACCGGGCTGAGCGTCTTCGGGCCGGTGTAGAGGGTGAGGGGGCGGTAGAGGCGGTTGTCGCGGAGCTGCTCGAGGACATGCGCCGTCCAGCCGGAGGTGCGCGAAATCGCAAAGATGGGCGTGAAAAGGTCGGTCGGGATGCCAAGCGAGTAATAGACCGTGGCGGAGTAGAAATCGACGTTGGCTTCCAGTTTTTTCCTGTCGCGCATGATCTCGGCGATGCGCTCGGACATCTTGATCCACTTCGGCTCGCCGAGCTCCTCGGTGAGCTGGACGGCGAGGCGGCGCAGGTGCGGGGCGCGCGGATCGAGCACCTTGTAAACCCGGTGGCCTATGCCCATGATCTTCTCCTTGCGCGCGAGCTTGCCCTCGACCCATGCGTCCACCTTGTCGAACTCGCCGATTTCCTGGAGCATGTGGATCACACCCTCGTTGGCGCCGCCATGGAGCGGGCCCTTGAGGGTGCCGATCGCGGCGGTGATCGCGGAATACATGTCCGAGAGGGTGGCGACGGTGACGCGTGCGGAGAAGGTGGATGCGTTCATGCCGTGATCCGCATGCAGGATGAGCGCGACATCGAGGATGCGGGCGGCCATGTCGGTGGGCACCTCGCCGTTGATGAGGTAGAGGAAATGCTGGGCTTCGGTCAGATCCTCGCGGACGGGCGGCAGCTCAAGGCCGTTGCGGAAGCGGTGGAAGGCGGCGACGATGGTGGCGGACTTCGCGCAGAGGGAGAGAGCGATGGCCTGGTTGGCGGCGATGTCCGGCTCGCCGATCTTGGCGCGGTGGTCGTAGAGGCCGAGCATGGAGACGGCGGTGCGGAGCACATCCATGGGCGAGGCGTCCCTAGGGGCGCTTTTCAGGAAAGCGATGACCTGCTCCGGCAGGCCGCGGTCCGCACGCAGGCCTTTCTCGAAGGCTTCCAGCTCCGCCTGGTTCGGCAGGCGGTTGTTGTGGAGAAGGTAGATGATTTCCTCGTAGCAGCAGTTTTCCACCAGATCGTCGATGTGGTAGCCGACGTAGCTGAGCTCGCCGATGTCACCGATGACATTGGACAGGGAGGATTCGTTTGCGATGACCCCTTCGAGGCCGCGTGCGTATTCAGACATGATGGGAAAAATTTGTGGCTTGGTTGGGACGGGCTGGGACAAGGAAGCGTTTTGGCAGCCTGCGCGCAAGGGAGAAACTGGCCTGCCTGCATCGATCAGCCCTCCTGCAGCCATCGCACCGGGCAATGTGAGGCGGGTTCGTCCCTTTTCCCGGCGGCTCCGCCATGGGTTTTTCCGGAAAGCGGGAAAGTCCACGCCCGCCCTTTCATCCGCCCGTCGCCCGGCACCCCCAGCATCAGCAAGCCGAGCGCCGTTGCCGTGTCGTCCGGGAGCTTGGCGCGAGCTGCATGGTTCTGCGGCACGGTGGGGCTTTGGGAGCCTGAATGGGGGGGGTGAAACCTTGCGGGGAAAAAATCAGATCCCACCCTTGCCAGTGCGTTAAGTGCGGTTAGGTTCGCGGTATGATCCGCAGAATACTGATGCCAGCCGTCGTCCTTTGCTCTTCCGCCTTCGCCGCGGACATCACAGGCATCCCCTTTGAGAATGCGGAGGGTGAGAAAACCAGCCTCGCCGATTTCAAGGGCAAGGCGGTGCTGATTGTGAACGTCGCCTCCAAGTGCGGTTTCACGAAGCAGTATGAAGGTCTCCAGAAGCTCTACGAGGAGAAGAAAGGCGATGGCTTGGTGATCCTCGGCTTTCCGTGCAACGACTTCGGAGGGCAGGAGCCGGGATCCATCGAGGAGATCCAGGCTTTCTGCAAGACCAACTACGGCGTTACCTTCCCCATCATGGCGAAGATCCATGTGAAAGGCAAAGACCAGCATCCGCTCTACGCCGCGCTTACCGGCAAGGACGGCGCTTTTCCGGGCAACGTGAAGTGGAACTTCGGGAAGATCCTCATCGACAAGAACGGCAAGCCGGTCGCCAAGTTCGGATCCACGACCAAGCCGGACAGCGATGAACTTGCGAAGGCGATCGCCGCCGCGCTGGCAGGTTGAAAATGACCGGTTGCTATCTGGATGATCGGCCGCTAGGATGTAGGCGCTTCCAAAACGATAAAAATATGAAATCAAAACTGTCATTCCGCCAATTCGCGCTTCTCAGCACGGCATCCATTGCCTTGTTCGGCCTCTCATCCTGTCTGCCCTTGGCGGCAGGCGCAGCCGTAGGATACGTCGCACACGACGAGGGCTACCGTGTGCAGAACCCGATCAAGAAAAGATAAGCACGAATCCCGCTGCAGGCATGATGTCTGAAAACCATGCGCTAGGAAAATTCCGTCGCCTGATACAGGCGGCGGTTTTGGTGTCTGTAACGCTCGGCAGCAGCTCTTGTGTGCCCCTTCTCCTCGGCGGGGTGGTGGGCTATGTGGCCCGTGACCAAGGAGTCGGCGTGGTGGAGCCCTTGGGCTCCGGTGCTCCGCAAAGCTATGGAGCGCCAGCATACGGTGACTCCAGCGGCTATGACACCGGGGCTTACGACGAGCCGGTCTATTGACACGGGGCCGGCCAAGCGCCCGGACTGTTCCGTTCCCCGACTTTCAAAGCGCCTTGATGGCGTCCATGATGCGTTCGGTGAGTTCCTCGTAGCCGCCTTTCCGCGAGTATGACCTGAACTCCTCCTCGGAGAGGATGATGGGCTTCCCGACCTTCACGGTGATCCTCGCAAAGCGGATTTTCCCGGAACCGCGCGGCAAGGCCTTGTCGGCGCCGAAGATCCTCACCGGCTGGATCGGCACGCCGGCCTTCGCCGCGATCATCCCGACCCCGGGTGCCGCCGGGCCGATCTCGCCGTCGAGCGTCCGTGCGCCCTCGGGGAAAACCAGCACGCGCCAGCCTTCCTTGAGCTTGCGGATGACGGTTTTCATCGAGCTCATGTCAGGCTTGTCCTGGTCGATGGGGATGGCGTTCCATTGCGGGTATAGCCATTTCCCGATGCCCTTGAAGAGGGTCTTGCGGGCGAAGAAGACCATCTCGGTCTTGTAAAGGTTCCCGATAAGCGGCGGATCGAGGAAGCTCTGGTGGTTTGAGGCGACGAGCACGGGGCCGGACTTGATGGTGTTCTCATCGCCGACGATGCGGAGTCCGAAAAGGGTGCGGTAGGCGGCGCCGAAGGACATCCACCCGAGCCAGTAGATCCAGCGCATGGGCTTGTGCGGCTCTTCGGCAAGCGCCGGGCAAACGGCCTCTCCGGGAAGCGGGAAGCCCTGGCTGCCGAGTATCGCAACCGCTGCATCCAGCACCCCCCCGACGCTGAGATCGGAGGTATCCAGCAGCACCGCCCCATCCGCCACCTTGAGCGGCGCGGTGGTGCGGGAGCTGTCCGCCGCGTCGCGCTTTTCCACGGAGTCCACCTCGCCGTCATCGGAGCGTCGGCTGTTCCGGACCGATGGTTCCGCATCGATGTAGATCTTGAACGGAGTGTCCGGGAAGACCACCGAGCCGATGTCGCGGCCTTCCATGACGACATGGGTGCGCTTGAGGTAATCCCGCTGCAGGGCGACGAGTCTCTCGCGCACCTGCGGGATCGCGGAGACCGTGGAGACGTTCGCGTTGATCGCCGGATCGCGGAGGAAAGGCGTCGGGTCTTCGCCGTTGATACGTATGGTCGAGAGAGAGCCATCGCGGCCGCACTCGATCTCCATGTGGCCGAGGCTGGCAGTAACCGCCGCCGAGTCCTTCGGGTCGATGTTTTCCGAAAGGATCTTCCAGGTGACCGCGCGGTACATCGCACCGGAGTTCACCATCACCAGCCCGAGCTTTTCCGCCAGCGCCCGGGCAAGCGTGCTTTTCCCGGAGGCGGCGGGGCCGTCGATGGCGATGGCGTGGTAGGTCATGGTTCGGTTGTGGGCAGGATGAAATCGGCGGCGGCCCTGCGCTCGTTGCGGATCGCATCCAGGTGGTGGGCGAATCCGGGATAGGAGGTGTTGATGCAGTCGGTGCCGTGGATGACTGTCTCGCCCCTGGCGAAAAGACCCGCGATGGAGAATGCCATGGCAATGCGGTGGTCGCCGTGGGACTCGATCTCCGCACCCTTGAGCCGCTTGGCCCCGTGGACGATCATGCCGTCCTCAAACTCCTCCACATCGACTCCCATTTTCCGCAGGTTCTCCACGGTGGTGGTGATGCGGTCGGTTTCCTTGACGCGCAGCTCGCGGGCGTTGCGGATGTGGGTTGATCCATTCGCAAGCGCGGCGGCGACGGCGATGACGGGGATCTCGTCGATGAGGTTGGGGATTTCCTCCGGCAGCAAGGTGGTTCCGGTGAGGGGTGCGCCATGGATCTCGATGTTGCCGATGGGCTCGCCGTCCATGCTGTGGAGCGTTTCGGTCATGTGCGCGCCCATGCGGGAGAGGACTTTGAGGATGGCGGTGCGGGTTGGGTTCAGGCCGACGTCCTTGATGAGCAGGCGCGAGCCGTCCATCGCGGCGGCGGCGACGAGCCAGAAGGCGGCGGAGGAGATGTCGCCGGGCACCGTGAAATCGCAGGATTCCGGCATCTGGCCGCCGGGCATGGTGATCTTGTTCCCGACGGTGCGGCAGGAGATGCGGAAGGCGGCGAACATGCGCTCGGTGTGATCGCGTGTGGCGGCGGGCTGGATCACGGAGGTGGTGCCTTCCGCGAACAGGCCTGCCAGCAGCACCGCGCTTTTCACCTGGGCGGAGGCGACGGGCATCTCGTAGGTGATGGGTTTGAGCTTGCTGCCATGGATTCTGAGGGGGGCGCAGCCGGGCTTCTCGCCGAGGGTTTCGAGCTTCGCCCCCATCTCGGCGAGCGGCACGGTGATGCGGCCCATGGGGCGGGAGGAGAGGGAGGCGTCCCCGAAGAGCTCGGAGATGAAATCCTGCCCGGCAAGCATGCCGGCAAGCAGGCGCATGCCGGTGCCGGAGTTCCCGCAGTCGATGGGTGACTCGGGGGCGGTGAGTTTCATGGAGCGGCCGTGGATGCGCAGCTTGGTCGGGCCGTAGCCCTCGAGTTTCTCCAGGATATCGAATTTCGCGCCGAGGGCGCGCATGGCTTTGAGGGTGTTGAGGCAGTCCTCGCTGGGGAGGAAATTGGAGATCTCGCAGGTGCCGTTGGAGAGCCCGCCGAGGATGGCGGCGCGGTGGGAGATGCTTTTGTCGCCCGGCACGCTGAACTCGGCATGGAGGGAGGAGATGGCTTTGACGCGGAGGGTGGACATGGATGCTTTCTGGGAAAAATCTATCTCAGGGTGTCTCGGAGCGCCTTGGCCTCGGCGAGCCATTGCTGCGCAAGTTCTTGGTCGGGCTTTTCGAGCGTGGCAAGGATTTCACGCAGCCCCGCGATGGTTTCCTTGACCGCCGGGATGACAGCCGTGCGGTTCTCGGTGAGGATTTCCGCCCACATCACCGGATTGCCGGAGGCAACGCGGGTGGTGTCACGCAGGCCGCCGCCTCCGAAGGTGCCAGCGGAGCTGTCGGCGAGGGCGACCTTCGCCGCGGCGGCCGCCACGATATGCGGGAGATGGCTGATGCGGGCGACAAGCTCGTCGTGTTCCAGGGCCCCTAGCCATTTCGTGCGGCAGCCTAGCGATTCCCAAAAGGACTCCAGGGCGGCGCATGGGGCTGGACCCGCTCCGGAATCATTGGTCAGCAGGCAGGCGGCGTTCTCGAAAAGATCGGGCCGTGCGGCGGCGAGGCCGTTGCGCTCGGAGCCGGGCCATGGATGGCTGCCGATGAAGGGGTTCCCGCCTTTTGCGAACACCGCGGAGAGCGAGTCATGCACGGATTTTTTGACCGATCCGACATCAGTGATGAGGCATGATGTGGGGAGCCCGGCCCCGAGGGCTGCGGAAAGCAGGGCGGGCATGGCGCCGACAGGGACGGCGAGGATGAGCAGATCGCATCCCGCCACGGCCTGGGCGAGATCACCGGTGGCGAAACCGAGGCCGGAGGATAGCGCCGCCTCCGGTTTTCTGAACCACAGGCGCACGTCGGCCTTTTCCCGGAGGGCGAGGGCGATGGAGCCGCCCAGCAGGCCGCCACCAAGGATGCCGATTCGTTGGAAGGATGTGCTCATAAAAAAGACCGGATCCAAGGGGTTGGACCCGGCCGTTTTTTCAATCGAAGGTCTGCCTTTGGGGTGCGGGCTCAGGGCACGCGGAAATACTTCTTCTCTGCGGCCGGATAGGTCGGATCCTGGACAAGGGTGCCGCTTGGGATGTCCCTGACGTCAACGAGCTTGTTGTTGTAAGGGCTGAAGACGAAACCTTCCTTGCCGGGAACCGGGGTGGCGAAGGCGTATTCGCCCTTAGGCTTGTCGGCCTTTGGCTTGTCGGTCGTCGTGGTGGAGCCTGTGGCCGGCTTTTCCTTGATGGCATCGGCCTCGGCCTGCTTCTTCTCCTCGGCCAGCTTCATGCGGTCGCGCTGATCCTGGATTTTCTGCTGGTCCTGGCTGGTCACCGTCGCATCAGCAGCGGGGCGTTGCGGCTTGCGCGGCCCATCCGGAATGGGGTAGCAGGAGACGATAGCGAGACAGCCGACGAGCGGCAGGCTAAGGAGGAGCTTGGTTTTCATGGCGTTGCTTGGGGTCGTTGAGTGTCTGTGGCGGGTCTTCGACCAGCGCTTTGGGAGCCCAGTATGATTTGCGAAGTGGCACGCGTCAAGCTGGCTGACCGGGAGATTTCGGCATCCCGGATGATTCCATTTCCATGTGTTTGGCCATGGGGGAGGGAATCCCGGGCGTGCGCTTTCTCAGAGATCCCCGAACGCGCTCCGCAGATCGTTCGCCGCTTTCTTTGAGGCGGTGTCCTTTTCGGGGACGAAGGCGAAGTCGTCCTTGGCCTCGATGTCGATTTCCGGATTGGCCAGGAGGGGACGGGTGGTGCGGTCGATCTTTTCGATGTCGGGGAGGGTTGCGTTCTCCGGCGCGGCTTTGAGTTCCTCGAATTTCCGGGCGGTGGACATGACGCGGGTCTCGTAGGAGCCGATGGCGCGGTTGTAGTGATCGACGGCGGAGTTGAGTGAGTTGCCGAGTTTGGAAAAATGCTCGGCGAGTTTTCCGAGGCGCTCGTGCATGGTGCGTCCGAGGGCGGAGATTTCCTTGGCGTTTAGGGCGAGGGCTTCCTGCCTCCAGCCGTAGGCGACGGCTTTGAGCAGGGCGATGAGGGTGGTGGGGGTGGCGAGGATGACACCGTGGTCGACCCCGCGCTCGATGAGGCCGGGATCGGAGTGGAGGGCGGCGGAGAAGAAGGATTCGCTGGGCAGGAACAGCACGGTGAACTCCGGGGTGTCCTCGAACTGGTCGGTGTATTTCTTGGAGGAAAGTTGCTGGATGTGGTCGCGGACCTGCTTGGCGTGGCCGTTGAGGAAATTGGCACGTGTGGTGTCATCGGTGGCTTCAAGGGCGTTGAGGTAGGCGTCCATCGGCGTCTTGGAATCGACGACGATGGTTTTCCCGCCAGGCAGTTTGACGACCATGTCCGGGCGGAGGCGCTTGCCCTCATCGGTGGTGGTGTTGGTCTGGAGGGTGAAATCGCAATGCTCCTGCATCCCGGCGAGCTCGACGACTCGGCGGAGCTGCATCTCGCCCCACTGGCCGCGGCCGGTGGGCTGGCGCAGGGCTTTGACGAGCGAGGCGGTCTCCTTCTGGAGGCCCAGCTGTCCCTCGCCGAGGGCGCGGACCTGTTCTTTGAGCTCCGAATACGCACCCTCGCGGAGTTTCTCGATCTCGCCGATGCGCAGCTCGAATTTCCCGAGGGATTCCGCCACGGGTTTCACCAGCGATTCGATGGCGGTCTTGCGTTTCTCGATCTCGCCCTTGGCCTCCTCGGTCTGGGAGGCGAGGGTGGATTTCGCAAGGTGGAGGAATTGCTCGGAGGCGCCCTTGAGCGCGTCGGCCGAAAGCGCCTTGAAGGTGTCGGAGAGCTTCGCTTCGGCGCGGGAAAGCAGGGCTTGTCTTTCCTCGGCAGCCTTGCGCTCGGCATCAAGGCGTGCGGTCATTTCCGTGAGCTGGTTGCGGAAAGTCTGTGCTTCGGCCTCGTTGCGCTCGCTCTCCGCCTCCGCGTTGGCGAGGCGGGCTTCGGCTTCGGCGATCCGGCGTTCCTCGCCCTTTAGGCGCTCAAGCAGCGCGGATTTCGCTCCGGACGCGGCCAGCCATGTGATCAGCCAACCGACGAAAAGAGAAGCGACGGCGGTGATGATGAGCGGGATGTAGGGTTCGAGTTCCGGGGGCATGGCTGATTTCTTCTTGCGGGCGCGGGGTTGCTGGCGTTGTTGTTACTTGTGCGGCGGAAAAGTTCTTTCCCATCCTGCCGCGGCAAAAGCAACCAGACAAACAACCATTTATTACCATGGCACACACATTACCAGATCTCGGCTACTCCTTCGACGCCCTCGAGCCCCACATCGACGCACTGACGATGGAAATCCACCATGACAGGCACCACCAGGCATACGTCACCAACCTGAACAATGCCATCGCAGGCAACGCAGAGCTTGAGGCGAAATCCATCTGCGAGCTCGTTTCCGACCTCGCCTCCGTCCCCGATGACATCCGCGCTGCGGTCCGCAACAATGGGGGCGGCCACTGGAACCACTCGTTCTTCTGGAAAGTCATCGCCCCCGGCGGCGCATCCGCACCTTCCGGCGACCTCGCGGCGAGCATCGACTCGGCCTTCGGTTCCTTCGACGCGTTCAAGGAAGCCTTCGCCAAGGCCGGCATGACCCGTTTCGGCTCCGGCTGGGCATGGCTCTGCAAGAAATCCGACGGCACCCTCGCCGTCTGCTCCTCAGCCAACCAGGACAACCCGACCATGGGGCCTGACTTCGGCGGTTGCGGCAGCACCCCTATCCTCGGCCTCGACGTGTGGGAGCACGCCTACTACCTCCATTACCAGAACAAGCGCCCCGCCTACATCGACGCGTTCTGGAACGTGGTGAACTGGGACGTCGTCGCCGCGAACTTCGCGGGCTGATCACTGTCAGTTTCCCCAAAAATCCCTCCGGAGCGATCCGGGGGGATTCTTTTGTGCCGCAGACCAAGGAGTTTCACTCTCCGGCCATCGTCGCGGGCCCGAGGGCTTGGCTGAGCTGTCCCATGGAAATGCCGAGCTCGGGAATTTTTTCCTCGCATAGCTCGCGGATGGTTTTTCCGGTTTTCACGGATTCCTTGGCGATAGCGGCAGCCTTGTCGTAGCCGATGAGGGGGACCAGGGAGGTGACCATGGAAAGCGAGAGCTCGATGAGTTCCTCGCAGCGGGCTTCGTTCGCGGTGATGCCACCGACGCATTTCTCCGCGAAGGCGTTGGAGGCGTTCGAGAGCAGGCGGATGGATTCCAGCACGCACTGGCCAAGCAGCGGCATGAAGGCGTTGAGCTCGAACTGGCCGTTTGCGCCGCAGAAAGTCACGGTCGTCTGGTTTCCGAAAACCCTCGCGCAGACCATGGTCAGCGCCTCGCAGAGCACGGGATTCACCTTTCCCGGCATGATCGAGGAACCGGGCTGGACGGCGGGGAGGCTGATCTCGCCTATCGCACAGCGCGGCCCGGAGCCGAGGAGGCGGATGTCGTTGGCGATCTTGAACAGCGAGGTCGCGATGGCATTGAGCTGGCCGTGTGCCTCGACCAGCGCGTCGCGTGCGGCCTGGGCTTCGAAGGGGTTTTCGGCGCGCTGGAATGGGAAGGCGGTGCGGTCCTTGAGGAAGGCGATGGCCGTTTCCGGAAAATCCGGATGGCGGTTCAGGCCGGTGCCGATCGCGGTGCCGCCGAGCGGAATTTCCAGCAGCGCCTCAATCGCCTTGTGGCAGCGGCCCACCCCGCGCTCCGCCTGTTTCGCGTAGCCGGAAAACTCCTGGCCCAGTCGCATCGGCACCGCGTCCATCAGGTGCGTGCGGCCGATCTTGAGGACGTGGTGAAATGCCTCCGCCTTCTGGGAAAGGGATTTTTCCAGTCCCCCCAGCGCCGGGATAAGGGTGTCGCGGAGTTCCGTGCAAACGGCGATGTGGATGGCGGTGGGAAAGGTGTCGTTGGAGGATTGCCCGAGGTTGACGTGGTCGTTGGGATGGGCTTCGTGCCCGCCTTGGCGGCAAAGGGTGGCGATGACCTCGTTCACGTTCATGTTCGTAGAGGTGCCGGAGCCGGTCTGATACACATCGACGGGGAAATGCGCGACATGTTTCCCCTCCGCAACCTCGCGGGCGGCGGCAGCGATGGGCTCCGCGAGTTCCTGCGGCAGCACGCCGAGCTTCGCGTTCGCAAGAGCGGAGGCCTCCTTGATCAGGCCGTAGGCATGGATCAGCGCCGGGCTCACCGTTTCCCCAGAGATGGGGAAATTCCCCACCGCACGCTGGGTGGACGCTCCGTAAAGCGCATCGGCCGGGATGGCGAGCTCGCCCATGGAATCGTGTTCGGGGCGGGTTTCTTGCATTCTTCATGAAACCGCCGATGGGGATCCTCCGCAACACGGAAATCCCGGATGCGTCCTCTTGTGCCGCAGGATATCCAGTTTACGATCCCGGTATGGAGCCCGATGAAAAATCACCCGCCGACAAACCAAGCGTCCCCGAGGGCGCGGAAACGATCACCCTCGGCGCCGGATGTTTCTGGTGTGTCGAGGCCGCCTACAACCAGCTTGATGGGATCCATGCCGCCGTTTCCGGATACATGGGCGGGGAAACCGTGGACCCCACCTACGAGGACATCTGCACCGGCAGGACGGGCCATGCGGAAGTCGTGCAGGTCGTCTTCGATCCGAAAGCAATCCCCTTGGAGCGGGTGCTGGCATGGTTCTGGGACCTTCACGACCCGACCCAACTCAACCGGCAGGGCAACGACATCGGCACCCAGTACCGCTCGGCGATCTTTTTCCACAACGAGGATCAGAGGAAACTCGCCGAGGCCTCGAGGTCAGCAGCGCAGGGGAATTTCGACAAGCCCATCGTCACCGAGATCACGGCGGCGGCGGAGTTTTTCCCCGCGGAGAAATACCACCAGGATTACTATTTCCAGAACAAGACCCGCAACAGCTACTGCCAGTATGTGGTCGAGCCGAAGCTGAAAAAGCTCAAGCTCGGCCATTGAGCTTCACTCGGTCGGCTTCGCGGCCATTTCCAGTACCGCGGGCGGGAGCTTCGCCTCCTGCATCCACACGCTGAGATGCCCGTTCGGCGGGCCGGGCTTGCCACGGTGGCCGGTTTGGCGCAGGAAAGCTTTGACCGCAAGGGTGGCCTTGCCGTCCCCGAACTCCGGGATGACGTCCTCGAAGACGTAGGCGCCGCGGGCTGCGCCGCCGCCCTTGTAATAGGCGGCTTTGACCTCGGTCAACAGCTTGCCGTTGAGGTAGAGCGCGAAGCCCTCGCCGGCCCAAGCGTGGCCGCCTCCGCCGACGATGATGCGGTAGCGGTGGCCTTCCTTGAAATCGGGGATATCGAAGGTCTGGCGGATCAGCAGGACCTCGTTATCCCACTTTGTGGCCGGCGCGATGTCGCAGCCGCAGTGTGCCACGCCGCAGTTCTCGCGCAGGGCTTTCTGCTCGCCGTTGTTCTGGCCGAAGGGAGCCTTTCCGGTTTTCCAGCCGGCCTGTGCGGGATCGAAATCCGCCGCGAACCAGTTCTCCGATCCGGCGGGAAGGGTGACCTCGCGATACATGTCGGGGAGGTTGCCCTTGGCGTCTTTCGTGACCTTTTCCTGGGGATCGAAGCTGAGGTAATTCCATTCCGCCTTCTGCATCTGGGGAACGAAAGGCTTCCAATCATAGTCGTGGATTCCGGCGGTGTTGTAGTAGGCAATGACCTGGTCAAGCTGGCTGCCGAGGGACTCGAGGCTTTTCTTGTCGGTGGGCGGCGTGTTGGAAGCGATGTTGTCGAGCAACATCCCCCTGCGCTGGTGGGCCGGTATCGCCGCGGACTTGGCGACATAATCGGGGATGGTCCTGTTCAGCATGATGGGGCTGAGGGCTGAGGCCATTGCCGCAGCTTCCTCTGCGGAGGGCGGCTGCATGAACGGCACCGCAGCGATCGGCTTGTCCGCTGTGGCGGGAGGGGATTGCGCCTTTCCTCCCATCAGCCCTACCATCGCGCGGCCGAGCGCATCGCCGGTGAGCATGTAGGTCTCGCCGTTGTGGTTGTAGTGATAGTCCTGGTTCTTCGGGGAAACCTCCGGTCCGCGCCAGAAGGGGCGGGTGTCGATGGTCGCCACGTTGCCGGCGAATTCCGGATGCTTCTTGGGATCGGCGACGGCGAGCTGCGCCTCCGCGATCCTCACATAGTGCTCCGGCATATCCTTTCCGTGGAAGCCGACCGTGGCGATGGCCCATTTTGCGTTGGGTGCGTTGAATTCCTTGCGCCATGCCTTGATGAGGTTGGCGAGGTTGGTTTCGTAGCGGGCGTTGTGCGCCGGGTTCGGGCCGTCCTTGTGGCCCTGCCACCAGGCGAAGCCGGCGACCTCGAAGCCCTGCTCCCTGTATTCGGGATAGCGCTCGCCGAAGTTGTCTAGCACTGCGCGGACGGCGGCGGTGTAATCGTCGTACTGCTTGCCCGCATACCAATCGTTCGGGCCTGGCTTCGTGATGTTCCCGTCCGCATCGACCGTTTCCCCGTATCCGGGATACCGCTTGCCCTCGAAGGTGTAGCTTTCGCTGTCCGGCGGGAGGATGTCCCAGCCGAGGCTGCGGTTGCCGATGTCCGCCTTCATGACGATGACCGGCTCGTCGAGATAGGTTCCCATCACGTAGCCGAAGCCCAGCTCCGGGCCGAAGGTCGGCCCGCAGGCGGGTGCGCTGAGCGGTGCGCTGCTGCCCTTGCCCATATAGGCGTCGTTGAGCATCACGTCGTTGCGGACCGTCCACCCGCCCTTCTCATCGAGCAGGTAGGGGAAGCGGCCGAGCTTCTCGATGGCCCAGCGGAGGTCGCCCATGCCTTGCATGTCGGTTTTCTCCATCCAGAACGCGGCGGAGCCACCACCCTGCGGGTAGGCGATGTCCAGCGGGTAGCGGGTGCCTGCCTTCAGTGCGACCCCGCCCTTCACCTCCTTGCCGTCAAGGCCGATCGTGCAGGCCTGGCCCATCCCGGCGTGGAGCTCGTAGATCCCGTCGTATGGCACGTCGATGAAGGCCTTCACGACGAGCGATTGGCCGGCTGCGGTGACGGGGAGCTTTTCGGAAACGGTTCCGAGGGCGACTTTGCCGTCCTTGTGGATTTCCTCCCCGGAGCGGATGAAATATCTGGCTCCCTTCTCCGCATCCGCAGCGTCGGAAAGGTAGATGCCGTGGGGCATGAGCGCGGAGTTATCGACGGGCATCTTGCAGGCTTTCACCGAAGGGTCGGCGGAGAGGAAAAGGCTGTCGTAGAGCGGGGCGGAGCCCTCCACTTTGCCGAAGCCGAGCATGTTCGACTGGCCGGACAGGATGAAAACCTTGACCGGCTTGTCCTTGGTGCCCGGCTTGCCGTCTGGGGCGGGCAGGTCTACCGGGATCACTTCTGCGGCGAGGGGCAGGATGGCGAAGGCAAGAAGGCTTGCGCTCAGGCAAAGGGGATTTCTACGGTTCATGGGGTGGGCGAAGCGTAGCGGATGGCCGGGAACGGGCAAGCGATCCTTTGGCCGCGGCGGCTCTGCGAGTTTGGCCTGTGGATTGCTGGCAATTTCCGCAAAGGGGCTTTATCCTCCCACCAACCCATGCCCGACGTCTGCCTTTATTTCCAGGTGCACCAGCCGCACCGCCTCGACGAGAAGCTCAACCGCGAGATCCTGAACCGCGTGGCCGACAGCTGCTACCTTCCGGCCAACGAGATGTTCCGCAAGCGCATCGGGGAAAGCCACGGCCTGTTCCGCATGGCGCTCTCGCTCACCGGCACGGTGATCGAGCAGTTCCGGAAATACCGCCCGGATGTGCTCGAGTCGTTCCAGGAGCTCGTCGCCACCGGCGGGGTGGAACTGCTCGCGGAAACGTACCATCACTCGCTCGCCTTCCTCTATTCGGAAAAGGAATTCCAGCGCCAATCCGACATGCACCTCGATCTCATGGAGGAGTGCTTCTCCGTGCGCCCGAAGGTGTTCCGGAACTCGGAACTGATCTATGACAACGCGATCGCCGCGCGGGCGGAAACGCTCGGCTTCGAGGGTGTGATCGCGGAGGGCACGCCCGCCTTCACGCAGGGCATCTCCCCCAATTTCCTCTACCGCGCGCCGGACACCGCCCGCATCAAGACCCTGATGCGCAACCACACCCTCTCAGACGATCTCGCCTTCCGTTTCTCCGACCGCTCATGGTCCGGATTCCCCCTGACATGGGAAAAATTCACCGCATGGATCGGCCAGTCGCCGGGGGATCTGGTGAACCTTTTCATGGATTACGAATCGATCGGCGAGCACCAGAAGAAGGAGCAGGGCATCTATGAGTTCTGGCGGAAAGTGCCGGAGATCCTGATCGAGTCCGGCTCCCAATGGGTCACGCCCGCCGAGGCCGTGGCGATCTACCCGGCGATACGCGAATACGATTGCCCGCTCGCCACCTCGTGGGCCGATGCCGAGCGCGACCTCTCCGCATGGGCGGGCAACGCGATGCAGAAGGAGGCGCTCGCAAAGATCCGCTCGCTCGAAACGCCGGTGATGAGCGGCGGCGACCCGAAGCTCATCGCCGCATGGGGCGCGCTCCAGTCATCGGACCATCTTTACTGGATGTCCACCAAGGGCGGCAGCGACGGCCAGGTGACGAGCTACTTCTCCCCCTACCGCAGCCCGCAGGCGGCCTATGACGCCTTCATGGCGGCGCTGGATGATCTCGGGAAACGGGCTCACTCCCACGCCGCAGTCGGCGGCTCGGCGTAGTCGTTCCAGATACGGCCCAGTAGCTGTTTGTCGGGCGCGCCATCGAACGTGACGAAGCGGTATGCGGAGCGGTAGGCCTTGTCGTGGGCGATCTCCATGTCTCCCGCCATTTGCGGGGCGAAGGAAATGAACGGCTCGGTGGGATGGATGCGGATCGGCTGGGGGGCGCGAAAATTTCCCGGATGGCCGAGAATGGCGATGCCCGCTTTTGCCCCGTCCACCGCTCCCGACATCGCGACCCAGCGGGCGGGCTTGCCGTTCGCCTCGTCTCGGTCGGTGACGCCTTCCGAGGTGAGGAACTCCGCGTTTCCAAGCCCGTCCCAAGCCGCCGCGCCGCGGATCCCGAGGCCGCCGTAGTGGAATTCCGGCAGCTTCAGGCCGTCATCGCCCGCCGTGCGGTGGACGAAGACAAGCTCCAGCAGGTGAAACTTTTCCGAAACGGCGTAGGCTTTCACCGTCCAGCTCTCGTTGAGCGCGACGACCGGCGCTCCGGTTGTCAGGTCGGTGTATTCGTTCTCCGCCTCGAGCCCGGCATGCACCGGCCCGGACCAGGAAAAGCCGATCTCCTTGCAATCCACCTTCCCCCTGCCCTTGCCCATGTTCCAGAAATCAGGCTTCCTGCCTTGGAAAACCGTGCTCGTCCATGCCGTCCAGATGCCGTGATGGTGGATGTGGTTCGAGGGGTAGTCGTCGGTTACTACGTTTCCCGTAGGTGTCCGCAGCGGATGCAGGTAGCCGCCGCGAAGGTAGATCGGCGGGATGTCGGCGCGCGGCAGCTCCGTCCGTTTCCCCACGAAATCCGCCACCGGACGCTTGCCCACGCCGAGCGCGATGTCGGTGCCCTTTTCCTCCGCCAGCGCCGTGTCCGGCGCGGGTTCCCCCATGGACACGAGCGCGAACTCCGCCGTTTTCCCCGCCGCGAGTTCCGGCAGGATGAAGGTCGCCGTGCCATCATCGGAAAGCTGGAGCGGCAGGATTTTCCCGTCCGCCGGTTTCAGCCCGGGGTTTTCCGGCACATCATCGGGGGCGGGAACGGTCACGACCGTGTTGGCGCGGTCATGAAGGCCGGCCTCGATTTTCAGGGTTTTCGCCCGAGCTGTTGCGATAAGGAAAAGGAGGAGAATAGCGGATTTCATGGGTTCAGGTCAGGACGGTTTTCGAGAGAGCGCCGGAGAGCCTGTTCGTTGCGCCATGCCTCGATCTTCGCGTGGTTTCCGGAAAGCAGGACATCCGGGACTTTCATCCCCATGAAATCCACGGGGCGGGTGTAGCACGGAGCCTCCAGCAGGTTCGGCTCGGAAAACGATTCCACGGCGGCGGATTCCGCATCGCCGAGCGCGCCGGGCAGCAGGCGGATGACCGCGTCGCAGAGCACGGCGGCGGCGATGGCTCCGTTGGTGAGCACGTAATCGCCGATGGAAATTTCCTCGTCGATGAGGGTCTCGGTGATGCGGTGGTCGATGCCCTCGTAATGCCCGCAGACGATGAGGAGATGGCTTTCCGAGGAAAGTTCCCGGACACGCGCCTGTTTCAGCGGAGCGCCCTGCGGGGTCATCAGGATCACGCGGGTGTTTTCCTTTTTCAGCTCCGTGATCGCCGCGTGCAAGGGGCCGGGCTGCAAGACCATCCCGGGCCCGCCGCCGCAGGGTGAGTCGTCCACGCGGCGGTGCTTGTCCTCCGACCAGTCGCGGAGGTTGTGGCCATGGATTTCCACCAGTCTTGCGTCTCGCGCGCGCCGGATGATCGAGTCGCTGAGAGGAGCGAGCGCGATCTCGGGGAAGAGTGTGAGGATGTCGATGCGCATCGTGGCGGACGATACATGTTTCGCGGCCTTTACGAAACGTGTTTTGCACAGGTGGCGATGGGTGTATCCTGTGGCATGGGAAAACGGGCAGTGATTTACGGAGCGAGCGGATTCATCGGCGGCGGGCTGGCGGGCTTGCTGGCCGGGGAGGGCTATGAGGTCGTAGGCGTGAGTCGCAAGGGAGCGGGAAACATGTCCGGGGTTACCCGTTGGGTGAAGCCGGAGGATGTGGATTTCCAGGGCTGTGATGTGGTGGTGAACCTTGCCGGAGCGCCCATCGACCAACGCTGGACTGAGGCCAGGAAAAGGGAGTTCCATGAAAGCCGGGTGGGGGTGACGGAGGACATCGTGGAGAGGATTGCGGCGCTTCCAGAGGGCGGCAGGCCGGGGGTCTTGCTGAATGGCTCGGCGGTCGGGATCTATGGGAACCGGGGCGATGAAATTCTCGGCGAAGGATCGCCGCATGGGACGGGATACCTTGCGGATCTGTGCGCGGAGTGGGAGGCGGCGGCGGGCAAGGCGGAGCTGCTGGGGGTTCGGGTGGTGATGTTCAGGATCGGTGTGGTGCTAGGGAAAGGCGGGCAGGCTTATGAGAAACTGATGCGGGTTTTCAAGGCTGGGATAGGCGGCAGGCTGGGCGATGGCAGCCAGTGGATGCCGTGGATCCATGTCGATGACCTGCGCCGCGCGATGGTGTTTTCCATTCTCAGCGAAGGCATCCGCGGTGCGGTGAACGGCACCGCGCCGGTGCCCGAGCGGAATTCGGATCTGACGCGCAAACTCGCCCGTGCGGTGGGTCGCTGGGTTTTCCTTCCGGTGCCGGGCTTCGCCCTGCGGCTGGTTCTGGGGGATTTCGCAGGGGTGCTGCTGGCAAGTCAGCGCGCCGTCCCGGCGAAACTGGAAAAGGCGGGATTCGCCTTCCGTTTCCGCACACTGGAAGATGCGTTCGCGGATTTGACGGCCTGATATGGTGGGGCGCCCCCTTGCGGGGACGCCCCTTGCCATTTCCTGGGGGGGGACAATCATCTGCCGTGCGGCGGGCCGGGGGGATGCGGCGGGCGCCCGCCACCGCCGCCTGGAGGGCCGCCTTGGTTCGGCTCGCCCAGGGAAGGGGCTTCGGTGTTGTCGATTTTCCCGTCGTCGTCCTTGTCGAGTTCCAGCAGCGTTTCACCGGATTTCTCGATCTCGTCCTTGGAGAGCGTGCCATCGCCGTCGGTGTCGATGGCATCCATCAGCGCGGATGGGGGTGGTGGCGGCGGCTGGAGCTGCGCGTCGTCCCCGTCCTTTTTCCGGCGCCTGCCATCTGGCGGCTCGGGGCGTAGCTCCTCGGCGCTGAGTGCGCCGTCTTCATCCTCATCGAGCTTGAGCAGTGACTTCGGGGCGTTGCGGATCTCACGGGCGGTGAGCTTGTGGTCGTGATCCTTGTCGATGGTGACGGCGACGATGTCCGGCGGCGGCGGCATCTGTGCGATTGCGAATCCCGAGATGGCGAGGAGTATGCTTGGTGCGAGTGGTTTTGCTTTCATGGTTTCCCTGCGCTTGATTGCAGTGGGATGATGATGCGGCGGGCGATGTGACGGTATGATTTCGATACGGCTCTTTTTTGTTAAGATTCGGTAAAATGGATGGCGGAGGTGCGCGTGACATGGAGGATGGCTGCATGTCGAATGCCGGGAACACGCAAGGCAGGCCGCTGCTGGTGGTCGATGACGACCGCAAGCTCTGCGGCCTGATCCGCGACTACCTGCAACCGATGGGCTGGAACGTCTCCATGCGCCACACGGGAACCGATGGCTTGTCGGAGGCTCTGGATGGCGAATACGAGGCGGTGATCCTGGATGTGATGATGCCCGGGATGGACGGCTTCGAGGTGCTGCGGGAGCTGCGGAAAAGCTCCAACGTGCCGGTGCTGATGCTTACCGCGATGGGCGACGAGGCGGACCGCATCGTGGGGCTTGAGCTGGGGGCGGACGATTACCTGCCGAAAACGTTTTCCAGCCGCGAGCTGTTGGCACGGCTGCGGGCTGTGACGCGGCGGGCGGTGCTGGCGGAGCCTGCGGATGATGGCGGCGTGGATCTCGTGGCCGGGAAACTCCGGGTCAACGAGGCCACCCACACCGCGATACTCCGCGACGAGCCGCTGGATCTGACGGCCCTTGAATTCGCGATCCTGGTTTCCCTGATGAAGGCGAGGGGCAGGGTGAAATCCCGCGAGGCGCTGCTGGAGGAGGTTTCCGAACGGCGCTTCGATGTCTTCGACCGCTCCATCGACGTGCATATCTCCCAGCTCCGCAAAAAACTCGGGGACGATGCCAGAAAGCCGCAGTTCATCGTCACGGTTCGGAGCGTGGGCTACCGCTTTGAGGAAGGGGGGTTGGGGTGAGGGCGAGGCGGCGCTTCCCGCTGATGGCGAAGGTTGCCGCCTGGCTGGCGGTGCATCTGCTGGTTCTCGCCGTGGCGTTCGCCCTCTTCGTCTCGTGGCAGCTCCGGCTTGGGCTGGATTCGCTGCTGACCGGCACAACCGGCGAGCGGCTGGAATCGCTGGGAAAGGATATCTCGGCAAGCCTGGATGACGTGCCCGAAAGCGGGTGGGGCGGCATCATCGCGGAGAAGGTTTCCCCCTACGGGCTGGAAGGCCTTTTCCGGTCCGAGCGGGAACTCGGGCCGGATGCGGCGGAGGCGGAAATCCCGGCGGAGATCATCGCACGCGCAAAAGGGGAACTGCCGCCGCCCGGAGGACAGGCGAAACCACCCGAAGCGCCCTGGCACGAACCAAGGGGCGGGCCGGGCGGATTTCCCCCACCCGACCGGGGGGGGCGCCCCCGTGAACAGCGCGAGCCCAGGGCGCTTTTCCTCACAAGGGATCCGGGTGACGGAAGCTACTGGGCCGCCATCGAGCTGGCCGTCGGGTCTCCGGGACGGGGCAGGCCGCCGCGGGGGGTGCTGTTCCTGAAATCCGACAACGCCTCCGCCAACGGACTGTTCTTCGACTACCGGCCCTGGCTCTTCGGCGGGCTTGCGGTGCTGGCGTTCAGCATCCTGTTCTGGGCGCCCTTCGTGCTCGGCATCACCCGCTACGCAGGGCGGATTTCCAAGGCCACGGGGAAAATCGCGGAGGGTGGTTTCGATACGAAAATCGGCGCCTCTCGCAACGACGAGCTGGGTGCCGCCGGCGAATCCATCGAGGAGATGTCCGCCCGGCTCGGGCAGCTTCTTTCCGGGCAGAAAAGGTTCCTCGGCGATGTTGCGCATGAGCTCTGCGCCCCGCTTGCGAGGATGCGCACCGGCCTCGGCATCCTGCGGGAATCCGCTGGCGGGCAGGCGGAACGGATCGAATCCATCGATGAGGATGCGGAGGAGCTTTCCGCGCTCGTTGCCGAGCTGCTCGCCTTCACCAGGGCGAGCTCGGCGGCGGTGGAAATCGAAACGATCCCTCTTGCCGGAATCTGCCGCGAGCTTGCCGCAAAGGAACTCGATGGCCATGCGGTGGGGTGCGACATCGCCGCGGGCCTTTGCGTGAAAGCCGACCGCAGGCACCTTGCCCGCGCCCTCGGCAACATCCTGCGCAACTGCCATCGCCACGCCGGCGCGGGGTGCAAGGTGAGCATCGCCGCACACCTGTCGGGAAATACTGTGAATCTAGTGATTGAGGACGACGGGCCGGGTGTCGCGGATGAGGAGCAGCAACGGCTCTTCGAGCCCTTCTACAGGCCGGACAGATCCCGCACCCGCGACACCGGCGGCAGCGGCCTGGGCATGGCCATCGTGGAGGGCTCCGTGCGCGCCTGCGGGGGCAAGGTCGCGGCTGGGAAAAGCGCGATGGGCGGGCTGCTTGTCGGGATTTCCCTTCCCAGGGCATGAAGGGGGGGCAGGCGGCTTTAGGGCTTGGAATCTCCGTGCCGGACATCGCAGGATGGGGCATGGAACATCACGTCTATTTCTGGCTGAAGGAAGAATACAAGAACGATGCCGGTCGCGCGCGGATGGAAGCTGCGCTCGATGGGCTTGCGAAATCCACCAACGTCTCCAAGGCCCACTGGGGCACGCCCGCGCCAACCGAGCAGCGCCCTGTCACCGACCATACCTGGGATTACGGGATCTCCTTCCGCTTCGACACGATGGAAGCCCATGAGAGATACCAGAAGGCCGATCCGGTCCACGACGCCTTTTCCGGCGGCCACAAGGAGATGTGGGCGAAAGTGCTGGTGATGGATCTTGCCTGAATGGGGGGCCGTGCCCCCGGCCTGTTTCCGTGCATCGGCAAAAGGAGCCGGCCAAAGCTGCGGCACCACATCAGTCCAGCGTCTCGCCGCGCAGCCCGAAGACCTTTCTGACCGTTTCCTCGATGAGGTTGTTCGGGCAGGAGGCACCGGCGGTGAGGCCTATGGTGACGTGATCCTTGCCCGAGAACGCCGATGCATACGCCGAGGTCGTCTCCCGCTGGTGGTGCAGGTCGTAGTGGACGATTTCCCCAAGCGACTTGATCTGCGAGGCGTCGCGGATGAAAAACGTGGGCAGCTCCTTCTCTCCGATTTCCACCAGATGCGCGGTGTTCGAGGAATTGTAGCCGCCGACAACCAGCAGCAGGTCCATCCTGGTTTTGAGCATCTCGAAAAGCGCGTCCTGACGCTCCTGGGTGGCGCCGCAGATCGTATCGAAAACGGAGAACTTTTCCGCCGACCCATCGCGGCCTTGGACGGCGTCTGCGAGGCGCTTCTGGATCTCCAGCGTCTCGCTCTTGAGCATGGTCGTCTGGTTGGCGACGCCGATTTTTTCCAGATGCACATCGGGATCGAAACCATCGGAAAAGGATCCGGCGAAGCGTTTCAGGAAAGCCTCCCTGTCCCCGCCATTGCGGATGTAGTCGCAGACGAAATCGGTGTCTGCGAGAGTGAGGATCACCAGATACCGGCCGTCCTTGTTCTCGCCGAGGGCGCGCGATGCGGTGGCGCGGGTTTCCTCATGGTTTGCCTTGCCGTGGATGATGGATGTGATGCCGTCCTTCGCGTAGCCGCGGACACGCCGCCAGACTTTCATCACATCACCGCAGGTGGTATCGACCGTGTAGCAGCCGCGCTCCTCGATCTTCTCCATGAATTTCGTGGGTGCGCCGAAGGCCGGGACGATGACCACGTCCTCGGGCAGGAGCTCGTCGTAGCTCGCATCCATTTCCCGCCATGGGAGAGATACGATATCCATCTCGCGCAGCTGCCGGTTCACCTCCGGGTTGTGGATGATTTCCCCGATGAGGAAGATGCGGTTCTCCGGGAAAACCTTGCGCGAGGCGTAGGCGAGGTCGATCGCACGCTCAACCCCGTAGCAGAACCCGAAATCCTGCGCGAGGAGCAGGGTGGTGTTGCCGCGCGTGATTTTCCCGCCCTGATCCTTGATTTTCTCGACGAGCGAGGACCGGTAGTGGACGGCAACCTCGGCGGATACCAGCTCCATCACATCCGGGCGGCGGACGTTGACGCGGGGGCGCTTCTCTGTGGGGCTTGGCATACGCCCAAGAGATACCAGAATCCGGAGTCCGGAAACCGGAAAATTCCCAATCCGTTTCCTGCCGTGGGTCAAAACGGCCGTTTCGGCGCAGATTCCGGGATCAGTTGGCCTTGGGTTTCTTCCCCATCCCGCAGCCGCAGCCTTTCCCGCAACCGGACCCGCCCTTCGCGGGGCGAGCAAAGCGCCAGGCAAAAACAGCGAGGGTGCCGAGAACGCAGCTCAGGGCGGTGATTGCTTGCCAGTCCATGGTTTGAAATCACAGGCTACAGCCGGATCCCGGCCGCGCAATTCATATCCCGTTGAGGAACTCCGGAGCATTGCCACGGCGGCAGCTTACAGCAGCATGAGCGCCGGGTTCTCGATGAGTTTCTTGATCTCCGCGAGGAAGGATGCCGCGACGGCTCCGTCCACGACGCGGTGATCCGCGGAAATGCCGATGTTCATGCGCAGGCCGGGGACGATCTGGCCGTCCTTGACGACGGGCTTCTCGATGGCTCCGCCAACGGAGAGTATCGCCGCCTGGGGCGGGTTGACGATGGCATCGAAGGACTCGATGCCCCATGCTCCGAGGTTGGAGACGGTGATTGTGCCACCATCGAATTCATCGGGCTTGAGCTTTTTCTCCTTCGCGCGCGCGGCGAAGTCCTTGACCGCCTGTGAAATCGCCAGCAGTGATTTGGTTTCCGCCTGCTTGATGACGGGAGTGACCAAGCCGTCCTCCACCGCGATCGCGACGGAGAGGCCGATGTGCCTGAATGAAACGATGTGGTCGCCCGCAAAGGATGCGTTGACGGCTGGCACGGCCTGGGCGGCGTTGATCGTGGCTTTCAGGATGAAATCGTTGACCGAATACTTGTTGCCGTGGGTCTTCTCCGCCTGCTCGTTGACCTGTTTGCGCAGTGCCATGAGCGGCGCGGCGTCTACCTCGAGGTGGAGGTAGAAGTGCGGGATGGTGGTCTTGGAGGTGAGCAGGCGCGAGGCGATGACCTTGCGCATGGAGGAAAGCTCGATGCGCTCGTCGCCCTCCTTCGCCGTCGGCATGATCGCGGCGGCGGCCGGTGCCGGGGCGGATGCGGATCCACCGGCACGTGCCTTGACGGCATCCGCAAGCTTTGCCGCGGCGGATGCAGCCTGGGAGGGCTGCTTCGGGGCGGGGGCGGAGGATGCCTTCTCAACATCCTCCCTGACAATCCGACCCGCCGGGCCGGATCCGGCCACGCCGGAGAGATCGACACCGAGCTCGGCGGCGACCTTGCGCGCGAGGGGGGATGCTTTCACACGCCCGCCATCCCCGGATATCGCGGCGGCAGGCTGGGCGGCTTGAGGTTCGGCGGGAGTCTCCTGCCTTTTTTCAGCGGGTGCGGGATTGTCGGCCTTGGCGGGCGGCTCCTGGGGGGCTTCGCCAGCCTCATCCCCGTCGAGCACGGCCAAAACGCCGCCAATCTCGGCCTTCTCGCCTTCCTGCACACGGATTTCGGTGATCGTGCCCTCGTCGAAGGCCTCCATCTCCATCGTCGCCTTGTCGGTCTCGACCTCGGCGAGGATGTCGCCGATCTCGACGCTATCGCCGACCTTTTTGTGCCATTTGATGAGGGTGCCTTCGGTCATGGTGTCCGAGAGCTTGGGCATTTCGATGTTTACTGACATGTGCTGTGTGGAAAGTGGAGGTAGGCGGGAAGGATGGGAGAAAGCCGGGGTATTTCCAGCCCTTTTTGTGCCATCCGGAAAGTAAGAAGCGCGGGACGGACAAGGCCGAACCGCGCTTTTTGGAAAACAGGAAGTGGAAAGCCCTACTCGGCGAGCTTGCGCATGGTCGGCACGAGGCCGATGTGCGGGCTGCCGACCGGCCCTTGGGCGGTGGACATTTTCAGGAAAGCCTCGGAGGTGGAGCCGCAGCAGTCCTTTTTCGGGCAGTAGAGGCGGACGCACTGGTTGCATGGGACACGCGTCTTCTTGGTGACGGTCTTGTAGCGCGGCACCTTTTTCTCGATGGTCTCGATCATGCCGCCCTTGCCGCTCTTGCTGCCGCCGACATTCACCTGCTCGGTGACGATGTCGTAGCCGCAGGTTTTCACCTGTTTGGTGGTGGTGCGGTATCCTGCGGTGCCTGTCTGCGAGCCGAACAGCGAACAGCAGGAGGAGAAGCCCAGGGATAGGGCGAGGAGAGCGAAGAGGCTGAGGAGTTTTTTCATCGGATTGATTTCTGTGGGTATGGTTAGAAGAGGCAGCAGCAGGATGATGCCGCAAGAGCGGTGGCGGCCAGGAGCACTAGCATGGCGAAACGTTTCAACATGGCGCTGAGGTTAAGGAAGTGGCGGGGCTTGGCAACAAAATTTCACCAAAGCCGCCTTGCGTATCCCGTTCAGGGCTGGACTTGGCGGGGGGCGGGCGACATTTTCCGGGAATGGAGGACGGGAAATGGATGGCTCTTGCCCTTGCGGAGGCGCGGAAAGGCGTCGGCAGGACGGCGCCGAACCCCCCCGTCGGCGCAGTGATCGTCAAGGACGGGTTGCTGCTGGGGAGCGGATTTCACCGCAAGGCCGGGATGCCCCATGCGGAGGTGGAGGCGATTGCGGCGGCGGAAAAAGCCCACGGCAAGGGCTGCACGGTGGGGGCGACGGCTTATGTGACCTTGGAGCCGTGCTCGACGCTTGGGAGAACCCCGGCCTGCACCGGCGGGTTGGCGGCGGCGGGGGTTTCGCGGGTCGTCTATGCGTGCGAGGATCCGAATCCGGCGCATGCCGGTGCCGCGGATGCCGTGCTCGCGGCAGCGGGAAATCGCCGTAGGCAAAGGGGTCTTGCGTGAGGAGTGCGCGGAAATCCTGAGGCCGTTTTCCAAGGTCCCAGCAAACCGGCCTGCCGTGGGTGATCTGGAAATGCGCGATGTCGCTGGACGGGAAAAATCACCAGGCCGGAGGGCGAGGCCAGTGGCTGAGCGGCGGGGAATCGAGGGCGGATGTCCAGCGGCTGCGCGGCGAGGTGGATGCGATCCTGACCAGCGGAGAGACGGTGCGCCGCGACAAGCCCGCGCTGACGATCCGCTTGCCGGAGTTGCTGGAGGGACGGGAGCAGCCGTGGCGGGTGGTGGTGACGGATCAGCCGGAAACCATGCCGCTGGATGCCCCCCTGTTTTCCGATGAATGGAAGGGAAGGACGCTGCTGCGCGGCCGCGCGGACATGGAGGGGACGCTGCGCGGGCTGGTGCGCGAGCAGGGGGTGCTTTCCGTGATGATCGAGGCGGGCGGGAAATTCTCCGCTGCGATGATCGCCGCCGGCCTTGTGGACGAGGCCGTGATCTATCATGCGCCCATCATTTGCGGCGACACGGTGCCGGCCTTGCTCGGGGTGGAATCCCCCCAATCGTTGGCGCTCACCGGCATCAGCCGTGAACGGCTCGGCAGGGACCTGAAAGTGAGGGGGCTGATCGTGAAATGAACCCGCCGTTTTTCGAGATCCGGAACACAAATGTCTGGCGCGGCGATGTCCTCGCGCTGCGAGACCTGAACCTGACGCTGCGCCGCGGCGAGAACGTCGCGATCCTCGGCGCAAACGGGGCGGGGAAAAGCAGCCTGCTCAAGCTGATGACCGGCGAGGTGCGGGTCGAGGCCGTGCCGGGAGCCTGCTGCCGCCTTTTCGGCGAGGAGCTTTGGAACCTTGAGGAACTGCGCCATAGGATAGGCCTGGTGATGCCCGAGGAGGTGGCGAGGTTCGATCCGGGGGAGATCGCGGCGGATGTCGTCCGCTCCGCCTTCCGCGGCGCCTACGGGCGCACCGGCGACATGCGTTTCAAGGCATCCGAAAAGCAAAGCGCCGCGCGCGCGATGGAAGGGGCCGGGGTCGGCGCGCTTGCGGGCAGGCTCTTCGGGCAGCTTTCCTCCGGCGAGAAACGGCGTTTCCTGATCGCCCGCGCCCTGGTGCATGATCCCGAAATCCTTGTCCTCGACGAGCCGTCGACCGCCCTGGATTTCGGCGGCCGCCTTGCCGTTCTGGAGAGGCTGCGCGGCATCGCCGCAAATACGGGAAACATCGTACTTGTGACCCACGACCCCGGCGAGATCCTGCCTGAGATCGAGCGGGTGATCCTTCTCAGGGAAGGCCGGATCCTTGCAGATGGGAAGAAGAAGGCCGTGGTCACACCGGGAAACCTCGGCCGCCTTTACGGGATGAGGCTGCGCCTTTCGTGGCCGAACGGCTGGGCCATGGTCAGGCCGGCCTAGGCCTTCTTTTTCGGAACCGGATCATAGCCATGAGTCCCCCACGGGTGGCAGCGCAGCAGACGGCGGATTGTCAGCCAGGAGCCTTTGAGCGCCCCGTGGATTTTGATCGCCTCGATGCCGTAGTGGCTGCAGGTCGGGTCATGGCGGCAAACCCCATGGCCGCCGCTCACGGCCCGCAGCCAAGGCGAGATGGCGAGCTGGTAGAAGCGGATCAGTTTCGTAAGGATCCAGGACACGGGGAATGGTGCAACCCCGGGGCCGGAGATTCAACTTCCAAGGAAGGTTTGCGCGTTAATAAGGGATTGAGCTGCTCCGATGGGATGGCTAGCTTGGCTGCATGCCGCCGATCGCGAGTCCGTTTGTTTTCGCGGCGGCGCTTATCGTCCAGGCGTATCCCCTGTGCGCAGGGAACCAGGTGCTCAGAAGCTTCCCGATCAAGGCCAGCCAAGGGGTGGCCGTCGACGGGGAATACATATACGCAATCAGCAACACCGAGATCCGCAAGTGCGACAAAGTCACCGGGGCGGCGGTCACCGTCTGGAAAGCGGACACCAAGCGGGCGGAGTTCAAGCACTTCAGGCACCTGAACAGCGGCACCGTGATCGATGGGAAGCTCCATTGCGCCCACTCCCGCTTTCCGGTCGCTCCCAACGAATGCACCGTTGAGATCTGGGATGTCACGGGGGAAAAGCTCGACCATGTGGAGACAATCCGAATGCCCCCAACGCATGGTTCCCTCACATGGATCGACAGGCGCGGCGACGGGACCTGGTGGATGTGTTATGCCGTCTATGGAAGGGCAAAGAACAAGGAGACCAAGCTCATCCATTACCGCCGGGAAAACGGGAAATTCATCGAGGAGAAGAGCCACCGTTTTCCGGAGGAAGCCGTCGCAAGCTGGGGCACGATGAGCTGTTCCGGCGGATCCTGGGGGCCGGACGGCATGCTCTATGCCACCGGCCACGATCTCGCTGAAGCCTGTGTGCTGAGGATCCACGGGGATAAACTGGAATACGTCCGTACAGAGGGCGGAGTCGGCTTTTGCGGCCAAGCGATCGCGTGGGACCGTTTCTCGAAGGAACCGGGCCTATGGGGCATCGTGAAAAACAAATGCGTTTCCCTCACCGTGATCACCGCGGCGAAGGGGAAATCCTGAGGCCGGAATTCAGCGGAACAGCAGGACCGGCACGTGGCAGGTGCGGATCAGCCCGGCGGTGGTGCTGCCGAGGATGAGCTCGCGGATCCGGGAGTGGCCGTATGCGCCCATGACAAGCAGGTCGCTGCCGCTTTCCCTCACCCTCGCGGAAATGACTTCCTCGGGATCTCCGGGGACAAGCCGCGAGGCGACCGTGTAGCCCGCAGCCCTGAGGGTGGCGGCCGCGACATCGAGCGACCGGGCGAGTTCCGAATCCGCCTTGCCGACCGCGATGAGGTCGCACTCCGCGTCCTTCAGGAGAGGTTGGGTGGCGAGGTAATGGATCGCCTTCAGGGCGCTCTGGCCGCCATCGAAGGCGACGGTGAAACTCTCCACCGGCCTGAATTCGCGGGCGGCGACGAGCACCGGGATTTTCACGGAACGGACGACGCGCTCGAGGTTGCTGCCGAGGTGGCCCTTGGAGAAATCAGCGTGCTCGCCGCGTTTCCCGAGGACGATGAGATCGGATTCCCCCTCGAAATCGGCCATGGCATCGACCAGCGACCCATGGCGCTGGGTGGTGGTGACGGCGGCGGGAGCGAACCGCTTTGCCGCATCCCCGAGGATCGCCTTGCCGCGCAGGCGGGCGACGCGGTAGCGGGTCTCGTCGAGGCGGGTGAGCTCCTCGAGGAGCTCGTCGTTCGCGCTGAAGCCGAGGTTCCCGCTGAGATCGCCGGTTGCAGGCGTTTCGTGATGCTCGATGGCGTGGAGGACATGGATTTCCGCGCCCGTGCGGGCGGCGGCCCAGGCGGCGAGACGGTAGATGCTCGGCGCATAGGGCGAGCCGTCGGTGCAGGTGAGGATGGTCGGCATGGGAGACGTTAGGTATGAACTCGGAACTTCAACGATAAGGCTGGTTAGTGCCCGGACATGCGCCCGGCGGCCCCGGGCTTGTCGTGCTCGGCGAGCTTGCCGACGATCGTGGCACTTGCCTCGTTCATTCCAAGGATTTCCACCTCGGTGCCTTCGCGGCGGTATTTCAGAACCACCGTGTCGAGAGCGCCGACCGAGCTGAGATCCCAGAAATGGGCATGGGAGACATCGATGACCACCTTTTCGAGGACTTCCTTGAAATCAAAGGCCGCGAGGAATTTCTCCGAGGAGGCGAAGAAAACCTGGCCGTGTACCGTGTAACGGCGCGTGTCCCCGGAAAGCACGCTGGACACGCTCATCAGCTGGGAAACCTTGCCCGCGAAGAACACCGCACTGAGCAGCACACCGGCACCGACGCCGAGGGCGAGGTTGTGCTGCCAGATCGTCACCGCTACCGTCGTGAGCATCACGAGGCTGGTCGGCCTCGGGTGGACGGCGAGGTTCTTGAAGGAACCCCAGTTGAACGTGCCGATGGAAACCATGATCATGATCGCCACCAGCGCGGGCATCGGTATCATGCTCACCCAGGGGCCGAGGACGACGCAGAGGATGATGAGCACCACCCCGGCGATGAGCGTGGAAAGCCGCGTGCGCCCGCCGGATTTCACGTTGATCACGGACTGGCCTATCATCGCGCAGCCCGCCATCCCGCCGAAGAAGCCGGTGATGAAATTCGCGATGCCCTGGCCGCGCGCCTCGCGGTTCTTGTCGGAGGGCGTGTCGGTGAGCTGGTCGACGATCTGAGCGGTCAGCAGGGACTCCAGCAGGCCGACGATGGCAAGGCTCACCGCAAACGGCAGAATGATCTCGAACGTCTCGAAATTCAGCGGCACATCCGGGATCAGGAAGGCGGGGAGCGAGCTCGGCAGCGCCCCGAGATCGCCGACCGTCCGGACATCCATCCCCGTAAGAACGGCGACCAGCGAGAGCACGATGATGCAGATGAGCGGGGAGGGGACGGCTTTCGTGAAACGCGGCAGTATGTAGATGATGGAGAGGCCGCCCGCCGTCATCGCCCAGGCAATCCATGAGACATCGGCCTTCGCGAGGTTCAGCTCCGGCAGTTGCGCCGCGAAAATCAGGATCGCCAGCGCGTTGACGAAGCCGGTCATCACCGATTTCGAGACGTATTTCATCACCGACCCCACCTTGAGCAGGCCGAAGATGAATTGGATCACGCCGGTCAGCACGGTCGCGGCGAGGAGGTATTCCACGCCATGGGCTTTCACCAGCGTCCCCACCAGCAGCGCCATCGCGGCGGTCGCGGCGGAAATCATCGCAGGCCGCCCGCCCGCGAAGGAGGTGATGACCGCGATGGTGAAGGATGCGTAGAGGCCGACCTTGGGATCCACCCCGGCGATGATGGAGAAAGCGATGGCCTCGGGGATCAGCGCGAGGGCGACGACGAGACCGGAGAGGATGTCGCCCCGGAGATTCGAGAACCAGGCGGCGGGAAGACGGGAGAACATGGTGCGGCTTTGGGAAAGTTTCCCAGAAGGGGAAAGGCGCGCAGGGTTCGGGCAATGCCACCGCAGCGCAAGCGGTTTTTTGGAAACCCGCGCATCCCGCCGACTTTTCCCCTTGAGAGTTTCCCGTCCGCCCACACTCTTGCCCCGTGTCCGAAACAGTCCTCCACTCCCCGCTAGAAGCCGCCCACCTCGCCCTCGGGGCAAAGCTCATCCCCTTCGGCGGCTGGGCCATGCCGGTGCAGTATTCCTCCATCCTCACCGAGCACGCCGCCGTCCGCGAAAAGGCCGGCGTCTTCGACATCTCCCACATGGGCCAGGTTTTCGTCAGCGGCGAGGGCCACATCGCATGGCTCGACACCCTCCTCACCAACAACCTCTCCAAGCTCGCCCCCGGCCAAGGCCAATACACGATCATGCTCAACCAAAGCGGCGGCGTCATCGACGACCTCATCGCCTACCGCCTTTCCGAAAGCGAGACCCTCCTCGTCATCAACGCCTCCATGATCCCCGAGGACGTCGCATGGATGGGAAAACACCTCGCCCCCGGCGTCACCCTCCGCAACGAGTCCGCCGCCTGGGCCGGCCTTGCCGTCCAGGGCCCGGATGCGGCGGCGATCTTCGCAAAACTTTTCCCCGGCGAGACCCTCCCGCCACGCAACGGGATTTCAAAAACAGCCTCCGGGGACATCGTCTGCCGCACCGGCTACACCGGCGAGGACGGCTACGAATTCTTCTGCCCGGCCGAGAACGGCATCGCCGCCTTCGAGAAATTCATCGCCGCCGGAGCCACTCCCTGCGGCCTCGGCGCGCGCGACACCCTGCGCCTCGAAATGTGCTACCCGCTCAACGGCAACGACCTCTCCCCCGAGCGCTCGCCCATCGAGGCCGGCCTGGGATTCTTCTGCGATCTCGAAAAACCCGATTTCATCGGCCGCGAAACACTCGCATCCCAAAAGGCCTCCGGTGCGGAAAGCAAGCTCACCGCCATCGAGCTCACCGAAAAGGGGCCGCCACCGCGCCCTCACTACCCCGTCCTCTCCGCCGATGGCGAAACGCTCGGCGAACTCTCCAGCGGCGTCCTCTCCCCCACCCTCGGGAAGGGCATCGCCATGGCCTACCTGCCCGCCGCCCACGCAAAACCCGGCACTCCCCTCCTCATCGACATCCGCGGCCGCCGCTTCAGCGCCGTCACCGTCAGGAAACCCTTCCTCAAAAAAGCCTGAGCCCAGAAAAACCGCGAAATTTCCCCTTCCTTAGCCGCCGCGAATCCTCCACAAATCCCACAGACATGAGCGCAACGAACATCCCCGCAGACCTCCTTTTCCAGTCCTCACACGAATGGGCGCGTGTCGATGGCGACACCGCCACCGTGGGGATCTCCGACCACGCCCAGGCGGAACTCACCGATGTGGTCTTCGTCGAACTGCCCGCGATGGGCCGCACGGTGGATGCCGGCGATCCCACCGCCGTGGTGGAATCCGTCAAGGCCGCCTCCGATATCTACGCCCCCATCTCCGGGGAGGTCATCGAGGTGAACCCCTCCGTCGAGGCGGATCCCTCGCTGGTCAACACCGACCCCTACGGAGCCGGCTGGATCTTCAAACTCAGGCTCACCAAGCCAGACCAGCTTTCCGGCCTGCTCAGCCCCGCCGCATATGCCGAGCTGATCGGCTGAAACCGGCGCCCCCCAACAATTGATCCTACGGCCTGTTTTGGCTTTCCCTCGCCGGGCCACAGGCGGATGCTGCCCCCAGCGCCATGTCCAATCCTTTCCGCGAAGACCTCGTTTCCCGCAACCGACCGGAGCCTTGCAGCATCGTCATTTTCGGGGCGACGGGAGACCTCACCCACCGCAAGCTCATCCCCGCACTCTACAACCTCGCCGTCGATGGCGAACTGCCCACCGGCGTCAACATCATCGGCTTCGCCCGCCGGGAGAAATCCGACGAGGAATTCCGGAGCGGGCTGGAGGAGCTGAACAAAAAGGTTTCGCGCAGCGGCCATGATCCCGAGATCTGGGGGAATTTCATCGGCAGCGTCAGCTATCATTGTTCCGAATTCACCGACGATGCGGGCTATGCCTCGCTGGCGGCAAAACTCGATGAGATCGATGCAGGCCGGGGCGGCAAGGGCAACCGGCTATTCTACATCGCCTCCGCACCGGAGTTTTTCGATGACATCCTCCTGCACCTGAAATCCGCCGGACTCAACGAGGCCAAGGACGGCTGCTGGGCGCGCGTAATCGTGGAAAAACCCTTCGGCACCAACCTCGCCACCGCCAAACACCTCAACCAGGTGGTCAACGAGACCTTCCACGAGAAGGACACCTACCGCATCGACCACTACCTCGGCAAGGAAACCGCCCAGAACCTCATGGTGCTGCGCTTCGCCAACGCCATCTTCGAGCCGCTGTGGAACAGCAAGTACATCGGCCACATCCAGATCACCTGCGCGGAAAACCTCGGCATGGAGGGCGGGCGCGGCGGCTATTACGAGAAGTCCGGCGCTCTCCGCGACATGGTGCAGAACCACCTCCTCCAGCTCCTCAGCCTCGTCGCCATGGAGCCTCCGACCGACCTCTCCGCCGATGGCGTCCGCGACGAGAAGGTAAAGGTCATCCGCTCGCTACGGCAGTGGGATACGCCGGAAAAGGTCGCTGAAAACGTTGTCCGCGCCCAATATACTGCGGGTCACGTGGATGGCACGCCCGTCCCCGGCTACCGCGAGGAAGACCGCGTTTCCCCCACATCGGAAACGGAAGCCTACGTCGCCGTCCGCCTCCTCATCGACACCTGGCGATGGAGCGGCGTGCCATTCTACATCCGCATGGGCAAGCGCCTGCCCAAGAAATCCACCGAGATCTCCATCCATTTCAAGGACGCCCCCTCCGTGCTTTTCAGCGCCCTCCCCGGCGGCGTACCAGGCGGCAACGTGCTCGTCATCCGCATCCAGCCGGACGAGGGGATCTCCCTCCGCATGGTCTCGAAAATCCCCGGCACCAGCCTCCGCCTTGAGCCGGTGAAAATGGATTTCCACTACGCCACCAGCTTCGGCAAAGGCAGCCCGGAAGCCTACGAGCGCCTCATCCTCGATGCGATCGCAGGCGACGCCACCCTCTTCGCCCGCCGCGACGAGGTGGAGGAGGCATGGCGCTTCATCGACCACATCGAGCGCGCCTGGCATGAGTCCGACAACAAGCCGCCCATCGCCGAGTTCGTCGCCGGCTCCTGGGGGCCGCGGGAAGCGGATGACATGATCAAGCGCGACGGCTTCGCATGGCGCAGACTTTAATGGGATCCAAAGGCATGGACGATTATTCAGAACTGGGCAAGGAGGTGAAAGTCTCCGAGATCGATCTCGAGCTGCGCAAGCTCTGGGAGCAGGACGAAGCCCGGACAAACGCGTCCCTGATGAACCTCGTGGTCTATACGGAAAAACCCGGTGGCCTTCTGGAGAACTCACGCATCATCAGCGACCTGACCCGCGACAACGCCTGCCGCGCCATCCTCGTGGAGATCAACCGCAACGAGGAGGCGTCCCTCCGCGCCTGGATCACCGCCCACTGCCACCTCTCCCACGGCCAGAAATCCGTTTGCTGCGAGCAGATCGCCTTCCGCCTCACCGGCCGCGTCACCGGCCGTTTCCGCAACACCGTCTTCTCCCACCTCAACTCCGACCTGCCCCTGATCTTCTGGTGGCAGGGGGAGCTTTCGGAAGTCTTCACCGAGCGCCTCGCCAGCGTCATCGACAGGCTCATCGTCGATAGCTCCGGCTGGGGCGACGTGAAGGGCGGATTCGCGAAAATTTCCGAAGCAGCCCAGTCGAATGCCGCCCTCGTCGTCCAGGATCTCGCCTGGACCCGTTGCTGGCAGTACCGAGTCGGCATAGCCGGACTCTTCGATGATTCGGTGGCTCAGACCATCCTCGGGGACATCGGGAAAATCCGTATCCTGCACAACCCCTCGGACCGCAACACCGCCCTCCAGATCCTGGCGTGGCTCGCCGTCCAGGCGGGGTGGAGAATTTCCGGGAAGACCCATTTCGAGACCAAGAACGGGCAGCGCATCGCCGTGGAAGTGGAATGCTCGGGAAACTCCGCCCCCATCGGCCTCGTCGAGCTCTCATCCGGTGCCACCACAGTCCGCGTCAGCCGCGAGAAAGGCTCAACCCACCTTCTCCGCGAGATCAATTGCGGCGACTACCACGTCAGCTCCCTCTCCCCCGCCGATCCGGAGGCACCCGCCGATCTCGTCGCCCAGCAGCTCGCACGCGGCGGAAAGAACTCGCTTTTCCTCAAGATCCTGCCGGTGTTCCTTGAGCTGCTTTGACCGTGGGATCCCGCGCCGGGGCGGAGGCTGACGAAGCGGCGATGAAAGAAATCGGGCGCGGCCTTGCGGGGGCTTAGGCCACGGAGCCCCGCAGGGCATCGGTAGTGTGTTGGCGGAAGAGGGGATGTGTGGGATACTCAGCCCATGCCCCCGAAGGTGAGGAAATCCGATCTGCCCCGGAAGGACTGTGTGGTTTGCGGCAGGCCTTTCGCTTGGCGGAAGAAGTGGGAGAAGGTTTGGGATGAGGTGAGGTATTGCTCGGAGCGGTGCCGGCGAGAAGGGCGGGCCCACCTCAAGCTAGGGGCGCCAGAACAGGCCGACTGAAGTCGGCGCCCCCTCACTCTGCGAACTCCGCCTTGTTTTCGCTGATTATGAAAGCGGTGAGCTCGGCGACCTGGACGGGGGGCATTTTCAGGCCCCAGGCTTCCATCTTCGCGCCGTTGTGGCCGGGCGAGTTGGCGGGGGTGCCTTCGTTGATGATGCGGAAAATGTCCATGGGTTTGGCTCCGTATTTCCACTCGCCGTCGGTGAGCGAAAGGCCGGGGAGGGGGACGGACTGGCCTCCGCCGATGTCTATCTTTGCGGCGAGATCCTGGCCGTGGCAGGCGATGCAGTTCTGCTGATAAATGGCCTGGCCGGAGGCGACGCGGGAGGCATCCGTGGCCCATTCGTTGACGAGGGCCTCGTCGGTGAGCTTGGCGAGCATTTCGTCGAGCGCCTTGGCCTTCGCATCGGCGATGACGGCCATGGCGGCATCGATCTTTTCCTCATCGGTCTGCGAGAGGCCGAGGTTGTAGTAGGCGAACCACCAGACGACGAAGAAGATGTTGCCGGCCAGGAAGATGACGAGCCACCAGTTGGGAAGCTTCTGGTCGTATTCGCGGATGCCATCGTATACGTGGTCGCGGAGCACGACCTCGCCTTTCTTTTCTGCGAATTGGGCGCGGCGGATTTCGGGTTCGTTGGACATGGTGGATGGGGGCAGGGGTCAGTCGAGCGGGATGCGGGCGAGTTTCTCGCGGCGGGATTTCGGGAGGCGGATGGCGCGGATGGAGACGAAGAGGAAGACGCCGGCCGTGATGGCGAAGGAGATGATGGGGACGATGGCGGCCCAGTGTTCGTGGATGACTCGGTGGAACATGATCGTGTGGATGCTGGGGTTCTGAAAACTGGAAGCGGAATGGGCGGCGGCGAATGCTGGTTGGATGCGAAGCCTTCTGGCTCGGACGGAATGCTATGGAGGAAGACGCTGAAATTACCGGGCTGAGGTGGCTTCGGGGGCGGGTTCGGGGGTGCGGCGGGTTTCGCGGAGGGAGTCGGGGTCGTTGATCTTCTTGAGCGGGGCGCTGGCCTCGTAGGTGCCGAGTTTCTGCATGTAGGCGATGAGGGCCACTACCTCCGTGTCCGCGAGGCGGCGCGTGAGCTGCTCTTCGGTGAGTTCGCTTTCATCGGGGAGGAAGGCTCCGGCTTTCACGAGTGCGTCGCTGATTTCCATGGCCTGGTCGCGGGCGGATTGCTCGATCTCGTCCTTCGTCATGGCGGGCCATGGCACGCCGAGCGCGGACTGGGCGGCGATTTTCTTCGGGAGCGACTTCAGGTCCGCCTTTTTCGAGAAAAGGAATGCGTAGGGCGGCATGTTCGAGCCGGGGGATGTCTGGCGGGGATCCCAGAAGTGGTTGAAGTGCCAGAGGTTGTCACGCTTGCCGGAGCGCATGGTTTCGGAACCTGCGGCGAGCGCACCGCCTTCCCGGGCGAGGTCTGGGCCGGTGCGTTTCGATCCCCACTGGTGGGGGTGATCGTAGAGGGACTCACCCATGCGGGAGTATCCCTGCTCCTCGGTTGGGCCGTATCGGAGGACATCCGGGACGAGGGTGCGTATCATCTGCGAGTGGCAGTTGTAGCAGCCCTCCGCGACGTAGATGTCGCGGCCCGCGAGCTCGAGCGGGGTGTAGGGGAGCTGGATGCGATCCTCCATGTTCGTGGACTTGTTCACGAGGAGCGAGGGGATGATCTGCACCCCGCCGCCGATGGCGACGGCGAAGAAGATGAGGACGGTGAAGGGAAGGTAGTTTTCCAGCAGGCTATCGAAGTAGTCGGACCAGGATTTCGTTTCCTTTTTGAAGAGCAGGAATCCCTTTGCGAAAACGATGACGGCGACGACGAGCGCGGCCTTGTCCGCGTGGGGCGGCAGCAGGAACCAGAGGATCATGAAAGCGATGCCGGAGACCGCATAGACCACGGGATCCTGGCGCAGTGCGGTGCCGATGCGGAGCTTGTCCTTCTGCTCCTTGGCAAGGACGTTGACCTCCACGGTGTCGTCGGTGGCTTTCCCGGAACGGGCGGTCATGAAGATGTTGAATGCACAGAGGATGAAGCCGAGGAAGTAGAACGTACCGCCGATGGAGCGGAGGATATACATCGGGTTGATTTGCTTGAGGGTCTCGACAAACTCGTATTTCAGTGTGGCACCGCCGGGATTGGTCTCGGAAAGCATGAGTCCCTGGGTGATGCCGGCGACCCACATGGAGGCGACGTAAAGGAGGATGCCGACCAGGCCGATCCAGAAGTGCATGTTGGCGAGCGAAGTGGACCAGAGCTTGGTTTTCCAGAGGCGCGGGGCGAGCCAGTAGAACATGCCGGCGGCCATGAAGCCGTTCCAGCCCAGCGCGCCGGAGTGAACGTGGCCGACGGTCCAGTCGGTGTAGTGGGAGAGGGAATTGACCGCGCGGATGGAGAGCAGCGGGCCCTCGAAAGTGGCCATCCCGTAGAAGGTGACGGCGACGGCGAAAAACTTGATGACGGGATCGGTGCGGAGTTTGTCCCATGCGCCGCGCAGTGTGAGCAGTCCGTTGAGCATGCCCGCCCATGATGGCGCCCAGAGCATGAGGGAGAAGAGCATGCCGAGCATCTGCAGCCAGCGCGGCAGGGCGGTGTTGAGCAGGTGGTGGGGGCCGGCCCAGATGTAGATGAAGACGAGCGCCCAGAAGTGGATGATGGAAAGCCGGTAGGAATACACCGGGCGATCCGCCGCCTTCGGGATGAAATAATACATGATCCCGAGGATCGGGGTGGTCAGGAAGAAGGCGACGGCGTTGTGGCCGTACCACCACTGGACGAGGGCATCCTGCACCCCGCCGAAAATCGGGTAGGAGTGGGTGAGCGAGGTGGGGATGGAGAGGTGGTTGACGATGTAGAGCATCGCGATGGTGATGATCGTCGCGATGTAGAACCAGAGGGAGACGTAGAGTGATTTCTCGTTGCGTTTCGCGAGGGTCCAGAAGAAATTCGCGCCGAAGACCACCCAGATGAGGACGACGCCGATGTTCAGCGGCCAGATGAGTTCTGCGTATTCCTTGCCGCGGGTGAGGCCGGCGGGAAGGGTCAGCGCGGCCCCGACGATGATGAGCTGCCAGCCCCAGAAATGGATGGCGGAAAGCAGGTCGGATGCGGTGCGGCATTTGCAGAGCCGCTGGGTGGAGTAATAGACGCCCGCGAACACCATGTTCCCGACGAAGGCGAAGATGACCGCATTGGTATGGAGCGGGCGGATCCGGCCGAAGGTGATGTAGGCGAGGCCTTCGCCCTTGAAGAGGCCGAAGGTGATGGTTTCCAGGAATTTCCCGTTCATCTGCCACCACGAGAGCTGGGTGGCGGCGAGGACGCCGACGAGCATCCCGACAATGCCCCAGAAGATGGAGGCGTTCATGAAGCGGCGGACGGTCTTGTCGTCGTAGGTGATTTCGGTGGTCATGGGAGAATGGGGAAGGGTGTCAGGAGTTAGGGGTCAGGAATTCCGGTTGTCGGAGTCGAGGGGTAGGAGGGAATCGTGTTCGAGGCTGGAACGGCGGGAGCGGCGCGACTCCACCGCGAAGCAGACGACGAAAAACGCAGCGAGGCAGGTGCTGACGAGGATGGTGATGGCGAGTGCGTCCACGGGGTGAGTGGAGCAAATGCCCGGGAAACGCGCATCGCACGGCTTGCGTTAGACTGCGCGTATCTTCCGCAGGGGGGGGATTTTCGGATGGCCAGAGGCGGAAAGGGTCGTGAATCTCGGTGGCGGATGATTCAGCGGCTCCCATTTTCCCACGAAGGCATAGACGGCGATGTCCGGCGGCTGCGGGTGCTTCTGGGCGAGGTGTTCACGCTGGCCGGACTGCGCTTTTCCGGAAAACTGGTGGTGCTGAACCTTGCCTGCGGGCGGGCGGATGAGACCGGGGTGCTGGCGGCGGCGGTGGCACCGGCGGAGATAGGGTTTTACCTCGGTATGGACCTGCGCAGCGATGCGATCGGGGAGGCGAGGAAACGCTGGGAGCTGCCGGGCGGTGAGATTGATTTCCGTGAGGGCAACGCGGCGATGATAGGCCGGATGGAGGGCTTGCCGGAGTTCGATATCGTTTTCATCCGCCACCAGAACTACTGGCATGAGCCGATGGTCTGGGAGGGCATCCTCGACGAGGCTTTGGCGGCGCTGAAGGACGGCGGCCATCTCGTATGCACGTCGTACTTCGATCTGGAGCACGAGCTTCTAACGGCAAGCATGAGGGAGAGAGGTGCGGTAATGCTTGCGAATCTCCGCAACACCAGCTCGCGCGACCTGCCTGATGCGGAAGGGAAGAGCGTGGATAGGTGGGTGGCGGTGTGGGGGAAGGCTTGACGGAAGAAAACCGAGGATTCCTGCTTGTTGCCCCATCCTGATAATCTACCGTAATGTCACTATGGGATGGATGAGAACAATTTTGCTGGGTGATATCGGGAACAGATTGGACATTGCGGATGCGGAGAGGGAAATCTCCATGGTGCGCGCCGCCCATGAGAGGAGCGCCAGCAAAATCCGCAGCCGTGATCAGCAGATCGACGCCATGCGGGATGAAATCGGCAGGCAGAAGCTTGCGATCCAGGCGCTCACACGTTTCCTGGTGGATCGGGAAATTGTTTCCGCCAGCGAGTTGGCTGACTTCATCCGCGAAGTCGATGACGAAGACGGCGTGGTCGATGGGAAGATGTCCATCGACCCTGTGAAGAAGGGGCTGGTATTTCCAAAGAAGGACATCGAGGACGGCACATTCAGGAAGTCCCATCCATAGGAAAAATTCGCGACATACTAAATATGCCGTAGTTTTTGAATTGACGGTGCCATATCGGGTGGTACGGTGTGGCGCATTGTTTCACGTTCCCAACTATGCGTTGCGTCCAATGCGGTTCCCTAA
Source organism: Akkermansiaceae bacterium (assembly GCA_017798145.1). NCBI lineage: Bacteria > Pseudomonadati > Verrucomicrobiota > Verrucomicrobiia > Verrucomicrobiales > Akkermansiaceae > Akkermansiaceae bacterium. Next base: position 2,521,717 of record CP059069.1, on the reverse strand, counting down.
AAGACAAAGTCCTCGACTCGCGTTCCTCGAAAGATGGGACGACGATACGTCGTCGTCGGGAATGCCTGAAGTGCGGCTACCGCTACACGACCTACGAGCAGATCGAGCGCACCGAGCTGCGGGTTGTGAAACGGGACGGCACGCGCGAATCGCTCCACCGGGAGAAGCTCATGGGCGGGCTGGTCAAGGCCTGCGAGAAACGCCCGGTTTCCATGGAGCGGCTCGACAGGGCGGTGGAGGAAATTTTGACCGACCTGCACAAGGATCATCTCAGCGAGGTGCCGTCCGCATCGATCGGCGCGAAGGTGATGGACAAGCTCCACCAGATCGATCCGGTGGCGTATGTTCGCTACGTATCAGTGTATCGGCAGTTCGAGAACGTCAAGGAGTTCATCGACGAGATCCAGTCGCTCTCACGCCGCGCCGCGCGCGACACCTTCCAGCGCCGCCTTTTCAAGGAATGAACCACCCGACTTCCGTCACATTTTGATCTCATTCATCGGCAACCGCCCCGCGCTGCAGATCGGCACCCACCAGGTGCTCGATTACGATACCGCGTGGCTGGAGGACGCGCTGCGCCGCGCGGCGCGTGCGGCGGATCACGAGGATTTCCCGCTGCTTTCGGAAATCACGAACGGGGTGGAGCTCTACCTCGAGCACAAATGCGCGTTGCGCCTCCTGCACCTGGAGGAGCTTTTCGAGCGGATGCGCAAGATGCTGGTGAAGATGGGTTGCGAACGCATCGCCGAGAAACTCGAGCCGCTGGCACCGCCGCTCACCGTATCGCTCATCCACGCGGCCAAAGCCGCAGGGAACGGCTTCGAGCTGGCGTTTTTCGAGAACATCCGGTCGGAAATCTCCGAGCTCCGCCTTGCGGGTGCGGAGGACATCCGCTTCACCGGCCTGCGCGAATGCACCATGATCCTGCGCGGCGAGACCAAGTGGAACAAGGGCTGCGACCTGCTGCTCGCCGAGATCGAGGCATTCCTGAATGGCTGCGGGCGAGAATCCCGCATAGCGGCCGGCCATCAGGCTGTGTAGCCAAACCTCGCATCGAGGAAGTCCAGCAGATCCGCCCTTGTCCCGAAGCCATGTCTCGCGCTCCGGGGCGCATCCAAGGCTACGCCCCAGCGGGCACCGAAGCCTTCCGGTTCGATGATGCGGGACGGTATGCCGAGATCCCTCGCCTCCTTGGCGGCATCGCCGTTTTCCCCGCCCGCAAAGAGGAGCGCATCCGCCCAGTCGAGCAGGTGCGGCGTGATCCGACCGGGTGCGACGTACCTTGCGAGGGCGACGCCCATGAGATCCTGCGCCAGTTTCCACTCCACCTTGTCCGGGAACCGCTCCGCGAGATTCGCCACTGGGGATGGCAGGATCACGATCGCAGGGATCCGGAGCTCGACACAGGCCCGTAGGAAAACGAGATCCGCCCCCGGCGCCGCGCCACACATCGCGGTCATCCGGGCCCCGAGCAACGTTTTCATTTCCGATAGCCCTGCGGACAAGGCGCGGCGCAAACCGGCAGCATCCGTCACCCGGCATTGTCCGGTGAAGCCCAGGATCTTGATTTCATCCGTCTCACTCATCTCCGCACATTCGCACCTGGTCGCATGATCCGCAACCCGGAGGAACATGGAACCCCCGAATGCCTTGCCCTTGAGAGGGCATCGCTGCTAGGAAACCCCATGCCAAGCGAACAGCCCCTGTATTCCGTTTCGGAGGTCGCTGACATTTTCTCGGTTTCCAAAGCTGTCGTGGAATCATGGGGGAAATCCGGCAAGCTCACCGCGCGCCGGGAGGGGCGTTCCGGCAAGCGCATCTATGCGGCGGAGGATGTCCGCAAGCTCGATCCGCAAAACCCGTTTTTCCACACCGGCACGCCGACGCCACGACCCGTGCCGCTGCGGCCTTACCGGCTCATCGAGCTTTTTGCCGGCGCCGGCGGGCTGGCGCTCGGCCTTGAGCGTGCCGGAATGCACTCCCTCATGCTCAACGAGATCGACAGGAATGCGTGCGCCACCCTCCGCGCCAACCGCCCGGATTGGTATGTGATCCAGGGCGGCGTCGCCAACATCGACTTCAAGGCCTACCAAGGAAAGGCCGACATTTTGGCAGGAGGCTTTCCTTGCCAGGCCTTCAGCTACGCGGGCAGGAAGCTCGGTTTCAAGGACACGCGCGGCACGCTTTTCTACGAATGGGCGCGCGCCATCGACGAGACGAGGCCCGCGGTGGTCGTTGCGGAAAACGTGCGCGGCCTGCTGCGCCATGATGGGGGCCGCACGCTGGAAACCATGCTCGCCGTCATCCGCGAGCTCGGCTACTCGCCGCTCGAACCGCGCGTCCTGAAAGCGATCCATCACCGAGTGCCGCAGAAACGCGAGCGCCTGATCATCGCAGCCTTCCGCAACGATGTTGCGTGCCATGCGGGGTTCGGGTGGCCCGTCCCCGAGGGGAAAATCTACACCGTCCGCGATGCCTTGAAGCGCGGCGAGCTGTTCCCCAGTGACGTGCCGGAATCTCCCGGCGAGCGCTACACGGTAGCGAAGGCAAAAGTCATGGGGCAGGTGCCGCCCGGCGGTTACTGGCGGGATTTGCCCGAAAGCGTCCAGCGCGAGTATATGCAGAAAAGCTTTTTCCTCGGCGGAGGGAAAACCGGCATGGCCCGGCGCATGAGCTGGGACGAGCCATGCCTGACGCTCACCTGCTCGCCCGCGCAGAAACAGACCGAGCGCTGCCACCCGGAGGAGACCCGCCCCTTCACGATCCGCGAGTACGCCCGGATCCAGACCTTTCCCGACGATTGGGAGTTCTCGGGTTCCAGGTCATCGGTTTACAAACAGATCGGCAACGCCGTCCCGGTCAACCTCGCCGAGGCGCTGGGACTGTCCATCGTCGCCGCGATGAACCGCATCGAGGCGGCTCAGGCTCCGAAGGCGTTGCTGAAATAGGCGTTGAGTGCCGCGCGGTCAGCGGCATCGGTTTTCCTGTCCGTGATGCCTTCGACGACTTTTGGCAGCACAGCGAAAAGCTGCCCGAGAGCATCTTTCTCACCCGTCACCAGCTCGTAGAAACTCGCGCCGTCGATCTCGCGGATCAGCTCGTTCTCGGGCACCTTCGCGCCGGTTTCCTTTTCCGAAGGCGTGAACGGGCGGTCGAAACGCTCCGGCGATTTCGGGATGACCGTCACGAAATACGCGGTGTAGCCGTGGTAGCGGCTCGCCTTCTGCATGACGAGCTTCTCCAGGTTCGAGTATTGGTCGGAGCGCTTGCCGCCGCTGAGGGTGTTGTGCTTGTTCTTCACCTCCGCGATGACCCTGTGCTTTTCGGAAACGAGATCGACGACCGAGCCGGTGTTCATGTTCTCCCAGCCCGCCACCGATCCCAGGATGTTCTGGTGGAATCCGCCGATGTGGTTTAGCAAGGTCTTCTGCGCCTGTCGCATCAGCTCGCTGTTCACCCAGCCCGCATGATCCATCCCGAAGCCCGCCATCTCGAACATCGCGGCAAAAGGGTCGATCACGTTTTTCCCGAACTCCTTGCGCTGCGCCTCCACAGCCTCCTCCGCCACCGTCAACAAGTGGCTCACCTCGGCCACCAGCGCGGCATCATCCAGGAATTTCACCAACATGCCCGCACCATAGCGCAAGGACGCTCACGGACAATCCGATTGTTATCGCACGACCGGCACTCACGATTCACAGGCATAAAAAAAGAACAAAAGTTATTTTGTTCTTTCTTTCTTCGGGTGAATTGTGCAGATTGGAGCCGAAACCGAACACCATGAAGCCCATCGCCCGCCTCCTTCCGCTCCTGATCCTAACGACCCGCCTTCTCGGGGAAACGCAGACCGCGCCTTCCGAGGCGGAAGACGCCCCGCTGAAGGGCGAGGAAGTCGCCGTGCTCACGGATGCCCCGAACGTCCCGCCCCGGATCACCCGCGACCACCCGACCCGGGTGAAGGTTGATCTCGAGGTCACCGAGGTGGTCAAGCGCATGGCCGATGGGGTCACCTACACCTTCTGGACCTTCGGAGGCAGCGTACCCGGCAAGTTCATGCGTGTCCGCCAGAACGACGAGGTCGATTTCACCCTGAAAAACCACCCGACGAGCAAGATGCCGCACAACATCGACCTCCACGCGGTCACCGGCCCGGGCGGCGGGGCGAAAGCGACCTTCACCACACCCGGCCACCAGACGAATTTCACCTTCAAGGCCATCAATCCGGGACTCTACATCTACCACTGCGCCACCGCCCCTGTCGGCATGCACATCGCCAATGGAATGTACGGCCTCATCCTCGTCGAGCCCATCGGCGGGCTGCCCGAGGTCGACAAGGAGTTCTACGTCGTCCAAGGCGACTTCTACACCACCGGGAAATACGGTGAAGCCGGACTCCAGGGCTTCGACATGGAGAAGGCCATCGCGGAAAATCCCGATTACGTCGTCTTCAACGGCTCGGTAGGATCGATGACCGGTGAGAAAGCCCTTGTTGCCTCCAAGGGTGATACAGTCCGGCTCTTCGTCGGCAACGGCGGCCCCAACCTCGTTTCGTCCTTCCATGTGATCGGCGAGATCTTCGACCGGGTTTACCACGAGGGCGGCAGCAGGATTCAGGAAAACGTCCAGACCACGCTAGTCCCTGCCGGCGGCTCCGCGATCTGCGAGTTCAAGCTTGAGACATCGGGCGATTTCATCCTCGTCGATCACTCCATCTTCCGCGCCTTCAACAAGGGAGCCCTGGGTATCATGAACGTCCCCGGCGAGGCGGACCTAAGCGTTTTTTCCGGCCAGAAAAGCGACACGGTCTATCTCCCCGAGGGAGGCGCGATCCAAACCATCCCGTCCGATGCCGTTGCAGCGCCCGCCGCCGCCAACAAGGCGGAGCGCATCACCGCAGGCAAGGCCATCTACGCCGCGAACTGCGCCGCCTGCCACATGCCTGACGGCAGCGGAGTGCCCAAAGCCTTCCCGCCGCTCGCCGCATCCGACTACCTCAACGAGAACGTGGATCGCTCCATCGCAGTGGTCATCCACGGCCTTGAGGGCAAGATCAAGGTCAACGGCCAGGACTACGAGTCCATCATGCCAAGCCTCGGCCTCAACGATGAGAACGTCGCCAATGTCCTCACCTACGTTTACTCGGAGTGGGATAACAAGGGCATCGAAATCACCCCGGAACAGGTCGCGAAAATCCGCGCCGCCGGAAAATGACCGGAGACACCGAGATGAAATCCGCAGCCCTTTTCCTGTCCCTCGCCACCTGCACCCTGCAGGCGGAAGAGGCGGGGAAAAACATCCCGCCGGAAATGGCAAGGGTGGAGGGTGGCAGCTATCTGCCCATGTTCGGCGAGCGCGGGAAGCCCCGCACCGTCGCCCCATTTCTTCTGGATCGCCGTCCTGCCACCAATGCGGAATTCCTCGAATTCGTCCGCGAAAACCCGAAATGGCGGCGCTCGCAAGCCAGCCGCCTCTTCGTCTCCGAAGGCTACCTCTCCCACTGGGCAGGAGACCTCGCACTTGGCCCGGGTGCGCCAGGGGACGCCCCGGTCGTCCAGGTGTCTTGGTTCGCCGCCCGTGCCTACCTCAAGGCTTGCGGCAAACGACTGCCCACCGAGGACGAGTGGGAATTCGCCGCCCGCGCCGATGCGACCCGCGTCGATGCCACCATGGATCCGGCATTCCTGAACCGCATCCTCGGATGGTATGGAAAGCCCAATCCACCCGTCCTCCCCGCCGTCACCACCGCCGAAACCGATTTGCGCGGCATCACCGGCATGCACGGACTGGTCTGGGAATGGGTCTCCGATTTCAACAACCAGATGGTCACCGGAGCTGCCCGCAACGACAGCTCCCTCGATCGCTCGCTGTTCTGCGCCGGCGGTGCGCTCAGTGCCACCGATGCGGTCAACTACGCCGCCTTCATGCGCCTCGCCTTCCGCTCCAGCCTTGGCGGCAATTTCACGGTCGCCAACCTCGGCTTCCGGGGCGCTCGCGACCTGACAGTTCCAAGCCCAGCAAGACCATGAAAGCCGTGACACTCCTATTTGCCCTCTCCGCAGCCATCCACGCCGCACCCTGCTGTGTGGAAAAGGAAGCCGCCGCAGTCCACGCCACGGAGTCCATCTACCAGCTCGATGCAACCTGGACAAACCAGCACGGCAAGCAGATGTCCCTCGCCGACCTCAAGGGCCGCCCCGTTCTCATCACCATGGGCTACGCCACCTGCAAATTCGCCTGCCCGCGCCTCGCCAGCGATCTGATCGCGATCGAGAAACAGCTTTCCGCCGATGAACTTGAGAAACTCGCGGTCGTCTTCGTCTCCATCGATCCCGCGCGAGACTCCCCGGCGCAAATCAAGGCGTTTTTCGACGAATACAAGGTATCCCAAACACGCTGGCACGGGCTGCGCGGCGACGCGGACTCCATCCTCGAGCTCTCCGTCGCCCTGGGCATCCGCTACCGCAAAACCACCGAAACCGATTTCGCCCACTCCAACATCATCGCCCTGCTTTCCCCCACCGGGGAAATCCTCCACCGCCAGGAAGGGCTGGGAGCCGATCCCGCCGCAACCCTCGCCGCAATCCGCAAAATACCGGTAGCCCCATGAAAACCCTTCCCTTGCTGGCATTCATCGCCTCAGCTGCCCAGGCCGGGACTCCGCCGGGAAACCCCGCCATCACCCCGCCAGCCGGAGAGGATTGGATCAAGCCGCTCATCGACATCCGCGCCCGCTACGAATACGCCGATATCGGATCACCCGCCCTCGGTTCCGCAAATGCCCTCACCTTCCGCGAGCGCATCGGCCTGGAAACACGCCCCTTCCGCGGTTTCAGCACCCTGATCGAAGGCGAGTTCCTGCAGGCCGCATGCAATAACTACGATTCCGGGCCCGGAGCCTCCACCCACCCCGACAACCCCGCCCTCACCGGAATTTCCGATCCGCGGACCAACGAACTCAACCAGGCATTTCTCCGCTACCGCGATGAGGAAACCACACTCATCGCCGGCCGCCAGCGCATCATCCTGGACAACGCCGCGTTTGTAGGGAACGTCGTCTGGCGCCAGAACGAGCAGACCTACGATGCCCTCAGCATCACCAACACTTCCATCGAAGACCTCACGCTGTTCTACGCCTGCGCCAACCGCGCCAACCGCATCTTCGGCTCAGAAGCCTCCGGTGCCCTGAAAGCATTCGAGGGCGACATCCACCTCCTCCACGCCGCCTACACCGGCTTCCGCGATGCCACCCTCACCGGCTATATCTACCTGATGGATTTCAACCGCACCTCCGCCAACGCGAACTACATCAGCAACAACACCTACGGCATCATCGCCAGCGCACCCGCCGGACCGTTCAATCTCTACGGCGAGCTCGCCCTCCAGACGGACGTTTCCGGCTCGCCCGCAGCCAAGCCCGGCCGAACGCACTACGCCCATTTGAACGCTTCGATGAAAGCGGGGGAAAACACCTTCACCCTCGGCTGGGAATGCCTCGGCGCGGACTTCGTCACCCCGCTCGCCACCGTCCACGCCTACAACGGCTATGCCGACGCCTTCATCAACCCCCGCATCGGCCTCGTCCGCAACCCCGGCCTCAACGACATCTACCTCACCCACGCCGTGCCGATGCCCATCCTTGGCATCGGGCTTTCACAAAGCCTCCACCTCTTCGGCGACAACGATTCGAACTTCGATTTCGGCTGGGAATACGACACCACCCTCACCAGGAAATTCAACGACAACCTCCTCGCCATCGTGAAATGCGCCTGGTTCGATTCATCCGGTGCGGGCACTGCCGCCAACCCCGCCCCCTTTGATACCACCCGCCTTTCCATCGAGCTCAACTACCACTTCTGACCCGCCGTGACGCATCCCGCAGCGGCGTGGTTCAGCCGCCCCGCCGCAGAACCCTTCCGCATCTTTTTCCCGCTCGGGCTGCTCGCCTCCGCCATCGGCGTGATGCTCTGGCCTGCCGTTTTTGCGGGATGGATCGGCTACTATCCGCTGGAGGCGCACAGCCGATGGATGGTCATCGGGCTTGGCGGCTGCTTCATCACCGGCTTTCTCGGCACAGCCGGCCCGCGATGGATCGGCACCCGCCCTTTCCGCCGCGACGAGCTTTTGCTCTACCTCGCCCTCGCGCTATCGGTGATGGCCGCGCTTTCCCTGGACCGCATCCCTGCCGCAGACATTCTCTCCTCCGCCTGGCTCATCGGCTTGCTCGCGAGCCTGCTCGGACGGTTTTTCACAGCCCGCCGGGATGTCCCTCCCCCCGGCCTCCCGCTCGCGATCCTGGGTCTCGCCGGGGCCGCCACCGCCGCGCTCGCTTCCGGTCTCGGGATAACTACTACATTTCCAGTAAACCAATTCCTGCGCCTGCTTCATTTCCAGGGTTTTCTCTGGCTGCCCATACTCGGGGTCGCCCCCTATCTCCTGCCCCGCTTCTTCGGGAAAAGCTCCCTGCATTCCTTCGAGGAAAGCCTCACGATCCCCGCCGGCTGGCACCGCCCCTTTCTGGAATCCCTCGCCGCCGGCCTGCTGCTCATCGCCAGCTTCGCCCTCGAAGCATGGGGCATCCCCGCCGCCGGCATGATGCTCCGCGCCGCCACCGTCACCCTCCACCTCGCCCTCTCCGTCCCCGGGCTCTTCGCATGCGGCAGATCGAACGGCCTCGGCTTTGCCGTACGTTGTTTCGTCCCGTGCGCCGCCGCCGGATGGCTGCTTGCCGCATGGTTCCTGCCGCAGCGCACGGGCATGTTGCACCTCATGTTCATCGGTGGCTGCGGCCTGCTCATGCTGGCCGCAGCCACCCGCGTCATCCTCGGCCACAACGGACGCCATGACCGCCTCGCCTCGCCGCTGCGCTGGTGTCATGCCCTATGGTTTCTCGTTGTTTTCACCGCCGCCACCCGCCTCAGCGCGGAGTTCATCCCGGCTGTGCGCGTCTCACACCTCATCCACGCCGCGCTGATGTGGATCGCTGCCCTCGCTTTCTGGGCCTGGAAAATCCGCCGCGAACTCAACTCCCCCGGATGAAACCGGCGCAGGGCCGAGATCAAGAACGAGATTTCTTGATTGTGCCCAGTCCCACCGCAGCCATGTTGAGCCGCAACCCACCATGTTCGGATACGGAAAAATGAGCGGTTGCGCCGTCGCAGCGGTAAGCGCACTTGCGGAAGTCCACGGGCAGGGGCTCACCCTGAGCTCCGCCGAGATCGCTGCCAGCCGCAATTTCTCCCAAGCCCTCGTCGCCAAGATCCTCACGCGGCTTTCCCAGAAGGGATTTGTGGTCGGCACCCGCGGCCCCGGGGGCGGCTACCGGCTCGCGATGGATCCGGGGAAAGTCACCCTCCACCAGATCGTGGAAGTTTTCGAAGGCCACCGTGACACCAGCGGTTGCCCCTTTGGCCCGGGCTGGTGCGGAACGGGCGATCCCTGTCCGCTCCATGACGCCCTCGTGGCCATGCAAAAGAATATGGAGGCCAAGCTCAGGAAGCTGACCTTCAAATCCTTCATCGCCCACCCGAAGGGCGGTTGACGCGCAACGCGAAGGATTCTCAATCCTTGCGCTTGCGGGTGATCACGCGCGAGCTGTCGCAGGGAACGGCAAAGCAGACGAAACAGCAGCAGGCGGATAGGCCGACCGCCAGCCAGCTTTCGCCGCCCCGGTCGAGCTGTTGGGCGAACTCGAAGTATTCGTTGTGCCGTGGCGAGGGGAAAAGGAACGCCGGTAGGGTGAGCAGTGCGGTCACCAGCAGGGCGGGAACGCTCAGCGCGATGAGGCAGACTGCGTTGCGGCGGTTGAACCGGGCGGTGACCAGCCGGATAGGGCCGGTGAGGAACCGGAGAGTCGGCTTGCTTGGCACGGCCCGGAACTCGGGGACAGGGTGAGTGTTCATGGGACACACACGGATACACGCGATCGCGTGTATCCACAAGATTTTTTAAAAATCTATTTTTGCTGATATTCAGGGCGGCTCGCTCAATATCCCTTCCGCCCGGAGACCGCGTTCTTCAGTGGAAGCCCTTTCGAGAAACGCTCCAGATTGCTGGAAATCAAGGCTTTCTGCCGATCCGCCTTTGCCTCCGAGATTCCGGCGACGTGCGGTGTGATGATCACGTTCTTCATCTTCCAGAGCGGATGATCCTTGGGGAGTGGCTCGGGATCGGTAACATCCAGCCCGGCTCCGGCGATTTTTTTGCCATCCAGCGCTTTGACCAGCGCGGCGGTGTCCACGACCTTGCCGCGCGAGACGTTGATGAGATACGCGCCGGGCTTCATCTTCGCGAATTGAGCCGCAGAGATCATGCCTATTGTCTGAGGGGTCTCCGGCACGCAGCTCACGACCACATCTGCCGCGGCGAGGAATTCATCGAGCTCGTCCGGCTTGCCGCTGCCCCTGAGGGTGCCGGTCAGCGGGATGTCGCCCGGGTTGATCGCATACACGTCCATGCCGAAGGCGTGGCTGCGCTCCGCCACCTGCACGCCGATCCCACCGTATCCGATGACGAGCATGTTCTTGCCGCGCAGCTCGGTCATGGGCAGCCCGCCCGCGCCCCGTTTCCACTCCCCTGATTCCTGCGCCCGTTGGAAGGCGGCCATGTTCCGCGTCAGCCCCAGCAGCAGCGCGAAGGCATGGTCCGCGATCTCCGGCCCCTGGTCGATCTTGAGGCTGGTGATGGCAACCGAGTCGTCCCTGAGCTTCGGGAGATCGGCATATCTGTCTATCCCTGCGGAAAAGATGTGCACCCACCTGAGCTTCGCGCCGGCATTCATCAGCGCCTCGTTGGGCGAGCCGATGTAACCCTCAGCTGCGGCGATTTTTCCCAAGGCATCCTTCCCGTCGGAATAGCCGACGAGACTGAGCGAGGGGTTTGCCTCGGCCACGGCGGCGTAGTCCCCCCTGATTCCCTCCGGCAAAAGGATCACCTGAGCTTGGGCGTGGGATAGCAGCGCCAGGGTGACGATCCACGTTTTCATAGGGCTTTCAGTCCTCCACGACCATGCTTGAGGGATCCCAGCTTATCGGGGGGAAATCCATTTTCAGCTTCTTTAGCGTGTCGACCATGATCCTTGCGACGACTAGGTTCCGGTACCATTTCCGGTTCGCCGGGACGACATACCAAGGCGCATGTTGCGTGGAGGTTTTGCCTATGATCTCCTCGTAGGTCTCCATGAACTCGCACCATAGTGCGCGGTCCTTGAGGTCGTCGGGGTTGAATTTCCAGTGCTTGTCCGGGTTCTCCAGGCGCGATTCGAGACGGGCCTTCTGCTCGTCCTTGGAGATGTGGAGATAGATCTTCACGATCGTCGTGCCCTCCTCGGCCAGCATCCGCTCGAATTCCACGACGTGGCGGAAGCGCTGCTTCCAAACCTTTTCCGGGAAAAGCTTCTTCACCTTCACCGCGATGATGTCCTCGTAGTGGCTGCGGTTGAAAATCACCAGCTGCCCGTTGCGCGGCACCTTGTCGTGGACACGCCACAGGAAATCGTGCGCCAGCTCCTCCTCGGACGGCTTCTTGAAAGACCGCACGTGGATGCCCTGCGGATCGATGCGGGAGAAAACGTGCTTGATGCAGCCGTCCTTGCCGCCGGTGTCCATCGCCTGCATGACCACCAGGATGCGGTGCTTGTTCTGCGCATAGAGCATTTTCTGGAGCAGCTGCAGCTCATCCTGCAGCTTGTCGAAGGCTGCGTAGCTCTCCTCCTTGCCGCCTTTCCCGAACAGCTCCCGCTCGTCCGAGTCGATCTTGCCCAGATCGACCTTGCTTCCGGGCTCGACCAAATATTTTTCCAAGGCTCCTCTGACTGGCATCGCCCCTTATCGCTTCCACAACTGGCCCTGACAAGCCCGGACTCATGCCACTCGTTTTCCGCATTGTAAAAAGAGACCATTGCACCTGAGATAGCGCCATGGTTGCCGCACGGAAGAAAAGGAACATCATCCCCGCAGATCCGGCCACCATCCTCACCGCCCTCCACATCGGCGCGAGTTCGGTGTCCATCATCATCGCCGAGCGAGACGAAAAGGGGAACCTCTCACCCATCGATTTCCTGGAGCAACCGGCGCCTCTCGCACAGGACGTATTCGGCGGGACCGTGGTCTCGAACGCCACCACCGAGCGCATCGTCTCCATCATCCGCGGCTACCAGCAAACGCTTTCCGAGCTCGGCCTCGACCCCCACAACCTCACCCGCGCCGTCGCCACCAACGTCCTCCACGAGGCGGCCAACCATGAGGCCGTCCTCAACCGCATCCGCATCGCCTGCGGCCTGCCGGTCTCCATGATCGACGACGGCGAGATGACCCGCCTGATCTACCTCAAGACCCGCCGCCGCATCCAGCACCTCCCGGCCATGAGCCAACGCACCGCGCTCGTGGTCCACGTCGGCCCCGGCAACACCCGCGCGCTGCTTTTCCAGGAAGGGCTCATCACCCGCTACACCAGCTACCGCATGGGCACCCACCGCACCCGCGAGGCCGTCGAGGCCTCCCACGCGGAGGGTCCCTCGTTGCTGCGCGTCATCCGCGAACACGCGTCCGGCAACCTCGGCCAGTTGCGTTTCGATTTCTCCGATGTCACCATCGACGGCATGATCCTCATCGGCTATGAGATCCAATCCGTTGCCTCGTCGCTCACGAAAAACAACGAGGCCTGCTCGTTGAAACAACTCAGGAAATTCACCTCGGAAACGGCGATCCTAAGCGACCTTGAGGCGGTGAAGCGCTTCCAGCTCGACTACCAGACGGCCGAGGCGCTTGTCCCCGCACTTGAGATCAACCTCGCCATCGCGGAAACACTGAACCTGAAGGAAGTCCACATCCCCACCTCGGAATACGAGCAAGGCCTGCTCCACGATCTCCTCGCCTCCCGGGAATTGAGCGGCTCGTTCGCAGCGGAAGTGCTGCGCTCCGCCCGCATCCTCGCCGAGCGCTACCAATCGGATCCCGGCCACGGCGAACACGTCGGGAAACTCTGCGAGCATTTCCTCAAGAACCTCCAGGATCTCCACAAGCTCACCGCCCACGATGCCCTGCTCCTGCAGGTCTCGGCCATCCTCCACGAGGTCGGCACCTACGTCAGCCCCCGCGCCCACCACAAGCACTCGGAATACATCATCCTGAACTCGGAGATCTTCGGTCTCGACCGGCTCGATGTCACCATCGTCGCGCTCGTCTCCCGCTACCACCGCCACTCCGGCCCCAGGCTCGACCACCCTTCCTACGCCGCGCTCTCCGTCGATGACCGCATCCGCGTCTGCAAGCTCGCGGCCATCCTCCGCGTTGCCGATGCCCTGGAGCGCACCCACGCCCAGCGCATTTCCAAGATCGAGATCTCCCGCACCGCCGACAAGCTCCGCATCCGTCTCCCCGGCCTGGAGGACGCCGCCATCGAGCGCCTCGCCATGGACTCCAAGGCCGATCTCTTCGAGCAGGTCTTCGGCCTCGCCGTGGTCATCGAGGAAGACATCTAGAAACCCGATTTCCCCATGCCCGAATACAACAACCGCGAACTCTCCTGGCTCGAATTCAACCAGCGCGTCCTCGAACAGGCGCAGCGCGAAAGCCTGCCCCTGTTAGAGCGCCTCAAGTTCCTCGCCATCTCCGCATCGAACCTCGACGAGTTTTTCCAGGTCCGCGTCGGATCGCTGATGCTGATGCGGCGCAGCGGCCGGAAAACCCGGGACAACTCCGGCCACACCCCGACGCGCAACCTCGCCGCGATCCGCGAGCGCGTGCTGAAAATGAACGCGGACCAATACGACCTTCTCAACCACACGCTCATCCCCGCCCTCGCCGCGAAGGGCATCGTGCTCCTCTCGCCCTCGCAGCTCACCGATTCCCAGCGCGCCCAGACGGCCATCGCCTTCGAGGACAACATCTCCCCGCTGCTCACGCCGCTGGCCGTGGATGAAAACGGCACCCCGCCCGCCGTCCCGGCGCTGCATATCGTGCTCGCCTGCCGCTTGGTCGATCCTGCGGACAAATCCACCCGCCACGTCCTCATCCCCATCCACGAAAACCTGCCGCGCCGCATCGCCGTCCAGACCGATGACGAAACCAACGCCTTCATCCTCATCGAGGATCTTGTCGCGACCCACGCGGACCGCCTTTTCCCAGGCGAGAACATCACCGCCACCACCGCCTTCCGCGTCACCCGCAACGGCGACATCGCCGTCCAGGAAGAGGATGCCACCGACCTCGCCGATGAAATGGAGGATGTCCTCATTTCCCGCCGTTTCGCAGATACGGTCCGCCTTGAGATCCGCTCGGACGCCCCCCGCGACCTCTCGCGCATGATCCGCACCGTCACCTCCTCCGGCACCCAGGAAATCTTCGCCCACGCCGGCCCGCTGGGGCTGGCCTCGTTCATGGAAATGGCCTTCCTGCCGGATTACGACCACCTCCGGGACGAGGATTGGCCCGCGCAGAGCTCGCCGTCCATCACCCCGGGTGCCTCCATGTTCGAGACCATCGCCGCCGGCGACGTGATGCTTTTCCATCCCTACGAATCCTTCGATCCCGTCATCCGTTTGCTGGAAGAGGCCGCCGCCGATCCGGATGTCATCGCCATCAAGCAGATCCTCTACCGCACCGCCCGCCAGTCGCGCATCATCGACGCCCTGATCAAGGCCGCGGAAAACGGCAAGCACGTCACCGTCCTCGTAGAGCTCAAGGCCCGCTTCGACGAGGCGCGCAACCTGAACCGCGCCGACGAGCTCCAGCGCGCCGGCGCCCAGATCGTCTACGGGGTGAAAAACCTCAAGACCCACGCGAAGATCTGCCTCGTCCTGCGCCGCGAGTCCGGCCATATCCGCCGCTACGTCCACCTCGGCACCGGGAACTACAACGAGACCACCTCCCGCCTCTACACGGACATCTCCTACCTCACCTGCAAGGCGGAGTACGGCAACGACGCATCGCTCCTGTTCAACGCCGTCACCGGCCGCTCAAAGCTCCTCCGCTTCCAGCGCCTCATCCCCGCGCCCTCCGCGATGAAGCCGCGCCTGTTGGACCTCATCGCCGGCGAGGCGGAGCGCGCCAAGCAGGGCCTTCCCGCCAGGATCATCGCGAAGACAAACTCTCTCCAGGATCCCGACATCATCGCCGCCCTCTACACCGCCTCCAAGGCCGGCGTGAAGATCCAGCTCAACGTCCGCGGGATCTGCTGCCTCGTCCCCGGAAAACCATTCTCCAAGAACATAGAGGTGGTCTCCGTCATCGATCGTTTCCTTGAGCACGCCCGCCTTTTCTACTTCCACCAGGGCGGCGACCCCCAGGTCTTCATCGCCTCCGCCGACTGGATGACGCGCAATCTCGAGAAGCGCGTCGAGCTGATGATCCCGATCGAGGAGAAAACCATCAAGCGCCGCCTGGTCCGCATCCTCGAGACCTACTTCCAGGACAACCAGAACGCATACCGCATCCTCCCCGATGGCAGCTCCCAGAAAATCACCCCCGCCAAAGGCGAAAAACCTTTCCGCGCCCAGGAGCACTTCTACCAGCAATCCCGCCGCGCCGCCAAAGCCCGCGAGCATGAGCGCTCGATGACCTTCGAGCCCCACGTGCCTCAGGAGTGAGAGTGGCGGCGATCTTCGGTCGCCGCCGTTCATGGAATGGCATCCAACCCTGATGCAGGGCGATGGTAGGCTTATCCGGAAGTCGCCCGGCGATGGGATGCATAACGGGCGTTGCCTACCCGAAGTCATGGTGCTATCAGGTCAGGTGACTTGAATGGGCGTTTCCCCGGATACGTCGAATCCCAAGACAGCCAAACACCATGAAAACTCCCGCCATGATTTTTCTCGCCCTGGCAATTGCTGCGGGGGCACATGCCCAGGAACACGCCCACCGGGCGAAGATCTTGGATCTTGAGGGGCAGACCCAGCTGACCCCAAGGTTCTCGGTAAGCGGGCCTCGCGCGAAGGATCAGGACAGTCGATACTGGATCGAGATCGAGGCGGAGATCGAGGTGGAGACCAAGGATCCCTCGGGCTTCATCCCCGAGCTTGAGACCAGGTGGTTCGCCGTCATCAAGGACAAGCACAGCGGCAAGCCGGTGCGACTGACGGGGAAGGCGACGTTCAGGAACATCCGCACCAAGGGCAATAAGGTTCATCTCAGCGCCTACATCGATCCGGACACGCTCGAGCGCCTGACCGGCGAAGACAAGCCGAAGGAAAGCGACATCGAGGGATACGCACTGGTCATTTCCGGGCCGGGCATCGTGACCGATGACCGCCACGCGGCTGGCCTCGTCATGGCGACAGCCGAGAAGGAAGCCAAGTGGTGGGAGGTTTGGGAGGGGAAAAGCATGGAGGACATGATCCTCCCCAAGAGCAAGACCCCGTTCGCGCCGCTTTGGTCCGACTATTACCCGGCGGAGAAGGAGCCGGTGCCTTGAGGGCACGCGCCGTGAACGAAACGTGTCCCGAGCCGGGTATGTTGAAAGCATGAATCCGCCATCCTTGAGGAAGTCCCTGCTCTTGCTGTGCCTTTGTGTCCCCGCACAAGGGGCCATGCCGCTCGAATCCTGGTTCGGTGCCGCCATCAAGGGGGACGACGCGCCGTTGGAGGATTCGGGGATCCCCGTTGCGGAAATCGCAAAGCGCAGGGATGAGGCTTTCGCGGCCTACAAGGCGGCGGCCACCGCTGCGGGTTTCGAAAATCATTTCACCCCCCCATTCCAGCTCCCCAAGGAAGGCGGCGAGATCAAACTGAAGCCCGGGAAATATCACATCTCTGAGGGTCTTGACATGCCCTATGTCGTCCTCCGCAAAGGAGAAAAGCCAGCCAAGGGCTGGCCGCTGGTCATCGCCATGCACGGCGGCGGCAGCACCGGGGACAAATTACCCACCCCCCACGCCTGGCCCGTGAACACACGGGAGTGGAATGCCCAGATCGGCCTCGCGATCAAGACCTACCCCACCGATGCCACCTACTTCGTGCCCCGCATGGTGAACGACAACCAGGGCCGCTGGTGGAAGGAATTCAACCACAAGGCCTTCAGCGCCATGGTGCGCCACGCCATCCTTTTCTGGGATGTTGATCCGAACCGCGTTTACATGCTCGGCATTTCCGAAGGCGGCTATGGCACAGAGGCCCTCGCCTGCCGGTATCCCGACTATCTCGCCGCCGCCAATGGCATGGCCTGCGGTTCCGGCACATCCATCCATGTGGAAAACATCCGCAACCTGCCCTTCCGCACCGACACCGGCGAGAACGACACGATGTTCGGCCGCATCCCCAACGCCATCGCCAAGCACAAACTCCTGGAGGAACTGCGTGAAAAGGATCCCGGCGGCTACGTGAATCACCTCGAAGTCCACAAAGGCCGTGGCCACGGCATCGACTACGCTCCCGGCCCGGCGTGGATGGTCCGGCACACCCGCAAGCCCCATCCCGACCGCGTCACCTACACGCTCTTCCAGCACGATGGGGTCAAGAACAGGGGAGCCTACTGGCTGCAGGCCACCAGCGACCTCGATAAGAAAGTGATCCATCTGGATGGGATCATCGACAAGGGCAAGAACAGCGTGGCGATCGCCGCCGGGGCGACTGTCGGAGACGAGAAAGTCCAGTCCGCGGATTGGCAGAAAGCCCTTGAGGATTCCGGCCCGACGGCCCCAGCCGGCGGCCTCAAGCTCCGCATCTGGCTCCACGAATCCCTCCTCGATCTCTCCAAGCCCGTCAGCATCACCGTCAACGGCAAGGAGGTCAGCTCCGTCGTCCCCAATCCCCAGCTTTCCATCCTTTGCGAGAGCATCATGCAGTTCGGCGATCCGGAATTCGCCTATCCCTGCCACGTGGATGTGACTGTGCCGTGATCCAAGGCACCCGGGAACCCGCTGCCACGCCGAACACCCGGCTCGCACGCCGCCCCTTAGTACACGTCCCTGAGGTAGCGCTTGTCCTTCTTGAGCTGCGCGATGAAGGCGGCGGCATCCTCATCGGAGAGCTCCCCGTGTTCCCTTGCGATGGTGAGCAGCGCCGCATCGACATCCTTGGCCATGCGCGAGGCATCCCCGCATACATAGAAGGCCGCGCCCTCCTGGAACCATTTCCAGATCTCCGCACCTTCCTTGAGCATGAGATCCTGGACGTAGACCTTGGTATCCTGGTCGCGAGACCATGCAAGGTCCATGCGGCTGAGCGTGCCGTCCTTCGCGTAGGCCTCCATCTCGTCCTCGTAGAGGAAATCGCTGCTCTTGTGGGGGTTTCCGAAAAACAGCCAGTTCCTGCCCTTCGCACCGATGGCCTTGCGCTCCTCCAGGAAGGCCCGGAAGGGTGCGATGCCGGTCCCCGGTCCGACCATGATGACGGGCACAGCGCCATCGGCAGGGAGGCGGAAGGCATTGTTGCGGTGCACGAAAACCCCGGGCTTGGAACTGTCCTGAGGCCGGTCCGAGAGATAGGTGGAGCAGATCCCGCCGCGCTGCCGCCCATGGCTGTTGTAGCGGACGATGCCGACGCAGAGATGCACCTCGCCCGGATGCGCCTTCGGGCTGGAGGCGATCGAATAAAGCCGCGGCTGGAGCTTTTTCAGGACGGAGACGAAATCCTCGCCGTCTGTGAAATCCGCCGGGTGGTCGATGACGAGGTCGATGAGATCCCGGCCCCAGCAGAAACTTTCGTAGGCCGCCTTGTCGTCCGCCTCGACAAGGGCACGCAGGAAGGGCGAGCCGCTACGTTTTTGCCATTTGCCGATCAGGGACTTGTTGATGTTGCCGATGTCGTAGTGGCGGATGAGCGCCTCGCGGAGAGGGACTTCCTCGCCGGTGGAGGTTGGCACGTCGCCGGCGCGGAACGGGAGTGCCGCAATGATTTCATCGACCACGCTCTCCGGGTTTTCCGGGAAAACGCCTAGGGCATCACCCACCTCATAGCCGAGGCCGGAGCCCTCGAGGGAAAGCTCGACATGGTTCGTCTGCTTCGCACCCGGGCGGTTGAGGTTGTAATTTTTCAGGACGGGGGAAGGGAAAGGTTTTTTCTTGGAATAGCCGCCCTCCTCGGTCTCGTCGGCGGCCACACCGTTGGATGCAACGGCAACGGCATCGGGTGCGAGGATGGCGATGACAGCCTTGGACCAGACCGCGTATGGCTCGTCCGGATCGACATCGACATCGACGCGGGCGAGGATGCGGTTTGCGCCGAGAGCCTCCAGGCGGGTGTCGAACTCGATCCCGCACTGGCAGAAATCCGGATAGGAGCTGTCGCCCAGGGAGAGCACGGAGAAATTGACGCCAGCGAGGCTCGGCGCAGCTTCGCTCATAAGCCATGTGTGGAACCCGAGGGCGGAGTCCGGTGGCTCCCCGTCTCCGTACGTTGAGGTGATTACGAGGAGGTTTTTCTCCTTGGCCAGGTTGTCCCTGTCGTAGGCGGCCATGTCCTGGATGTTCGGCTCGAAATTGCCTTTTTTCAGGGTCTTGACGAGTTTCTTGGCCAACCCTTCCGCAGTGCCCGTCTGGGAGCCGAAAAGCACCGTGACCGGCACGGCCGGGCCGGGGGGTTGCGGAGCGCCGGAAGCCTGCGCAAGCAGCTGGGCGATGTATGAGCCGAGCCATTGCCTTTGCTCGGGTGTGAAGGGTGCGTCGTCTGGTAACTGGAGCGGGGAGACCATTTCTCTGAGATGCCGGGGTTGGCCGGCAGCGCAACCTGTTCGCAACCGGGATGCATTTCAAGCGCGGATCGTACCAATTTCCGGCAGATCAGGCGCTACGAATATTTCAGGTCGCGGGACGGATCGAGCTCGAAGACCAACCCGAACTGGTTGTTGGTGTGCGGCTTGATGAACTGCTGGATGAACTTCAGGTGGAATGCATCCTCCCTCACCAGGCCGAGCTTTTCCATGGACTCCACCTCGTAGGAGTAGAAAAACTGCCACTGGGACTCGGGATCGAGGTTGCGGCCGGACTTCACGGATAGCACCTCCGGGATTTTCAGCAACCATGTTCGCGCCGCCCTAACCATTTGCTCCAGCGCCCCGTGGTCCGAGGGATCGTTGAGCTGGAGGTAGATGACGTGGTGGATCATGTTTCCGAAGGGGGGTCCGGGGTCAGCTCTTCCAGTTGAGCGCGCCCTTTTTGAGGGCATAGACGTAGGCGATGGCGAGGATGCCTGCGAAGCCCGCCATGCTGGTGAGTGCGGTGGCACCGTGATGCGCGGAAAGGTCGCGGAACTGCACGGCCCAGGGATACATGAAGACCACCTCGATGTCGAAGATGACGAAGAGCATGGCCACGAGGTAGAACTTGACGGAGAAGCGGGGTGCGCCCTCGCCGATGGGGATCATGCCGCACTCGTAGGCGGTGTCCTTGGTGGCGTTGCGGCGCGCGGAGCGGCCGAAGACGACGCTGAGGGCTAGGGTGGTGACCGCGAAGCCGAGGGCGATGAGCACCTGCAGGAGCACGGGGAGGTAGTTTTCTGGCATGGCTGGGGAACGGTGGTGGCTGCGCCAGCTTTCGTAGGGGCTCGGCTGCGGCTTGGACAGAAAAAAACCCGCGCCATGCGAATGGCGCGGGTTTGTCAGGAAATGTCATTGGGGCGTTCAGGCCTCCGCATCGGCCTCCTGGGCCGCGGCGTATGCGCTGGACGCTTCATGAACCCGGGCGGTGCCCTTGTATTCCTTGCCGAGCTTCTCGACGAGACCCCTGTTGACCAGGTTCTGCAGTTTCTCGTAGGAACGGAGGCGGAGCATTTCCTCCCCGCCGCTCACTGCGTTGCGCTGCTTCAGGTTTTCGAAAACCCTTTCGAATAGGTCATTGAATCCGAACACTTTCTTTTCGGAAAGGACGTTGCAGAGTTCATCGGTCACGTGGTCTGGAAGCCTCCGGGAGAACCGGGTTCTTTTTGTGGTTGTTGCCATAGCGGGGTGAGTATAGCACCCGCCCGCGACAAAAGCGACCCAAAATTTTAAAGGTTGAGTAAATGCCCCGGTTTAAATTTTGCAAGTCTTAAATTTCATGTTTCCTAAATAAATTTTCGGCGGAATTCGGCAGGTTCCATAAGGGTTCCCTGCACGCCGCGTTCCCGGATGCGTCCGGAACATATTTTTATCCCATCCCACTCCACCCATCCGGCGGGGCCTGGGACAACGAAGGAGCCGGTGTTGATCACAGTCCGGCCCCGCGATTGCCGGATCCCGCGGCAGTGGAAATGGCCGACGACGAGCATCTCCGCGGCGGGGAAATAGCGCTCGCAGAAAAGCGCGCCGAGTTTTCCCTGGGTGATCCAAGCGTGTAGCATCGCGATCGCGCGCTGCGGCGGGAATGCGGCATCGAGAGCGCGGGCGAACAGGCTGCGTCCCTGGGGGTGGGAAAGATTGGGCAGGCTTTTGGAGATCGCCCGGGCAAGCTCGTGGCGGGCGGCGGGATCGGTGGCGGCGGCGGGATGGCTTGCCCAGAGCGCATCCACCACGGAGCGACCGGCGAGCATCTCGCGTTTCCATGGCGCTCCGTCGCGGAGCAAGGCATCGCCATGGGTGATGATGATTCTCCCGCCGGCGAGCTCCATGAAGCCGACCCCGTCCCAACCGGGATCGTGGTTTCCCGGGAGGAAGACGGCGTCGCAAGCTTCTTCGGCCAGGATGAGCCGGAGCCGGGCGAGCAACTGTCCGGAATGTTCGCGCCATTGGGGGGAAAGCTCTTCCCAGGTGTCGCCGTTGAAAAGCACCGTGCCCGCGCCGCGGAACAGCGGGCGGAGGGACTCGACATCGCCGATTCGCGATGCGCGGTGCCCGAGGTGCAGGTCGGAAAATATCCGTAGCGGGAGTTTCATGGATGATTTTCTCCGGGATGCCTGCGTTTTTGCAAGGGTCTTCCGGTTCAAAAGCGATTTCATGGGGGATTGCGTGGCAGCGGGGTTATCCTTGCCAAAGCCCGTGCGCTACCCTACACACTCCCCCCTCACGCCGAGCACAAGGTCCCGTGGTCCAATGGATAGGACGATGGCCTCCGAAGCCGTAGGTGGTGGTTCGATTCCACCCGGGACCATTTGCGGCGTCAGTTTTCGATCCCGAGGATCGTGTTGACCTCCTGGCGCTTCAGATTCGCGATCTCGGCCTCGTAGCTGCTGAATCCGCGCGCGGCCACCCTCGTCAGGTCATCCTCTGTGAAGCGCTTTTCGGCGGATGCCAGGAAAAGCGGCAGCGCAACCGCCGGGATGATCAGGGCAAGGGCGAATGCGGGCTGCATGACGCGTGCGACGATCGCCCGGCGCAGGCGCGAGGCCTGCTTTCCGAAGAGTGCGCGAAGGGCGGTGACGACGATGGAAAGCTGCCAAAGCAGGAGCGGGGCACCTAACAGAATCAGGGTGTTGCGGCCTTTGTGGATGTTCCCGGCGAGCAACGGATAGGCCGCTAGTGCCAGCACGATGCCCATGACAGGGAAAACGAATGCCGGTTTTCCAATCCTGAAATCCATCCCGAATGCGCCGCTCCGTTTCCCGAGCCGCCAGCGAACCAGGATGGGGGTTACGCCCAGGATGAGCAGGAGCAGGATCGTATAATGGATGGCGGGAAACTGGAATCCCATCCGGCTGAGCCCCATGCCCCTGCCACCCAGCGGCGTGAGCAGGCTGATGGCAAAGGTCACCATGAAAGGCAGGACAACGCCGATCCCGAATATCCAGATCCAGTCGCAGCCATTGAGGAGCTGGGTGAAGCGGTCGGACAAAACCCTGATTGCACGCGGAGCGCGGTATTGGAAGAGGAACACGCAAAGCCCGCATACCAACGCGGAGGCCGCGAGCGCTGAGACGCCCAGCGCCGATGCGAAATCGTGCTCCGCAAGGCGGCTTGGAGCCAAATCATTGGAAGTGAGAACGGGGGGATTCGCCACCTGTCGGCCTATCAGCGGCAAGGACAGCCTGTGCATCATGGAGCCTTCCGCTTCGATGAGCAGAGTCGTTGCGTCGTTGCGCCGGATCTCCTTGAGGTCGCTGTATTCCTGGAATGCGGCTTTCCTTTTCCCGAGGCTTTCCTCCAGGTCTGAAATGCCAAGTCGGACGGCTCCGTGGTAGAGCGATTGTGTGGTGGCGATGGCGATCGCATTGAAAACCAACTCTCCGACGAGAGTGCCCGGGGGGCTTTTGCCCAGATGCGCGAGCAAAGCCTCGGCCATCTCGTGGTCGCGGCGGAACGCTTCGGCATCGCCATCCACCGAGTGAAGGTAGGCGCTGGCCTGCAGCAAATTCGCCGCTTTCATGAGCGAGATCACCTGGCTGGTCTGGCTGGCGGAATAGGTGAGGGCCTGCATGCGTCCCACAAAAGTTTCCTGATCGAAGAGCCCCACCCTTTTCTCCGCCAGCGCGGTTTCGTATGAATCGAAACGGGGCAGGGCGGAGGCCTTGGCGATCCATTCCATCGCTTCCGCAAATTCCGCCTCATCGGTGATTTTCCATACCGTCTCCTTGGGGATGGGCCTCAGCCGCACCCCGTCCCTCATGCGTGGAGGCGGGCTAGGCCCCGAGGGCGGGGATTTGACTTTTTCAATGGAATCCCCTCCCTGGCGCCCAGCCATGATGTAGGGGAAAAAGGCATTTTCCGGGTCGATTCGTGCCACCGTTTGCAGATGGTGCGCAGGGAAGGCGTCATGAAACTCGAAGTAGGCATCCGCGTATTCCGCATAGAAATCGGGACGTTCCGGATCGCTGTTGTGCAGCGCTTCCTTTTGGGTGATGCGGGGTTTCGAAGGGTCTCCCAGAAGCAGTTTTCCGGAAGCCGAGAGCCCCTCCGGACTTATGCCCTCCCCGATGGGGGCGAAGCTGGTGAGCGCCCTCACCATCCTCATGGTCTTGAAAGCAGAAATGCCGGTAATGACTAAGGCGGCCAGGGAAATTGCAGCGAGTGCGTATAGAATGACCTTCCATGCGCCGGGGTGCTTCCTGGCATCCATTTCCTCCCAGCGCACGATGGCAGCCGCTGCGTCCGGATGCGCCGGGTCCGCTGTTTCGCGGAGCATCCCGGTTACGGCCATGCGCTGCTCCGCGTTGTCTGCGAAGGGTGCGGTGGCGGCGGCGATGAGCGGGTTTGTTTCCGGGAGCACCTACACTGACTATGGGAAAAGCCCCCGGACTGGTAGGCATTTCTTTGAGCCGCAGGCCCGATCTTTACGGGGATTGGTGTTTCCGCTAGGACTTGCGGATGATACGCCCGTTGCTTGTTTGGCTTGCCCTCATATCGGCGCTTTTCGCGGCACCTGAGACTGTGATGCGCGATGGCGTGCGGTATTTCATCTGGAGGGCGGAGCCGGGGAAGGTGCGGGTGCTCTGGAAGGATGACGCCGGGAAACAACTTGGCGATCTGCCGACGGCGAAGGCCTATTTGGAGGGGAAGGGCGAGAAGCCGCTGATGCTGATGAACGGCGGGATCTTCGAGCCGGGCCGCATCCCCAGCGGGCTGATGGTGCAGGATGGGAAGCCGCTGCGCCCGCTGAATCCGAGGGACGGCGCGGGGAATTTTTTCATGAAGCCGAACGGGATTTTCCTGATCTCCGGAAAAGGTGCGCGGGTCTTGGAGACCTCGAAATATCCGCCACAGGGGGAGAAGGTTTCCTACGCGGTGCAGTCCGGGCCCTTGCTTTCGGAAAATGGGAAGGTGCATCCGGCCTTCAACAAGGGATCGGACTCACGGCTGCTGCGCAACGGGGTGGGAGTTGCGGAAGATGGGACGGTGGTGTTCGCGATCTCGGATTCCAAGGGCGAGAAATGGCCGAACCTTTATGGCTTCGCGGATCTGTTCCTGAGCCTCGGCTGCAAGGACGCGCTGTTCCTGGATGGGGATATCAGCCAGATGAGGTTTGGGGAAAATCTTGGCAAGGGGAGCAATCAGTTTGGGTCTGTGATTGCGGTGGTGGAAGAAGTGAAAAGTGCCGAGTGATCAGTGATCAGTGGAAGACTCGGGCTGCTCGAAAATGTAAGTTTTGTCGTTGACGCTTACCTCTGGGGGGATGCGGGTTTCCTCGAAGAGGTCGTAGCCGGTTTTTAGGTTTTTCCAGAAGGGGAGGTGGGGGCTGCCGGCTGCTTGCGCCATGCGCTCCTCCGTCATGCGGAAGGGGAAAATGTGGATGCGGAAGAAGGGCTGCCCGGCGTCGAGGGCCGCCTGGCAGAGAGCGTAGATCTCCTCGATCTTCTCATCGGTCATGGCGAGGCAGCCGATGGAGACCTTGCTGCCATGGATCATGATGAAGGAGCCGGTGCGGCCGTGGGCGCGGTCGTAGGCGTTGGGGTAATTCACATTGAAGGAGAGGTGGAAGGAGCTGTTAGGGTTCATGTCCTTCGCGCCGGAGAAATAGAAGCCCTCCGGCACCTGGCGGTCGCCCTCGGCGAGCTTGGGGCCGAGGGTGCCGCTGGCGGCGGCGATGGGATAGGTGCGGAACAGCACGAATTTCCCGGTTGCCTTGTCCTCGATGAAAAGCTCCAGCTCCCGCTCCTCCTTGAAGGCGCGGATGAAGACGGGCGAGCCGGATTCCAGTTTTTTCTCCGCGAGTTCGGTTTCCATGGGCTTGGGTGCCTCCTCCTTCTTCTGGCTTTTGGCCTTATCCCCGCACTGCACCAAGAGCGGGAGGAATGGAAGCAGGATGAGGAGAGGGAAAATCTTCATGCTTTTTTCCAAACCGGCTGCAAGCCTGATAAATGGGAACGCATGCCTACGCAAGGCGGCGGCGATTTTTTTATGCTTCCTATCCGTGGCCTGTATGATGAATGCATTGGGTTGCCCACCGATCATGCGCCTTTCTCCCATCCGGATTCTCGTGACGTGCCTCATGCTGTCCTCTTGCGCATCCAACCGATCTCCCACACAAGGCGCATCGGAAGCGGATGCCGGCGGCAGCAGCGTATTGGAACGTGCGGTCATGGAACTTCCCCCCGAAGCGGTCGCTGACATCCCGTTCCCGCAGCGTGCCATATTCCTGTCTCACCTCCGATCCGACGGGCCACCGAACCCGCGCCTCGACGTCAAGAACGGCTTCCTGTGGTTCTATTCCGATGGAGAGACGCCGTTCCTCGCCTCTTCCATGCTCTACATGAAGGTTTTTCCAATCAAGGGCGGTGGAGACATCGTTTTCTGCCACATGCCGAAGCCGCAGGCGGACACGATGCCGCCACGTCCGGGACAAACCTATTTTTACGCCCATCGCGACGGGAAATGGGTGGACGTCACGAAGGAAACGCTACCTGAGGGTGTCGATATCCTTTGGCTTTTCAGGCACAGCAGGCGTTCGCTTGTTCTTCAGGCCGGGCCATACAAGGTTTGGAAAAAGCCCGACGGGACGGAAGCATGTGGCGGAGACGGGGTGCGGCTCATGGATCTTGCGTGGGACGGCAGGTCCTTTCGCGCACACACTGCGAAATCCCCAGAGTTTTACTACGGCGATTGATGGCATGTGGGATCAGGCGGACGGGCTCAACCCGAATCTCCGATCGGCCCATTTCCCTCTCACCGCGTCACCCCGCGCTGGGTTTCCTCCACGAAATGGATGAGGTGCTCGACGTGGGGGTTGGAAGCGGCGGCGGTGGCTTTCAGGGAGCTGACGCCGTTGGCTAGGCTGATGTCCTTTTTGAGGAACAGGCGCTTGTAGGCGGATTTCAGGTCGCGGATGTCGGCCTCGGTGAAGCCGCGGCGCTGGAGGCCGATGAGGTTGAGGCCGCGGGTGGAGGCGGGGTTGCCATCGACGATCATGAAGGGCGGGATGTCCTGCACCACCTTCGAGAGTCCGCCGATGATGGAATGTTTCCCGATGCGGCAGAACTGGTGGACGGCGGCGAGGCCGGAGACGATGGCATGATCCTCCACGGTGACGTGGCCGGCGAGGCTGCCGTTGTTGGAGAGGATGATGTGGTCGCCCAGCTGGCAGTCGTGGGCGACGTGGGAGTAGCAGAGGAAGAGATTGTCCGAGCCGATGCGGGTGGGCAGCTCCGCGTGGGTGCCGCGGTGGATCGTGCAGTTCTCGCGGAAGGTGTTCCGGTCGCCTACCTCCAGGGCGGTGGGCTCGCCGATGTATTTGAGATCCTGGGTTTTCCCACCGACGACGGCGAAAGGGAAGAACTCGTTGCCTTTCCCGAAGGTGGATGTGCCCTCGATCACAACGTGCGAATGGAGCACGCAGTCATCGCCGAGGGTGACGTTCGCGCCGATCACGCAATAGGGGCCGACACGGACGTTCCTGCCGAGCTCGGCTTTCGGCGAAATGATGGCGGTGGGGTGGATCACTGCGCCAGTCTCGGATGGCCGGGTGCGGGGTGACGAGCGAAAATTGTCACATGGGGCAGCTCGCGGCGGGCCGGCGGGCTTCAGCGGTCCGCAGGCAGGATGGTGGTGAGCGCCGGGGAGATGACCGGCCCCTCGATGGCTGTAACCGGAACCACAGCCCGGCTCGTCGGGGAGGCCGGGGCGGAGTTCATGCCGGTCGTGCCGGGCCTGCCTTTGCTCTGCGCGATGCCAAGGAATGTAAGTGCCATGATGCCGCAGGCCAGCGCCCCGGACATGCCGAAGAGCCACCAGCGGTGCCCGCCCTCATACGGTGCGCCGACCCCCGGCTCCGCGTCTTTCCGGAGGCGCGGCATGCCGGGCAGGCGAACCACGGCCGGGGAGGTGGATGGACTCTCCGTCATTTCCCGGAAAGGGGATGTGACCGGCAGCGCCCAGCCTGCGTAGTCGTCCTCGCTGGAGGAAAGCGCCATCCCCTCGGGCTGCACGGGATGCCTGTCGTAGGCTCCCCTCTCAATGACCCGGGAAACCACATTCTCATCGATGAAGCCCTCTACGCGACTGCGCCGGAGGCTGCGGCTTTGCTCGGTGGTTTCGGATGGCAGGGGTGCAAGCGATAAGGTATCCATGGCAATTCAGTTGATTGATGTCGGCTTAGCTTGATTTCAAAGAAACATCAATCATTAATTTATCCGAAGTAAAAACCCGTTCGCAAGTGTGGTTGCATTCGGAAGATCTCTCGGGCAAGTTACCGCGGCACATGGCCGACACGAAAAACACCAGTGAGAACCTGACGATACGCTGCCCGAATTGCAGGCAGCGCTTTTTCGTGGGTGCCGACCTGATGGATCGCATGGTCGAGTGCGGGGGTTGCGAGACCCGTTTCCGCATCAATGACGATGTTGTGCTGCGCTCGAAGAAATTCTACCCCGGGGAGCGCAGCGGGACGGATCTGAACCATTTCCAGCGGGTTCCGCTGTCCGCAGCGGCACCGGAGGGCTTGGCGACGATGCGATACGCGGAGTTCAGCTCCCCGGAGCGGCTTGAGCCGGCCTCCCCGCAGCGCATCATCGCGGGCATCTTCGGGGTCGCCCTGATGGCCATCATCGCGCTGATGCTCATCTTCGCGGTGAATCCCGGGGGCGCTTTCAGTGTCATGCCGCTGGAAAACAAGCTCATCGTGGCCTGCTTCACATCCCTGCTTGGCATCGTCCTTCTCATTTACGCAAACCCCAAGGCGCGGGTGAAGGCCTTCGCCTTCGGGGTCCTGCTCGGCTCCGGTGTTGTCTGCCTGCCTTTTTTCTTCAAGGGGCAGCCGCTCGCACAGAACAACATCGTCGAGTTCAGGCCGGCCGATGTGGATGTGTTGTTCGGCACCGAGGAGGAGGATGAGGATCCGCTCCTCGCAATGCGTGAGCGCTATGGGACGAAACCCCTGGAGGCGGAGCAGGAAAGGATGCGCAAGGCCACGGACGGGAAAGAGGCCTTCGGGATCTTCCTCACCGGCCTCACGCCGAGGAACAAGTTCATAGCCAGGGATTTCCTCATACGGGAAACCGAGGCATCGCTTTCCTCCCATCCCTATCCGCGCGATGACGGGAACTACCTCATGGTCCTCAGCGATGTGGCCATGGACATCACCAAGGTGGCTGAGATCGCAGGCCGCCTCGGTTCCGTGGAGGGCACTTTCCCGGAGATCGCCGTGATCGTGGTTCGCGTGGACAACTCGCACTTCGCCGCCGGCTCCGCCGAGAAGCTCAACGACAAAAAGGATCCCGCCTTCTACGAGCTCAACCAATACGAGCTGCGCAACATCGACCTCGACCGCGTCCAGGCCGCCGTCGAGCGCCTTGCCGATGCGGAGCCGACGATCTACCGCAAGGACATCAGCCGCTCACTCACCGATCTGCTCGGCAAGCCCGGCGTCAGCTTCCACGACCAGCTCGCAAAAGCCCTTCTCGTATGGCAGGAAGAGCCCGGCCCGGCGGCGGAAGCCGGGCTCGGGGTGCTGCGCAGCTCCCTTGCCGCAGGCGGCATTGTTTCCGAAAGCCTCGTGGATCTGGTGTCAAGGGGAGGGGCGGACGACGCCATCCCGCCGATCAACCAGATCTGGATCCAAAGCCCCGGCAACTGGGAGACCTACTACGCAAGGTTCGGCGCACGCATCATCCCCGGCCTGCTGGCCCAGCTTGGCTCCAAGGATGCGCCGCTGCGCCGCTCCGCGGTGAGGCTGCTGGGCAAGGTCGGCACCGATGCGGAGCTGCCCGGCCTGGAAAAGCTCTCCTCGGATCCCGATCCGGAAATCAGGGTGCTTGCAGAGCGCGCGGTCGCCGCCATCAGGGCCCGCTGACTTCAGGGGCCGGCCGCCGCGCGGACAAGTCCCGGCAGGCAGGCGGACAGTTTTTTCCGTGCTCCCCAGCCCAGTTCCCGCATGATTTTCCCCGGATCCACGGCATAGCGGAAATCATGCCCCGGCCTGTCGTCCACATGGCGGATGAGCGAGGCGTGCCCGGCGGGGAAAGCATCCGGCCGGAGCTCGTCGAGGGCTCCGCAGATCGCCTGCACGAGATCGATGTTGCGCCACTCGTCCCGGGCGCCGATGCAGTAGGTTTCCCCGATGCTGCCACGCTCCGCCACCGCGATGAGCGCCGCGACGTGATCCTCCACATGCACCCAGTCCCGCACTTGCCGGCCGCTCCCATAGACCGGGATTCCCTCGCCCGCCAGGCCCCGTGAAATTGCCAGCGGTATCAGCTTTTCCGGGAACTGGCCGCTGCCGTAGTTGTTTCCGCAATGCGTCACGATCACCGGCAGCCCGTAGGTTTCGTGCCATGCCCGGACCAGGTGGTCCGCCCCCGCCTTGCTTGCCGAATAGGGCGAGCGCGGCCCGTATCCGCTTTCCTCATCGAAAGCCCCATCCTCCCCGAGGCTGCCATAGACCTCGTCCGTGGAGATATGGATGAAGCGGAAATTTTTCACGCGCTGCCTCCGAGCCGCCTCCAGCAAAGCCCCCGTCCCCAGCAGATTTGTCCGCAGGAATTCCAGCGGCCCTTCGATCGAGCGGTCCACGTGGCTCTCCGCCGCCGTGTGGAAAACCCATTCCGGCCGGAAATCAGCCATCGCCATCCGCATCGCATCCGCATCCGCGATGTCCGCCTTGAAGAATTGGTGCCGCCCCGTCCCCGCGAATTCGTCGATGAGCCCGGCATCGGCCGCGTATGTGAGCTTGTCCACGTTCAGGACCTCATTCCCCGCGGCAAGCAAGGCCCGCACCAAGTGCCCGCCGATGAAGCCGCAGCCACCGGTCACCATCACCCGCCTGCAAGCTGTCATATCCAGGTCCATGCTTTGCAGTGAGAAAATGCCCGCGTCCCGGCGGAAGACCAAGCCCGATCTTCATGGAAAGCAACGGGATTTTGCCAGGCGTATCGTGTTTCCGTGAAACCTGCGATGAAATCGAGCTGGCTTGGGATCCCCACCTTTTCAGATCGGGCGGGGACGCACCTGCCCGTTCAGAGCCCCAGTTCCTTGAGCATCGGTGCCAATGCCCCGGCCCAGGTGTCGTAGGCGGCGGGGTTTAGGTGGAGGAGGTCGGGGAACTTGTCTTTGCTGAGGTTGCCCTCGGTATCGAGGTATTTTGCGTTGATGTCTAACAGGTGGACGCGCTTGCCGTCGGCGAGGGCTTTGACCTGTTCGTTGATCTCGTCGTTGATGATGCGCAGCGGATCTTCCTTGCTGGCTCCGCGTGGGAAGACGGACATGAGGACGATTTTCGTCTCGGGCCATTTCCATGCGAGATCGTCGAGGACGGACTTCATGGCTCCGACGGTTTCGGAGGCGGGGCGTTTCTCATGGCCGGTGTTGTTGGTGCCGATGAGGATGACGGCGGCCTTGGGATTGATGCGCTGGATGTTGCCGTTCTGGAGGCGCCAGATGAGGTGCTCGGTGCGGTCTCCGGAGTAGCCCCAGTTGAGCGCGCCCATTGGCGCGAAGTGTTTGTCCCAGGCATCCTTGCCCTTCTCTTCCCAAGCCTGGGTGATGGAGTCGCCGAGGAAAACGACCTGCGCGGCCTTCGCTTCCCTGGTGTTGGCTTCCTTGTTTTTCGCCGCCCAGCGCTCCTTCCACCAGTCTTCCTTCATGCGGTGCATGGGGAAGGTGGAGGCGTTGGCTCCGTATTGTTCCTTGAGATCCGCGTAGAGGGATTTCATTTTCGCGACCACGGCGGCGTAGGCGGGGTCGGCGAAGACGTTTTTCATTTCCTGCGGGTCCTTCTCCAGGTCGAAGAGCATCCACTCGTCGGTGTCGGGGAAGTGCATGAGCTTGTGGCGGGAGTCGCGGACGCCATCGTGGCGGGCGACGGCGTGGGTGTTCTCGCCGGAGTATTGGTAGAAGACGGCGTCGCGCCAGCCTTCGGGGGTTTTGCCTTCGCCCTTGAGGATGGGGACGATGCTTTTGCCCTGCATGTCGGGCGGGATTGGCGCGCCGGCCATTTCGAGGAAGGTGGGGGCGTAGTCGATGTTCTGGATCATCGCCTCCGGCCTCACCCCGGCCTTGGCGACGCCGGGCCAGCGGATTAGGAAGGGCATCTTGAAGGATTCCTCGAACATCCAGCGCTTGTCGTACCAGCCGTGCTCACCGAGGTAGAAACCCTGGTCGGAGGAGTAGATGACGACGGTGTTTTCCGCGAGGCCGGATTCCTCCAGGTATTCGAGGGTGCGGCCGATGTTCTCGTCCACGGCGCGGATGGTGCGGAGGTAGTTCTTGATGTAGCGCTGGTATTTCCAGCGGGTGAGTTCCTCGTCGGTCATGGTCGGCAGGGCGGCGAGGAGCTTATCGTTCTCCGGGCCGTAGGCGGCGTCGAATCCGGCTTTCTGCGCGGCTGTCATGCGGGCGTATTCCTGGTTTGCGAGGCCGCCCATGAAGCGTTTGTCGGTGGGTTCGCCATGGAGAAACATGTCCCAGCCCCAGAAGAAATGGTTGGCGATGGTCATCTGCTGGTTTTTCACCGCATCGATGCGGCCGGAATGGTCGTCGAAGAGGGTTTCCGGCTCGGGCATCTCGATGTCGTCGAAGAGCGTGTAATGGCGCGGTGCGGGCACCCAGCTGCGGTGCGGCGCCTTCTGCTGGCTCATCAGGACGAAGGGCTTGGACTTGTCCTTGCGGTTCTTGAGCCAGGCTATGGTCTTGTCGGTCACGATGTCGGTGACGTATCCCTCGCTGCGTTTCACGGAGCCGTCCATCTGGATGAAATCAGGGTTCACATAGCTGCCCTGTCCGGGGAGGATCTCCCAGTGGTCGAAGCCTGTGGGGTCGGAAACGAGGTGCCATTTCCCGATCAGGGCGGTCTCGTATCCGGCGTTTTGGAGGAGCTTGGGAAAGGTCTGCTGGCTGCCGTCGAAGCGCCCGGAATCGTTGTCCACGTAGCCGTTGAGGTGGCTGTGCTTGCCGGTGAGGATGGAGGCGCGGGAGGGGCCGCAGATCGAGTTTCCGCAGAAGGAGTTTTCGAAAATCATGCCCTCGGCGGCGAGGCGGTCGATGTTGGGCGTAGGGGCGATTTTCTGGAAACGCCCGCCGTAGGCGGAGATGGCCTGGAGCGCGTGGTCGTCGGTGAAGATGAAGAGGATGTTCGGGCGCTCGGCGGCATGGGAGATTGAGATCGACGCGAGCAAGGGCAGGAGGAAGGCCGGAATTTTCATAAACTGTGGGAAAGCCTCGCCCGATGCGCCCGCTGGACAAGGAAAAAACCCCGGCTACGATATGTCCCGAGCAGATGTTCCTTCCCGCATTCCACGACATGCTGAAGCCGCAATGGCTGGCCACCCTGACCGAGCTCAAGGAGGCCGGCGGGCTGGCGGTGAGCGAGCTTTCGCGCCGCCTGGGGACCAGCTACATGACGGTGAAGCAGCATTGCGAGGATCTGACCAAACTCGGATATCTCAAACGCTCCCGGGTGCCCCGGACGGAGATCGGCAGGCCGGAGATTTTCTACAGCCTTTCTGAAAAGGCCGATGCGCTGTTTCCAGCGATCCCAGCGGAATTCACCCTCGGGATGCTGGATCAGATCCAGAAAATGTTCGGCGAGAACTCGCCGGACCGGCTGCTTTTCCAGTATTTCCAGGATCAGGGGGAGGGCTGGAAAGCGCGGTTGGCGAAGGGCAGCACGCTGTTGTACCGGGCGCAGCTTTTTGCGAAAATCCGCTCACAGGAGGGTTGTTTCACCCGCTGCCTTCATGATGCGGAGGGCGGCAGGATCGTGTTGCGGGAGTTCCACAATCCGCTCGGGAGCATCCTCGCGAAGTATCCCCGTGCCGTTGCGATGGAGCAGCGGGCTGCGGAACACGCACTCGGCGGTAAGCTGGTGCGCGAGGTCTCCGGGGAAGCGGGCGGCATCCCGGCGCATGTGGATTTCATCCTCGCTGCGCCACCCTGAGGGCTAGGGCGTCCCGCCAGGGAAAAAGTTTTTGAATCAATTCCTCATCCCCCGTGTCAAAACCCCTGCGAACCCGTCGCCACGACCTATGAAAACCATGAACTTCGCCGCGCTTGCGGCCTGCGCCGCCCTCGGTCTCGTTTCCTGCGACAAGCGGGATGCGGGATTGGACAAGAAACTCGGAGAGCTTGAGAAAAAGGCGGCGGAGGCGCAGGAGCGGCAGCGCCAGCTGGAAGATGAGCTCGCCATCCAGAAACTCACCTCAGAGCTGGAGGCGATCGAGAGGGAACGGACTTTGATCGATCAGCAGCGCCTCGCGATGGAGCAAGACCGCAGCGCACAGGATGCGGCGGCGGCCGAAGCGCTCGCACTCCGTGAGCGGCAGCTCGATGAAAGGGAGGGCAGGCTTTCCCAGGCGCGGGAGGAGATCGATGCGCGCGAGCAGCAGCTCACCGGACTGGAGAGCGAGCTGAAGGAAAAGGAGCTGTCCATGGCCGGGCGCGAGCCGCTCCGTGCCCTGCCGGTCACACGGAAAACCTATGTCAGTGGCCCGACAGGGGATTTTGACAATTTCTACCGCCCGCTGGCGAATTACGGATCATGGTTCAACAGCTCGGACTACGGCTATGTCTATCAGCCCACGGTCGTGCGCGATTCTTCATGGCGGCC
The DNA here is from genome assembly GCA_017798145.1 of Akkermansiaceae bacterium. Lineage (NCBI taxonomy): Bacteria > Pseudomonadati > Verrucomicrobiota > Verrucomicrobiia > Verrucomicrobiales > Akkermansiaceae > Akkermansiaceae bacterium. The sequence goes on along the minus strand of CP059069.1, from coordinate 2,487,408 downwards.
CTACACCCGCGGCCGCTGGGCATTCACCAACCAGGGCTGGACATGGGTCTCCGACGAGCCATTCGGCTGGGCCTGTTACCACTACGGGCGCTGGGCGCTCCTGAGGAACGTCGGCTGGGTTTGGGTGCCTGGCAACCAGTGGGCGCCTGCATGGGTGACATGGCGGGAAAGCCCCGGATATGTGGGCTGGGCACCGCTCCCGCCTGAGACGCTCGCCTGGCGGGATCGCTCATGGGATTCATCCGTGGAGGTGAACTTCGGAATCGGAAGCTCATGGTTCTCCTTCGTGTCATACCGCAATTTCGGCAGTGGAATACAAAACCACTGCCTGCCCGTGGCACAGAACACGGTCATCATCCGCAGCTCGCGCAACATAACACGCTACCGGGTCGACAATGAGCGCGTTTTCCTCGGCGGCCCAGCATACCAGAGGGTTTGCCAGGAAATCGGAAGGCCGTTCCCCATCCACCGCCTGAACATGGATCAGCGCCCTGATTTCGGCAGGAGCGGGCGCAGCCTGGGCTCGCGTTTCGATGGCAGGGATCTGCGTGTCGTCGCCCCGCGCATGGATGCGGACTGGAACCAGGCGCTCAGCCCGCAAAGGGTGAGCAGGGATCTCGGGCGTGTCTCCGTGGAGCGGTCGCGCGAGCTGCCGGAGGATGTGCGCAGGGAGTTTTCCGAGCACCGCAGGGAGGAGAGCAGGGATGCAGAGCGTATCGTGGCGGATGCCGGCGGGCGCGAAAGATTCGAGAGTGAGCGCCGGGAACGCTTGGAGAGAGGCCGTGAGGAGGCGGGAAGAAACGCGAACGAAGCAAGTCCCGGCGCGCCCCAGGAGCCGCCGGTCGCTGTCATCCCTGAAAGGCCGAATGTCCGTCCGGATCGTCCGGGACGCCCCGGTCGCCCGGATGGCAGTGTGCCAATTCCAGTGCTCCCCGGCACACCTGTGGAGCCGCAGCCGGATGGTACGCCGCCTGCGGGGATCCCGATTTCGCCGGAGCCAGCAACACCGGGAGATCCGGGGGAACCCGTTCTCCCTCCCGGCGTGACTCCCACGCCTCAAGTTCCGGAGGTTCCTCCGGGCATTGTCCCTTCGGAAGCCCCCGGCAGGCCGGAGCGTCCGGAGCGTCCCGGAATGCGTCCGGAAGCCCCGGAGCCTGAGCCCACCCCGGTGGTTCCGGAAGTGGTTCCGCCCGCTCCGGCTCCCATACAACCAGAGGCCGCCCCGGCACCGGAGCCCGTTAAGCCAGGGACTCCGCAGGACGATAGGCGCCGCAAGCTTCAGGAAATGATCGAGCAGCGCAAAGCCAAGCTCGAGGAGGAACGTCGGGCGGCACAGGCCGCTGCCGAGGAGGCGGCGCGCACCAGGAAGGAGGCTGGGAACCAGCAGATGGAGGAACCCGCCGAACCGGCAGGGGAAACAGCCCGCCAGCAGGAGCTGAGAAAAATTCAGGAAGCCCTTGAGCAGCGCAAGGCACAGGCTGAGGAAGCGCGCCGCCAGATCGAAGAAGCCCAGGCTCGCCAGCGCGAGCAGGCAGAGGAGCTTCGGAAGCAGGCGGAAGGAATGCCGAAAGAGGAGGCTCCCCCCGGCAGCCGCCAGCAACAAACCCGTCGCGGTGCGCAAGAGGAGCAAGCGAATGAGCAGCAAGAGCGCGCCCGCCAGCAGCAGGAGGAAATGCAGCGCCAGCAGGAGCAGCAAGAACGCGCCCGCCAGCAGCAGGAGGAAATGCAGCGCCAGCAGGAGCAGCAAGAGCGCGCCCGCCAGCAGCAGGAGGAAATGCAACGCCAGCAGCAGGAGCAGCAAGAGCGTGCCCGCCAGCAGCAGGAGGAAATGCAGCGCCAGCAGCAGGAGCAGCAAGAACGCGCCCGCCAGCAGCAGGAGGAAATGCAGCGCCAGCAGGAGCAGCAAGAGCGTGCCCGCCAGCAGCAGGAGGAAATGCAGCGCCAGCAGGAGCAACAAGAACGCGCCCGCCAGCAGCAGGAGGAAATGCAGCGCCAGCAGGAGCAGCAAGAGCGCGCCCGCCAGCAGCAGGAGGAAATGCAGCGCCAGCAGGAGCAGCAAGAGCGCGCCCGCCAGCAGCAGGAGGAAATGCAACGCCAGCAGCAGGAGCAGCAAGAACGCGCCCGCCAGCAGCAGGAGGAAATGCAACGCCAGCAGCAGGAGCAGCAAGAACGCGCCCGCCAGCAGCAGGAGGAAATGCAACGCCAGCAGCAGGAGCAGCAAGAGCGTGCCCGCCAGCAGCAGGAGCAGATGCGCCGACAGCAGGAACAGTAGAAGCAACAGGGCGGCAGAGTGGCAGTTCCAGCCGGAGCGCCGCCTTAGGAAATCCTGACTTCCGGCGCAGTGGGCTTCCCCTCCGCCTCACCTTCGGCGGCGACATCAAAACGCCCTGATCCGGATCAACGGCCAGGGCGAATATGAGAACTAATGGCCATGAATGAAAATCAGAACCTTCTGCGGCGGAGCAGAAGCATTGCACCAAGTCCTCCGAGGAGGGCGACAGAGGGTTCGGGGATGTCCGATGGTGTTCCTAACACATCGATCTCATGGTACAAGGAATCACCGGCAGTGCGATGAATTGCGAACCGGATGCCTGGGTGGTGCAAGCGGGTTCGCGGCCTGTCCTGTCGTGGTTCGCGGCGCAACCCTTCGCGGTGCTCGGGCTGTTCGGGCACAGCATGAACGTAGCCATCGCCAGCACGAGCCCCAGGAAAACACCCGCGCTACGAACTGCTGTCCGGAGCTCGTTTCCTTGGGCCACAGCAAAATCGTGATGATCTCACGTGGGGGCCGCCGCAAGACCTCGCCCCTGGCAAAACTGTTTGAGGGCGGGACGATAGGTCCGGCGAAGGGGTGGTGGGACACTGCCCGCAAGCGTGAAAGGCAGAGAAACCAAGTTGTCAGCCCCGTTCCGCCAAACGCCTTTTCATACGTAGGAGCAGCTTTTCCAGCGCAGCCATCTCCACCCCGGCCGCCTTCGCGCGCCGCATCGGTTCCTCCCAGATCGGCCCGAGTTCAAGTTCGCGGCCTTCCAGGAAATCAATCATCGTAGAAGGGCGGTAGGCATCCATCGGGCGGGTGCGCTCGATGTTCTTATCAACCAAGGCCTGATCGAGCGAAATCCCCTGGGCTCGCGCGGCGGCGACAACCTCTTCCATGAGGCGGCGGATCTCGGCCTCGATGCGGGGATCTGCGAGAAGCTCCTTCGTGTCCTTGCCGCCTTCGGCGACCGAAAGGCCGTTGAAAGGCACGTTCCAGATCAGCTTTTCCCACTGGGCGACCAACAGGTTTTCCGTTGCGGCTGCGGGGATCTTCGCTTCCCGGAAACGCGCCGCCAAGATCTCCGCCCTTCCCGGGACGCCCGGTGCGAACTCCCCGATGGTCAGCCTCCCTCCCGAGGTGTGCGATACCGTTCCGGGGGCGATACGATTGATGCACACGAAGCACAGCCCTCCGCAGACACGCTCCGCCCCCACGATTTCCGCGACGCTTTCGCAGTTCCCCAAACCGTTCTGCAAGGTCAGCACCTGCGTGCCGGCATGAAGAAGAGGCGGCAGCACCGCGCCAAGCGAACCGTTCGCAGTCGCCTTCCAGGCAACGATCACCAGATCCACCGCACCGGTCTCCTCCGCGCTGCGGAAGACCTTGGCCTCCGGTAGATGGAAGCCCCCGGCAACGCTCTCCGCCCGTATGCCATTCCCGGAAATTTCATCGAAATCCGATCTCGCCAGGAAGCTCACATCCCCTCCCGCCTCCGCCAGCCTGCCGCCATAATACAGGCCGATCGCGCCCGATCCAACGATTGCCACCTTGTTGAAATCCCACGCCATGCCGCACCGTGGAACAAGCCTGCGCCAGCGTCAATGGAGTAGGCGCGTCCCCGCGCCTTGGGTCACGGGTGGCGTCTCCGCCGCCTGTAAAAACTTCGACTGGAGCACGGAAAAGCTGATTCGCGATTCCCTAGGCGTTTTTCAGAACGGCTGATACGGGTTGAGTGTCCGTTTTATGCGAAATCCGGTGATTCTGGCCGTTTGTTTTCCGGGATCCGATTCGTGAAGCACGAGGCCTCTAGTGAAATCAAGCTGCTCGTAATGACCGAGGGTCAGCACCTGGGCTGTACGGCCTGAGTCGATCTTCACCCTAGCAGAGGATTTCCCGAGTGAAACCAAGGTGACATTTCGTTCAACGATTCCAGCTGACTCACCCACCCTAAGCCGAACACCTGGCTCCCCACCTCCCTCATAGATGCGGCAGGAGGAGGCAAGGCATGAAGCGGCGAAGAGGGCGTGAAGGCGTATCCACATGACTTATCCCTATCTCTTGTGAGCCTCCATCGCCAGCGCTATTAATTCTTGCCTCTATCTCTCAATGCTTGGAATCTATTTCCCATGCCCACCTCGACATCAATTCTCCCGGACAAACTGCACGAATACCCGCATCACGATGTCATCGATGGAGCATCGGATTCGATTCTCGATGAGATCATCAATCAGAACGACGGGGTGCTGCAACTCCTCCACCGCTATGCCGGCCGGACATTTTGCACGCCGGGAAGGCGCCTTCGCCTGGATGAGAAATCGTACTACCCGGACTACATGAATGGGACGGGTCTCGATGAGGTCTGGATGTGCTGCACCGTGCCCATCGTGACAGGCGTCATCGATACCCGCACGGGAAAGGCGCCTTTTCGTGAGGGGGAAGCGCACGTCCTCACGCCGAGCGGTCAGGTGATCTCACTTCAGGATTTGATTGAGGCCAATCCTGGAGCCGTCATGGGAGAGAAAGCCACGTCACTTTCGAGGGAATTGTTCGGCAAGGTCACCTGGCCCATCGTGTCCAAGAAATTCGACAACCTGAACCCCATTCCCCACCACCTCCACTGGGCAAAATGGGAAGTTTACGACATCAATTCATACGACAATCCCGGAGTCAGCCCGTCGCACTATCACACCACGGCGATGGGTCTCTACCCGTTCGTGACAAAGGATCAGTTCCTCGCCTGCATGAAGAGCTGGGGGCAGGGCGAGTATAACGGCGTCCGGCATTTGTCTCCGCACACGATGATGCACATTGATAACGGCTTCGTGATGCCGAACGGGGTGCTGCACTCACCGACGAACCTTTGCACGCACGAGTTGCACGTCACGATGGACGAGCATTTCCTGGCCGAGGATCTGACGCTGGATGGGCGGATCGGGGCGGCCGATGCGTTTTACGCCTGCCGCGAAGAGGACTATCCGAAGAACCGGCACGAAGACTGGGAATTCCTGGTCGAAACGTTCGACTTCGAGGCGAACCAGGATCCGAACTTCGTGAAGAAGAATTCGCGCCCGGCCATCACCGCCGAAGAATTTGTAGGCGATGGGGTGGATGCAAAGTGGATCGTTTACGGTGATTTCCTCGGCGACCAGAAGGCCTCGATTCTCCGCCTCATCGTCGCGCCGGGTAGCAAGACCAAGTTCTGCCCGGAAAGCCCCGCGCTGTTTCACACCAATGGCGGCATCGGCCGGGTTGGGAAACTCGAAGTGCGATATCACCTGGACATGAAGCTTGGCGAAATCTATCCCGAGATCGGATTCATCACCCAAGCCGCGCTTGATCGCGGTGGTGTCGAAATCGAGAACACGGGAACCGAACCGCTCGTCTTGACCTTCGACTTCCCGCAACAAGCGCACTCCAAAACCCCGGGTGCTTCCGTTGCGCGCTAGTCGCTTGATGTTGGCTGAGCCCCAGGGTCGTGGAAGACGGCATTCGACGCGCCCGGCGAAACGAACGAAGCGCCCGGCTCCTGGGGTGAGGCGCTTTTCACCCGAAACGCTTCCGCAGGAGGGGGTGGAGGAAATTCGCCAGGATGATGGTCAGCGCGCCGAGGTAGAAGGCGGGCTTGAGGCTCTCATGCTCGTTGAAAATGAGGGCGGCGGCGATGATGCCGTACACCGGCTCGAAGTTCGAGACGAGGTTGATGTCGTAGGCGGAGAGGGAGCGCAGCAGGCGGTTGGTCAGATCCTGCGCGAAGACGGTGCAGATGATCGCGAGGATGCCGATCCAGAGCCAATCCCATGCATCGCGGACACCGAGCGCGGGCAGGCCTGCGGGATCGAAGATTGGGACGGCGGCAAGGCAGACGGCGGCGGAGGCGGCCATTTCCCAGCCGACCATGACCATGGGATCCGCGCCTTCGACCATGAGCATGCCGTTGAGGACGAGGAAAATCGCCGCGAACAGCGCGCTGAGCAGCGCGATGAGAAGGCCGAGCCAATGCGCTTGCTCCACCCCTGCGATCAGGCACACCCCGACCACCACGATCAGGCCGATGAAGACCTCGAAGGGTCGGATGCGGCGGCGGGTGAAAAGCGGCTCCGCGAAGGCGGTGAACAGCGACATGGTGGCCAGTCCGGCCAGCGCGATGGAAACGTTGGCGATCTTGACCGCTCCGAACAGGCATAGCCAGTGCAGCCCGATGATCGCACCGATGCAGAGCAGTTTCCCCACCTTCCGCCAGCCCAGCCAGATCCTGCGGTTCCGCATGGCCGCGATCCACAGGAAAGCGGCGACCGCCGCGATCAGGCAACGCCAGGTGATGAGCACCGGAGCACTGACGGAAGCCAGACGACCGAGGATGGTCGTCGCCGCGAAAATGAAAACCAGGAGATGGAGCTGGAGGTAGGGGCTGATGCGCGGAAGCTTCGTGACCCGGAGAGCGGCTTGGAAGCGAAATCAGGGGAATCCTTTCCCTTCGTCCCTGTGGGCGCTACAAGCGGCCATGCCCGCTTCCACCTGGTCGGTTTACATCATCCGCTGCGGCGACGGATCGCTCTACACCGGCATCGCCACGGATGTGGAACGGCGTTTTTCCGAGCACCTTTCCCAGGGGCCGAAGGCGGCGAGATACCTGCGCGGGCGGCTGCCGCTCGAAATCGTCTATCGACGCGAAGTCGGCAACCGCTCCGAGGCGAGCAAGGAGGAGCTGCGGATCAAGCGCCTCGGGGCGAAGGCGAAGCATGCGCTGGTCAGCGCAGGGTGATGCATGCCGCAATCCCCGGCTTGTGCCAAGCCGGTCATTTTGCGCTTCAATGACCGGCTCGCAATGCGGATGCTCCGCACCGTGCTACCCGAGATCCTCACAAATGTCCCCGGCGGGAAATCCCATGCCCTGGCGGCGAGGCTCTCGGCGGTGGAGTGCCGGAACACTACGTTCCTAGTAGATGACTGGCCCATTTTCTGGGAGCGGGCGGAGGGGGCGAACGTGTGGGACGTGGATGGGAACCGGTATCTCGACATGACCAGCGGCTTCGGGGTGGCGGGCATGGGCTACGGCTTCACCGGGGATGCCCTGCGCGGGCAGAGCGCATCCCTGATGCACGCGATGGGCGATGTCCACCCGGCGCGGATCAAGGTGGAACTCTGCGAGGCGCTCTCCGAAATCACTTTCGGGAGATGGGCCGGCCGCAAGGGGAAGTGCCTGTTTGGAAATTCCGGCTTCGAGGCGGTGGAGGCGGCGCTGAAAACGGCGGTGGTGGCGACGGGGCGGAGCGGGATCCTTTCCTTCGGGGGCGGATATCACGGCCTGGGTTATGGCACGCTGCTGGGGGCGGGGATAGGCTGGTTCCGCGAGCCCTTCGAGGGACAGCTTGCGGCCGTGACCCAGCGGCTCCCTTTTCCGCGCACGCCGGGGGAACTGGAAACATTTTCCGACGATCTCTGGGAGCTCGACGGGCTCTCCATCGGCGCTGTGCTGGTCGAGCCGGTGCAGGGGCGCGGCGGGATCGTGGTGCCGCCGGATGGTTTCCTGAAAATCCTGCGTGAGTGGTGCGATGCCGTCGGCGCGGTCCTGATTTTCGATGAGATCTACACCGGGTTCTGGCGGACGGGGAAAATGTTCGCCTGCGAGTGGGAGGGCGTGGTGCCGGATCTCATCTGCCTCGGCAAAGCCCTCAGCGGCGGATTCCCCATCTCCGCCTGTGTCGGCTCCGCAGAGGTGATGGACTGCTGGCCTCCAAGCGCGGGCGAGGCGCTGCATACCAGCACCTTCCTGGGGAATCCGATGGGCTGTGCGATGGCTCTCGAAGCGCTGTTCCGCTATCGGGAGCCAAGCACGGAAGCCATGGTGCGGGCCGCAGCGGATCGCCTCCGCGAGGCGCTGGAAGCCCTGGTCAGCTTGCCCTGTGTCCGTGAAATCCGCGGCCGGGGTCTGATGATGGGCGTGGAGACCGACAGCGGCGAACGCGCCCTCGCAGCCATCAAAGCCCTCCTGCGCTCAGGGATCATCGCCCTTCCCGACGGGCCTGCGGGGGATGTGCTTGCCTTCACCCCGCCATTCTGCGTCTCTCCGGAGGAAATCGGCTTCGCGGTGGGAAAACTGCGCGGCTTGCTGGAGCGATGAGCGATCACAGGGTGCCCATGCGTGTCCCGGGCTTGCGAAATGGAACCTTCATGCGAAGATTCCCCCGCTGTGAGCGTATTGCTTCAGGCGGAATTGTTTTCGCGCTCGAGAATCATGAGACAGGCCACCATCCCCATCTGGAAAAGCTTTCCCGTAGCCTTGCTTGCGCTCGCTTCCACGGCGCCGGCCGCCGGGCCGGATTTCAACCGCGAGGTGCGCCCCATCCTTTCGGAAAACTGTTTCCTCTGCCACGGGCAGGATCCGGAGCATCGCGGCGGGGAACTGCGCCTCGACATCCGCGAGGAGGCGATCGCAGCGCGCGATGACGGGGCGGCCATCGTTCCCGGGGATCCGGACAAGAGCCAGATGCTGCGCCGCATCCTCTCCACCGATCCGGACATGATGATGCCGCCGCCCAAGGCGCACCTGCCGCCGCTGAAGCCGGAACAGATCGCAATCCTCGAAAGCTGGATCAAGAACGGCGCGGAGTACCAGCCGCACTGGGCCTTCGTGCCCCCGGTCAAGGCGGAGACCCGGGGAAATCCCGTGGACGGATTTGTCCGCGCCGGCCTCCTGGAAAAAGGCCTCAGTCCCAGCCCGCCCGCGCCACCGGAGACGCAGGTGCGGCGCCTGCACCTGGACCTGACAGGCTTGCCGCCGACACCTGCGGAAGTCGATTCCTTCCTTGCGGACAGCTCGCCGGATCGCTGGGAAAAACGGATCCGCACCCTGATGGACTCGCCGCATTTCGCGGAGCGCATGGCGATGCCGTGGCTGGATGCCGCCCGCTACTCGGACACCCATGGATTCTCCATCGACGATCACCGCGACATGTGGGGCTGGCGCGACTGGGTGATCGACGCGTTCCGGAAAAACCAACCCTACGACCAATTCGTCACCGAGCAGCTCGCCGGAGACCTCATTCCCGGCGCCACCCCGGATCAGATCGCGGCCACCGGCTTTCTCCGCAACAGCATGAACACCCACGAGGGCGGCACCATCGAGGAGGAATACCGCGTGGCCTACGCGATCGACAAGGTCGATGCGGTGGCGACCTCCATGCTCGGACTGACGATGAAGTGCGCCCAGTGCCACGACCACAAATACGACCCGATCTCGCAGAAGGATTACTACCGCTTCTTCGCATTTTTCAACAGCTCCACGGAGAGCGGCAAGGGCGCGACGAACGCCAGCTCGCCGCCTGTCATCGAATACCGGTCGCCGCTCGGCGATGGCGGGATGGCCGGCGTGGGCAAAAGGATCTCCGAGCTGCAATATCTCCGCTCCCATCCCTCGGCGGAAATCGTCGCCGCCCGCGAATCCTGGGAGGCCACCGCCACCGCTCCGCGAGAGCTGTTAGATATCCCGCGCCCGGAGCGCACCCACGATCACTGGAAGGCGCTCAACGAGGCCTTCATCAAGGCCGGTGGCCCGCTGGCGGGCCTGGCAGGCATCACGCTAAAGACCATCGATGTGGAGATCGGCGTGCTGGAAAAGGAGATCAAGCGCGGCAAGACCACGGTGATGGTCATGGATCACAAGCCCGGCCTCCGCAAGACGCACATCCTTGGGCGCGGCGCCTACGACCAGCCGGGCGAGGAGGTCACGGCCGGCACACCATCGGCGCTTCCGGCGATCGGCGGGGAAGGGGAGGCGACCCGGCTCGATCTCGCCCGCTGGGTCACTGACGCGGAGAATCCGCTCACGGCCCGCGTCGCGGTGAACCGGCTTTGGCAGATGATCTTCGGGCGCGGCATCGTCGAGACGGCAGGCGATTTCGGGAACCAGGGATCATGGCCCACGCATCCGGAGTTGCTCGATTGGCTGGCTGTGGATCTTGTGGAAAACGGCTGGGATCTGCGCAGCACCCTGATGACCATCCTGAGCTCGGAAACCTATCGCCAGTCCGCCGTTGCCACTGCGGAAATGCTGGAGAAGGATCCGCGCTGCGAGTTGCTTTCCCGCTCGCCGCGCTCGCGCCTTGCGGCGGAGATCATCCGCGATCAGGCGCTCGCCCTCAGCGGCCTGCTCAATCCCACGCTCGGCGGGCCCGGGGTGCATCCGCCACAGCCGGATCTGTGGAGCGAGATCAGCCACTTCGGTTACCAGCATCCCTTCACGGCCCAGATATTCCTGCCGGGCAGCGGAGATTCGCTTTACCGCCGCAGCATCTACACATTTTGGAAACGCACCTCGCCGCCTCCGTCCATGGCCATTTTCGATGCGCCCACGCGTGAGACCTGCGCGGTGATACGCAGCAATACGAACACCCCCTTGCAGGCGCTCGTCCTGATGAACGAGCCGCAATACGTGGAGGCCGCCGTGGCCTTCGGGCGGCGCATGATCGCGGAGGGCGGGGCAAACCGCGCCGGCTACGGCTTCCGGATGGCGACCGGGCGCGAGCCGACGGCGGAGGAGCTTTCCCTGCTGGCTGAGGCGCTGGAAAAACATCATGCCCGCTATGAAAAGGATCCCGCCGCCGCGAAGCTCCTCGTCGGCGCAGAAAATCCGGAACTCGCCGCCCACGCGATGCTCGCCTCCATCCTCCTCAACCTCGACGAACTCATCAACAGGCCATGAACCCGCTCGAACACCCAGCCAACGCCGTCTCACGCCGCAGCTTCCTCGGCCTGACAGGGCTCGGCCTCGGCGCGATGGCCGCCCGCAGCCTGCTCGCGGCGGATCTGAAAATCCCCGCCGCCGCCCTGCCTGCGCGCAACCCGCATTTCGCCCCCAAGGCAAAGCGAGTCATCTACCTTTTCCAATCCGGCGGGCCGTCCCACATCGACCTCTTCGATTACAAGCCGGAGCTGGAAAAACTTCATGGCAAGGATCTCCCTGACTCCGTCCGCCAGGGCCAGCGGCTCACCGGCATGACCTCCGGGCAGAAAAGCTTCCCCCTTTGCAAGGGGCTGAAACCCTTCGCGCAGCATGGCGAGAGCGGCCAGTGGATCAGCGAATACCTGCCATACACTTCAGGCATCGCGGACAAGATCGCGGTGATACGCTCCATGCACACCGAGGCGATCAACCACGACCCCGGTATCACCTTCATCAACACCGGATCGCAGTTTCCCGGAATGCCGAGCATGGGCTCGTGGGTCTCCTACGGGCTCGGCAGCATGAACGAAAACCTTCCCTCCTACGTCGTCCTCACCTCCCAAGGCACGGGGAAAAACCCGGGGCAGCCGATTTTCTCACGTCTCTGGGGCAGCGGTTTCCTGCCATCCAGCCACCAGGGCGTGCAGTTCCGCAGCGGGAAAGACCCTGTGCTTTTCCTCAACGACCCCGCAGGCATCACCCGCAGCGACCGCCGCGCGATGCTCGACGATCTCGCCGCCTTCAACCGCATCCGCCACGACGAGCTGGGCGATCCGGAGATCCAGACCCGCATCAGCCAGTACGAAATGGCCTTCCGGATGCAGGCCTCCGCGCCGGAGCTTGCGGATCTTTCCGACGAGCCGGATTCCGTCTTCGAACTCTACGGCGAGGATGCCCGCCGCCCGGGCACCTACGCCTACAACTGCCTGCTCGCCCGCCGCATGGCCGAGCGCGGCGTGCGTTTCACCCAGCTTTTCCACCGCGGCTGGGATCAGCACCTCAGCCTTCCCACCCACCTGGCGGCGCAGTGCAATGACACCGACCAGGCATCCGCCGCACTCATCACCGATCTCGACCGGCGCGGGCTGCTCGAAGACACGCTCGTCATCTGGGGCGGGGAGTTCGGGCGCACCGTTTACAGCCAGGGCAAGCTCGGCACCGGCCGCGACCACCACGGGCGCTGCTTCAGCTCATGGGTCGCCGGCGGAGGCACCAAGGCGGGCACCAGCTACGGGCTGACCGATGACTACTCCTACAACATCGTCGAAAACCCCGTGCACATCCGCGATCTCAACGCCACCATCCTCCACTGCCTCGGCATGGACCACGACAGGTTCACCTTCCGCTTCCAGGGACTGAACCAGAAGCCCACCGGAGTCACCCCCGCGAAGGTGGTGGAGGGGATTTTGGCGTGACGGAGCCTTCCCTCCCATGGAAACGGGAGCCGTAAAGTCGGGTGTTGATTCCCGGCCTGAGCGCGGGCAGGATGTTTTCCAATTCCCCAAGCGAACTTTCCTCATGCCTGAATCCAACCCTGCGGACCACAACAAAGTCACCCAGCACCTCATCGGGCAGCTTCGCCGCCATCCGAAACGGGTGGTTTTCACGGAAGGCGAGGACATTCGCGTCATCGAGGCCGCCGCCCGGCTTGTCGCCGCGGAAGCCGTCGCCCCCATCCTGTTGGGACGCCCGGAGCGCATCCGCGCCATGGCCGGACAAAACAGGATCCCGCTGAATTTCGTCCGCATCATCGATCCGAAGAGCTCCTCCGACCTGCCCCTTTTCGTGAAACGGGCGGAAAACATGGGTCGCTACCGGGACAGCGGCCAGGTGGACACCGAGGAAACCATCATCCGCCCTCATTACTTCGGCTCCATGATGGTGCAGTACGGGCATGCGGATGCCATCGTCGGTGGCAACCAGGCGATCCCCGCCGCCTACTTCCGCGCCCTGCTCCACAACATCAAGCCGGAGGCGGATGTGCCGCGCATCTTTGGAGTCACGTTGCTCGTTGCCCCGCATTTCCCGCTGCTCGGGGAAGACCGCATCCTTTTCCTCGCGGACACCGGCCTCATCCCGCAGCCGGATGTGAACCAGCTCTCCACCATCGCCATCGAGACCGGAAAGCTCGCCCAACACTTTCTCGGGCGCAGGCCGAGCGTCGCCCTGCTCAGCCACTCCACGAAAGGCTCGTCCACCACGGCGGAAGCGCAGAAAATCGTCGCCGCCACCGCCCTGGCAAAAGACCGGATCCTCCGCGAAACGCTCGACCTCGACCTCGACGGAGAGCTTCAGGCGGACGTCGCCATCGACCCCGAGGCCGCCGAGACCAAGCTCCCGGACGCGGCAGCCAGGAAAACCGCCGACGTCCTGGTTTTCCCGAACCTCGATGCCGCCCACATCTCCCTGAAGCTCCTGCAGCACCTCGGCGGCGCGCAGAACTACGGCCAGCTCATCCTCGGCCTCGCCCGACCTGCCGCTCAACTCCCGCGCACCGCCTCGGTGGAAACCATTTTCGGCACCGCCGCCGCCGTCGCCGTGGAAGCGATCAAATACCACGAGCTGCACCCGGAGAGCGATTTCTGAACGGAAATGGATTTGAAAAATCGCCAGGCCACCAAGGTGCCTTCCCTGGGAAGCTGCCATGATGGATCCCGACGATCATCTCACGCCGAAGCGCTGACGATATCTCCGTTCATTCCGGTGAAAGCGGTTCACGGCGGAGGCGTGAATTCGGACTCCAGGCGGTAGAACGCCCTGCCGGCGGGCGGATTGGCATCGCTGAAGGTGACGAGGCGGTTCCCGCCGGAGAGGAACAAGCCGTTGCCGCCCTCGATGTCGCTGGCGGTGCTGCCGTTCACGATCCGGACGAGTTCCTCGAAGCTGCCCTCGGCGAGCGTGGTGGAGCGCATGAGCCGGAGGGTGGTGCCGGCGGGGACGCCGGTGTTGTTGTTGCCGAATCTGAGCACGGCTTCGCCGGCGGGTTGGATCTGCGGCACGGCGAGGTTCTCGAAGCCCGCGTCTCCGAACGGGGTGAAAGGATCGGTGCCGATGGCGACTTCAAGTCCGTAGGGGTTGCCGTCGCCGTCGAGGTCGTTGGGCCAGAGGACGGCGAGATCCGCGGGGTCGGGGTTGGCCCAGTCCGGAGCCTCGGTTGCGCCGATGTCCGGGGAGGCGTCGCGCGGGAAGCCGCGCTGGTCGGTGGCGGCGGGGGAACCGGTGGCGGCGCCGATGGCGGGGGAGCCCGGGAGCGGCAGCAGGGTGGCGGTGGTGCCGCCGAAGCCGCCGAGGGGGCTGAGAAGCGGGTCGCCGGAGAGGAGGTTGCCGGTGCCGGTGACCGGGTTTCGCGCGATGTTGTCCGGCGTGTTGCCAGCGAGGATGCTGTGGTTGGCGGTGGTGTTGCCATTGTTGAAAATCGCGCCGCCGCCGGAAGGTCCGGCGGAATTCGCGGAGATGGTGCAGTGATCCAGGATAAGAAGGGTGCCGGAATTCATCTCGATCGCCCCGCCCCCTGATCTTGCGGTGTTTCCCGTCAGAGTGCAGCGGGAGAGGAAAGCTTCGGTAGAGGAGGCGCACCGGATCGCGCCCCCGGAGATCCCGCGGTTGCCGCTGAAGGTGCTGTCATGGGCGCGGAGGGTAGCGGTGCGGAGGTAGATGGCTCCTCCGTCTTGAAGGGACGGGCTTTTGCCCGCGCTGTTGTCGATGAGCGAAGACCTGCGAATGATCAGCGCGGATCCTGAATCCGAATAGATGCCACCTCCTGATGCTGAATTGCCTTGGACTGCTCGCGCGCCCGTGCGATTGCCGGAGAGTGTGGAGGACTCCAGCAACAGTCTCCCTTGGTTGTGGATCCCGCCTCCGGTTCCGGACGAGCCGCCGAAAACAATCGATTCGCGATCATTGGGATCGAAAAATCCATCCCCGCCCATGCCGGTTTCGTTGCCTTGGACATGACAGTGGATCAGGCTCAAATCGCCGGCGTTCAGGATCCCTCCGCCCGGAGCACCGGGAGTGCCGATAAAGGGAAAATCGGGATTGGAAGGGTCGTCCCAATCCAGTCCTTCGTCCGAGCGGCCTTCGGTGATGGTAAGGTGGGTCATGGCGACCTCGGCCGCCCCGGTGATTCGGAAGATCCGGCTGGCGTGGTTTCCGGAGACGGTGACGGCGCCGCCTAGGCTCGAGGCGTCGATGAAAAGGTTCTTGTCGATGACGATTTCGCCGAGGGACAGAACGACGGGCGTGTCCTCGAAGCCGGAGACCATCTCGAAGGTGATGACGGCGCCATCGGGGGCATATTTGATCGCCTCGCGCAGGGAAGCTCCGGTTCCGGAAGAGAAGAAGAAGTTTCCGTCGTCCTCATCTACCACGGTGGTGGCGACGATTTTCAAGCCTGCCTCCACCGCGCCGATATCGAGTGCCGGGGTGCCGTCGGCATCGCCATCGCTGAAGCGGGCGTAGCCGCGCTGGTCGCCGCCGCCGGGATCGGTGGTGCCGGCGGCATCGATGGCGGGGGAACCGACGAGCGGGTGGCGCGTCATCGTCCTGCCGCCGTAGTAGGCGAGCGGGGAGAGCTTCGGATCGACCGGCGCGCCTGATGTCCCGACGAGGACGCCGTCGCTCGGAAATTCGCTGGTGACCGACTGGTTGCTGCCGATGAGGTTGGTGCCTGTCGGCGTGAGGGTTCCGGAAACTTTCAGAATGTCGGCTCCCAAGGGCGCTTGATTGCCGGCGATGATGCAGTTTTCGAGCGTGACTGTCGCGGGGGATTGCAAAAACAGCCCCCCTGCCTGACCCGGAGCTTGGTTGTCGGTGACGGTGCAGTGGACCAGGGTGGTCGTGCCGTCGATGACGGCCAGAGCCCCTCCGCCCACGGCCGAGGTCGCCTTGTTTCCACTGAAGGTGCAGTGGCGCAAGGTGACCGAACCGGCGTTCTGATGGCGGATGGCTCCTCCATCCGCTCCGGTGTTTCCGCGGAAGGTGCAGCGCAGGGCGTCAATGCCGCCTCCGAAAAACGAGTAAACGCCGCCACAGACCCCCACCGCGGTATTGTCCGTGATGCGGCAGTCCACCATGGTCAGCGCCCCCTCGGTGTTGATCCCCCCGCCGAAGGAACCGGTGAATCCATCGGCGATGGTGAGATGGTTGAGCCGGACATTTCTCCCGGAGGCGATGTTCATGACCCGCGAGGCGCGGTTGCCGCTGATGCGGATGCCGCGGGGCAGCCCGGAGGCGTCGATGGCCGCGTTCCTGCTGAGGCTCAACTCGCCGCCGGTGAGGGTGATGGTTTTCCCGCTGAGGGCGGGGGCGAAGGTGATGAGTCCGCCGTCGGGCGCGCCGGCGAGGGCGTCGCGCAGCGATCCGGCACCGGAGTCGGCGGTGTTGGTGACGACGGTGCCGAGATCGTCCCAGGTGGTGGCGACGACGAGCTTGTCCCAGGAAATTTCCCCGCCGCTGCCGCTGGCGAGGCGCACGGCGGTGCTCCAGTTGGTGCCGGTGTAGGTGAGGGATGCGGTGGGTGGGGGTTCCGCCGCGTTGAGGTCGGGATCGACGAAAAAGGCGACCACATTGCTCACGTAATCGAGCTTGGCGACGAAGGTGTAGGTGGTGTTCGCGGCGGCGTTCACGCTTGAGCCGCCATCGCCGGTGCCGAAGACGCGGACGCGGAAATCGTTGCCGCTATCGGTTTTCCCGAAGAACAGCCGCTCGGCGTTGAAGTCGTAGGAGCTGATTCCGAAGTAGGCGGGCACGGTGGCCCCGGTGGTGGCGTTGACGCGGAAATAAACCACCTTGGCGTCGGAACTGGGGACGCTGGCGGGGTCGTTGACCGCGCCGTTGCCCTCGTCGCTGGGAGGGAACCCCTCGCCGGGGCCGTTGAACTCGCGATCGGTTCCCGAGTTGTCGGTGACCAATTTCCCGTAGCGGACAAACGGAGCGCCGAAGCTGTTGTCCCAGTCCGAGGCGGTTCCGGTGTGCGAAACCGCGAAGTTGTCGTAGTCCCAGAAAATGCCGCCGCTTTGCCCCGCGACCGGTCCGTCCGGGTAGTCGAAGGATTCGACGCCGATGATTTCCGAGTGGCTGTGGGTGGCGACAAGGGCGAGGAATGCAACGGGAGTGAGAAATCGGGCACGCGTCATCATGGCTTTAAGTTAAACAGTGCCATGCTGGATTTATGCCAGGAAGAGGGCAAACACCAAATCACCCGACCGGGCGCATGGCAAAGCGACGACTTTCCGGGCAATGAATGAAAGCTAGGGTTTTGCTTGTTCGCCCAGAATGTGAAGTCCCCTCAAGGGGCAAACCGAGCAAGAGGCAAAGGGTCTGTTTTTCGCCTGCGCATTGCACAGGAGCCTGCGGTTGAGGGAACGGGTTGGAAAGGCAAAGAGCCTGTGTAGCCTCACTCATCCTTCCCCGCCGGGATCACCAGCGTTGGCACGATGGATTTCCTGATCATGCCCTCGGCCACGCTGCCTAGCAGTAGCGAGGCCACCACGCCGTGGCCGTGGGAACCGAGGATGACGAGATCCGCGGCGATCTCCCTGACCTTTTCCTCAAGCACATGCAGCGGGCTGCCATCACCGAGGTGGGTGACGGCTCCTGGGAAAACGGATGCGGCATCTTCGAGGGTTTTCTTGGCGCGGGCGCGGGTTTCCTCGTGGAAGGTGTGGATGGCGGGGAATTCCTCCGGGGTGAAGCCGTAGGCGGTGTAGGTCGGCTCGGGCTCGATCACATGCAGGAGGTGCAGTTCCGCACCAAAGGCTTTCGCCATTTCCGCGGCCGTGGCGACCACGCCGGGGCTTGCGTTTGAGAAATCGACGGATGCGAGGATTTTTTTCATACCTCACGATACACATATCCGGCGGCGGATGGAAAGGGAAACCCTCCGCATATCCACGCAGAGTTGAGGCGGCGATTGCGATCCTCAGGGGCTATGCGAAAAGATCCTTGATGACCTTGGCCGGCATAACACCCGTGAGGCGGTTGTCGAGGCCCTGGAACTTGTAGCTTAGCATTTCGTGCTGGATGCCGAGGGCGTGGAGGATGGTGGCGTGGAGATCGCGGATGTGGACGGGGTTCTGGGTGATGTTGTAGCTCAGCTCGTCGGTTTCCCCATAGACCTGACCACCCTTGATGCCGCCGCCGGCCATCCAGATGCTGAAGCAGCGCGGATGGTGGTCGCGGCCGTAGTTGTCCTCAGTGAGCTGGCCCTGCGAGTAGATCGTGCGCCCGAACTCGCCGCCCCAGATCACCAGGGTGTCTTCCAACATGCCGCGCATTTTCAGATCCTGGATGAGGCCGTAGCAGCCTTGGTCCACGTCCTTGCACTGGGAGGCGATGTCGCGCGGCAGGTTGCCGTGCTGGTCCCAGCCGCGGTGGAAAATCTGCACGAAGCGGACGCCCCTTTCGAGGAGCCTGCGGGCCATGAGGGCGGAGTTCGCGAAGCTGCCGCGGGTCTTGCTTTCCTCGCCGTAGAGCGCGTAGGTGTGCTCGGCTTCGCCGGAAAGGTCGGCCAGCTCAGGCACCGAGGACTGCATGCGGTAGGCCATCTCGTATTGCTGGACGCGGTTCTGGATCTCGGGATCGCCGATGGCGTCGTAGGACTTCATGTTGAGCTTGCCGAGGCCGTCGAGCATCTTGCGGCGCATTTCCTTGGAGACGCCGGGGTTGTCCTTGAGGAAAAGGACGGGATCGCCCAGCGAGCGGAGCGAGACGCCCGCGTGCTTGCCGGGCAGGAACGCGGAGCCCCAGAGCCGGTTCGAGATCGCCTGCACGTTCGAGTAGGGCGAGGTGTGCTTCGCATGGAGGACGACGAAGGCGGGCAGGTCGTTGTTCATCGAGCCGAGGCCGTAGGAAAGCCACGAACCGATGGAAGCCTTGCCGTTCACCATCGAGCCGGTGCAGATGAGCTGGTTGGCGGGTTCGTGGTTGATCGCGTCGGTGTGCATCGACTTGATGACACAGAGATCGTCCGCCATTTTCCCGTGCCATGGCAGGTAATCGCTGATCCACGTGCCGGACTGGCCGTGCTGGGTGAACTTGACGCGGGCGGGCGCGATGGGAAAGGCCGCCTGGCCCGAGGTCATGCCGGTGAGGCGCTCACCCTCTTTCGCGAGATAGCCCTTGAGGTCTTCCTTGAACCGTTTCACCAGTTCGGGCTTGTAGTCGAAGGTCTCGAACTGAGAGGGCGCGCCGATCAGCGAGATGTAGATCGCGCGCTTCGCCTTCGGGGCGAACTGAGGGAAAGCCACGCCGCCCGCAGGCTGGGAAGCTGCGAAACTTTTCTCGCCGAGCAGCGAGGCCATCGCAGCGACACCGAGGCCGGTGCCGGATTTCCGGAAGAACTGGCGGCGGGTGTAGGCCTGGTTGTAAATGTCCACTGGATTCATCGCAGTTTAGCGGGTTACGGTTTCGTCGAGGTTGAAGAGCTGGCTGGCGACAAGCGACCAGGCGGCGAGTTCGGGGGCGGGGATGGTTTCGGGAGCCTTGGACTCCCCGGTGGCGATGGCGAGCCGCGCCTCTTCGGGCTTGGCGGTGTAATGCGCGAGCGCGGCGTCGAGCGTTTCCTTCACCACGGCCCGTTCGGCGGTATCGAATTTCCGGTTCAGGAGGCGCAGGGACATGAGGTCGAGGCGGGTATCGAAATCCTTCTGTTCCGACATGGCCTTGGCGGCGAGGTTCCGGGAGGCTTCCACGAACTGCGGGTCGTTCATCAGGGCGAGCGCCTGGAGCGGGGTGTTCGTGCGGCTGCGCTTGAGGCAGAAGTGCTCGCGTGTCGGCGCGTCGAGGATCTCCATGGTGGGCGGCGCGGCGGTGCGCTTCCAGAAGGTGTAGATCGAGCGGCGGTAAAGAGCCTCACCGGTGTCCTGCTTGTAGTTCTTGGTGTTCGACTGCGGCATGGCCACGGCCTCCCAGATGCCTTCCGGCTGGTAGGGCTTCACGGGCGCGCCGCCGACCTTCGGCGAGAGCGCTCCGGCGGCCGCAAGCGAGAGGTCGCGGAGCTGCTCGGCGTCGAGGCGAAGGCGCGGGCCTCGCGAGACGAGGGCGTTGGAGTAATCCTTCTCCAGTTTCTCCGGGCTGATCGCGCCGGACTGGCGGTAGGCCTTGGAGGTGGCGATGATTTTCGCCATGTGGCGGTAGTCCCAGCCGCTGGAAACGAACTCCGAGGCGAGCCAATCGAGGAGCTTGGGATGCGTCGGGCGGGCGCCCATGATGCCGAAGTCGCCCGCCGATTCCACGATGCCGATCCCGAAGAAATTCGCCCAGAGGCGGTTCATCGTGACGCGTGCGGGGAGGGGGTTTTTCGGGTCGTTGAGCCACTTCGCGAGGCCGAGGCGGTTCTTCGGCGCACCTTCGGGCATGGGCGGCAGCATGGCGGGGGTATTGGGGAAAACCTTTTCGCCCTTTGAGGCGTAGGCTCCCCGCGTGAGGATGTGGGCGAAGGGTTCCTCGCTCTTCTCCTCGAATACCAGTGTGGCAGAGCCGCGCTTCCGGATCTCGCCGTCGGCGGCAACGAGCTTGTCCTTTTCGCGCAGCAGCTCAAGGGAAGGGGCATCCACGAAGGTGAAGTAGTGCTCCGCGAGCGCGGCGTTCTGCTCCTTCGTGCGCTTGTTCTCCGGGATCGCCGCCCAGACGCCGATCATCTTGTTGTTGGCAAGGTCGGAAATCTCCGCCCCGGTGAGTTTTTTCCGGTAGAAGCGGAAGTCCTGGAGCGAGACTTTGCCATTGAGTTTCGACTCCCCGCCCTCGCGAGAGCCAAGGCGCAGGGGCACGGTGGTTTCGATGGTTCCGCCGACCGTGTTCGGATTCGCACCGGCTCCGACCCTTTTCCCATCCACGAAAATCGACATCGTCTGGTGGCCGGCGAGCGTGCCGTCGAAAACGACCATGACATGATACCATACATTGGGTTTCAGCATGGTGGGTGAGACCATTTTGTTCGCCGACTTGTCCCAACTGTCGATGATGTGCGCGCCCGGCTGGCCGTTCTCAAGGTAGAGATCCCAGCCCCGGAAGCCGTTGGCGGAATCCATTTTCGCGATGACCGAGCCATTGACCTCTCTTGCCGGGCCATCGATCCGGATGAAGCCGCCGTAGCTGACCTGATCTCCGCGCGAGAAATTTCCGATGTCACCCAGCGGGATGTCCGCGCCGGAAACCGTGATCGCCTTGCCCAGCGGGCCGGCGATGCGCTTGGGCGCCGCCGACCACTCCTGCGGCTGGCCGTTCACCCTGCCCTTGATGTTGCCTTCGTTTTCCGTGAGGGGGAGGTGGATCGCCAGCGAAGAGTCCGTCTCCTGCGCCTGCGACTGCGCCGCCGTGGCGATCCAGCCCTTGAAATCCGCGTTCGCCGCCTTGCGCCGCGCCGCGAGCTTTCCGTCCAGGCTTTTCACGGACTCCTGTATCTGCATCCACTTTTCCCTGTCATCTTGTAGCGGGACGAAAATGGCCGGCGCGTGCTCCGCGTTGTTACCGTCCAGCGCCTTCATCGTGTTGTTCCGGAAAAACGCGGCGAACTGGTAGAAATCCTTCTGGGAAAACGGGTCGAACTTGTGGTCGTGGCAGGAGGCGCAGCTCGCCGTGAGGCCGAGCCAGATGCCGCTCATGGTGTCCACGCGGTCGGTGGCGTAGATCGCGTCGTATTCCTCGGGGATCGCGCCGCCCTCGCCGGTGGTGGCGAGGGAGCGGAGGAAACCGGTGGCCACGTGCTGGTCGAGCGTGCGGTCGGGAATGAGATCGCCGGCGAGCTGCTCGGTGGTGAACTGGTCCCATTTCATGTTCTGGTGGAAAGCCCGCACCACCCAATCGCGGTACGGCCAGATGGCGCGGTAGTTGTCGATGTGGATGCCGTGCGTGTCGGCATAGCGCGCCGCGTCGAGCCAATGCCGCGCGAAGTGCTCCGCGCTTTGGATGGAGGCGAGCATGCGGTCGGCCTCGGCGGCAACGGCGGCCTCGGCATCCTTTTCATAAGCGGCCACGAACGCATCCGTCTGGGCGGGTTCCGGCGGCAGGCCGGTGAGATCCAGCGACAGCCTGCGGTGGAAACGGCGCGCATCGTCGGTGGGATTCGGCTCCAGCCCCGCCTCGGCGAGTTTTTCGAAAATGAAGCCGTCCACCGGCTTGTCGGACCATTTGTTCTCGGGCGGAATCGGCCTGGCGATCGGCTCATAGGACCAGTGACCCTCGTATTCCGCGCCCTGCTCGATCCATTTCTCCAGAAGCGCGATCTCCCGCGCGCCCATCGTCTTGTGGCTTTCCGGCGGCGGCATCACCTCGGACTTGTCCGTGGAGCGGATGAGCTTCACCAACTCGGATTCCTCCGGCTTGCCCTTCACGATGACCGGCGCGCCGAAATCCCGCACCTTGAACATCTCTTCCTCGACATCGAAGCGCAACGGCTCCTTCTCCGGCATCCGGGTTCCGGCATCCGGGCCGTGGCAGTGATAGCAGTATTCGGAGAGGATGGGCTGAATGTGCTCGTTGAAGGAGACCTGCTCGGGAAGAATCATTTCACTCCCGTTGGACGCCGGGGCTGCGGCATCCTCAGCGCCATTGCTGAATACAATCGTTTTCTCCCGGCACCCTGCCAAAAGAAGTGCCAGAGGCGCGATGGTCCATGCAAAATATCTCATTGTTTTCGGAAAATTACGTGGATACATACCCTGAAACGCCGGGAGTCTTTCAGTCCCAGGGGATGCACGGCTTACGCTCGGACAAACTGTCGGTTTTTGCAAACCCGAAGCTCATGCCATCACGTCGGGCAACATGAA
Organism: Akkermansiaceae bacterium; assembly: GCA_017798145.1. Lineage (NCBI taxonomy): Bacteria > Pseudomonadati > Verrucomicrobiota > Verrucomicrobiia > Verrucomicrobiales > Akkermansiaceae > Akkermansiaceae bacterium. Next base: position 2,464,661 of record CP059069.1, on the reverse strand, counting down.
AGGCCTGCGCGGCAAACCGCACAGGCCCATGACTGATCCGCGCATGCGGAAGGGCGGATGGCTCTCGAAAGAGCTTATTTCAACAATTTCACCATGGCCTCTCCCAAGGCCAGGCCGACGTTCATGTAGGTTTTGGCATTGCCTCCGTAATGGGCGCTTGAGCTGCTGGGCGCATCGAGAAGCGGCTTGCTGTAGACGAAGCCGATGTTCTCGCCGAGCTCGTCCTTGTACTTGCCGCTCGCGAAGTTTTTCATGGCATGCAGGAGGATGCCGTGGCCGGACTCGGTGTCGCTCTCGTCGGTTTGGCCGAGCGACGCGCTCACGAAGGCGGCTTTCGGGGCATTGAAGTCCTTGCGCAAGGCCTTTAGCAGCAATCCGAGGTGCTTCTCGTAGTTGGCGGCGTGGGCCGGGTTGCGCATGTCCTTGTCGCCCTGCCACCAGACGATGCCGGCGACCTCGTATTCGGTGGCGCCGGGGTAGTAGGTGCCGATGTCCTCGAGGATCTTTTTGGCGTTGGCGACGTCATCGTCGTATTGCTTGCCGGCATACCACTGCAGCATGTCACCACCCTCGACGAAGGGAACAATGGTGCTGTCCTGTTTGCTTTTGACGGTCTCCTTGTAGCCAGGTTGCTCCTTGCCATCATGAGTGTAACGAGGCACACCCGGTGGCAGCAGATCCCAGCCGAGGCTGCGGTTGCCGATCGAGCTCTTGAGCACCATCACCGGCGCGTCAATGGCGTTGCCGAGCTGCTGGCCAACACCGATCTCGATGCCGATCTTGCCCTTGCCTTCGACGCTCAGCCATTCGTTGCGGTAAACGCCTTTCCCGACCATCACGGACACATTCCGCACGTCCTGGCGGACGGTCCACTTGCCGGTGTCATCGACAAGGAAGGGATATTTCTCGCCGAGATCAGGGGTTACCTTGCCCATTTCCAGGGTGTTGGACTGTCCCATGATCAGGAAAACCTGAACCGGCTTGGTCATGTCGGCGGGCTTTCCGTCGGGATCGGGGAGGTTGGTTTCGGCGTTCGCCACTGCGGCGAAGCCGATACACATCGCCGCCGTTAGGAGGGATGCCTTGGTTGTTTTGCTGGTTTTCATTGTTTGCTCTTTCTGTGATTTTATGCGGATTGCTCCTGGCGGAGGCTGCCATCGTTTCCGGTGATTTGCAACCCGTGCCTTGCAAGGCACCTATCCTCTACCTTCATGAAAGGGGGATCTTGTCAGAAATCTGCGCCACCCGGCCGCGGCATTTTCCTGATTGGAGTTTGGATAGGGGAAACTAGCATTCCGGGATGGAACTTCGCCCCATCGCCGCGCTCCTGGTTCTTTGCCCCATGCTTCACGCCGCCCGACCGAACTTTGTCGTCATCATGGCGGACGACCTCGGCTACGCGGACATCGGGTGCTTCGGAAACAAGACGACCAAGACCCCGAACCTGGATGCACTCGCCGCAGGCGGCCTGCGCTTCACCGATTTCCACTCGAACGGAGCGGTCTGTTCCCCCACCCGCGCCGCGCTGATGACAGGCCGCTACCAGCAGCGCAGCGGCATCGCCGGTGTGGTCACGGCGGCGAGGCATCGGGAGGTCGGGCTTCCGCTGGAGGAAACCACCTTCGCCGAAAGGTTGGGCGGCGCCGGTTATGCGACCGCGATTTTCGGCAAATGGCACCTCGGCTACGCGAAGGAATTCAATCCGGTGAGGCAGGGCTTCGGCGAATTCCGCGGATACGTCAGCGGCAATGTCGATTTCTTCTCCCACATCGACCAGGAGGGCTACGAGGACTGGTGGAAGGGCGATGCACTGCATCCGGAGGAAGGGTACACAACCCACCTCATCACGAAACACGCCGTGCGTTTCATCGGCGAAAACAAGGACAAGCCATTTTGCCTCTACCTCCCCTACGAGCCGCCGCACTACCCCTACCAGGGGCCGGGCGACAAGGCCATCCGCGCAAAGGGTGACAAAAAAGGCAAAGGCGAGCGCAAGGACATCGCCACGGCCTACCGCGAGATGGTAGAGGAAATGGACAAAGGCCTCGGCGAGATCCTTGCCGCGCTGCGCGAAAACGGATTGCAGCAAAACACCCTCGTGTTCTTCTGTTCCGACAACGGCGCGAATTCCAATGGCTCCAACGGCGCGCTCAAGGGCCACAAGGGGCAGATCTGGGAAGGTGGTCACCGCGTCCCGGCCATCGCCTATTGGCCCGGGAGGATTGAAGCCGGCACCCGCACGGATGCCACCGCGCTGACCATGGATCTTTACCCAACCATGCTCGATGCAGCAGGCATGGAAAAGGATCCAAGTCTCGACGGCATCAGCCTGCTCCCGCTCCTAGCGGAGAACAGACCGCTTCCCGGACGAACCGTGTTCTGGGATATCGGCAAAGGCTCAGCCGCAAGACGCGGCCCATGGAAATTCATCCTGAGCGGAGAAAACGAACAGCTCTTCGATCTTTCCAAGGACATCGGGGAGGAGAATCCGGTGGAGAACCCCGCGATCCAACAGGAACTCAAGCAAGCCCTCGATGCCTGGAAGGCCTCCTGGGCGGACATCCCCCAAAAGAGCTGACACACATGGAAATCACATTTCCCGCGAATTCTTCATTGGAGTTCGAAGTTTAAAATTTAGGGTTTAGGGACATGAAACGCCTTTTCCTGCTAGATGGCATGGCCCTGGTTTACCGGGCGCACTTCGCTTTCATCCAGAACCCGATCCGGAACTCCAAAGGCGTCAACACCTCCGCGCTCTACGGTTTCATCAACACCCTGCTGGCCATCCTCGAAAAGGAGAAACCCACCCACATCGGGGTCGCCTTCGACACCTCCGCGCCCACCCCGCGCCACATCCTCTACCCCGCCTACAAGGCCCAGCGCGACGAGATGCCGGAGGAACTCGCCGATTCCATCCCCCACGTGAAAGCCCTGTGCCGCGCCTTCCACATCCCCGTCCTTGAAATCGACGGCTTCGAGGCGGACGACATCATCGGCACCCTGGTGAAACGCGCGGAACCGGAGGGCTTCGAGTCGTTCATGGTCACCCCCGACAAGGATTTCGCCCAGCTGCTTTCCGAAACGACCTTCATGTGGAAACCCGGACGCAAGGGCACCGACCATGAAATCATCGGCCTGAAACAGCTCCCGGAAATCTGGGGCGTCGCCGAGCCGCACCAGATCATCGACCTCCTCGGCCTGATGGGCGACGCCTCCGACAACATCCCCGGCATCCCCGGCATCGGCCCGAAGACCGCGCAGAAACTCATCGCCGAATTCGGCAGCATGGAAAACCTCCTCGCCAACACCGCCTCCCTCAAAGGCAAGCAGAAGGAAAACGTCGAGGCGAACTCCGACCAAGCCCTCCTCTCCAAGGAACTCGCCACCATCATCACCGACGTCCCCGTAGAGGTCACCTGGGAAGACCTCGTCCTCTCCCAACGCGACGATGAGGCGGTGAAACAGCTCTTCACCGACTTCGAATTCCGCTCCCTCACCAAACGCCTCTTCGGGGATGACGCAGGTAGGGATGGCTCAGGTAGGGACGGCTCGCCGGGCCGTCCGCCGAATGACCCTGCGCAAGAATCCACCCCCACCCTCTTCGACACCTTCAAAACCATCCGCGACGTCCCCCACACCTACCACCTCGCCAACACCCCCGCCCTCCAGAAAACCCTCTTCGAAAACCTCCACGCCCAGCCCTCCTTCTGCTTCGACATCGAGACCACCTCCCTCGACCGCCACTCCGCGAAACTGTTAGGCATCGCCTTCTCATGGAAAGCCCACGAAGCCTGGTATCTGCCATTCACCGAATCTCTAATTTCAAATATCAAATCTCTCTTAGCAGGAACGGCGGAAAAAATAGGCCACAACCTCAAATACGACCTCTCCGTCCTCCACTCCCACGGCATCGAGGTCGCAGGCCCGTTCTTCGACACCATGCTCGCAGACTCCCTCGTCGCCCCCGAGCGCCGCCACAGCATGGACTACCTTTCGGAAATCCATCTCGGCTACACCCCCGTGAAACTCGCCGACGTGGCGGCGATCTTCGGTCGCCGCCCGGAGGAGCAAAGCGACGACCTCTTCGACTTCGCGGAAAAGAAAGCCACCAAGAGCAAGGATCTGGACATGCTCTCCATCCCCCTGGAAACCTTGGCCGAATACGCCGCCGAGGATGCCGACGTCACCTTCCAGCTCGCCGCAAAGCTCCGCCCCCTCCTCAAGGAATCCGGCATGGAAAAGATTTTCACCGAAATCGAAGCCCCGCTCCTCCCCGTCCTCGTCCGCATGGAAATGGAAGGGATCGCCATCGACCCCGAAGCCCTCATCACCATCGGAGCCGATCTCCAGCAGACCATCGACCAGCTCGCGAAATCCATCGAGCAACACGCCGGCACCCCGTTCAACATCGCCTCCCCGAAACAGCTCGGCCAGATCCTCTTTGATCACCTGAAACTGTTAGACAAGCCCAAGAAAACCAAAACCGGCCAATACAAGACCGACGAGCAAACCCTCTCCACCCTCCTCGGCATCCACCCCATCATCGAGGAAATCCTCGAATACCGCGAGGCCACGAAACTCAAGTCCACCTACCTCGACGCGCTCCCCAACCACATCGCCCCGGAGACCGGCCGCATCCACACCCATTACCATCAGCTCCTCGCCGCCACCGGCCGCCTCGCCTCCTCCGACCCCAACCTCCAGAACATCCCCGTCCGCTCCGAGTCCGGCCGGAAAATCCGCCAAGCCTTCGTCCCGCGCAAAGGCTTCACCCTGCTTTCCTGCGACTACTCGCAGATCGAGCTCCGCGTGATGGCCGCCCTCGCCTGCGATCCCACCATGATCACCGCCTTCCAGGACGGCGCCGACATCCACACCATCACCGCCGCGAAAGTCCACGGCGTCATCCCCGAGGAAGTCACCCGCGACATGCGCTCCGGCGCGAAGATGGTGAACTTCGGCATCATCTACGGCATCTCCGCCTTCGGACTCTCGCAGCGATTGGCAATCCCACGATCAGACGCAGCGGAAATAATAGAGGCCTATTTCCGCGAATACCCGGCCATCAAACAATACATGGATCGCACCATCCAGGAGTCCCGCGAAAAAGGCTACGCCGAAACCCTCTCCGGCCGCCGCCGCCATTACCCCGACCTCTCCTCCGGAAACGCCGGCCTCCGCGCCAACGCCGAGCGCGCCGCCATCAACATGCCCATCCAAGGCACCTCCGCCGACATGATCAAGATCGCCATGATCCGCATCGACGAGCTCCTCCGCAAAAAGCCCTACCAAACCAAAATGCTCCTCCAGGTCCACGACGAACTCGTCTTCGACCTCCACCCCGAAGAGGAAGCCGAACTCGTCCCGAAAATCCTCCACATCATGGAAACCGCCCTGCCACTACCCCACGGCGTCCCCATCCTCGTCGAGAAAGGCACCGGGAAGAACTGGCTGGCGGCGCATTGACCCGGAGCCGCGTTCTCCAGAACGCGAGTCTTCATTTTCCTCATTTTCAGGAACTGTATTGACGCTGAGAACGCCCTCTCGGAAACTACGTCCGTCGTCAATCCCGAACTATGACCAATCGTCGCCAGTTGTCCTTTGAAGTTGCCCAGATGGGCAAGGTTTGGGTGGCTTCCTTTTCGGCGCTTGGCATTTCCGCCATCGGAGCCACGGAAGCCGCCGCCCTCGAAGCAGTGCTGGAAGCTTACCGAACCCACGCCTTAGCCGGACACGCGACTGCCGAGAGTTGCGAGGTTTGCTCTTGAACAAGGGGAGCGCCCGTTCTGATCGGGAGAGTGAAGACCCAGCTAGTTTGGGATTTTACCACGGAGGACACGGAGAGCACAGAGAACTTCCAGCAAGATCTGCGGGTTCCCAACCAAGACCTCCGTGTTCTCTGTGTCCTCCGTGGTCGGAATTCTTCCATCAATACCAACTCCATCATCCCGATCCGCCCGCCAAGCCGTGTTTCAGGTTTGCCCTTGGGATGCTTGCTCGCCAGCATGGCGCATCACCAAAGGTGACTCCCGGCACCTTCGCACCTGCTCCGGAATCCAAAAATTCGCATTCTCCCGCCAACCCCATGCCCCATCCATCTCCTTCCAAACACGCCGTTTTCTCCTTTTTCTCCGGTGCGGGTTTGCTGGAATCAAAAACATCCTACGACATTGCCCACTTCAATTGATCCATGACCGCCAAGAAAAAAACAACCCTTTTGAGTAGAAAGCCCACCCACCCAAAGAAGGCTGCGACGCGGGAGAAAGCGCAGGCGAAAAGCTCAAGCCTTCAGGAGGACGAGAAGCATTACATCGCGCGTCCTCTCCGCTTTATCGATCTCTTCTGCGGCATCGGCGGCTTCCGCATCGCCTTCGAGAAAGCGGGGGGTGAATGCGTGTTTTCGAGCGATTACGAAAAACATATATGAACGCGGCTCCCCCAATCTCAGTTCCTCGCCAGCTTCTTTCGATGGCTTGAGAGAAACGACAGGTTGGGAGGGAAGCCGTCGGTGGGCAAACTGAGAGTTTTGCCCTCGTATGCCTCAAAATGATAGGCGACGGATTCCGTAGGAAGAAGAGATTTCAACTTAGGAGAAAGGAGCAGCCTGAGTTCGTCATCAAAGCTGATGAGATAACGGTCGAATGCAGAATCATGGAGGCGATTCAGGCTTATGCCGTTGCTGACATTGAGACGCTCAGCCGCGTGTTCGCTCCATGGCAATATGTGGGAGGCAACGAGCAATTCCCTGACCGGTAAGCCGGTGACGCCGCAACAGCCGTTATAATTGTTCAGAACGACTTCGCGGAAGTAATCCTGCCCGATCCGCCGTTTCGTTACTGAAGAGGACTCGGTGCTTCCCATCGGCGGTCGCCTTACGACGCGAATTCCTTTGCCTGGAAGAACCTCGGTCGTATCGAGTTCGTCCTTAACGAAGAGCGCATCGAACATCCCTTGCGCCATCGGAATCAACTCGGCGGCATTGGCATGGTATTCCTCCCACACTTCACGATCCAACTGGCTGCTGCCGGGGAGCCCCATGATTCCTCTCAGCTTAAGGGTCGGATCAAGTGACGCTAGGTTGACGAGTTTCATCGCCACCGCATCCGGAGTGCGCCCGATTTTATTCGCCAGCTCGACAATCACCTTCTGACGCTTGTCCATCTGTCCGAAGCGGAGCTTGTGATAAAGGTTCAGCGCCACAAGGAGTTGCTCTCTTGTCCATCTCACACTCTTGGCCTTCCCCATTCCCGGATGATGGCGGCTTTCCTTGCCGGGGCGAGTTAGAATTTCCCGCTGGAAATGGCTCTTGCGCTTTCGGATGTACCTGGCCAGGTATTCTTGGCGATGAATGTTCCGCCCGAGGAAGTTGACCCCGCCGCCGTGTTCGCCATTGCCAGCTCCCTTCGAAAAGCGTGCGAAGAGAAGGTGAGACATGATCCCGATCTAAACCTCTCTGAGGCTTACAACGGATGGGATCAGTTCACGCGGGAGCTGATGCGTGTCGCGGGCATGTTCGAGGAGTGGGCTTGCATGCACGTGGCATTCGACCACATGGAGGATACGTGGTCGTACTATCTGGAGAGCTGTTTCGGGGAGGCGTGTCTTGCGGTGATGGATGCCAGCGCGCTCGCATCCTTTGACGCGGACGACTGTCTGCGGGTTGCCTTCCGGCTGCGGCTGCCAGTTTGGGAAAATGGGGAGCTGCCGATTCCGGTCGATGTGGTCGTGGACAACATCTGCGCGGATGCCACTTTCAAGGCCTTTCGCATCCAGACAGTGCGTGATCTTCTCTCCGAGCCGCTGGTTGTCCCCTACACGGATTCCGACTGTCCGTTCGATGAGAATCTGGGAGAGAGGTATTTCGGGATCTACGGCATCGATGAGGACGGCTTTGCGGAGCATATCTCGGATCGTGACAGTTATGGCTTGGCAAGGGAGCTTGTCCTGAAACTGGTTCCGGGCGCGGATTGCGCGGAGAGAGCGGTGGGGTTATGCCCGCGATGATAAAGAGGGCTGGCCGGAGCAGTTGAAACCCTACGCCGCCGAGGCGTGGAGACGCAGCGAGCTTGGGGAGCTGGATGACAGCGAACTCTACCCCTCCGACTCCCAATGGGCTGGACTATACGATCAGATGACGAGACACACAGCAGAGGAACAGGAATTCCGCGCGCGGATCGCAGCGGGTGAATGAAGAGACTTTGAAAGACTTGGGAAACTGTGCGGTGACGGATTGAGAACGGAGCCGCGTTTCCCGGTACGTGAGTCCGCCCCTTGACATCCCCACGAAAATCCTTACCTTGCGTAAGGAATGAAAGCAACCCTCACCAGCAAAGGCCAAATCACCGTGCCGGTGAAGATCCGGGAACAGCTCAACCTCCGCACCGGCGACAAACTGGATTTCCAGATCGAAGGGACTTCAATCAAAGTGTCTCCCGCTAGGAAAAAGGGGACATTGGAGGAACTCATGAACATCCTCCCACGGGCAAAACGCAGCTACACTGTGGAGGAAATGAACGAAGGCATCGCACAAGGAGCTTGTGATGGAGGCTCTTGATACCAACATCCTCGTCCGCATCGCCACCCGTGATGACCTGACCCAGCTTGCAAGGGTCGAAAAACTCATGGCGGAAAAATTTTCGGACGAGCATCCCGCTTGGGTCAGCGTCATTGTTGTCACGGAACTCTCCTGGGTTTTGGGGCGGACTTACGGTTACTCCCGCATGGAGACGGCCGTGTTCATCCGCAAACTTCTCGATACCGCCTCCATCCTCGTCGAAGACGAAATTCTCGTCAGCCTGGCCCTCGACCTCTTCCTCGAATCCACCGCCGATTTCTCCGACTGCCTCATCCTCGCCCGGAACGAATCCCGCTCCATCGCCCCCACCCATACCTTGGATCGCAAAGCCGCGAAGCTCGAAGGCTTCCAGCTTCTTTGAAGCACCTCGCATTGACATTACACAGCAATACAGCTAACCGTATTCCCATGAAAGCCACCTTGGAGATTCCCGATGAACTCTATCGCAACGTAAAGGCACGCAGCGCCTTGGAAGGGCGTCCCGTGAGGGCGGTCGCCGCCGAACTTTTCGAAAAATGGCTCTCCGGGGAAATCGAAACCACCCCCAAATCCCTGGAACCCGCCCCCCTTCCCGCGGAAACGGCGAAAGCCTACCCATGGCTGAAGATTGCGGCGAAATATCCGACAGGGGGAGTGAGTTATGAGATGGATGACATCCGCAAATCCATCGCCAACGGACGGAGCAACACAGCCCCCTCCTGACAACCATGGCTTCCTTCTCCCTCGATACCTCCTTCGTCCTGCGCATTCTCACCGAAAGCCCTGACTCCCAATTGCCCGCCGCCCTCTCCTTCTACGAAGAGCAACGCCAGGACGGCAGCCAACTCTTCATCTCCGACCTCGTGCTTTCCGAATGCTACTTCGCGCTCCAGTTTCATTTCGGCTTCACCAAGGCCGATGCCCTGGCGGCGCTCAAAGCCCTCACCGCGCAAGCTCCCGTTGCAATCACGCCCTCCGCAAGGAAGGTCTTCGGTCTCCCGAACCTTTCCCAAACGAAACCCGGCTTCATCGACCGACTCATCCACGGAGCCGCCCACGGAGACGGCCAGACCTTGGTCACCTTTGAGAAGGCCGCGAAAAAGCTGCCCAACACCCTGGTTCTGGTTTCAACGTAGGCCTACGACCCCCCCCCATGCCCGCCGAGCATCTCTCCACCGCCCTTTTCCGCGAGACCCGCGGTGCCGGGTTTTTCCGTGTCCTGGCGGGGCGCAACGCACCCTTCTACGTGGATGCCCTCGACGCCCTGGAGGCCGAGTCCGCCGACCGGCCCGACGGGATGTCGCGCGAGGAGGTCATCCTGCTCATCACCGATACCCTGGAGCACCATCCGGACTTCGAACTCGACGAGGAGGACGGCAGCGAGGCCGCAGCCACGCCCCGCGAGAAGGCGCGGCTGCTTTTGGAAAAACTCCTGAAATGCCATTGGCTCGATGAACCCCCGCGCCGGGACTGGCGGCGCACCATCCATTTCGATGCCCACGGGGCCACCCTCATCACCGCGCTGCGGAAAATCGCATGGCCGGATGCCGCCGTTTTCACCGACAAGCTCATCGCCGTCTGCGCCATGCTCGTCGATGAGACGGAGCTTTCCGAGCGCCCCTGGCAGACGGTGGAAAACTGCCTCTCCAGCGTCCGCGAAGGCCTGAACGAACTCCGCGCCATGCAGAAATCCGTCCAGCGCCTCACCCGCCGCCAGCTTGAGGAGGAGACGCTCAAAGGGAACCTCGAGACCGTTTTCGACGACTACTCCGAACAGATCTCCCACGCCTGCTACGCGGAGCTCGTCCGCGCCCGCCTCCCCCTGCGCCTGCCGGAAGCCGTCAACCGCATCGCGAACCGCCTCATGGGCTGCTCCGCCACCCTTTCGGAAATGCAGACCGAAGTCCTCCGCCGCCATCCCGCGATGTCTGCGGAAACCGCCCGCTGCACCGTGCTCAACGCCCTCGACGAACTCATCGCCCTCGTCGAACGCGTCCTGCCCATGGCCGATGAGATCGACCGCCGCACCGCCGATTTCACCCGCCGCTCGCTCTCCCGTTTCCGCTACCTCCAGGACGTCACCGGCGAGCGCCGCACCGAGATCAAGGCCATGTTCGAAACCGTCAACCGCCTCATGGCCGGGAAACGCGTATCCCAAAGCGCCTCCGAACTACTAGACTTGCCGGACTTCCGCCTGCCCGCCGTCAAGCTCCCCGCCGGGCCTCGATTCCTCTACTCCCCGCCCGTCCGCCGCGCCTCCATCGAGCAGGATGCCTTCGAGGACACCGCCGACGATGGCGACCGCGAAGCCGGAAAAGCCGGCATGGGAAAAGCCCTCCGCGATTCCCTCACCGTCCAGCGCGCCAACACCTTTCGTGAAATCCTCGCCGGAGCGAAAGGCGCCCGCATCGCCAGCGCCGATCTCGCCATCTCCGGCGAAAGCGGCTTCACCGACCTCATTTCACTCCTCCTCCACGCCGAATCCGCCGAAGCCCGCTACCGCCTGGAACCCGACCGCCTCTCCGCAGAAACCACCATCCCGCCCCTCGATACCCTCGAAGGTTGCCAGATTGAGCGTTTCTCCATTATCAAGAAATGACCAACACCTCTAGGAATTTTAACCACGGATGACACAGATAAACACGGATAAGGAATTGCAGTTCCAAGAGTCGAGGATTTCAACCCGATCCGTGATCATCCGTGCCATCCGTGGCTAAAAAACTCTTCATTTTGAATCTAGAACCCGAAATCACCGAATCCCCCGGCCTCATCACCCTCCCGGAGGGCGAGCGCGCACGCCTCGGCGAAGCCCTCCAGGAGCTCCTCGCAACCGGCTCCATCACCGGTTTGGAAAACTCGAAGTCCGCCCTCTACCACTGGTGCCGCCAGTATTTCGAGTGGGTCAAGGAAGCCGCCGCCCTCGCCGGGCTTGAGGTGCTGATCGTCCACGAGGAGCGCCTCATCCAAGCCATCCCCACCAGCGGCGCGCTCCGCCTGAAACTTCCGAAAGACGCCACCCTCATCTGGCTCGCCCTCTGGTATGCGGGCGATGTCCGCTGGCGCGATGAAGGCCAGGATCAGGCTTTCCTCTCCGTCGCTGAACTCAACGGCCTCATCCAGGACCAGCTCATCCCGGATGCCATCGGCGTCTTCCCGCGCGGACGCATGCAGGAAATCCTCCGCCAAGCAGCCCGCTTCAACCTCATCCGCTTCGAACCCGCCGAACCCTTCGAGGAATCCGGCATCGAAGTCCTCCCCGCCATCCGCCGCGTCGTGCCTTTCCGCGAACTCGCCGACTGGACGGCCGCCGCATCCGCTTTCTCCGCCGACGATGTAATTACTACGGACACAGTAGAGGAGGAAAACGCATGAGCCGCGCCATCCAGCTTTCCAAGATCCACGCGCTCAACTGGTACGGCTACCGCGACAGCCTCCCGGTCAAGGGCAACCTCGTCCTCGCCGGTGTCACCGGATCGGGGAAATCCATTTTGATGGACCTGCTCATGCTCGTCCTCGTCGGCCCGGAGCGCGCGCGCCACCACTTCAACCGCTCCGCCACCGGCGGGCGCAGCGACCGCACGATCAAGGGCTACTGCCTGCTCGATACGAAACGCGAGGAAAACGGCCAGCCGCAATATTTCCACGACAAGGGCGTCGTTACCTACATCGGCGCGGAATTCACATGGCCGGACGGATCGCGGATTGAAACCTGGGGCATCCGCTTCGAGTTCCGCAACACCTCGGAAAACGACGGTTTCTCCACCCCCTTCTTCTGCCCCGCACCCCTGGAGCGCGAGGATTTCCTCTCCATTTCCCCGGAGGACGGGAAATCCCGCACCAGCTCGCTCGCCGAGTTCAAGGCGATGATCGAATCCAAGGGCGGGCGGATCTTCACCTCCTCGCGCGAATACCTGCGCGACATGGCGAACCCCTCCCACCTCAATTTCAACAAGGACGTGCTCGAACGGCTGCTGCCCAGCGCCATGTCGTTCACGAACCTCAAGAGCTTCGACGACTTCTGCCGCCAGTTCGTCCTGCCCAACGAGGCCGTGCCCGTCGATGACGTGATCTCCAGCTTCCGCGACTTCGAGTCCTACGAGCGCGAACTCCGCGATCTCCGCAACCAGCTCGACCGACTCCTCTCCGTCCGCCGGCTCTCGGAAACCCTGCGCACCGCGGAGCGCGACCGCGATGTCGCCACCTACCTCGCCGCCGAAAACCACTACGAACATAGTAGCGAAGCCGTCCGCCTCCACGCCGAGCGCCTCGAAAAACTCCGCGCCGACTTCGCCGATGACGAAGCCCGCCTCACCGAGCTGGGCGAGCAGATGAAAAACGCCGCCGAGCAGCGCGAGCAGCTCACCGCCCTGCTGAACGAATCCAGCGAAGGCCGCCTCTACAACGACCTCGCCGCCCGCATCCGCAAGCTGGAGGAGGAAATCGACCGCCTCCGCGTCATTTCCACCAAGATCGACAGCGGCATAGGCAGCCGCCTGAGGGACGCCCGCAAGTGGATGGAGGAAATGGCGAAGGCGCCCGTGGAGCCGAAGGTTTTCACCAGCCCTCTGGAAGACGCGATCAAAGTCCTCGATGGCTGCGAGCGCGAGGAAACCTCCAATACCCTCGGCCTCCTCGCCGATGCCGCCAACAAGCTCTGCCGCGAACTCCGCGACCGCTTCCGCTCCGATGCCGAGGAACTGCGCCAGCTCCGCTCGGAAAAATCCGCGCTCGACACCCAGATCGATTCCCTGAAACGCGGCCTCCCACCCGTCCCCCAGCCCTTTCTAACAGCCCTCCGCGACGCCCTCCCGCTCACCCCCGGCGAGACCCCGCCCCGCGCCCTGCGCGAGCTTTGCGAAATCAATGACGAGACCTGGCGACCCGCCGCCGAGGTCTCCCTTGCGGAAAAATTCGCCGTCATCGTCTCCCCGGAGCAGCACGACAGCGCCGCGAAAATCCTCGACCAGCTCAGCGCCCACGACCTCGCGAAAGCCGGCCCGCAAAGCCTGATCGACTCCGCCCATCTGCTTTCCTCAAAACCGAAGCCGGAGAAAAAATCCCTCGCGGAAGTCTTCGATTGCAGCGATCCCGTCGCCCGCGCCTTCATCGACCAAGCCTTCGGCCACCTCATCCGCGTCTCGGATTCCAAGGAAATGTCCGGCCATGAATCCGCCATCCGCCCCGATGGCCTGATCAAGCGCGATGGCATCCTGACCCGCCCGCTCGCCTACGACGGCACACCGTTCATCGGCGAGAACGGCCTGAAACGTCAGCTCGAAATCAAGACCCTGCGCCTCGCCGAAATCGAAGCGAAGCTCCGCCGCCTCGAACCCATCGAGCGCGAGATCGACCGCCTCCTCGACGCCCGCGAGAAAGCCATCCCGGATCACGCCAACGTCGCCGCCGAGCTGGTGCGTGTCGAGGAACTGCCACGCAAGCAGGCGGATCACGAAGCGCTGATGACCCAGATCAACGCCATCGCCAACGACAAGCTCGTCGAGCTGGAGGACAAGATCAACGAACTCAAGGAACAAGCCGCCGCATGGGCCACCGAGGAAAAATCGATCCTGCGCAAAGGCGGACACCGCGAGATTTCCCAAGCCGAGAAAGACCTGGCCGATCGACAGGAGGAAGCCTCCCGCCGCGAGGATGATTTCTCGAGAACCAAGCTACGCATCGACGTCCACCTGCACCACGAGCGCTACCTTTCATGGAAGCAGGAGGCCATCGATTTCCACCACGCCGCCGATGTCCGCGCCCGGGAGTTCACGAAAGCCGCCGCCGCCGCCGAGCTGCTCGCCACCCAGACCATCGGCGATCTCAAGGTCGCGATGCTGGATTTCAAGAACGCCTTCCACCCCAAGTTCGACGACCTCCCGGACGACGGCAGCGACACCGCGCCCTACGAGAAAATCCTCGCCGCCATCGAGCACGCGGACATCCCCAAGTTCGAGAAAAAGTCCGCCGCCGAGCGCAAGCGCTGGGAATCGCTGTTCCGCACCCAGGTGCTCAGCCGCATGCAGCAGGCGATCAAGAACGTGGAGAACATCATCTCCCTGCTCAACCACCAGCTCAAGCGCCCCATCGGCCACGACCGCTACCGGATCGACAAGAAACCGAACCCTGATTTCCGCATCTACCGGGAGCTTATCGACCTCAACGCCCTGCACCACGAGGACGAGCTGTTCTTCGCCAGCATGGGCGGCGAGCTGAAGGACGCGCTCCAGGTTTTCCTCAAAACCCTCGTCCAGAACGCCAACAGCCCGGAGGCCGCGCGGCTGTTGGATTACCGCCAGTATTTCGACTACGACCTGCTCGTCACCGACATCCGCGATCCCGATGGCAAGCCGGTGAGCGTCGATAAGCAGAGCGGAAAAATGTCCGGAGGTGAAAACCAGAGCCCGTACTTCGTCGCCATCCTCGCCAGCTACCTGCACGCCTACAACCGCCACGAAGCACGCCGCAAGGAGCCCTCGCTCGCCCTCGTCCCCATCGACGAGGCCTTCTCAAAGCTCTCCGGCGAGCGCATCCAGAACTGCCTCCAGGCCATGGCGGAACTCGATCTCCAGGGCATGTTCTCCATGTCCTCCGGCAACATCCCCTACGCCTTCAGCCAGTGCGACGAGCTCATCATCATCACCCGCAAGGAGGAAAGGCGCGGCACCCGCGTCGGCGTCCGCAACGTCCCCGTCGTCCTCTTCCGCGACTCCGAAGAAGGCCGCGAATGGATCAGGGAAACCGGCATCGAGGGCTGATCTCCCTGTCCGCCAAGCCATCCGGCACCACGACACTCAAACCTTCACGAGCACCTTGACCTCGGTTGCGATGAGGGATGACTTCGCATGATAGGCAACGCAGTATTGGAAATGCGCTTGGACTTTGAGGATGAAATCCGCCGAGAGACCCAGACAATGTTCGAGCCGCAAAGCCAGCTCCGTGCTGACGGGTTTCCTTGCCTTGATCACATCGCAGATCACTCCCGGTGAGATTCGCATCGCCTTGGCTGCCGCCGCCTGTGTGAGTCCGTGATGAATGAGGGTATCCTGAATCAGCCCTGCAACCGGATTGCTGGATGGATTGGGAACCTGTTTCGGATCACGGGGAAAGTTGTGTGTTTGGTTTGGTTTCATCGCGTTTAATGTTTTCAGTGAGTGTCTGCGATTATGACGAGGCAGACATCCTTCGCTTCGTCATTTTCCCATGTGAAGGTGATGCGCCATTTGGACTTGCGGGAATCAGCGTCAATCGAAAATCGGCCGGAACCATGGAGCTTGTGATAGTGGAGGGCGGATGCGGTGAGGAGAGCCTTCTCGTCGGCGCGATCCAGCAGAAACAGCCGCTCCGCCGCCTTTTCCAAATTCATCGCCCCATAAGCCCGACGTTCCTTCTGATTGAGAGGCTCGCCGAGAAAGAGCTTTTGCGTCGCTTTGTCCGAGAAGCTCTTGATCACGAAATACGGATAACCTCAGACCCAAACCCAATCAAGTAAATACTCGCATCCGAGTATTTTCTCCCAGCCGAGTCGGGCTTTGACATCACAGGGACTCAGATTGGAAGATCGGCTTGCTGGTGAGCTGGAACCCCAAAGTGCGCTTTCGAATCCCTTCCCTACGTCCCGATGAACCCCCTTTTCCAAACCCTCGCCGACCTCTACGGGAAATCCGCACTCAGGAAGCGCGACTTCACCATCGACTACGAGAAATTCCTCCGCCTCGCCAGCGCCGGGGACGGCGATGAACGTGAGCTTGCGGAAAACGCACTGCGCCTCGCGGAAAGCGAATCGGGCGGGGTTTTCCGGATCGACCGACATCGGAAATCCGGCCTGCCAATGACCCTGCGGCTCTCTGCGGAGGGCGGTGAGGAATGGTTGTTTTCAAAGATCGGCAGGACAAATCCCACCCGCGAACGGGAGGAACTCGCCCGCTATTTCCAGCAATGCGCCGAAAGAAGCATCCCGGAAAAATGGGTGGCAGCATGGAAGGATTGGTGTGCGTCGCTGGCTTCCCGCGCCATGTCCGGCGCGTCCCTCCAGCCCTTTTCAAAAACCGGCAACCATGAACTGATGGACGCGCTCACCGGCGTGCTCAACTGGCAGGGGGAATCGCTCATCCGCTACGCCAGCGCCCGGATTTGCGGGGATTCGAAACGGCTGCAAGCGCTGGAATCCAGGCTGGTGACGGCGCTCGGCGAGATCACCGGAGAAAGCTCTCTCGAAGCTTTCGGCATTCTCCACAAGCCCCGATCCGCGAATCTCCACGGGCCGCTTGTCCTAGAAATCGGCGGCTCCCGCATCGATTTCTCCGCCCTCCCCGGCACCTACACCCTCTCGGAAACGAACATCGCGGAAGCCCGCCATATTTCCACCGCCGCCCGCATCTGCCTGACCGTGGAGAACGAGGATGTCTTCATGGAACTCGCGAAACGCAACCCCGGCGCGCTCCTCATCCAGACCAGCTTCCCCGGCTCAGCCGTGCGCCGGCTCATCGCGCGCCTGCCGGAAATGGATTTCCATCACTTCGGCGACAGCGATCCGGCGGGCTTCGACATCCTCCGCGACCTGCGGGAGAAAACGGGAAGAAATTTCCGCCCCATCCTGATGGGACACAGGCCGTCGCCACAGCCGGTTCCGCTGACCGAAATGGAGCATGAAACGCTGTCACGGCTCATCGCGAATCCGTCGATGGAAGATCTCAGGCACACCATGCAATGCATGATCGCCAGCGGTGACAAGGGGCGGTTCGAACAGGAAAGCCTTCCGGTGGAGCGGGTTTTCCCCGTGCTTCTTGGGGAAAGCGGGGTAGACAAATATTCGGCAACGCATTGATTTGTTCTCATGTCCCCCTCCACCCTTTGCGATCTTCTCCACTCCCTCCCCCACGTCGAGGAGTCGGAACCCTTCGGCCCCGGGATTTTCGTCCAGAAAGTCGGCGGGAAGATGTTCGCCCTCTACACGGACGACGAAGACGGCCTGCGGCTCAACCTGAAGTGCGATCCCGACCGCGCGATCGAGCTTCGGGAGCAGCACGAATCCATCATCCCCGGCTACCACATGAACAAGAAGCATTGGAACACCCTGATCCTCGACGGTTCGTTGCCCGCGGGACTGGTCAAGGAGCTGATCCGGCACTCGTATGATCTGGTGTTCGCTTCCCTGCCCGGAAAGACGCGCAAGGCTCTGGCCTGAACCGCGCCGTCACCCTCCGGATGCGGCAGGCAGGCCGGGCGGCACTGTGCCACAACAGGGGATACTCCGCGCGGAATTGCGGATGGACGCGGCCCATTTCATCCAACAAAATATAACGATCATGTTGTTTTGCCCCTTCCGCACCACCGCCCCGCTGATCCTTGCGGTGCTGTTCGCCACGCCCTTCTCCAATGCAGCTCCCAAGGGCGCGATGAACAAACCCGACTTCACCAAGGGCGATACGATCCCCGCAGGCGCGACCCAGGACTGGAACCTCGGCGCCACCGGCGCGTGCGCGGGAGTGCCAAGGCGGCAAGCGGGAGCCATGGGAAACAAAATTCTGGGCTTCGAGAGGCTGCTGAAATCCGTCACGGCTTCCACAAGATCCGCAATGTGATCCAGTTCCCGAGGACTCCGGGGGATGGCCAGTTCAAGGGGAATGCTCCGCGAGCGTCACCTTGACCCGCACGAACATTCTCCCATTCGCCGGGATGATTACGGTGACGTTTTCGAAGCCGGGGACATCCGGATCGAAGGGCGCAGCGGAAACCGATGCGCCGAGTGGGGGCGAGGTGCCCCAGGATTCGTTTTCAAGGTTTCCGGAAAACTCGGTCTCGTAGGTGAGGCCGCGGGCGGCGGCATCGGTGCGGCGGCTGTAGGTGAAGGTGAGGCCGTTTTCGCGGGAGGTCTGTGGGGCGAGGGGATGGCCGCCTTCCGCGAGGTTGGAGTTCGCGCCGGGGTTCCCGCCGAAGGCGTATTCGAGCAGGTTGGATATGCCGTCGAGATCGGGGTCATCGAGCTCGCCCTTGAGCGGGAGGTCGGATACGAAGCTGGCGAATGTTTCCGCGACGGGTAGATCGAAGTTTTGCGAAATCGCCGGGCTGCCGTCCGAGCCGTGGGTGGCCTGGATGGGGATTTCATCGAGCACTGGTACGGAGGCGTATTTGATCGTCGCGGTGGCAGCGGTGTTTCCGCCGAGGGTGGCGATGCGGAGGCGGTAATCTCCGGGTGAGGGGTTCTCGATGATCCAGCCGGGGGCGGTGATGGATGAGGGGATGGCGTTGGTGGGGAAAAGCAGGTTGAGGCGGGGGTTGGTGGCGGTGTTCGGGGAGGAATTCGTGATGGTGAGCTCCAGGTCGGCGGGTTTTGCCTGGCGCAGCGGTGGGTTGGAAATTTCAGCCGTCAGGCTGGCGGTGGCCGGGTAGGCGGGGATGAGCTGATAGCCCTCGCTAGCGAGGATGGTGTTGATTGCGGGCGCGTATTGCGGGACGAAGCTGTCCGTGCTCACCCGGCTCCCGAATGCGAGGCCTGCCGCGAGGTGCAGGCCGACGAGAGCCGGCCGGTTGTTCACCAATGCGAAGCTCGGGCTGCCGGAATCTCCGGAGACCAGGTAGGAATCGTCCTGGTTGCCTGCGAGATTGCTGTACAGGAAGGTGTAGCTGCGGGTGGTGTCGATGTTGTCATCGGAGAAATCGGAAAACGCGGAGATGCGCCCCCGGCCCGCGCGTCGGGTCTGGCCGAAGACGGTGAGGACGGTGTTGTTGTATTGGGCCTCGGTGGCGAGGTTGAGGTAGGGGAAGGGTGTGATGCCCTGCTCGGTGGGCAGGGCGGCGTTGAGCTTCACGATGAGGACATCCGCCACCCCTCCCGAGCCGTTGGGGACGTTTGTGCTCGCCGTCGTGGTGCGATCAAACGCCTCGCCGGAGACATTCAGGAAACGGATGTTGGTGCCGTTCGCGGGGGCGAAGTGCCTCGCGAACAGCACGTGCTGGGGCGTGACCAGTGCGAACTGGCGACCGTCCACGCCCGCCGTTGCGTAGCCGAGGCCGGTGTAGCGGCTGGAAACATAATAGGCGCCGGGGTTGGGCTGCGTGCCGTTTTCCCCGGTGACGAAGCGGTCGTGGCGGGCGGGCGAGTAGTTCCGGATCTCGATGGCCTGTGCAGCTGCCAGGCCCAGGAAGAGGATGGCAAGGGTTTTGGGCAGGGGCATCGTAGGGGGAAGATGGCACGGATCCGGGATTCGCGAAAGGGTGCGATTGCTCTGCTTGCTCCCGGGGCCCGGCCCGGTCTCGGCACACGGGTTGACAGGCCGGGGCGTATTGTCGAGGCTGCGCGGACAAATGGTTTTCAAAAGCATCTGCAGGGACGTGGGGATAGGGGCGAATTCGTATGTGTTGGAATCCGGGGGAGTGAGGATGGTGCTGGATGCCGGTATGCACCCGAAGGAGGAAGGCATGGCCGCGCAACCCCGCTACGACCTGATCGGCGATGACACGGCGGACGCCATTTTCGTGACCCACTCCCACCTGGATCATGTCGGCACCTTGCCGGTATGCGCGGAGCGCCAGCAGACGGCGCGGATTTTCATATCCCCGGAAGCCGCGGAGCTCACCTGCGCGATGCTTCACAACTCCGTCAACGTGATGGAATCCAAGCGCACGGAGCTTGGCATCACCGAGTATCCGTTTTTCCGCCATGGCCAAATCGACCGCATGAAGGCGAACTTCGAGCTGCGCAAAACAGGCCAAAGATTCTTCGTCGATGATGCCGGGAAAATAACGGCCGAATTCTTCGATGCGGGCCACATCATGGGCTCCGTGGGGGTGATGTTCGAGGCGGAGGGGAAGAAGGTTTTTTACACGGGGGACGTGAATTTCGAGGACAGCACGATCCAGAAGGGCGCGGTCTTTCCAGAGGGCGAGGTGGACGCGCTCATCGTGGAAACGACGCGCGGGGAGCAGGCGCGGAGGGCGGATTACTCACGGCAGGAGGAGGAGAACGAATTCGCGGAGGCCATCGACAGGGTGCTGAAACGCGGCGGCTCCGCACTGGTGCCGGTCTTTGCAATGGGGAAAACCCAGGAGGTGCTGGCCATGCTCCAGCGCTTCAGGGAAGAGGGCCGCGTGAATCCGAAGGCACCCATCTACATCGGAGGCCTGAGCACCAAGATGACCACGATCTACGACAAGTTCAGCGATGTCTCCCGCCGCAACCGCCGCGGCTTCAAGTTCCTCACCGACATGGAGCTGGCGGGCGGCAACAAGCGCCGCGTCGGCCCCATCCCCTTCAACAACGGCTGCATCTACGCGCTCTCCAGCGGCATGATGTCGGAAAAAACCGTCTCTAACAACTTCGCCCGCCAGGGTGTCCTGGAAAACAGGAAGCACGGCCTGTTCTTCGTCGGCTACGCGGACTCGGAAACACCCGGCGGCAAGATCCGTGCGGCGAAGCAGGGCGACATGATAGACCTCGATCCCGCCTATCCACCGGTGAAGCTCAATTGCGAGGTGCGCGTTTTCGATTTCTCCGGCCACTCCACCCGCGATGCCATCGCCGACTACGCCGTCAAGGTGAAGCCGAAGAAGGTTTTCCTCGTGCACGGCGATGAGGGGGCGATGGCATGGTTCAAGGGCGAGCTGGAATCAAGGCTGCCTGGCACCGTGGTGATCATCCCCGAGCCGGGGGTTGAGTTCGATATCTGAGGGGCTTGGGCGCACCCAACAGCATCTCGCGGGGGCTTCCCGCATCTAGGGCGCTTCCGGCTTCCCCGCGCCCTGTCCCCGCTCACGCATCTCGCGCTGGCGCATCGGCATGATGTCGATGCTGGCGTAGAGCTTTTCGAGCGTGAATTCGCCCATCGGCCATCGCAGCGTGGTGCGCCCGTCTTTTCCGATCAGGTACACCATCGGCGCCCCGGCATCCGGATCGAGACGCTCGGCGAATTCCCCCGCGAGCTTTTCCGGGACGGGAAAACGTTTCGCACCGGAGCCGCCGAGCACGAAAACCTTGATGTCCCTCTCGCGGATCCCCGCTTCGTCCGCAGCGATCCTCGCCACCGCTTCCCCGCTCGCGCCGGACAGCACAAGCAGCCGGCTATTCCACTGGAAATCAGCGATTTGCTCTCCAGCGCAGGCCATCGAGGTGATGAAAACCAGAATTGAGGCGATGTATCCCATGCTGCGGCAAGCTAGGCCCGCTCATCGGGCCGCCAAAATATATTTGAGCACCGCCTGCTCATCCGCCTCGGAAATGCCCGCATTCCACGCCATCCCCGGCGTCACGATGTGCCAGTCCTCGCTTGAGACATCCGAGGGCATCAGCGGCTCGTGGCAGCGGGCGCATTGGCTCATGTAAACACCGTAGCCCTTCTGAAGCGCCGCCAGCTCCTGGCCGCTGCGGGTGGCCATCGCGGCGGTGGGCACGGGAACGCGTTCCTGCGGGGCGCAGGCGGCGAGCGAGAAAATCATGCCAAGGGCGACAAGGGGCTTATTCATGCCCTCAACCATGCCCCGGAACGCGACCGGTCTTCAATCACGATCTTGGCATGGGAAAAGCAGGGAAAATTCCGCCTGCCGAACATTTTTGACAAATCCCCCCTGATCAACAACCCTCCGCCCACAAAACCTCCCATTTCATCACAACCATGAGCTACATCCGCACCTTCACCACCGGCTCCGGCGCCGAGGGCAAATTCCATTCCCTTCCCGCCCTTGCGGAAACATTCCCGAATCTCCCCAAGCTCCCGGTCTCGATCCGCATCGTGCTCGAATCGGTTCTGCGCAACGTCGATGGCCGGAAGGTCACGGATGCGGACGTCGCGAACCTCGCCAACTACGACGCGAAAAACACAGGCGAGTATGAAATCCCATTCACCGTCGCCCGCATCGTCCTCCAGGATTTCACCGGTGTCCCCCTGCTCGTCGATGTGGCGGCGATGCGCGATGCCGCTGTCGCCCGCGGTGCATCCCCGGAAAAAATCGAGCCCCTCGTGCCCGTGGATCTCGTGGTGGATCACTCGGTCCAGGTGGATTTCTCCGGCTCCCAGAGCGCGCTCGACCGCAACATGGCCATCGAGTTCATCCGCAACCGCGAGCGCTACGAGTTCCTGAAATGGGGGCAGCAAGCCTTTGAAACTTTCTCCGTTGTGCCTCCGGGCATCGGCATCGTCCACCAGGTGAACCTTGAGTATCTCGCCAAGGGCGTGCTCTCGAAAGACGGCGTTTACTACCCGGACACCCTCGTCGGCACGGACTCCCACACCACCATGATCAACGGCCTCGGCGTCGTCGGCTGGGGCGTGGGCGGCATCGAGGCGGAGGCCGGGATGCTCGGCCAGCCGGTCACCTTCCTCGTCCCGGAAGTCGTCGGCGTCTATCTCCACGGCTCCCTGAAGGAGGGCGTCACCGCCACCGACCTCACCCTCCGCGTCACGGAAATTCTCCGCAAGCACGGGGTTGTCGGCAAGTTCGTCGAGTTCTACGGCCCGGGTGCGGAAGCCCTTTCCCTGCCCGACCGCGCGACCATCGCCAACATGGCTCCGGAATACGGCGCGACCATGGGCTTTTTCCCCGTCGATGGTGAAACGATCAACTACCTCCGTGGCACCGGCCGCAGCGAGGAACTCTGCACCACCGTCGAGAACTACTACAAGGCGCAGGGCCTCTTCGGCATCCCGGACAAGGGCGACTGCACCTACACGGACGAACTCGAGCTCGACCTCTCCACCATCGTCCCCTCCGTCGCCGGCCCGAAACGCCCGCAGGATCGCATCGACGTCCCCGCGCTCCGCGACAGCTTCAACCATCTCTTCACCGCTCCCGTCTCCGCCGGCGGATTCGGCCTCAGCGCGGATCTGCGCGACACCACCGTCGCGCTTCACCTCGATTCCCCGGCCGGTGAATTCGACAACCCCCTCATCGAGGGCGAGACGATCACCGCCACGGACATCGACACCAGTCTGCGCCACGGCTCCGTCCTGATCGCCGCCATCACCTCCTGCACGAACACCAGCAACCCGAGCGTCATGCTCGCCGCGGGACTCGTCGCGAAGGCAGCCAACGCTCTCGGCCTCACCGTCGCGCCTTTCGTGAAAACCTCCCTCGGCCCCGGCTCGCGGGTCGTCACCGATTACCTCGACGCCACGGGTCTTTCCGCAGAACTCGACAAGCTCGGCTTCGAAACGGTCGGCTACGGCTGCACCACCTGCATCGGAAACTCCGGCCCGCTCCATCCGGCCATCGAGGGCGCGATCAAGGAAGGCAACCTCGTCTGCGCCTCCGTCCTTTCCGGAAACCGCAACTTCGAGGCCCGCGTCCACGGCTCGATCAAATCGAACTTCCTCATGTCCCCTCCCCTCGTCGTCGCATACGCGCTCGCAGGACGCGTGGACATCGACCTCACCACAGAACCGCTCGGAAACGACAAGGACGGCAACCCGGTATTCCTAAAAGACCTCTGGCCTTCCCAGGCCGAAATCAAAGCCCAGCTCGATGCAGCGCTCAAGCCCGAGGTTTACGCGAAACTCTACGGAAACGTCGATACCGCGAACCCGAAATGGGGCGAGATCAACGGCTCCGCAGGCGCGACCTACGAGTGGGACGAGAAATCCACCTACGTCCAGTCGCCTCCGTTCTTCGAAACCAAGATCGGCGGCAGCGAGGACATCCTCGGCGCACGTCCGCTCGGCATCTTCGGCGATTCCGTCACCACCGACCACATCTCCCCCGCCGGAGCGATCAAGGAGACCTCCCCCGCAGGCCAATACCTCATCGCCAACGGCGTGGACAAGGCATCCTTCAACTCCTACGGAGCACGCCGCGGCAACGACCGCGTCATGACCCGCGGCACCTTCGCCAACGTCCGCATCAAGAACCTCATGTGCCCCGGCATCGAAGGCGGATACACCCAATACTTCGGCGCGAAATCCGTCGCGGCCCCCGACCAGGAAATCGCCTCCGTCAGCGGCGCGATCCCGACCTTCATCTACAACGCCTCCATGGCCTACCAGGAAGAGGGCACGCCCCTCATCTGCATCGGCGGCGAGGATTACGGCATGGGCTCATCCCGCGACTGGGCGGCGAAAGGCACCCGCCTCCTCGGCGTCAAAGCCGTCGTCACCAAATCCTTCGAGCGCATCCACCGCTCCAACCTCATCGGCATGGGCGTCCTCCCCTGCAACTTCGTCGACAAGGCCGACTACGACAAGGTCAAGGATCTCACCGACGCAAAGTTCGACATCACCGGCATCGCCGGCGAACTCAAGCCCATGCAGTCCGCCACCCTCACCGCCACCAAACCGGACGGCACCAAGGTCACCATCCCGCTCAAAGTCCGCCTCGATACCCCGGCGGAAGTCGATTACTACAACGCCGGCGGCATCCTGCCTTATGTGCTGGATCAGATCTTGGCGTAAGGAATTAGGTTTCGTAGAAAAGAAAAACAATGAGCAATTTCGAATCAATAGGGGAGAACATCAGAAATCAGACGAAGCGTCTGATCGTAGATTTGATGAAGTCGTCTCCTGATTACGGCTCAAACGGGAAAGGTTTACGCACTGCCGAGATTTTCAGATCGTGTGGCCTCGATTGGGGCGACTACCCGAAAACGAAATCTACCGCCCAACAATACTGGGTTGTCGCCGCTATCCGTGAACTTGAATCAGAAGGTATTGTTGAAAGGGTTTCCGAATCAGGCCCCTGGAGGATTTTATAAAATCGCTCGATCACTTTTCGCATAGGATTTCTGATCGGGGCAATGGTTCGAGAGGCGGGTGCCGGTGGCCTGAATGCTCTCCGTGGCTCAGATCCCGTGGTTCTCAGCTTGCGCAGTCTTTTGAAAGCGTCATCCTGATTTCTGCACCCGCATGAACCAAGCCTTCCAATACCAGCGCCTAGTCCTCGGCTACCATGGCTGCGACAAATCCGTTGCGGATCGGGTACTGGCGGGCGAAGATTCGCTCAAGAAGAGCGAGAAACGCTACGACTGGCTCGGCAGCGGAATCTATTTCTGGGAACACGGGCCGGAGCGAGCACTGGATTGGGCGAAGGAGCAGGTCGCAAGGGGAAAATTGGAAAACCCTTCGGTGATCGGAGCAGTGATTCATCTCGGGAACTGCTTCGATTTCATGGACATCAGCTCTACCCGGATACTTGCGGAGGCTTACCCCCGATATGTGGACTTCAGGAAACGGTATGACCTGTCTGTTCCCCGCAATGAAGGCCGCCACGATGGTGACCTGGATCTTCTGCGAAGAACACTCGATTGCTCGATCATCAACTGGCTGACCGAAATTTTCGACGCCGATGCCGATTCTCCGACCTACGATTCCGTACGCGGCGTATTCCAAGAGTCCGAACCGGCCTTTGAAGGTTCATCCATCAGAATGAAGTCACACATCCAGCTCGCGATCCGGAATCCGGCTTGCATCATGGGCTACTTCAGGCCACTGTAATCCCGTGAGCAAAAGCCGATCCATCCAGTATTCCTTCATGTCCCCTTCTCCGGTGGAAAAGGCATGGGAACGGTTCAAGAAGCGCTTCGACATCATGACGGATGAGGAAAAGCTCCAGACCTTCGTGAACGCGGGCATTCTCACGAAAAAAGGCAGGCTCACGAAGCCCTATCGTGAGATGGAGAATTCCACGAGACCTTGAGCGCGATGAGGAGGCAAGAGTAAGCTCGCTCGGGATTTAGTCAGCTTGCGACTCTAAAAAGTCTCTCGCGTTCGGTCTCCTGCTGTGTGCGTTTGCGAGCGCCACTTTTCCGATCGCGTTTGTGGATCGGGCAATCAATCCCCCAGAACTTCGCGGCGTGGGACATTTCCATGGTGAGCAGCTTGGGATCGCCAAGTGAGATCGCTTCATCAGCCATTGCAGGGGTAACACCCATCGCCTTGATGACTTCCGATGCCACAGCGCGGGCGAGCGGCGGCGGGACTGCGTTTCTGATCTGCCGGGCACCATGCCACTTTGTCTGATGGAAACGGAACCAATCGGGAAAACCGTGAAGCCTTGCCATCTCACGGACGGTAATACATCTCGGGTGCTTGTAGTGAATCGGTCGGGGGCTGGTGAAAGCTCCGCGTGCTGCATCAGTGCCGGCACGCAGGGTATTGGAAACCCCGGTGGGGCTGAGTTTGAAGAAACGGGAAATCGGCTCGACCGATCCGGGACTTGTCTCTGAAAAACGTGTGCGGGAAATTTCCGAATGGGAGGTTCGGGTGCTTGAAGTCAACAAGCCGGGATCCCAGATCCGGATCCGGCCATTGTGCCAGGAGGTCGTTTCGGAGCACCGCATTTCCTTTGCATAGGCCGATGGCGCACCCCAAGCATTGCTCTTCACTTCATCGCTTTTCCCAAGCGTAGCGTAGCGGTCTGCATCGGGGAGGTCACCAAGGGCATCCTCGCAATTCGGTGCGGAAATCAAGCCGATCTCCGGCGACTTGTCGGGGCGGTGGGTGGATGCGGCGGGATACACAGGAACAGTGAGCCCTTTTTTCGCACCGAGCAGGAAGAGGCGTTTCCTATCCTGTGGCACGCCGTAGGAACTGGCGTTCAGAACCGACCAAGGCATCCTCACTGAATAACCCCGCTCCTCGAAAGTTTCGATAAGTTGCTCAAGGAACTTCTTGTGCGCGCCAACTGTCAGCCCTTTGACGTTCTCAAAGACGAAATAATCGGCATCCAGCTCGCAGACGATCCTGACGAAATCCCCAACGAGCCGGTTGCGCGGGTCGTCGAAAATCCGCTTTCCGATCATTGAAAACCCTTGGCAAGGAGCACCCCCGAACACCACATCGACCTTGCCCGTGATTCCAGCCCGCTTGCGAATTTCCGCGCCGCTCAGATTCTGGACGGACTCGGGGATGACGGTGGTTTCCGGGAAATTGAAATGGTGGATGCACGCATGAATGGGATCGATCTCCACAGCTGCCGCAACATCGAAACCAGCTTGTTCGAACCCAAGTGACATTCCACCGGCACCCGCGAAAAGATCGACTCCAACAGGGCGGCGATGATTTGCTTTCGTGGACTTCATTGCGTTCTTATGAACAGTTTTCGATCAGAGGTCAAACTTTCGTTGAAGACACCCTAAAAAAACCATGCCCCATCACAAGAAGATACGCAGTTCTTCTGGGGAATCATGGGGTCATCGTCACCATTCTCGCTCGTTCTGCATTCGAAGGTTCTTCCATCCATCTTGCACCCTAGGCTACTTTCGGCCGTCTTGTGCATATGAAAGCTCAGGCACAAACAGCGGATCCCTATGCATCAGCGTGGAAGAATGGCCGGAGCCGCATGTCCAAGATGACTTAAGGAGAGAAGCGCCAGACTCTTGTCAGTGCCGGAATTCTCACCGAAAAAGGGAACGTGACAAAGCCTTACAAGGGCGTTTTCGTGAAAGCGAAGGCAGCTAAATAGGCTGGAAACGTTTTCATAAGTCGGAAATTTCAGGATTGAACCCTGAATTATGGTGATTGGTTTGTCGCGTCATGGCCTACGAATTCATGAGCGACGGGGTCTGGGAACGCACCAGGCACTCGCTTCCGGACATGAACACATTCGGGCGCCCATGCCTCCGCATCAGCCGCCGGGGTGAAACTGGTCATCCCGACTCTCGCCGACATGCACGCCTAGACTGGGCGGATTCCCCGCAGGCTCATCGCCGCCAAGGCCTGCGACGCGGAGCGGCTGGATCCCATGCCCTGATCCTGCTGTTTTCCTCGCACCGATTGATCCGCAGCCGATTCCCTCTTGCGGAACCCCCCATCCGGGGTGGAAGCTCCCGCGCAAACAACGCGTAACAATCACCATGCAACTCACCAACACGGCATACGGCACATGGAGCGGAGGCCGCTTCATGCACTTCGGCGAAACCCTTTCCGAGGAGCGCTTCCTCGGCTGCATAAAGACCGCCTACGAGGCCGGCATCCGCACCTTCGTCACCTCCGACGTCTATGGAAACGGCAAGGCCGATGCCCTGCTCGGCCAAGCCCTCGCCGGAATCGACCGCTCCACCTACTCCCTCGTCGGCATGATTGGCCACGATTTCTACGACGGCGAGCGCAAGGGCTCCCAGGGCTACCCGCGCTTCACCGATCCCGAGCTGCGCGGCGCCGATGGCTATGAGGAGTTTGTCCTCCGCGCCACGAAAGCCTCCCTCGAGCGCTGCGGCACCGACCACTTCGATCTCCTCATGCTCCATAACCCCGACGAGCTTGGCTACACCTCCGAGGCCGTCTGGAAAGCCATGGCCCGCGCCAAGGAAACCGGCCTCACCAAGCAGCTAGGCATGGCCCCGGGCCCCGCAAACGGCTTCACGCTTGATCTCCTCGCCTTCTTCGAGAAATTCGGCGGCATCATCGATTGGGCCATGCTCATCCTCAATCCGCTAGAGCCGTGGCCCTCGAATCTCCTGCTGCCCGCCTGCCAGAAGCACGGCATCAAGGTGCTCACCCGCGTGGTCGATTACGGCGGCGTTTTCCACGACGACCTCGGCGGACCCGACCACGTTTTCAAGCCCGGCGACCACCGCACCTATCGGCCGGAGGGCTGGGTCGGCCACGGCATGGAAAAGGCGAACCGGATGAGACCCATCGGGGAGAGATACAATCTCAGCCTGCTGGAGCTCGCCTGCATCTGGAATCTCAGCCAGAGCCCGGTCGAGTGCGTGGTCCCCACCTTCATCCAGGAGGCAGGGGAAAACGCCCGCCCCATCGAGGACAAGATCCGCGAGTTCGGGAACATGCCCGATGTCCGCCTCACCCCGGAGGAAGTCGAAACGATACGCATCATCGGCGACAACACCGGCTGCATGTTGCTCAAGGGAGCCAGCAAGCGCCACGCCACCAGCGAGCGCTGCGACGAATGGCCGATGAAGCCGGAGCTCCTGGAACTCGCCGAGCGCGAGGGGCTCAGCAACGAGTGGTAGAAGGCTGCCGGAACAGGTGGCAGGGCTCAGGGGTTGTTGCGGTTCGAGAGGGATTGCAGGACGGACTCGGGGAGGTTTGCGGAGTCGATCCAGCGCTGTGCCGCCGGCTGGTCCCTCTCGAGCCATGATCCGAGGGCGCGTTGGTACATGCGGTTGCGGTTCCTCTCGTCGGTGATTTTCGGCGCCTGGCTGAGAGCCACGGCGGGTGCGTCGTCGAAGGAGTTCCACATGAAATGATAGACCATGCGCTCATCGACATCGGCGGGATAGGTGTCCATGAGCTTGGCGGCGGCCTGCGGATTCTCGCGCGCCTCGATGGTGACAAGGCCGCGCAGGGCGCGGGATCTGGCATCGCCTGCGGGCAGCGAGGCGAAGGAGGACATGGCGGCTGCCTTGTCCTTTTTCGCCCATTCCTCGAAGACCTCATCGACGCTGCGGGTGGATGCCTCGCCGAGGTTCGAGAGCAGCCAGGAGGCGGTGCCTGCCGGATCCGTCTTGGCCAA
Source organism: Akkermansiaceae bacterium (assembly GCA_017798145.1). Classification (NCBI taxonomy): domain Bacteria; kingdom Pseudomonadati; phylum Verrucomicrobiota; class Verrucomicrobiia; order Verrucomicrobiales; family Akkermansiaceae; species Akkermansiaceae bacterium. Next base: position 2,434,711 of record CP059069.1, on the reverse strand, counting down.
TTCCTCGGCGATGCGGGCGGTGGCTCCGTCCCGCAGCCGCTCATCGGAGAGGGCGGAGATCCATTGCCGGGCAGACTCAGGCCCCATGCGGGTGAGGTGCGGGATCATCGCCGTGAGAGCCTGGCCGCGCTCGGAGCTGAAGGGCATTCTCTCAAGCAGCTCGGTGGCGCGGGTGGGATTGGTCTCTGCAAGGGCGCGTATGATGCCGGCCATGTAGGGGTTCGCCTCGTCGCCCTCGTGGTTCGCCTCCGCCCATGCGATGGCGGACTCCGGATCGCGGCTGGCCCATGCGGCGAGCACTGTGCCGGTGGCCATGCCGCCGCGGGTGTTCTCCGTGGTGTAGGCGAGGGCGGCGGTGGGATCCACCTGCGCCCATGCGGTGAGCAACATCGCGTATTCGCCCATCCGCGCATCGGTGATGCCAAGGCTGCGGAAGCGGGCCACGGCGGACTCGAACTCATCCGGGGCGAGGGAGTCGATCCATGCAAGCATGGCGCGGCCACGGTCGAGGGCGTTCTCGCCGCGGACGATCTCCTCCATGTCGGTGAGGCGCTCGTCGAAGGTGGTGCCCGCACGGCTTGCACCGGCGCGGACGGGGCGTCCGGCAGCATCCCGGCGCATCCCGGCACCCTCTTTGCCTGCCGCGGTGCCGCCGGAGGAAACCTGGCGGGCGCGCTCGATCAGTTCATCGGCCTCGCCCCCGCCGGCGCTTCCGTTTCCGGTGGAGATTTTCCCGGCAAGGAATCCTGCCAGCCCGACTGTGAGGCAGGCTGCGGAGGCGCTCGTTGTGTTCCATTTCATGAGGTCGTGAATCTAGTTTGGTTTCTGGCGGTTGCAACGGCGGTTTTTCGTCCGGGAACTTGCAAAAAATCCCCGGCCTGCGATGCTATGCGGATGAAAACCGCAACCATCCTGATAACGTCCGCGCTCCTCGTTTCCTGTCATGCGCAGTCCGCCCTCCCCACCCGCCCGCCTTCCGGAGCCATGGCAGCATCCGAAAAGCGGGTTTCGCCCGCCATCGATGTGAGCAAGCCGGAGACGCTCATCGGCCAGCCCCATGCCGCCGTGAAGGCTGCCTGCGATGCCGCCGGGGTGCGTAACCGCATCATCGAGCTGGACGGCAAGCCGCAGCCCGTCACCCGCGACTACCGCCCCGACCGCCTGAATTTCAGGGTCAGCGACGGCAAGGTGACCGCCGTCAGCAAAGGCTAATCCGCTACGAGCAGCGGGATCGAGGCAAGCAGCCGCTGAGTGTAGGTGTCCTTGGGCGAGTGGAAGACCTGGTCAGCCGTGCCCGTCTCCACGATTTTCCCCTGATACATCACCGCGATCCTGTCCGCGATGTAGTGGACGACACCGAGATCGTGGGAAATGAAAACCATGGTCAGGCCGAGATCGCGCTGGAGATCCTTGAGGAGGTTGAGGATCTGGGACTGGATGGAGACATCGAGGGCGGAGACCGGCTCGTCGGCGATGATGAGCTTCGGCTCGGGGGCGAGGGCGCGGGCGATGGCGATGCGCTGGCGCTGGCCGCCCGAAAACTCATGCGGATAGCGGTTCATCAGGCGCACATCGAGGCCGACGGTGGACATGAGTTCGGCCACTTTTTCCTCCAGGGCTCCGCCTTTCATCTCCGGGTGGCGCTGGCGGACTGCCTCGGAGAGGGTTGAGAAAACGGTCATGCGGGGGTTCAGCGATGCATAGGGATCCTGGAACACCATCTGGAAATCCAGGCGGCGTTTCCTGACTTCGCGGTGATCCAGCCGGCTGAGGTTTTCACCGTTGAGGAGGATGGAGCCGGCGGTGGGCGGGATGAGCTGCATGACCATGCGCGAGAGCGTGGATTTCCCGCAGCCGGACTCGCCGACGAGGCCGAGGATCTCGCCCTTCTGGATGTCCAGGGTGACGCCGTCGACCGCTTTGACGGTCTCGGTGCGGGCGTTGAGGATGCCCCCCGCTTTTTTGGTGAAATGCTTTTCGAGGTCTTTGATTTCGAGATAGGCCACGACGGGAGTGAAGCATTCCCCGCGCCTCTGTGCAACGAACATCGGGGGGAGGAGCTTGGCACTGGGATCCAACGCGCCCAATGGCCCTGAGCCCTTGGAAAATGGCCTGATTCCGGGTCATTCGGGTCATGCACCGGATGTTGGCCATCCTTGTGGCCGCTCCAGGTAAAAAGGAGTGGGGGAACCGCGATGCCGCAGGGATCCGATTGCTTCGCCTGATGCCTATCTCATGATCTGGGCGGACGGAATCCGCCGCCACCTCATGCGTAGCTGCGGACGGAGAGTTTGACGGTCTCGTATTCCAGGGGCTCCTTGTGGAGGGTGGGGGTCTGGCCGGGGCCGTGGTATTCCCAGGCGGAGACGTAGGCGAAGGTGTCATCGTGGCGCTTGGCCTCGCCGGGCTGGGTCTTGCCTTCCCTCACCTCCGGGCTGTCCTCGGTGAACTGGTGCTCGGCGCGGAAGTGGCCGCCGCAGGATTCCTCGCGCTGGAGGGCATCGTGGCACATGAGCTCGCCGAACTCGAGGAAGTCGGCGACGCGGCCGGCTTTTTCCAACTCCATGTTCGGGGTGTCTGCGGTGCCGGGGATGCGGACGTTGTTCCAGAATTCCTCGCGGATGCGGGGGATTTCCTCGAGCGCCCAGGTGAGTCCCTCGGCGCTGCGCTCCATGCCGCATTTGTCCCACATGACTTTCCCGAGATCCTTGTGGAAGGAATCGACGGTGCGTTTCCCCTGGATGGAGAGGAGTTTTGAGATGCGTTCGCGGACTTCGCCCTCGGCCTGCCCGAAGGCGGGGTCCTGGGTGGTGACAGTGCCGGGCTTCTGGGTCGCGAGGTAGTTTGCGATGGTCGTCGGGATGACGAAATATCCGTCGGCAAGGCCCTGCATGAGGGCGGATGCGCCGAGGCGGTTTGCGCCGTGGTCGGAGAAGTTCGCCTCGCCCAGCACGTGAAGGCCGGGGATGTTGGACATCAGGTTGTAGTCCACCCAGAGACCGCCCATGGTGTAGTGGACGGCGGGGTAGATCATCATCGGGCGCTCGTAGGGGTTCTCGCCGGCGATCTTTTCGTACATCTGGAAAAGGTTTCCGTAGCTGGCGCGGATCTTGTCCTCGCCGAGGCGCTTGATCGCATCGCGGAAGTCGAGGTAGACACCGAGGCCGGTGGGGGCGACGCCGCGGCCGTCATCGCAGGCTTCCTTGGCGGCGCGGGAGGAGATGTCGCGCGGGGCGAGGTTTCCGAAGGAGGGGTATTTCCGCTCCAGGAAATAGTCGCGGTCGTCTTCGGGGACATCGTTGGGATGCATTTCCTTGGCGCGGATCTTGGCGGCGATCTCGCGGGATTTCGGTGCCCAGACGCGGCCGTCGTTGCGGAGCGACTCGGACATGAGGGTGAGCTTCGACTGGTAATCGCCGGAGACCGGGATGCAGGTCGGGTGGATCTGGGTGTAGCAGGGATTGGCCATCAGTGCACCGCGGCGGGCGGCGCGCCATGCGGCCATGACGTTGCAGCCCATGGCGTTGGTGGAGAGGAAGAAGACGTTCCCGTAGCCGCCGGTGGCGAGGATCACGGCATCGGCCGCGTGGGTGGAGATCGCGCCGGTGTTCAGGTCGCGGACGACGATGCCCTTGGCGTGTCCATCGACCTTGACGAGATCCATCATCTCGGTGCGCGGATACATTTTCACGCCGCCCTTGTGGATTTCCTTTTCGAGCGCCTGGTAGCAGCCGATGAGGAGCTGCTGGCCGGTCTGGCCGCGGGCGTAGAAGGTGCGGGAGACCTGCGCGCCGCCGAAGGAGCGGTTGTCCAGAAGACCGCCGTATTCGCGGGCGAAGGGAACGCCCTGGGCGACGCATTGGTCGATGATGTTGTTGGAAACCTCGGCGAGGCGATAGACATTGGCCTCGCGGGAGCGGAAGTCGCCGCCCTTGATCGTGTCGTAGAAGAGGCGGTAGACGGAGTCGCCGTCGTTGCGGTAGTTCTTCGCGGCGTTGATGCCGCCCTGGGCTGCGATCGAGTGGGCGCGGCGCGGGGAGTCCTGGTAGCAGAAGCACTTCACCTGGTAGCCGAGCTCGGAGAGGGTCGCGGCGGCGGCACCGCCCGCAAGGCCGGAGCCGACGACGATGATGTTGAATTTCCGCTTGTTGGCCGGGTTGATGAGCTTGGAGTTCATCTTGTGGCTGGACCATTTCTGCTCCAGCGGGCCGGCGGGGATTTTCGAATCGAGTGACATGGGAGTGCGGGGAAATTCTTATTTTACGAAGCCTAGGAAGATGGAGAGCGGGACGGAGATGAAGCCGAGGTAGATCGCGACCGCGTAGCCGACGGAGATTTTCCTGATCAGGTCGCTGGCCTTTTTTGAGCGCAGGCCGAGGGTTTGGAACATCGACTGGACGCCATGGCTGAGGTGGGAGCAGAGCAGGGTCATGGCGATGACGTAGAATGCAACGGCGAAAAAGGTCAGGATGCCCGGGCTGAAGCCGGCGATGACCATCCCGTATGCATCGTGTCGGATCGCGCCGGTTTCCGCCAAGTGGGGGACATCGATCATGTCCCCGAAGCTGCTGCCGGCTTTCACCGTGAAATGGAGGATGTGGAAGATGATGAACGCGAGGATCGTGAGGCCGGAGACGATCATCAGGCGGGACGACCTGGATGCCTGGATGGTGGCTTGGTATTCGTATTGTTTCCGCGCCGACCTGTTCTGGCGCGTCAGCAGCACCGTCGCCCAGACGTGCAGCGTGACGACCACCAGCAGCCCAATACGCGCAACCCAGATCAGTGCGCCGTGTCCCATGGTGTGGAGCATTTCCGCGTAGTCGTTGAATGCCTGGCGGCCTGCGTAGATGAGGAGGTTTCCGGTGAGGTGGCCGGCGAGGAAGAGCACCATCGCCAGGCCTGTGACGGCGACGACGAGTTTCTTGCCGATGGAGGATTGCCAGTAAGCTGCGGCGCTGCGGGTGAGGGCGTTCATTGGGGAAGGGAAATAGGGATGCGTCAATCTTGCGCAGACCCGCCGAAACCTCAAACGCCAATTCCCGAATTTCAAGCAAGAATGCCGGGACGGAGCCAAGTGGAGCCGCAGGGCGTCGCGCGGTGTGCCCCGAAAGAACCATGGAAAGCCCCCGAACCAGGCGTTTTTCCGGCGGCTCAATGCCCTATTGCGGCGGCGCCACGCGGGCGCCTGTGCCCTGAAAGAACCGACAGTCCGAGCACGCAGAAGGCAAGAAGCCCGGGTTCCGGGATGGCCTGGGTGGGATCTGTGAAAAAGAGGCCCATGTCGTAACGCCCCAAGGTGTTCAGGCTGGTCCGGATCCCATGCACCGGCGCCTCGCAATCTTTTCCGGGCGAGCGGCACACCAAGAAAGCTCCGCTGCCGGAAGACTGGAAAACGGCAACCTCCGCAGCTCCGCCAATGTCTCCGAGAGTGTTCACCCCCAGAACATAAGCGTCGGGCGCTGCGAAGGGATAGGATGCCGCAGCCCCGGCCTGCTCGCTGAATCCGCTGTGGGCCGCAGGCGAGACCTGCGCCCGGCAGTCAAATGGGATGGCCATCATCATCGCGAGGATGCAGGAGCCAAGGGCCGGATGCGCCGTCATATCCGTGCAAGGGAATCTCACCTCATTTAGATTGATATTAAGCAGTAATTAATAAATTTGCGGGATTCGGTCAACCGTCATCGCAATTTGTTAGAAACGGGCGGCTTGCCCGTTGCCCCCGTGCAGGTAAGCTCCGCCCCATGAAACTTGATCCGAAGGCGGGAAGGAGCGGCAAGGCCCCGCACACAAGCCTCCTCATTGCGGGCGCGATATTCGCGCTTGCCGCCCTGGTCCTGCCATCGGGACATGCCTCCGCAGCCGAGGCGCGCAAACCCAACATCATTTACATCCTCACCGACCAATGGCGCGCCCAGGCCTTCGGGTATGCCGGCGATCCGAACGTGAAAACCCCGAACATCGATGCGTTCGCCGCGCGCAGCGTGAATTTCCGCAACGCGGTGGCGGCAATCCCGGTGTGCACCCCTTATCGCGCCGCCCTGCTCACCGGCAGATACCCGCTGAGCACCGGCATGTTCCTCAACGATCTCCATCTCCCTTCCAAGGAGCTCACCATGGCGGAAATTTTCAAGGAGGCCGGATATCGGACCGGATACATCGGGAAATGGCATCTCGACGGCCACGGGCGCTCTGCCTTCATCCCGGCCGGGCGCCGCCAGGGATTCGACTACTGGAAGGTGCTGGAATGCACCCACGACTACAACAACTCGCAATACTACGACAACGACGACCCGCAGATCCGCACCTGGCCGGGCTACGATGCCTACGCCCAGACAAAGGACGCCCAGGCATACATCCGCAGGCATGCGCAGGCGGAAAATCCCTTCCTGCTCCTGGTTTCCTACGGCGGCCCGCATTTCCCGCATGAGACCGCGCCTGCGGATCTCATGGCGCTCTATCCGGCGAAGGATATCCGGCTGCGCCCCAATGTGCCCGCCGCCGGCCAGGCCGCCGCCCGCAGGGAATCCCGGGGTTACTACGCGCACTGCACCGCGATCGACAAATGCGTCGGCGATCTGCTCGGAACCATCGCGGAAACCGGCATAGCGCGGGATACCATCGTCGTCTTCACCTCCGACCACGGCGAGATGCTCGGCTCCCAAGGCGTGGCTCCGAAGGAAAAACAGGTTCCTTGGGACGAATCGATCCGCATCCCCTTCCTCCTCAGTTACCCTCCCATCACTGGCGGGAAAGGGCGCACGGTCGAGGCCCCCCTCAACACCCCCGACATCCTGCCCACACTCCTTTCCCTATCCGCCATAAAGGTGCCGGAAACGGTGGAGGGCGAGGATCTCTCCGCCTACGTGAAAGGCGAGACCGACGCCGACAGGGCCGCCCTCATCATGTCCGTCTCACCCTTCGCCGGATACCTCCAGGGCAAGCCCTACCGAGGCATCCGCACCGCACGCCATACCTATGTCCGAAGCCCCGACGGCCCGTGGATGATGTATGACAACAAGGCCGATCCGTACCAGATGGAAAACCTCATCGGCGATCCCTCCCATGCGGGCCTGCAAAAGGAGCTTGAGGAAAAGCTCCAGGCCAGGCTGCGCGAAACCGGCGACGATTTCCTCAGTCCCGCCGAATATCACAGGATGTGGGGATTGAAGCCCGACGATAGGGGCTGCATCCCCTACGGCCCGGACTCGCCGCCGCAGTCTCCGGCGAAGAGGCCGTGACCCTTCCCGTCATGTTGCGGAATTATCTGGTTCCATAACCGGGTCCCGGCACCTACACCTGCGGGATGATAAGCTTCGTTTTCCGAACCGCGATCCTCTGCTTGGCCCTGCACGGCGGTGCCGGCGGCGCGGTGAAACCCAACATCCTCGTCATCCTCGCAGATGACCTCGGCATCGAGTGCCTGTCCACCTACGGCGGCATCACCCACAAGACGCCTAACATCGCCAGGCTGGCAACGCAGGGGATGCGCTTCACCCATTGTTTCTCCAATCCCACCTGCTCGCCCTCCCGCGCCACGCTGCTGACAGGCCGCTACTCCTTTGCCCACGGCATGAAGCAGGTGATCTGGAACCTGGAAACCCATGCGGACATGTACCTTGACACCAGGCAGCCCAGCTTCGCCCGCCAGCTCAAGGGCGCCGGATACGCCACCGCGATCGCCGGGAAATGGCAGCTCTCGTTCCTGAACCAGCGCAACGAGATCAACGGCTTCGGCTTCGATCAATACCAGTGCTGGCAGATCTTCACCCCCTCGGGCGAGAGGACATCCCGCTTCGAGAAGCCGCATTTCAACCGCAACGGAACACTCATCGCCGCGGAAATCGCGGATCGCTACGGGCCGGATGTGGATGTGGCGTTCCTGATCGGCTTCATGAAAGCCAGCCATGCGGAAGGCAAGCCTTTCATGGCCTACCACACCTGCCTGCTGCCTCATTACCCGTGGGTGCCGACCCCGGAGAGCGAAGACCAGGGCTACCGGCTCCCGGATCCCGACCACAAGGGCGACCCGAAGTATTTCCCCGACATGGTCGCCCACCTCGATGACAACGTGGGCAAGCTCATGCGGGCGCTTGATGAAATGGGTGTGGCGGAAAACACCGTGCTCGTTTTCCTCTCTGACAACGGAACCGACCGCGACCTCGTGCACCGGCTGGACAATGGCAAGGACATCGAAGGAGGAAAGGGCACGATGACCGACCGCGGCACCCGCGTCCCGCTCATCGTCAGGTGGCCGGGGCGGATCAAGGCCGGGTCGGCCTGCGGTGATCTCATCGATTTTTCCGACATGCTCCCCACTCTCTGCGAGATTGGCGGCGCCCCCCTGCCCGCGGGAAAAATCCACGGCCGCAGTTTCATGCCCCAGCTGCTCGGCGAGGCCGGAAACCCGCGCGATTGGGTTTACATCCAGGACAAGGAGCAGCGCCATGTGCGCGGCAAGCGCCACATCCTCGACAGCAATGGCAAGCTGCGCCCCGTTACGGAGCTGTGGGACGATCCCGCGGCGGCGGTTTCCGGGAAGCTCACGGATCATGAAGAGGCCGAGCTCCGGAAGCTCAAGGCGGTTTTCGGGGACTTGGATGGCAAGCCCGAATGAAAGCGGCTCCTCAGAAGAGGCCTTGATTGGAAGAAATCAGGAGTCCGCGGGCGTAGGGATGTCTCTCGGTTCCCGCATCCGTTTTCCACCATGCCATCCAGACCCGCCCTCCTAGCCCTCCTCGCCTGCCTTTCAGCCGCGCAGGCAAACCCGGAGTCCCGCCATGAGCTCGCCGCCTCCATCGACATCGCTGAGGTCGTCTCGGACTTCCGTGTCGGCTTCGCCTTGCTGACCGCCGGGGACACCCAATACGCAGCCTACTACGACAAGGAGCGGCGCATGACCGTCGCCTCCCGCAAGCTCGACTCACAACAATGGGCCTATCAGGTGCTGCCGAGCCAGGTCGGCTGGGACTCGCACAACTACATCACCATGGCCATGGACAGCACCGGCTGCCTGCATGTCTCCGGGAACATGCACGCCGACCCGCTCGTCTATTTCCGCACGGAAAAACCGGGGGACATCACCTCGCTGAAGGCTTTCCCGATGACCGGGAAACAGGAGGGCAGGGCGACCTATCCGAAGTTCCTGGCAGACCCCTCGGGCAGCCTGCTCTACAACTACCGCGACGGCGGCTCCGGCAGGGGCAACCACATCTACAACAAGTACGATCCCGCCACCCGCACCTGGTCGCGCTTCCTCGACAAGCCGCTCTTCGATGGGGAAACAGAGCGCAGCTCCTACCCCTCCGGCCCCATCCTCGGGCCCGACGGCTTTTACCACATGATCTGGGTCTGGCGCGACACGCCGGACTGCGCGACGAACAACCACCTGTCCTACGCCCGCAGCAAGGATCTCATCCGATGGGAATCCGCCTTCGGGGAGGCCATCCCACTGCCCATCGTGCTCAGCGAAAAGCAGGCATGGGTGGATCCGATCCCCAGCGGCGGTGGCATCATCAACGGCGGTGCCAGCCTTCTCCTCCGGCCCGGCAAGGCGCCCCTCATCTCCTACCACAAGTCCGACGCAGACGGCAACATGCAGCTCTGGGTCGCGCGCCCCGAGAAGGGGAAATGGGGCATCCATCGCCTCACCGACTGGGATACGCCGGTGCAATTCGGCGGCAACGGCTCCATGGGCTTCATCGGCATCTCTTGCAGCGGCCTCGAAGAAGCCGGAAGGGGCTTGCTGACGATGACCTACAGGCACCGCGACCACGGCAGCGGGCGGCTTGTCATCGACGGGAAATCGCTCAAGCCGCTCGACCGGAAACTCAGCATCGTCCCTGACTTCCCCCAAAGCCTCTCCGCCACCCAAAGCGATTTCAAGGGCATGTCCATACGCCGCGCCTCCGACAGCGGGAAATCCCCGGATCCCGCCGTCCGCTACATGCTCCAGTGGGAATCGCTCGGCGCCAACCGCGACCGCAAGCCGCCGGAGCCGTTGCCGCAGCCTGTCATGCTCAGGCTGCACAAGCTCACCCTGCGGCAATGATCCCTCAGCGCGCTTCCTGGCGTTTCTCCTCTTCCTCCATCCTCGCGATGTAGTTTTCCGGATAGCTTTGCTTCAGGAACTCCTTGCCGCCCGCGCTGAGCACAAAGACAACACCCTCAATGGTCTCCGACCGCATCGTGTCCGGTCCCTTGCCCCCCTTCTGGGAGTGGTTGTCGACCGGAACCACATCGGTATCGAATGTGGCTGTTCCGAAGCCCTCCAGCAGCCGCACCGTCGCCGTGCCATCCGTCTCCTCCATGTCGGATTTCGTGCCGTCCTTGTCGCGGGTGATGACGCGCTTGTAGATCGTGTAGTTCACGGTGATGTCGGAGATGTCCTTCTTCACATAGCTCTTGAGCTCGCAGACGTATTGGACCTCGTCCTTCTGCATCCTGGTGACCAGCGGCGGGAGGACGTTGTTCCGGTTGTTGCCACCGCCCCCGCTGTTGCCGGATCTCGTCACCTTCCGGTCTATCCTCTCCGTGTTCTTGTCGATGGCCAGGCGCACATCCATGGGGCCGAGCTTGTCCTTGTTTTCCTCCCACCATGCCCGCACGTACGCCTCGTCGGCCTTGGAAAGGGTGGCAAGGGGCACCTTGGCCACGCTGAGGTTGCCCAGCTTCAGGATCGCGGTGTCTCCCTCCACGCGGACGAGGGTCGCCTCGATGGACTTGCCCTCCGCATTGGTGAAAGTGCGCAGTTGCGCGTGGGATGACACCATCAGGAACAGGATGCACAGCGGGATGAGTGCCGGATGCTTCATGCCCGGAAGAATCCACAATTTCCCACGGATGGTAAACCCCGAAACGCCTGGCACGCCGGGATGCGGTGAAAACGCGCTGGAAGAACCCCCGCGAAAACCCAGTATCTGGCCCACTGAAATGAAAACCGGAACAATATTTGCAGGATGGATGGCTGTGGGGATCCTTGCGCTCCAGGGCGCTCAGAAAATGCCAAGGGCGGATGTGATCGAGGTGCCCGCCGTTTCCGCAGGGCTGGGCGTGAACAACCTTTTCCAGTCCAACATGGTCATCCAGCGCGGCAAGCCCGCCGCCATCTGGGGCTGGGCCGCGCCGGGCGAGAAAGTCACCGTCACTTTCGCCGGAGCGTCGCAGGGGGCGACCGCCGGCGATGACCGCTCATGGAAAGCCACCCTCCCCGCGATGGAAGCCAGCGCCGAGCCCCGCCAGCTCATCGTGAAAGGCGCGAAGGAAACGCTCACCCTCGACAATGTCCTCGTCGGCGATGTCTGGGTTCTCGGCGGCCAGAGCAACATGGAATTCCCCCTCACCAATGTGGAAAACGGCAACCTCGAGATCGTCTCCGCGAATTTCCCCGAGATCCGCCTCCTCACCATCCCGGCCACCGCCGCACCGGAAAAAGTCACCGCTTTCCCCCGCCTCCACGAGTGGAGCGATTGGTCATCCCGCCATTTCCGCAAGGGCGATTGGGATGTCTGCACCCCGGAGAGCGTCCGCGAAATGTCCGCCATCGGCTTCGTCTTCGCACGCCGCGTCCACAAGGCCGCCAACGTGCCCATCGGTGTCATCGACACCTCCCGCGGCGGCACCACCGTCGAGACCTGGACGCCCGATCCCGTGCTCCGCAACATCGACACCCCGCAGGTCAAAACCCTGCTCGCGACATGGGATGAAAAGGTCGCCTCATGGGACGGCGAGGCCGATCTCAGGCAGCGTATCGAAAACTACGACAAGCAGGCGGCGGCGATGAAAGCGAAAGGCCAGGAAATGCCCGCCAACAAAGCCCGCCCCACCGATGTCAAGCCCGGCCCGCCCCTGGATCCGAACCGCCCGGGCAACTGCTACGCCGGCATGATCGCACCGCTCGAAGGGCTCGCCGTCAAGGGCGCGATCTTCCACCAGGGCTTCAACAACTGCTTCAACGGCACCGAGGGAGCGAAGATGTATTACCAGGTGTTCCCGCACATGATCGCCGCATGGAGAGCCGCCTTCGGCGATCCGCAGATGCCCTTCGGCATCCTCTCCCTCTGCACCGACGGGCCGGTGCAGACGCTCGACAACTACACCGAGATGATGGCCAACCCCGGCCCCTACATCCGCGAGGCGCAGTACCGGACGTTCCTCGACCTCTACAACGCGGGCGACAAGAACATCGGCTACACCAGCACCTACGACCTTCGCCGCAGATGGTACCACCCGCAGCTCAAGCTTCCCGCCGGGGAGCGCATCGCCCGCTGGGCGCTGGCCAGCCAGTATGGCATGGATAAAATGATCCGCTGGAAGCCACCCATCGTGAAAGGTTTCGCCGCGGAGGGCGGCACCATCCGTATCGATTTCGATGAGGCGGTCGGCGCTGTCGATGACGGCAGCCCGATCTATGGTTTCGCCATCGCCGGCGAGGACAGGAAATTCCATCCCGCCGCAGCCGCCCACCTCGTGACCGGAAAAGACGACCGCGGGCGTGAGCAGAAGGATACGAAAACCCTGATCCTGAGCAGCCCGATGGTTCCCAACCCCACCCACTACCGCTACGCATGGGGCCGCAGCCCCTTGGCGAACCTCCAGGCGGAGCGCATGACGGACATCCCCGTCGGCACCCAGCGCAGCGATGACTGGGACATGGAGGAAATCCCGCTCGGCATCCTCCCTGAGGGCACCGAGCCCGCCAAGGCCGACCGCCGCAAGATCCTGGAAGCGCTCCGCATGGAGGATCTCCGCCGCCACCTCAAGGAGGCGCAGGATCTCATCGAGGCGAACAAGTAGCGGCGAGGGCGGGTCGCCCGCCCTTACCCCGGAAAGCCAACACAGCCATGCCGAGCACGACCATACCCGCCCTGGCCTTGGCGTCGCTTGCCATCCTCCTTTCCGCCTGCTCCACGGAGCCGGCAGCAGTGCCGCCGCCCGCTCCCTCGGAGGCTGCCGGGGGAAACCGCATCTATGTCGCCAGCCACGGCTGGCACACCGGATTCATCCTCCCCGCCGACGAGGTGCGAAAAGCTATCCCGGAGTTCAGGCGACGCTTCGCACGTGCCGATTTCATCGAGATCGGCTGGGGCGACAAGGGCTTCTACCAGGCGGAGGAAATCACCGCCGCCCTGACCCTTCGCGCTGTCTTCTGGCCTACGGAATCGGTCGCCCACGCCGTCGCCATCCCCGGCGATCCCGTGGAATTTTTCCCCACCAGCGAGGTCGAGCAACTCTCCCTGGGCGATGCGGAGCTTTCCTCCCTGCTCCGCTTCGTGTCCGGCAGCCTGCGGCGCGATGGGGGCGGAGCCATCGTCCCCATGGGGAAAGGCCTTTACGGCGACAGCCAGTTTTACGGCGGCGTCGGGGACTACCACCTCTTCAACGGCTGCAACAAATGGACGGCAAAGGGCTTGCAAAGCGCGGGCATGGGCATCTCCCCGGCCTTCAAGCTCACCGCAGGCAGTGTCATGCGCGCAGCGAGGGCGATGGGGGGATGAGGGGTTTCTCCGCGGGTTCCGGGTTCGGCGGCTACGGGCCGGCCGTTTGGCGGGCGGGCAAGGAATCGAGCCTGCCGGCCGCATAGGCGGAAAAGACGGAGCGGATCTCATCTCGCACACGGCGGAAGACGGCGAGCTGCTCCTCCTCACCGCCGGTGGCATGGGCGGGATCCTCGAAGGGCCAATGGTGGCGGTTCAGCTGGCCCGGGAACACCGGGCATGCCTGGTCGGCGTTGCCGCAGACGGTGATCACGGTTTCCACCTGGTCATCGAGGAAAAGGTTCATGTGCTTCGAATGGTGGCCGGTGGCGTCGATGCCGATTTCCCCGAGTGCGCGGATCGCCAGCGGATGGACGTATCCGGCGGGGTTGGAGCCGGCGCTTTCGACGCGGAAGCCATCGCCCAGGGCTTGGCGGAGGATGGCTTCGGCGAGGTGGGAGCGGCAGGAATTGCCGGTGCAGAGGATGAGGATGGCGGGTGGCTTCATGTCGATTCAGTGAGTGGCGGCCCCTGCTCCGAACCAGCCTTTGGTGCGCTGGCAGAAACGGACGAGCATGAGCATGAGCGGCACCTCGATGAGGACTCCGACGACGGTGGCCAGCGCGGCTCCTGAGCTGAGTCCGAAAAGCATGACGGCGGTGGCGATGGCGACCTCGAAGTGGTTGGAAGCGCCGATCAGCGCGGAGGGCGCGGCGTCTTCGTACGAGAAATGCAGTAGTTTCGCGGCGGCGTAGGTGATGGCGAAAATGAGGATGGTCTGGATGGTCAGCGGGATGGCGATCCAGAGTATGGTGAGCGGGTTGGCGAGGATGGTCTCGCCCTTGAAACTGAAAAGCAGCACAAGCGTGGCGAGCAGGGCGGTGATGGAAACGGGCGTGAGGTAGCGGAGGAATTTTTCCGCAAACCATTCCGGCCCCTTGGCTTTCATGATCCAGACGCGGGAAAAATATCCGGCCACCAGCGGCAGGGCGACGTAGATGCCGACGGAGAGCAGCAGCGCCTCCCACGGCACGGGCATTTTGTTCACTCCCAGCAGCCAACCGCCGAGCAGGCCGTAAAGGAAAAGCATGGTCAGGGAATTGATCGCGACCATCACCAGCGTGAGGCCTTGGTTGCCTTTGGCGAGGTGCCCCCAGACCAGCACCATCGCGGTGCAGGGCGCGATGCCTAACAGAATGGCTCCGGCGATGTAGGAGCGGTAGAGTTCCACGGTGGAGCCGTCTTTCACGACCTCGGTGCCGGGCAGGAGATCCTTGAAAAATCCGCCGAGGAACAGGGTGGCGATGGCGAGCATGATGAAGGGTTTCACCCCCCAGTTCACGATCAGCGTTAGCAGCACCGGCTTGGGGTTGCGGCTGGCTTTCACCACCTCGCCGAAGTCGATTTTCACCATGATGGGATACATCATGAAGAACAGGCAGATGGCGATGGGGATGGAAACGACCGGCGCGCCGTTGACCATGATGGACATCCCGTCGAGGGTTTTCGCGAGGTCGGGCGCGATCTTGCCGAGGGCGATCCCGGCAACGATGCAGAGTCCGACCCAGAGGGTGAGCTGGCGTTCGAAGAGGTTCATGGGTTCAGCAGCTTTGGCCGGGCGCGCAGCACGATGATTTCCCGCCGAGGGCGGGTAGGCGGTTGATGGAGGGCAGTCCGCAGAGCTCCGGGGCGAGGCATTCCGTATGCTTATTCGCAAGGTTGAGGATCACCGCATCATCGGTCAGCCTGTGGCCTTGGATGGTGTATTGGGAAATGACCTTGTCCTCGTATTCGATTTCCACCGGGACGCTGTCATCGGGCAGGAGGGATTTTGTTTTTTCCAAAATGGAGGCCATTTTCCCTGTCTCGATGCGGTGCTCGTAGTCCTCGCCCACCCAGATCTGGAGTTGGCAGGTGCGGCTCTCGCGCAGCGTGCCGCCGCAGTCGAGGAAGGTCTTGTGGACGTGGCCGACCTCGGTGACGTGGAAGGACTGCGGGATAGCATCGCCATCCGGGAGGCTGATGCGGAAGTGGCGGTCGGAGAATTCCGAGAGCAAAGATTTCAGTTCGTTGAGTTTCATGGGCTGTCTTCAGGCGAGTTTGGCCGGGCCGGGGCAGCAGCTTCCGGCGCGCCCGGCGAGGCGGGCCTTGGCCTTTTTCAGGTCGGTCTTGTGCGCGGTGCCGACAGGGAGGTTTTCGATGAGATGGGTGAGAAGCGGATGGTGTTTTGCGTGGATGCGGAAATATGTCCATTTGCCGCAGCGTTCGCTCTCCAGCAGGCCGGCCTTGCGGATGATCTGGACATGGCTGGAAACGGAGGATTGCGGCATTCCGAGGATGTCCGCCAGCTCGCAGACGCAGAGCGCGCGATCCATCACCAGCCGGACGATGCGCCAGCGGGTGTCATCGCCGAGGGCGCGGAAGAAAGTGGGGGCGGAATTCATGTGACGAAGAAACTCGTAACGATATTTTACGTTATGTCAAGGGGTGATTGATGCCCGATAAGCATATCCTCCCTGCTTAGCGAACCGCATTCTTGCCCAAACGTCTTTACACGAAGCCTCACGAATCTTTGAATGCCCCCGCCATGCCTTTGACCATCAAGCCGAAATCCGAATGTGCCTTTGACCAGATTTCCCTCGGGGAAGTGATGCTCCGCCTTGATCCGGGCGAGGGACGCATCCGCACGGCGCGCAGCTTCCAGGCCTGGGAGGGCGGCGGCGAATACAACACCTCGCGGGGTTTGCGGAAATGCTTCGGCTACAAGACGGCGGTGGTGACTGCCTTCGTTGACAACGAGGTCGGGCACCTGATCGAGGATTTCATCATGCAGGGCGGGGTCGCCACCGATTTCATCCAGTGGCGCGGGGATGACGGAATCGGCCGGTCTGTTAGAAACGGCCTGAATTTCACCGAGCGCGGTTTCGGCATCCGTGGCGCTGTCGGAAATCCCGATCGTGGAAATACGGCGGCCTCCCAGCTCAAGCCGGGCGATGTCGATTGGGATCACATTTTCGGGAAACTCGGTGTCCGCTGGTTCCATACCGGCGGGATCTATGCGGCGCTTTCCGAAAGCACCGCCGAGGTCACCGTCGAGGCGGTCAAGGCGGCAAACAGATACGGCACCATCGTTTCCTACGATCTCAACTACCGCCCCTCGCTCTGGAAGACCATAGGCGGCCTCGACAAGGCGCGCGAGGTGAACCGTGAGATCGCGAAATACGTGGATGTCATGATCGGCAACGAGGAGGATTTCACCGCATCGCTCGGCTTCGAGGTCGAGGGCGTGGACCACAACATCTCCTCCATCGAGCTCGACGCCTTCAAGGCGATGATCGAAACGGCGGTGAAGGAATTCCCGAACTTCAAGGTCGCCGCCACCACCCTGCGCGGGGTGAAAACGGCAACGATCAACGATTGGTCCGCCATCCTCTGGCATGAGGGCAAGTTCCACGAATCCCGCAAATACGACGACCTTGAGATCCTCGACCGCGTCGGCGGAGGGGATTCCTTCGCCTCCGGCGTGCAGTTCGGTTTCATGGAGTTCAACGACGCGCAGAAAGCGGTCGAGTATGGCGCAGCCCACGGCGCGCTGGCTTCCACAACCCCCGGCGACACCTCGATGGCCACCCGCAGCGAAGTGGAGAAACAGATCTCCGGCGGCGGCGCGCGGGTGGTGCGGTAGGGAAGGTTCGAATGTCAAAATTCAGTTTCCAATGAGGAGCTCGATCTTATTGGTTCGATGGAGCTCATCGCCGATACCACGTTTCTCATCGGGCTCTGGAGGAGGCGGCCATGGGCGGTGAGATATGCAGGGCAAAGCACGGGAAGGAGCCTTGGGATTCGCCGGGTCGCCTTGGGCGAATTCTGGCACGGGGCGATGAAAGCCGGCCACGACCCGCTGAGGGTGCCTGAATTCCTGAAAAATCGGAATGCCGATCAACGACGCGGCGCCGGTCGTTGAGAGATATGCCCGGATCTACAGAACAAGGGCCACTGCGCGAGATCGGCCAGAACGACCCATGGCTGGCAGCGGTGGCAATGACATGCGGCCTTCCGCTTGTGGCGCGGAACCGCCGACATTTCGATCGGATCGCCGGATGGAGGATTGAAATCCTTGCCGAAGAACACTGATCCCTTTTTAGGGGCGACAGCGTCGCGAACATGCATCATCCTACCCCTGTGCCGGATACCGAGGAAGAAACCATCGTGACACCGACCCTGAGCCAGGATTTGTCCGTCCTGATGAAGGTGCGGCTGAATTTCTTCGTCCTGGTCACGGCGTTTTTCGGTTACCTGCTGGCGCGCAAGGGGATGCCGATGGAGTGGTGGGTTCTCTTCCACACGATCATCGGCACGGCGGCGGCGGCCTTCGGATCGGCGGCGTTCAACCAGCTCATGGAAATCGATCTCGACCTGATGATGAAACGCACGGCGGATCGCCCGCTGCCATCGCGCAGGATGAGCCCGGTGACGGCGTTCGCGGTCGGCTGGGTGCTTTCGGCGATCGGGATCATCCACTTGGCGGTGATGGTGAACCCGATGGCGGCCTATCTCACGGCGGCGACGATCGCTGTCTATGTTTTCGTCTACACCCCAATGAAGCGCATGAGCTCCATGAACACCCTCGTCGGTGCGATCCCCGGCGCGATCCCGCCGATGATCGGCTGGGTCGGCGGTGGCGGGGAGTTCCTCGATCCGGAGGCATGGTTCCTCTTCGGGATCCTGTTTTTCTGGCAGCTCCCGCACTTCGTCGCGATCAACTGGCTCTGCCGCCTCGAATACGAAGAGGCGGGTTACAAGATGTGGTCCAACGGGGATGTCAGCGGGAAAAGGAGCGGGCTGCTCTGCGCGATGTTCTCCCTCGTGCTCGCCGCGTTTTCCCTTCTCCCCGGCATCTGGGGCTTCACCAACCTGCTCTGGCTCATCGGCGGCCCCATCTTCGGGCTTGCCATCATGGCCCTCGCCCTGCGTTTCATCGCGGACGGTGAAAGGAAATCCTGCCGCCAGCTGTTTTTCTCCACACTCATCTATCTTCCCGCCGCGCTGACCGTCCTGCTCATCGCGTGGAAACGCTGAGCGAACAATCATGAAAACCAACATCCTATCCACCGCCGCCGTGCTATGCCTCGGCCTCCTGTCCGCCTGCGCGGAGGAAAAAGCCGACGCCGATGGCTTCAAGCCACTCTTCGACGGCAAGACCCTCGCAGGCTGGAACAATCCCTACAAGTGGGGCAAGACCGAGGTCGTAGATGGGGAAATCCACCTGACCGGCGACAACAAGTTCTTCGTGGTCACCGACAAGGAATACTCCAATTTTATCTTCGAGGGCCAGATCCTGCTTCCCGAGGGCAAGGCGAACAGCGGCTTCATGTTCCGCGCCCATGCGGAGCCGGGAAAAGTCTTCGGATACCAGTCCGAGGTGGACGGTGATGCGAACCGGAAATGGTCCGGCGGCCTCTACGATGAGGGTCGCAGGAAATGGTTCATCAGCCCGATCAAAGGTGACAAGGAGAGCGAAAAAGCCTTCCGCGAGAGGGCAGGGGATACATTCAAGCGCAACGACTGGAACACCTACCGCATCACCTGCAAGGGCAACAAAATCACCATTGAGGTCAACGGGGTCGTCACCACCGACGTGGAGGACGACAAGGACGCGAAGGGCGTGATCGGCATCCAGCACCACGGCGAAAAGGGGCAGACCTACAAATTCCGCAACCTGCGCATCAAGGAACTCGATTGATGGGCACGAGCGACGAGCTGATCCTCGCCGGCCGCGAACTCGCTGACGAGCTGCGCCCTCTGCGCTTTTCCGATCCCGTCTCGCATACCTACCTGACCGTCGATTACGCACGAGAGGGCTATGAGTCCTACCTGCGGAAATTCGGCGACACGAAAAAGAAAGTCCTCATGCTCGGCATGAACCCCGGCCCCTACGGGATGGCGCAGACCGGGGTGCCCTTCGGGGAAATCGCCGCCGTGAGGGATTGGATGGGGCTTTCCCCGGAGATCGGGAAACCGGAGAACGAGCACCCGAAGCGGAGGATCACCGGCATGGCCTGCCCGAAGTCCGAGGTGAGCGGGAAAAGGTTGTGGGGATTGTTTTCCGAAAAGTTCCCCAAGGCGGAGGACTTTTTCAAAGACCACCTGGTCATTAATTTCTGTCCGCTCATCTGGATGAAGGACAGCGGCGCGAACCTGACGCCTGACAAGATCAAGGCCGCCGAGATGGTCGCTGTGGATGCCGCCTGCTACAGGCACCTCCGCCGCCTCATCGAGATTCTCGAGCCGCAGCATCTGATCGGCGTTGGCGCGTATGCGGAAAAGCAGATGCTCTCGGTGAAGCAAGAGATCGCATCGCAGGCTTCCGTCGGAAAAATCCTACACCCATCCCCCGCATCGCCTGCCGCGAACCGTGGCTGGGCGGAGGCTGCGGAAAGGCAGCTCGCGGAGCTGGGCGTGTGGTAGCCAGTATCAGCCCCGCATAGCCCCGGGATTTGGCTGGAATCGGCAGGGAATCTACGTAGCATCCGTGCTGTTATGAGGCTGATACGTTTTGGTGACGAGGGGCGTGAGGAACCCGGCGTGCTGCTGGATGACGGCAGGAAGATTGATGCCAGCGGCGAGTTCTTCGACTACGACGAGGGTTTTTTCGCAATGGATGGCTTGGAAAGCCTGGCGGAATGGGTCTCCCAGGGCTGCCCGGGTGGGTTTGAGATCGATCCGGAGGCACGCATTGGCCCGCCGGTGGCGCGGCCTTCCAAGATCGTCTGCGTAGGGCAGAATTATCTGGAGCACGCCCGGGAAATGGGCGCCGGGATCCCGATCGAGCCGGTGCTTTTCATGAAAGCCAGCTCTGCATGGAGCGGCCCACAGGACGATGTGCTGATCCCCAAGGGGGCGCTGAAAATGGATTACGAGGTGGAGCTGGCGGTCATCATCGGGAAGACGGCGAGCTCCGTTTCCGAGCAGGATGCCCTGTCCCATGTGGCCGGCTATTCGGTTTTCTGCGACTACTCGGAGCGGGCTTTCCAGAAAGAACACGGAGGCCAGTGGACGAAGGGGAAAAGCGCGGACACCTTCGCGCCGATGGGGCCGTGCCTTGTCACGGCGGATGAGGTGGCGGATCCGCAGGGGCTGCGGCTGTGGACGAAGGTGAATGGCGAGATCCGCCAGAACAGCTGGACGCGGGACATGATTTTCGGGGTGCGCGATGTGGTCAGCTACATCAGCCGTTTCATGACGCTGCTGCCGGGCGATGTCATCGCCACCGGTACGCCCGGCGGAGTGGCCATGGGCATGAATCCACCGCGCTACCTCCAGGCCGGGGATTTCGTGGAATGTGGCATCGAGGGGCTGGGAGAGTTGACACAGAGGGTCGTTGCAACGAGATAGCCAAGGCATTTGAGAACACGCCTTTCCATACTCAGCTGGCCGAAGCCGAAAGGCGGTCCGCACCACGCGCTCTGCCACTACTGCGACACGCTGCATCTGGCCGATCCCATCGCGGAGGGCTCGCGGGCGAGCTGCGTGCGCTGCGGAGCCACGCTTTTCCAGAACAGGCCGGCTTCGCTGGTGCGGGTCACGGCGTTTTCGCTCACCGCGCTGGTGCTCATGTTCTTCGTCCACAGCGCCCCCTTCGTGGACATGGACGCCGCCGGGATGCGCACCATCCTCACGCTGCCGGGTGCCGCGATGGCACTCATAGATGAGGGCTATCTGCTCGTAGGTTGCGGGGTGGCGCTTTTCACCATCATCACCCCGCTCGTCCTCGCCGGCGGACTCGTCTATGTCTGCGGGCCGCTGATGTTCGGGCGCAGCGCTCCCGGCGCGATGTTCGTCACCCGCTGGATGAGCCGCTCGGAACCATGGAACATGATCGAGGTTTTCCTGCTGGGCGTGCTCGTCAGCCTGCTGAAGCTCGGCGGCCTTGCCGACCTGCATTTCGGCCTGGGCTTCTGGGCTTTCACCGCCCTCATGCTGTGCATGGCGGCCGCCGTCGCGGCCATCGACAAGCGCGAGCTGTGGGATCGCCTGGAGGTGGCGATGTCGGAATGAACGGCCCGGCTAAATATCCACCGAGGGGCTTGTCCAAAGGCTTGGCGGGCTGCCATGTCTGCGAAAAAGTCTCTCCGGTTTCCCTGGGGCATTGCCCGCGCTGCGGCAGCCACCTGCACCTGCGCAAGCCGGACAGCCTCAACCGCACCATCGCCCTAGTGATTGCGGCAGCCGTCATGTACATCCCGGCGAATACGCTGCCCATCATGAGTGTCCGCGAGCTGGGCGTCCTTACGGAAAGCACCATCATGCAAGGCCTCGTGCAGTTCTGGCAGGCGCGCTCCTACCCCATCGCGATTGTCATTTTCACCGCCTCCCTGCTCATCCCGATCCTGAAAATTTTCTCTCTGCTATGGCTCTGCGCTGCGGCCAAGGGCATGGTGCCACACTCCTCGAAAGTCCTCGGACGGGTCTATTGGGTCACGGAGTTGCTGGGGCGCTGGTCCATGGTGGATATCTTCGTGGTCGCCATCCTTGTCACCATGGTGCAGCTGGGAAATTACATGCGCATCACCCCCGGCCCCGGAGCATTGGCCTTTGCCGCGGTCGTCATCCTCACCATGTTTGCAGCAATGAGCTTTGACCCGAAACTGCTTTGGGATCAACTTGAACGCGAGCAGGCCGAAGCGGCTCGCCAACCACTTTCCGAAAATGATTGAAGAAGAACCAAAGGCGGCAGCCCCGCAACTCCGCGCCGCACAGCGCTGGAACGTGGTATGGGTCGTGCCCATCCTGGCGGTGCTCATCGGCGGCTGGATGCTTTACCGGAGCATCAGCTCTAAGGGGCCGGAGGTGCGTATCCGCTTTGAGACGGCGGATGGCATCGTCGCGGGGAAAACGGAGCTGCGCTGCCGCTCGGTGAACGTGGGCAAGGTCACGCGGGTGGAACTCGCCGAGGATCTGAACTCGGTGCTGGTCTATTGCACCCTTGATGCGGGAAACGAAAAACTGCTCCGCAAGGGATCGCGCTTCTGGGTGGTGCGCCCGCGGGTCTCGGCGGCGGATATCTCCGGCCTCGGCACGCTCCTCACCGGGGTGTATATCGAGCTCGAACCCGGCTCCGGGGCGCTCGGCCCGAGGAAATGGAAGGGCAGGGAGACTCCGCCCGCCACCAACCGCAGCGTCCCCGGACGCAGGATCACCCTGGTCTCCGAACACGCCGGATCGCTCTCCGTCGGCTCCTCCGTCTATTACCGGGGATACGATGTGGGCCGGGTGGAAAGCCGCAAGCTCGATCCGGACGGGCGCCGCATCCTCTATGAGATTTTCATACGCGAGCAGTACCAGGGGCTGGTGAGGACAAACACGAAGTTCTGGAACACCAGCGGCATCAGTGTCGCAGCGGGCGTGGACGGCTTCAAGGTCAGGACACCTTCCATCCAAGCCATGGTCGCGGGCGGGGTTTCCTTTGCGATCCAGGAAGGCGTGGACCCCGGAGCGCTCGCAGAGGACGGCATGATCTTCGACCTGCATGAGGATGAGGATGCGGCGAACTCTTCCACCTTCGAGCCGACCCTGCGCCTGCTGCTGCTTTTCGACCAGAGCGTGCGCGGGCTTTCCCAGTCCGCCCCCGTGGAGTACCGCGGCATTGTCATCGGCCGGGTGACGAACATCTCCTTCGATTTCGTGCCGGACAGGGACAACCAGAAGGTGCCCGTGCTTGTGGAGATCGATCCGAAAGTGCTGCGCCCCGTGGGGTCGGAGACCCCGGAGGAGGACGAGCTGCCCATCCTCGGCGATGCCATCGAGAACGGGCTGCGGGCGACTCTCAAAACCGGCAGCCTGCTCACCGGCGCGATGTATGTCGATTTCGACTACTATCCAGACAGCCCCCGGCAGGAGCTGACCTACAAGGGCGATTACCCCCTTGTCCCCACCATCCCTTCCGGCTTCGCCCAGCTTGAGGTGAAGCTCGCCTCCATCCTGGACAAGATCGACAAGCTCCCCATCGAGGATGCGATGGCGAACATCAACCGGGCGGCCGACGAGGCCGCGACGACCGCCGCCGATGCAAGGGGTGCCCTCCGGGAAATCGAGCAGGCCGCCGCCGCCGCGAAGGCGACCATGGAGGATCCCGATTTCAAAAGCCTCCCCGCAGATGTCAGGCAAACCCTCGCCAAGCTGGACGCGGCGCTTGCCAGCGTCGGCCCGGACGGGAACATCCAGGGCGATCTGCTGCGGACTCTCGACGAGCTGCGCAGCGCGATCCGCTCCATGGAGAGCATGACGGATGTCATCAAGGACAAGCCGAATTCGCTCCTCTTCGGCAAGGAGGATTCGGGAAACCCCAGGCCCAAGGCCGCAGGCAAGCGCTGAACGTGATGAAACCCCAGCTCCTATCCACCCTTCTCGCTGCGGCCGTCCTCGCCGGATGCAGCAATCCCACGCCCACCTTCTACAAGCTCAGCGCCGAGGGGCCGCTGCCTTCCGGCGGCGGCACGGGCATCGGCGTAGGCCCCGTTTCCCTCGCGGAGTACGTGGACAGGCAGAACATTGTCATCCAGAGCGGCCCGAACAAGATCGAGCTTGCCGGAAACCACCTCTGGGCCGGGGATCTGGACAATTCCGTGGCGCGCGTCGTCGCCATCAATCTCGGCAGGCGGCTCAACAGCGGCAATATCCGCACCTATCCGTGGCAGCGCGACAGCGAGATCGACTGGCAGGTCGCCATCGACATCCGCGAATTCATCGCCGGCGATGACGGGCATGCCCACATCGAGGCGAGCTGGCGCGTCTACTCACTGCCCGGCTCCAGGCTGGTCAAGTCCCGGACATTCATCGCCAAGGATCCCATCGAATCGGAGGATTTCGAGGCGGTTGTCGCCGCACAATCCAGGTTGCTGGGGAAACTTTCCGAAGACATCGCCGCAGGCATACGGGGGAGATGAACACCGATTTCACGCTCAACGGCAGGCTGGCGGCGGGAGGGTATGAAATTGCCCGCAAACACGGCTGCCGCATCCTCCTCAAGGACGAGGCGAATTTCCCTTGGTTCATCATCGTCCCGGAAGTGTCGGAGGGGGTGGAGGATCTGCACCAGCTCGATGTGGATACCTTCGCGCAGGTCATGCAGGCGGTTCGCGAGGTCTCGCTTTTTGCCAGCTCACGTTTCAATCCGGAGAAACTCAATGTCGCCTGCATCGGCAACATCGTCCGGCAGATGCACATCCATGTTGTCGCCCGATTCACCCATGATCCCGCATGGCCCGGTGTGGTCTGGGCCTGTGAGGTGAAGGGGAAATATCCGCAGGCCGAGGCGGAGGCCATCGTCGCGGCTGCGCAGGCTTTCCTGGAAGTGGGGTGATCCAGCCCTCCCGGCCGGACTCCGTTTTGGCGATGCGTCAGCATTTGGCTTGCCCTGGACGTGTGGCCAAACCGCCCTTACCCTGTAACAAAATACGCCCGAAGTCCGTATATTTTCCTACTTTTCCCCAGTCATGCACCGCCCCTCCACGCCCGTCCTCACTTTCTGCGCCTTCTGCCTGACTGCCCTGGTCGGCGGAGTGACGTGGCTTGGCCTGCGCGATCCTTCCCCCGCTCTCGCCATCGCCCCCTCACTACCCACCCTTGCCGCCGGCGATTCCAAATTGCCCGACAAGGTCTCCTTCAACGCCCACATCCGCCCCATCCTCTCGGACAAGTGCTTCTCCTGCCATGGCTTCGACTCGACCACGCGCGAGGAAAACCTCCGGCTCGACACCGCCGAGGGAGCCTACGCCGCGCTGGAGAGCGATCCGAAGAAGTTCGCCATAGTCCCCGGGAAGCCTGAGGAAAGCGTTGTCTTGCAGCGCATCAACGATGTGGAAGATCCCATGCCGCCGGAGGATTTCCATAAGCCTCTCTCGGCGGAGGAGAAAAACGTCATCGCCCGCTGGATCGAGCAGGGCGCGGTCTATCAGGAGCATTGGGCGTTCGACGCGATCGCGAAGGCAGCGCCGCCGGAGGCCGGAGCCAAGAACTCCATCGACAATTTCATCCGCGAAAACCTCAAGCAGCACAACCTTGAGCCATCCCCGCCCGCCGAAAAATCCACGCTGATCCGCCGCGTCACGCTGGATCTAACAGGTTTCCCGCCCACCCCGGAGGAGCTCGATGCGTTCCTGAAGGACGAATCCCCCGACGCTTACGAAAAACTCGTGGATCGCCTCCTCGCCTCCCCCCGCTACGGCGAGCGCATGGCCGTGCCTTGGCTGGATGCGGTGCGCTACGCCGATACCGTCGGCTACCACGGCGACCAGAACGCGCGCATTTTCCCCTATCGCGACTACGTCATCGACTCCTTCAACGCCAACAAGCCCTTCGACCAGTTCACCCGCGAGCAGCTCGCCGGCGATCTCATGCCGAACCCCACCGAGGAGCAGAAAACCGCCACCGGTTTCCTCCGCCTCAACCTGATGACCCGCGAGGGCGGCGCGCAGATCAACGAATACCTCGCCAAGTCCGCCGCCGACCGCGTCCGCGCCGTGGGCGCCGGTTGGCTGGGCCTCACCACCGGTTGCGCCGAGTGCCACGACCACAAGTTCGATCCCTTCACCGCGAAGGATTTCTACTCGCTGGCCGCGTTTTTCAACGATGTGCGGCAATGGGGGGTTTACTCGCACTACAACAGCTCGCCGAACCCGGACTTGCCCGGCTCCAACAACGAGTGGCCGTTCCCGCCGGAGCTTTATACGAAAACCCGCTCGGTCATGGAGCGCCTCGAAGCCGCGCGCGATGCCTCCCTCGCCGCCGCGAAAACCGTCACTCCCGATCCCGCCGCTCTCGAAGCATGGCGCCAATCCACCGCCGCTTTCCTCACCGCAAACCCATCCGGCTGGCTGCCGCTCCAGGCCACCGCCATCACGCGCGGCGGCACCCTTCCTCCTCCCAGCCAAGCCGCCGACGGCTCCATCCTCCTCACCGGCGCGCCCGTGAAGGACGACACCCTCACCATCACCTACGCCCTGCCTCCGGGCACCTCGCTGAAAACGATCCGCCTCGAAGCCTTGCCGGACGCCGCGAACAACAACCGCATCGGCCGCCGCCCCGACGGGAAATTCGCACTCACCCCGGAGTTCGCCGCCAACGGCCAAAAACTAGGTTTCTCGTACCAACAGGCGGATCGCCGCACCCCCGAGAGATACTCGAACGGCGGCCAGTCGCCCCTGTTGGAAAACACCTGGCAATCCGCCCCGGCCGTCTTCGAGGAGCCTTCCGACGCCGCCAGCCTGCCTCACCACGCCCACTACCACCTCGACGGCTCGCTCGCTTTCCCGGAGGCCTCTACGCTCACCCTCACGCTGAAGTCGGCGGACATCGGGAAATTCCGCGTCAGCATAAGCCCCTTCGCCGATCCCATCCCCGGCGAGCCCTCCGCGCTCCGTCCGCAGCTCGCTTCGGTTTTCAACTCGGACAAAACCACCGACCCGGACATCGCCGCCGCCCACGTTCTCGCCACCACGCCTTTCGCGAAACTGCCACCCGCCGCCCAGCAAGCCCGCGGACAGATCATCGCGGCTCGCGCCGGTTACGCCCATTCCATGGTCTCGCAGCCCGTCCCGGCGGACAAGATCCCGCAAGGCCGCATCCTGCCGCGCGGCGATTGGATGAACCCCGGCGAAAAGGTCGAGCCCGCCTTCCCCGCCTTCCTTTCCAAGCATCTCCAACCCTCCGGAAAACGCCTCACCCGCACCGAACTCGCCGAGTGGCTGCTCGCCGAGGAAAACCCGCTCACCTCCCGCCACTTCGTGAACCGCCTCTGGAAACAGTTCTTCGGAAAAGGCCTCTCCAACATCCTCGACGACCTCGGCAACCAGGGCGAGTGGCCCTCCCACCCCGAACTCATCGACTGGCTCGCCGCGGAGTTCCGCGAGTCCGGCTGGGATGTGAAGCACATGGTCCGCCTCATCGTCACCTCGGAGACCTACCGCCAGGCCTCCGCGAAAAACCCGGCACTCGCCGAGATCGACCCCGACAACCGCCTGCTCTCCGAGCAATCCGCCCGCCGCCTGGAAGCCGAGTTCATCCGCGACAACGCCCTCGCCATCTCCGGCCTCATCGCCGATGACATGATCGGCGGCCCCTCGATCCTGCCCTACCAGCGCGAGAACTATTGGGAAAACCTCAACTTCCCCGAGCGGAAATACATTTCCTCCACCGGCCCCGACCAATACCGCCGCGGCCTCTACACCCATTGGCAGCGCACCTTCATCCACCCCATGTTCGCCGCCTTCGACGCCCCCTCCCGCGAGGAATGCGCCGTGGACCGCTTCCAGTCGAACTCGCCCCAGCAAGCCCTCACCCTCCTCAACGACCCCACCTTCGTCGAGGCCGCCAAGGCCTTCGCCGCCCGTTTGGAAAAGGAAATCCCCGGCGGCTCCGACGCGGACAAGATCGCCCGCGCCTACATCCTCGCCCTCTCCCGCCCGCCCTCCGAAAAGGAAACCGAAAACCTGACCGCGTTCCTCGAAAAACTCCGCAAGGAGGACAAGGGAACCGATGCGATGGAGCAGCTCTGCCGCGTCATCCTAAACCTGCACGAGACGATCAACCGCTACTGAATCAATACACGTTTTTCCGATGCCCCACCTTCACCACCATAACCCTCATCTGCCCGTCCTCGATGTGGCAAATGATGCGGAAGTCATCGACGCGGTATCGCCAGAATTCGCCGAGTTCGCCTTTGAGCTGCTTGCCGAATCTCCGGGGATCCTCATCGCCTGCGACCTTCTCCCTGAGGAACGCAACGATCTTCCGGGCGGGATCGTGTCCGAGTTTGCGGAGCTGCTTGAGCGCCTTTTCGGAAAAACTATAGTCCCAGCTCACGTTCGACTTCCCCTGAGCTGTAAACACGACCCGGATTTTTCGCGACCTTCGCGGCCTCGTAGTAATCCTCAAGATCCTCCAACTGCTGGACGATCGCTTCATGCGCCACGGAGGCTATCGTCCGCCCGGTCGATTTCGCCAAGGCGGCGACTCGCGCTTCCAAATCCGGTGCCAATTCCACTGCGATCACGCGATCACACTAGCCGTTGCCGATGCCTTTTCAAGCATGGAGAATTCCACACCAACTGATCATGAACGACCTCCGGAAACAACTCGCCCTCCACCACGCATGGCAGCAGGACTGGTCGCGCCGCACCTTCCTGAAGCGCAGCTTCGCCGGCCTCGGCGGGATCGCGCTTTCCCAGTTTTCCAAAGCCGCCAGCCTGCCCTATCTCCACCAGCAGGGCGGCCTGCATTTCCCGGCGAAGGCGAAGCGCGTCATCCACCTCTGCATGGCCGGCGGCCCCTCGCACCTGGAGTCCTTCGATCCCAAGCCCCAGCTCGACGCCCTCAACGGCCAGCCGTTTCCCGAATCCTTCACGAAAGGCCAGCAGCTCGCCCAGCTCCAGGGCTCCAAACTCATCGCGCGCGGCTCGTTCACGAAATTCACCAAACACGGCCAGGCCGGGATCGAGATCTCCGACCTTTTCCCGCACATCGGCTCGATCGCGGATGAGATCTGCGTGATCCGCTCGATGGTCACCGAGCAGATCAACCACGATCCCGCCCACGCCTTCATGAACTCCGGCTCCATCCTCAAGGGCCGCCCCAGCATGGGCTCATGGCTGCTTTATGGACTCGGCTCCGACACGCAGAACCTGCCGGGATACGTGGTGATGGTATCGCGCGGAAAATTTGCGGACCAGCCCATCTCCGCGCGGCAATGGTCATCCGGTTTCCTGCCCTCGAAATTCCAGGGCGTGCAGTTCCAATCGAAAGGCGACGCCGTCCACTACGTCGGCAGCCCGGATGGCGTTTGCCAATCCACCCAGCGCCAGGTGATCGACGAAGTGCAGCGCCTCAACGGCCTGCTGCGCGAGCACCATTACGACCCGGAGATCGAAACCCGCATCGCGCAATACGAGATGGCCTTCCGCATGCAATCCTCCGTGCCCGAACTCACCGACATGAAAGGCGAGCCCCAGCACATCCTCGACATGTACGGCGTGAAAGAGGCCGGCGACGGCTCCTTCGCGTCGAACTGCCTGCTCGCCCGCCGGATGCTGGAGCGCGGCGTCCGTTTCGTGCAGCTCTACCACCGCGGCTGGGACCAGCATTCGGACATCGAGACAAGGATGCCGCAATCGGCCGCCCTCACCGACCAGGCCTCCGCCGCCTTGGTGAAAGACCTCAAGCAACGCGGCATGTTAGAAGACACCCTTGTCATCTGGGGCGGGGAGTTCGGCCGCACCCCCATGGGTCAGGGCACCGGCCGCGACCACCACATCAAGGCCTTCTCCCTCTGGATGGCCGGCGCGGGCATCAAGGGCGGCCACGTCCACGGCGCCACCGACGAGCTCGGCTACGCTTCCGTCCAGGACACCGTCAGCGTCCACGACCTTCACGCCACCCTGCTGGATCGCTTCGGCATCGACCACGAACGTTTCACCAGGAAATTCCAAGGCCTCGACTACAAGCTCACCGGCGTCGAGCCATCGAAGGTGATCAAAGGGATCTTGGCGTAAGCCACACCTCAGTCGGCACGAGGAATGATGGTGACCGCAAACTCATCGATCTTGTAATCCATCTTCGCCGCATCACAGACATACTTGAGGGTCGCACCGAACGGCACGTTGCGGAGATGGAGTTCCGCAATGCGGGGCACGTCCCCGGCTGCGGCACCATCCCCCTCTTTGTTCGCGGGAAGCGGTTTGCGGATCACGAAATTGAATCCTCGTTTCGCGGGATCTTTCTCCGCCACATCGAGCTCCAGCGACCTCAGGCGGAGAAAATCGATCGCTTCCTCAATGGTGATGTTGTCGAAGTGCATTGCCGGAATGACGATTTGCTCAAGCTTCCTGGCGATGATCGCGGCACCCGGACCATTTGCAGGCTTGGCCGCGTCGGCTCCTTCCGCATTGCCGAGGGGACGGATGGCGATTGCAAACTCGTCCACCTTGTAGGCCATCCTAGTTGCATTGCAGATGTAATCGAGAACCACGCCGATCGGGACATTCCGGAGGCGGAGTTCCGGGATGCGGCGTGATTCCGGATCATCGTCGTCCTTGGCGCCCGGAGCTCCCTGTATCACGAAATTGAATCCCTTTCTCGCGGGATCTTTCTCCGCCACATCGAGCTCTGCAGACCGGATGCGGAGATATTCAATCGCGTCGCCGAGGGTGACGTCCTCGAAATCGATTCTCGGCATGACAATTCGGTTGAGCTTTGCTTCGATGCCCGCTTGCCCGGGTTTCGCGGCTGCATCGGGAATCCGGGCAGCGGCATCGGGAGCTTCGGAGAACCCCAGGCTTGAAAGGCCGAAGGTGGCGGCGGCGATGCCGAGCGAGACGATTGCTTTGGTTTTCATAGTCAATGGTTTGGTTTGGGTTGCGCTTTTATCGAGAATGAAGCGGATGCGGGAGCCGAGCTGGGACCAACGGGCCATGCCAAGGCTGTGCCCGAGGATGCCCTGCGAGCATCTGGCGGTTTCGAGGAGATCCTCGGCGTATTCATCCGCCGGAATGCCTGCGGCGAGGGCGATCTCATCGCAGGCCTCTTCCTGGGCGGCGACCAATTGGCGGTGGGCAAGCCAGATCAGCGGATGGAACCACAACGCAGCCCGCACAAGGCTCGCGAACATGCGCACCAGCGGATCCCTGCGGCTGATGTGCGCGGCTTCGTGGTGGAGTGTGGAGCGCAACCTGCGCATCGACCAGCCGGCTGCGGATTCCGGCAATAGGACCGATTCCCGGATGAATCCTGCGGTGAACGGGGCGGCAGGGGATCTGGTGAGGTAGAGCGGAGCCGGATGCGGTTTCTGTGGCCTGATCGTTAGCCATTCCTCCAAGGTTACACCGTAGGCGGGTTTTTTCGGAATGAACCGGATCCGCAGGATCGAGATCAGGATGGGAAGCAGGGAGACGATCAGGCCGGCGGAAAACACCACGGAGACCCAATCGACCCTGCGCGCCGGATCCCGGGCATCGATGGATTCAATGGGACCAGCGGGCATGGCCGATGGAATCGCTGGCGCCGCGACCGCCTCGCGGATGGGAGTGGGCGCTTGGGTGATCTCGATCTCCGCGACCGCCGGGAACCGGGGCAGGATGTTCAGCAGGCTCCTGCCGTGGCTGGCCAGGATCATTGCGGGGAGGATGAGGAAAATCGCCGCCCAGAACGTTGAACGCAGCGCAGGGCGCTTGAGGAGGGGAGCCACCGCGAGCGCGATCAGAAGTGCCGAGGTGAACTTCGCGAGGCTGAGGAGCAGATCGGGGTGGGAGTTGAAACTGTTCATGGCGGTGGATGGTCAGGATCGGGATTTTTTGCCACGGGCTTCGGAAATCAACTGCTCGAGCCGGGCAAGCTCATGCTCGTCGATTTTCGATCTTGTTCCGGAAAACCTCGCGGCAACCGCGTCAGACAGGGAGCCATTGAAGAACACTTCCAGCAATTTCCCGAGGGCGCTATTCGCCACCGCCTCTTTCTCGATGGCAGGCTCGTAGATGAACTCGCGCCCCTGTTTGATCCGCGTCAATTTGCCTTTGTTGGTGAGGATGGTCACGAATGTCCGGACGCCGTTCCTCGAAAGGTCGTCGGGCATCCTTTCCGTGAGATCGGCTACAGTCATCGGCCCGTTTGCAAAAAGGATCTCCATGATCTGGATCTCTCTCCGGGATAGCTTCGAGAGTGAGTGGGACGATTTTTCCTGTGCCATACGGAAAGCCATAATCGCATTGTCGCGACCTGTAAAACTAAAAATTAAGTTTTTATTTCATGAGCCGGGTGACTGTCGATTCGGAGTTGTCCGGAAGCGGATTTTGCCGCTGCGGAAAAAAGGTGATGCCAGTTGGCTTGGTATCCTGTACCAAAGGGTTGGATAGATTCAGCCCTAACATGAAACCCCTCCTCCTTGCCTGCCTGCTCACCGGCAGCCTCGTCGCCGCCGAGCGCAAACCCGACATTCTCTTCATCGCCGTCGACGACCTCAACAACTGGATCTCGCCGCTGGGCGGAAACCCCCAGACCGTCACCCCGAACTTCGCAAGGCTCGCCGCACGCAGCGTCGCTTTCACCAACGCCCACTGCATCGCCCCTTCCTGCGGCCCCGTCCGCGCGGCGATCATGAGCGGCATCCCGCCGTGGCAGTCCGGCCTCTACGACAACCGCCAGAAGCTCCGCGACGTGATGCCCGACGTCACCCTGATGCCCCGGCACTTCGCGAACCACGGCTACCACGCCGCCGGCTCCGGGAAAATCCTTCACTACGTCATCGATCCGCCGAGCTGGGACGAATATTTCCCGAAAAAGGATGGCGACGACCCGTTCCCCTTCACCCTTTATCCCAAGAAGCGCCCGGTCTCCCTGCCGCGCGCCGGGGAATGGCAATACATGGAGACCGATTGGGGCCCGCTCGACTGCACCGACGAGGAGTTCGGCGGGGATCACAAGGTCACGGAATGGATTGCAGGGCAGCTCGCCCATCCTCCGGAAAAGCCCTTCTTCCTCGCTTGCGGCCTCTACCGCCCGCACGAGCCATGGTTCGTCCCGAAGAAATACTTCGAGCCGTTTCCCCTCGATCAGATCCAGCTCCCGGCCGGATACCGCGCCGACGACCTCGAGGACATCCCGCCCGCCGGACAACGCCTCGCCCGCAACCGCTATTTCGCCCACATCAACTGGAACGGCCAATGGCGACAGGGCGTGCAGGGTTACCTCGCATCCATCCACTTCGCCGATGCCATGCTCGGCCGCGTGCTCGATGCCCTGGAAAAATCCCCGCGCCGCGACAACACCATCGTCGTCCTCTGGAGCGACCACGGCTGGCACCTCGGAGAAAAGGAGCACTGGCAGAAATTCACCGGCTGGCGCGTCTGCACCCGCGTCCCCTATTTCATCTCCGTCCCGAAAGGCTGCCCGGGGCTGCCCGCCGGCACCACCCCCGGCATTTGCGAAAGCCCCGTCTCCACCTTCGACACCTTCCGCACCCTGCTCTCGCTCACCGGCGTGCCGGATCGCGAAGGCCAACCGGTGGAAGGCAACGACCTGACACCCCTTCTCGCAAATCCCGAAGCGGAATGGCCGCACGTCTCCGTCACCCAGCTCGGCAAGCCCGGCGAGTTCGCCGTCTCAGGCGAGCGCTTCCGCTACATCCGCTACGCCGATGGCGGGGAGGAGCTTTACGACATCACCGCAGACCCCCACGAATTCGCGAACCTTGCCGAAGATCCCTCCCAAGCAAGCACCATTGAAACGATGCGCACACTCGCCCCGAAGAAACCCAGGCCCGGCTCGAATCCAAGCCGCTGAAGCCAGGCATCCCCCACATCATGATGGCACGATGCCTGGTTGGCCGCACAAAACCCAGCCAATCAAGCATGGCCAATGGTAGGCGGGCGTCAACCGCTCCCCGTTCTCACGGCGCAGGGAAAACCAGCGTCCTCTCTGCCTGGCGGAGAAATTCCGCAGACATCGCCTCGACGCGATCAGGTTGCTCCGGGGCGAGGTCGTTCTGCTCGGAAGGGTCTTTCGACAGATCATACAGCCTCCACGCGGCTCCCGGCCGCATTCCGCTTTTTCCAAGGCCATTTTCGGAAACCAGTTTCCAATCGCCCTGGCGGATGGCGGCATTCTGCTCATGCTCGAAGATCAGGGTGCGCGGCTCATCCTGTTTTCCGGCGAATGCGGGGACGAGGCTGCGACCCTCCGGCGGCGGGATGTCCGCGCCTTTGCGATGCTTCGGATAACTGGCACCTCCGAGATCAACGCACGTCGCCATGATGTCCATGACATGGGAAACCTGCGGGCGGAGCTTTCCGCGATCGGCGATCCCCTTCGGCCAGTGGGCGATCATCGGTGTGCGGATGCCGCCCTCATGGGCATAGTGCTTGTAGAGCGAGAGCGGGGTGTTGCAGGCGTTCGCCCACGCGCAGCCGTAGCTCAACAGGCTGTTCATGCCCCCCATCAGATCGAGTTCCTCGCCCCTGTGCAGGACATTGGGCTTGTTCGGCGTGCCCGAACCGATGCCGTGGCCGGGTTTGTTGCCCGAGTAGTCCGCCTTTTCGAGATCGAACCCGAACGGCTCCCACTCCGCGCAGGCGCCGTTGTCGCTGAGGAAAAGAATGAGCGTGTTGTCCAGTTCGCCGCTCGCACCCAGATCGCGAACCAGGCGCCCGATGTTGCTGTCCATGTTCTCGACCATCGCGGCATAGACTGCCATACGCCTCGCAAGATCCGCGCGGCGATCTTCGTCCAGCGATTCCCATGCCGGGTTCATCCCGTCCGCCGTCATCGATCCGATCCGCTCCGCGACATCCGGCCGATCGATGGCCCCGCGTGGCGGGAGCTGCATACTACGGGCGATGAGGCCAAGCTCCTTCATTCGGGCGAGGCGCTGTTCCCGGATCGCGTCCCACCCTTTCGCATATGTATCCACGTATGTTTTCGTGAGGCTCCCCGGCGCTTGGATCGGGAAATGCGGTGCCTGGTAAGCCACGTAGAGCAGCCACGGCTTCCCGCTCTCACGGGCGATTCCCAGAAAATCCAGCGCGTGATCCGTGATCGCGTCGGTGGCGAAATACTCGCCCTCCACATACTTGCGGTGCGGATGGCCTTCGGGGAGGCGGATCATCATTTTTGGATCCCATGAATCGACCCCGTAGCCGTGAACGAAACCGTAGAACTCATCGAAGCCCCGTTCGGTCGGCCCCGGGGTGTTCACGTGCCATTTTCCGCAGGCGAGGGTCGCGTAACCCGCCGGGCGGAGCACTTCCGCCAGGGTGACGCAGCGATCGGTGAGGCGGCCTTGGTAGCCCGGCTGCTTTCCTCCGCCCACGAAACGACCTATCCCCGCCTGGTGCGGGTAAAGCCCGGTCAGCAGGCTTGCCCGCGTAGGGCAGCAGCGGCTGGAATTGTAGGTCTGGGTGAAACGCAGTCCTTCCGATGCGAGCGCATCGAGGTTCGGAGTGCGGATCTCGCCGCCGTAGCAGCCGAGGTCAGAGTAGCCCAAGTCGTCGGCTAGGATGATCAGGAGATTCGGGCGGCTCTCTCCCTGCGCCGCAACCACAAAGCCCAATAGGGCGCTGGCCACGGATGAGGCGCGAATCATGGGATCATGCGAACACCGATCGGCGCATTCGAAAAGGACAAACATCCCTGTGGTGGAAAATGTGTCCTTCCGATGGGCGCGAAACCCGGCATGCTCCTACAGCACGATGACAAATCACCGTCGCAGCTTACGTTACGATCAAAGTCATGCCGCATGCGTTCTTCGTTGCCCTCTCTCTCGCCATCACCACAGTCCTCACCCTAGCCGGCGAGGAAGTGATCA
Source organism: Akkermansiaceae bacterium (assembly GCA_017798145.1). NCBI lineage: Bacteria > Pseudomonadati > Verrucomicrobiota > Verrucomicrobiia > Verrucomicrobiales > Akkermansiaceae > Akkermansiaceae bacterium. The sequence goes on along the minus strand of CP059069.1, from coordinate 2,398,888 downwards.
GGGACTCGCAGGGAATGGATTGCTACGTCTACACGCCCGATCCGGTGGATCTCGCGAAGACTTACCAGTTCGTGGTCGGCGTCCATGGAGCCCGTGGCAACGGCAAAGGCGCGGCTGGAACGGCAGGCTGGGCGGCACGGGGCGATGTGATCGTCATCGGGCCGTCGTTCGACACGAAAAACGAGAACCCATTCCAGAACGGCAACGGCGTCCACGCCGAGAAGCTCATCAATCTCTTCGAGGAGCTGGGCAAACGCTACAAGCTGCGCGAAAAGATGTTCCTGCACGGCTTTTCCGCCGGCAGCCAGTTCACCCACCGTTTCGCGATGAACCATCCGAAACTCGTCTGCGGGGTCTCCGCCCATTCCGGCGGCACCTGGGCCACCGACAACTACGGGAACATTAGTAATTCGGCGAAGAAGATCCCCTTCGCCATTTCCTGCGGGGAGAACGACACGGGCAAATCCTTCGGCGAAGCCCCCTACGGCCGCCTCGAATGGTTCGGCAGGTTCCGCGACGAGCTGGACAAGAAGGGATTCTGCCACATCGCCGCAAGCTGGCCGGGCGTGGGGCACAGCATCTCGCCCGGCGCATGGGACTTCGCGCAGCAATGCTTCCAGCTCGCCACCGGACTTCCCGGAAAATCGGCGACCCAAGAGGTGGCGATCAGCGCCGAGTGGAAGAACCTCGACGGCATCCCGAAAGCAACCCCGCCCGCCAAGCCCGCGCCGCCAGCCGTCCCGACCATCCCCGATGCGACCGCCAAGGCCGCGTTCGCGAAAGCGAACGCGGAGGAGATCCCGGCCGACAAGCTGCTCACCTTCATGCGGAAATACCCGCCTGTCCTCTGGAAGGACAAGCCCGGCTCGGCCAAGCTGCTCGAACAATGCAGGAACGCTGCGGAAACGTGGCACGCCGCCGCCAAGTCGAACGGCCTCTGGAAAGGCAAGGACAAGGAGGATTTCCTGAGGCTCTCCGAGGGTCTTGGGATCGGGACCGCGGATTGATGCGGAAATCCCGCAACGGATTCATGAAAGACAGAGCTATGATTTCAAAAGGCCCAAGATCTTCGCGCCGCTTCTTCGCGCCCGTGACCGCCGCCGTTCTTCTTGCCCTCGGGGCGGGAGAGGCGCCGGCTGCACCGCACGAAATCCATGTTGCCGTGGATGGTGCCGATACCAATCCGGGCACCGCGGAGCTGCCCGTCGCCACCCTGGAAAAAGCCCGCGACCTGCTGCGGCAGCGCAAGGCGGATGGTTTGCAGGGCGCGGGGGCCGTCGTCCGTGTGCATGCCGGCACCTACCTGCGCACCCGTTCTTTCGGGCTGGACAAGCAGGACGGCGGCACAGCGGAGGCGCGGATCGTCTATCAGGCGGAGGGGACGGTCCGGCTCGTCGGTGGCCGCGTCATCGCAGGCGATGCCTTTCGCCCGGTCTCGGATCCGGCCGTGAAGGCGCGCCTGCCCGAGGCGGCGCGCGATCATGTCGTGGAACTGGATCTGGAGGCGCTGGGCATCCGCAATGCCGGGCCTTTCCCGGAGCTGTTCCGCGACGGCGGCGGGATCATCGAGCTTTTCATCGACGGTGAGCGCCTGCCGCTGGCCCGCTGGCCGGACGTGGAATACACCACCATCGAAAGCGTCCTGGAAAACGGCTCGAGCAGCAGCCCGGGAACTTTCCGCTACCGGGGGGGCCGCCCCGGCACCTGGGGGAAGGCCGTGGAGGACGGACTCTGGTTGAAGGGTTTCTGGCGGGTGCCATGGCAACCGGAGACGGTGCGTGTGGCGGCGATCGACCCTCAGGCCGGAACGGTCACGCATGCCCGTGGGGTCGGCGGCGGCATCGGCTCGAAATACAGCAAGACCGTCAACGGCACGCGGACCGGCGACGGCAAGGAGAACTGGTATGCGCTCAACCTCCTCGAGGAACTGGATCGCGCGGGGGAATGGTGCCTGCGTTTCCCGACAAAAATGCTCTACCTGTGGCCGCCGCGGGATCTGAAGGGCGGTAGCGCCCTGATCTCCGACATGAAGGATCCGCTTGTCAGGATCGAGGATGCCGGACACGTGACCTTCCGCGGGTTCACCCTGGAGGGAGGCCTTGGGAACGGGGTGGAAATCACCGGCGCCTCCGAAGTCCTGATCGCAGGCTGCGAGATCCATGATCTGGGCGGCACCGGGATCATTCTCAACGGGGGGATCGGGCACCGGGTGGCCGGTTGCGACATCCATCAACTCGGACAGGGCGGGATCTACGTCGGAGGCGGCGACCGCATGAGCCTCACCCCCGCCGGCCACGTGGTTTTGAACAACCATATCCACCACATCGGGCAGACGCAGACCACCTACGCGCCCGCCATCATGCTCGGCGCCTTCGGCTACACTGCGGTTGGGTGCCGGCTAGCCCATAACCTGATCCACGACCTGCCCCACGCCGCCGTCCTCTACGGCGGCAATGACCACATCATCGAATACAACCAGGTCTGGCGCATCGCGCTGGATTCGGGCGACGTCGGGGCGTTTTACACCACCCACGACTGGACCAGCCGGGGCAACGTCCTGCGGCACAACCTCGTCGCCGACACCAACGCCGTCGCGTTCTACATGGATGACGGGGACAGTGGCGACACCATCCGCGGCAACATCGCCTGGAACGTAGCCAGCGGGGTCGCGATCGGCGGCGGTCATGATAATATCGTGGAGGGAAATGTGTTCATTCGGTGCAAGAGGGCGGTTCACCTGGATGATCGTGGGGTCGCCCGCGGCTACACCCTGGAGCACAAGCAGCTCGGGGGACAGCTGGCAAAAGTCCGACCGTCCTTGCCGCCATGGTCGGAGCGCTATCCCGGCATGCTCCGCCTGCTGAAAGAGCATCCCGAACTGCCCACCGGCAACCGGATCACCCGCAATGTCATGGTGGAGTGCGAAACCCGGTTGGATTTGAGCGGGAAGGAGGAAAACCGGAGGTTCTCCAACATCGCGGACAACCGTGCCCTGTCACTTGCCGATGCGGGGCTCAAGGACGGGGAGCCGTTTTCAGCGCTGCTTGGCAAAGACCTGTCGCTCACCCGGGTGCCAGGTTTCGAGGTAATTCCGACGACCAAGATGGGGCTCTGCCTGGACGAGTTCCGCAAGACCCTGCCGCCGCATGGAGGCGGAGCCGCCTCGCCGGTTGAGTAGGGTTCCGACCCCGACGCCTGCGAGCCGTATTTCACCGTGCCGAAGCGCGGCGCAGGCGATCCATGATCGCGACACCGAGGCCGACCTCGCTGACCGGCTCGGCGATGATTTCATCCAACCCCATCTCGTCCATCTCACGCATCGCGTAAAACAGGCGGATCGCGGCCTCGGCGAGTTTCCCGCTGCCGGGGCTGAGCGCGACGACGCTGTCCCAGCGGTGCGCGCGGACGAACTCGCCGCCCTCCTCGCCGGTGTAGCTGAGCAGGCCGTAGGTCTTGCCGACTTCCGGCGTGAAATCCGACGGCTTTTCGATCAGGCGGAAGGGCGTGAGCGGCGCGTAATGGCTCTCCAGCTCCCCGGGCGCGAGCAGCTTGTCGCCGGGTTTCGCCTTCTCCACCTTGCCGAATTTCTGGAGCTGCTCCTTGGTGATCGGGCCGGCGCGGTGAAGGTGGAAAATCGGCTTTTTCCCCTCGCGCGGCTCGATGCGGATGATCGTGCTTTCCAATCCCTCGCCGCAGGCTCCCGCATCGACGATGAGCGGGATGCGCCCGCCCAGTTCCTTCATCACGGCGGAGGCGGAGGTCGGGGAAATGCGCCCGAAGCGGTTCGCGCTCGGCGCGGCGATGGGGTTGCCCAGCGCCTTGTTGATCGCGCGGAAAATCGGATGCCCGCTCTGCCGCACGCCCACCGTCGGCAAGCCGCTGGTCACGATGTCCGGCACTTCCGGGGTCTTCGGCAGAATGATCGTCAGCGGCCCGGGCCAGAACTCGTTGGCGAGCTGGTTCACAATGGTGCGGATCTCCTCCGGCACCACCGCCACCCGCTCCAGATCACGCAACGTGGCGATGTGCACGATCAGCGGATCGAAGCTCGGCCTCTCCTTCGCCGCGAAAATTTTCGCCACGGCATCCGGATTGAAAGCATCCGCCGCCAGCCCGTACACCGTCTCCGTCGGCAAGGCCACGACCTCGCCCTTTTGCAAAAGCGCGACCGCCTCGTTCTGCGCTTCCTTCATCCCGTCGTCGGTCGCCTCAATGATCTTTGTCTCGAACACGAGGCGATCTTCAGATTTCCGGGTGCGCTTGGCAAGCAGCGGACTCACTTCATCCCAACCATCGCATCGGCGAAGGCTTTCCCGATGGGGCCGAGGATGGTCGAGGCGCCGAGGTAGTGGAATTCTTGGTTGGATGCGCCTTTGGCAATTTCCTCTTCCTCCGGGGTTTTCTCTTTCTTTGAACGAACCTTGGAGAGTTCGTGATCCCAGAACTCCTCGGTGAGGACGTTGGCGACGTTGCCCTTGAACTCGGGTAGCTTCGCCGGTGCGGCCATGGCGTCGCGGAAATTCTGGTGCACCTGCACGTAACGCGGCTGCTCGTACATGGACGTCGGCCCGCCGACGCCCAGGACGCCGATGACGACGGGAAGCTTGGGCGCGTCGAGATCCTTGCGGACATCGCGGATCAGGTGGGCGAGGTTTTCCGAATACCGGTCGTAGCCGCCGGGCTTGTAACGGTCGGGATAGGCACCGCCATCGACCATGTCGTTCCAGCCCTGGAACCAGACGAAACCGGCGAGCTCGTAGCCGTCCTTGGCGTTGTAGCCGGGGACGACCTTGCCGGGATCTGCGAGCACCTTTTTCACATGCTCCATCATCAGGCCGTAGTATTTGCCCGCGCCTTCGCCGCCTGCGGAAGGGGGACGGAAATCTGTGTGCAGGCTTTTGCCGCCCCAGGCGGTCTTGATGAGCAGGATGGGCTCCTTGACGTGCTTCTGCATGGTGAGGCCGAAGGTGAATTCCGGCCCGATCTTGTCCGGGCCGGCGCCGAAGCCTGCGGTGAGTTGGCCCTCCCTGAGTTCGGTGACGCCGCCCTTGCCCTCGGAAAGGTAGCTGATCCAGACGCGCTCGCAGACGACCGGCTTGCCTTCGGCGTCGGTCATTTCCTTGAGCAGGGGTGCGGTTTCCGGATTCCGCGCCATCGAGGGGAAGGTGCTGACGTTGGCGTGTCCCTGCATGTTGGATTGCCCGGAAAGGATATAGACTTTCAGCGGCGCGGCGTGCACGGGCGCGGCGAGGAGAAGGGCGGCGGCGAGGAGATGTTTCATGGCGTTGAGGTCATCTTCGCTGAGCATAGCCGGGCATGGCGATCTTTTTTCGCCGCACTCACCCCTTCGCGCCGAGGCGGTGAAACGCCCAGCGGATCTCCTCCTCATAGGCTTGCAGGGAGGGGTAGAGCGGCTCCGTGGAAAGCTCGCGCAGGCCGCGGTTCAGGCGGTCGGGCGGCAGCAGCGAGGAAAGATCCGCCATGAGGGCCAGGCTTTCCGCCTTGTTGCCGACGCGGATGTGGCGCTCGCCGTAGAACATCACGGTCTCCCGCTCGACCTCGTAGGAAACGCGGTGCATGGGCGCGGAGAAAAAGAGGTCGATGCGGAAGCATGTTTTTTCCACGGATTTCGTAATCCGCGTGGGCACCTGCACGGTGTACGCGCCGCCCTCGAAATATCGTACGTCGGTCTGCATTTCGTAATCGGAGACCTGTTTTTCACGCTCAACCATGCCTGCGGCGGCAAAGACCAGTTCGCCGAGTCCGCGCACCTGGCGGCGGTTCATCGCGGTGGTGAGTGTCAGCGTTTCCGGGGTGAGGTCGATCCGCTGGCAGCGGAAATCCGGGTGCAGGGAAGGGATGTCCCCGTCCGGCACGATGTCCGTTTCGCAGCCGAGGGTTCGCAGGCCGGTTTGGAAGGCGGTCGCGTCTTCGAGCGAAAGCCCCGAGGAAACGATGCCGAACCAACCCCGCAAAATCCCCGCCGCGTCGGCGCGCGCCACGGAACGCACGTTGACGGTGATTTCCTCCAGAGCCTTGCGGTCGGGCTTCGGCTCAAGCGCGTGGAGGAGGAGGGAAAAGCTCAAGTTTCCGGTCAGTAGGAAAAGATCTCGCCGTCCTTGAAGAAGCGCTTGATCTCGGCGGCGGCGGCTTCCGGGGAATCGGAGGCGTGGCAGACGTTGCGCATCTTCGCATCGGCGTCCTTGAAACCGAAATCACCGCGGATCGTGCCGGGTGCGGCGACCATGGAATCGGTCGGGCCAAGCAGGTCGCGGACGCGGGAAATGACGTCTTCACCTTCGAGGGCGAGGGCGATGACCGGCGTTTCCTGCATGAATCCGCGCACGGAGGGGAAAAACGGCTTGTCGGCGATGTGGGAGTAGTGCTCGGCGAGGATCTCGTCGCTGAGGGACATCATCTTGATGCCGCGCACGAGGAAGCCTTCCTTCTGGAAACGGGCAAGCACCTCGCCGGTGAGGTTTTTCGCGACGGCGTCGGGTTTGAAGAGGATCAGTGTGGTTTCAAGAGCCATGCGGAGGCTGTAGGCAGGCACACCCGGCCGTTCAAGCATTTTAAACGGCTCGTTTTCAGGCGTAGCCCGCCCATCCCGCGAGCAGCCCCAGCCCCGCGCAGGCGGCTAGGATCCACGTGAAGGGTAGCTTGAAGCGCCACAGCGCCATGAACGAGGCGGCGGCGAGGATGGCCACGAAGGCATCGAAGCCGCCTTCCGGCCAAAGGGCGTGTTGCGCAAAAACGACCCCGAGGTTCAGGATCACACCGACCACGGCGGCGGTGATCGCGGTCAGGCACGCACCGAGTCGCGGGAGTTCGTGGAGTCGCTCCACGTACGGGGCGCCGAGGAAAACGAACAGGAAGCAGGGTAGGAAAGTCGCCCAGACGGTGATCGCGGCTCCGACCGAGGCTCCGGCCAGCGGGCTGAATTTCCCCGGATTCTGCCAGCCGCCGACAAATCCGACGAACTCCAGCACGATGATCAGCGGCCCGGGCGTGGTTTCCGCGAGGGCGAGGCCGCTCATCATCTGGGGGTGCGAGAGCCATTGGTAATGCTCCACCGCCTGCTGCGCCACGTAGGGCAGCACCGCATAAGCGCCGCCGAAGGTGACCAGCGCCGCCTTGCTGAAAAAGACGCCCTGCGCGACCGGCGTGCTGTCCCACCCGAGCCACAGACCCAGCCCAACCACCGGCAGAAACCAGAGGGAAATGCAGATGGCGGAAACTTTCAGGGTGCGCTTCCAGCTCGCGCGGGGGGCGGGTGGAAGCACCAGAACGCCCGCATCATCATCATGCTCCAGCGCGCCGTGGGATTTCCCCGGAGGAAACTGCGTAGGAGAAATCCGGTGCCCGGCCCAGCCGGCCAGCGCGGCGGCGGCGATGATCAGCACGAAGGACACCCCGAAAAAATAAATCGCGGAGAAGGACAGCGCGGCGATGCCCCAGAGGGTGGCGCTGCGCAGGGTTTTCCCGCCGATCCTGAGAACCGCGGCCGCGATCACCGCGATCACCGCCGGGAGCAGCCCGTGGAAAATCGCCGCCAGCCAAGGCAGATGCCCGCCCGCCATGTAGAGCCAGCCCAGGAAGTAAAGGATGACCGCCGAGGGCAGCACGAACAGTGCGCCCGCCGCCATCCCGCCGCGCCAGCCGTGCAGCCGCCAGCCGAGATACGTCGCCAGCTGCTGCGCCTCGGGCCCGGGCAGCATCATGCAGAAATTGAGCGCATGCAGGAAATGGCTTTCCGAGATCCACTTGCGTTTCTCCACCAGCTCGCGGTGCATGATCGCGATCTGCCCTGCCGGCCCGCCGAAGCTGATGAGGCCGAGCTTCAGCCAATAGCGGATCGCTTCGCGGAGGGTTGGCACGCCCAAGCATGCGTGTCCGCGTGTCCCGTGGAAAGTTTCTTTCGCCGGAATCCCCGACGGTTCCAGCTATGCGATGGCAAGGCCAAACGGCATTCGTCGCGCACGGGTGACATAGGTGTTGGCCTCGTCCGCCACAAGAAAAGCGCAAGCGCTCCGCGCCGAAACCCGCGTTTCACGGAAGCCTGCGGCGGCGCAAAAAGCACAGCGCGCCAAGCGCGAGGACGAGGGACGTGGACGGCTCGGGGACGATGGAGAGCTCCACATTGTCCAGCGCGAAGTCAATGTTCATGTTACCTTGGCCGAACGCGACTTCGTGGAAGGTGTAGCTGCTATTTATCGGGGCGGCGATGTTGGCCGTTGCGGCGGTGCCCCCGTCGATGCGGGCACTGAGATCCATGGATCCGTCCGCGAGGCGTGTGATGCTGAACACCCCGTTATGCACGGTGGTACCCCATTCGATGGAAGCGCCCGCACTCCCGGTGGAGCTGAAGCCGCCAGGGTTGGAGCCGCCGAGTATGGAATTGCCCGCCTCCTCGGTGGTAACGGTGGTTCCTCCAGCGAGAACCGCCCCTGGATTTGTGGAAAAGCCGTAACCGAAGTGATTGTTCTGGTTGGCGCCGGGATCCTCATCGCCGGTGATCGCCGTTCCGCCATTGTTGAAAATGCCGATACGAAGCAGGCCGCTCCCGGTGCCGGGCGTGGTTTGGAAGCGCATGTCGAAGGAAAGACGCAGCGTTTCCCCAACGCCGATGGTGACAGCCGAGCCAAACAGTCCGACGACGCGGGAGAAGGTTGTGCTGCTGTTGACCAGGAGCGCATCGCCGGTGCCGATTCCGGCATCGGCGCCGACGGACAGGGCGACATTGTTGCGACCCGCGTACCACTGGATGTCATCAAGATCCGCGCCATCGGTGCGGTCGCCATCGCTGAAGGTATCGGAGAAGACCGTCGTCGCCGCCTGGGAGATGCCAGCGCCGAGAGTCATGGAAATCAGGAGGGTTTTTAATTTCGTCATTTGTCCACTATTCAGGCTGAGGACGGGATGTAAAGATGTTTTTCGCTCCGGTCTCATGCCTTCTCCCCCATGATCACTGAAATTGTGGGCTTCGTGGAGAAAACGCTCTTCGCGACCTCGCAAACCTGCTGCGGCGTGAGGGCGGCGTAGATGGCGGGAAGGAGGCGGTGGGTTTCGGCGGGGTGGCCGAAGAGGAGGTCGAGGGCGGCGTGGCGGGCGTTGGAGGCGGGGGATTGCTGCTGGATGGCGGCGCCGCTGAGGACGGTGGAGCGGACGCGCTCGAAGGTGTCTTCCGGAATGCCCTCGGTGGCGATTTTTGCGATTTCCTTTTTCAGTTCCCCGGTGGCGAGCTCGATCTGCTCGGGGGAGGTGGCGAGGTAGAAGGTGAACAGACCCTTGTCGTATCCGAGGAACTGGGTGGCGCCGACGCGGTAGGCGAGGCCGAGTTCCTCGCGGATGCGGCCGAAAAGGGGGCCTGCCATGTCGGAAGAGTGCTCCTGCAGGAAGGCGAGGGCGTGGCGCTCCTCGGAGCCGGTGGATGCGCCGGGATAGCCGATGGCGAGCACGGCCTGTTTCTTGGGGAGGGTGGCGGTGGCTGTCTCTCCGATGGATCTGGTGGATTCGGGCGGGTTCCATGCTTCCCCGGCGTGGAGTTTTTGGAAATGGCTTTCGAGCAGATCGACCATGGCTGCTGGGTCGAAATCGCCGGCGACGGCGAGGGTGAGATTGGCGGCGCAAAAGTGGCGGGAGTGGTGGGCGGCGAGATCGAGACGACCGAGTTTTGCGAGGGTTTCCGGGGTGCCGAGTGAATCGAGGGCGTAGCCCTGGCCGCAGTAGTGGTTGTGGCGGAGCTGCCTGAAGCAGCGGTGCAGGGGATCGGCGAGGGCTTCCTCAAGGGAGGCGAGCTGGCTGGCCTTTTCCCGGTGGATCGCATCGGTGGGGAAGCTGGGGTTCTGGATTACGTCGGCGAAGACATCGAGGATTGGCAGGATGTCGGCGGAGAGGCCGGCGGCCTGGACGAGCAGGGCGTTGTTGCCGGCGGTGGCGGAGATGGATGCGCCGAGTGATTCGAGGGAGGTGGCGATCTCGTCGGCGGAGCGGCTGGCGGTTCCTTTGGCGAGGGTGGAGGCGAAGAGCTGGTTGAGGCCGTTGTTCTCTGCCGTTTCGGATGGCAGCCCGGCGCGGGCGGCGGCTTGGAAATGGATGAGCGGCACGCGGTGATCCGGCAGGAGGGCGAGGCGGAGGCCGTTGGAGAGCGTGTGGGTGGTGATGCCCTGCACGGCGGCGGCGGCTTTCCTTTCGGCGACGATGGGGGTGAAATTTTCCGGATCGAGCGAGGTGAAGGTGAGGCGGCTTTCGGTGAGGCTTGTGGCGACGCGGCGGATGTCGGCGGGCGTGACGGCATTGATCGCGGCGAGGTGGGAGCGGGTGAAATCGAGTTCGCGCGCCTCGTGCCAGTTCGAGGCGAGGTCGGAGGCGCGGCCGGAGGCGGTGGTGAGTGTCTTGAACTGGCTGGCGGCGGTCTGGCGCTTTGCTTTTGCGAGATCCGCGTCGAGGTCGCTGGCGGCGATCTCGGTGATCTCGGCGAGGATCGCGGCCTTCAGCTCATCGCGTTTCTCAGGGGCGCATTCTGCGGAAACGGCGATGAGGCCTTCGCAGCCGGGATCGATCCATGTCCATGCGGAGATTTCCAGTGCCAGCTCGCGCTGGTCGCGGAGGCGTCGGTGGAGGCGTGAGGCCTTGCCACGGCCGAGGATGGCGGCGAGCAGATCGTAGGCGGGCGCATCCGGATGATGGATGGCCGGGGTTTTCCATGACAGGCAGAGGCGGCTGGTGGGGACATCGAAGGTCTCAAAACCCTCGCGTGGCCCAACCTGCGGGGGATCGGCCTGGAGGTGGGGCTCGGCGCCGGAGGCGTTTTTCGCGTCGGCGGTCAGGGAGGTCACGAGGGAGAGCGCCACATTGGGATTGAAATCGCCGGAGATGACGATGTGGGTTTTTTCCGGGGTGTAGCGGGTGCGGTGATAGCTTGTCAGATCGGAATGGGAAATCTCATCGAAGAGGTGGCGGTGGCCGATGACAGGCTGGCGGCGGGCGTCCTTGGTGAAGGCGGTGGAGAGCAGGAGGCGGATCGAGGCGTTGTCGGGATCGTCCAAGCCCATGTCGATCTCGCGGCGGATGACGTCCTTTTCGCTCTCGAACTCGGACTCGGGGATGAGCGGGAAAAACACCAGTCCGGTGAGGCATTTCAGGAAAACTTCCAGGGACTGCGCCGGGCCGTCGATGTAATAGACCGTGCGCTCGAAGGTGGTGTAGGCGTTCCAGTGGCCGCCGCCCGCCTGCACCGCCTGGGCGAGGCCTTCGGAGGAAAAGTCGCGGGTGCCTTTGAAGACCATGTGCTCGAGGAAGTGCGAGAGGCCGGAGCCGAGGAGCCTGTCCTCGTGGATGCTGCCGGTGGCGACCCATGCCTGCACGCTGATGACCGGGGCGGCGTGATCGGGATCGAGGATGAGGGTGAGACCGTTTGGGAGGGTGTGGCGGGTGGCTTGGGTGAGTGGGTATTCCATGGATTTCCGGCTTGGCTGATGGATGGATGCAGCATAAACGCTAGTCATGCAACGATGGATGTTATGGGCGGCCGCCGGGATCGTGGGTCTAGTGATGATGTTCTTCGGGGCGAGGTTTGCCTGGCGCGAATATCACCTTGGCAAGCCTTCGAGGATCTGGGTTCCGCTCGCCCTTCGTGAGGATATCTCCATGGAGGACCAGAAGAAGCTTGCGGAGCAGATCGCGGAGAAACTGCGCACCGATGCGATCCTGCGGCAGGTGGTGGTCGATGTCGGATTGCAGGAGAAATTCGGGCAAGCAACGGAGGACGCCGCGGTCAAGGAGCTGGACAAGCGCCTTTTCGTTGAGGCGGGCACGGCCAAGACACCTGCGGGTGGCCAGGTGCCATCGATCAATGTGGGACTGAGCGGAACCGGGCATGAGAACAAAGTCCTCGGCGAAGCCTCGACCCGCATCATCAAGGACGTTTGGCTGATGCTAGGCATCGATCCCGCGACAGGCAGGCCGCTGGGTGAACCCGCGCCGGATCCACCCGGATCATTCTAGCCCGGCTGTTGCATGATGCCGGGCGGGATGCCAGCATGTCTCCCATGCGCCACGTGAAAACCCCCGCCGCTGCGATCCTGCTGGGCTCCGCCATTTTCGCCTTGGCGGAAAAACCAAATGTCCTCCTCATCTGTGTGGATGACCTCAAGCCCGCGCTCGGCTGCTATGGCGACACCATCGCGAAGACGCCGCAGATCGACCGCCTCGCCTTGCGTAGCACCCTCTTTGGGCGCGCCTACTGCAACCAGGCGGTTTGCGCCCCGTCCCGCAACGCGCTCATCACAGGCCTCCGCCCCGACACCCTGGGGATCTACGATTTGGAGACGAATTTTCGCAAAGTGGCCCCGGATGCGGTGACCATGCCGCAGGTTTTCATGAAAGCGGGTTACCGCACTCAGGCGCTCGGCAAAATCCTGCACACCGGCCACGGCAACAGCGAGGACGCGGCCTCGTGGTCGATGGAACCCTGGAAACCAAAGGCGCCCCAGTTCGCGCTGCCGGAAAGCACATCCACGATGAAAGAGGGCAAAAACGGAGCAAGGGGAGCCGCCACCGAAAGCGCGGAGGTGGCCGATGATTTCTATGCGGACGGGAAGATCGCCGATGAGGCGATCGCCCGGCTCAAGGCTGCGGCCGGGAAACCGGACGAAGCGTTTTTCCTGGCGGTCGGTTTCATGAAACCGCATCTGCCCTTCGTCGCGCCGAAGAAGTATTGGGATCTCTACGAGAGAGGGGAAATGCCGCTGGCCGAGTTCCGGGAGGTGCCGAAGGATGCGCCACCGTATGCCCTGCAGTTCGGCGGTGAGCTGCGGCAATACTCGGATGTGCCGGACGTAACGGTGCTGCCGGATGATTACCAGCGGCTGCTCATCCACGGTTACTACGCCGCCACCAGCTATGTCGATGCACAGATCGGGCGGGTGATCGATGCGCTCGATGCGAGCGGACTTTCCGGAAACACGATCATCGTCCTCTGGGGCGATCATGGCTGGCACCTAGGCGATCACGGCATGTGGTGCAAGCACACGAACTACGAGCAGGCCGCCCGCATCCCGCTGATGATCGCGAAAGCGGGGGCGAAACAGGGCGAAGGGAAGCGCAGCGATGCGTTTGTGGAGACGGTGGATCTTTTCCCCACGCTCTGTGCGATGGCGGGACTTGCACCCGCCGCTGGCATCGATGGCACGGACATTTTCGCAGCCCTTTCCGATCCATCCGCAGGCACCATGGATCATGCCATTCACGTTTATCCGCGCGGCGGCAGGCTTGGTCGCGCGATCCGCACCGGCAATTACCGCATGGTCGAGTGGAAAGTCCCCGGAGCCGATCCGGAGACGGCGGAGTATGAGCTTTACGATTGCCTCAGGGATCCGTTGGAAAAGGAAAACATCGCCGCGAAGAATCCGGAGATGCTTCTGGGGATGAAGGAAATCCTCGCCAGATATCCCGAGGCGAAACCGCAGTTCAGGGCGAAGGGCGGGAAGCCCGCCACAAGGCAAAAGCCCAAGCAGGATCGCGGCGCGATGTTCGATTCCCGCGATGCAAACAAGGACGGCAGGCTGACCATGGGGGAATTCCTCTCCCGCCAGCCCGACGGCGATGACGCCCGCCCGCGTTTCCAGAAATTCGACAGGGACGGCGACGGATTCCTCTCCCGCGAGGAGTTCGTGAAACCCTGAGCTTACTCTAACATGCCAGGCGCACAGCGCCGAACAGGAACTCGTCGGGGATCTCCCCGATGTTCTCGACGACGATGTCCGGCTGGTAGGCGAATTTCCCGAGATCCTCCCGCTTCGTGCCGCCGCTGAGGACGAGCACGCTGCGGTAGCCGAGCTGGACCGCGCCGAGGATGTCCGTCTCCATCGTGTCGCCGACCATCACCGTCTGCTCGCTGCTGAGCCCCATCTCCTTGCGGGCGGCGCGCATCATCACCGGGCTGGGCTTGCCGACGGAGAAGGCTTTCACGCCGGTGGCCTTCTCGATCATGGCGACGATGGCTCCGCAGCCGGGGCGGATGCCGCTTTCCGTCGGGCAGCTCGGGTCGAGGTTGGTGGCTATGAGGCGGGCGCCGCGCTCCACGAGGCGTACGCCACGCTCGATCATTTCGAAGGTCAGTGTCCTGCCTTCGCCGACGACCACGTAGTCCGCATCGTCGTCGACGACGGTGTAGCCGTTGACGTGAAGGGCGTTTGCGAGGCCGTTCTCGCCGATGACGTAGGCGGTGCCGCCGGCCTTTTGGGAGGCGAGGAAACGGGCGGTGGCCATGGCGCAGGTGAAGACATCGTCGGGCTCCGCCTCGATGCCGAGGCGGCGTAGCTTCAGGGCGACATCGCGGCGGGCGCGCTGCGAGTTGTTCGTGAGGAAGCGGTAGGGGATGCGGTGGTTGCGGAGCTTCGCGATGAAGTTCGCCGCGCCGGGGATGAGGCGCGTGCCGGAATAGATCACGCCGTCCATGTCGAGAAGGAATCCTATGTCTTTCATGCACGCCATATCAAGCGATCCGCAGGCCAGGGCGTGTGACAACGCAGACGGACGGGTGAGGATGTTTCATCACCGCGCCGCCTGGCGGTGATTCCCATTCAGCGTGGCAACTCAGGCGCTTCCGCCGTCCCATGCCGAGTGCAGCTCCGCGATGCTCCCGTTGAGGAGAGGGATATCGAGCTCATGCACATCGATCCCGCTGCCGGGGCCGGCGAGGAGCAGGACGGTGAGCTCGCCGCCAAGGTGCTCGCGGAATTCCTCAAGCCCGGAAAGCACGCGGCGCACCCCTTTCTTGTCCGTCCAGTCGAGCGCAGGGTGGTAGGTCTTGAGGCCGAGCGCAGAAAGCACGGCGATCACACGGTTGGCGTCCGTTTCCGAAAGCAGACCCTTTTTCCGGGAATAGACGGTGTCGAGCGCAACGCCGACCGCCACCGCCTCGGCATGGGAGAGCTGGTATTTGGTGAGCGCCTCGAGCTTGTGCGCGGCCCAGTGGCCGAAATCGAGGGGGCGGCTGGAGCCGGTCTCGAAGGCATCCCCGCCCAGCGCAATGTGGCGGGCATGGAGGAGCGCGGAACGGCGCACGCATTCCTCGAAGGGGCCGCGCTCCAGTTTTGCGAGGGCGGCGGCGTTCGCCTCGATCCACGCGAAGAATTCCCCGTCCTTCACGAGCGAAACCTTCACCGCCTCGATGAGCCCCGCGCGGCTCTCCTCGGGATCCTGGCTTTCGAGGAAACGGAAATCGTTGACGACCGCGAAAGGCACCCCGAAGGAGCCGACCCAGTTCTTTTTTCCGAAGGCGTTGATCGCGCTTTTCACGCCCACCCCGCTGTCGTCCTGCGAGAGGGTGGTGGTGGGGAAACGGACGAGGCGTACGCCGCGGTGGGCGGTCGATGCGGCGAAGCCGACGGCATCGAGGAATGCCCCTCCGCCGATCACGAGCACGTAGGAGTGCCTGTCGATGTGGCCGGAATCGATCTCACGCCAGACCTCGTGGACGAGATCCTCATCCGCCTTGCAGGCTTCCCCGCCGGTGAAAATCCTCACGCCCCGGAAGTCGAGGTTTAGTCTCCCGAAGTAGGCCTGGATCTGCTCGGAAAGGCCTTTCCATGACTCAGCGACCGCCGTTTCCAGAAAAACCAGAACCCTCCTGCCGCCGCCTTCCGCAAGGACGTCGGCCAGCGCGGCGTTGTCCGCTGCGAAGGCCTCCCGGGTGAAGATCACCCGGTGCCTGAAGGTGACGGGGATATCGAAGTCGTGGCGATCCATGAGGTCTTTTCCTGCGGGGGCGGTTTGATACGCCGGAATACCCGCCTCCGCCAACCTTTCTTTCCCATGGCGGCCATGCTTTCCGGAAATTTTCCCTCTGCAAAGCGCCTCCGCGCGTCTATCCAAGCCCCATGCCCGAGGAGATCACGCTCTACGAATCGAAATGGCTCGGACTCTACCGCACAGGCCACTGGGATTATGTCCGCCGCCCGAACTCCGATGCCTGCGTTGGCGTCCTTGCCGTCACGGACCGCGACGAGGTGGTGCTGATCGAGCAATTCCGCATCCCGGTGCGGAAACGCGTCATCGAGATCCCGGCGGGCCTGGTGGGCGACGAGCCGGAGCACAAGGGCGAGGATCTCTCGGAAACGGCGCGCCGCGAGCTGCTGGAGGAGACCGGCTACCGAGCGGAAAGCGTGGTGCCCCTGCTTTCCTCGCCGACCTCGGCCGGCATGACCCCGGAGATCACCCACCTTTTCCACGCCACCGGCCTGCACCCCGAAAGCGAAGGCGGCGGCATAGCCGGCGAGGACATCACGGTCCACATCGTGCCCCTATCCGGGCTACGCGCATTCCTCGCGGAAAAGGAAGCCGGGGGCGCCTTCCTGGATTTCAAGATCCATGCCGCCCTTGCTGCGGCGGGGATCGCTTTCTAGTCCAGCCCGAGGGCCTGGCGGATCAACGGATCCTTGAGCGCCTCGGAAAGCAGGGGGTGGCGCAGCAGGGTGCTGAAGCGTCCCTTGTGGGCGAGGGAGACGAGCTCCGGGTCATCGACGATGATGGCTCGGGGGTAGGGCCTGCCGGTCTCGGGATCGACGATGGGTT
Source organism: Akkermansiaceae bacterium (assembly GCA_017798145.1). Lineage (NCBI taxonomy): Bacteria > Pseudomonadati > Verrucomicrobiota > Verrucomicrobiia > Verrucomicrobiales > Akkermansiaceae > Akkermansiaceae bacterium. The sequence goes on along the minus strand of CP059069.1, from coordinate 2,382,310 downwards.
CGAGGGGTTTGTTCGGGCTGGCGGCGATCATTTTCGCAAGCTGGAGGCGCGGTTCGGTGGTGAGCGGATCGAGCCAATCCATCAGCTTCTCCGGCACGGCGACGGAGAGGGAATTTTTCAGCCGCTCCGGCAGGCTGGGGCTGGGCGGGGAGCTGGTGCCGTATTCGGCGGAGTTGCGGATTTCCGCGACCGAGCTGGCGTGGTGGATGAAGGTGGCGGCCGTGAGGCAGAGCAGTGCGGCGGGAATGACCGTGACGAGGAGACGGAAAACGAGCTGCCCGGGGGATTTCGGAGCGATTTCCTCGGCCAGCTTCGGGACTGGAGCGCGGAAGAAACGGATGATGCGGCGCAGCACCATCAGGGAGGCGAGGAAGGCAAGGATTGGCAGGCCGGTGGCGATGAGTTCGGAGGGTTTCCCGAACCAGTCGATGGCCAGAGCGGGCGCCTGCTGCCAGACGCGGAAGCCGACCCATGCGCTCAGCGTGAGGCATGCGGCATTGACGATGGTGCGCACGATGCCCCGGATGAACATGTATCCCGCGCAGCACGCGAAGATGATCAGGGCGGCCGTGCCAAGGGAGATTTCCGGTAGGGTGTCCAATTGGGTGAATGCTGAAACGCCGGAATCAGTGTCAGCCGCGCATCGCCCGCTGGCGGAGGAGGTGGTCGGTCAGGACGAGGGTGGCCATCGCCTCGACGATGGGCACGGCGCGGGGAAGGACGCAGGCATCGTGGCGGCCTTTGCCCATGAGGGTGGTCGGCTCGCCTTGGTCGGTGACGGTCGATTGCTCGGAAATGATCGTGGCGGTGGGCTTGAATGCGACGCGGAACACGATGTCCTCGCCGTTGGAAATGCCGCCCTGGACGCCGCCGGAGCGGTTCGTGGCGGTGCGGATCTTCCCGTCCCGCATCTCGAAGGGATCGTTGTGCTCCTTGCCGGTCAGGAGGGTGCCCTGGAAGCCCGAGCCGATCTCGAAGCCCTTGGTGGCCGGGATGGAGAGCATGGCCTTGGCGAGCTCCGCCTCCAGCTTGTCGAAGATCGGCTCGCCGAGGCCGGGCGGGCAGTTGCGGATGACGCACTCGACGATGCCTCCCACCGAGTTCCCTTCCGAGCGGATCTTCTTGATGTGGCTGATCATGGTTTCGACCGCCTTGGGATCCCCGGTGCGCACGATGTTCGACTCCACTTGCCCGGCGGTGATCGTCGCGGGATCGACGTTCGCGTGGATGTGCTGGATCGTGCTGACCCATGCGATGACCTCGATGCCGGGGCTGAGCGCCGCGAGCACCTGTTTCCCGACGGCCGCAGCGGCGACACGGCCTATCGTCTCGCGGGCGGAGGCTCGGCCACCGCCGGAAGGTGCGCGGATGCCGTATTTCGCATCGTAGGTGTAGTCCGCATGGGATGGACGGTATTTCACGGCCATTTCCTCGTAGGCGCCCGGCCGCTGGTCAGTGTTGCGGACAAGGATGCTGATGGGTGTGCCCATGGTCTGCCCGTCATGAAGGCCGGAGAGAATCTCGGCGGTATCTGCCTCCTTGCGCGGGGTGACGATCTCGGATTGGCCGGGGCGGCGGCGATCCAGCTCACTCTGGATGTTTCCCAGGGAAACGGGAATGCGCGGCGGACAGCCGTCGATGATGACGCCGACACCTCCGCCGTGGGATTCGCCGTAGGTGTGGATGCGGAAAACTTCGCCGAAGGTGGATGACATGTGCGGGGACTTTAAACCTGATATCCGAAATTCGAAACCCCAATGAAGGGGAAGTTCACTCCATGTGCTTCCCGATCCGGAAAGGGAAGAGAAAATGCAGGGTGGCGCGCGGCGAGGGCGGATTGATCCCCAGGCAGGTGATGGAACCCTTGCGGATCTCCACGGTGCCTGCGGCGGAGCCCAGGGCCTGCTGGACGAACTGGGAGAAATCCGGCTCGTGGCCGACGATCATGACGCGCCCGAAGTCCGTGTAGCCGGCCAGCTCCGTGAGCGCGGCACCAGGGGACATCCCGCAGGACAGCCAGCTCTGCATCACCGGCCCCGGAATTCCCGCCGCCTGCGTGAATTCCTCGGCGGTTTGCTTGGCGCGGAGCACCGGGCTGCTCAGGACGATGTCCGGCAGGGAATCCGCCGCCGCAAGGACGCGGGCCGCGTTGCGAGCCTGGGCTATGCCCTTATCCACCAGCACTCGTGAGAAATCGCCGCCGCCATCTGACGCATAATCCTCGGCCTGGCCGTGGCGGAGAAGGATCAGTTGCATTTGGCTATTCGTTATTTGTTAGAGGTTATTTGGGAGGATCTGTTTCTGCAAACGCGGAGCATCTCACGAATGGCTTCCAACCCCGCGCAGGCTACATCGTCATCCCGCCATCGACGGCGATCACCTGGCCGGTGATATAGCGGGCGTCCGGGCTGGCAAGGAAAGTGACGGTTTTGGCGATGTCATCGGTGGTGCCGAAGGTGGCGAGCGGGATTTTCCCGATCACGGCTTCCTTGACGCTTTCCGGCAGCTCATCGGTCATGTCGGTGGTGATGAAGCCGGGGGCGATCGCGTTGCAGGTGACGGCGCGGCCGGCCAGCTCGCGGGCGACTGCCTTGGTGAAACCGATCAGCCCCGCCTTGCTGGCGGAGTAGTTCGCCTGGCCCGCGTTGCCGATGAGGCCGATGACGGAGGCGATGTTGATGATGCGAGAGTTCTCCCCTTTCATCAGCGGGCGCATGAAGGCTTTGACGGTGTTGAAGGCACCCTTGAGGTTGGTGTCCAGCACTGTGTCCCAGTCCTCCTCCTTCATGCGCATCAGTAGGCCGTCGCGGGTGACGCCCGCGTTGTTGACCAGGATGTTCACCGCACCGAGCTCCTCGCCGATTTTCCTGGCGGTTTCCTGCACGGCATCATGGCAGGAAACATCGACCGCGTAGGCGGTGCAGGATCCGGGGTGGGCTTTGTTGATTTCCTCCGCCGCGCCGCCGCAGCTCGATTCGCTGCGGCTGATGAGTGCGACCTTGGCGCCCCCGGCTGCGAAGGAGCGGGCGATTTCCTGGCCTATGCCCCTTCCGGCTCCGGTGACGACGACGATCTTGTCCTTGAATTGCATTTCTTATTTCAGGCTTGGGTGGTTTGCTGGAGAAGCTTCCCGAATTCCGCGAGCGCGGTCGAGTATTTCCCTGCGAGAGATGTGTCCGGCTCGATGAGCGATCCGGGCGATGGTTTGCAGAATGTGTGCTGGAGTTCCACGAGACCATGTCCGCCCGCCGTGGCGGCGATCAGGGAGGCACCGAGCGCGGCGGAATTCGCCACCTCGAAACGCTCGACCGGTGCCTGGAAAACATCGGCGACGATCTGGGCGATGCCGTCGTTCTTCGATGCGCCGCCGGTGAGGCGGATGCGGTCCGTGGCGACGCCCATCCATGAGGAGTTCAGGCGCATGTTGAGGAACTGCCCTTCCAGCAGCGAGCGTATGCGCAGCGCGGGGGTGGGCTCTTCGGCAAATGAGGCAACCGGTTCCGCGAAATCGAAGCGCGGCGTGATTTCCGGGCCGTAGAACGGGAGGGTGAGGTTTTTCCCCGCGGATGCCGAGGTGGCGGCGAGCGCATCCTTTTCGAATGCATCCCAGTCCACGCCGAGCCCGTCGCGGAGAGCCTCGCGGGCGAGGGAGCCGTTGCGGAAGCAGATGAGCGACATGAAGCCGCCCGCCGGGTTCCCGAAGACATGGCCGTATCCGTTCGGATCGGTCTTCGCCTCCGGCATGGCCGCGAAAAAGGTGTCGCTGGTGCCCAGCGAGATCACCGCCTGCCCGGCCGTGGTGGCGCCCATGCCGACGAGGGATGCCGGGTTGTCCCCGGTGAACGGACAGATTTTGCAACTACTGGAAATGCCGTATTTCGAGACGAAGTAGGCGGAAACCGTGCCTTGGGGCTGGAGACAGGAGGCTGGTGGCAGAAGACGGGCGGAAAGGCCGGGCGCGGTGGCTTCGAGAAGCCTTCCATCCCATGCCAGCTCCGCGAGGTTCATCAGGTTCATACCCGCTCCGTCGCCGTAGTCGATGGGCAGCGATTTCCCGGCAAGCACCGAGGCGATGAAGGAGCTGACGAGATGGATGTCCTGCGTCGCCGCATAGCCTTCCGGATGTTCCTTGGAAAATTTCCGGATTTGCGGGCCGGTGAAGCGCTCGATGGCGATGGAGCCGGAGCGGGCGCAGACCTCATCAGCCCCGCCAAGGGAGGCGGTGATCTCCGAGCACTCCGCGCCGGTGGAGGTGTCCATCCAGATCGGCGAGGTGGGACGGGAAAGTGTGGGCGCAAGCTGTGCGGCGAGGCCTCGCGAAGGATCGAGACCGCCGATGGCTTTCCCGAATCCGGCATTGAGATACACGGAGCCGTGCTGTTGGCCGGAGCCTGCGATGATGCGGACGGCCGAGAGATCGGTATTTGCCGAGAGCCTGGAGAACAGGAGATCGAGCGCATCGAGCCACATCAGCGGATCGGAGTGAACCTCGCCGCCCTTTCCGCCGGGGATGAAGCCGCTCGGAGCGCCGTATTGCGGGAGGTCGTTGCCGAAGTTCACCGACCCTTCCGCCACGACCGCCCCAGAGGCGGGATCGATGATGAGTGCGCTGACGGATTGGGTGGAGGAATCGATCCCGAGGAACATGGCGGGAGTTTTCCGGGATGGGCGCAGCATTCAAGCGCGAAACGAAAAAAGGGCGGCTGCCGAAGCAACCGCCCTTGGATTGTTTAGCTCGTAAACTTCAGATTAGAAGCTGACGGTGAGCATGGTGCCACCGACGAATTCTTCGTTCACGTTGTTGTATGCTGCCGAACGAGGATCGTTGGTGAGGCCCCACGAAGCGGCGATGTACGGCGAGAGGGTAGCCGTCTCGGTGAATGCCCAGTCAAGGGAAACCTTGGTGGTGATGTGTGCGAATTCGCTTTCCTCAACGAGGTAAGCGAGCGCAGCACCTGCATTCAGGGTGAGGCATGGGCTGAGCTCGAAGCTCTTGCCGACAGCTGCCTCAAGGTAACCGCCTGTGCCGGATCCGGAATCCTCGATCTCCCAGAAATAGGTGAGGGAGGTGTCAAGGCCGAAGAACTCCTTGGAAAGGGAGAGATACAGCTCCTGGGTATCGTCGACGCGGAAGGTCGAGTTCATGTTCTGGTAGGAGATGTATCCGACGGCTGCGGTGAGGAAACCGAAGTCCTTGGAGGCCTCGGCGTAGAGGTCGAGCTCCGAGAAATCATCGTTGTTCGATTCGAATGCGCCATACCAAGCACCGGCGCTCAGGTCGAGGCCGTTCCATTCGGTGGAGAGGTTGAGACCGGTTTCGACGAGGTCGTTGCCGAGATCAATCCCGCGGAACAGATAGTCGGTGGAGTATCCGGCGTGGAGTTCGTATTCGATTTCAGCCGAGGCGTTGCCAGCCGCGAGGGCGGAGGCAGCGGCCAGGGCGCCAATTGTTTTGCAGTAGTTTTGCATAGTGTTGTTGTTGTTTCGGTTGCTGGTAGCGCCCTTGACTGAACCGTTGGGATCCAGAGAAGGGTGTTTTGTGGGTAGCGTTTTGCGTGCCAGATTTTGTTTCCGGTGCGATTCGCCGGGCTTTCTTTAACAAAAGCTAAGGAATTGTCCAGAACATTATTTGGCGAGCTATTCACTGCCGCACGGCGGGTATCTACCGGATGGCAGACGGCTCTTGCAAGATATTTTTTCAAAATCGTGAGGGCTCTCCCCTAGTCCTGACAGGGGCGGTCACCGAGTTCCATGGAAAGCGGGGAACAAGCGGGTGAGGGCGTCCATTCCGAAAGCGCGGCCTGAATGGCGAAGCGCAGCGATGTCCAACGCCTCCAGCACGGATGGGGGCGTGCCGGCACTTCCAAAAAGAGCAGCCAGCCAGGTTGGCACGCGGCTTGCTTAGGGGTCTTTCGCCGCACACTTGGCGAACTATCCCCACGTGCAAGGCACACAATATCCGACAACCCCGACCAATATGACCAGACGACATCCAATGACATTGCGAGCCCTAGCCCTTGCGGCGGTGGCTTGCTTCGCAATCCCCCTCATGCCAACGACCGGCTACGGTCAGGATGAGGCGGCCCCGGCGCCAACCGAAGAGGTGGCGGAACCAGCAGCCCCTGCAACAGATGCCCCGGCGGCCGAGGAAGCAGCCGAGCCGGATGGCTACGCGGATTTCATGGCCGGCCCGGACGCAGCCATGTTCACGGTCAACAACCTGTGGATCCTGATCTCCGCCGCCTTGGTCTTCATCATGCACCTCGGATTCTCCACGGTTGAATCCGGCCTGTGCCAGAAGAAAAACACTGTGAACATCCTGTTCAAGAACGTCTTCATCGTATGCATCGGTGCGTTGGGCTACATGATCTATGGGTTCAACGCGATGTATCCGGGGGACGCCACCGCCGGGGCCTGGAACGGTTTCTTTGCGGTCGGCGGACCGCTCATGAACGGCTTCGCGGACGACGCGACCCGCACAGCGAATGTCACCGGCGAATACGGCAGTTACACCATCTGGTCCGACTTCATCTTCCAGGCCATGTTTGCCGCTACTGCTGCAACCATCGTTTCCGGAGCGGTTGCCGAGCGTGTGAAGCTCGGATCCTTCATGATCTACGCCACGCTCCTCGTGACCTTCATTTACCCGATCACCGGCTCCTGGGAATGGGGTATCGGTGGCTGGCTCAACACCGTCGGCGCAGAGAAATTCGGCGGCGAGTTCGTTGACTTCGCAGGCTCCTCCCTCGTCCATGCCTTCGGAGGCTTCGCTGCACTCGCAGCTGTCATCGTCCTCGGCCCACGTGCCGGCAAATACACCAAGGATGGCGTCAAGCCAATCCTTCCCCATAGCCTTCCGCTTGCTGCAATCGGTGTGTTCCTCCTATTCCTCGGTTGGTTCGGCTTCAACGGCGGTTCCGTCCTGAGCGCCGACCCAGAGGGAGTGTCGCGAGTGTTTGTCACGACCGCAATGGCCGGATTCGGTGGCGGCCTTGCCGCGATCTTCACTTCGTGGATCGTTCTCAAAAAGCCTGATCTCTCCATGGGGCTCAACGGCATGCTTGCCGGTCTCGTCGGAATCACGGCCGGTGCCGGTGCGATCACCCCTTGGGGTTCCGTCCTTGTGGGAGCCATCGCTGGTGCTTTGGTTGTCGTTTCCGTGCTCTTCTTTGACAAAATCAAGATCGACGATCCTGTCGGTGCGATTTCCGTCCACGGCGTCTGCGGCGTGTGGGGGACATTGGCCGTCGGCATCTTCGGCCAGGACGGATTGAACGGGGGCGAGATCAGCTTCATGACACAGCTCGTCGGCACGGTTTCGATCTCCGCCTTCGCGTTCATCGCCTCGCTGATCCTCTTCATCATCCTCAAGGTCACCCTAGGTGTCCGAGTGGATGCACAGGAGGAAGCGGAAGGTCTCGACGTTGCCGAGCACGGGTCACCCGCCTACACCGACAGCCACGCATAATCCCAACCCAACGGGTTTTCACAAAACGGGCGGCTCCTGCGAGGGGTCGCCCGTTTTCGTTTGCCGATGGCGGGGTATGGGCTAGGAATGGCCGGGATGAAACGCCAGATGTTACGGGGATTGCTTGCGGGGCTGATCGTCGCGCTGACATTCGCCGCCGCCCGGATCTGGACGGCGGAGTATGACAGCGAACCCGACCCAAAGGCGCGTTTCGTGGTGGTTGCGGCGCAGGTCAGCAGCGACAAGGGCTACCGCTGGGTGGAAGTGCACCTGAAGAGGAGCGGCGATGCGGAACATGACCTGCGGAAGCGGGTGCGTTTGGTGACTGCGGAGGGCACGGAGCACGAGCCGGCGGACACGACTTTCGCGGGCAGCCCCGAAAAGGGTTTCACCGATATCTGGTTCAAGTTCTGGCTGGCGGAGAGGGATCTCGAAGGAAAGCTGGATCTTCGCGCCAACGATGGCTCGCTGCGGGTGAAAACGAACAGCGGGCCGCCTTCCCTCGGCAGCGATGGCAAGGCGGTTTTCAAATCGGCGGACTGGGGGAAATCATGGCTTGGCTTCTGATCGACAATTCGAACAGCCGCACCAAGCTCGCCCTTGGCGACCGCAGGGGATTGCTGGACTGGCGGGCGGTGCTCCCGACGGCGGAGCTGGGTGCAGCCTCGCTGGACAAGGTGCTTGCCGGGCTTGGTTTCGAGGCCGTGGCGGTGGCCTCCGTGGTTCCGGGGAAGGCCGGGCTGATCGCCTCACACTTCGGCGGGGAGAAACCGGTTCATTTCATCAACCATGAGAGCCCGCTCGGTTACCGGTTCTGCCTGGAGCACCCGGACCAGATCGGGAGCGACCGACTTGCCAACGCCGTGGCGCTGCGCGAGAGGCACGGGTTTCCCGGGATCGCGGTGGATTTTGGCACGGCTGTGACATTCAGCGCGCTTTCCGCGGATGGGGATTTCCTGGGAGGTGCGATCGCACCGGGGATGGCCGCGATGACTTCCTACCTGGCCGGACGCACCGCCCAGCTGCCGTCCATCGAGGCCGGCGAGCCGGTCTCCGCGATCGGGAAAACCACCGTCGAAGCCATGGAGGCCGGGGCGGTCTTCGGCCACCGGGGGATGGTGGCGGGGATACTCCGGGGAATGCTTTCCGGGATGCCTGCGGGGACGAAAGTGGTCGCGACGGGCGGGGGGGCGGCATTCGCGGCCAGGGGTCTTGGCGAAATCGGAGCCGTTGACCCGGATCTCACGCTGGAGGGGATACGGCTCGTCGCGAGGCGGATCTTTTGCGAGGGGCCTGGCAAAAGCTAAGCCGCCGCCCCTCACACCCCGAGCATCAGGGAGATGTGCTCTGCGGTCAGCTCGCCCATGGACTTGCAGTCGCGGAAATCGCTGGTGCCGTGCATGCGGTCGAGGTCTTTGGCAAGCCTCTCCACGTGTTCCGCCGGGGCGATCTCCTCGCGTCGCATGATCCCGAGAAGGGCGCGCAGGCGCGTCGATTCCACTTTCGCCCGCCGTGCCATCTGGGAGTGCTCCTCATTGACGTATTGGTCGATGGATTTGCGGTTGAGCACATCGAAGGCGAGGCGGGTTACGGGGCGGTTCGAGTTGAAGCGGAAGGCGAGGTAGATGTTTCCGCTGCCCTCGTAGGACTGCTGGTCGAAGTCGATGGGGCGGACGCGGTATTGCACCTCCTCGAAATCCGGGGTGATGTCGACGATGTAGTTCACGCTGCGCATGTCGCCGAGCAGGCGGATGAAGGAGCGCTCGGTGAATTTCGTGAATTCCTTGGCGATGCGCACCTTGTTGAGCTTCGGGTCCGGGAGGTAATCGCGCAGGAACACATCGCCCGGGACGCCGGCGATGTGCTCCTCGATGAGGGTGTTGCCCTTCACCATGTAGTTGATCCGGTTCGGCGAGAGGATGTGCTCCAGCTCCAGGCCGTAGATGCGGGAGGCATCCGCCTGCTTCACGTAGAAGTAGTCGGAGTTGTCGTTGAACAGGTTCGTGACTCGGATGCGGAAGGGCTTGGAATTGCCGAAATCGCCGAAGTCGATGCGATCCACAAGGAGGTGGTCGTGCTCGACGGCGTTGCGCCCGATTTTCAGCTCGCTGTAGATGCAGATCAGCCGGTGCTGGAGCTCTTCGAGCACCCCGGGAGGGTACATTACGGTCAGCCAGAGGGTTTCCCTGCCCTGCGGATCATCATAGGGCACCGCGCCGGTGAAGCGGGTCAGCTCCGCATATACGCGTGGGATGTCCCGGAGGCGGTCGAAGCGATAAAGATACTGGCGCAGCGGCTGGGAAACCGGATACATGATCTTGCGCGCCTGAATCATCCGGCGATGATCGACGTTGGAGTTTCAACAATCAATTTCCAATTCCCCGGGCAAACCAACAAAAAAGCCGGTTCCAATCGGAACCGGCTTTTTTTTGCTGAAAGCTGAAGATTGGAAGTCAGGCCTCCTCGGCCACATCGCCGGCATCGACGGTGATTGTGAGCTGTGCGCTGACCTGCGGGTTGAGCTTGATCTCCACCACGGTCTTGCCGGATGTCTTGATCGGTTTTTCGAGCTGGATCGTGTGGCGGTCCACGCTGATCCCAGCGGCCTCGAGCTCCTTGTGTATGTCGATGCTGGTGACGGATCCGAAGGCCTTGCCGCCCTGGCCGGTGGAAAGGGTGAAGGACGGCTTGAGCTTGCCGATCTTGGTTGCGAGCTCCTGGGCGACGACGAGTTCCTCGGCCTCACGCTGGGCCCGGGCGGACTTGAGCGCCTCGACGTGGCGGAGGTTCGCCTTGGTGGCCTCATAGGCCATGCCTTGCGGGACGAGATAGTTGCGTGCGTATCCGGCGCGGACTTTCACGACGTCTGCTTCGGCTCCGAGGCCTTCGATTTTTTCTTTGAGGATGACTTGTGCGTTGGCCATGGTGGGAGTGTTTTGTTGGGAAACGGGCGGCGGATTTAGGCTCGGGCGCGGGCCAGGTCAAGGAGAATCCTTGTTTTTTTGGGATGCCGCGGGGGACGCGGGCTGGCGATGGGGTGAAATGAATGGCATGGCTTGCGGGCGAACTTGCGCCCCGCGGGGTCTGCGCGTTAGCTTGCGGCATGGTGGCGGCCAGTGCCCGGAAGATCATCCATATCGACATGGATTGCTTCTACGCGGCCATCGAGGAACGCGATGACCCCTCACTGCGCGGCAAGCCGCTGGGCGTCGGCGGGAACGGCAGGCGCGGTGTGCTCACAACGGCGAACTACGAGGCGCGCAAGTCCGGATGCCGCTCGGCAATGCCGGTTTTCATGGCATTGGAGAAATGCCCGGAGCTGCGCATCGTGCCGGTGCGCTTCGATGTTTACAAACGCGACAGTGCCCGGATCCGGGAGATCCTCTCGCGTTTCACCCACCTCATCGAGCCGCTCTCGCTCGACGAGGCGTATCTGGATGTGAGCCACAACCCGGAGCCCGGCACCATCATCGCCTCGCGCATCCGCCAGCTCATCCGGGAGGAAACGGGGCTGACCGCCTCCGCCGGGATCGCGCCAAACAAGCTGATCGCGAAGATCGCCAGCGATTGGAAAAAGCCCGACGGGCAGTTCACCGTTTCACCGGCGGATGCCGCGGAGTTCATGCGCGGATTGCCGCTGCGGAAAATCCCCGGGGTCGGCGGCAAGATGGCCGAGAAGCTTTCGGGGATGGGTGTTGAGACATGCCACGGATACCGCAGCACGGACAAATTCGAGTGGGTTCGGCGGCTTGGCGGTTATGGGGCGGAGCTCTGGGAGCGCTGCTGGGGACGCGACGAGCGCCCGGTTAACCCAGACAGCCCGCGGAAATCCCTGAGCATCGAAAACACCTTTTCCGAAAACCTCCACGGACTCGCGGCGCTTGGCCGGGAGATGAAGGCCATGCTCGATGAGCTGGAAGTGAAGCTCGCAACCCGGCATGCGGATCGCAAGGTGCGGTCGCTTGTGGTGAAACTGAAGTTTTCCGACTTCCAGCGCACCACGGCGGAACGCGCGCATGGGGAGATGGACGCCGGGATTTTCCGCGAGCTGCTGGAAGAGGCGGAATCGCGCTCCGGCGGCAAGCCCAGCCGGCTGCTTGGCGTCGGCGTCCGCTTCCACGATCTGCCGGAAGCGGAGCAGATGGAGCTTTTCTGAAACCGGGAGCCCTATATCCGGACACGGAAAATCCCGGGAGGAAGCTTCCCCCCGGGACTCGCCGTCACAACAAAAATCAGAATCTCCAGACAAGATCGAGCGTGATGCGATCTTCGATGATGCCGTCGTCCTCGGGAGTGAGCGGGATCTCGTAGGCGAATCCGAGGTCGACCCCGTCGGCGACGCGCGAGCGGAAACCGAACGCGGCGGTGACCAGATCACGGTTTGAGCCGGAGTTGGCCGCACCGAAATTCAGCAGGTCGGAGCCCTCAAAGGTCGCCACCACCGGCACGAGGCCGCCTGCCTGCGAATTGAATGCACCGGCACCATCACCGGGGCTCAGGACATGGTGCCAGTTCAGCTCTACGAGAGGGATGAACCACGGCGTGACCTCGTAGCTGGCGTGCATGCTGACGAAGGAACTGGACGACTGGTCGTCACTGACTGCGAAACGCCCGCCAACGGCACCGGCCAGCTGGAGATCGTCGTACATTTTCAGTGCGGAAACGATGAGGTTCACCATCCCTTCTCCCTGGCCTTGGAAGACATCGTCGTTGCCGGTCGGCAATTCGACAACGGCTGTTCCGCTGAGGACGAACTCATTGGCCGGATCGTAGATGAAGGCGTACTTCAGGCCCGCTCCGAGATTGGCGAAGCCGGATTCGTTGCCCCACAGGCCGTTGCCGGGGTTGATATCGACGAAACCGTCTTTCGTTGCGACGATGGAGAGCCGCTCGCTCAGGGCGTACTCGAACTGCAGCGCATAGACCTGAACATCCCCGCCCATGGGCAGGTTGCCGAGCGGCGTGGTGTTCACCGTGCTCGGCAGGTTGTGGTGCATGAAGATCGGGTGGATGTTCGTCGTCGGCAGGGCGAGGTCGAACAGGGTGGGGTTCGATATCGGGCGGCGAACCCCCTCGAATGCCGATTCCGGATCGCCGGCCGCCACCGGGACTTCCATGATGCTTCCCGAATATGCCTGGCCTGCGAAAGCCGCCAGGATGCCCGCTGTCATTGCTGTCTTGTATCTGTTTTTCATGTGGTTATGTTTGGTGAATCTTATGCAATCTCATTCACGTAAATTTTTTCGTGAATGAGAATGCGCGAATATCTAATCGCATTTTAAGGGGTGTCAAAAAAAATTTGCATAAATCGCGTCGGAATCATCCGGTGCGGGATCAGGATACCTTTCCCACGCCATGCGCGCTACGCAGCGCCTCCCCATGGCTGTGCATTTCATGCTGCCCCGGAGCCTCCGCGGATGGCCGTTCCGTCACCACCTTTCCCAAGGCCGGGGCTGGAATTCCTGCTTCCCTGCGGCTCGCCATTCCCTTAGGTGTTCCTCGACGTGAGAAAGACCGGCGATTTCCAGACCCGCTTCCAGAAGATCTCCGTCTGGAAATCGCCTCTCTCCACCGAGTTCCGCGTGGCCGGGGCCATCCATGCCTCGTTCCACCAAAAACGTTTCCTCACCGGCCTTGCCTGGGATCTCATTGCGGCGGGTGCGCTGCTCCACCCCTCCGGGAAACCCGCATCCGTACTAATGCTCGGCGTTGCGGGCGGAACCGCGCTGCGCACCCTGCGCCACCTGCTGCCGGAGGCTGAGCTCACCGGCATCGATCTCGATGCCGAGCTCATCGCCCTCGCCCGCGAGGAGATGGAACTCGGGGAAAGCGGCGCGGAGATCGTCATCGCCGATGCCTACTCCTGGATGAAATCCAACACCCGGAAGTTCGATGTCATCATCGACGATCTCTACCTTGCGGGCGATGAGGATGTGTTCCGCGCGGAAACCTGCGATGGGAATTGGCTCGGGCTCACACAGCGCTCCCTGGCACCCGGCGGCATCCTTGCGATCAACCTTGTCACCGGCTCCGGCCACCGGGCGAAGCAAAGCGCGACGCGCAGGCTCATCTGCGGGCGTTTCCCCTGTGTCCGCTCGCTGCGCTCCGAGGAAAGCATGAACGAGATCCTGGTTGCCGGGGAAAACGTTGCCGCCGGATCGGCCTTGCGGCGACATGCCGGAGCCTTCACCGACTGGCGCGACCGCATGTTCTGGAACCGCATCACGGGCCGGAAACTGAGGTGAACTCTTCCTTGGAGTTTGAAGTTTAGAAATTAAGGTTTCCGGCAGTGTCCGATCTTTTCTCCAGCCCCCAGCCGAAAACAGGCAAGGCGGAAATCCGCGAGCCGCTCGCCGCCCGGATGCGCCCGCGCACGCTCGGCGAGGTGCTCGGCCAGGATCATATCCTCGGTGAGGGCAAGCTCCTCCGCCGCGCCATCGAGGCGGACCGCTTCGCCTCCCTCATCTTCTACGGCCCGCCGGGCACGGGGAAAACCTCGCTCGCCAATGTCATCGCCAAGACCACCGGCTCGCGCTTCGAGTCGCTCAACGGCGTTGAGTCAAACGTCGCCGAAATCCGCGAAAAGATCGCCCAGGCGAAGATGAACCAAGACCTGCGCGGAGAGACAACCATCCTTTTCATCGACGAGATCCACCGCTTCAACAAAGCCCAGCAGGATGTCCTCCTGCCCCACCTGGAGCGCGGCACCGTCCGCTTCATCGGCGCAACCACCCACAACCCCTACTTCTACGTCAACTCCCCCCTCGTATCCCGCTCCCAGATTTTCCAACTGGAGGCCGTCGATGAAAGTTCCATCAGGAAGCTCCTGGAAAATGCCATCGCCGATCCCGAACGCGGCCTCGGGAAAATGGAAATCACCCACGAACCGGAAGCCCTCGCCCATCTGGCGAAGCTCTCCGACGGCGACGTCCGCAAAGCACTCACCGCCCTTGAGCTCGCCACCGTTTCCCCAGGGGGAAACATCCACATCACCCTCGCCATCGCCGAGGAATCAATCCAGCGCAAGGCCGTCCACTACGGCGAGGACGGCCACTACGACACGATCTCAGCCTTCATCAAATCGATCCGCGGCTCCGATCCCGATGCCGCCCTCTACTGGCTCGCCAAGATGCTCCACGCCGGCGAAGACCCGCGCTTCATCTCCCGCCGCCTCGTCATCTCCGCTTCCGAGGACATCGGCCTTGCAGACAGCGGAGCCCTGAGGGTCGCCCTCGACGCCCACCACGCCCTCGAATTCGTCGGCATGCCCGAAGGCCGCATCCCCCTCGCCCACGCCACCGTCTATCTGGCGACCTCCCCGAAATCCAACACCACCTACAAAGCCCTCGGGGCCGCGATCTCGGATGTGGAAACCGGCCGCACCCTCGCCGTGCCGGAGCGCCTCCGCACCCCGACCTCGAAGAAACTCACCGGCAAGCCCGAGGACGCCATGCGCTACCTCTACTCCCACGATTACGAAGGCCACTACGTCCCCCAGGCCTACCTCCCCGAAGGCCGCACCTACTACCACCCCGGCGACCAAGGCCTCGAAAAACGGATCAAGGAAAGGCTGGAGTTCTGGAGGAACTCCGCCAAAGCCACCGATCCCGGGCATTGAACAGGGTGATCCCAACGATATCCGGGCACCTGGCAATAAGCCCGCCCCCCCCTGCGCGGCCATGGGAATCTCAAGGCATTTCCAAGTCCTCGAAATAACCTTCGGTCATCATATCCCCGCCCTCTCCGCCGAGAAACACGCCGATCACTTTTCCCGTCAGGCCGGATACCACCGGCGAGCCGCTCCCTCCCTGGCCGACGAACGGTTTCTCCGCACTGAACCAGTGCCCTTCCAAGAAGGAATAGCGGGTGACATGCGCCTTCACGGCCTTGTCATCGATCAGCAGAAACACCGGATCGCCCACCGACACGCTCGGATTGCCGTCATGGATGAGCGGCGATGGATCCGGGAAAACCTTCTCGTCATAGGAAAGCACCTGGATGTCGGTTCCCTCATGCACCTGCCCGGTGATCGGGATGTCCGTCTCAAGATCCGGCGCCAGCATCGTGGCCGGCGCCTTGCCATCAAACTGATGGAGCGAGCAGGCGATGAAACGCTTGCCGCCGCTCTCGAAGTGAAACCCCGAGCCTGACAAGCCCTCACCGATCATCGTCTCGTATTCCGGGGCCGATGCCACGAAGGGCTTCGGCTTTGTGGAAAGGTGCGCGAAAACCATCAGGACGCCGAAAAACAGGATCCCGAACGCGCCCAGAACCGTTCCCGCGATGGCCATGCCCTTGGGTCTCTGGCCCTGCTTGGCCAAGACCAGGGAGATGATCCCGAAGATCAGCGCCAGCGGCGAAAGGAACAACGACAGGCAGGGAACCATGCCGATGATGCCGAGCACGAGCGATGCGATCGAAAGGCCGGACGGGCCTGGCCGCGTCTGGGGCATGGGAAGGATCGTTTGGCCGTTGGTTTGGATCATCTTGTGGAAGTGGGTTGCTGCGGAAGCTCGATTAGAACCGCAGCACAGACCGGGACAAGCGGATTATTGGCTTCCAAGGTCGCGGCGCTGGCAGCCACAGCCTCCACCGCTCCGTTCATCCACGCATTTTTTCCGCCTTTTTGCGGCCACATCCTGCCCAAAGCCTATCGCTTCCAAGGGATGGGCGCCCTGCATCGCATCCCTCACGGCTCCGGCCGCCTTTCACCCTTCCTTTGATCGCAGCCCCTGCTATCTTCCGGGCAATCGCGCGCACGCAAACATCCCAAGACATGAAACAGGCCAAACCACAATCCCCACGGGCCATCGCCGCCTCCTGGGCAGCCATCGCCCTCGCATTCGCACCCTCCGCACAGGCACAGGGCGAGCAGAACTACTACACGCCGGAGAACACACCGATTTTCAACCCCTTTCCGGAAAACACCGGCCGCAACGGCAGCAGGCCATGGCTTGTCAGGAACCTCGGCCCGGTCGGGATCGGCATCAACCTGATCCGCCCCGGAATGACCATGCAGATCCACAACGTGGAGCCCGGCTCCCCTGCCGAAAAGACCGGCAAGCTCAAGAAAGGCCAGATCATCGAGAGCATCAACGGCAGGGTGCTGGAGAAAATCGATCCGCGCATCATCCTCGGCGACATCATCACCGAAGCCGAGGCGAAGGACGGCAGTGTTGTCCTGAAAATCAAGGATGAGGGCGATGTCACCGTGAACATCCCGGTGATGGGCGCATACAGCCCCACATGGCCGGTCAACTGCCCCAAGTCCGATAAGATTGTCAGGAACCTCGCCGACCTCATCGCGAAACAGGACGCACCCAAATGGGGCTCGGTCATTTTCCTGCTCTCTACCGGCGAGGACAAGGATCTCGAGGTGGTGAAACGCTGGATGAAGGACATCAAGAACCTCGGCGGGATGAATTGGTCGAGGGGTTACATGGGCTGGGGGCTTTGCGAATATTACCTGCGCACCGGCGACGCGAGCGTGCTCCCCATCATCAAGCAAGAGACCGAGGAACTCAGGAAGCACATGTTCAGCGGCGGCTGGAGCGGACGCGGTGCGCCGGCGTCATTCACCTACTCCGTCGGCACCGGGCAGGTCCACGCCTCCGGTGTCAACTGCATGACCTTCCTCATCATGGCCAAGCTCTGCGGCGTGGAGGTGGACAAATACATGTTCGATGAGACTTTCTCACAGTTCTACCGCTTCGCCGGCCACGGCAACGTCGCCTACGGAAACACCCTCCCCGAGGGCGGCTTCCGCGACAACGGCAAGACCAGCGGCCTGGCGCTCGGGCTCGGTGCTGCGGCCATGGTTGACCCGAAGGGCGAGGACTCGGTGTTCGCAAAAGCCCGCGACAACTCGGCGATGAAAGCCTTCTACGCCACCAACTGGTTCCACGCCGCCCACACCGGCGGCGGCATGGGCGAGATCTGGCACCACGCCGCCGTCAGCCAGATGCGCGAGAAACGCCCCACTCCCTACCGCTCCTACCTCGACACCCGCCGCTGGGTCATGGATCTCTCCCGCCGCTTCGACGGCGGCATCGGCATCGCCGGCATGGACGACCGCTACGACCGCTCCGCCACCGAGGACAACATGGACTGGGGCACCTTTTTCGCCCTCACCTACACCTACCCCCGCAAAACACTCCAGCTCTTCGGCGCACCCCGCAGCAAGTTCGCGAAAAACATGCCCCTCGAGCGCCCCTGGGGCAACGCGGCCGACGACGCCTTCCACTCCATCGAACCCATCCCCGGCGGCGGACCGCTCACCCTTGAGGACCTGCTCAACGAGACCGTGGTGAAGGACGCATCCGTGGCTGCCATCGCCGCGCTCACCGCCCCGGATCTGGCCGACGAAACCCTCCTCCGCTACATCCAGCACCCGGAATACGACCTCCGCAGCATGGCCATGGATCAGGTGGTGCGGCGCGGCAAGGTGGAGCTGGTCGTCCCTCTGCTGAAATCCGACGACCCGCGCCTGCGCCAGGCGGGCCTGCTGGCCCTGACCGGGATGTTCAAGGGCAGCCCCCTTCCGCCCGACAAGGTGACTCCCGAAATGCTGGATCTCGCCGGACGTATGGTCGAGAACCCCGATGAATCGTGGTGGGTCGCCCTACACGCCATCAATGCCCTGGCCCGCGCCAACCCCGAGGTGATCGCCAAGCACCGCGAGCGCCTGCTGGAATTCCTCGACTACAAATGCACATGGTTGCAGCCCGCCGCCGTGGTCGCCCTCTCGAAGATCGCCACCGACCCCGCGCATTACAAAACCGTGCTGCCGGCCATCGTCAGGGTATCGTCCGCTTTCCGGGTGGATCACGCCTCATACCAGACCTCGAAGGCCATCTCCGATGCATTGAAAACAGCCAGCCCCGAGGTGAAAGCCTTTGCTTCCGCGCTGCTCAAGGAAACCTACGCATCCATGCCGCCCGTGCTCGCGGAGCCGAACACGGGCGCCGTCCTCGGGGGAGGCGGCAGGGTCGTCCGCTCCCGGATCGGCGATGTACTGCGGCAGACACCCGGCGGCGAGGAATTCGTCCACCGTATCCCCAAAACCACGCTCGCCTCATACATCAGCGGCAAGGATGAGGACATGTATTCCTACGACGGGAAATTCATCCCCAACCCGGCGCTTGTCGGCACCTGGGCATGGGCGGTTTGGCCGCAACCGGCGAACCCGTCCGAAATCGACAAGTGCATCGCCAACTATCTCAAGGGGAAAAAAGGCAAGGATCCCACCAAGGTCGAGGGTTCCAAGGATACGCTCCAGCTCCTCGATGGCGGGAAAACCGCCAGGTCGAAATACTTCGGCGGCTATTTCTGGTCGGGCGACATGCTCATCGGCGACAACGACGGCCAGGCGCTCAAGATGGAGCTTCGCAAGGTCGACGGCGTGGATTTCCTCATCATCGAAAAGGGCGGCTACAATGTCGCCCCTGTCACCGAGGAGCAGGCGACCGCCAAGGTGCCTGCGGACTGGCACTGCGGATTCCATATATACGTCAGGCAGTGACCGGCATCCCTCCGCGCGCCCCGTCCCCTTGAGACGGGGCGCCTCCATACCACCTTGACCCGCCGCCGCCACCCGCTAGCTTCCCGCCACACATGGCAGGCTTTTTCAGGAAACTCTTCAACGCGATCACCGACCGCGCCGATGTCGATTGGGACGAGCTGGAGGCCAACCTCATCGCCGCCGACCTTGGCGCCAAGCTGGCCACGGGCATCACCGACGAACTCCACGATCTCGGGCGCGAAATCTCCGCCGGGGATGTGGTGGAAGTCACCCGCAGGCGGCTCTCGGAATTGCTTCCCGCCGATCTCCCCCCGCCCGCCCCGCGCGCCGATGGGAAACCCACGGTGATCCTCGTGGTTGGCGTCAACGGCACGGGCAAAACCACCTCTTCCGCCAAGCTCGGCCTGTGGCTGAAACACCGCGGCCACTCCGTCATGCTTGCCGCCGCGGATACCTTCCGCGCCGCCGCCGTCGAGCAACTCCAGCGCTGGGGCGAACGCCTCGACATCCCCGTCATCACCGGAAAACCCAACTCCGACCCCTCTTCCGTCTGCTTCGCCGCCCACGAAAAGGCCGTCGCCGGACAAGCGGACTTCCTCATCTGCGACACCGCCGGGCGCATCCACACCCGCCACAACCTCATGGAGGAACTCGGGAAAATCCGCCGCACCCTCGCCAAGCAGGATCCATCCGCACCCCACATTACCCTGCTTGTCGTGGATGCCTCCACCGGCTCCAACGCCCTCAACCAAGCCAGGGAATTCCACAAGGCCAGCCCGCTGGACGGCCTCATCATCACCAAGCTCGACGGCTCCGGCAAAGGCGGCATCGCCTTCAACATCTACGAACAGCTCGGCATCGTGCCCCGCTTCATAGGCACCGGCGAGGAACCGGAGGCGTTCTCCGTTTTCGCAAAAGACCGCTTCGTCAGCGAGGTTCTCTAGGGAACCTTTTCCGACCAGGATGCCGGAAATGCGACACGCCTGCGAGCCCTTCCGCACCCCCGTCCTCCATCAAAGGCCTGGCAGGCCATTCCATCGCGGTGATGCGGTTGATCCCATCCCCCGCAGAAAGCGCCATGGCTCCTCGGACTTCCTTTGGGATGACGACATGGAATTTCGGTGAAAGGAGAGAGAACTACTGCGCGCTCGCCAAAAACTCCCCGCCCAGCAACTCCGCGCGCGCCTCACCCACCAAATAGAGCGATCCGGCCACCAGCACCGGGCCGCCGTGTTTCCGCGCCGCTTCCATCGCATCGTGGAAATTCCCGTGGCAATCCGCCTCCGCCCCCTCCGGCAATGCATGGAGCAAATCCTCCACCGGCAAGCCCCGCATGGTTCCGACCTTGCAGAAAATCATCCGCGCCGTCAGCCCGGCCAGCTCCGCCAGTATCCCGGAAACGTCCTTCGATTCCACCGCGCCGAAGAGCAAGGTCCCTTTTCCCCCGCCGATTTCCGCCAGCCACGTCTGCCGCAGCACCTTGGCCGCATGGGGATTGTGGGCGCCATCGAGGATCACCTCCGTGCCTTCCGAAAGGATCCTCTCGAACCTCCCGGGCCACGAAACCTTGCCCAGCCCCTCCACGACGCTTTCATATCCCAGCCTCATCCCCAGCTTGTGCAGCGCGGCCAGCGCCAGCGCGGCGTTCCATTTCTGGTGCTCCCCAGCAAGGCCGATCCCATATCCCTCCAGCGGCGCCCCGATGAAATCCAGCGGCGTCCTGCGCTCGTTCGCCTCCTTCTCCAGCACAAGCTTCGCCTCCGTATCCTGCGGCGACGAAACGGCCGGCACCCCCTCCAGGAAAATCCCCGCCTTCTCCGCCGCCACTTTCCCCAAGGTGTCGCCCAGCCACTGCATGTGATCCAGCCCGATCGGCGAGATCACGCAGACATCCGCCGGCACCGCCGTGGTCGCATCCAGCCGCCCGCCCATCCCGGTCTCCAGGATGATGAGCTCGCAGTCCCTTTCGCGGAACCAGCGCATAGCCACCGCCAGGCTGATCTCGAAAAACGTCGGGTGCACCTCCAGCCGCTCGCATACGGCCCGAACCTCCGTCAGCAGCTCCGCACACCGTTCCTTCGGAATCATCAGGCCGGAAACCCGCATCCGCTCCCGGTAGTCGATCAGGTGCGGGGAGGTGAAAAGCCCCGTGCGCCTCCCGCAAGCCCGCGCCACGCTGTCCATCATCGCACAGGTGCTACCCTTCCCGTTCGTCCCCGCAACATGTGCCACCTGCACCCCGTGCGCCGGAAAGGCCAAGCATTCCTTCAGCAGGTTCCTCGGCCCATCCAGCCCCAGCTTGATCCCGAAGGTCTGCGTCCCGAACAGCCAATCTATCGCTTCCTCATAGTCCATGTGCCTGCCGCTAGGCTCCCCCAAAAAATCGGAATTCAAAATCCAAAATTCAACAATCGGACGCCGGGTTTCCGGGCAAGGGACCCGCTCAAGCCACATTCGGCAAACCTCGCAAGACTTTGCCCAATGCCGGCTGGGGTCATGGCGGAACGGGAGGGGAGCCCTTACAGGGTGGGGAATCTATGGATATCATAGGATTCTTTGGGCAACTGGATTTTCCGGGTTACCCAGAATGACAGGTGACGACACATGACTTTGTCAGAAATCCGTCAGAAAAACCGCCATTCTGTCCCGGAAGGGCGGATGAATTTGAAACACGGGCCGACAGGAGCCGGCTTCCCGGAAATCCGGTGGCTGGCTTTTCTGGTCAGGTTTTCGTCCATCCGTCGCACGTCTGCCAGATTGGTGCCTTCGATCAAGGGCTGGTTGCCGAAATGGGCCTCTACGGCACGACGAGCTGGCACAACACAGCGAAGGGCAGAACCGAATGGGAGTGTCCTAACCGCGAACCAGACGCCCCAGCCGAAAACGCCAGACGGCGAGGGATGGACGATAGCTGGTTCGATGGGAAGCATGTGGATGCTCAGGACGGGCTTCGGCCCGCTCCTCACGCGGGCTCGTCCCGCGTCTGAACGGAACCGCCGTGTACGGACCCGTACGCACGCTGGTATGGGACCCGTGGCTGGCTCTCGGAGTCAGTCACGGGGACCCGATTCGCTAGCCTCCAATTCCGCCCTCGTCTTGCCGCCATGTTTGCGAAGAAGAGCTGCTGTCTCTGGTTCCCCTGCGGACATTGCTCTATCCAGCGCAGTTTGTGTCCGACCCGAATACAACATAAGATTCACATCGGCACCTTTTGAAATCAATAGCTGCACAATTTCCTTGTGACCACTTCTTGCCGCACGGGCTAATGCCGCATCGCCTGCGCTATCCTGTGCATCAAGGTCGGCGCCTGCCGAGACCAACAACTCCACTATCTTGGTGTAACTCTTCTCCCTGGCCTGCATATCCGGACGGGGGTCCCGTAGAAGATCTCCAGCGAACGCAGTCGCAGTATAGAGGGGAGGTTTGTCTGCGGGAAGATTGACATCTGCCCCAGCGTCAATTTGTGCTTTCACCGAGTCAATATCTCCAGTCATTGCTGCGACTTCGAGTGATGAGCTGCTTTTGTTGCAGCCAACAAGGGAGATAACAACGACTATGGAGGCGATGATGGGTATTGTGATTTTCATATTGTAGAGAACTTCAAAAATGAGGAAAGGATAGGTTGGACTTGCAGGGCGCAGCGAACGAGAGACGTTACCTGACCGTTGGTTTCCACTCAATGTGGTGTGCTGGGAAATTGTCTTGCCGGACTATTATTCGCCTCCGCCGCTATTATTGCTTTTAGAACTGCAAACTGCCAGAGAAAGCAAACCTCCTGCGATTAGTATCGCCTGAGGAGTAAAACCTGCGGCGACCTCTCCCCAACTTGATGACACTTTCGGGCTTAATGCTGTGATCATTAATGCAAGACCTGTCAAAATCGATCCGATCGAAGCGAAGATGCAGAGTAAGGCAAGTGGATTGTTCTTCATATATTTTTTGTGGTGCTATTGTGTTTTTCAGTCAAGAGGATCTGTTCATTTTCCAGCGCCACCTTGTTCTCCTTTGTTCGGTTCCAGACGGGTGACGTCCGCCTTGTCCAACCTGAGGTTGAAGACAGGGTTGGGGGACTCTTCCAGGTAATAGATCGCGACGAGGCCCATGGCTTTCGAATACCGCTTTTTGAAGCGCGAGAAATCGTCAATCGCGGCACGCAGCCTGATCCGTTCGCCAGCCTTGAAGGCAACATCATCAATCTCAGCGATAGTGATGGAAAATCCTAATCGCCCACTCTTCTCCTCTCCGCCATTCGCAACCGTGGCGAACTTGGGGATGAACTCCATGGACTTGTCGTAGCTGGCCTTGGCGTCGCTTGCGAGCTCGAATTCCCAGTCGATGTAGGGTCCCCCGGAGCCAATCAGCTCAGATGCTTCGTATTGGATCGTGCCTTTGGCGGCATTGAAATCCACCACGCCGCCGTAGCCATCGGTGATGACTTCAACCCACCCCGATTCGCCTTCAAGTCGCTTTTTGAATTCCTCTTCCTTCGGAATATCCGCCGTCTCAACGAGCTTCCGAAGTATGGCATCGAACCTGGCGATGTCCCTCTGCCAGTCCTTCCAAACTGGAATGTATCTGACGCTCTTGTCGCTGCCACCATCGACCGGAGGTTTGCCTGATGATTCGCCCGTGTTTGGTTCGGCGCTGGTGACCGCAACAAGCCCGAAGACTGCAATGCCGAGCAGCGGGAATGGAGAAGATGGTTTAACAGTTTTCATGTTGGCGGTTTGATTGATCGTCGAGGCGGGGGAAGATGTCACTTTTTCTCTTCCGCGGTCTTGAGGCCCTCAAGGATGAAGCGATACCCTTGCTGGGCGGACCGCTCGTTGAATCGCTTCACCGTTTCGGGATCGACACCATCCGGGTTGGAATAGGTGTTGAACTGGATGCGTCCCGCGGCGTTGGCTTCCTCCAGCCAGGAACGGAACCGCGGGACATCCTGGGGCGCCACCTTGCTTGCCCACACGTTCAGGGTCATGTAATCCATCCGGGGCACTTCTTCTTGGGCCAGGCGAAGCGCCTCGGGCAAGTGGTTCGCGAGCGAGTCGCTGGTGCTCATGATGCTGTCGATCGTGTTTCGCTTCACTTCCGGATCCTTGATCTCCCGGACTAGACGATCGGCGGAGACAAAGTCGGTATGGGCAAGGCGGTCGCTGATCTCGCTCAAGCCGGCGTCGCGAATGTCTCCGGCGGGCTGGGCCGTCACCCATTCGCGGGCCTGCTCCGGCGTTTTCCGGACCCATGACTTGACGACGACACCCACCGCACGCTTCTGCTGGCCGGGATCCTCGATGGCCATGGCGAAGTCAAGGGCACGGGAAGGATCGGCGGTGGCCCAGTCGCTCACGATCCTGTGGACGAGAACTTCGTAGCGTTCATCGGGGATCACGCTCAGGTCGGCGGCCTCTGCGATGGTCTTGTCCGGGTGCTTGAGCTGCCATGCGGGGAGCACTCCCACGAGGGCGTTGGCGCGTTCGCTCGCGTTGGCCATGGCCTTGGCCCGTTCCAGAGCGGCATCGGGATCGGCGCGGGCCCAGATCCTAAACACATGACCAATGTCGGGCACGCGCTTCTTGGTATCCTCGTCCATGGACGCCCAGAATTCGATGGCCTGACGAGGATCCCGCCCCGCCCACTTGCTGAAGGCGCGGTTGAACTCGACACCGAAGTCGTCCCTCTCCTTCTGTGCCTGTGAGTCGCTGCCGGAGATGGCGAGCAACTGCTCCTGCATCCGGCGCAGCCCCGCGGCAGTCTCGGCGGACGAATCAGGGGAGGGTCTCGATTGAAGGCTCTCCAGTCCTTGCTTTATGATCTCCTGGTCCTCGGGTCCGAGATGATCTTTCGCCCATGCCCGGGCCGAGGCCTCATCCTTCGTCAACCAGCAGGCCACCATCTTTCGGGTGAACCAGTCCCCGAATCTATCCGGGAGTTTCCGCGCCCAGCTCATCGCGGCAACCGGATCTTCACCGATCCACGCTTCGGCCAGCATCGTCAGCAGATTCTCCGGTTCGACCGCATAGCCGTGGGCGGTGATCGCTTCGCGGTAAGCTGCGTCCGAGATGTCCATGCCCAGGCGATCACGGATCGCCGCCAGGCGTTTGGCATCGTCGCCGATCAGGAGCACGGATTCCATCAGCGCCCAAAACTCGTCCTCGGACGAGATCCCGGAGAGGGCGGCCACTGGCATTCGTTCCGAAGCCTTGAAGCGGTCTTGGCGCGGCCCGACCGTTGAGAGATCGCGCCCGGCGGCGCGGGATTCCCTGCTTTTCGCGCCATCACTTTGGTTGACGACGTAGGCAGTGGTTCCGACAGCCAACAGGGCGATCACAATGGCGGAGACGACGGTGGCTTTGCTTTTCATCAGGATGGCAAAGGTGGTGAAGGTTGAGGAAAATGTGATGCCATTGGCGCCGGCCGCTTTGCCGGCCAGTTCAATGATGCGGGGCGAAATGCCGGTGCCGTTCGCGGTATCGAGCACCGTGGATAGAAGGGTGGGTGTGAACGTCGCCGCTTTGGCCTCAGCCGTGAAGAGCGCTCCGAGCATCCCGACCGACGCCACCTCGACACCCCGGCGGCCGAGGATTTCCCGCAACATGTCGCGGGCGCGGGACAGCCGGGTGCGCAGGGTGGAGGGCTGGAGATCAAGACGGCGGGCGACCTCGTCGAGCGGAGCGCCCTCGAGGTGGAAGAGCACCAACGGTTGACGGTAGCGATCCGGCAGGCGCTCGAGCGCGGCATCCAGTTCGCGGCGGAATCCGGCGCTCAGGGCGGCGTCCGGGGTGGAGTTCAAGGATTCATTCATGGCGGCTTGCTCACGGCGCTGACGGCTTTCCCTCGACCTCCGGACATCCAGCGACAAGCGCCGGGACACCGTGTGGAGCCAACCGGCCACCGAGGGCTGGCGACTCAACTTTGCAGCCTCGCGGGCGAGGGCGAGGAACGCGGCCTGGGTCACGTCCTGCGCGTCGTGATGGTTGGACAACACCCGCATCGAAACCGCGTGGACCATCGGGCCGTGGCGCTTCACCAGGCTGGCGAAAGCGGCATGGCTCCCGCTGCCGGAAAATTCCTTCAGCAAATTGGCGTCCGTCTTGTGATCCGAAACAGGCATTTCACAGTATACCACGAAGCCGCTGCCTGAAATGTCCCAAAAAAGTTTCGGGATGTCCCGGGCCGAGTTCATTCCTCAACCGACTGCTTCGTCACTCCGTATCATCGGTAGAATCCGGCGACCGGTTGATCCGCTCGGCCTCGGCCTGCATTTCTTCCTGCTTTTGCTGCTGGTTTTCCAGGTTTCGGCCACTCGTGCAGTCATCCTGCATGCCCTGTGCAAAGCCCTTGCACGCCGACCAATTTCGATACGAATCCCGCATCAAACGGCCCCCAAATTTATCGTTTCCCTGCGGATTTTTGTCATTTAGCGCGCTGAGTGACGGCGATGGAAGACGATGGCGGAGCGGTAGGGACTCCGTCTGATGGTGCGCTTTTCTTCGTATTCATGGGCATTGGTGCGTCACGGGGATTTGCCGGTGTCGCACGGTGACGCACGCCGACACGGCCATTGTGCTGAAATCCTCATTGAATCCGGGGAATTTGTCCCAGATAGTGGCAGAAACGAACCCCGGACCCTCTGGGCGGCAGCGGCTCCGGCAGGATCCTTTCATCTTTCACAGGTCTGCCAGCTCGGTGACTAGGATCAAGGGCCGATGGCTTTGGGCTTTTCGGGACCGGATGGCGGAGCCTCCTGCGGCCGCGGTGCCGGCGAAGCATCGTATTCTATCGGGCGAGGCGGTATCCATAAGCTCGGACGGTGAGCAAATGCCGGGGAGTCGAAGGATCAGGCTCGATCTTTTTGCGAAGGGCGAGGACGAAGTTGTCGACGGTGCGGGTGCTCGGGTAGGACTCATAGCCCCAGACATGGTCGAGGAACTTCTCGCGGCTGACCGGCTCGCCCTTCGACTCGATCAGCAGCTTGAGCATCCCAACCTCCTTCTCCGTGAGTTCATGCTCTTCGCCCGCGCGCTGGAACCGGCGTTTGGAGAATTGGATTTGTCCATCACCGAGCGGATACGGATCGGTGATGGGTTCGGAGCGCTCGAAGCGCCGGAGCAGGGCGTGTACCCGGGCGAGCAGTTCCCTGAGACTGAAGGGTTTTGTGAGGTAGTCGTCGGCCCCGCTGTCGAGCCCCGTGACGCGGTCATCGACCTGTCCCCTGGCGGTGAGCATCAGGATGGGCACCTTGCTGCCGTGCCGGCGAAGGCCCTGGCAGACCGCGAAGCCATCGAGCTTCGGCATCATCACGTCGAGCAGGATGAGGTCGAAGGGTTCCGCGAGGGCCATCTCCAGACCCGCCTCGCCGTCGGCCGCGCTCGCGACCTTGAAGCCTTCGCTGCGGAGGGTCTGCTCGAGGGCGACCCTCATCGGGGCTTCGTCATCGACAATCAGGATTCTCATGGGGACACCGGGGGATGGATGGGAGTGCTCAGGGTAAACGTGGTGGGGCCGTTGGTCACGCTCGCCGTTCCGCCGTGGGCCTCGGTGATGTGCCGGACCAGGCTCAGGCCGATGCCGGTGCCCTTGGTCTCGCGCCGGAGTTCGTCTCCAAGGCGGTGGAAGCGCTCGAAGATCCGCTCGCGCTCGGACTCGGGAATGCCGGGTCCCTCGTCGATGATCGAGATGGACCACGCGGACTCGCTCCACCTCAGGACGACGGAAACGGTGGTGGAGGGGGGCGAGAACTTGAGGGCGTTGTCGAGGAGGTTGGCCACGGCCTGCTGCACGGCATGGCGATCAACGGAAGCCGTGCCCGGTTCCACGAAGACATCGAGCGTGTGTGCCGATTCGGCGGCACGGGGGCCGAACAATTCGGCGGTTTCCCCGACGAGGGCGGCGAGATCGGTTTCCACAAAGTCATAGCGGCGGCGACCCTCCTCGATGCGGGCGAAATCGAGGACGTTCTCGACGAGATGCGAGAGACGCCGGGATTCCTGACCGATCAGGCGATGGAATTCCCCCGGTTCGTCGACCCGGCCGTCTTCCAGCGCTTCGGCCATGAGCCGGATCGACCCGAGCGGTGCCCGGAGTTCGTGGGAAACGCTCGACACGAACTGGCCCTTGAGGTGGCTGAGGCGTCGTTCCTCGCGAACCATCCGCAGGATGGCGAAGAGCCCGATTGCCGAGACCAGCAGCGAGGTTCCCACGATTGCGAGAGTCCAGCGCGTTTGCTGCCGGGTGTTCGCGGCGAGGGCGTCCGGAGAGGACAGGGACCCACCCAGGGCAAGCGGGCTGGGAAAGTCGACCGGGGTGCTCGCGAGGACTTCGCCGCTGGCCGGTGGGGTCAGCGGCTTCCCGTTTGAAGAAAGGCGGGCCGTGGCATGGGCAGGCAATTCGAGGCTGGCGGTGCCGATGGCGGACGGCCTCAGGAACCGCCGCGCGTCGGGCGAGATCCACCAATACCGTTGCTCGAAAGAAATCCAGCCGCCGTCGGGGTGACCGGCCCTCACCTCGTCGAGTTTGTCAACGAGTCGCCAGACCTCCGGGATTTCGAAGCCGGGGTGCCGGTCCTGCAAGCGCTTGAGCGCGGGAAGGGTCAGGACGGAGGGTGCCTCGACGGTCAGGAGTCTTGCGATCTCGTCCGGCGCCTGCTCCCCCGGTGCGAGAGCCTCGATCCGCAGGGCGGCCAAGGCGCGGAGTGGTAGTCCCGTCGCAGACTTCCCGGCTTCGGGATTGTCGCGCAGCCGGGACAATTTCCCGAGGTCGGATCCATCGAGGTCTTCCTCAAGGGACGAACCGCTGCCCGGCACCGGCGGATCGGGAAAGCGCGGAAACTCCTCGATGGCGGCCTGCAACTGCCGGGAGAGCGGGTCGGCCTGTGACGCGGAAACCACGGCGGCCTCGTCCATCGCCCTCGTGCGGGCGGCTTGCTTCTGGGCGCGGATCCCAAGGGCCGCCACCGCGGCAAGGACGACGAGCGGCAAGGTGACCGCCACCGCCCAGCCGGCCAAAGATGATTGCGCTTTCCGGGACTTCGACATTCCGTTTAGCGGCTCGGGTCCTCATTCGGCTGGTTGACTCCCTCAAACTCGGTGGGTGAAACCGGAAGGGTGTAAGACCAGGCTTCGTCACCCATTTCGGGGAGTTCCAGCTTGAGCGGCGCGGCCAACAGCCTCTGGGCACGGTCCCGCGACATCGCTTGGAAGGCCAGCCGGACCGTGAGGCACTTGGTGGCCTCGACTTTCACGTAGTCTTCAGCTCCGTCTTCCCTCACCGAGTGCTCGTCCGTGAAGAAGAACGCCATCGAAGCATCACCCCAACCTCCACCGCTGTGGTGCAGGTCGTCCGGCACGACGTAGGTCTGGCCGAATCCGGAGACGCTGTTCCGGCGGTCGTTTCCATGCCACTCGGCCCGGCCCTTGTTCTTGTTCTCCTCAAACCTCTTTTTCAGTTCCTCTTTCGTCCAGAAGACCTGCGTGTGGGAGAACCATTTCGTGAACTTTCCGGAGGGAGCGTAGTGCAGGGTCTTGATTTCGAACTCCGGCGGCAGCCCCTCGTTGGCATGGCCTTCCTGATGCTTGACCTGGAAGGTCGTCAGCACCAACTCATCCGGCTGCATGGCGCGGGTGAAATGCCAGCGGTCGCGGAAGACGTTTTCCGATACCTGGGCATCTTCGGCACCCTCTTCGGTGCCGGTCACCTTCGTGAGCCTCTGTCGGGGCAGGGGGCCGCTGATACCGAGTTTTGCGATGGCCAGCGCGCGTTGGTCGTTCTGATCGGGAAAGCGCTCGATGAACTCCCGGTAGAGTTTCTCCGCCTCCTCGTCGCGACCCTGGCGATCGTGGACCTCGGCGAGGCGGAAGAGGGCGGTGGCGGCGTGGGCCCGGTCCTCGGCCGGGAAACCGTTTTTCCGGATGGAGTCGACGATCCGGCCGTAGCCCTCGCCTGCGGCATCGAGGTCGCGAGCGACATTCTCGGCGTAGAGAGCCTCGTTAAGCGAGTCCTTGAACGACAGTTCGTCGGCCGAGACTGCGGAAACGGAAGCGAGGGTGAGGCTGAATAGGTAGGTCAGTGTTTTCATAACGCAGCTATGGCAGCAGATTCGCCGGTGTCGATTGTCATGGCGCTGTCATAATTGTCGACAATTGAAGTCGTCCCGATCCTCTTACTGCAGATCAGCGTGCGGCTCCTTCCCAGAGCCCTGATCAATCGCGGTGCTCTTGTAATTCCAATTACCCTTGCATCAACGCTGAGCTGTGAGAAGCGGCGAGAAGTCTTGGGAAGTGTTGAGAAATGGCGGACCGGCAGGGATTGCCTTCGTTCCACTCCGGCCATTCCAGTTTCGGTGCGCGCCGCGCACCAGAAGGACGCCGTCGTCGAGGACGACTTCCCGAATTCAAACCCTCCTGCGCTTCGCTTCGGAACGGGACTACCTTCCCCTGAAACGCCATCACCCGACCCCAGCAGACTGGGGTCGGGTGATGGCGGAACGGGAGGGATTCGAACCCTCGGTAGAGTCACCCCTACGCTCCCTTAGCAAGGGAGTACTTTAGACCACTCAGCCACCGTTCCGTGAAAACAAGCGGGTCGAGGTGTTTTGACCATGGGAAGCGGCTTCCGTCAAGTATGGGGTTTGAAAGATCCCGGAAATCTTCGCGCGATTCGGCCGGCGCTTGTTTTCACCGACAAGGTTGCACGCGGCGGGCATTTGAGGTGAGACTGCCCGCGAAAGCATGACCCAACTCTTACTCGAACCCGCCCGGCGCGCCGGATGCGATGACTTGCCTGCCGTCGGCGAGCTGATCAAGGAAGCCGCCCAGCGCCAGCGCTCGCCCATCGACGACCTGCTGGATGCCAATGTGGTGGATGAGGAAAATTACCTCCGGGAACTCGCCCGCGACCTGGACCTGCCATGGTTGGCGCAGATCCCGACGGAGGAAAACACCACACCCCTCCGCGAGGCCTGCGGCCCGCGCATCGCACTGCGCCATCGGCTCCTGCCTGTCGCCATCGAGGATGATGGCGATGGCCCGAAGCTCCTGCTCGCCACCTTTGACCCTTTCAACCTCATCGCCCACCAGGCGGCAGCGCAGGAGCTGGACATGCCCTTCGAGTGGTGCATGGCCTCGCGGAAACGCATCCACGAGGCGCTTCGCAGGCTCTACGGGGTCGGTGCCGACACCTTTGAGCAGATTCTCGAAGGCCGGGATCTCGATTACGACCAGCTCTCCGATTCCGAGGACGAGGCGAACGTCATCGACGCCGACGAGGACGAGGAGGCCAGCGTGGTGAAGTTCGTCAACCAGATCATCCGCGAGGCGCTCGACCAGCGCGCGACCGACATCCATGTCGAGCCGCTGGCGAACAACCTCCGCATCCGCTACCGCATCGACGGTCGCTTGCTGGAGATCGCCGTGCCGGAAAACATCAAGGCGCTGCAAAGCTCGGTCATCGCCCGTTTGAAAATCATGTCCCGCCTGGACATCGCGGAGCGCCGCGTGCCGCAGGACGGCCGCATCAACCTCCAGTTCGAGGGCCAGACCATCGACGTCCGCGTCGCGACCGTGCCCACCGTGGAGGGCGAGAGCGTTTCCCTGCGCCTCCTCAACCAGGAAAAGTTCAACCTCGCCAAGCTCCAGATGGAGCCTTTCGTGCAGAAAAAAATCGAGAGCCTGCTCCACCTCCCCAACGGCATCATCCTGATCACCGGCCCCACCGGCTCGGGGAAATCGACGAGCCTGTATTCCTTCCTGAGCGAGGTGAACAGCCCGGACAAGCGCATCGTAACCGTGGAAGATCCGGTGGAGAACAAGCTCACCGGCGTGATGCAGATCGCCGTGAAATCAGAGATCGGCCTGACCTTCGCCACCGCCCTTCGCTCCATTCTCCGCGCCGACCCGAACATCGTGATGATCGGGGAGATCCGGGATCTCGAGACAGCCGAGATCGCGATCCGCGCCTCACTTACCGGGCACCTGGTATTCTCAACCCTCCACACCAACGACGCGATGGGCGGCATATCCCGCCTCGTCGATATGGGCGTGGAGCCCTTCCTCGTTTCCGCAGCCGTCCGCGCCTTCCTGGCCCAGCGCCTCGTCCGCCGCCTCTGCCCGCACTGCAAGGTGCCGCGCGAGATCTCGACCCAGGACATCATCGACCTGGAAATCCCCCGCGACATCGAAGGCCGGATTTTCCAACCGAAAGGCTGCGACAAGTGCCGCATGACCGGTTTCTCCGGCCGTCTCGCGATCTACGAAGTGGTCATACTCGGCCAGAAAATGCAGGAGCTCGTCGCCCACTCCCGCCCGATTGCGGAGATGAAAGCCCAGGCGCACCGCGACGGCTACATCCCCATGCGCACCTACGGCTGGCACAAGGTCATGCAGGGGGAAACCACCATCGAGGAAGTCATCTCGGTCACGTCATCCGATATCGGTGGTGCGGATTAGCCGTTGTTCTGATGTTTCTCCCCGACTAATTTACCATTCATGAAAGCCGAATTGACAGCCATCATCGAGTCCGCCGAAGAAGGGGGTTG
Organism: Akkermansiaceae bacterium; assembly: GCA_017798145.1. Lineage (NCBI taxonomy): Bacteria > Pseudomonadati > Verrucomicrobiota > Verrucomicrobiia > Verrucomicrobiales > Akkermansiaceae > Akkermansiaceae bacterium. The sequence goes on along the minus strand of CP059069.1, from coordinate 2,349,790 downwards.
CTGGGCGATCTGCCCGGCAATTCCGGGTGCGAACGGACAGGGGGAAGCGGTTGAGGAAGCGAAGTCCAGCCTGAAGGAGGCCATCGAGCTGCTCCTTGAGGACAGGATGGGGGATATCCTGAGAGGGCTTCCCAAGGACGCGATCCGCGAGAAAGTGATGATCGGATGAAACGGCGGGATTTGGAAAAGAAGATGTGTGGCCGGCTGTCACCTGAAGCGCGAAGCAGGTTCCCGTTCGATTTGGATCAACCCGGGGACTGGCATCACGGAAACCGTGCCCAGGCACACGGAAGTGAAGGAGAATCTGGCGAAGAAGATCCTGTAGGGCCTTGGGGCGGACTAGAAATCAAGTAAAACGATGAATCCGGAGACCGACGCCTTGGAGGAAGTGGATCCCGCAAAACCGATGCACTTCGCCGCGGCGCTGATGCTTTCCTTTGTCATCTTCAATGCCGGGTTCGTCATTTCCCAGGCGTTGAGTTGGTCCAATCACCTCGCCGGTTTTGCCAACGGCTTGATCCACTCGCTGTTTTTCGTGTTCGGCTGGGCCATGCTTTTCATCCCATGGGGCACCGCCGTCTTCTTAGGCTTCCGCAAGAGGCAGGACAAAAGCCGGCGCACCCGGTGGATGTTGGCTCCGGCATGGATTGTGTTCATCATTTTTCTTGGCGGCCTGGCCTTCGATTACCCGACACCAAAGAAGCGGTTCGAACGGCTGGCGAAGGTTGGTTTCCCAAGCGAAGCCGAAGGGCTGAGCACCGAATTCACCGGCGGCGGATTCGCCGACTACGGGGACACCTATTATTTCAGAACAACCTCCGACGAGATCGGCCGCATCATCCGCGAAAAGGGGATGGAGGAGGACGAATTCTTCGGCAAGGAAGGGATGTCATCCACCCCTGTCAAGCCCCCTGCGGACTGGCCGGATTTCAACGATTGGGAAGGCGCGAAGCAGTACAGATGGATGGACGGCCAATCCCACTGGTTCATGTACCTCATCACCGACTCCGCGAAAACCCAGGCTTACATTTTCGTCGGATGCACCTAGTCTCTTTCACCTGAACGTCTCATGCCCCTCTTCTCCTACAAAGCCCTTTCAACCAACGGCACAGTCGCAACCGGCGAGATCGAGGCATCGGATCGTCCCGAGGCTCTCCGTGTTCTGGACAAGCGCGGGTTGCAGCCTGTGAACCTGAAGGAGTCGTCGAAGGCGGCGCCGGTGAAGTCGGCCAACAAGAAGGAGACGACGGTTCCGCGCAGGAAGGAGAAATCCACCGGCAAGGAAGAAGAGATATCCGACGGGCCGCTGAAGCTCAAGCGGGCGGAGGTGATCCTTTTCACCGAGGAGCTGTCAGACATGCTCGGTGCCGGCCTGCAGCTTGAGCCGGCTTTGCGCTCCATGGAGAACCGGCAGGAACTCGGCAGCCTCAAGGCGGTTTCCCAGCGCATCCGCACCATCGTGCGCGACGGTGTGAATTTCTCCGTCGCCCTGAAAAAGGTCAGCCCCAGCTTCGGGCCGCTGTATTGCTCGCTGGCGGCGGCGGGCGAGGCCTCCGGTGCTCTCGATACGATCCTGAAACGGCAGGCGCATTATCTCAAGACGCTCGCCGAGCTGCAGAGCCGCCTCATCATCGCGATGATCTACCCGGCCTTCCTGATCCTCGTCGGGCTGGGCGTGGGCGTGGTTTTCGTCACCACCCTGATCCCCCAGCTCACGGAGCTCATCAAGAGCACACCCGGAGGGAAGATCCCGTTCGCGATCGGCATGATGATGGGCTTCGCCGATTTCATCAAAAGCTGGTGGATCGTGATCCTGCTCGTGTTTGTCGGCGGCGGCCTGTTTTTCAAGGCTTGGAAGGACAACGATGCGAACAAGCCGAAGTGGGACGAGATGAAACTCAACATGCCGCTGGCCGGTGCGGTGATCTCCTCGCGGTTCTACGTCCAGTTCCTTGAAACCATGGCGAACCTCGTAGGCAACGGCCTGCCCCTGCTCCGCGCCCTGGAGCTTTCCCGCGATGCCACACAGAACATTTCCCTGCGGAACCGGCTCAACGGCGTCATCGACCAGGTGGGCGACGGGCGCGCCTTTTCCAAGGCGATGATACGCTCGGAAAGTTTCCCGCCCCTGCTCATCGACATGATCGCGGTGGGAGAGCAGACGGGGAAGATCGACCAATCGCTGCGCCGCGCGGCGGAGCGCTACGACAAGGAGCTCGACAACGACCTGAAGAAGGTAATGGCGCTCATCATGCCCACCGTGCTGATCCTGATGGCGCTGCTCATCGGCTCCTTCGCCTACCTGATGATCACCGCGATTTTCCAGACGATCTCGAACCTCAACGGCTGAGATGCTTCCGGAGCCGGATGCGGAAAACGGCTTTCACGCCGGGCATGTGGCGGACTTGCTGCGCAGCCACCATGCGCTGACAGGGAAACACCTCATCCCACCGGCGGGTGATGCGGCGCGGCTGGCCTATGATGCGCCCTTTGTCCTGCTCTCGCATGATGGCGCAGACCCCCCCTTGCTCAGCTACGGGAATCTCGCGGCGCAGGATCTCTTCGCCATGGATTGGGGGAGCCTGGTCGGCACTCCCTCGCGGGAAACGGCGGAGGCTCCCGAGCGCACGGAGCGTGAGGATCTGCTGCGACGCGTGGCGGAAAGCGGATTCATCGACGATTACTCCGGCATCCGCATCGCGGCGGACGGGCGGCGATTCAGGATATGCAATGCCACGGTCTGGAACGTGAGCGATGAGCAGGGAAAGCGCATCGGACAGGCTGCCGCCTTCTCGCATTGGGAGCCGCTGGGTTAGACCTTTTGCCAAAAGCAATTGCCGAAAAGGCCGAGCCCAAGGCGCGATGAGGGAGCGGATAGGCATCCGCAACCGAAGGGATCCCTGGCTATGGGCGAGAGTGGGTCTTGCCCGAGCAACTTTTCCGCCTGTGAATTCGCGGAGGCACGGCCGGTGAGCGCGAAGCGGCTCCGTCTGACCGCACTGATGAAAGGGTTGCTCACTCCGGCTCGAGGTGTTTCCGGAAAAACCCGATGCGCTTGCGCCGCAGGTAGGGGGACTCACCGATGCCGTGGCCGCCGTTGGGCACCATGTAATATTCGAAATCCTTGTCCGCCTCGATCAGCGCGTTGACGATCTGGTAGGTGCTTGAGGGATCGACGTTGGTATCCACCTCGCCGACGGTGAGCATCAGCTCGCCCCTCAGTTTCGCGATGTGGGTGAGGTTCGAGTTCTGGACATAGGAATCATCGACGGGCCAGTCCATCCATTGTTCGTTCCACCAGATCTTGTCCATGCGGTTGTCGTGGCATCCGCAGTCGGCGGCGGCGGCCTTGTAGAAATCCGGGTGGTTCAAAAGGGCGGCGAGTGCGGACTGCCCGCCTGCCGAACCGCCGTAGATCCCGACGCGGCTTATGTCCATTTCTGGATGTTTTCCCGCTGCCGCTTTCATCCACTTGATCCGATCCGGCAGGCCGGCGTCCATGAGGTTCTTGTAGGAATGCTCATGGAATTCCTTGCCCCGGTTGTTCGTGCCGAGCCCGTCGATCTGGACGACGATGAAGCCCGCCGCCGTCATCTCCGACCTGTGTCCGCTCCAGATGCTCCATGACTTCGGCGCGAACGAGTCGTGCGGGCCGGCGTAGATATTCTCGATGACCGGGTGTTTTTTCCGTGGATCGAAGCCTGCGGGGCGGAAGATGACCCCGTGGATGTCGAATTTCCCGTTCCTGTCCTTCGCGACGAAGGGCTGAGGCAGCTGCCATCCGGTGGCCAGCAGCTCCGTTAGGTCCGGGACAGGGAGGGTGGCAACCATCTTCCCATCCGAGCTGCGGCGTATCTCGTGGACGGGCGGGTGATCGACACGCGACCAGACGGCGAGGTAATGGGATCCGTCCGGGGAAAATTTCAGGGAGTGGGTGCCGTCGGCATCCGTCAGGGCGGTGGCTTTCCCGGTATCGAGGTCAACGCGGATGAAGTGGATGAGGTAGGGATCCTGCCCCGGATAGAGGCCGGAAACGGACAGCAGGGCGGCTCGTTTCGCCTCATCGACATGGATGACTTCACGGACGACGAAATTCCCGGAGGTGAGCGGGCGGATCGTTTCGCCGGTCTGGCGCTTGACGAGGTAGAGGTGGTTGTAGCCGGTGCGCTGGGAGAGCCATAGGATTTCCTTGCCGTTGGCGAGGTGTTGGCAATGGCAGTTCCCATATGCGTAGACGAATTTGTCCGATTCCTCGGCGAGCAGGATGCGCTGGGCTCGTTCCGCAGGCCTGATCTCGATGATGCGGTACTTGCCGAATCCGCGCTCGATGTAAGCGAGGGTCAGGGATCCGGAATCCGGGTGCCAGCGGAGGTCGCTGATCTGGAAAGGGTTCTTCGCAAGCTCCGGATCGAGTGGCAGGGGCGGCGAGCCGTCCGTGAAAAAGATGACCGGAGTGGGGACGTTGATTTTGTCGCCGGGCTTTGGATAGTCGTTGGTGAAATGCTCGGGCTGGATCTTCTTTTCCGGGCTGGAGCGGACATACGTCACCTTGCGGACCGGAAAGGTGGTGTTTGCCATGAGGACGACTGCGGAGGAATCGGGCGCCCAGAGGAAATTCGACTGCCAAACCATTCCCTCCGGCAGTGGATAGGCGACGGCGGGCGGCTCCCCCTCGGCGGGGGTGAGCAGCGGCAACCCGTCTTTCAGGGAGGCGGTCCAGCGCTTGTCCGGGGATACCGGTTTGCGGTGGGCTGGCTGGTTCCTTGCCGGAAATTTTTCAAGGGAGGCTTTCCCGCCGGGTGCCTTTTCGAGTGCTTCCCTCTCTCCGGTGGTGAGATCGTACGCATACCAGCGTTCGCCTTGCCCGGCCTCGTGGATGCGGGCGAAAAACGATTTCCCGTCCTCGGACCATTTGTGGGCGATCCGTTCGTTGTGGACTTTCGAGACGAGTTCTTTCCTCGTGGCATCGGTCTCGCGCATCCATCCTGCGGTGCCGCCGTGTTCGGCGAATGCGGCGGGCTGCAACAGGGAGGTGGCGAGCAGTAGATAAGCGGTGCGGGTCATGTATGCGTTGGGGTGATACGAAAAAAGGGAGGCATTCCTGCCTCCCTTTCCGGAAAATGTTTCGGCGAGACTATGCCATCGCAGGCTGTGCGATCTGTGAGATCTGGCGCATCAGGGCGCGGGTCTCGTCCTGCCAGCTTTGCAGGGCTTCCTTGGAGAGCTGGACACGATCCGCGACCGCCTGCTCGAGCTCGCGGTAGTTTGCGGCAAGCTTCTCGGAAACCTGTGCAAGGATTTCCGCGCTGCGCTGGCAGTAGCCGGGGATGGCCTGGATCTCGCTGATCCTCGCTTCCGCCGTGCGGCGGGCCTGCCCCATTTCCGCAAGCAGGATCTTGCTGTCCGGCACGCGACGGAGTCCTTCGACAAGGCCAAGCTTGGAGAGCGTCCAGATCGTCCATTTCGAGGGATCCCACTGCCATGGCTTCACGCCGTTGCGGTAGTCGTGCTGGAACTCGTGGTGGTAGTTGTGGTAACCCTCGCCGAAGGTCAGGAAGGCCATGACCGCGCTGTCGCGGGCGGAGTGGCTGTTGGAATAGGGCTGGCTGCCGACGGTGTGGCAGAGCGAGTTGATGAAGAAGGTGCAGTGCTGCGCGATCACAATGCGGGTGACGCCCGCGATGAGGAAGCCGCCGAGCGCGCCGGTCATCGGATCGAGCCCCATGAGGGAGTTGTAGCCGTAGCCGAGTGCCGCGGGTAGGATCAGGCCGATCCCGAGGCCGATCCAATGGGTGTATCTGTGCTGCCACATAACCAGCTTGTCCTTGCGGAGGTCGGCCACGTTGTCCATGGGTGGCTTGGGATCGAGCTTGAAGAGAAGCCAGCCGATGTGAGCCCAGAAGAAGCCCTTGGAAATATCATACGGATCCTCGTCGTGATCCACGTGCTTGTGGTGGCGGCGGTGGTCGGAAGACCAGTTCAGGCAGGAGTTCTCGAAGGCGCAGGCACCGAAGATGAGGGTGAAGAATTTCACCGGCTTCTTCGCCTTGAAGGACAGGTGGGAGAAAAGCCTGTGGTAGCCGACGGTGATGCTCATCATCGTCGCGCAGAGGTAGAAGAAGAACATGCCGAACTGGAACCAGTCGAGGCCGTGGTGGTAGAGGTAGATCGGTGCGCCGATGAGGGCGATGAGAGCCGTGCCGATGAGGAAGCTGGAGGTTGTCCAGTTCACGCGTTCGTAGGGTATGCGTAACATGATGTGAGTGGGTTGCTGGGATGTGCCGGGCGGGCTCCCTCGGTGGGGCACTCCGCTTCGGCGATCGATGTCTTGTAGTCTGAAATGCCTTTCGGCGCAAGGGGCGTTATTTTTGGAAAACCATGCATGGATTGCTCTCCTAGGCGGGTTCATGGCCGCGCAGATAGCGTTTCACGGTGAAATTCTCGTGGCCCTCCACTTCCTCGTGATGGGGAAAGTCGATTTCGAAGGGATCAAGGTAGGTGTCGCCAACGTGGCTGTGGTGGATGTGGCTGACGAGCCATTCGTCGATGAGCGGGGAGAGCGCCCTGTAGATTTCCGCGCCGCCGATGATGAAAATCCGGCCGTCCATGTTCGCGATCTCGTCCGGGCTGTGGATGACCTCGACGCCTTCGTGCGACCATGTCTTGTCGCGGGTGAGGACGATGTTTTTCCTCTTCGGCAGTGGACGGCCGATGGACTCGAAGGTTTTCCGGCCCATGAGGACGGGGTGGCCGAGGGTGGTTTTCTTGAAAAACGCGAGGTCTTCGGGGAGGTGCCATGGGAGCTTGCCGCCCGCGCCGATGAGGCGGTTCGGATCCATGGCGACGATGGCGGTGAGGTGGGGCATGGGAAGTGGCTGATGCCGGGTGAACAGTGATCGGGGCGGCTGAAGATACCGGATGAGTCATACGGCGATGGGAGCCTTGATCGTCGGATGGGGATCGTAGTTTTCCAGGGAAATGTCGTCGAAGGTGAAGTCGGCCATGGTTTTTACGGCGGGATTGAGCCGGAGGGTGGGGAGGGGGCGGGGCTCGCGGCTGAGCTGGAGGCGGGCTTGGTCGAGGTGGTTCTTGTAGAGGTGCAGGTCTCCGAAGGTATGGACGAAGTCGCGGGCTTCGTAATCGCAGACCTGGGCGACGAGGTGGGTGAAAAGGGCGTAGGAGGCGATGTTGAACGGCACGCCGAGGAACAGGTCCGCGCTGCGCTGGTAGAGCTGGCAGGAAAGGCCGGGCTTGCCGTTTCCGACTGGCTCGTGGACGTAGAACTGGAACAGCAGGTGGCAGGGCGGAAGAGCCATGTCCGGCACGTCGCCGACATTCCATGCGGAGACGATGTGGCGGCGGGACTGCGGGTTGCCCACGAGGCCGTCAATGAGCAGGGCGATCTGGTCGATCACCGCGCCGCCCGCACCTTCCCAGCGCCGCCACTGTTTTCCATAGACGGGGCCGAGCTCGCCGTTCTCGTCCGCCCACTCGTCCCAGATGGTGACGCCGTTTTCCTTGAGGTAGGAGATGTTGGTCTCTCCTTTCAAGAACCACAGCAGCTCGTGGATGATGGAGCGGAGGTGGAGCTTTTTCGTGGTCAGGCAGGGGAAACCTTTCCTCAGGTCATAGCGCGCCTGCCTGCCGAAGACCGAGAGCGTGCCGGTGCCGGTGCGGTCGCCGCGCTCCTCGCCGTTTTCGAGGACGTCGGTGAGGAGGTCGTGATATGCTTTCATGGCGTCGATTCAACCTTTTGCCGGGGTGGTGAGGAAGGATTTTTCACCGCAAAGCCGCAAAGGTCGCAAAGGGACGCGGAGGAATCGTTTCCGCAAGCGCCCGGATCACAGCATTCCAAAAGGTTTCAGAGGACTGGCTCTGCGGCTCTGAGGTGAAAATCAAAGGATCTCATCACTGCGTTTCCTTTTCTCAAAACGCTGGGTCTCACGGTATCCGGCGGCCTTGGCGAGGGGGCGGGCTTTTCCGAAATCGCGGGCAATCTCGGAAGGGGCGTGGGCGTCGGAGGAAATCACGAGGCCGATGCCCGCCGAGGCGGCCAGCTCGAGGAAACGCGGCGCGGGGTAGGCTTCGGCGCAGGGCTTGTGCCAGCCGGCGGTGTTGAACTCGATCACCGAGCCGTTGGCGGCGATGGCCTCGATGGCTGGATCGTAGAAGCGGTCGAGGTCGCCTGCGGGGGCGTAGGAGAATTTCTTCACCAGATCCGGGTGGGCGAGGATGTCGAAGAGGCCGCTCTCCGCCATCTGCGCATAGGTTTTCCAATACTCCGCCCAAACGGCCTCGACATCGGTTTCCGCCCATTTCCCGAGCCATTTGGGGTTATCGAAATCCCAGTCGCCGAGGTAGTGGACGGAGCCGATCAGGTAGTCCCAATCGTATTTTCCGGCCAGCTCTTCGATGAAACCCTCGCAACCCTTCAGCCAATCGCATTCCATCCCCGCGCGGGTTTTTATGCGGTCTCCGGCGGCCTGCTTCGCGCGGTCTATCCAATCGAAATACTCCGGCAGCTCGCTCTCCGACATGCGCCAGTCGTCGAACGGCTCCGGGCGGCAGGGGGCGTGGTCGGAGATGCCGTATTCCGTTAGCCCAGCAGCGATGGCGGCCTCCACGTATTCCTCCGGCGTGCCGGTGGCGTGTTTGCAGAGGGGCGTGTGGCTGTGGTAGTCGGCGGGCATCGCTGGTCGGGTTCTAGCGGCGCATGAAAGAATCCGCAAGCACCCCGACGTTCCACGTTCATGGTCAAACCCACGATCGCCATCTCCGTGCTGCTTGCCGCCCGGCTTTTTTCGCAGGATGCCCCGCCGAAACTGACCCTGCAGCAAATGCCGGAGCCGAAACTGGGGGCGGACTCCATGGTCAGGGCGGGCGTGCCGAAGGGGAAGGTCACCGCGTTCGTATTCTCGGACTCCAAGGTGTTTCCCGGGACGAGCCGGAACATCCATCTCTACATCCCCGCGAACCACGATCCCAAGAAGGAAACGGCGGTCATGGTTTTCCAGGACGGACATGCCTACGTGAACCCGAAAGGAGATTTCCGCATCCCCACGGTCTTCGACAACCTCATCGCCGCAGGTGACATGCCGCCGGTGGTCGGGATTTTCATCGATCCCGGCCACAAGGGCGAGCCGAACAAGCAGGCTCCGTGGAAAAGCAGCAACCGCAGTTTCGAATACGACACGCTGTCAGCCGACTACGCGACCTTCCTGGTCGAGGAAATTCTCCCGCTCGTCGGCAAGGACTTCAACCTCACCACCGATCCGGAGCAAAGGGCGATCTGCGGCACCAGCTCCGGCGGCATCTGCGCGTGGACTGTGGCATGGGAAAGGCCGGACCAGTTCCGGAAAGTGGTTTCCTCCATCGGCTCCTTCACGAACATCCGTGGCGGCGATATGTATCCCGGAAAGATCCGCAAGACCGAGAAGAAACCGATCCGCGGGTTTTTCCAGGAAGGGGTCAACGACCTCGACAACGAGCACGGCAACTGGCCGCTCGGCAACATGGCGATGGAGGCGTCGCTGAAATTCAAGGGCTACGACCACAGGTATGTATGGGGCCATGGCGGCCACAGCGGAAAGCACATGGGCGCGGTTTTCCCGGAGGCGCTGCGGTGGCTTTGGCGGAAATGACCTCCCGCAGGAGGACAGCCTGCCAACAAGGGGCTTTTCTGGCTCGGCTCGACCGGATACCTTCCCCTCGATACAGAAAGAACCGCTGCTACCGGGTCGTAGTTTCCGTGCACCATGAGGAGGTATATCCATTCAATTCCCTGGATCCTTGCCGTTGCCGTGCCGTGCCATGCAACGGGCGGGGAAATCTCCTACGCCCGCGAGATCCTGCCCATCCTCTCCGACAAGTGCTTCCACTGCCACGGCCCGGACAAGGGGAAGCAGGAAGCAGACCTACGGCTCGATGTCCGCGAGGAGGCCATCAAGGCGCTCGCATGGGATCCCGAGTTTCCCGAAAACTCCGAGGCGCTGATCCGCATTTTCTCGGACGACGAGGACGAGATCATGCCACCGCCGGATTCCCACCGCACTCTTTCCGAAACGGAGAAAAACCTCATCAGGCGATGGGTGGAACAAGGCGCGGAATACGAGACCCACTGGGCCTTCGTCACCCCGCCGAAGGAAGTCCCGGTTCCTGAAACGAAGGAAAAGTCGTGGGCCGCAAACCCCATCGACTCCTTCGTCCTGTACCGCTTGGAAAAGGAAGGGCTCTCCCCCACGGAGACCGCCAGCCCCGAGCGCTGGCTGCGACGCGCGACCTACACCCTCACCGGCCTGCCGCCGACCCAGTCTGAGATCGATGCCTTCCTCGCAGACGAATCATCCGCGGCAAAGGAAACCGTGGTGGACAGGCTGCTTGCATCCCCTCGCTATGGCGAGCACATGGCCACCCCGTGGCTCGACGTCGTCCGCTACGCGGATTCCTTCGGCTACCAGGCGGACGTTGACACCGATGCATGGCCTTACCGCGACTGGGTGATCGAGGCTTTCAACCGCAACCTTCCCATAAACGAATTCATCATCCAACAGCTCGCAGGCGATCTCCTGCCCGGAGCCACCCGCCAGCAGAAACTCGCCACCGCCTTCAACCGCATCCACCGCAAGACCAACGAAGGCGGCTCGGTTCCCGAGGAGTTCCGACAGGACGGCGTCTCCGACCGTGTCCACACCGTCGGCACCGCCTTCATGGCGCTCACCATGGAATGCGCCAGATGCCACGATCACAAATACGACCCGATCACCGCCAAGGACTATTATTCCATGGGCGCCTTTTTCAACAGCATCGACGAGTTCGGGATCATGAGCTGGAAAACCGGCGTGACCGCACAGCCAGCCCTCGAGCTCCCTTCGCCCGAGCAGGAGCAAAAACTCGCCGCGCTCGAGAAAGCCATCGCTGCCGCGGAGGCCGATCTCGCCACCCGCATTGCAGGCTCCGAAGCGGATTTCCAGGCCTGGCTTTCCTCCGAAAAGGATTTTCCGCAAGCCGATCTCGCCGGGCGCTTCGGCTTCGACGGCGATTCTGCGGCAGCCTTCCTCAACGCAGTGGATCCCAAGTCTTCCGCCAAGATCGGCGGCAACACCCTTGCGCCCGGGCAAACCGGCAACGGCGTCCAGACCAATGGCGACGATGCGGTCGTGTTTCCCGATTTCGGCATACGCCACGCCGACCAGCCCTTCTCCGTTTCCCTCTGGCTCAAGCCCGGTGAGGATTATCCGGTCGCCGTGGTGTTCGCAAACTCCACCTCCGCCGATGTCCCGTATTCCGGCTACGAGCTGCTCCTGGAGGAAGGTCGCCTGGCATGGACTCTCGCCCGTGAATTCCCCGGAAACGCCGCATCCATCAACACCACCGAAGCGATCCCCACCGGGCAATGGACGCACGTCACAGTCACCAGCGACGGCTCCCGCAAAGCCGCCGGACTCAGGATTTTCCTCAACGGGAAACCGGCCCCGACCAGCATCGCCTGCGATACGCTAACCCGCGATTTCTCCTCCGCCTCCGCCATCCGCTTCGCCGCCCGCTCACGCTTCCCCGGCCTGCGCGGCGGAATGATCGACGATGTCTCCATCCATCTCCGCGCCATCACACCGCTGGAAGCGCTCGCCATCCACAAGGGCGCGCCGCTGGCGAATACCCCCTCCGATCCATCGCAACTCCGCGACTACTATCTCTCCGCCATCGATCCCGCCTCGCGCGAACTGCGCAAGAAACTCAACGCCGCCCGCGCCGCGTTCCGGGAGGAGCAGAACAAGGTGCGCGAGATCGTCACCATGCGCGAAAGCGCCGAGCCCATACCCCACTTCATCCTGAAACGCGGCGACTACACCATGCCTGCGGAAAGGGTGGGGCGCGAGACCCCCGACTGGCTGCCGCCCTTCCCCGAAGGCGAGCCCCGCAACCGCCTCGGCTTCGCGCGCTGGCTCACCTCGCCCGAGCACCCGCTCACCGCCCGCGTCACCATCAACCGCATCTGGCAGGAAATCTTCGGCACCGGCCTTGTCGCCACCTCCGAGAACTTCGGCCTCCAGGGCGCACAGCCCTCCCATCCGGAACTCTTGGATTGGCTCGCCCGCGATTTCATCAACCACGGCTGGGACCAGAAACGCGCGATCAGGCAGATGCTCCTCTCCGCCACCTACGGCCAGGATTCGTCGGCCTCGCCGGAGCTGCGCGAGCGCGACCCCGACAACGCCCTGCTCGCCCGCGGCCCCGCCCGCCGCCTCACCGCCGAGCAGCTGCGCGACTCCGCGCTGGCCCTCTCCGGTCTCCTCGTGGAAAGCATCGGCGGCCCACCGGTCAAGCCCTACCAGGCGCCCGGATCGATGTGGAAGACGCTCAACAACTTCCTGCCGGAATACAAGGCGGACAGCGGCGAAGGCCTCCACCGCCGCTCGCTCTACACCTTCTGGCGGCGCACCACCACCCCGCCCAACATGACCATCTTTGACGCCGGGACGCGCGATGTCTGCGCGACCCGCCGCATGCCGACCAACACCCCCCTGCAATCCCTCGTGATGCTCAACGACCCGCAATACGTGGAGGCCGCCCGCAAGCTCGGCGAGCGCATCCTGAGGGAAGGCGGCGCCACCGGGGAATCCCGGGCGAAATGGGCCTACCGCGAGGTCACCGGGAAAGAACCCACCGCCGAACAGCTCACGCTGCTGCTTGACCTCATCGCGGATCAGCGCACGTTTTTCACATCGGGATCCTCCGATGCCGCCGCCCTGCTGAAAGTGGGCGAATCGCAGGCCGACCCCGCGCTTGATGCAATCGAAACCGCCACCTTCGCCGCCCTCGCCCAAGCACTCCTCAACCTCGACACCAACATCACCCTGCGCTGAGAATGGGAGTTGGATTCCGGCCTCAAAGCGTTTTCAAAAACTCGATCAGTGCGGCCTTGTCTTCCTCGTCCAGTCCGAGACCCTGGGGATGCTTGGCGAGGTTCGGATCCAGCGTGGCGCTGGGCTTTGGAGGAGAGTTGTAGTGCTCGATGACTTCCTCCAGCGTAGCGAAACGCCCGTCGTGCATGTAGGGCGCGGTGCGGGCGATGTTGCGCAGCGAAGGGGTGCTGAACTTGTAACGGTCCGAGGCAAGGCCCGTGGTTTTCCCCAGACCTACGTCATCCGTAGTGGATAGGCCGTTGTTGTGGAACGAATGGTCGGTGAAATCAGCGCCTCCGTGGCAGTGGAAGCAATCGGCGCCACGCCGTCCCATGCGCGGCTCGGATTCGGTGAAAAACAGCTCGAAACCGCGCTTCTCCTGCGTGGTGAGTGTTTCCTTGCCGACAAAGGCACGGTCGAATTTGGAATCGAAGCTGACCCGTGTGAGCAGGAAATTCTCCAGAGCCAGGCCAATGTTCTCCGGTGTGATCTTTCCCGATCCGAAGGCGGCTTGGAACAGCGGCGGATAAGCGGGATCGGCGGTGAGTTTCGCCACCACGTTTTCCAGCGTCTCATCCATCTCCAGCGGATCCTCGATCGGAACCAGCACCTGCTCGCGCAGCGACGGCGCGCGCCCGTCCCAGAAAAAACTCGATTTCCAGGCGAGGTTGAAAAGTGGCATCGCATGGCGCGACCCATGTTTTCCGTCCACGCCGGGGCTGAACCGGCGCGGATCCGACATCTCTTCCCCCTGATGGCAGGAAGCGCACGAAATCGCGTTGGTGCGCGAGAGCTTCGGCTCGTTGAAAAGCCGCTCGCCCAAGGCCACCCTCTGGACCAGCAACGGATTGTCCAAAGGCAGCGACGGCAGTGGCACGTGGCGTGGCAGGGTCAGCGGATAGCCCTCCGGTTCGGAAGGCAGGTCGATGGGCTCCGGCCTGCTTGCCGGGAGCGGCATGGCGGCGGTCTCGATGCCCGCCACCCGGAATGCGGAGGCGAGGCCGGCCTTGAGCTTTTCCACCACCGGGTCGCCCTCGATGGAATGCGTGGTCGCCCCGTCGGCCGCAAACGACAGCCCGTCTAACAGTTTGATGGCATCCAGCGACACGACCACCCGGCTGGCATCACGCGCCTCGAGATCGACCGGCAGCGTCACCCTGGTGCGGTTCGGGTCACGGGCGAAATGATAGGCGAATCCCCCCAGCGCCTCATTGCCCGCACCGGCCTTCCGCCACAGTCCCTCGGCGGCGAGGAAGATGTAGCCGCCCTGCCAATCCCAGTGCAGGCGGTTTGCATTCGGATTGAGCGGATGCCCCGGAGCATGGCGCGCGGGATCGCCATGGTTCGTTTTTTCATCCGGCCCGATGTGGAAGGTCAGCGAGGTGATCCGCCCGCCCGGAGCCTCGCCCAGCGCGACCCCGCCCCCTTTGCCGGAGACAAAGGCGACAGCGTCTCCATACGCATGGGTCGCGCCATCCGCCGTCGTGACGGAGAAACCCGTTGCCAGCCAATCCAGCCGGGAAACCGAGAATGTTTCCCCGGCAGCGTTCGTGTGGCGCAGGGAATCAAGCGCCAATGGCTTTCCATCCGCCTCATGAACAAACGCCACCTGCAGCGGTGCGGCCATCACCGATGGTAGGAAAATCCCGGAAATCATGAAGAGCGCCCTCATGTTTCCGTCGGCATGGGATGGGGGAAGTTCACGGAAAAACCGATCATCCCGCTCCCGGCGGGCATGAGTTCGAGCTTCGCTCCATTTGCCCGCGCCAGCTCGCGGGCGATGTTGAGCCCGAGTCCGAAGCCCTCGCCGCTCCGCGAATCCTCGGCGCGGTAGAAGCGCTCGAACAGGCGCTCCTGAACTTCCCCGGGAATCGCCGCGCAGGTGTTGGATATCTCGAAACGAGCGCCCTTGGCATGTCTGACAAAACGGATCTCCACACGACCGTCTGCTTGGTTGTGCTTCACCGCGTTGCTGACCAGGTTTTGGAGCACCTGATGCATGAGCGCCCGGTCGGCCTCAACGAAGACTCCCGGCTCGATGTGCTTTTCGAATGCCAGCCCTGCCGCTTCGCAGAGCGCCTCGGCGTCTTCCATGAGCCCTTCGAGATCTTCGGAAAGATTGTAGCTCTCGCGGCGGACCGGCAGCTCCCCCGCATCGGCTTGGGAGAGCAGCAGCAGGCTTTGGGTGATGTGCTTGAGCCGCGACATCTGGTGCAGCACCACGCTGATCCGTTGGTGGGACTCGTCATCCAGCGCCTCGGTGCGCAGGACATCGTTGAGCGTGCCCTGGATCACCGCCAGCGGCGTTTTCAGCTCGTGCGAGGCATCGGCGGTGAAGCGCGCGGATTGCTCGAAGCTCCGCTCCAGCCTCGCGGTCATGTCGTTCAGGGCGCCGATCAGCTGCGCGAACTCACGGTCATCGCCGCCGTGGAGCGGGATGCGCTCACCGAGGTTTCCCGCGCTCATGCGTTCCGAGATGGAAACGATCCGGTCGAGCGGACGGATCGCCCGCCCGGATGCCCACCATGCCCCCAGCCCCGCGATCAACAATGCGATCACTCCGCCACCGGCGAACCACAGCGCGGTGCCGCGCGCCTCGGCCTGCAGCGCATCGCGCGACAATCCGACAAACACGGTGTAATGCGGATTGCTGAAGGCACCGAAGCGCCATTTCACCTTCCCATCCTCGATCGTAAAAAAATCGGGCGTGCGGATCTCCGGCATGATGGGACGGCGCGGCGAGCCGGAGTTCCCGATACCCGGCGAAAAAGCCCGTGCCGGTCGCGTTGTGCTATCGGTATCCACCCCGCTCGTGACCACTTGGGAGCCCCGCGGCAGATAGCCGGCGAAGACCGGGCGGTTCGCTTCATTCCATGTCGGCCCGGAAAATGTCGCCGAGGGATTTCCCTCCGTATGCCACATCACCGTCACCGCCACCACTTCCCCGCTCTCGCTGAAAATTTTCTCCACCGCCCTCGCGAATTGCTCCTCGCGGTCTCGCGGCGTCAGTTGTGTCCACAGCCGACGGGCCTCCTGTCCGATGCGCAGGTCGTGGTTGCGCGCCTGCTGCTCCAGCGCGAACCACCACGCACCCGCCCCGAAACCGGTCACCACGATGCCCGCCACGAGCATTGTTTGCAGCGCGAGGCGCACCCGGAATGACGATGGGCGCCTTCCGCTCATCGCGCCTCCCCCAATGCATAGCCCGCACCGCGGATGGTGCGGATCAGTTTTTTCCCATGATCCTTGTCGATCTTCGCACGCAGCCGCTGCACATAGACCTCCACGAGATTGCTCTCCAGATCCATCCCGTATCCCCAGACCTGCTCGTAGATCTGCACCCGGCTGAACACCCTGCCGGGCGTACTCATGAAAAACTCAAGCAACTGGAACTCACGAGCCGATAGATCGATCTCGGCGCCACCCCGCGAAGCCTTGCGCGTGATCAGATCCATGTGCAAATCTCCCACCTCCAGCAAATGTCCCACCGCACCCGAATGGCGGCGCGCCACCGTCCGCAGCCGCGCGGCCAGCTCCTCGATGTAAAACGGCTTGGTGAGATAATCGTCCGCGCCCAGGTTCAAGCCCTCGATCCTTTCGGGAAGCGTGGATCGGGCGGTGAGCAGGATCACCGGGGTGGTGTGCTTCTTTTCCCGTAAAACGCGCAGTATGCTCAACCCGTCGCGCCCAGGCACCATGATGTCGAGCACCAGCGCGTCGTAGGGCGTTTCCAATGCCTGCGCCAGCGCGACATCACCGTCCTCCACCGCGTCCACGGCGAACCCCATCTCCTCCAATCCCTTTTGGGTGGAGCTGCGCAGACTTTCCTGGTCTTCTAACAAAAGAACCCGCATCGACGAGCATGCTAGGCAATCCGCCTCCCTCCATCAAAAGATAAATGGGAATTTATCCTGTCGGCATCCCCCGGTTTATCCCGCCATGGTTGAATCTTTCCTGAATGAAAACCCCGCTACCCATACTCCTTTCGCTTGGTCTGGCCGTTACAGCGCCCGCCCAGCGGCGCAACGTCCTGCTCATCATCGCGGATGATCTCGGCACGGACAGCCTCGCCCTCTACAACAGCAGCCCCGGCGCGGCTCTCCCGCCCACGCCGAACATCGATGCTCTCAAGGCAGGCGGCGTCCAGTTCCGCAACGCCTACGCCCACCCGACCTGCTCCCCGACACGCGCCTCCATCCTCACCGGCCGCCAGCCCTTCCGCCATGGCGTCACCACCGCGGTCTCCGCCAACGACGGCCAGCTCATGGCCGGAGAGTATACCCTGCCGCGCGCCTTCGCCTCACATTCCGCCCTCGGTTACTCGCTCGCCCATTTCGGGAAATGGCATTTGTCCCTCAGCAACAACATGGCCAACGACCCCGCCAACATCGCAGGCTGGCCGCATTTCGCAGGCAGTCTCAACGGCGGCCTGACGGGAGGAAACGGCGGCACCGGCACCTATTTTGCCTGGACCAAAACCATCAACGGCATCACCGGGCCGGAAAACTCCACCACCACCTACGCCACCACCGACACCACGGACGACACGATCAACTGGATCAACGCGCAGGGCGCAAACCCTTGGTTCGCATGGGTCGCCTACAACGCACCTCACAGCCCTTTCCACAAACCGCCCGCCGCCCTCCACACCTACGACACCACCGTGCCGAACTGGAACACGCTCCCCATCAACACCAACCTGCGCACCCACTTCAACGCCGCCATCCAGGCGCTCGATACCGAGATGGGCCGCCTCTTCGCAAACATCCCGCCCGCCGTCCTCGCCAACACATGGATCATCTTCATCGGCGACAACGGCACGCCCAACCAGGTGATCCAGCCTCCCTTCAGCAACGGCCACTCGAAGGAATCCCTCTACGAAGGCGGTGTCCGCGTCCCGCTCATCGTCACCGGGCCGGGCCTCGTCGCGCCCAACCGCGAAGTCACCGACCTCGTCCACGCCACCGACCTCTATGCCTCCATCCTCGAAATGGCCGGCATCGATGTCGCCGCCACCCAGCCCGCCCTCAAGCCCATCGACAGCCGCAGCCTGCTGCCGCTTTTGCAAAACCAGCCGCTCGCCGCCCGCGCCGCTTCGAGCCAGCTATCGGGTTCCACCGTGGCTGCGGACAAAGGCGGCGCCACCGTCCGTAGCGGCGATTACAAGCTCAACCGCTTCAACGACAACACGGAAAGCCTGCATTTCCTGCCCACCGATCCCGACGAGCGAACCAACCTCCTGCTCAGCCCCCTCAACACGACCGCCCAGGCCGCCTACGACGATCTAACAGACCAGCTGGCCGGAAACATCTCCCCGCCCAACCTGCTCGGCACCCCGCCCGAAACCCAATGGCAGAAAATCACCGGCGCGGAATACGCCCGCATCTACCGCACCCAGAACCGCGCCCTCAACGGCATCTCCGACGCCACATGGGCGCCCGAAGGTGCCGTTCGCAACGGGCGGCAGGACTTGCCCGCCTACGCCGGGATCGAGAGCATCCGCGTCAGCGCGAACTGGGTCTATGTGAAAGGCTCGTCGATGCCCCATTACACCATGGGACCCTGGTATTTCGATGCCGCGAAAACCCAGCTCTTCGTCAACTACCCGAGCCAATGGGATATGCTCGCCCGCATCCCACGCCTGCCCGTCCCGGCCGCCACCCGCACCAACACAAACTTCGGCCCCATCGCCATCTGGGTGAACACCGCCATCATCCACAACCAGCTCGACGCGTTCTACTGGAATGGTAGTAGCGACATCGACGACAACGCGCGCGGCACCGAATACTGGACGCGAAACGCCCGCCTCGCCGAAGGCCTCACCTTCGATCCCGCAGGCGCGCACCAGCCCTTCACCGGGGAAAGCCATCACCACATCAGCCCCTTCGCACTGCGTTACGAAATGGGAGACCACATGGAGTACAACCCCGCCACCCACACCTACACCGAGGCCTCCGGAGCTCCCGCGCACAGCCCTATCCTCGGCTGGAGCTTCGACGGCTACCCGATCTACGGCCCCTACGGATACGGCATTTCCACCGACCCTAACAGCGCCGTGCGCCGCATCGTCAGCGGCTACGTGCCGCGAGACGGGAATTTCGGCACCACGAACCTCAACACCGCAGGCCGCACCACCCTGCCCGCATGGGCGATCCGCTCCGGCCACGGCATCAGCCCCGTCGCAGATGCCGCCACCGGCCCTGCGGTGAGCGCCGCGTTTCCCATCGGCTGGTATCTTCAGGACTATGACTACCTCGGCGACCGGGGCTACACCCAGGGCACGGATTTCGACCTCGACGAGTGCAACGGCCGCTGGTGCATCACGCCCGAGTTTCCCGAAGGAACCTACGCCTACTTCGTCACCATCGACTCCTCGTTCCAGCCTGCCTACCCCTACATCATCGGCCGCCAATACCATGGCGTGAAGCAGGGTGGCAACTTCGCCGCAGCCAGCACTATTGGCTTCAATGCACTCGAGGAGCCCAACGTCACCACCTACCAAGGCGGTGCGGATGCGCAGCTTGAGATCGACCGCATCGAACCATCCGGCGGCAACGTGACGATCCGCTGGGACAGCGCCGAGGGCGGGAATTATGTCGTGGAAACAAGCGTGGATCTCACTGACTGGACGACCATACCGCAGGTGCCTGCAGATGGCTCCGCCTTCCAGACCCAGCGCACCATTCCCGCCGCCAGCCCCAACCGCAGCTTCCACCGAGTGCGGAGGGATAGTGTGGATGCTTATGATGTCATCGATACGCCCTGAGGAGATCGGTCGGATGCGTCCGATCAGACGGATCTCTTCAAACAGGCATGGTTCTCTTACACTCCGGGTAACCCGAACATCCCCAGAATTGGGAGCCTTCGTTTTTCCCTTGGCGGGCGGTGCGCAGAGACATCGGCTTGCCGCAGTCCTCGCACTTCGGGGAGGAGTCGTCGGGTTTGTTGCGCTCCGCGATGCGGGCGCTGGCGAGCTGTTCCTTGTAGCCACCCTCCGAGATGAAACTCTGCTCCATGGCGAGAAGCTGCTGATCCAGCAGAAAATTCGCCTGGTGAATCAGGCAGATCAGCGTATTCGCGATCACGGTGGGGTCCTTGTTTTCCAGCCACGGCCGGTAGAGCTGGTAGCGGGCACGGTCTCCGGCGTCTTCAGAGCTGTCCAAGAGATCCGACCGATCGGACGGATCCGACCGATCTCTCCTCCCCAGCCTCCGCACGGCATCCGCCTCCGGACTATCCTTCCCCCAGAGCGGCAGATCGTTCTGCCGGAGGTAATCCTGGAAATCCAGCAGGAGCTCTTCCTGGCTGGCTCTTGCTACGTTCGTGAGAAGCAGTTCGGAGTGGCTGCTTACGGCGCCGGCGCGGTTCCCCTCCGCGATGTTCTGGCGTCCGCTGCGCGCGGCCTGCACCATTTGGTCGCTGGTGCGGCTTTTGAAATCCACGAAGTTCCTACAAAACGCAACCGTGCCATCATAGATGAGAGTCGTGATTTGAAAGCTCCGCAGGTTGCGGTAGCCGCCGGTCTTTCGGATACGTCTGGGTGCTTCGTCCATGGGTCTAGGCGTTGAAAATTTCCTCAGTTCCAGCGAGACGGCTACAAGATACTGGATGGCAACGCCATATATAATTAGGCTCCCAGCTACTTCAGCGCGAAATATTCTAAGGAACCGATCGCTCGCGTGTCATGACAGATACGGAGCGACTTTTCCTCGCCCCATCCCACATCATTCACCATGAAACATTTGGCAATCACAACCACACTCCTGATGACATTCTCAGGAATCCTGCCCGTTTCCGCCTACAGCGGGATCGCGGACGTCAACGGCTGGAGCACAGACCAGCTCCAGGAAGCCGGGATCACGATCAAGCCCTGGGCAAACGACGAGGGCCGGGACTTCCCCGCCGTGAGGTGGGTGGAGATTTCCTACGATTGGAAGAAAATGGGTGAAGACCGCCACGTGGAAATGACGCTTTATTCCGGCACCAAGGATTTCAAGGCCGCCTCACTGTGCCGAGCCGAACACCGCAAGGGACAGACCGACCCGACGAAGCTCCTTTTCGCCATACCCAGGGAGAACATTGAGAACTGCTACGTATGGATCCTGTTTCCCGAGGAGGACAAGGAAATCGATAAGTCGCAAATGTTTGGGCTGGGCGACGGCCCGCAGGGATTTTCCCTGGATGCCTGGCGCATGATCCAGCTGGCCGGGGGAGTTCCCGAAGAGAAACCCGGTGCGTTGGGCGAAGTTCTGCCGGCCACGGGCGAAGAAACCGCCTCCACTCCCGAACCGGAAAATGCGAAAGGCGTAGCCAAGCCGGATGCAAAGTCCCTTGTATTCAAATGCCCGGTTTGCGGCCTCGCTTACAAGCGTTGTGGCAACCCACATTGCGGCCTCGGACCCGACGAACACCACAAGGTGAACCACCCTCCAACCCATGGGGTCGACTGCAAGGGAAGTGCCGGAAAGAATCCGGTCGGAAAGTGAGTTTTCCTTCTGAAAAACAACCATGAAAGCGCTCCTTTTGATGACCATGATCGCCCTGACGGGAAACGCGCTGGCTACGAAGTTTGCACCGCCGAAGAGCCACGATGTGGAATCGACCAACGGGAAGTTCAAGCTCCACGTGAACGCCGAGGACGGCGGGCACGAGGTGACAGGGGATTTCCGCTTCCTGAAGCTATGGAAGTTCCACCATGACATATCGAACCACAGCTTCTTTGTCAGCGACGACGGCGAGGCGGCGGTCGTCGTGCACTGGGCTTGGTGCAAGGCCGACGAACTGGACGAACCCGCGGTGGTGATCTACGGGCGCGATGGCGCGCGGCGAATCTTCACCTATCGACAGCTTTCCACCCCGCGCAAACCCGGCGAGGACGAGATCGGCCCGATCGGGGACTTCTGGCGCCTCTGGCGGGACGACGCCACGATCAAGGGGAACCTGCTGACCATTCAGGTGGAAGGCCGCAAGACCCAGGTCATTGATCTCAAAACGGCTGCTTGCGTTGAAGTAGACAAACAGGGGAATCCTGCTGAAAATGGGCACTGAAACCTAGCAAACCTAACTTGCCACAAAAATGAAGAACCTAACCACCGTCGCGATGGTTGCCGTCTTGGCGTTTGGAAGTCTCCTTGGGTGCAACCCTCATGCTCGCCCGGCAGAGAGCAAAGGGTCTGGTCTGGGCTCCGTTGAAATGGCGGTTGCCTCCGAAGTGCTTGTCCAAGCCCTACAAAAGAATGATTTCGAGATGATAGCGGGGAAGAACTTTCAACAGATCCTGCCAGTCGACACGCCCTACACTGGCTATGAAGGCCTGGTTGCCTTGCGCGACAGGAGCGCCAAAGCGCCGAACGAGTTCGTCGTTGGCGTGGGGCCGGATACCGTGATGTGGTTCAAGTCGCACGATATCACCGGCAACGATGCCATCGTGGAATGGGAAGCGCATGTCCAGAAGCGGATCACTCTCGTAGAGCGTTTGGCAGCCGATAAGCAGTAGTCCTGGGAACCGAAACGGGAAGCAGAACAAGATCACATGAAATGGCAGCGAGGGAAGGCGGGGATCCATGCACGATCAACCTCAATACCGGCGCGCTCCAATGAGCCCGGAGCCTGCAAAGACGCGCAAATCGAGAGATTCACATGGAAATTTCGGAATCGATTCCGGATTTCCAGGTAAACGATTTCCCGGTAACTTAGCGATCCGCTGATCAAAAACACAACTTCTCCATAGGTTGCCCTCTGTCTGATTCGAACCCTCCGCCCGTAAAAATAAACGGGAATTTATCCGAACCGCTCCCTTCCGTTCATCTCACCGGGGTTTCATCTTGTATATGAAACCCCCATTGATCCCCGCCACCATTCTCGCGACCGCGCTCAGCGCCGCCGGGGATGATTTTTTCGAAACGAAGATCCGCCCCGTGCTGGTGGAGAACTGCTACGAATGCCACTCGGCGGAGGCCGGGAAATCGAAGGGCGGCCTGCAGCTCGACACGCGCGAGGGCATCCGCACCGGCGGCGACACCGGGCCGGCGGTGGTGCCGGGTGATCTGGAAAACAGCCTGCTCATCGAGGCCATCCGATGGCATGACGAGGACACCGGCATGCCTCCGGAGAAAAAGGGCGGCAAGCTGCCCGACGCCATCATCGCCGACATCGAGGCATGGGTGAAATCCGGAGCCGAGGATCCGCGCGACGGCAAGGCCGCGCCGAAGCAATACGACGGCATGTCCGCGAAGGACTGGTGGGCGTATCAGCCGATGACCAAGCCCGAGGTGCCGGAGGTGAAGAACCAAACCTGGGCGAAGACCGACATCGACCGCTTCATCCTCGCGGAGCTTGAGGAGAAAGGCCTGGAGCCGGTCGGGCGCGCCGACAATGCGACCCTCGTCCGGCGCCTGTATCTCGATCTAACAGGACTCCCTCCGGCGCCGGATGCGTCAGCTGAAAACCTTGTGGATCGCCTG
Source organism: Akkermansiaceae bacterium (assembly GCA_017798145.1). Lineage (NCBI taxonomy): Bacteria > Pseudomonadati > Verrucomicrobiota > Verrucomicrobiia > Verrucomicrobiales > Akkermansiaceae > Akkermansiaceae bacterium. The sequence goes on along the minus strand of CP059069.1, from coordinate 2,326,425 downwards.
TTAGAAAGCCGCGAGTTCGCCGAGCGCTGGGGCAGGCATTGGCTCGATGTCGCACGCTATGCCGAAACCACCGGCGGCGATATGAACGTGACCTTGCCCGAGGCATGGCGCTACCGCGACTACGTGATCGACTCCTTTCATGAGGACAAGCCCTTCGACGAGTTCATCCGCGAGCAACTCGCCGGCGACCTGCTGCCCACTGCCAGCGATCCCGAGCGCGCGGAGCACCAGATCGCCACCGGTTTCCTTGCCATCGGCCAGAAATCCCTCAACGGCACGGATCCGAGACAGTTCGCGGTCGATGTGGCGGACGAACAGATCGACACGGTGTCGCAGGCTTTCATGGGCACGACCATTTCCTGTGCCCGCTGCCACGACCACAAGTTCGACCCCATCACCCAGAGCGACTACACCTCCATCGCCGGCATTTTCCTCAGCACCGACACACGCTACGGCACTGCCGGCGGCGTGCGTGAACGCAACGCCTCCAACCTCATCGACGCGCCTGCATCCTACGAACTGCCCACCGTCGAGCGCAGCATGGATCCCGAGGAATGGCAGCGCAAAAAAGCCCAGCTCGATGATCTCATCAAACAGCGCGACGCCGCGCTCGCCTCGCGCAGACCCGGCGGCCAGTCGTCCGGAGGAGGCGGGGAAATGACCGGCTTCGACGTGGTGCGCATCATCACACAGGCGAAGCGGATCGAGCTGGAGCTCAGCGCCTTCCATCCGGATGGCAGCGTGAAACCGAAGATCATCGGAGTCCTCGACAAGCCCACCACCGCCCCTCCCGCCGACCACAGCGCTGCCAGGAGAGGTGGGCCGAACGCCAGCAAGCGCGCGGACAGCGGTTTCCTGACCGTCGGAGATAGCCCGCTTTTCGTGCGCGGCAGCATCGACAACGAAGGCGAAAAGGTTCCCCGTGGTGTTCCGGAAATCCTCGCCCGCGGTCATGCGCTTGAGATTCCTGCGGGCAGCAGCGGGCGGCTTGAACTCGCGGAGTGGATTGCCTCGCCTGAAAACACCCTGACCGCCCGCGTGACCGTGAACCGCGTCTGGTATTGGCTCTTCGGGCGCGGGCTGGTGGAGACGGTGGATAATTTCGGTGCCAGCGGCATCGCTCCATCCCATCCCGAACTGCTCGACTACCTCGCGCAGCAGTTCATCGCCGATGGCTGGAGCATCAAGAAACTCATCAAGCGCATCGTCAGCAGCAGCGTCTATCAGCTCGATACGATGTATGACGAAAAGAACCACCTCGTCGATCCCGACAACAAATTGCTCTGGCGGATGAACGCCCGGCGGCTCGACGCGGAAACCATCCGCGACGCTATGCTCGCCGCCAGCGGCAAGCTCGAAACCAAAGCACCGACCGGATCGATGATCGCAGTGGCGGGCGACGGCCCCATCGGCGGCGACCGTTTCCAGGTGCTCAAGGAAAGCCAGATTGAAACGGCCACCAGCCACCAGCGAAGCATCTACCTGCCCATCGCGCGCACCGTGCAGGTGGAGTCGCTGGCCGTGTTCGACTTCAGCGATCCGAGCATCGTCCGCGGCGCGCGTGACACCACGATCGTGCCGCCACAGGCGCTTTACCTCATGAACGACGAGTTCGTCGCGGAAATGGCCACCGCGATGGCGGAGTGCGTGATGCAGGTGGACGGCTTCGAGCGGCGTTTCGACCTCGCCTGCCGCCTGGCCTACGGACGCAAAGCCCTGCCCGAAGAGCTGGCTGCCGCCCGCAAGATCACCGGCGACGACCTGAACGCATGGACGGGCATCTGCCGCGCCCTGTTCGGCAGCGCCGATTTCCTTTTCATCAACTGAACCAAAAAAACACCATGAACCGCAGACATTTCCTACAAACCAGCTCGCTCGGCTTCGGCTGGATGGGCCTCTCCGCCCTGGCCTCCGAGACCGCAGCGAAATCGCCGAAACGCGTGATCTTCCTCTGCATGCGCGGAGCGCCTTCGCATGTGGATACCTTCGACTACAAGCCCAAGCTCAACGCCGACTCCGGCAAGCCCGGATCCCGCCCCGGCACGCAGCTGTTAGGCTCGCGCTGGAAATTTTCGCAGCACGGCCAGAGCGGCCACTGGATGTCCGAACTTTTTCCCGAACTCGCCGCCTGCGCGGATGATCTCTGTTTCCTCCACGGCATGCAAACGGAAGTCCCGGCGCATCCCCAGGCCTACCTGCGCATGCACACCGGCAGCTCGCAGTTCGTGCGGCCTTCGATGGGTGCATGGACGCACTACGGGCTGGGTTCGGGCAACGAAAACCTTCCGGGTTTCATCACCCTCGCCCCGCCCAGCGGCCTCGGCGGTGCGCAGAACTACGGCAGCGCTTTCCTTCCCGCGAAATACCAAGGCACCCGCATCGGTGTCGAGAAACGCCCCATCTCCAGCGCCGAAGTGGCCAATTTAAAATCGAGCCTCACACCGGATTCGCAACGCGCGGAACTCGACCTCGTCCAAGCGCTCAACCAGTCCAAGCTCACCCGCGAAAAACACGATCCGCAGGTCGAAGGGCTCATCGAATCCTTCGAGCTCGGCTACCGCATGCAGAGCGAGATGCCCGGCGTCATGGATATTGAAAAGGAAACGGAAGCCACCCGCCGCCTCTACGGGATCGGCAATCCTGTCACCGACGACTTCGGCCGCAAGTGCCTGCTCGCCCGCCGCATGGTCGAGTCCGGCGTGCGTTTCGTGGAAATCAACCACGGCGACTGGGATCACCACTTCAACCTCGGCGAAGCGCTGCCCGCAAGCTGCGCCTCGGTCGATCTTCCCCTGCGCGGCTTGCTCACCGACCTGAAATCGCGCGGCCTGCTCCAGGACACGCTCGTCATCTGGGGCGGGGAGTTCGGCCGCACCCCGCACGCCGAAGGCCAGGACGGCCGCGACCACAACGTCGGCGCCTTCACCATGTGGATGGCGGGCTGCGGCGTGAAAGCCGGCGCGCGCTACGGCGTCACCGACGATTACGGCTACGAAGCCGTGGACGGAAAAGTCAGCATCCACGACTGGCACGCCACCATCCTCCACCTGTTAGGCCTCGATCACGAAAAGCTCACCTACCGCCACGCCGGGCGTGACTTCCGCCTGACTGATGTGCATGGACGGGTGGTGAGTGAAATTGTGGCGTGATCTGCCAATCCTGTTGCTCGGGCAACGGACGCCGCGCGCTCAACCTTTCGGTGTCCGGGCGGTCACCCCGTATTGACCGGGCTTCGGTTTTGCTGTTGTTTCGTCACATCAGATCAAACAAACCATGAAACCAAACCACATACGTCCCCTTATCCTCGTGCTTGCCACCCTGGCCGGATTCCCTGCCTTTGCACAGGAATTGGAAAGCACCACCCCCGTTGCCGCAAAGACCAATGGGGAAGCCTGGTGGAATGGGAACTGCACGAGGATCGACAACGACATCAAGAAGATGGATGGCAAGATCGACGTGGCCTTCGTAGGCGACTCGATCACGGCGCGCTGGAGGGACAGTGAAAACTGGAAGGGTCACTGGGGATCCTACCGCGCGGTCAACATGGGCATTGGCGGCGACCAAACGCAGCACGTGCTGTGGCGTCTCCAGAACGGCGACCTTGATGGCTACAAGGCGAAGCTTTTTGTCGTCATGATCGGAACCAACAACATGTGGGCCAGGGACGCCGACCCGGCAAACGCCGCGGCGGGGGTCAAGGCGGTGCTCGATTTGATCAAGTCCAAGCATCCGGAATCCAGGATCCTTCTCATGAGTCTCCTGCCTACCGGCGAAAAACCCAATCCAGGCCGCGACAAGCGCAAGGCCGTGAACGACCTGATTTCGAATCTCGCGGGTGGGAATGTCGAGTATGTCGATATCTGGGACAAGTATCTGGATGCCGATGGGATGATCAGCAAAGATAACATGGGTGACTTTCTCCACCTCGCCCCGAATGGCTATGACATCTGGGCGGAAGCCATCGCTGGCAAGGTCAAGGAGATCGTCGGTGGCTAAAAACAGCCCCACGACCACCAAGGCCGTGGGGCAGGGCTATGGTTTGCTTACTCGGCAGGGGGCAGGCCGTCGCCGCCACGCTTGCCGGGGCCTCCTTTGTGCGGCGGACGGTGGCTCTTGAACTCCTCGAGGCTCAGCTCGCCATTCCCGTCCTTGTCGATCTTCTTGAAGATCTCTTCGGCCTTTTCGGGATTCTCCTTCCCACGCGGGCCGGCCTTGAACTCGTCGAGGCTCACCGCTCCGCTGCCGTCGGCATCCAGTTTCTTGAAGATCGCCTCAGGGTTCGGACGCCCCTTGCCGGGCTTCTTGGGGCCTTTCGGGCCATCCTGGGCGCATGTCAGTGAAGTGGCGATGGCCATCGCCCCGATGATGTGTAGGTATGTTTTCATGGTGTTCGTTTTCTTGGTTGGTTCGCGGTTGGCATCTGCCGATCCGCTTCCATGTATGAAACTCCGCGCCCTACCCCCGGTTTCGCCCGGATTTGTTAAGAGTTTGTAAAATCCGAAACCGGCGGCGGCCCGGAAAGCGCGGACTCGGGCGCATCCGGAAGGACTGAGAAAACATGGATAACTCGTTGGAATCCGATGCGTATCAGGTGTATAGCCAGATCCTGCCACCACAACCGCCGGAAGCGCCTCAAGCCCGGCGCCGCAAACTCCCTTGCCCATGCTTGAAGTAACACGCCGCCATTTCCTCTCGAAGCTCTCCACCGGGATCGGCGGGGCAGCGCTCGCATCCCTGCTGCCGGAAAACCTGCGCGCGGCGTCCTCCGCAGCCGTCGGCGAAAAAATGATCGCCGACCACGCGCCCAAGGCCAAGCGCGTCATCTATCTTTTCATGTCAGGGGGGCCCTCCCACATGGATCTCTTCGATTACAAGCCGAAGCTCAACGAGCTCAACGGCGAGCAACTCCCGGATCACGTCCGAAACGGCCAGCGCCTCACCGGCATGTCGGGCAACCAGGCCTCCCTGCCGCTTGCCGGGTCGCAGTTCAAGTTCGCCCAACACGGGAAATCCGGGGCATGGGTCAGCGAGCTGCTGCCCCACACCGCCAAGGTGGTGGATGACCTCTGTTTCGTGAAATCCCTCTGGACCGAGGCGATCAACCACGACCCGGCGATGACCTTTTTCCAGACCGGCTCCCAGATCGCCGGGCGCCCCTCGCTGGGCTCGTGGGTCACCTACGGCCTCGGCACCGACAACGAGAACCTCCCCGGCTTCGTCGTCCTCACCACGAAAAAACCCACCGACCAGCCGCTCTATGCCCGCCTCTGGGGCACAGGATTCCTGGACTCCCGCTACCAGGGCGTGCGTTTCTCCTCCGGAAAGGATGCGGTTTTCTACCTCACAAACCCCGACGGCGTCTGCCAGTCCGGCCGCCGCGCCCTCCTGGACAAGGTCTCAGCACTCAACAGGATCGACTTCCACAACGAGCTCGACCCCGAGATCGAGACCCGCATTTCCCAATACGAAATGGCCTACCGGATGCAGACCAGCGTCCCGGAGGTCACGGATACCACAGACGAAACCCAGGAAACCAAGGATCTCTACGGCCCGGACTCCCAGAAGCCCGGCACCTTTGCGGCGAACTGCCTGCTCGCCCGCCGCCTCGCGGAGCGCGGCGTCCGTTTCATCCAGCTCTACCACCCCGGCTGGGATCAGCACGGAAACCTTCCCTCCGCCATCCGCAACCAGTGCAAGGAAACCGACCAGGGCTGCGCCGCCCTCATCACAGACCTGAAACGCCGGGGCATGCTTGAGGACACCCTCGTCGTCTGGGGCGGTGAGTTCGGCCGAACCGCCTATTCGCAGGGCACGCTCACCAAGACCAACTACGGCCGCGATCACCACCCCCGCTGCTTCACCGCATGGATGGCCGGCGGCGGCGTGAAAGCCGGCACCACCTATGGCACAACCGACGATTACGGCTACAACATCCTCGGTCCGGACGGCAACAGGATCGACAACCCATCGAAAGACGGCGATACCCCCGGCGCCGTCCACGTGCACGATTTCCACGCCACCATGCTCCACCAGCTCGGCATCGACCACACCCGCCTCACCTACAAGTTCCAGGGTCGCCATTTCCGCCTCACCGATGTCCACGGGCATGTGGTGAAAGACCTGCTTGCCTAGGCCGGCTTCCCGGGGCTGTCTCGCTTTTCCCCTCCACCCGCATCCTTCGGATAAGGCTTTCGCCTTGCTCCATGCTGGACAAAGGAATGCCCCTCCCCGAACATCCGCGCCCGATGTCCGAGTTAGCGAAAGCCTACGAGCCGCAGGCCGTGGAGGAAAAATGGTATGCCGCATGGCAAGAGGCGGGGTGTTTCCGCGCCGATGAACATTCCGAAAAGGAAGCCTACGCCATCGTCATCCCACCGCCCAACGTCACCGGCATCCTCCACCTCGGCCACGTGCTCAACAACTCGATCCAGGACATCCTCGCCCGCCGTGCGCGGCAGAAAGGCAAGGAAGTCCTCTGGCTCCCCGGCACCGACCACGCAGGCATCGCCACCCAGGCGAAGGTCGAGCGCGAGCTGCGCGAAAGCGAGGGCAAGACCCGCCGCGACCTCGGCCGCGACGAGTTCCTCAAGCGTGTCTGGGATTTCAAGGACAAGCACGGCGACATCATCATCAGGCAGCTCAAGCGCCTCGGCTGCTCCTGCGATTGGTCGCGCGAGCGCTTCACCATGGATCCGCAATACACCCGCTGGGTCAGCCAGGTGTTCGTCGACCTTTTCAACGAAGGCCTCATCTACCGCGGCAAGCGGATGGTCAACTGGTGCCCGGTTTCCCTCACCGCCCTATCCGACGAGGAGGTGATCATGAAGCCCTCGCGCTCCAAGCTTTTCACCATGAAATACGAGCTCGCCGACAGCCCCGGCGAGTTCATCCACATCTCCACCACCCGTCCGGAAACGCTGATGGGAGATGTTGCGATCGCCGTCCACCCGAAGCACCCAAAGTATGCCAAATGGATCGGGAAAATGGTGAAACGACCCTTCCCGGAAGCGCTCATCCCCATCATCGGCGACGACGCGGTGGATCTGGAGTTCGGCACCGGCGCGCTGAAAATCACCCCGGCCCACGACAAGGTGGACTTCGAGATCGGCCTCAAGCACGGGCTGGAGATCATCGACGTCCTCCATCCCGACGGCACGATGAACATGCCCTCCATGCCGGAGTTCGACGGGCTAGACCGCTTTGTCGCCCGTCGCAAGGCCGCCGCAAAGCTCGAGGAAATGGGCCTGCTCCTCGGTGTCGAGGAATACGAGAACAACGTCGGCTATTCCGAGCGCGCCGACGTGCCCATCGAGCCGCGCATCTCCATGCAGTGGTTCCTACGCTACCCGAAAATCAAGGAGTCCACCGAGGCCGTTGCCTCCGGGGAAATCGCTTTCCGCCCCGGACGCTGGGCGAAAACCTACGCCCACTGGATGGAAAACCTCCAGGACTGGTGCATCAGCCGCCAGCTCTGGTGGGGGCACCAGATCCCCGTGTGGTATCGCAAGGACAAGCTCACCGACCTCAAGAACGCCGAGTCACTCGAAACCAAGGACGCCGAAGCCGGGGACATCTACGTCGGCGTCGAGCCGCCGACAGAAGGCGATTGGGAACGCGATGAGGACGTGATGGACACCTGGTTCTCCTCGTGGCTGTGGCCGTTTGCTACGATGTCTGACGTAGGTGAAAACTCGCAGACACTGAAAAAATTCTACCCCACCACCGATCTCGTCACCGGCCCCGACATCATCTTCTTCTGGGTCGCGCGGATGATCATGGCCGGCTACCGCTTCGCCGACGGCCTCCCGTTCAGGAACGTCTATTTCACCTCCATCATCCGCGACCTCAAAGGCCGCAAGATGAGCAAGTCCCTCGGCAACTCGCCCGATCCCATCGACCTGATGGACAAGTTCGGAGCCGACGGCCTGCGCTTCGGCCTGATGCGCATCGCGCCCGTGGGTGCCGATGTCCGTTTCGACGAAAGCTCCGTCGAGGAAGGCCGGAACTTCGCCAACAAGCTCTACAACGCCTGCCGCTTCCGCCAGATGGACGGCAATGAGTTCGCCCCGCTCCCATCCGTGAAAGGCCTGCCGGTCTATCACATCCAGGTCATGGCGAAGCTTGACCAGCTCCAGGCGGATCTCGATGGCATTTACGGTGAATACCGTTTCGGCGAGATCGCCCAGCGCCTCTACGAATTCCTCTGGAACGACTTCTGCGACAAATGGCTGGAGGCGGTGAAAGCCGACCTCCGCGAATCCGCCACCCCGGAAGCCCGCGCCGCCGCGCTCGGCACTTTCGATGCCGCGATGAGCCGATACCTCCAGCTGCTGCATCCCTACATGCCTCACGTCACCGAGGAGCTTTCCGAGCGCATGGACTACGTTTCCCAAGGCGAGTTCCTGATGCAGAAAATCCTCCCGGAAAAGGCACTGCTCGCGGAGCTTTCCGCCGCAGAAATTTCCGCGGCCGACAAACATGCGACCGCGATCTACGAGACCGCAGGCCGCCTGCGCAACCTCAAGGCGGAATACAACCTCGGCTCCCGCAAGGACGTCCGCTTCATCATGAAAGGCGCCGCCCCATGGCTTTCCGCCGAACTCAACGTCCTCGCCCTGCTCGCCGGCGCTACGGAGATCCTAGTGGATGATTCCTACGAAGCCCCGAAAGGCACCCCCGCCGCCGTCACCCCTTCCGGCGAGGCCTACATGCCCATGGAAGGCCTGATCGATGTCGAGGCAGAGCGCACTCGCATCACCAAGGAGATTGAGAAGATCCACATCGAGGTGAAGAAAGCCGAAGGCAAGCTCGGCAACGCATCCTTCGTGGACCGTGCCCCGCCTGAAGTGGTGGAGCAGGAAAAACAGCGGCTCGGGGACTGGAAAGCCAAGCTCGCCCAGTTGCAGCAAATGCTCGAAGATCTAAAGTAAGCCCATGGCCTCACTCAACGAAATCAAAGGGATCGGCGAAGCCTCACTGCAACTCCTTGCCGCCGCAGGGATCCAGCATGCCGAAAGCCTTGCCGCGCAGGATGCCGGGGATCTTGTCGAAGAACTCAGGCGCACCAACGAGAGCCTGGGGATAAGCAAGCGCCCGCCCGGGATCGCCACCGTAGAGAAATGGATCGCCGGTGCCGCCGATCTTGTCGGCGCACCGCCGCCGGCCGCCGTGGATGAGCCCGGGGGTGAGACATCCGCCTCGCCCGTGCCTGTCAATTACGAGGCGAACGGCGAGGTTGCCGAAATGCTCTCACGCTCGCCATACGCGATCCCGCTGGCTGGCAGGATCATGATGGAGAAAGGCCTTGCCGTTTCCGATATCCCCGCCGGGCTGCTGCTCAACCGCTATTCAGGCGACCTCGATGTCCGCGTGGATGATCCCGCCGCACAGAGGACGGAAGTCCCCTCCCGCCGCTCCTCCGGGAACATGGAAACGATAGAGAAAACCACCGCCCGCCGCCACTTCGAGGCCTCATCCGCAAAGCCGATGGGGCTTCCCACAACCGGCGAAAAGCGCATCCCGAAGTCCAAGCAAGGCCACGAGGAGGATAGGGTGTCCCTGATCCGCGCACCGCGCGAGCAGACCAACCGCGGGAAGGACCCCGAATCTCGCAGCTACGTCCGGGGAGTCCTCCACACACACCCGTGGAGCCTGCGCACCGGTGCGTTTTTCAGCCTCCTCCTGCTCGTGAACCTGCCGCTCGCCGTCATCGCAGCCCTGCTCCTCCTGCTCTCGCGCGAGATGCCGGAAACCTTCCCGGCGATACCCGAGTGGTTCCTCGCCTTTCCCATCGCCTTGCCCATCACAGGCCTGGGCTACCTGTTCTGGGGCGTTTCCGGAAAATGCCGCATCTGCACCCAGAAGCTCTTCGTGCACAAGGCCGCCCTCAAGCACGTCAAAGCCCACCACTTCAAGGGCATCGGCTACGTCGTCCCTCTTTGCATCCATCTTTTGCTCTTCAGCTGGTTCCGCTGTTCCTCTTGCGGAACCCCCGTCCGTCTGAAAAAATAGTCCCATGCGCCTTTCCGGGAAGCACGCCCTCAGCCTTGCAGCCGCACTGGCCTTCCCGTCTTGCGCGGACAAGGGCATCAACATCAAGGAATCCCTCCCGCCTCCCGGTGTCGGCCCGCCCATGACCACGGATGCCGGTTCCCCGTGGCCAGCCGGCGGCAACCAAACCCCCGCGTCCATCGCTTTCACCCCCCAGGAGGACATATCCTTCACGGATCCCGACAACCCCGATGCCGGCATCCCGGGCCTGGAAAACCTCATGTCCGCACCCAAGAAGGGGCCGTGGGAGGAAAGCGAGACCATCGCCCGCCAGACCGCCGCCCGCGAGGGCAAGCCAATCCTGATCTGGTTCACCGATTCCGCCCGCAGCCCCATGTGCAAAGCCCTCGCCGCCGAGCTCTTCGCCACCCCGGATTTCGGCAAATGGGCCGGGGAAAACCTCGTCCGCCTGCGTATCGATGCAAACGTCACCGTCAACGATCCCGAACTCTCCCTAGACGAGAAGATCACCCGCCAGACCGACCTGCGCAACTACGTCAAGCGCCTGAAAAAACGCTACCGCATCCTCGGCCACCCTTCCGTACTGATGCTCAATCCCAGCGGCGAGGTCATCACCCGCTACCGCGGCTACAAACGCGGCGACGCCGATTTCTACTGGGGTCTCATCAAACAGGGCGTCGCATCCTCGCAGGCCGCCTACGCTGACTGGCGGAAAGGTCTTGAGAAAAAAGGCTACCGCGAGTGGGAGGGTCACAGGGGCAACAAGGTTTTCGCGAAACTCGCCTCCTACTCCAACGGCACCCTCATCCTCATCGAGCCCGGTGGCGAGCGCTACAAGACCGATGAATCAAGGCTTTCCAAGGCCGACCGGAAATGGATCGCCGAACAGAAGGCAATGCGCGGCATCCAATGAAAGCCGCTCTCTGCATCGTCTGCATGACCCTCGCCGCATGTGCCCCGAAGCACACGCCCGAAGAGGCGCTTCGCATCGCCGTCACATACGCCGATCTGGATTGGCAGCCGAGGCAATGGCACATCCGCCACGGCAAGGACTCCGCAGGCATCCCCGTCCACACTCCGGACACAACCCTTGCCAGCCACACAGGGGACTCGCGCGGCTGGTGGGAACCCGGCGTCCCGGCCAAGGGCATGGCCTACAAATGGGGCGGTTTCGACACCCCGGAAAGCTTCCTCCAAGGCCTGCGCGAGGGGAAAAAGGCGGGTGACATCGCCAACACCTACAAAGTTCGCAACGACAACGCCGCCATCAGCTCCGAAAGCGTCGGCATCGACTGCTCCGGCTTCGTCTCCCGCTGCTGGGGGCTTGACCGCCATTATGATACCCGCGAACTGCCCGGTATCTCCGATCCCGTATCATGGGACGAGCTGCTGCCGGGCGACATCATCCTCAAAAGCGGCCACGTGCTCATGTTCGCCGCCCGCAAGGACGGATACGTCATCGGCTACGAGGCCGGCCCGAAGCCGACCTGGAGGGCACGGCGCGGAGCCATTCTCATCAGCTACCTGAAAAAGGAAGGCTACAACCCCTGGCGCTACCGCCACATGGCAAAGCCGTCGGCCTCAGCCACCGAAATCCAATACGACATCTACCGCCCGCGCAGCGACGCAGCATCCCACTGAACATGAAAACCATCCGAACCCTCCTTGCCCTGCTGATGATCGCCCCTGCCAGCGCGGACCGGCCCAACATCCTTTTCATCACCGCAGATGACATGAACCGCGATTCGGTCGGGGCCTTCGGCTGCACCATCGAAGGCATCACCCCGAACATCGACAAGCTCGCCGCCGAGGGCACCGCCTTCGACCGCGGCTTCGTCAACATCGCCATCTGCATGCCTTGCCGCGCCGTCTGGATGACAGGCCGCTATCCGCACCGCAGCGGCGCGCTTGGCTTCGACAGGATCAAGCCCGATGTCCCCTCGCTTCCGGAAGCCCTGAAACAAGGCGGCTACTACAACGCCCTGTTCGGAAAGGAAATCCACGTCGTGCCCTCCCGCCACGCCGCCTTCGACCTCATCCGCACCGAACGCGAGCTGAGGAGCGGCCGCGATCCGCAAGCCTACGCCGCCGCAATGCGCGATGCCATCGGGGCCGCAAAGGAAGCCGGGAAGCCCTTTTTCATCATGGCCAACGCCCACGATCCACACCGTCCCTTCTCCGGCAGCAAGGGCGATTACAAGGACGTCCCCGAAGCCTCCCGCCGCATCACCCCGGACGAGGTCGTCGTCCCCGGTTTCCTCCCCGACCTCCCCGACATCCGCACCGAGCTCGCGGACTACTTCACCTCCGTCCGCCGCGCCGACGATGTCGTCGGCGCCATCCTTGCGGAACTCGACAAGGCCGGCCTAACGGGGAACACGCTCGTGATTTTCCTCTCCGACCACGGCATGCCCCTGCCCTTCGCGAAGACCAACTGCTACCTCGCCTCCACCGCCACCCCGTGGATCGTTCGCTGGCCCGGCCATGCGGAGCCCGGTGCCCGCGATGGGGATCACTTCGTCTCCGGCATCGACATCGCACCCACCTTCCTCGCCGCCGCCGGATTGGAAAACCTCGCCGGCGCAGACGGCTCCTCCATCCTCCCCATCCTTGAGGGGAAAGCGCAGCCGGAGCGCAACAAGGCATTCACCTCCATCAACGCCCCGTATTCCGGAAAGCCGTTCCCCATGCGCGCCGTCAACGACGGCGAATCCCTCTACATCTGGAACGGCTGGGCGGACGGCAAAGCCTATTTCCAGAACGAATCCATGTCCGGCCTCACCTACAAGGCCATGAAAGCCGCCGCGAAATCCGATCCAGCCATCGCCGCCCGCGTGAAACTCTACGACAACCGTGTGCCCCAGGAATTGTATGACCTCCGCACCGATCCCGATTGCCTTCGAAACCTGATTGGGGAAAGCAGCGAGAAAGCCGCCTCACTGACCAAAGCCCTCCAACAACAGATGAAGGCAACCAACGACCCACAGCTGGAGAACTTCCAGTCCCAGGTAGGGCTGGCACCGGACTGAATGGGGGCCGCAATTTTTCCGATCGCGAAATGCATGGCGGAAAACCTCCCGACCACCGGGGGCGCTTGCGGACGCGCTTTCCCAATCGCGGTTCCTCACATCATTCTCCCGGCACGACCCAGATGTTCCTGAAAACGACGGGGTTGCCATGGTTCTGGAGAAAAATCGGCCCTTCGGGTGAGGTCAGGGGCTTGCTGCTGGGCGCTGATGTGGTGAAGTCCTTGTTCAGTTCCAGGTCTTCGTGGACCAATACGCCGTTGAGCTTCACGGTGATGCGCGGCCATGCCGTCCGTTTGCCGTCCGCATCGAACTTCGCGGCGGTGAAATCCACATCATACGTCTGCCATGCGAGCGGCGGCAGGCACATGTTGAGGAGCGGCTTGGAGATCGAGTAGATGCCGCCGCATTCGTTGTCTTTCCCCTCCAGGCCGAAGGAATCCAGGATCTGCGTCTCATAGCGGCCGCTGTGATAGATCCCGCTGTTGCCACGTGCCTGGCCGCGCGCGGAGGGCTTGTAGGGCGTCCTGAACTCAAGGTGAAGCCTGTAGCTTTTGAAGGCCTGTTTGCTGGTGCAGCCGGTGGCCAACAGAAACCCGTCCTCCATTTTCCCGTTCTCCCATGCATCGGCGGAGCTGCCATCGAAAAGCACCACCGCCCCCTCCGGGGCAGGCGCTCCGAGCGTTGGGCTTTTGCGCTCGATGCGCGGGGATGCGGGCACCGTGCCATCCCCTTCGATCAGACGGAATTTCCCCTCGGAAATTGCCGCCGATAGCTTCTCGCCCTTGAAGACGATGTCCCCAGCCTCCCGCTTGCCCCTGAGGACGGAGCGTGCTTTTCCCGGCGTCCATCCCAGCCCGGGCAGGCCGCCTTCGAGCACATAGGCATCGAACTTCCCATCCCCGAGCGCCACCACCTGAACCCCGGAATCCTCACCTGCGTATTCGCCTTGGATCAGGAAATCCGGATCTTCCTGCGCCACCAGACCGGGATCCGTCCAGGTCTTGTTTTTTTCTTCCGCAAACCCCGCCTGCACGAAGACGGCGAGGGATGCGAACGCCAGGCTGCGGGTCAGGGCTCTCATGGTTTCAGGATCGTGTCGCGCTTCGTGAATGCAATGGCCTCCCTAATCGATCATCGGAAAGGTGATGCTCTCGAAATCCACGCGGTTGAAGCGCGAATCCCAATTGAAAATGCAAAGCTCCCGTCGGGTCGAATAGAGCGCGACGGTGGAGGCGGTGATCATGTCCCATTCCTTGCGCTCCGGATGGAAAAAGCTCAGGCGGATCGGCAGGCTGACGGTTTTTTTGGCTCCTAGGGGGTTATGGATTTTCGCTTGTCCCGGAGTTACGAGGAATTTCTCCCTACCCAGCTCGATGCCAATCTGGAGCTTGGTCATGTTCAGGAACATGGTGTCCCCTCCCTTCATGGCCGCCAGATCCTGGACTTTCGTCTGGAAGAGCAAGCCGTCCGCATTCTTCGCGGCCGGCATGAGGATGATCATGGCGGCGGACACCGTTTCGGGAACGCTGGCTTGGGCGAGGGTGAGATACGCCGGTTTTTCCGGGTCTTTCGGGTTCTCGATCCTGCGCACGATGCGGAGGATGCCATCCGCCGGGATCTTCACCGGCTCGCTGGCGGAAAGCTTGGACAGGAGAATCTCGCTGATGTCCTTGCCTGACATGACGCTGACGGGATTCTCGAGACCCTCCGGCATGCTGGTGTAGACAAACCATGCCTGCCTGCCCCTGGTTTTTTTTGCAGGCTCACCCTCATCCTGCTGGGCAGGCAATGGGATAAGCGTGCAAGTCAGGATGGAGAGGCAAATGGCGAAGTTTTTCATGGGCGCTGATGGGGAAGAAAGCTCAGACCTCTTTCTCGTTGAGCCATCTGAAACTTTCAACCACGAACCGGCGTCCGAAGCGCAGGTTGTCCCCGCTGAGCTTGCCGGAATCCTTGAAGGCACCGTCGTTGCCCATTTCCCGGACAGGCGTCTCGGCGGGGTTCGAGGGATCGTAATACTCGGGCATGCGCTGCACGATGGCCTCGCACCACGCGCGGGCGACGACCTTGCCCTTGGCATCGAGCGACTCCCCGTAGGCACGGATGCGGAAGGTGTCGTCGCGCACCGAGAGGGTGTTGGAGATGGGCTTGAGCAGATCCGACTGGATCACGTATCCGGGAATGCCCGCCAAACGCGATCCCTCGGCGGCCTCCGGAGTGCTGAAGCGTTTCGAAACATCCCCGGTCGCGGCGACACCGAGGTCGGACTTCGTGATCCTCAGTGCGGGGTCGCTCTTGAATCGGTAGTTGATCGAGCCGGACTCCGGCGAGGCGTCGTCGTAGTCGATCGCGCTCTGGAGCGCACCCATGATGCCGAGCTTGTCATTGGAAAGGCGGCGGTTGATGAATTCGGAAAAATTCAGGAACGGCCCGCGCAGCTTCACCTGCTTCACGCATTCCTCCGCGAGTTTGCGGAGTTCATCGTCATCGAGGAAACGCACGCCGCTCCAGCCTTTCGAGCCATCGGGCATGGTTACGCCGCTTGTGGCATTGGTCATTTCCTGATCGGAAACCTCCGTGTTGAAGCGGGTGAGAACGATCCGCTTGCCGCTGGGCACCTGGATCTCCTTCAGGTTGCCGTTCGCATCCCGGTAAACCGCCTTGCGCTCGCGGATCCCCGCGAAAAGCGCGTACCAGGCGTCCACCGAGGTGCTGTTGACATTGAACATGCCGTCCACCATCAGGTGCCTGGCCGCCTTGAGGTAGCCGTCCGCACCCTGAAGCTCTGTTTCCATCTGGGCCAGCGACCTGCCCGTCTCGTGCCGGACATAGCGGCTGTTGGAAAGATCCTCATCGGAGGCCAGCCTGCGTATGTTGTCCAGCAGGCTGGACGCCGCGCTCGCCGGCGGCCTCTGCTGGTCTGCCAGCGAGGAGACGAAGTAATCGTCCCACAGCGTGTCATTGAGCAGGAACACATGGTCCCAGTAGTCGCAGTAGGCCTTCGTGTCCACCTCCTCGGTGATGCTTGGGTTCGTGCGGTCGATGACATCCCGGCTCTTGGAATTGTCGATGAACTTGTAAACATCGTTGCGTGGCAGCATGGGATGCATGAATGAGTTCCCGATCCCCGGGCCGGTCACCCCGCTTTGGTAGGCGACACGCTTGCTCTCGGCGGCATACAGCGAGCATTTCGCCACGCTGCTTCCGTTCCCGCTGAAACCGCCGATGAAGTTGGGGCTGAGTTGGTCGGCCCTGAGCCAGCCGGGGTTGATGCGCATGCTGGAAAAGCCGGCAAGGCTGCTGATCGGTGCGGCGGGCAACTCCAGCATGGCTGCGGAAGTGACCTGTTCCGCCGGCCCGAGGAACGCCTTGTCGCCGATTTGCCCGATGATCTTGCTGATGCCGAACGTGGTGGTCGGCCCGAAGTTCACGATGTAGGGGCAGTCCAGACGCTGGGTGTGGGCGATCGTGTCGTCCAGAGACATGTACATCCCGCTACCGAAGTAGAACGGCGGGGCCTGGATCCAGTTCCGGCTGCGCCAGTCTTTCTTCCAGCCGATGCTGGGATAATCGTAATCGAAGAGTCCCTTGATCGCCATCTGTGCGTAGGCCACGATCTTGGGGTTGCCGTCGAATGCCCATGTGGCGAGGTTGCTGGCACCGGGCGGGGTGATCGCGGTGTTGGTCTGGTCGCTGGGATGCGGAGCCCTCTGGAACCAGTCGTTGCTGTAGGTCAGGGGCAATTCACCCGATCCGCCCGCGAACCTCGATTCGATGAACATCGCGCCCGGCGTGTTCCCCATGTTCACCCCGCCGCCCCATTGGGCGCAGGAAAACTCATAGGCGGCACCCGGCCTCTCCGCCGCCGAGAAAGATGTGGCTGATCCCACCCTCCACCTCCGCTCATCCCCCACGACCACGTTCGGGTCGAAGCCGGGGACAAGATCGGTGTCGATGCGCGTGCCGGACGCATTGCTGTCGATGGTCTGTTTCATGGAGAAAACCTTCAGTTCGCCCGGCTGGAAAACGATGTCACCGGATCCCCCGGAAGTGAGCGCCGCGGTGAAGTTCTTGGCCTCGCCGTAACCGTTCATCGTCTTGTAGACACCGTTCAGGTAGAACTTCGAGTTGGTGGGCCACATCCGGTATGCCTTGCTGGAGATGACAGTTGGCCGGAAGGAAGGGTCAGCTGGGTGTTGTAGGGGTTCCAGAAGGTGAAGACCGGGCTGTAGTATTGGAGGCAATCGTATTTCCCGCCGGCGGCCGGCCTGGCCAGCAGGCTGTAGACCAGGGTCAGTTTCGCAAGGATTGGTGTGCGCCAGTAATGGTTCGATCCGTTCCAGCGGGGGTTGGAGATCTTGACCGAGCTGGAAGCGGCGTATGCGGAAGATGGTTTGCCCCGTTTCCATTCGAGGGAGCCGGTGGTGCCCTGTTCCGTGGGTGTGGCATCGCTGGAGGTGCGGTACATGCGGTAGAAATGCCGCATGTTCGTCCATGAGGCGAACTGCCGGTTGGGCATTATCGCCCTGTTCCTCAGCTCCGGGCTCATCGGCCGGATCGAAGGTTCGCGGATGTCGCTTGCGTTGAACCTGTATTGCTCGGGCAGGTTGCTGTTGGGTTTTTCGAAAAGCAGGCTCAGATCCATTTTCAGCTGGCCGGTGCGGACACTTGTAATGACGCCTTTGCCATGCGTGGTGATATCGAAGAAATGCTGCTGCGCGTCGCCCTTGGCGGCACCGGCGGCCTCAAGGGTGGAGCTGGACACCAGGCGTTCGGAAAGCTGCGGTGTGTCATCGAGGAATTTCAGGCCATCCAGGGTTCCCACGCCAACCTCGGCGGTGTCGCCCTGCGAGGATTCCCAGTCGGTGACCGCAAGGTTGCGGGGGTTCTTTGCCAGCGTGGCCTTCGCGCGCTGGTTCTCGGCGCCGATCCACCATGCGTGCCTGCCCCTGGTGCCGACATCGACGAGATAGGCTTTGGTGACCTCATCCGCATCGGGCGATGTGCCGAGCGAGCCCTCGCCGACCATCAGGGCGAGCCGCGATGGGTCGATCCCGGCGAGCGTGCGCGGGACGTCGAGGTTCGTCTCCATGCCCCGGGGCAGGGAGAGCAGCCAGCGGCGGAACATGTTGGTGCGGCCTTTCGAATAGGTGTCCTGGATGTTGAGCGGGCTGCCGCTGCCAGGGCGGGCATAGGTGGCGTTGAGCCACGTGCCCCAGGAATCGTAGCTTCCGAGCCAGCGCGACTGTGCCACGCCATCGATGCTTTCGGTCGATTCATTGGTGTCGAGGATCGACGACTCGCCGCTGACCCGCATGTCCGGCCCCATTTCCTTCTGTAGCTCGCCGATGGCGACCATCAGGGCGAGGCGGGCATTCGCCTTGGCCTGCGCCATGCCATCGTCCTGGGATGAGGAGCGCAGGGCGATGGAAGAAAGCGAGAGCATTCCCAGCGCCAGGATGCTCAGGAGCACCAGAAGGGTCAGCGTGATGACCAGCGCGAAGCCCCGGCGGGCGGAGAAAACCGGAATCAAGGTGGGTTTGGTATTCATAATGGCTTTACATCGCATATCCATGGACGGGGCGCAAGAGGACTTTTCGGGGGCTGTGGCTTTCATCGGTTCTTACGGTGGCTGGTTGGTTGGATTGGTGGGGAATTCAGGGATTTTGAAGCACTTTGAGGCGGGCGAAGCGTCTCTGCGGGCTGCCCGGGGTGAAGGTGATGCTGATGCTTGCGGCGTCCTGGGTGACACCGGTCTCCGCCACGGTCCACTCGTCGCCGGTTCCGAGATCGGAGGAGATCTCGATGGCGTAGGTGAGATCCGCCCCGAAGGGTGCGCTGCGTTTGGTGAAAGTGAGGGTGTCGCCATCAAGCAGGCCATGTGCCGCGCCATCTGCCAGGGCGTATTCGATGAGATTTTTCACGCCGTTCCCGTTTGAATCGTCGTTGGCTCCGCCGGACACGCTGTTGGCGGTGGCCCAGGAGAGGAAATTTTCCGTGACAGTGAGGATGAAGGACTGGGTGGCGGTGGCGGTGCCGTTGTCCGCGGTGATGGTGATGGTGGAGCTGCCGCTGAATCCGGAAACGGGGGTGACCGTGACGGTGCGGTTGGCTCCGCTGCCGCCGAGGCTTATGTTACCGCCCGGGACCAGGGTGTTGTTGCTGCTGGAGGCGCTCAGTGTGAGCGGGCCGGATTCGCCGCCGCCGACAGTGAAGGCAAGTGCGCTGGTGCTTCCTCCCGAAGGGATCGTCTGGTCAACGATCGCGGAGATGGTGGGTGGGGTGTTGCCTGCGCCGATGACATCATCATAGCTCGCGCCGAAGCGGATCTCATCGAGGATCGGCTTGTCCCCGCGGCGGAAGGTGAGGGTGTCGAAGGTCGATTGGTCCACCGTGGTGGATAGGGTGGAAATGGGGGTTGCGGGGAGGGCGAGATCCGTGCCGGGTGCGTAGAGCTGGATGGTGTCCGCCGCACCGGCGGTGGCTCCCCAGGTGATTTTTCCGACGATCAGCCCATGTTGGCCGACCTGGGACTGGGGGCTGTTGTTGCTGGCGGTGACCGGCGATCCGCTGCCCGCAGGGAACGACGCGGCGCGCGGGATGCCGGCGCTGATGGAGACGCCGACACCGGTGCCGCCGGTGATGAAAAAATCCGCGTTGCCCGTGCCGAAGGGGCCTGCCGCCAGTGCGACCGCCAGGCGGGTGTTCGTCCTGTTGGTGCCTTCCTCAAGCCCGGCGAGGAAGCTGAACCAAACGGTTGCGCCGTCGTTCAGGAACCCGTTTTCAGCGAGGGCTGACGCTCGGATGGGGCGGCTACCGCCAAAGCGGTTTTGCGCAGCGCTGAAAGCCGATAGCTTTCCTCCGCCGACAGGCAGAGCGCCAAATGAGAGGCTGCCGGCAGTGACCGGCGTGAGGCTGTTTGCATTCCAAGCCCCGTCCAGCCCGACCTCCGAATCGCCCGAGCGCAGGTTCAGCCCGCCGATGACATAATCGAAGGGCTCGTAGACGAGGGCGTTGCCGGTGGGCGGGCCGGCGAGATTGATCTGTGTGGTGGTGCGGGAGGCGGTGCCTGTGGTGGGCACCACGGAGTATGTGACAAGCCCCGAGGCGGGCGGCGAGGCATCGGTGTAGGATGTGGAGCTGCCGGGGAGGCTGGCCTCCAACAGCGTGCCGTTGCGGCGCAGCTCTATGCCGGAGTATGGCATGGTGTTTTCCCAGGTCAGGCCGATGCCGCCCGGGCTGCGGAAGGCCGCGAGGTTGGCAATGCCGCCATCGAAAGCGACCGAGAGCGGATCGCAGGGATCGCCGGGCATGGTGAAGATGAACTCATAGTCATGGATACCCGGAAGGGCGGTCGTATCCAGAAAAGCGGCGGGGCTGGCCGGTGCTGCCGCGGCGATTTCCACCGAATTCCGGAGGATGCGGACGCTGGACGGGGTATCGAGACCGTTCTGCCAGGTGAGATTGATGCCGCCGGGAGCGCCCTCCGCCCGCAGGCGGGACGGGCAGCGGCCGGGGGCGAGGGAGGACATCGCATCCGCCATGGCGAGGCCGATGTTCAGGTAGGTCTTTGCGTTGCGGTTCCAGTGGAAGCCCTGATCTATGGGGGATTCCTCCACGGGGAACCAGAATTTCATCCCGTCATAGGTGCTGCGGCAATCGACCACCGAAACGCTGCCTACAAAATCCGGGTAAAGATCCGGCGGGTTTGGGTTGGTCAGGTATGGGTTGGTCATCGCCCGCTGCGCCAGCTCCACCTGCGAGTATGTCTCCGGGCCGTTCCCATCCATCGCGCTTGTGGCGATGACGAAGGGCAGGCCGGGGACTCCGAGGGCAGTGCGCATGTCGCGGATGAAATTCGCCATGTTCACCTGGTATTGGGCGCTTTTTCCGGCATCCACCCTGTCGTTCCAGCCCTGGTGCCAGCCGAAGCCGGCGATCTCGTATCCATCGGCAGGATCGTATCCGGGGACGTAGGCGGGGAGATTTGCGATGGCATCGTTCACTGCGTTGAGCACCGCGGTGTAATAGAAGCCGGTGGTGCCCCCGGAGCTGGGCGGGCGGAAGTCCACCGCCAGATCCTTCCCGCCCCATGAGGCTTTGACGATGAGGATGCGGTTTTCATAAAGATCCCCCATCCTGTGCCCGAAGCCCACCTCCGGGCCGATGGTTGTGGCGCTGGAGCCGAAGCCGACGCTGAGACCGGCGGCGGCGGCACCCTCGTTCTTGATGCGCACATCGCTGCGCACCACCCAGTTCCCCGCACCGGTGCCTACAAAGCCGTAGGTGGCAGGCTCGTTCGCCACGGTGTATTCGAGCGTCCCCTTCGTTCCGGCCGGACTCACGTTTCCCTGCCCAAGCATGTTCGACTGGCCCGCAAGGATGAAAACCTTCAGCGGCTCCGCGCGGATCTGCATGGCAAATAGGGAAAGCGCCCCCAGGAAAAGGGCGGGGGTCTTGCGGATGGCTGGATGGTTCAGATTCATGGTTTTCAATACAAAAACGGGGCGGCCTGACGACCGCCCCGAAGTTGGACTAAGTTCCTATTCGCAAACTTCCGCATCAGCGGCGGCGGCGGAACAGCGCGAGCATGCCGAGCGCTCCAAGAAGCGCGGTGGAAGGCTCGGGTATGGCATCTGTGACGGTCAGGAGGGGAGACAGCACATAGACTTTCCTCGAATCCGTGTTGTTGCCCGTGAAGCGGTTATACACCCGTCCTGGGTTGTTCGCGTTCGTGCTGCCGTAGCTGGAAGTCGTATTGTCGATGGTGTCACCTAGGGCGTTGACATGACCATTGAAACCGCCTGTCCAGGCGTCGACACCGTGGTTGATACCCGTGTCCCCGCCTCCGTTTTGATCGAGGAACGGAGAATAATAGACCGTTTGCCCATTCCCTGTCTGTGCACTGGTGAGGCGAATCGTTGAATCCGCCGGTTGGCCGTTCAGACTGTTCGCAAAGGGGTTGCTCCAGTTGTTCCAAATGTCGTTGTTGTTGCGCGCGATCGCAGTCATGCCGTCCATCGCGTAGACCGGAACCCCCGCCCCGCCGGCAGCGGCACCCCCCGTGAAATCGTTGGTTCCGGATCTCACCAAGGGGCTACTGAGTGCGAGCCCTTGGTTCTGGTTGAAATCCGTGTTCACCCATGCCAAAGCCGTCCAGCCTGTTGATGTCTGGATGTTGCCGTTGCCGAGTGTGCTGAGTTGGGCCTGGGCGGTGGCGAAGTTGTCGTAAAACGCGGGATCGTTCGAGGTTGCCGTGATGGTGCCTATCGTCCAGAAAGCGAGGCGATACTGGTCATTGGCCTGCCATGCAACACCGGTGTTCGGGTTGATCCCGCCGTTGGCATTGAGGTCGAGGATGCCTAGTTGGCTGACGAGTGCCGCGTTGGCCGAGGCACCAAACAGCGAGAAAGCCGCTAGGGCCGCGATGTATGGTTTCATTTTCATTAGGTATTGTTGTCTGTTCTTGTGTTTGGGCTGAAATGCTTATGGAGGGAACCGCGCAAAGCGGCATGACAATCTAGCATTTGCTATCACTTCGATTTGTTGCGGCTCATCCAAACCCGTCCAGAATTTTCTTTCCCTCAACCATTACTCCATGGATAATGGTCTGCGACCATGAAACCGTTCCGCCCGCTATCCTCCGTTGAACAGCTCGCCGGATATCTCAGGGAGGAGATCCGGCAGGGGGGCTTGGGCGGGCGGCTGCCGGGGATCAACCGGCTCGCGGCCAGTCTGGGATGCAGCGCGAACACGGTACATGCGGCCATGAAGCAATTGGAGCGCGAAGGCTTCTTGCTGGCGCAAGGGGCGGGGAGGTGCAGCCGTACAGCGCTGCCGCAGGGCTCCGCGCCTGCGCTGCGGGTGAAAATCCTGCTTTATGAGCGGCAGGATGCGAAGGTCGACTACATCTCGGATCTGCGCCACAGGCTGCAGGAGGCAGGGCACAGCGCGGGGTTTGCCACGAAATCGCTGCTGGATCTGGGCATGGATGCGGGGCGGGTGGCGGGCTTCGTGGCAGGCACGGAGGCCGATGCATGGATCGTTGTGGCCGGATCGCGGACGGTGCTCGAGTGGTTCGCGGAGCAATCGGTTCCGGCCTTCGCGCTCTTCGGGCGGCAACCCAATGTGCCCATCGCCGGCACCGGCCCATATATGTTGCATGCTGTGGTGGCGGCGGTGCGGAGATTGGCCGCGCTCGGACACAGCCGCATCGTCTGCCTGACGCGGGAGGAACGCAGGAAGCCCGGCCCAGGCCTGTTCGAGCGGGCGTTTCTTGAAGAACTGAGGAAGCAGGGGATCGCCGTCGGCCCCTACAACCTCCCGGACTGGGAGGACAACCCGGAGGGCTTCCACCGCGGCCTCAAGTCGCTCTTCGGCAGCACCCCGCCGACGGCGATCATCGCCGACGGGGTGGAGCTTTTCCTGGCCACCCAGCAGTTCTTTCTGCAGGAGGGCATCCGCGTGCCAAATGATGTCTCAATGGTCTGCAGCGTCCCTCATCCCGCCTTCGCATGGAGCATCCCGAGCATTGCCCACATGGAATTCGACAGCGGCGTCTGGGTGCGCAACGTCGAGCGCTGGGTGAGCGGCGTGGCCAATGGCAAGAACATCCGCCGCAAGCATTTCAATAACGCCACCTTCTCCGAGGGCGGGACGGTGGGGCCGGCGAAGGCATGAAAGGAACCGCGTTTTCCCGAATCACGGATTCACCACTCCTGGCAGGCCGGCTATTTCCCGAAGGCTCCCTCTGCGGAGGCGGGGAAATGGCTCGCAGCCCCAATGGGGAGGATTGGTCACTGAGCCGCCCCTGGGCGCGCGGTGTCCACAATGGTCGTCACCTTGGGTGCGGTGGCGCCCGGGGTGGCATGCACGATGAAGAGGCGCCGGCTGGCATCGAGATATTGCAACTGCCGCTCGGTGAAGGGCATCCAGGCATCGCCCTGCAGGAAATAGAAATTCGTCTGCGCCATGTTGAAATCGTTGACCTTCCTGACAGGCGGCACGCGGGTGATTTTCCCCGGATGGACGGGCAGCCTGTGCTCGCCCGCCTGGATGGCTGTCTCCACCCCGATCAGCCCAAGCACCCGTGACTCGCCGTAGGGAAAGGCTTTCTGCGAGTCGTCGATGACGAGCATCCGGTAGGGCGGCTTTTCATCCGCCGGCCCCGGCATCACCACCACCATCGCACGCTTGGTGCCCGCCGGGAGCTTCGCGCTCGCCGCCAGGCTTGCCGCAGGGTTCCCGGGATCGATCTCCGCCTTGTCGTAGAGCACGAGCGAGCCGTTGAGAGGAAGCATGGGCAAGGGCTCGGTGAGGTCATGGGGACGGAACTCCAATTTGACCACCGTCCCCGCCTCGTCGGTGTAAAACAGATCGGCGCTGGGGTTGGCCGGATCGTGCAGCACGGCGCGAACCTGCACGGGCGAGGGTTTTCCCTCTTCCTGGGCACTACCCGATATCGGGAAGACGAGCAACGCAGCAAGGGCAAGGGGCAATTTCGGGATCATATCGGTCAGATTTCCTTGTCGGATAGCCAGCGGAACGACACCACGTCGAAGCGGCGCCCGAACGTCCTGTTTGCTGCGGATGCGGCAGGGTCGGTGTAGGCATTCAGCGAGGGGCGATCCGACGGGTCAACGTATTCCGGCACGCGCTGCACCACCGCCTCGGCATGGGCGCGGGCGGTGATGTTGCCGTTGGCGTCCTGCGCCTCGCCGTATGCACGTATCACAAAGGTGTCCCCGCGCACCGTAGCGGAGGGCTCGAGGATGCGCATCAGCTCCCCTTGGCCGACCCAGCCGGGGGCTCCGGCAGCGGGGTTTCCGGTGGTGGCTTCCGGGGTTTTGTATGCATACAGGGAAGGGTCGCTGACGTCGTTGGCGGTGACCGGGATCTGGTCGAGATAGGTCTCCGGGAAAACGGCGTTCCGCGTTTCATTGATCTCGGCCTTGGCGATCGCGGCTTCGAGGGCACCGCTCAGGGTCCGCGGCCCGGACGGGCCGACCTGGCGGTTGACGAACTCGGACATCGAAAGGAAGGGGCCGCGGTCGCGCACCTCGGCGACGATTTTTTCCGCGAGGGTCTGCAGCTCGGTCTCGGTGAGTTCGCGGTAGCCGTTCCAATCGTTGGTTTTCTCGTTGTCGATCTTGGTGCCGTCCACCACAGGGGTTCCGTTTGCCCCGCCGTTGACAAGCGACATCCCGGGGATGGGGATCCCGCCCGCCTTGTTGGTTTCCAGCCCTGCGGTGCGCGCCCACAGGATGGAGACATCGCTCCCTTTCATCGCTGCAAGCACAGCCTTCCAAGCCTGCACGCTGGTGGAGTTGACGTTGAACGGCCCGCGTATCATCTGGTGCTCGGCGGCGTTCCTGTAGGCGCTGTCCCTCGGCTTGCCGGAGGAGTAAAGCTCGGCCTTGGCCCCGGCCACGGTTTTGCCACCCGGAAGATAGGGCTGGAATGCCTGGGAGGCCAGCGGGGCGGTGCCCTCCATGAATTGCTCGAAAACCGTATCCGGCGAGGTCGTGCCGCGGGTGGCGAAGGTGGAGAAATAGAAGCGGTCGTAGAGCGCGTGGTTCGCCAGCACCGAATGGTCGAGCAGGGTGTTGGAAGCGATGGCCGGATTCGCCTCGGCCACCTTGTTGGCGGACATGAGCGGATGCAGCAGCGAGTTGCCGACGGGCTGCACGAAATTGGGCAGGTATGAGGTGGAGAGGGCGTTGGAACGGCGGAAGTCGGCGATCGCCTGCAGCGGGCCGGACGGGATCTCGAGATAGCTGCCGGATTTGATGCCGGAAGTCGTCTTGTTTCCGGTGAGGGAGGGGACGCGGTTGCTCGCATCCACATCCATGTAGTCCTCGTAGTCGCCCTTGCTCAGGAAGGGCTGGAAATTGAGTTCGTAGGACTGGATGCCCGGCTTTTCCTTGGCCAGGTTCGCTGTCTGGTTGGTTCGGGACGCGTTGTGGAAGAGGAAGGGCTTTCCGGCAAGGCGGCCATCCCTGAGGAGGTTGATCTGCGGGCTTTCACGCGCCCCGCTCTTGGTGCGCAGGCCGGTCTCATAGACACCGCCGTTGGTGGTGCGGGCATATGCCGAAAAAATGGCGAAGGGGTGCACATAGGAGGACTGGCTGGAATAACGGGCGCCGGCTGGAGCGGCGAAATCGGTTGCTGCGAAGGTGCCCGTGGGAGGATAGCGGTAAACCCGGTCATCGAACAATTTCTGCAAGGTGGACTCATCCTCGTAATCGAACTGGAGCTTGGCAAAATCCTGGAGCGCATCGCTGGCCGTGGCCTGGATCTGGGCGGAAACCGCGAACGTCGTATCCGCTTTGGTGGGGGTGACCGTGGCGTCGTCCGCATACCAGTAGGGCCTGACAGCCTTGTATTGGATGAAAAAGCGGTCGGTGGTCGTGGAATCGGATGTTTTCGGGGACGTCCTCGTGTCCCGAAGCAGCGTGAAGGGGTGTCCTCTCCAAGCTCCGGGAAAGAAGTTCGGTTTTCCTGGGAAACTACCCGTGCTGTAGTTGCTGCTCCGGAAGCTGCTGATCGTCACCGCAGACACCTCGAAGCCCAGGCCCGGGACAAAGGCCGGCTTTGCCTTGATCACATCGAGCAGGTCGCCCTCCCAATCGAAGCCCACGGCATTGCTGCCGGATTTCGTGTCCTGGTCAAACGAGGAATTCGGAGGGAGGGTGGGTCCGCAGAGGATCGTTTGTCCGGGCTTGAGGATGATGTCGCCGGATACGGATGAATCGCTTTTCAGGGGGTTGTCGGAGGCCCAATTAGCGATTGTGAGGACGAAACGCTTGTTGTTTCTGGCGAGCACCCCGGTCTCCGGGTTCCTGTGGCCGCGGTATGCCATCGTGTTGTAACACTCGAAAGTCCCGGCCACGACGCTTTGGGAAACCGGGCCACCTCCCGAGCCGTTTTGGAACATGAAATTGAAACCGATGGGGATATTCGTGAATTCCACGCGCATCTGCCGGAAGGAGATGTTCACGTTGTAGGGATTATGAAGGGTGACGACGGGGGTCACGATCAGCGAGACCATGTGGTCATAGGTGCCGCCGGCACTCCCTGAGTTGGCAATCCAGTGGGCGACACCGCTCAGGGGCCTGGCGACAAGGCTGAAGATGGTGTCCACCTTGGCGATGACTGGAGCCGGGTTGTATCCGGAGGGCACCGGGTCGGTGAAGTCCGCCGCGGATTTCACGGCCATGGTGGGGTTGGTGTCTTGTGCGCTCAGGTTCCGGAAGGAGTTGTAATATCCGGCAAGGGCGCTCCAGTTGGGATCGGATACCCCGCTGATCCCATGTGTGGATTGGTAGAGTTTCCTGTTGGCGAACTCCGGAGGCAGCGAGTTGGAGCCAGCGCCTCCCATTTCGAACATGGAGGACAAATCCTGTTTGAGCCCGCCGCCGCGCACGTCCGCCATGACCCCGAGGGAGTAAGGCGTGATGTCATTGCGGAACGGCTTGACCTTGCCCTTCGCCTGGTCGAGCAGCTCGGCCTGGTCGAGGTCGGTGACCTTGCCGACGCTCACCTTGGCGTTTGCGAAAGCGGCGGGGGTTAGATCGCTGGGCAGGCTGGTCAGCAGGTAGCCGCCGGAGCCTTCCATGACCGAGGGATCCGGGCGGTGTCCGGCAAGCAAGGCCCGCTTCTGGGCGAGGGTCGTATCCTGGCCGGGATCCCGGTAGAGGTTGACCCGGGCTTTGACCGATTCGTCGGAAACATGCCATGCGTAGGAACCCTGGACCTTGCCGTTTTTGGAAACCGGAACCAGCCCGGCGGTCACTTTCTCGGAGGTGGTGGCTCCGGCTCCGAGCGATCCGGCACCCACCAGCTCCACGGTCTCGCCTGTCCATGCAGTCGTCGCGAAATCCCGGGACCGGGGTGCCGTGGAATCCGCGCTGGAGACCAGCCAGCGCCTGAAACGGCTGGTTTTCTCGGAGGCATAGTCGGGGGAGGAACTCGGGTTGAAATCCCACCAGGAATCCCACACCCCGGTGGTGTTGGGCTTGGCGACGGGAGCCGAAGATGTCGCGAGGATCTCGGATGCCGCGCTGATCCGCCTGTCCGGCCCCATCTCCTTCTGCAGCTCGCCGATGGCGACCATCAAGGCCATGCGCGCATTGGAACGCGCCTCCGCCATGCTGCCGGCCTGCGAGGATGCCCGCAGCGATATGGAGGATAGCGAGAGCATCCCCACCGCAAGCAGGGCAAGCAACACGAGCATCAGGAGGGTCGCCACCAAGGCGAATCCGGCATCCGGCCGTGCGAACCGGCGCGCTTCCGCTGTGAGCGGGGCGTATGGCCTGCAATTCCGGAATACCCTATTCATCCAATCTCGTTGTATGCACAAAGTGTAGCCTAGAATTCACGGCTTCAAAGTGAAAAGACACCTTCAAGCATCGCATGATCATATGAGTTGGGGCGTTGAGGGGTTTCCATGGCCTCCCCAGGCCGGGTTTTTCGTATTTTCCGGGCTTGGCCAGATCAGCCGCTTGCCTGGGGTGGCAAGGGAGCGTGATAGCAATCCGAACCGCTGATCCTGCTCCTGTTCTGTCGCCAGGGAACGCCTATTTTCCGAAAACCCGGTCGGCGAAATCGAGGAAATAGCCCCAATCCTGTTCGGTGAGGTTGTGGACGCCGGTGCGGATGTGATAGCCGGTCGATCCGACATGCCGGGGGGTGTTGAGCGGAGGCATTTCCGGGTCCGCGATGTATCTGAGGCCGTGGAGTCCGAACACCGGCCCGGCGGCGAGCAGGGAGGCGTATTCGCCCTTGGGATCCGCCCACAGATCCTCGTCGGCACTGGCGACATAGACGGCACGAGGTGCCATCAGGGCGATGAGTTGGTGTTGGTCGATGGGCAGATCGGACTCGCGGCCTGCGTATCGCTTGAAGCGCGGGCAGAACCAATAGGGGATCACATCGGTGATGCGGGCGACCGTTTCCCCGAAGGCGCGCCGGGAAAGCGCGGCTCCGCCGCAGCCGGATTCGTTGCTGTAGGCGATCTGGAAGCGCGTATCCTCCGCGCCTGCCCAGAGGGCGGTCTTGCCGGCCCTCGAGTTCCCGGCGACAGCGCTGCGTCGCGGGTCGATGCCGGGTTGCTTGGTCGCGAAATCGAGGACGCGGCTCGCGCCCCATGCCCAGGCGGAGAGGGCAGCCCAGCGGGTTTCCGGATCGGAGGAGGGATCGTCCAGCAGGGCGCGGATGCCTTTTGCGTATCCATCGCGCTTGTCGGGATCTATGTCCGATGTGTGGAACGCTGCGGTGGCATAACCGCGCCTGACGATTTTCTCCACAGGCCAGAAGGGGTCGGCCTCGTCCACCGCCTTGCCGAGCGGGATCAGGTAGCGGTTGTTGATGTGGATGATGACCGGCACCGGGGCATCCGACTTCGGGACGACGAGGACGAAATCGAAGGAATGGGATTTGCCGCGTGCGGTGAGCGTCGCGCGGATCTGGCGTGCGGTCGCGCCGATGGCGAAGGCGTTTTCCCTGCGGCCGACCTCCTCGTAGGCGATCCGGTATGGAGTCGCTGGGCGGATGCCATAGACGTTTTCACGGAACAGTTGCAGGATCTCCGGGCGCCTTTCGTCCGTCCATTGCAGCGGGGTTCGGACAGGTTTGCCGTTTTCCGAAACGAGCGGATCGGGCAGCCTGTATTCCGGAACCTTGGATTCTTCGAAATTGGTGCCAGGCAGGCGCTTGGCGAGTGCTTCGACGACGTCCGCCCTAGCCTCCCACGGTTTGACCGGCGGCTCTGCGGCGATGGCAAGGGCGGATAGCAGGGCGAGGAATGCAGGAATTGCGATCCGTGCCGGTTTCCGGGATGGATATGTTTTTTTCACCATGGGCTTGTTGCCGGTTTCATTCCGCGCTGGCGGCGATCGCTTCCGCGACGGTCTTCTCTCCGATGGGCTTTTGCTTGAACGGGCCGTCGGCGCTGCCCTTGGGCCATGTGGCCGGATCGGCATATTGGCCGTCGTCGCGGAATTCCTTCTGGAGGCGGGCGATCTCGGTTTTCAGCTCCAGGAATTTCGCGGCGATCTCCGGCTGTTTGGCCTCGGCTTCATCGAAGAGCAGGTTGTGTTGCTCGGCGGGATCCTTGGTGAGGTCATACATCTCATAGGCGTCCTTTTTCCAGTAGTGGATGAGCTTGTGGGTGTCGGTGCGGACTCCGTAGTGGGCCTGGGTGTTGTGGTGGCCGGGGTGGTGGTAGTAGCGATAGTAGACGGTCTTTCGCCAGTCGTCCGGGGACTCGCCCCTGAGCAGCGGGGCGAGCGAGCGGCCCTGCATGGAGGCGGGGACGGGCAGGCCGGCGAGATCGAGGAATGTGGGGGCGAGGTCGATGTTCGCGACGAAATTGCCGGGGAGCGCGCCGGGCTTGATGCCGGGGCCGCGGGCGAGGAGCGGGACGCGCAGGCCGGGCTCGTACATGAAGCGCTTGTCGTAGAGGCCCAGCTCGCCGAGGTACCAGCCGTTGTCGGCGGAGTAGATGACGATGGTGTTTTCCGAAAGGCCGTTCACATCGAGGTAGTCGAGCACCTTCCCGACGCCATCATCGACGCCCTGCACACAGGCGAGGTAGTCCTGCATGTAGCGGTTGTATTTCCATCTCACCAGTTCCTCTCCCTCGAGGCCTTCCGGCGGTTTCTGCTTGAGGTCGTTCGCATCAAGGTCGCGGGTGATGGTCTGCCTGTTTTCCGGAAGGGCGGCGGGGCGGGTTTCGTAATCGTCGAAGAGCGTGTCCGGCTCAGGGAATTCCTTGTCCCTGAACATCTCGATGTGGCGCTCGGCCGGCTGCCATTTCCGGTGGGGAGCCTTCTGGTGGAGCATGAGGAAGAACGGCTTGTCCTTGGGCCGGGTCTCCAGCCACTCGATGCCGAGATCCGTGGTGATGTCGGTGCAGTGGCCCATGATCCTCATTTTCCGCCCGCTGACGAGGAAGACGGGGTCCCAGTATGCGCCCTGTCCGGGTAGGACGATCCAGCGGTCGAAGCCGGTCGGGTCGCTCCCGAGGTGCCATTTGCCGATCACCCCGGTGTGGTATCCTCCGGCCTGCAGGTGCTTCGCGACGTGGTCACGGGAGCCGTCGAAGCTGTTGAAAACGGGGACGCCGTTGAGGTGGGAATACTGGCCTGTCAGGAGCGTCGCGCGGCTAGGCGTGCAGATCGAGTTCGTGACGAAGGAGTTGGTGAAGCGCGCGCCGCCCTCGGCGAGGCGGTCGATGTGCGGGGTCTTGTTCACCTTTGAGCCGTAGGCGGAGATCGCGGCCTGGGCGTGGTCGTCGGAGAAAATGAAGATGATGTTGGGCGGAGCTTTCCCGGCAATGCAGGCAAGGGACGGCAGGGTCAATAACGCGGTGAAGAGGAGGTTTTTCATGGCATTGCTACGGATGGCGCGGGATCATCCATTACACTTTTTACAATCCGCCAGGGCATGGCAAGCAGCACGTGTGACAAAGCCCTCGCTTCGGCCCGCCCCCGCCGGACTGGCCTTGTGGGCAAGAAGGAAAAGAAAAGCCGTTGCCCGGGTGTCCCGATCGACGGCTCGGCTTTCATCGGATTGACCGATTGCCTGGTTTCTCAGGGGGGACCGGGAATATGCCGTCGTAGCTCCGTTGCGATCCCTCGGGCGGTCCCTGTCAGGTTGGCTTCACATGGAAGAATACGCGGAAATGAGGCGTTCTCCTAACATGACCCGAAGACATGCCGGGCTATCCCGCGCCATGAAAACCCTGAGGGGGACGCCCCATTTCCTGTTTCTCCATTTGCTTCTTTTGTTGCCGCACGGCAGCCATGCACTGGAAGAGATCCCGCAATCGGCGGCTACGAAGCTGGATGGGGTGAAACGCATCGTATTTCTCGGTGATAGCATCACGCAGGGCGGGGATTACGTGACGGATTTCGAGTGCGGCCTCCTCGCCAACGGGATCCGTGCCGAGGTGTTGAATCTCGGTCTCGGCAGCGAGACGGCATCGGATCTGACGGAGGAGGAAAATTCCGGGCATCTCAAGGCGCACCGCTTCGGTCGCCCTGCGGTGAGCGAGAGGCTCGAAGGCGCCTTGGCCGCCACCAAGCCGGATTTGCTGATCGTTTGCTATGGAATGAACGACGGCAGCAGCCTGCCTGCGAATGAGGCAGGCACGCAACGTTTTGCCGGGGCGATCATGAGCCTGCGCGAAACCGCCCTGAAATCCGGGGTGAAACGGGTGGTGCTCTGCACTCCGCCGGTGCGCGATGACAAGGGAAATGCCGCGCTTCGGTTCCACGATGAGAGCCTTGCCCGGTACACCGAATGGCTCCTTTCGAAGCGCGCCGATGGCTGGGACGTGGTGGATATCCACGGGCCAATGAGAAATGCGCTGGACGAAGGTCGCGCCAAGGATCCTGCCTTCGCCCTTTCCGGCGATGGCGTGCATCCCGGACGCGAAGGCCACTGGATCATGGCGCGGGAAATCCTGACACAGTTTCTCGGCCTGCACCTCGATGATGTTGTGAATTCCGAAGCGCTGTTCCCCGCAAACGGCGCGGAAATACGCAAGCTCGCCAACCAGAGGATGCGCGTCCTGTTTGAAGCATGGATGACGAAAATCGGGCACGCCCGGCCGGGCGTCGCGGGTGGCCCCGGTGCAAAGGCCGGCCCGACCATTGAGCAAGCCAACAAGACTGCGTCGGCAATCACGGGACGGATTGAGGCGTTCCTGCCATCCAAGCCCTGAGCGTGCAGGCGTTTGGGTGAGTCAGGGAGTTCTTGATCAGCATTATCCTGGCTCGCTCCTTGCGATGGCAGCATTCAAGAAGCCATGTTCACGATCTGCACGAAGCCGTGCTTCCCATCATTTTCCGAAGGCACCATCCTCGATGCCGCCCACGGCGGGTTTTCCACTTATGGATAGTGACGCATTCTGCGGGCCGGGTGCCGGGAAATGTCTCGATTCTTGAAATACCGGCGGATACATTCCCGTTGCAAGTGGACAGTAACGCAACACACAGCACGAACATGACAACCGACAATTGCTCCCGTAGGAAATTTCTCACCGCCACCGGCGGCACCGCGGCCCTCGCCACCTTCCCGAACATCGCCCGCGCACAGGGCGCTGCGAACAACGCGAAGCTCAAGATCGGCCTCATCGGCTGCGGCGGCCGCGGCACCGGCGCCGCCCACCAAGCCCTCTCCGCAGACCCCAACGTACAGCTCTGGGCCATCGGCGATGCCTTCGAGTCCCAGATCGCCGTCGCCCTCAGGAGCATGGGCAAATTCGGCGGAAAGGTGGATTGCCCCGCGGAGCGCCAGTTTTCCGGTCTCGATGCCTACCAGAAAGTCATCGACAGCGGGGTCGATGTCGTCCTCCTGACCACCCCCCCGGGCTTCCGCCCCCAGCACCTCCGCGCCGCAGTGGATGCCGGGAAACATGTCTTTGCGGAAAAACCCATGGCCGTCGATGTCGCCGGCCTCAAATCCGTCCTAGAGTCCGCCAAGATCGCCAAGGCCAAGGGCACCACCCTCCAGCACGGCTACTGCTGGCGTTTCTCCCCAAACACCCGCGAGGGCTACGGAAAACTCCTTTCCGGCGAGCTCGGGCGCATCGTTTCCGTCTATGGCACCTACCTTGCCGGCGTTCCGAAACCCTCCACCGATGTTAGCCAGCGGGATCCCGCATGGGGCGATGTCGAGTGGCAACTCCGCAACTGGATGGCCCACGAATGGCTGTCCGGCGGCCCGCTCCTCGAACAAGGCATCCACACCGTCGACAAGATAGGCTGGGCCATGGGCGATGTCGCCCCCATCGCCGCCCGCGCCTCCGGCGGCAGGGCGCAGCGCGATGACGACGGCAATGTCTGGGATCATTACGACGTCGTCTATGAATACGCCAACGGCGTGATGTGCCACGTCGCCGAGCGCCAGCTGAACAACGCTTTCTCCGAGGTCGTTGACCGCGTCTTCTGCGAGAACGGAACCCTCGAGGCTCCGGGCCGGGTGCTCACCAAGGACGTTTCAGGAAAAGTCACATGGGCCTACCGCGGCCAGCCGGAAAACATGTACCAGGTCTGCCACAACGAATGGTTCGCGGCGATCCGCGCCGGCAAGGAACTCAACTCCGGTGAGTTCATGGCCAACAGCACCATGCTCGGCATGCTCGGCCGCGAGGCCGCGCACTCCGGCCAGCGCATCACCTGGGAGCAGATGTGGGCATCCGACCAGGATCTCGCCCCGGACACCCTCGGGATGGGCGACAAGTTCCAGGAAGCCCCCATCCCCGTGCCCGGCAAATACAAGTTCGCATGATCGCCGCCCACGCAGGCGGGAAACATCAGCGGCCTTCACCCGGCGCGGCGCATTTCCTGCGGCTTCCGCCAGCGCACCGGCACCTATCCCCGCGCACGCTCGGGAAGGATTGACCCGCAGCGACTTGCACATAGATTGGGACATCCACTCCGGAGACAAACCACCAAACCACCACCAAACACCATGTCCATCAAAGCAGGCGACAAAGCCCCAGACTTCACACTCGTCACGAAAACCGCCGACGGCCCCAAGCTCGTGAAACTCAGCGATGAGATCGGCAAATCCAATATCGTCCTCCTCTTCGTGCCCATGGCCTTCACCGGCGTTTGCACTGCAGAGCTTTGCGACGTCTCCTCCGGGATCAGCGCCTACTCGGATCTCGATGCCAAGGTTTTCGCCATTTCCGGGGACAACCCCTTCGCCCAGGAAGCATGGGCGCAGAAGGAAAACATCACCGTCCCTCTCCTCAGCGATTACGAGCACTCCGCCGCCAAGGCCTACGGCGTCGCCTACGAGCAGTTCCTCCCCGAGGCCAACCTCATCATGGGCGGCGTGCCGAAACGATCCGCCTTCGTCATCGACAAGGAAGGCACCGTCCGCTTCGCTGACATCAAGGATCACCCCAAGGATTTGCCCGATTTCGTCGCTCTCAAGGCCTCACTTGCAGCCCTCTGAGAAAAATATTCGGTTAAGCAGACTTTATTGTTTACAAGTTCTTGATTTCTGGGAGATTGCTCTCGTCCTCGCTTTTGCAGGGGTGCTCAAGTCTTCCGGGGGGAAAGCTTGGATGCCCTGAGTCTGCGGGATCACTGCAAGGCGCGGATCTGGAAACGGATCCGCGCCTTCGTTTTTGTATCGCCTTGCTTCACCATGCCTTGGAAAACCCAGCCATGTAGGCTTGGCCTTGGAATTTAAATTTTTGTTCTAGCGAACATCTTTTTTCTTGCCGGATTCACCGTCGGCCTTCACATTCCGCGCATGGCTACAAAAACAGCGGCGGAAACAGCGGCAGCGGACAAACTCCAGGAAACGCGCAAGCGGAACCTCGATCTCGCAATCTCACAGATCCACAAGGAATTCGGCGAAACCGCCATCATGCGCATGGGCGACGAGCACCGCGTTGATGTCGATGTCATCCCGACAGGCAACCTCCTCATCGACCGCGCCCTCGGCGTGGGCGGATTCGCCCGCGGCCGCATCGTGGAGGTCTATGGGCCGGAATCATCGGGCAAGACCACCCTCACCCTCACCGCCATCGCCCAGGCACAGAAACGGGGCGGGCTGGCCGCATTCATCGACGTGGAGCACGCGCTTGATCCGCAATACGCCCGCAAGCTTGGGGTCAACCTCGATGATTTGCTCGTTTCCCAGCCGTCGTCCGGCGAGGAAGCCCTCCAGATCTGCGAAGCCCTTGTGCGCTCCAACGCGATCGATGTGATTGTGCTCGATTCCGTCGCCGCCCTCGTCACCAAACAAGAACTCGACGGCGAGATCGGTGACTCCACCGTGGGTGCCCAGGCCCGCCTCATGAGCGCGGCCATGCGCAAGCTCACCGCCCTCATCTCCAAGGCGAAGACCGTCTGCATCTTCACCAACCAGATCCGCGAGAAGATCGGCGTCATGTTCGGAAGCCCGGAGACCACACCCGGCGGTCGTGCGCTTAAGTTCTTCTCCTCCGTCCGCATCGATATCCGCCGCATCGGCCAGATCAAGGCTTCGGACGGCACGGTCATAGGCAGTCGCACCAAGATCAAGGTCGTCAAAAACAAGGTCGCACCGCCCTTCACCGAGGCGGAATTCGACATCATGTATGACGAGGGAATCTCCTCGACCGGCTCGCTGCTTGATCTCGCGCTGGAAATGGAAATCATCCAGAAGCGCGGATCATGGTTCTCCTACGATGGCGCCCAGCTCGCACAGGGGCGAGACGCCGCCAAGGACGCGCTCAAAGCGGATCCCGCTCTCTACGACGCCCTCGAGGCCAAGGTCAAGGAAGGCATGGAAGAGGCGAAGCTGAAGAAGAAAAAGTGAGACTGTGCGGGCTAGCCCGCACCTGACCGCTGCCAGTTCGTCCTGCGCGAGCCATTGCCGCGCTTATGGCGATCTTATACTGCGCGGATCGCCGCTGCGCCTCAAAGCGGCGCATGGTGGCACATGGTCGGGTGGGTGTTGCGTTAACAGTGGCTCCAGCTCATGTCCGCCGGTTCCGATCCGGATGGGTAGTACATGGCGGATTGCCGCCGTATGGGTGGGGAACAGGCTGGACTACCCATCCGATCATCACCGCGGCATCCAGACGAACCCGTTCACCAACTTCTCAGTCATTTCCTGGCGACCTGAGTCGAGGGCTGGTTGTTCCAAATGAAGGCAATCGCCTTCGAGCCATCGCTTGCCCCTGCGTGGTGAGGACTGCCAGGTTCCCGCTCGGGTTCCGATCCGTCGGCGTGCCGGGCGAAACCCTCGCCGACTCAAAGCGGCCATTGATGATCGCGCTCTCTGATTGGGCACGGGAAGTGGTTCCAAGAAGTGCTACGAAAAGCAGGACATCGTAAGTAGCTGCTTCATGGAATTTCAGTTAACTCATCTAAATATCTGGCAGAGCTTTACGTAGCCAGGATATTCAGTCGACAGAATGGACAGGGTGATCAAGCTGGGCAAAGAAAACCGCGAATGGGCGCGAGTTTCTTGAAATGCAGCCCCGGTTCCCACCTGATATGAACCTGAAACTCTCCAGACATCCATTCCTGGGAACCATATGTTCTCGATCCGCGTCCATTGGTGCTCATTCGCGGATGAAAAAATCCGTAATCGAGAGCAATTTCTCCCTAGCTTGGTCGCCCTGACATAATGGAGCCGACGAATTTCATCCGCCGCCACGCTCAAATCGCATCCGCCATGCACCCTTCACCGCTCATCCGCCGCCGCTGCATCTTGCGCGGCACTCACCTTCTCCTGCTCGTCCTATGCACGCTCGGATTGGCAGTGCCCCATTTCCACGCCCAGCAAGCAGCCAAGGAATCGGCACCGCCTGAAGACCTGCACATCTACCTGCTCATCGGCCAATCGAACATGGCCGGGCGCGCCGAGATCCCTGAGGACGCGGAGGACATCATCGGCCGCTGTTACCTGCTCAACGGCGAGGGCACATGGGAACCTGCGAGCAACCCTCTCAACCGCCATTCCTCGGTGCGCAAGGATCTCGCCATGCAGAAGCTCGGCCCTGGATACTCCTTCGCCCGCGAAATGCTCGCCAAGGACAAGGACGCCAGGATCGGGCTGATCGTCAACGCCCGCGGCGGCACCAAGATCGACGAGTGGCTCGGCAAATCCGAACTGTATTGGGGTGCGCGCAAACGCACCAAGGCCGCCCTGAAAGACGGCACGCTCAAAGGGATCCTCTGGCATCAGGGCGAAAGCGACATGAAAGCTCCCGAGGCCTATCTGGTGAAACTCCAGACACTCGCCGGCAACCTCCGCGCCGACTTCGGCGACCCCAACCTCCCCTTCATCGCCGGCCAGATCCACAAGGGGGACGCCATCAACGAACAGATCGCGAAACTCCCCGAGGCCACCCACGCCACGGCCGTTGCCAGCAGCGAGGGGCTCACCACCACCGACGGCACCCACTTCGACACGGAAAGCCAGCTCCTGTTGGGCAAGCGATATGCGGAGCAGATGCTCCGTGTGCAGGCCGCGCTTCCTCCCGCGCCGAAGCCGCCTTCCGACATCAGGTTCATCGATCCCCACGTCCACGCCATGTCGGTCACACCGCTCGGCCTGCGCGCCGTGGCGAAATGGATGGAGGAGCGTAACGTCGAGCGCTGCATCGTCAGCCCGCTCAACCACAAGGGCTCCCGCCCGCAGAACGAGGAGGAACACGCCGCGATGCTCGCCAATTTCCTGCCCTACAAAGGCAAGATCGACCGCATGGCCATCATCGATGCCGGTGAGGTGGAGACCGCCGCCCAAGCGGTCGCCATCCTCGAAAAGGAGAAAGCCGAGGGCGCGATCGCTTTCGGCGAGCATTACGGGGTCGGCCTGATGTTCGACGATCCGAAAAACCTGATGCTCTACGAGGCCTGCGAGAAGGTCGGCCTGCCGGTCATGTTCCACATCGACCAGAACAAGAACATGGTCGAGCCCGGGATGGCTCGCGTGGACCGGGTGCTGAAAATGTTCCCCAAATGCAAGGTCGTCGCCCATGCCTACTGGTGGCGGCAGTTGAAAGACGCCGACCGCCAACTCCAGGAACACCCGAACCTTTACGCCGACATGTCCGGACATGTGGTGGTGCAAGTCCTCAACCGCGACCGCAAGTTCGCCCGCGAGTTCCTGATCCGCAACCAGGACAAGATCCTCTGGGCCACCGACGAGGGCTGGTGGTCGTTCGGCAGCAAGGATCGCCAGATGAACCAGCACTACACCTTTTTCGAAAGCCTCGATCTGCCCCAGGAAGTGAGGGAAAAGATCTACCGCGGCAATGCGGAGAAGGTGTACGGACTCAAGTAGCGGGAACATCGCTCCCCGGGCTGCGGGGAGCGAGCAGGATCAGATGAACTCGTTGACGAGATTCTCCAGCATTTCCTGGCGACCCGAATCGAGCGTAGGCTCGCCGTTGGAGAGGGCGTAGGCGCTGACTTCCTCGAGCGTGACCTTTTTCCCGGCGATCTTCGCGCCGATGCCGGTCGTCCAGCTCTTGTAGCGGTTGGCGACGAAGTCCGCGAGGCGGCCGTCCTCACGGATCGCGGCGGCGATCTTGAGGCCGCGCGCAAAGGCATCCATCCCGCCGATGTGGGCGTGGAAGAGGTCGGAAGGCTCGTGGGATTCGCGACGGCGCTTCGCGTCGAAGTTGAGTCCACCGGTGGTGAAGCCGCCCATTTCCAGGATTTTGAGCATGATCTCGGTGCAGAGATAGATGTCGGTCGGGAATTGGTCGGTGTCCCAGCCGATGAGCTCGTCGCCTTGGTTCGCATCCACCGAACCGAGCGCGCCGGCGTCGATGGCCACGGTCATTTCGTGGAGCATCGTGTGGCCGGCGAGGGTGGCGTGGTTCGTTTCCAGGTTCAGCTTGAAGTGATCCATGAGGCCGTATTGGCGGAGGAAATTGAGGCACGCGGCGGAGTCGGAATCGTATTGGTGCGTCGAGGGTTCGCGCGGCTTCGGCTCGATGTAGAACTGGCCCCTTGAAACCGATCTTTTCGCGTAATCCACAGCGAGGTGGAGCAGGTTCGCGAGGTTGTCGAGCTCGCGCTTCATGTCGGTGTTGAGGAGCGTGGAGTAGCCTTCGCGGCCGCCCCAGAAAGTGTAGCCCTCGCCGCCGAGCTTCAGCGTGCCGTCCATCGCGGCCTTCACCTGTGCCGCGCCATAGGCGAAAACGTCCGCGTTCGGCGAGGTGCCTGCGCCCTGCGAGTAGCGCGGGTGGGAGAAGAGGCAGGCGGTGCCCCAGAGCAGCTTTTTCCCTGTGGATTGCTGGAGGCCGAGGAGGTGATCGGTGACCTTTTCGAGGGCGGCGTTGGATTTCGCGAGGTCGCCGAGTTCGGGGGCGATGTCGCGGTCGTGCCAGCAGTAGTAATCGATGCCCGTTTTATCCAAGAACTCAAAGAAAACGTCGGCGCGCCTGAGGGCGTTGTCCACGGAATCGCTCTGGTCATCCCATGGCATCAGCGCAGTCGGGCCGCCGAAGGGATCGGAGAGGCCGTTGCGCATCACGTGCCAGTAGGCGGCGGCGAAGCGGCAATGGTCTTTCATCGTCTTTCCAGCGACGATTTCATCGGGATTGTATTGCTTGAACGCGAAAGGATTTTTGGATTTCGGGCCCTCGAACTGGATTTTGGGGATATCGGGAAAAAACGACATGAAACGGGTCTATGGGGTCGGGCAGGCGGCGGCAAGTGTGAAAAAATGGCGATTGCGAGACGCGGGGTTGATTCGGAAACCGCGGCCACCTAAAAAGGCTGTGTGTCCCGCCCCGTAGATGCTGTGATCGAGTTCCTGGAAGCCGAAAAGGCCCGGGGGCGGAGCCATGTATTCCTGGACAATGTTGCGCGGGAAGGGCTGCGGGAGCTTTTCATCCGGGCGAGGAAGCCTGCCGTGGCAAGCGCAGCTCCGGAGGCGGCTACCGTCATCCAGGCACAGACAGCTGTCGTTTCCGGCGGGAGCAAGGCCGAGCAGCTCACCGCCCTGCGCGGCCAGGCGGAGAACTGGGCACCCGCCCGTTCTCTGGGTACGCTGCGCGACAAGATGGTTTTCGCAACCGGCAGCCCGGACGCGGATATCATGCTCGTCGGCGAGGCACCGGGCCACAACGAGGAGAAAGAGGGCGAGCCTTTCGTCGGGCCCGCCGGGCAGAAGCTCAATGACATCCTCAAGGCGATGGGGCTTAGGCGGGAGAATGTGTACATCTCAAATCTCGTGAAATTCCGCCCCGCCCTGCCCCGTCAGACGACGAACAACCGCAAGCCCAGCGCCGAGGAAATGGCGGCCTGCCTGCCGCTGGTGCTGGCGGAAATTTCCGTGGTGCAGCCGAAGCTCATCATCGCGCTCGGCGGGACGGCGGCGGAGGGACTCATCGGGCTGGAGGGAACGGTCGGTTCGATGCGCGGGAAATGGCACGAGGTTTGCGGGATCCCGGCCCGGGTGACCTACCACCCGAGCTATCTGCTCCAGAGCGGCGGCTCGAACGACGTGAAGCGCGCCCTCTGGGAGGACATGCTCGCGGCGATGGGGATGCTCGGGATGCCCATCTCCGAAAAGCAGAAAGGATATTTCCTGCCGAAGGCGTAAGGTCTCAGACCGTCTGCTCCCCGAGCACGGGAATGGGCTTGGGCACCTTTTTCCGGCGTAGCCCGAACTGCCTGACCGCGTGGCGCTGGAGGTGCGCCTTTGCCTCCTCCACGCTGTCGGTGAAAAAGATCAGGTCCGGATCCTGCGGGCTGATCGTCCCCTCCTCCGCCATCCTGTAAACGAAGTCGATGAGCGGTTGGTAGAAATCCTTGCCCATGACAATGATCGGAAAGTTCTTCAGCTTGCCGGTCTGGATGAGTGTCATGGTCTCAAACATCTCGTCGAGAGTGCCCGCGCCGCCTGGCATGACGATGAAGGCGTAGGAGTATTTCACCAGCATCGTCTTGCGGGTGAAGAAATACCGCATGTCCACCGAACGCTGGACGTAGGGGTTCACATGCTGCTCGAAAGGCAGGATGATGTTCACCCCGATGGATTTCCCGCCCGCCTCGAAGGCACCCTGGTTGCCCGCCTGCATGATGCCCGGGCCGCCTCCTGTGAGGACAGTGAAGCCCAGCTCCGCGCAGGCCTCGCCCATTTCTCGGGCAAGTTCGTAGTAGCGGGTGCCCGGTTTGGTGCGGGCGGATCCGAAGATCGTGACACAAGGCCCGGCGAAATGGAGGATGCGGTAGGCGCGGATGAAATCCAAACCGACCCGGAAGAGGGAGATGAAATCCTTGATGCGGCCACGCGGGCCGGCCAGCCATGAACTCTCCGCCGTCTCGAGCTCGAAGACCTCCTGTTCGCGGATCTCCTGCTCTGTGATGTTGTGTTCGTCTGTGACTTCCGGGCAATCCGGGCAGGCCTTTGGTTTGCTCATCTGCCTTTCACTACCATGGGCGATGCAACCATGGCAAAGGATAAACCGGGCGCAAGCCGGGCTTCACGGCCACGTTCGCAACAAGAAGGCGGTTCTCAGTGGCGCACCTTGGCAAGCGCCGCATCCTTCGCGCGTGTCGGGGCGGCCTTGGCGGCTTCCTGGCCAACGCGCTTAAGCAGGGCGATGAGTGAGGCGGTGATGAAATATTCCTTGAGAAGGGCTTCGCGGCTCTCGCCGTTCTTGGTTTTGCGTACGATTTTCATGGGATGATTTTTTCAGGGTTCACGCCTCTTGTCAGGCGTCACATGGATAAGCGGCGCACGGACGGGATTTATTCCCTATTTCTCAGTTTTCAGAGTAATGGGTGTTAACAAGTCTCCGCGATCCCGGTTTCGCGGTGATGATGACCTTGAGGGATTTTCCCCCGCCTGAATATTCGAGGGTGCATACCGTCGTGGAATTCAAGTTCATCGATGAGCTGGAATTGCTGCTCAGTCCCAGCGACGTGGCCTGCGTTTCGTAGAATGATTTCAGGTCATCCACAGCCATGGCGCTGTTGCCGGAAAATTGTCCGGAGAACTGTCCGTCGGAATCGCTTTGGAAAAGGCTGACGGCATCGCTCAGGTCGTCCGGCTTCGGCACCCATGCGGGCAGCTTGGAGAGATCCGTGGATCCGATGGTGGTGATGTTCCCGTTCTCATCGGTCACGCTGATTTTCCCTGCGGCGATGTCTTGGTAGGAAAGGGTCATCTCTTTGCCGTCCTTGGTGCGTATGGTCATCGTGCCCTTCGCATCGTCCTGGGAAACCCTCGATAGCTCCGGGGACATGGAAACGATCATTTCCGCAGCGGATTTTTCCGGGTTTGCAGTGAATTCCCTGAGTTTTTCCATCCCGGCCTTGGCAATGAGAATGCCTGCGATGATGGCGATGGCCAGCAGGCCCCCGCATCCGATGCCGACCCATGCCATGGCGGGCATCCCTTGTTTGGCAGGGGCAGGCATGGACGACGGTTGAAGGGCGGGTGGCTGTTCCATGCTTCAAAGGAACAGAAA
This sequence comes from Akkermansiaceae bacterium, assembly GCA_017798145.1. NCBI lineage: Bacteria > Pseudomonadati > Verrucomicrobiota > Verrucomicrobiia > Verrucomicrobiales > Akkermansiaceae > Akkermansiaceae bacterium. The sequence goes on along the minus strand of CP059069.1, from coordinate 2,283,432 downwards.
CGGCGAAGCCACGCAAACGGGAAATGAAACCCGGATTGGCAGCCCCATTCCTTGCGACAAAAGTTCGCCCGGGATCCCGGAAAACATGCAGGGGCCGCCTAACGGACGCGTGCGAATTTCTCGTCGATGAATCTCAGAACGAGGGCTTCGGTTTCCTCGTCCCCGAGTCGGGAGACGGCTTCCACCGAGTAGCCGCGGGCGATGAGTTGGCGGGCATGGTCGGGGGCTATGCCACGAGCCTGGAGATAGAAGATCTCATCGTCCGAAATCTGGGCGGATGTGGAGCCGTGGGAGCACTTGACCTGGTCTGCGTTGATCTCGAGGCCGGGCATGGAGTTCGCCTCGCAATCGTCGGTCATGAGGAGGTTGCGGCAGGTCTGGTAGGCGTCGGTATGGTGGGCGTTCTCGTCCACGGAGATGAGGCCGGAGAAGACCGTTTTCGAGTGGCCGTAGAGGGTGTTCTTGTAGAGGAGGTCGGAGTAGGCGCCTTCGGAAACATGGTGCTGGAAAGTGCGCTGGTCGTATTCCTGCTCGCGGTCAGGGATGCTGACGGAGAGCATGTCGGAGTGGGCGCCGGGGCCTTCGAGGCGGGACATGGATTCGTTGCGCGCCCATGCCGCTCCGGTGTTGAGGATGAAGGCCTTGGTTCTCGCATCGCGGGCTGTGGAGGTTTCCTTGATCGCGATCATCCGGGAAACCTCGTTGAGATACTGGATGGAGATGTAATCGAGCGCGGAGTTTTGGCCGGCGTAGAGATCCTTGTAGCCGATGGCGAGGCCGGGGGTGGTGTCGTCGGCGGAGCGGAAGATGTCGATGACGCGGACTTTCGAGGATTTTCCGGTGACGATGAGTGTGTGCGGGAAAACGGTGGTTTCGCCGGAGAGCCAGTGGTGGACTTCGATGCTGCCTTCGACCTCGGTGTTGTCGGGGATGTGCACGAAGAGACCGTTTTTCACCGAGGCTTCGTGGAGTGCGGAGTATTTCGCGGAGCCGAGGCGGTTCTCCTGTTTCATGAAATGCTCCTCGACCAATTCCGCATGCTGTTCAAGGGCATCGGCAAGGGGCAGGCAGATGACGTTTTGCGGGAGGTCGCTTGCGGAAGAGATGAGTGCGTCGTTTAGGAATACGAACTTCGCGGCGGGATTCTCCAAACCGGTGGAACGTGCGATGAGGGCTTGGGGATCTGCGGTGGACACGCCGCCTGAAGGCAGCGCTCCGAGCTGCTTGATGTTTGCGAAGCGCCATTGCTCGTCACCACGTTTCGGGGTGGGGGTGGCTTCGTAGCGTTGCTTTGCATTTTCCTGGCGGGCTTGGAACCAAGCGGGGAGGGTGGAGGTCATGGAAGAAGTGGTCAGTGGAAAGTGATCAGTGATCAGTGGAAGAAAGGATTACCCAACGCTGCCTTCCATTTCGAGGTCGATGAGTCGCTTGAGTTCGACGGAGTATTCCATGGGGAACTCGCGGACAAGGTCGTTGATGAAGCCGTTCACCGCGAGGGACATGGCCTGGCCTTCGTCGAGGCCGCGCTGCTGCATGTAGAAGAGCATTTCTTCGGAGACCTGCGAGACGCTGGCCTCGTGCTGGGTGGCGTGCTTGTTGCCTTTGACGGTGATGGCCGGGTAGGTGTCGGTGCGGGAGTTGCTGTTGATGAGCAGGGCGTCGCACTCGGTGTTGTTCTTGCAGCCCTTGAGGTGCTTGGGGATGTGGACCTGGCCGCGGTAGGTGGAGCGGCCCTGGCCGACGGAGATGGATTTCGAAACGACGTTTGAGGTCGTGTTGTTGGCGGCGTGGATCATTTTCGCGCCGGTGTCCTGGTGCTGGCCGGTGTTGGCGAGGGCGATGGAGATGACCTCGCCGCGTGCTCCTTCGCCTTTCATGACGACGCCGGGATATTTCATGGTGAGGCGGGAGCCGATGTTGCAGTCGATCCAGCGGACTTCCGCGTCTTCCATGGCGATGCCTCGCTTGGTGACTAGGTTGAACACGTTCGACGACCAATTCTGGACGGTGATGTATTGGATTTTCGCACCCTTGAGCGCGACGAGTTCCACGACGGCCGAGTGAAGGGTGGCGGTCTCGAATTTCGGTGCCGTGCAGCCTTCCATATACATGATCTCCGAACCCTCGTCGGCGATGATCAGGGTGCGCTCGAACTGGCCGAAGGATTCGGAGTTGATGCGGAAGTACGCTTGCAGGGGCTGCTTGAGCTTCACGCCTTTCGGGATGTAGATGAAGGAGCCACCGGAGAAGACTGCGCTGTTGAGGGCGGAGAACTTGTTGTCGCCGGTGGGGATGACTTTTCCGAACCATGGGCGGAAAATTTCCTCATGCTCCTTGAGCCCCTCTGCCGAGGTGACGAAGATGACGCCCTGCTTGGAAAGCTCCTCCTTCATGTTCGAGTAGGCGGCTTCGGAGTCGTATTGGGCCTCGACGCCTGCGAGGAAACCGCGCTCCTGCTCGGGGATGCCGAGGCGTTCGAAGGTTTCGAGGATTTCCGGAGGAACCTCATCCCAGGTGCGCTTCGGCTTCTCCCCGTCGGAGAGGTAGTAGCGGATCTTGTCGAAGTGGATGTTGTTGAGATCCTCGGTGGCCCAGTTGGTGGGCATGGGCTTGCTTTCGAAAACGGCGAGCGCCTTGTGGCGGAACTCGCGGACCCAATCGGGATCCTGTTTCACATCGCAGATGTAATCGACGGTTTTGGAGGAAAGCCCCCATCCGGCGTCGAACTTGTTCCGCTCGGGGAAGGTGAAGTCACCCTTCGTGCGGTCGATGTTGATGGCGTCCTTGGTGTCCGCGTCGAGGACGGCGGTGGCTGTATCTTCTGTAAACATAAGAGAGTGGTCAGTGAAAAGTGAGCAGTGATCAGTGGGAGATCACTTATGCGAGTGCGGGTTCCTTGAGGAAATCGTAGCCTTTTTCCTCGAGTTCCAGGGCGAGTTCGGGGCCGCCGGATTTCACGATGCGGCCTTCAGCCATTACGTGGACGTGGTCGGGCTTGATGTAATCGAGCAGTCGCTGGTAGTGGGTGATGAGGAGCATGCCGCGGTTGGCGGAGCGCATTGCGTTGACGCCCTTCGCGACGATCTTGAGCGCATCGATGTCGAGGCCGGAGTCCGTCTCATCGAGGATGCAGTATTTCGGATCGAGCATGATCATCTGGAGGATCTCGTTGCGCTTTTTCTCGCCTCCGGAGAACCCTTCGTTGACGGCGCGGCCGGTGAATTTGCGATCCATTTCCAGGAGATCCATCTGCGCGTAGAGGTGCTTGTAGTATGCGACCGCGTCGATCTCCTCGCCTTTTGGAAGGCGTGCCTGCAGGGCGGCGCGTATGAAGTTGGCGTTCGAGACACCGGGAACCTCGTTTGGGTATTGGAAAGCTAGGAAAATCCCGGCGCGCGAGCGTTCGTCGATCGACATTTCGGAAATGTCCACCCCGTCCATGGTGATGGTTCCTGCGGTCGGGATGTAGGACTCATGGCCGGCGATGACCTTCGAGAGGGTCGATTTGCCGGAACCGTTCGGGCCCATGATGGCGTGGATTTCACCGGCGGGGATCTCAAGGGTGACGCCCTTGAGGATTTCGGTGCCGTTTTCGAGTGTGGCGTGGAGGTCTTGGATGTGGAGGCTCATGTGTGTGGAAATTCTAGGTTCTAGATCGTAAACTCTAAGCTAGGAGGCGGCGAGTTGGCCGCGGAGGGTGATTTCGATGTCCTTGATGACGGTGTTGGGAGGGAGGTCGAGGATGTCGGTGAGGTTGATGCCGGGCTTGAATTTCACGTCGTGGATCGTTCCGGTCGTTTCGTCGTGAAAGTGCCCGTGCTCGTCAAGGTTCGGGCAGTAGCGGGAGGGTTCGCGGTCGAAGTTGACCTGGCGGATGATGTGGTGGCTGACCAGGGCTTCGAGGCAGTTGTACACCGTCGCGAGGGAAACGTTGGGAAGCGCTTCCTTGATGCGCATGAAGACTTCGTTGGCCGTCGGGTGGGTGCGTTCTCCCATCAGAAAACGATAGACTTCCTGGCGCTGGCGGGTCATCCGCAGGCCGTTGATCTCCTCCGGGATGTCTGCGGGATCGATATGTGGCGCTTGAGTTGTCATGACGGGGGAACTTAGAATCATTCCTGATTGGATCAAGAACAATTCCAATTATCTGTATTTGAAGTGTGATCCGACATCCTGTGGCAGGCTTGCGGGGAAGTTTTTAGAAACCGTTCAAAAAATCCTTGCAAGGGGGGAGGATACGTGATGGATTCCCCGCCCGCCCGCTGGCGGGCAAACTTTTCCCTAATCCGGCCATGGCCTACGCAGTAATCAAAACAGGCGGTAAACAATACCGCGTCCAAGAAGGCGACAAACTCGATGTCGAGAAGCTCGATGTCGAAGTCGATACCGAAATCGAGTTCACGGAAGTCCTGCTCCGTGGCGAAGGTGACAGCATCACGGTTGGCGCCCCGTTCATCGATGGTGCGGGTGTCAAGGCGAAGGTCATCGACCAGTTCCGCGGACCGAAGGGCATCGCGTTCAAGTTCAAGCGCCGCAAAGGCTTCCACAAGACCAAGGGCTTCCGCCGCCACATGACCAAGCTGGAGATCACCTCCATCGGATAATCAGAATTCCAACCACCTAATCTCATGGCCCATAAAAAAGGACAAGGATCCGTCAAGAACGGACGCGACTCACGCAGCAAGCGCCTCGGCGTGAAGAAATTCGGCGGACAGGCTGTCATTGCCGGCAACATCATCATCCGCCAGCGCGGCACCAAGGTGCATCCGGGCGTGGGTGTAGGCTGCGGCAAGGATCACACTCTTTTCGCGCTGACCGACGGCCAGGTGAAGTTCGACCGCGAAGGCGGACGGGTGAACGTGGTGGCTGCGGTCTGAGAGACCTAAGATTTCAAGGAGCCTCCGGATGAAATACCGGGGGCTTTTTTGTGTGGAGACCAAGGGTCGAGCGGCGGGTCGCCGCTTTCAAGGCATGCCGCGGGACGCGGCAGCTACGTGCCGAACAGGCTGCGCTGGTCGATCTCCCCGGATATGTCCTCAAGTTTCCATTGCCTGTCCACGTTCAGGCGAACTGTGGCGAGGTGCTTGTGGTGCCATTGGTCCGGGGCGATCATGGAGAGCAGCTTGCGGCCGCGGACTTCGTAGAGATGGTAGGTCTGGCCAATGATGGGCTCGAAGTTGATATCGGCCTCGTAGATCAGCTTGTTCCAGTTGAAGTGGTCGATGGCCGCGAGATAGGTCTCGCGGATTTCGGTGAGTTTCTGCTGGAGCTCGCGCTCAACTTCCGAGATGCCGCGTGACTTGAAGGAACTCAGGTCTGTAGGGATGATCTTGGGGCTGAGGGTCGAGACCGGATACGGCATGAATGCCTGTGAGAGTTTTCCTTCTGACATGTCTGAATGGTGCTGGGCTTGCCTTCGGCGAGGAACGTGACATCTGCAAACAAAAAAACCGGACGCCCTCCTGGACGTCCGGCTTATGAGTGCGATGGCTATCAGTTGCCGACCAGTGGCTTGACGATGGTAGGTGTCACGCCGGTTCCCCAGATGGTGTCGGCTCCGGTATCGAGGAGCTTCTTGCCACCACCGAGGAGGGCATCGCCTGCTGCATTGATGTTGAGCACGGAAACGCTCTTGTCAGCGCGGAGGGCGACAGCCTTCTTGTCGAAGGGATCGGGGTTGAACTTGTCCGTAGCCTCCTGGAGGGGGGTGACCACCATGACACGGGACGAGTTGCCGGCCGTGCTGAGGCCTTTGTTGCCGTTCATCACGTACCCGAAGCCGTTCTCACGGGCTTCCAGGCAGTTGACACCTGTGAAAACACCGTCCGGCTTTTTGGTGAAACCGGTTTTCACGTAGAAGATCTCCTCGGACTCGACGAGACCGCCGATGAAGAACTGGCGGAAGTAGCCGTTCGAGCTGCTGGTATCCGCCGTCTGGGTTGCATCCGGGAAGTTAGTTTCTACATCCGCTTGGGTGACGGCGTCCGGGAAAGTCCCGTACTCCTCATCGAAGCCGATGAATGCGTAGTAAAGCTGGCCGGCGTTGGAAATCGCGGTCGCTTGGTCTGCTTTCTTCTTCTGGCGGATGATCATCGGCACCGAAAGGCTGGCCAGGGATGCGATGATGACGATAACGACGAGTAGCTCCACCAGGGTGAAGCCGCGTCTTGCTGTTTTTACGTTGGTTTTCATTGTCTTGTATTATCTATGTTTGGTTTTTTGTATGATTGGGCGTGAGCCCGGTTTGGATTCCAAGGGCGTATTGGCGCCCGAGGTTCTGGAAAGATAGAATCCGGACTGGGGGAAGCAAGCGATTTCTTTGCGATTCCTGCGGCAATCCGAAGCAGGGCGCGCAGCCCTTGTTTCCGGGGAAAACTTGCGGAGCTTTCGCGTGGAGGGGTGCCCGTTTCGATTGCACCGGGCGGATTCCCGGCTAGGATGGGCGGCAGATGAAGTTACCGAAGGTGATCACCATGGCATTGCCCCTGCTCGCCCCCTGCCTGCCCTGCGCGGGGCAGGACGGCGAGCCCCCCGCCCCGGCCGCACGGCCTGCCGTGAGCCTTGGCGTGCCGGATGACGGGGTGCGCGTGTCGGTGCTCGGCTACCATGATTTCTCGGAGAATGAGAGGGAAACCGCCATGCGCATACGCACCTCCAAGTTCCGCAGGCAGATGGAGCTGATCCGGGAACTCGGCATTCCGGTGATCCCGATGGCGGATTTCACCGCTTGGAAAGACGGCGCAAAGGAGATTCCGGACAAGTCCATCGTCATCACGATGGATGACGGCTGGAAATCCGTTTACACGGATGCCTTCCCCATCCTGCGGGAATTCAACTACCCTTTCACGCTCTTCCTCTACAAGGACTACGTCGATGGCGGCGGCAAGGCGCTGACCACGGCGATGATCGAGGAAATGATGGCCAACGGAGCCACCATTGGAAGCCATTCCGTGACCCATCCTTTCCCCCAGACGGTGAAGGCGAACCGCAAGCGCGGTCCGGAAGCTTTCGATAGGTTCCTCCAGACTGAGATGGGGGATTCCAAGGCTTTCCTTGAGCGGAAGTTCAAGGTGCAGGTCGGCACCTTCGCGTATCCCGGCGGCTATTTCACCGAGGAGATGCTGACCAAGGGCGGCGAGGTCGGCTACACCCACCTGTTCACCGTGCAGCCGGGCAAAGTGAAGCGCTCCGTGCCGAACAACGTCCTGCCGCGCTACGTTATCTTGGGAAACTACGACAAGATCTTCGATTTCGCCACAAGCTTCCGCGAGGCCCAGTCCAGCCAGCCAGGGGCGGCGGGTTCCGAGCTGGTCAAAGAGCTGCCGTTTCCCGTGGAGCCACAGCCGGGCGCGATCATCAACTCCCGCTTGCCGGAAATCTCCGTGGATCTCTCGACTGCGGAAAACATCGATCCAGCCACCCTGAGAATGCAGGTCGCCGGCTTCGGCGAAGTGCCGGCGAACTACGCCAGCGAAGGCAAGCTGTTCTCCTGGCAGGTCAACCGCCGACTCCGCCAGCCCGTCTGCAATGTGCAGGTCACATGGAAAACCACCGACGGCAAGGAAACGGAGACCCCGCTGAAATGGGGCTTCCAGATCGACCGTGAGGCGGCGTATCTGCCCGACGAGTGATTTGAAGTTTGAGATTTGATTTTTGAGACTTAGCCTCCGGCATGTTTTCAGCCCTCAGCGACAGCCTCGATAAGACCTTCCGGAACCTCCGTGGGGTCGGCAAGATTTCCGAAGACAACATCACCGACGCCCTGCGCGAGATACGCATCGCCCTGCTTGAGGCGGATGTGGAGTTCGGCGTCGCGAAAAACCTCATCGCCCGCGTCAAGGAGTCCTCGATGGGCGAGGACGTCCTCAAGTCGATCAAGCCCGGCGAACAGATCGTCAAAATTTTCCAGGATGAGCTGACCCGCGTCCTCGGCGGCGACAACGTCCCGCTCGATCTCAATCCACCCGCCCGCATCCTCATGGTCGGCCTCAACGGGGCGGGAAAAACCACCACCTCCGCGAAGCTCGCCCGCCGCCTGAAAAAGGAAGGCCGCCGCCCGCTCCTCGTCGCCTGCGATCTCTACCGTCCCGCCGCCATCGACCAGCTCGTCACCCTCGGAGGCCAGATCGACGTGCCGGTTTTCGCCCCGGAAAAAGGCGAGAAGGATCTCATCAAGGTCGCCCGCGAAGCCATCGCATACGGTGAAAGGGAAGGGGCGACCGTCCTCATTTTCGATACCGCAGGCCGCCAGGAAATCGACGAGATGCTGATCGAGGAACTGAAGAAACTCAACGACTTCATCAAGCCCAAGGAAACCCTCCTCGTCGCCGATGCCGCGACCGGCCAGATGGCCGTTTCCGTCGCCACCCATTTCGACGAAGCCGTTGGCATCACCGGGATCGTCCTCACCAAGCTCGATGGCGACGCCCGGGGCGGCGCTGCCCTCTCCATGCGCGAGGTCACAGGCAAGCCGATCAAATACGCGGGCGAGGGCGAAAAGCTCGACCAGCTCATGGAGTTCCACCCCTCCCGCATGGCCGACCGCATCCTCGGCATGGGCGACATCGTCAGCATGGTGGAAAACGTCGCCGACAAGGTGAACGAGGAGGACGCGATGCGCTCGATGAAGCGCATGCAGCAGGGGAAATTCGATTTCAACGACTTCCTCGACCAGATGAAGATGATCCAGAACCTCGGCCCGCTCGAAGGCTTGCTCGGGCTGATGCCGGGCTTCAGCAAGATCAAGAAACAGCTCCCCGCCGGAGCGCTGGACAACAGCAAGCTCAAGCGCACCGAGGCCATCGTCCTCTCCATGACCCCCTACGAGCGTTCCCGCCCGGAAATCATCAAAGCCTCCCGCCGCCAGCGCATCGCCGCCGGATCCGGCACCTCCATGGTGCAGGTCAACCAGCTCATCAAGCAATTCGGCGAGATGCGCAAGATGATGAAATCCCCCGGCAAGATGAAGAACATGATGAAGCAGATGGGCGGTGCCGGAGGCATGGGCGATATGATGAAAGGCCTCGGCGGCATGGGCGGAAAAGGCGGAAAATTCCCTTTCTAGGAGAACGTATTAAGCATCCTTTCGCCAAGACTCCGGCTTACGGCTGAGGTGAAACACGGAAGTGACGATGACCCTGCCGTCCTGAACCCGGTAAATGATCCCAAAAGGAAACCTTCTCAGGAGAAACCTTCTGAAGTCCTGATCCAACATCCCCCATGCTTCGGGGTAACCCATGATCAGATCCATGGCGCTTTCAAACGCATCCAGGAATTCATCGCCAAGCCCTTCGGCACATCCGTTGTAAAATTTCGCGGACTCCTCCAATTCGGCGGCAGCCGGGGCGAGGAGGAGATATCCCGGTTTCATTTCCCGAGGGCTGTACGAATGGCCGCCAGAGTTTCCCCGCCATCGACCGCTTGAATCCGTCCCGCTTGGTAAGCCTCGAAGCGAGCCTTCGCCTCATCGAGCCACTCCTCCTGAAAAACGATCCTTTTGCTTTCGAGGCTGACCAGAAGCCGCTCGGCAAGAACCGCCCGCTCCGCTTCCGGCAAGACCATAGCCTCTTTCTCGATCAGGATTGCTTCCATACATGTGATCTAGCACATCGAGCGCCGTTGGGCAATCCGGCATTCGGTATTCAGCCACTCCTTGCCCTTGGTGCAAATTCACGAACGGGGCGGTCGATAATTCCTTGTCAGCGATCCCATGGTGCTAGGCTGTAGGCGCATGCCACTCATCGAAAAATCCACCTACCACCCGCCCGCATGGCTGCGGGGCGGCCATTTCCAGACCGTCCATCCGGTTCTTTTCCGAAGGATCGCAACGGTGACGGATCGCCCCGAGCGGCTGGAGCTGGAAGACGGGGATTTCCTCGATCTCGAATGGGCGGGCGGGCGCGGCCAACGCCTCGCGATCCTCTCCCACGGCCTCGAAGGATGCTCGCGGGCGACCTATGTGCAGGGCATGGCACGCGCCCTAGTGAAGCGCGGCTGGGATGTCCTCGCATGGGCTTTCCGGGGCTGCGGCGATGAGCCGAACCGTCTCGCCTCATTCTACCACAGCGGCAAGACCGAGGATCTCGATGCGGTCATCCGCCACGCGATGAAGACACATCCTGCGGAAAAAACCGACCTCATCGGCTTCAGCCTCGGCGGAAATCTCACGCTCAAATACGTCGGCGAGCGGGGAGGGGAGATCCACCCCAAGATCAGCCGCGCCGTCGCGTTCTCCGTGCCATGCGAGCTGGCCTGCTCCTCCGCCAAGCTCGCGGAATGGCAGAACCGCATCTACATGGAGCGCTTCATGAAATCCCTGCGCGCTAAGGTGAAGGGGAAGCACCGCCTGTTCCCGGAGGAGATCGATCTCACCGGCGTGGACGGGATGAAAACCTTCGCGGAGTTCGACGACCGCTTCACCGCTCCCCTGCACGGCTTCGCGGATGCGGAGGATTACTGGAAACGTAGTAGCTGCCGCCAGTTCCTCGCAGGCATCGCCATTCCCACACTCCTCGTCACCGCCCAGAACGACCCCATCCTCGGCCCCGCCTGCTATCCCCGCGAGGAGGCGGAGGCGAGCGCGTCGCTTTTCCTGGAAACGCCCGCCGGAGGCGGCCACGTCGGCTTCGGAACCGGTTGCGAATACTGGTCGGAAACCCGCACCGCGGAATTCCTCGGCGTTCCCTAGGGCTTGCGCCTCTTCTTGGATCCGGACGAGGGCAAGCCAGCCGCGGGCCGGGAGGGCGCTATTTTCCGGAAACCGTGAGCCCGCCGGGCGCGGCATCGAGGACGGTGCCGTCGGAAAATGTCACCTTGAGCGGCTTTGCCCCGAAGTGGTAGGCGGCAAAGGTGGTCTTGCCGCCTTTTGTGAACGCCGCCGCGAACGGGTGATCCGCGACAATCCCGGCGGAGGGGAGTCCGAGAGTGTGGAGGGTGCCGATCCAGTGATCCATGAAGGCGTGGGTGTTGCCGCCCTCCAGCGAGCATTGCGGGTTCGCGTCGAGATGGGCCGCCGCCCTCCCGGGATCGGAAAGCGCACCGAACATGACGACGAGATCGCCCCAGCCGTTGTTGAGGTCGGCGCCTTTTTCCCGGACGGCGACGATGCGGTCGTAGTTGCGTTTCACGTAATCCGGATGCCTGCCCATGTAGGTGGAGGCGGGTGTGAAGGGCAGCCAGTTGATGCCGTGGATGCAGTCGATGTCCCCGGAAAACCAGGTGGCGAAGGCGCCCTTCCCGCCCCAGACCATGCCGAGCGCGACCTGCGGGAAATCCACGGGGAAATTCGTTCCCGAGACATCAAACCAGTATTCCTCTACGGCGGTGCGCTCGGTGTTGAAGAGAAAGATCCCTGCATCCCGGATCTGCGCATCCCCCATCGCCTCGCCCCAGAGCATCATGCCGTACCACGCGTTCATGGATTCGGAGGAGGATTCCTGGTTGTTGCCGTCGGCGAATTTCGCGTTTCCGGAGGCCCAGGAATGGCCGGCGTACCTGTCGAAGCAGCGGATGTGGGGGAACATGGCGTCCGCGCGGTCGGGCGAGGCGATGTCGCGGATCAGCAGTTCGACCATGGGTCTCCATTTCCCCGCCCATGCCTTGTCGGTGCGGGCGATCTCGGCCGCAGCGCGGATGAAATAGCCGTAGTGGAAATGGTGGTCGTTGATGGATTCGTCGCTGCCGTAGGAGGGCTTGCTGCCGATGAGGGTACGCCAGTTCGCGTCGTAGTAGAAAAGCGGGGATGCCTCGCCGGGCGAGGCGGTGAACCAATCCTCAAGGCGGCGCTTGATCTCGTTGGTGAAAGTTTTCCGGATCCCCACCTCGCCCGCCGCTTCCGCGATGCCGCTGAGCGTGGCGAGCCGTCCCAGGTATTTCCCGTCCCAATAGGTGTCCGCGAAAGGGGCCGGCTTTTTCGCGGCTTCCTCCCGGAGGTAGGCGAGAATGCGCTCGCGGTTCCGTATGCCCTGCGGCGGCAACATGGGCAGCACTCCGTGGATGGGGGTTTCCGTGGAGAAACCCTCGCAAATGGCGACCTTCATCTCGCCACGCACGGAGGGATAGGAGATCCCTGTCAGATCCGCCCTCGAGTATTTCCACTGATGGGGGTAAAGTGCGGTGATGGTGCCCTTTTCCCCGCCTTCCCATCGCTTCACGGAAAAGGAATAAATTGCCTTCACGCTGCCGGATCCCACCTCATGGGTGAGCCTCGTATCCGTCACGTGGTTGTAAGCGTGGCGGCGGAACAGGGCGAGGGTCTCCGGCTCCGCATCCGGAAGGACGGCGATGGAGAAATGCGGTTTTGTCGTCCTATTGGTGAAAACCTCCCCACCAAGGCCCTCCCAGGTGCTGCCGCCCGCGCCGAACAGGCCGTAGTGCCTGCCCTGGACGGTGATGCCCAGCACAGGGTCGTTTTCCGAACCGGACCAGAGCCGCGGCTTTTCCGGGAAAACCAGCCGCGGCCCACCACCCCCGTAGAGGCAGAACACGAACGGGCTGCCGTGGCCGAAGGAGGTTTTCAGCGAGGCTTCCCCATCGCGGAAGGCGGCGGTGACGAACCAGTCGGAATGGCCGTCAGCCTCCGCCGAAGGAAACTTCCCCGAGGCGCTGTGGGATATGACGAAGTCGCCGGACTTGGACACCCCCGCGCCCATGATCGCGTCCTTGGAGGAAGAAATACTAGATCCCACGTAGGTCACGGCGAGCCCCCGCGGGGTGGCGACCATGCCCAGGGGATGCGCGAACAGGTTGCTGGAAAATTCCTCGAACAGCAGGGAACTCCACCATTGGTTCGTGAGGGGCGCGCCTTTGTAGGAATCCGTCCTGTAAATCCTCGCGGGCAGCGCCTTGCAATCCGCTGGCCGCTCCGTGGCATAGCTTCCCGTGCCAACGGCCACCGTTTCCGCCAGGGCGGGGCAAACGGCCAGGGTGAGGATCACGGCGTGTTTTTTCATGGTGGGACGGGGCACATGCAGGCGGTTGTTCCGATCTAAGGTTTTAATTTGAGTGCAGTCAATGATCTGGGGTCTTCCTTGCAGGGCAACCGCATTTAGGTTATTCGGAGGAAGATTGCGAGGCGTGCCGGATTGAGTCCGGCGGCGAGGCGCTTTGAACGATCCGATTTCCCCGCAAGTTCGCCGCTTGTTTGCAGGAGGTTGTGGCCCAGCCGGCGCAGCAGCCAATCCGCCCGGCATGGGCGATGGCCACCGCCGTGCGGTGCTGGCAACCCATCGCATCCAGGCTCACCACGCAGCACTTCACATCAAGCTGGGCCAGGAGCTTCGGCACCGCGGTGATCTCGTTGCTCTTTTCGGCGACTGCCAGCTGCCCGAGGGTGATGCCCCGGCTTCCCGCCCGGGCGCTGATGACATGCAGGGCCTTTTTCCCGCCCTTCGTTCCGCTGCGACGCAGGGTCTTGCCGTCGATGGCGATCAGCTCGCCCGCCAGTACCGGGCAGCGCGAGGAAACCAGTCCGACGAAGCATTCCGCGAAAGGGCTGCGGATCGATGGCGGCGAAGACCCGCGCATAGCTGTCCGCCGATGGCAGGCCGTTGGGCGGCTAGAGGCGGGAGCGCAGCCAGTCCTCCCTCTCGCGGCTGAACACGGCGATGTCCTCAAGGCCGTCCATGCCGCTGATCGTCGCGGCCAGTGCAATGAAGGGAAGGGGATTTCGCCAAAGTGATGCCTTGCGGGCAGGGCTCTGGCGGGGATCGGGGAGTTTGCGGAAGGCGTCCAAGCAGTCGGGAAAGCCTTCACGGTCGCGGTTTCGATTGTTGTTCCAAGCCATCCGGCCCGCTCACGGCATCCGCCCGGAAAGGCCCAGCGCTTGTTTGGAATCTAGATCCGCTTGCCCTGGTTTTCCTTGTCCTTCCGGAACGCGCCATCAGTCACCTGCGGGATCTCCTTTGCGCGTCTCCCCGCCTCTTAGCGCTTGCGCCCGGTCTCCAGGAAGGCTAAGCATTCAGCCCCTTCCGGTCCCGTAGTTCAACGGATAGAACAAGAGTTTCCTAAACTTTAGATACAGGTTCGATTCCTGTCGGGATCATTTCCAATACGGAGAAGGGGACGGCGTGCCCAATCGGTATCGCATCCCCTTTGCAGATGATGGGGCAAGAGCTTGGCTTGCCAAAGGGGATGCAATCCCACGCATGGCTTTCGTCCGGCGGAATTCCGAGGGCTTGGAGTTACTCTTCGGGCAGGATTTGAACCGCTGTGATTTCAGGAAAGATGCGGCGCACGTGAAATAATTTGCGCGGCTCTGAATAAATCCGCGCGGGGGGGGGTCGAAGCTTGCGTAACCGAAAATTACGAAACCATGAAAAAACTAATCACAGCAATCGCCATCGGTGCTTTCACTTTTGCGGGCACCGCCATCCAAGCAGAAGCCAACCCGTACGGTGGCCGCGGCTACCATGCGCCGCAGAGCACGGTCTATGTGAGCGGATATCGCTACGGTCGCCCGGTTTACACCGAGAAATATTTCGTCGGCTATGACCGCTGCGGGAATCCGCGCTTTGCCTACCGCACGGTGTCCGCGCCGGTGCGCCACTATCCGCAGCGCTGCGATACGCGCTATTCCGGCCATGGCTACAGCCAAGGTTACGGCCAGCACAGGGGCTACTACGACAACCGCCGTAGTTCCGGGACGAGCGTGAGCTTCAGCTTCGGGCGCAGGTAGGTTTCCGGTGCAAGTTGTGTGTGACAAGGCTCCTTGGGGTGAAAGCCCCAAGGGGTCTTTCCCGTGTTCAGAGCGGACGGCCGTAGGTGTCACAGCGGTTGTGCCAGCCCTCGCGCCAACGGGCTTCGCCGCGCTCCGGCGGCGAGTTCGCGATGCGGCGGGATAGGGCGCGCTTCGCGGACGCGGCGAATTCCGTGGCGGCCGCGGGACCGGAGGAAACGTTGTTCATGCCACCGAGCACCTGCATGAGGCCCCAGCCCTGGCCCTTGTATCTTTCCGAGACCTGGGTGCCGTCGCCCTTGAAGTTCACGTAGTCGATCAGGGCGTAGGTGCCCTGCGGGGTGGTGGAGACCTTTTGGTAATTCGCCTGGATCTTTGCGCGCTCCGAGACAGGGGCGGCGGCGAGGATTTTCGGCAAGGCCGCGCGGGAGCGCATGATGATGAAATCCGTCTGCAGGCCGACGGTGGATGCGAGCCAGTTGCGGAGGCCGGTCATTTCAGGTGATCCGGTTTTCGCGAGGAACTCGGCGCGCGAATTCCATGGCGCGTCGGGGAGCTGGGCGATGGCCGGGGGAGTCACTCCCTTTGCTTTGGCGTAGGAAATGAAATCCGGCCAGCTTTCCTTGAAGCGGCCGTTGAAGCCCGCCGGATACCAGATGAAATGGCCGATCCCGAGGGAGGGGAATTCCTCGCCAACGTTCCATGCGGTGAGGCCGGCCACGGTGCCGCCGGATTCGTTCTGCCAGATTTTTTTCCCGATGGCGGCTTTCTGGGCGGCGGTGAGATTCGAGGCCGGTAGGTTTCCTCCGGCGGCCGGAGGGTTGCCCGGCGAGCACGCGGTCAGCAGGGCGGCGAAGGCGAGGATGGGGCGGATCTTCATGCCGCAGTTAAAACTTCAATTTCCAAAATTCAACCTTCAATGAAGAGGGGGAGAATCACGGGATGATGATACATGAGGCCGATACGCCTTTCACCAGGTGGTAGGGGGCGCCAACGCGGCGGTTGCCTTGGTTCCGGCGAAAAGCTGATCCGGAAGTTCCAAGGTCGTCTTCGTATGGTGGCCGACATGGGTTCATGGGTAACTGTTAGGATCCCTGCCCGTCGGTGACCAGCTGGCGCTCGATGTCGTCGAGCACGGAGGGGGTGTGGAGCATGAGGGGATGGAGCGCGACCCTGAAGGATTTGTTTTCCGCGCGCTTCCAGACCGAGGAGGAGGTGGGCAGGATGATCAGATCCATGGGGGTGCGGTAGGAGACGACGGGCATGTCGCCGAGGGCGCTTTCGGTTTCCTCCAGGCCGCGCAGGAACTCGCTGCCCGGCTGCATCTGGCGCGCGCCTTTTCCGGGGAAAACGTAGGCCATGTTGGTGCCGTGGTGCGGGGATGATATGGTGATGAAGGCCTCGCAGCGCTCCGCGCCGCCTAGCTGCTGGAGGTAGTGCCGGGAAACCAGTCCGCCCATGCTGAACGCGACGAGCGCGAACTTTTCCTCCGTGCCGAATTCCTTTTCGATGTCCGCCTTCAGGTCGGCGGCAAGGTGTTCCAGCCCGTTGCGCCCGTCGTTCGGCTTGAGCTGCGGGACCAGGCATCGGATGCCGTGGGTTTCGAGCCGTTTCTTGAGTGGATCGAAGGCCTTGCCGTCCTCAAGGATGCCGTGGACGAGGACGACCTTGTCGTAGCGCGGCTTGGCCGGCTGGTAGTGGCAGGAAACGGCTGTCGCGAAGATGCCGTTGAAGAGCAGGAAGAAGCGCGCGGTGATCATGGAAACTTTAAATTTGGAACTTTAAACCCCAACTTCATGGATGCCCCGTTCCCTGAGGTTTCAAGTTTGGGGTTTGGAATCTTCAGCCGGGCGGCCATCCGAGTTGGCGGCCGCCGAGGAGGTGGACGTGGAGGTGGGGGACGGTTTCCCCGCCGTGGGGGCCGTTGTTGATGGCGATGCGGTAGCCGGTCTCGGCGATCCCGAGGTCGCGGGCGATCTTGGCGGCGGTGAGCAGGAGGTGACCCAGCGTCGCCTGATCATCCTGGGTCGCCTCGCCGATGCGTGGGATGGGCTTGGCGGGAACGATGAGGACGTGGCTGGGAGCCTGCGGGGAAATGTCCCGGAAGGCGGTGCAGATATCGTCGCGATGAATGATTTCGGCGGGGATTTCCCCTTCGCGGATTTTCTCGAAAAGTGTCTTCACGGCGCGGCAACAATGGCAGCGGTGCGGACATTCCGCAAGACCCGCCATGGATGGGCTGGCGCAGCTCCGACATTCGTGCCGGAAAAGATGGATTCCCCGCAGCGGCGCATGTAGACATCCCCTACATGAAAACTCCGCAGAAATTCCAGCTTATCGATGGGATCTTCTCGCCCGCAGAAGCGCAGCAGGTGCTCGGCGTGATGGTGAAGGGCAAGATCGATTTCCACAGCCTTGAGAAGCACAGCGAAAACGAGCGCTCAGGCGGCGGCATGGAAAAATCCGGATCGCGCCTCGCCTACCTCCGCGATCTCGATGGCAGGCTCAAGGCCTTGGCCGATGAAGCGAGGGCTTCCGGAAAGCGGCTCAAGGTCACCGGTGAAATCCAGATCGAGTTCATCGACTGAGCCGGATCACCCATTTCCACCTTGACGGAGCCTTGGCTCTGGCCCATCAGGTATCGCATGAGAATCCTGCTCGCCGGCATTGCCGCCCTTCTGCTTGCCACCCCGCTTGCAAGCGCCCGCTTCAGCGAGCGAAAGCTGGAATCGTCCATGGCCTCCGCGAGCAAGTCCGGCAAGCTTGTCGCCTTCGTCTTCTACCAGGGATACGCCCTGCCGAATTGCCCGAAATGCATCAGCAGCACCAACGCGAACAACAAGGCGATCAAGTCCGCCATCCCACGTTCGGATGTTGTCGTCATCGAGGTGGAGCCGGGTGACAAGGATCTCGACAAATTGCCCGCTGCCGTCGGTGGCGCAAAGCGCGGCCCGGCGATCGTTGTGACCGATGCGATGTGCGAGAAAGTCGTCGCCAAGATCGATGGCGCGCCGGATCGCGAGAAGGCGAAGGAGTTCAAGGCCGCCGTCGAGGAAGCCCGCGGCGAAGGCTGAGCCGGGCTTTCGCCGTTCACTCCGACGGAACGCTCATCCCGGCGCTTTCGGCGAACGCATCCCATTCTTCCAGGGATTCCCCGATGCGCCCCATCATGCGCAGCACCATGGACCGGTGGAAGGACTGGCCGGCAGCCACAAGGCCGAGGCTTTCCGGCGGCTGGGACCGGAGCGCCGGATCCAAGGACGGCGGGCATTCCCTCAGTATCCTGCCTACGAGATCCGTGAACTTCGGCCCAAGCATCCAGATCACCTTGTCATGGGCGGCGATCTCACGGAAAAGCCGCGGGGTCTGGTATTCGATGATGGGTCTGTCGTCGGTGTTGACCGGATAGCCCTCGAAGAGCCGGCGGGCGGCGCTCAGGTTCCCGCAGTAAAAAAGCAGCATGCGGTCTGCGGACGGCTTGATGCGGTCCGGCGTCGCATTCTCCCAGCCCATCCCTTGCAGCTCCGCCCGGAGGCGTGCCCCGGGTATTTCCGGCGGGGCGGGGAGCGGGGTGGGCTTCCTCATGCCGATCAGGGCGGCCTTATCGTTGCCCGGCAGGAAATTGTTTCTCCACATGGTCACCTGCCCAAAGGCTTCAAGCATCGTGCGTGCAATCACCCCGAACTCATATTCGGTGAGCTGATACATGGGCAGCCACTGGACGAAGACCCCACCCTCCTCAAGCCGCTCGGCGGATGCCCGGTAGTGCTCCAGGCTGTAGAGGCTGCCCGCACCGCGCTGGTAGGGCAGGAACAGGTCGGCATGGATCATGTCATACCGCTCCCGGGTGGCCATCAGGTGATGGCGCCCGTCCTCGATGAGTATGGTGGAACGCGGATCGGTGAAAACCCCGCCGGTGTACTCCGCAGGCATGTGGCTGCGCGCCGCCTCGACCACGGCCGGGGTCAGCTCGCAGCTGACGATTTTCGCCACCTTGGGAAAACGCGGATCCAGCGCCGCCCCCGCCGACATTCCGGTGCCAAGCCCGATGTTGAGGATGGAGCGGACATCCGGGTGGATGAGCAGGGGGATGCGCAGCTGGTCGGCCTGCTCGGAATACGCCTGGGTGGATCCGAGCGCGTAGGCGCCGTTGACCTTGAGAGAAAGGTGGCCATTTGGCTTGCGCATCACCGAGACCGTGCTGTCGCTGCCCTCCCATGTTTCCACAACCGTGGCCGGGCCGCCCTGCGGGCTCTCTCCCTGTGCGGGCAGGCCGGAGGGATCCAGCACGGTGAAGAGCACGGCGAGGCCCAGCACGGCGCAGGCCCGGCAGGCGATGCCGAAGCGTTTCCATCCGAGGGGCAGGAGCATCGCGGCAAGCAGGTAACAGGCGGCGATGAGGCGCAGGCTGCTCCACATGCCGATGGCGGGCAGCAGGATGAAGCCGCCTGCGAGCGCTCCGGAGATCGCGCCGAGGGTGTTGGCCGCAAGCATGCGCCCGAGGACGGCACCGGGTGCACCCCGCATTTTTTCCGCCGCCTTCATGAGAAACGGGAAGAGCATGCCCAGCGCGACCGCCGCCAGGCCCACCCCGGAGAAGCCCATGCGGTAGATGCGGCGGATATGCAGGGACCAGGCCTCGATGGCATGGACGGGCTGGAGCTCGCCGGTGACCCGCATCAGGATGGTGGGGGTGAGCACGAGCAACAGACCGCCGCCCACCATGATGGCACCGGCCAGCTGCAGCGGCGGCCTGTCCAGCCTTGCAATCCCGGAGCTGATCCATGCCCCGACGGCCAGGCATACGATGACCACCGTCAGGATGATGGCGAAGGAATAGACCGAGTTCTCATGCACCTGGGCGAAGATCCGCGTCCAGATCACTTCGAGCGCAAGCACCGCGAACCCGGAAAAAAAGCACAGCCCCAGCAGCACGCAGTCCCGCAGCGTGGCGCGTGCTTTGCCGCCGCCCGCTTCCGCCGCAGCCTCCGGTGCCTCTGCGGACCGGCTTGCTCCCGAGAGCCTCCATGAAACGAGCGCCACGCCCAGCGAGAGCGCCACAGCCAGCGCATAGGTGATGCGGAAACCGAAGGAAGGGATGAGGATGAACGCCGCACCGGCAACACCCAGCGCCGCGCCGAGGGTGTTGGTGCCGTAGATGAGGGCCGCCGTTTTCCCGAAGGCCGCGCGCTCCCGGATCAATGCCTGGCCGATCGCGGGAATGGTTCCGCCCATGAAGAAGGCCGGCGGGAAGATCAAAGCCAGGGAAAGGCCGAACTTGAGCGCCATCATCCAGCCGCTGCCGCCCAGCGATGCGTAGGCCAGCGGATAAAGCGCGCGTAAGGCCGCGAGCACCAGAAAATAGGTGAGCGCACCCAAACCTATGCCGATCTCCAGCCAGGCATACAGCCGCAGAGGGTTGCCGGACGCGCCGACGCGTTTCCCGAACCACCAGCTGCCCGCGCCCAGCCCCGCGAAGAACGCTGCGAGGGTCACGGATGCCGCATGGGCGGTGTTCCCGAAAAGCAGGCCCAGCTGGTTCATCCACAGAACCTGGTAGACCAGCCCCGCGAAGCCCGAGGCGAACATCATCGCCAGGATGGTGGGCAGCGGCAGGCCTTTCCTGGCTTCCGCGCGTTCCCGCTCGAGCTGGTATTTGGAGCGACCTTTCATTGCCCCGGGTTCCTAACCACAGCCACAGGACCCCGCAACCGGAATCGCGGCAAAGCGCCCCAAGGCCGCCCACAAATGGGCTTCTCTCCCGTCACACTTGCGTCCACTCTGCCGCCCGGATGCTCGGGGACCCGGAAAAGCTTGCCATCGCACTTGTGGCTGCCGTCTGCATCGGCATCGCCAAGGCCGGGTTCAGCGGGATCTCCATGGTTTCCGTGGTGATCCTCGCGGAAATCTACGGCCCCAAGGCCTCGGTGGGGCTGGCCCTGCCCCTGCTCATCGCCGCCGACCTGATGGCCTACCCCGCCTTCCTGAAACACGGGTCGTGGAAGCCCGTCTGGAAACTCCTCCCCGCCACCCTCGCCGGCATCCTGATCGGCTGGTGGCTGCTCGGGGAAATCGATGACGGCGCGGCGCGGCGCGCCATCGGCGGCTGCGTCCTCTTCATGGTGGCCGTGCAGGCCTTGCGGAAACTGCGCCCCGTGTTCTTCGACAGGCTCGCGCAATCCCACGGTTTCGGAGTGGCGGCCGGCTCGCTGGGCGGCTTCTCCACCATGCTCGCCAACGCCGCTGGCCCGGTGATCCAGCTCTATTTCCTCGCCCGCCGCCTGCCCAAGATGGAAATGCTCGGCATAGGTGCCAGGTTTTTCCTGCTGGTCAACTTGATCAAAATCCCCCTCAACGCCAAGCTCGCACTCATCACCACGGACAGCCTTTTGGAAAACCTGAAACTCCTGCCGGGCGTCGTCATCGGCATCATCGCCGGGCGCTGGCTCATCGGGCGTGTGCCCCAGGCGGTATTCGAGTGGATGATCGTTATCTTCGCCTTCGTCGCCGCCCTGCGCCTGCTCTGGGCCTAGCGCCAGGAGGGCTGCTGGAGCTGCTTGTAGGATTGGTAGGCAAGGTAGCCAGCAAAGATCGCGCCCACATAATACCCGCCCAGCAGCGCGAACACCGCCGCCCCCGCGGCAGTGGCGGCGGACACCGTCAGGGTCGTGCGCATCCGTCGCGGGCCCAGCACGGACTCCAGCAGCCGGCCTCCGTCCAGCGGCAGGATGGGGAGCAGGTTCAGCAGCGCCCAGATCACGCTGATCCAGAAAAATATCGCCACAAAGGCGCTCAGATAGGGATTCGTGTTGCCGGAGGCGCGGAATGCCAGGATCACCGCAAGCCCCAGCGCGATCTGGATCGCGGGACCCGCTGCGGCGATCATGAAATCGCGTTTCCTGCTGTTCCTGCCACCTTCCCGAAATGCCAGCCCGCCCATCCCGTAGAGCAGGATGTGGACCCGGTTCCCGAAGTGCCTGGCCATCAGCGCGTGCCCCAGCTCATGGACAAGGATGGAGATGAATCCCGCCACCATGAAAATCAGCACCAGCACAAGCGCCTCCTTGCTGTCCGCACCCATCGCCCCTCCCAGCAGCGCCATCACCACCCAGAACCATGGCTCCACCCGCACCGGGACATTGAAAATCCTGAATTCAAACATACGGCTTTTTCCTATGCCGGATTGCAGGGCGGCGCAACCTCGATGGCAAAAAGCTCAAACGCATTTTCCCAAAGCCGGAGAACCGGAAATCCGATCTTTCATGGGCAATGGCGAATCTTTCAGAAAAATCCCACCCTAAAATCACAAGTTTGCCGCGAAATCGCCAATTTTCGATTGCTATCCGCGCAAATCCGGGGCAATCATTCGCATCTAACCCCATTTTTCATGGCCAAGCAACAAATCGACGGCGCACAGGCGCTAATCAAGACTCTCGATGACCTCGGGATCGAATTCATCTTCGGATACTCCGGAGGCGCTGCAATCCCGATCTTCGATGCGCTCGAGACGGTCAAGACCAAGATGAAATTCATCCTCGTCCGCCACGAGCAGGGAGCCGTCCACATGGCCGATGGCTATGCGCGCGCCACCGGCAAACCCGCCGCCGTCCTCGTCACCTCCGGCCCCGGCGCCGGGAACACCGTCACCGGCCTGATGACCGCGATGATGGACTCCGTGCCGATGATCGTGATCTGTGGCCAGACCGTGACCTGGATGCTCGGCAAGGACGCCTTCCAGGAAGCCGACATCTTCGGAATCACGATACCCGTAGTAAAACACAACTGGCTGGTGAAAGACACCAACGCCCTCCCGCGCATCGCCCGCGAGGCCTACCACATCGCCACCACAGGCCGCCCCGGACCGGTGCTCATCGACGTGCCAAAAGACATTTCCCAGGGGCCGTTCAGCGGCGAGATGAAGCCGAAGATCAACCTGCCCGGATACGATCCGAGCAAGGACTTCGACATCTGCAAGAAGGCTGTCAAGGAAGCCGCCGCACTCATCGCCAACGCCAAGCGCCCGGTGATCCTCGCAGGCCAGGGCTGCATGATCGCCCGCGCAGACAAGGAGCTCATGCACCTTGCCGAAACGCTGGATTGCCCGGTGACTTCCACCCTCCTCGGCAAGGGCGTTTTCCCCGAGAACCACCCGCTCTCGCTCGGCATGCTCGGCATGCACGGCACCGCCTACGCGAACAAGGCCATGATCGAGTGCGACCTGCTCATCAACATCGGCTCCCGTTTCGACGACCGCATCATCGGCCAGCCGGCAAAGTTCTGCAAGGACGCCAAGATCATCCACATCGACATCGACCCGGCGGAAGCCGGAAAAATGATCCAGCCCGACGTCATGATTGTTGGCGACGCCAAGGCTGCGGTCGCAGAGATCAACGAGAAGATCGCGCCGATGAAGCACCCCGAATGGAACGAGAAGCTCAACGGTTACAGGAAGAAGTTCCCGCTCGGCTACAAGAAGCAGGGCGGCCTGCGGATGCAGCAGGTCATCGACGAGCTCTACCACCTCACCAAGGGCGATGCCATCGTCTCCACCGACGTCGGCCAGCACCAGATGTGGGCCGCGCAGTTCTACAAGAACCACGAATCCTACCACTGGCTCTCCTCCGGCGGTGCAGGCACCATGGGATTCGGATTCCCCGCCGCCATCGGCGCACAGCTCGCTCACCCCAAGAAAACAGTCATTTCCATCTCCGGCGACGGCGGCTTCCAGATGACCCTGTTCGAACTCGCCACCGCCGCGATCCACAAGCTGCCGGTGAAAATCGTCGTGCTCAACAACCACTACCTCGGCATGGTCCGCCAATGGCAGGAGCTCTTCTACGAAGACCGCACCTCCGGCGTGGATCTCATCGGCAACCCGGATTTCTGCAAGCTCGCCGCCGCCTACGGCATCCCCTCCGTGTATATCAAGCGCCCGGCGGATGTCACCAAGCAGCTCGAAAAAGCCCTCGCCTACAACGACGGCCCCATCCTCATCCATGCGGAATGTGTGAAAACCGACAACGTCTTCCCGATGATCCCCGCAGGCGCCGCCCTCGAGGACATGATCACCGAAGCCCCCAAATCACGCATGGCCAAACCCGTCGGCTCCACGTGAACCGATTGAGCGGTAAGTAATCGGTGAGCAGTTCCCTGTTACCTACCTCCTTGCGAAGCAACACACTCCCACTGATCACTGTCCACTTCACACTTTTCACTTATAATGATCACCACCACCGATACCCCAGTCGCAGCGAGCCTTTCCGGCTCCGGCCATACGCTCTCCATCCTCGTCAACAACGAGCCGGGCGTCCTCATGCGCATCTGCCAGGTGTTCTCGCGCCGAGGCTTCAACATCGACTCCCTTGTCGTCTCCCAAGGCCGCAACCCGCAGTTTTCCCGCATGACCATCGGCATCTCCGGGGATTCCGCTGGGCTTGAGCAGATCATCAAGCAGGTCGGGAAACTCATCGATGTGATCCATTGCTCCGAGCACACGAGCAAGGACTCGGTGACCAAGGAAATGATCCTCATCAAGATCCTCTGCAGCGCGGATGAGCGCTCCGCCGCGCTACAGATCACCGAGCATTTCGGGGGGAAAACCGTCGATCTCACGCCCACTTCCATGGTCGTCATGATCACCGGAGACAGCCCCAAGGTGGATGCCGCCGTCGGCATGTTCTCACAATACGAGATCATCGAGACCGTGCGCACCGGCAAGGTCGTCATGGCCCGCGGCGAGCAGCCGACGTAAGCCGGCCAAGCGGTCGGGATGAAACATGGGCAACCCTGGGTCCCGGGGCGGATTCGGTTCCGGAGAAGCCAGCTTCCTTGTGAAGCTGGGATCACCCGCTGCGTTCCTCCGCCCTATCTCGCCGGGTTTATCGGAAGAGATAAGGCATTTCGAATGAATCCCCGGCCGGAATGCCGGGCCCGTCGGCCGCGCCCCCCATGCCCATGCAGGCAGGGCCGCCACCGTGGAGCGCCACCGCGAGGAAAATCATCTTGCCTGTCCGTGACCTACCGCAAGATTCCACGACCTGCGGGCGCGGAATCCCTCCGGAAACAAGCACCTCTCCCCAGCAGTTGACCCTTGGAAAATCCCCCGCAATTCTGGGTTGGACGTTCGCCCCTGAGCGTTCAAGCTTCCCACCCATGCGCGTCCTCCGTATCCTTGCCAGAAAGGAACTCAACACCTACTTCCTCAGCCCCTTCGGATGGGTCGTGCTCGCCTTCGTCGTGCTGATGCAGGGGCTTTCCCTTTCCTCCGCGATGAAAGGCTTCCGCGACACGCCGGTGAAGGATTCGCTGGTTTATGTCACCTTTCATACCCCTCTCTTCTGGTTCTACTTCCTATTCATTTTCCCACTCATCACCATGCGCCTCTTTGCGGATGAGGAACGTTCCGGCACCATGGAGACCCTCCTCACCGCCCCGGTGCGCACCTGGCAGGTCGTCCTCTCCAAATACCTCGCGGCCATGGTCTTCTACACCATCCTCTGGATCCCCGCCTGGTTCCAGTTCAAGGCGTTCTCCTGGTTGACGGAAATCCAGCCCGCCTACTCCGAGGGTGCGCTCTACGGCAGCTTCCTCATCCTGTTCCTCATGGGGGCGGCCTTCACCGCCATCGGCTGCCTTGCCTCCGCCCTCACATCCAGCCAGATCATCGCGGGCATCGTCACCATCACCATCCTCGTCATCCACTACTTCCTCGGCTTCGTCACCGTGATTTGGGGGGAGTCCTTTGCGGGTGCCGGCCTCTTCCATTACATTTCCTCGCAGCAGCACCTCCACTACTTCACCAACGGCCTCCTCGATACCCGCCCCGCCGTTTACTACCTCTCTCTAACCGCTTTCGTCCTCTTCCTCACCCACCAGGTTATCGACCTCCGCCGCTGGCGTCCCTAAGCCATGTCCCAGAACAAGAACCGCCAGTCCCGCCCGAACCGCATCGGCCTCGGTTTCCTCTCCGTATCCCAGATCGCCCTGCTCCTCTCCGCCGTGATCTTCGCGAACTACCTTTCCTCGCAAAACCACAGCCGCGCCGATCTCTCCCGCACCGCGGACTACACGCTCTCCTCCTCCACCGTGAATTACCTCAGGAGCAAGCCCGTCTCCTCCCGCGCCAACCCCGTCAAGCTGACCATGCTCTTCGGCCGCTCCTCCCCCTTCCACCAGCGTGTCCGCTCCCTCGCCGAGGAATACTCCCGCAACTCCGCCGGAAAAATCGAACTCGAGGTCATTGATCCACTCCGCTCCCCGGACAGGACTTCCCAGTTCACCGCCGCCTACAACCTCACCCTCGTCAGCGACCTCATCCTCATCGACGCCCGCCCCGACGAGTCCACGCCCATCGTCACGGAAGCCGCCACCGGCACCCCCGCGCTCAACCCCCACATCACGATCGCCCTCGCCGATGAGATGATCACATACGCCGTCGATGAGAAAGGCCAACGCCGCCCGGAAAACTTCCGCGCCGAGGATCTCCTCACGGCCCGCCTCGTCGAGGCCATCGAGGGCAAGCCCCGCACCATGCTTTTCCTTGCCGATAAATCCCGCATCGATGCGGAAGGCCAAAACTCCCCCTGGGACAACCTCGCCGCGACCCTCCGCTACCAGAACATCCGCCTCACCCCGGCGAACCTCGGCGGCCTCGCCGCCATCCCGGATGACGTGGATGGCATCGCGATCATCGCCCCGAAATACGACTTCAGCGACGCGGAAATCGCCACCCTGGAGGCCTATTGGAACAGCCCCCGCGCCGCCATCCTCGTCCTGCTCAGCCCCGGAGAGTGCCCGGACAAGCTCCGTATCTTCCTCCGCTCCAAGGGCATCACCCCGCGCCGCGACCGTATCATCACCATGCAGGACGGTCGCCTAAGCACCACCGCCCGCGGGAATTTCATCCAGGGCATCCCTTTCCTCAAGGATCTCTCCGGCCAGGCCGCTGTCTTCGAGGGGGCATCCTCTTCCCTCGATGTCCGCGAGAACGCA
Organism: Akkermansiaceae bacterium; assembly: GCA_017798145.1. NCBI lineage: Bacteria > Pseudomonadati > Verrucomicrobiota > Verrucomicrobiia > Verrucomicrobiales > Akkermansiaceae > Akkermansiaceae bacterium. The sequence continues at coordinate 2,256,767 of CP059069.1, read as the reverse complement.
GAAGACCTTGCCGTACGGAAAATCTCTCCCATTCCCCTCATCCGCATCGCCAGCGGCTTCTGGGGCGAAACCGAATTCGGGGCAACCGCCGGCACCCCCCCCGCCGGCGAAAGTTTCGACCCCGTGACGGACACCCCCGCCCCCCTCGATCTCGCCGCAGCCGTCACCCGCGGCGCCGCCAACGACGACCGCTTCGCCGCAGACACGTCCCGCATGGCCGTCATCGCCAACACCGACTTCCTCGATCCCGACCGCCAGCGCGCCGAGAACATCGACTTCCTCTCCTCCGCCGCCAACTGGCTCGTCCACCGCGAGTCCCTCGCCGGCCTCTCGCCCCGCCCCATCGGCGTCTATCTCCTCCCGCTCCTCGATGCCCAGGTCTCATTCATCAACCGCCTCAACCTCATCTTCGCCCCCGCAGCCATGCTCATCATCGGTGGCATCATCTTTTCCGCCCGCCGCTCCTGACTTCCATTCAAGCCCCGCCACTCCACCACCGCTAAGCCCCTTCCCTGAAAGTCGAACCTTGAACGTTGATCGTTGAATTTTGCGCAGCCTCCTCCTCACCCTCTTCCTCGCCGTCGCCGCGCTCGTCCTCGGCGCCCTCTCCCTCTGGCAGCTCCGGGAAGGCAGCCTTGACAAGCTGCTCGGCACCCCGCCCGTCGCCCCAGGCGAGAGGATCTACCCCGATTTCCTTCCGGAAAAAGTCGCCCGCATCACCCTCTCCGCTGGGGACACCAAAGCCGTCTTCGTGAAAACCGGGCGTGGCTGGGAGGCCACCGCACCGTGGCGCGACCGCATGGATCCCCGCGCCGCCGTCTCCATCATCACCTTTGCCAACACCACCTCCGCCCGCGACCTCATCCCCCGCGACAAGCTCGACCCCGCGCTCGCCGGCTTCAGCAACGGCAGCACCGAAGTCGCGATGCTCGATGCCGCCGGCAACAGCCTCGCCAGCTTCCGCCTCGGCCGCCGCACCCCCCTGCTCGGCCTCAGTCCCGGCGATAAACCCCAGCCCATCCCCACCATCTACCTCCTCCCGCTCGAGCGCGGCAGGAAATCCCATGTCTATGCCGCCACCGGCGATATCCTACCACTCCTCAAGGACAACTTCTCATTCCTCCGCGACCACCGCCCCTTTTCCGTCAACCCCCTCCTCCTGGAAAAAATCCGTATCCTCACCTCACAGGGCGAGCTCACCCTTGGCCGTTCCAGCCCCTCCGCCCCATGGCGCATCACCAAGCCCCTCGATCTCCCCACCGACCCCGCAGCCGTCACATCCCTCCTCGAAGGCCTCTACCGCCTCCAGGCCTCCAAGCTCGGCGATCGCTCCGAAGTCACACTCCCCGTCGATGGCACCGCCCCCGCCAACAGCCGCATCGACATCACCCACTTTGGCGAGTCCTCCGAGACCACCCTCGAGATCCTGCCCCCGGAAAGCCCGGAAGCCCGCGAGACCCTCGCCACCGTGAGCGACAGGCCCGAGACCGTCTTCACCCTGCCCATGAAGCCGGAGCCGGATCTCATCTCCATCCCCGACCTGCCCCTCACCGTCAACGACCTCCGCGACCCCACACTCACCAACCTCAACATCGCCTCCGTACGCGCCATCGCCATCGAGACCGTCACCACCCCCACCATCCTCATCTCCCGCCAGCCACCCGCCCCATGGGCCGCCGCCATCGCCGGAAAACAGCAGCCCGCCAACGAGCAGCGCCTCTTCGACCTCTTCAAGGCCATCACCGAGACCCGCGCCCTCGCCTTTGAGACCGATGCCGCCCCGGAAGACCTATCCCCATGGGGGCTGGACAAGCCCATCCTCACCCTCACCTTCCTCGCCGATAACAACCAGACCCTCACCGTCTCCTTCGGCCTTGATAAGAAGGGCAACCTCTTTGCCAAGCGCACGGGCAGTCCCACCGTCATGCGTCTCGACAACTCCTTCCTGGAAAAAATCGCCGTCCGCCCCAACGACTGGCGCCACGCCCGCCTCTGGTCCGTCAGCTCCGTCGATGTCCGGGAAATCACCCGCTCCGAGCCTCCAGCCCCGCCCCTCCTGCTCACCTACGAATGGCAGTCCGAAAAATGGACGGCCACCCGCGATGGCAACGAGGCCACCGCCGCCCTCGATCCCTCCCGCGCCAACTTCCTCCTCGCCACCCTTGAGAACCTCCAGGTCTCACGCTGGCTTTCCCCCGCCGACGAAGCCGCCACCGCCGCCCTCGCAACACCCTCCCTCATCCTCGGCATTTCCCAGGTCACCCTGGACGACTTCGGCGATGAAATCAAAGGCGGCGGAAAAACCCAGACCCTCACGCTCGCCGCGGACCCAGCCTCCAACACCTTTTTCGGAAAAATCTCCGGCGACCCATCACCCTTCACCATCTCCCCGGAAGACTATCTCAAGCTCAGCATCCCTCTCATGGATCAGTGAAAATCCACCACGGATAAGAGGTGGAATCACAGACATTGACGCACCCCAGCCATGGGGCGGCCTCACCACTTCTATGAGTGTCGGCATTATTATGGGTAGCACGTCGGATTGGCCGACGATGGGGCACGCTGCCCGTGTTTGGGGCCTGCTTGGTGCCATCCAGAACCCCAGACAGAGAGTGGAAAACGTTGCCATTCGCTCCTGATCCCAAAAACACTCATTTTCAGAGTCTTATTGGCGTCCATTCGCGGTTTTAGGATAGATATCCCAATAGATTTTCCCCAATCGATAGGAACCACACAAACCATCGCGGACTTATTGCTGGCTGCGAAGCTCGAAACAAATCCAGGAACGAAATGACCACAATTTTTCCATTGCATCGCCCGGCTCGAAAGCGATGAATGGTATCCATCCATGAAAAAGCACGCAGAGGGTTTTCAGGGTTTCCCTGAAGCGACCAAGGGCGGCAGCGTTTCAAGCCGATGCCCTCCGCCGCGTAGCTGCGCCCGTCCCGGCGCAGGCCGTGGAAGCTGCGTCCCGCAGCGGAAGAAATGATTGATGAATGACGATTGTTGGTTTCTGAATGCTGATTTGGAAAACGACCAAAAATCAACATTCAGCAATCGTCATTTAAATCCCCGCCGCGTAGCTGCGCCCGTCCCGGCGCAGGCCGTGGAAGCTGCGTCCCGCAGCGGAAGAGATGATTGATGAGAGACGATTGTTAATTTCTGAATGCTGATTTGGAAAACGATCCAAAATCAAAAATCAACATTCAGCAATCGTCATTCAAACCCTCCCGCCTCAAAGATCATCCAACGGACTCCCGCTCTTCCGATCCGGATCATTCAGCACGTGCGTATAAATCATCGTCGTCTGCACACTCTCGTGACCCAGCAGCTCCTGCACCGTGCGGATGTCCCGCCCCATTTCCAGCAGATGCGTCGCGAAGCTGTGCCGCAGCACGTGGCACGTCACCCGCTTGTCAATTCGCGCCTCGTCTGAAAGCTTTTTCATTGAGCGCTGCACCCCGTTCTCATGCACATGGTGGCGCCGCACCCGGTTCGTCCTCGGATCCACCGAGAGCTTCGGTGAGGGGAAAAGCCAGAACCACACCCACTCCTTCCCCGCCCCCGGCGTCTTCCGGTCGAACGCCCCCGGCATGAACACCCCCTCCAGATCCTCCGCCCTGTCCTGCTCGTACATCAGCCTTATTTCCGCCAGATGCCCGCGCAAAGGCTCCACCAGCCGCCTCGCCAGCGGCACCCGCCTGTCCTTGTTCCCCTTGCCCTGCCGCACCATCACATACCCGTTGTCGAAATCCACATCCTTCACCCTAAGGCGCACGCACTCCATCACCCGCAGCCCCGAGGCATACATCACCTGCAGCATCAGCGCGTAAGTCTTTGCCAGCCCACCCCGGCGCGCCTCCCCGTCCGCCGCATCCAGCAAACGCAGCACCTCCGCCTTGCTCAGCACCACCGGCAGCTTCTGGCTTTCCCTCGCCTTGCGGAAATTCCGCAGATCCACCTGTTCGAAGCCCCGCACCCGCTTCAGGTAAAATGACATCGCGTTGAGCGCCTGCTTCTGCGTCCCCATCACCACCCCGCCTTTCACCGCCAGATCGCTCAAAAACTCCTCCGCCTCCGCCACCCCAGGCAGACCGCTCCCCCGCTTCCCGTGCAGCATCAGCCTCACCACCCATTGCAGGTAATTCTCCTCCGTCCGCAGCGCGTAATTCCCCTCCCGCATCACCCGCACCAGCCCCGCAAGGCTATCCACCTGTTCCCCGGAGAAACCCATCCCCGCCCAGGTGTCCCGCATCTTGTCCAGGCTCTCAGCCACCACCTCCCCGGGCACCTCGTAACGCTCCGCCCGATACTCCGACCTCAGCCCCTCCCAATCGACAAGCCGCGCCCATTCCTCCCCCAAAAGCACCTCATGAGCCAGCCGCACCGCCTCAGCCGTCTGGTAAACCACGAACGGCTCCACACCCGCCGTGTGACTTAATTTCCTCAAATAACCTTCAAGGAAATCCTTCTTCTCCACCCCCGCTGGCCGATGCCGCACCGCCGTCCCCCACCGCTCCAAGTGGCGGATGTAATACGGCCGCGCCTTCTCCGGAATCCTCTCCCCATCCAGCAGATCCCGGAATCGCCTGATGAAATCCTCCTTTTTGTCGCTTGCCATGCCCATACATCCTGATATTTTCATCCCGTCGGCAAACAAAAACTCCAACGCTCACACAAAAACAGGAAAATCCGGTTAATTCACACTGTGAACTTAACGGATTTTCTCCTCATCAATCTAATAAACTGTTCGCCAAAGAAATGACACGCGGAAGAAAGCTCTTGGTTGCTGCGATCATCATCCTGTCCGTCGGCTATTTTAGCCGTCCAGATCGGGGCGGAGTCGGACGCTGTTCGAGTGTTTTTGGCCTCTCAGAGCTGAAAAGCCTGAATCTTGAACACAAGCCGTTCTTCCGATGGGAGCTTTTCGAGTCTCCCAAGTTTCGGTTCAGAATCTCGCAGTCGGACTTCACCGAGCTTAGCCGAGTTCTATCTTCCAGTGGCTACTCAGAATGGGAGCGTGGTGGTGTCTCATTCGGGAGTGTGTCGCACGGATGGGAACCAACTGAAGATTTTATCTATTGCAGATCGAGGCACAATGGAGCGAATCGTTACTGGAGCTACAGCAAGAGCAAGAAGCTCGTTTTTGCGATCACTTCCGATGCCTAAACCGAAGACAAAAACCCGGCGAACAAGGCGGAGATGGCGACGCCGAGGAAGCCGTCTGATCAAATTGGGAGTTGACCCCGGCGCGCCATTCCTTTGACGTTCAGCCAAGAATGAATCCTTGGATCGCAGAGGGAAGATAATGCTCCGTGGCGGCGGATCGACGACGTTTCGGAAGTTCCAGACGTGGCGAATGAATTCCTGTAAGCGAAAGCCGTTCGTGATTCGATGGCTCGGCTTGCGTATTCCCACGAGTTCGGGAGTCCTGGGATCATGCGGAGACGAAAAGATGCTGAACAAGTCGGAGATGGCGACGGCGAGGAAGCCGTATGATGATATTGGAAGTTGACTCCGCCGCCGCCATTCCTTAAACGTTCGACGAAGAAAATGGAAGACCACCCACCACCTCCTGTTCAGCAAGGCGATTGGATTGAGCGGAAGGTTGCACTTCCTGAGTGGCCGTGGGCACTTGTTCGCCATGTTTACGCACCGGAGTTAATTGAAGTCTCATATTGTTCATCGGATGGCGTGGATAAGAATGATTGGAAGTGGAGCAACGGCACTTGGGGCATTCTTGCGGACTATGGTATTCCAGTTTCAGATCGTCACGGACTGCATCGGCAAAGGCTTTTAGATGGCCCACCGGCTGATCTTCCGGCAATAGGTTTTGCAGACATCCGCCCGCCATCAGGAGCAGTCGTTTGGCGCGCCAAAGGAACGGAGGGTCTTCATTGAGAGCTTCCCATGCACCTCCTAGATTATTTCCTAGTTTCAACAGATTTCTTGTTATCCATGACTCCCCCGAATCAAAAGAAGTCGAACAAGTCGGAGATGGCGACGCCGAGGAAGCCGTCTGATCAATTTTGGGCGCGTCCCCCGGCGCCGCCATTCCTATGACGTTGTGCAAGAATCTCTCGCGCAAAGTTTTCCCGAACGTGCGGAGGTGCCAGTCTCCCATCGTCTCATCCCAATTCTTCGCTGTAAGAGCGAAGAGCGGGAGCATTGCGAAGAGTGTGGCGATCATTATCACTACCTCTCCGATGTCGCGGAACGCACTGGAAATCGGAGAAAGAAGCACAACAAGTCTGAGATGGCGACCCCGAGGAAGCTGTCTGATCTTCGGGCTGGTTTGGGTGGCAGATTCTTTCATGGTTTTCGGAGCGTTGGGGTTCGGGTCGCCATTCATCGGGCGTTCTCCAAATAATGATCCAAGATCATGCACGCTCATGAGAAATTCTAAACAACCCGTAAGTTCGGACTTTCGCTCTGAAAACAAAGGACGCGCTAATCGCCGCTTCGGACCTGCATGGATTGCTGCGATTCTTGCGCTCGCTGGGCTTCTTGGCATATTTTCTGGAGACATCCCATCCATTCGAACTTTCACAATGCCAAGATTCGGTTGGATTGGGCTAACTCTTTGTTTTTTTCCTCTGCTAACTCTCCTGCCCTATCTTTGGGCACCGAAGAGGTCTACTTTGATGGACTCGGCGCATATGACATGTGTGCTCGCAGTAATCAATGGAGCCCTGTTGGTATGGAACAGGGACTGTTTCGGTTGTCTCCAAGGAGTTCACTGACAGGTTGCATTCATCTTGGTTATGGTCGGTGCTGCCGCTTCTCCTCTTGGCTGCGTATTTATACTGGTTTGCTGCACACGCTTTTCCAATTGCTTTAGACAAACGGGAACAAGATTCGACCTCTAGAAAATAACCCGGAGAACAAGTCGGAGATGGCGACGCCGAGGAAGCCTTCTGATCAATTTTGAGCTTCACCCCGGCGCCGCCATTCCTCTAACGTTCTGCAAGAAAATCATAATAAGAAAGATGATAGTGAGGAGCGTGATAGTTTTCATGGGGCTCGTGGCCTTAATCGTCATCTGCTGTGTCGTTATTTTTGCAGGCGATAAAAACCATTACGAAGAACTCGATTTGCTTGCCGCTCAAGTTGACGCCGACCCATCAGAACAGCACATGAGAGATCTTCTGAACTATCCAGCGGACGGTGCTTATTCGTATTACAAGATGGCTCTCACAGGGGTCGCCTTGACCAAGAATCCCGATACCTTGCGCCGAATCTATCTGGAGCCACACACAGCCACCGAGCGGGAAGCTATCGAGCTGCTCGGATCAATGGAAGCAAGGGTTTTTGAATACTATCCAAGTCTAAAGCCGTCGCATTTCGAGGAGCGCTTGAGTGAGCAATCCTGGCTAATTAAGAAGAAGCAGAACAAGTCGGAGATGGCGACGCCGAGGAAGCCGTCCGATTAAATTGGGAGTTTACACCGGCGCCGCCATTCCTATAACGTTCGACAAGGAAATCATGCAAGCCACTCAGCACATTAGTCGGCAGCAGCTTGCCGAGATTGTCGATGCGATATACGGCCAGGGCGAGGTGATCGTTAAGGAGGCGAGTTCGGACTATGATTCGCCACCAAGGCATTTTCCTGACGCAGATTCATTACAGGCGGATCTGGATCGATCAAGCAGCCGAGGCTTTCATTTCTATTCGATATACTACCCAGAGGCGGGCGGACGCGTTTATGACCGGCGGATTGATTTGATACCAGAGAAGTGCGAGGGGCATACTCACCGCTTCAAGCAAGAAGGTTGGGGACTGATCCGACTTCAATGTAGATCACGTGAGGCATCCAACATAGAATGCAACATTGCCGTGAATTCGGAGGTGAGAGCATCCAACTGGAGCGAGACATATCCTGATATGGGTGATCCAGCTGAGTGGGATTGGAAGCTCATCAAGTCTAAGGCTGGCAGATTAGTCAGGCTCCTGCGTAAGCTCGGAAAACAACAAGTCGAACAAGCCGGAGGAGCCGACGCCGAGGAAGCCGTCTGATCATTTCGAGCCTCCTTCCCGGCGCGGCTCTCCTATGACGTTCAGCCAAGAATGAATCCTTGGATCGCAGAGGGAAGATAATGCTCCGTGGCGGCGGATCGACGAGGTTTCGGAAGTTCCAGACGTGGCGAATGAATTCCTGTAAGCGAAAGCCGTTCGTGATTCGATGGCTCGGCTTGCGTATTCCCACGAGTTCGGGAGTCCTGGGATCATGCGGAGACGAAAAGATGCTGAACAAGTCGGAGATGGCGACGGCGAGGAAGCCGTATGATGATATTGGAAGTTGACTCCGCCGCCGCCATTCCTTAAACGTTCGCATCAAAAAGATTCGGCTTTCCCGTGAGTTCGATCATCGGGCGGCGGAAAGTTTAGCTCTCACAACGGAGCCGAGCTTCGCGGCAACGATTTGCCCACATCACGGCGCGTTCCATGTTTTCGCACGCGATAGCTTCTTGAGCGCGTTCCAGTGCGGCAGATTCCTCTTTGTGCCAATGCTTCATCCCGGTTTCAAGCTCGCGCATTTTGCGGAGGTTCTCCCCGAAAAGAGTGCGAACAAGCCGGAGGACGTGACGCCGAACCCGCCGTCTGATTAAATTTAGAGTCTTCATCGGCGCTCGTCTCCTTCAGCGTTCAGCCAAGAAAGAATCCTTGGATCGCAGAGGAAAGATAATGCTCCGTGGCGGCGGATCGACGAGGTTTCGGAAGTTCCAGACGTGACGAATGAATTCCTTTAGGCGAAAGCCGTTTATGATTCGATGGCTCGGCTTGCGTGTTCCCACGAGTTCGGGAGCGCCGGGATCATGCGGAGAAGAAAAGGTGCTGAACAAGCCGGAGATGGCGACGCCGAGGAAGCCGTCTGATCATTTTGGGAGTTGACCCCGGCGCCGCCATTCCTTAGACGTTCGGCAAAGAAACAAAATGAGTTTCACTATCTCACATATAGAGGAAGATCGCCAATCGTTCGCTCCTTACCGCTATCGCATCAATCGTAACGGCAAGGAATTCGCGATTTTTGCGCACAATTATCGTGGCGAGTGTGAAGAGATCATACTGACGGACACCGGACAGGGTTATCGATCCACCGTTTGGCATGAGTTCCAGCTTCATAGCAGGTGGCGGGCGTGAATCTCTCGGATTGACGCCCTCGGCAGAGCAATACCTCGAATCCCTAAGCAATGAAAACAACAAGCCGAACAAGGCGGAGATGGCGACGCCGAGGAAGCCGTCTGATCATTTTGGAAGTTGACCCCGGCGCCGCCATTCCTTAGACGTTAGGCAAGAGAATTTAAGATACGAACAACAACGCGAATCGAGGAACACACCACAGATGTCCATACCAGAGATACCCGAAGACATGATTGAGAAGGCTTTTCCTGGGGGATTCACAATACGCGACGAAGCGAATGCTCTTGCTTCGTATGCATTTCGCAATGGATACATCGAACAGCTTCATGCAGGCAAGCCGTCAGAACTTCTTGAGGATGATTCATACAGCCGAATCACCGACTCCGAGATGAAGACTTTAATGATCGAAGCGTCTGAGAAGCTCGCTAACCTACTCCAAGTGAGGGAATCCGATCCAGAGAAGTATGCAACGATGATTAGGGGCTACGGTATCATGAATTGCAGCCAGTGGGATCGAGGCAAAATCAATGAAGAAGCCTAACAAGGCGGAGATGGCGACGCCGAGGAAGCCGTCTGATTAAATTCGGGCTTTTCACCGGCGCCGCCATTCCTTAGACGTTCGCCACAGAAATAATGCTACGACACGCGCTACTACTTGGCATGATTGCCACGACTGGTTGTTCCGATCCTAAGGCATCGACACAATCAACAGCGGATCACAACCCATCGCTTGAGAAGTGGTCACAGGCATTTTATCGAGATTCAGCCACGCGCAAAGAGAACCTGCGATGCGAGACCGAGAGCTTTCTTTTCTCGATCGGAACCGATGGAGATTGGACTGCACTATTCTTCAAGGACAAGAGGACTCATCCGAATAGTGGGGTATCATCGTCAGCCTACTTTGTTAGAGACGGAAGGAAGATTATTCCGACTGTAGGAGATGCCGGAGATGGAAGGACGCCTGGCTTGAAGCTTTTAAAAACGTTGCAGGTGTTTGATGGCTTGCTATTCGAATATCAGGTCGGCGAACGTCCAACGGAAGAAGTCGTCTTTTCCTATCGCAACGGTAAATGGTTGAAGCCAGAAAACAACAAGGCGAACAAGACGGAGATGGCGACGCCGAGGAAGCCGTCTGATTAATTTTGTGCGTGCAAAGCTTTAGCGCCGCCATTCCTATAACGTTCAGCTAATAAAAATCCCTGGATCGCAGAGGAAAGATAATGCTCCGTGGCGGCGGATCGACGAGGTTTCGGAAGTTCCAGACGTGGCGAATGAATTCCTGTAAGCGAAAGCCGATCGTAATTCGATTGCTCGGGTTGCGTAGTTCCACGAGTTCGGGAGTCCTGGGATCATGCGGAGGCGAAAAGATGCTGAACAAGGCGGAGATGGCGACGGCGAGGAAGCCGTCTGATGATATTGGAAGTTGACCCCGCCGCCGCCATTCCTTAGACGTTCTCCAAAGAAATGTTTGGCCTCATCCCTACGAAAATTGAGCTGCCATTCAACACCTCTGTTGAGAGGCTGACAGAGGCATTACAAACTCAGCAAGCCGGGATGCGCGTCCATATCGATGGGAACCGCTTCATCCTAGTTTATGAGCCCAATTCGGCAGAGCCAGTGAGTGTGCTAGAAGGATGGCTGACGCAAGGCACGCAAGGGTGCTCCGTTTCTGGCACAATACGATGGACTCACCCCATCCAGATCTTATTGTTGATTGCGCTGGGATTTTTGGTGGCATTTTGCTTCGGTATTCCGGTACTCATGATCAGTTCCTATCTGTCGGGCAGCATGTCTTCGGCGATCGGCTACCCTCTTGCGATTCCGCTTATTTGGGCAGTTGTAACCTCGATCCCATTCTACTTCCTTCTAAGGACGATATTCCGGTCGCGCCTACCAGAGATCGAGAGCCGTCTCTCAAGAATAATACAAGGAGAACAAGGCGGAGATGGCGACGCCGGGGAAGCTGTCTGATCAATTTTGAGCTTTGCCCCGGCGCCGCCATTCCTATAACGTTCTGCAAGAAAATCATAATAAGAAAGATGATAGTGAGGAGCGTGATAGTTTTCATGGGGCTCGTGGCCTTAATCGTCATCTGCTGTGTCGTTATTTTTGCAGGCGATAAAAACCATTACGAAGAACTCGATTTGCTTGCCGCTCAAGTTGACGCCGACCCATCAGAACAGCACATGAGAGATCTTCTGAACTATCCAGCGGACGGTGCTTATTCGTATTACAAGATGGCTCTCACAGGGGTCGCCTTGACCAAGAATCCCGATACCTTGCGCCGAATCTATCTGGAGCCACACACAGCCACCGAGCGGGAAGCTATCGAGCTGCTCGGATCAATGGAAGCAAGGGTTTTTGAATACTATCCAAGTCTAAAGCCGTCGCATTTCGAGGAGCGCTTGAGTGAGCAATCCTGGCTAATTAAGAAGAAGCAGAACAAGTCGGAGATGGCGACGCCGAGGAAGCCGTCCGATTAAATTGGGAGTTTACACCGGCGCCGCCATTCCTATAACGTTCGGTAAGAAAAAGACGATGCAACGTAAGCAGCGACATACACTGATCTACGTCGTCACCACACTTGCATTTCTCGTAGTCGCTTGCTTCACATTCACACAGGAATTGAGCATCCAGATTTTCCTCACCTGGTTCGCAAGCTATTTCGCATTCGTTATCCTCTATTGGCTGATCTGTCGGCTCAACGTGCCTAAGCAGCTTCGGGAGAGACCTGAACGCCCGCAGGAGTTCGATAGAGTCCGTCTTGGTTCACCCACTCCCGAGGCGATCAAATTGATCGGATCGTCGGAACTTACCAAGAGCAAGATATTCAGCGGGATCGAACATGTACTATACCGCGCAGAACGGGAATATCCGAATGGCAAATGGATATGCGAGATCGAGATTGCAGGGGATCAGATCTTAGCGCTAGATTTCGCATATGAGTCAATCGAGTCACCTGTCTTAGATCTCAGTGAACGGATCGGAGATGGACGCTTCCTAGTTTGCCTTACCGGACTTTAGAAGTAGCCATTGCCGAGGCACCAACAAAACCAAAAAGAAACCGAACAAGGCGGAGATGGCGACGCCGAGGAAGCCGTCTGATCATTTTGGAAGTTGACCCCGGCGCCGCCATTCCTTAGACGTTCAGCCAAGAATGAATCCTTGGATCGCAGAGGGAAGATAATGCTCCGTGGCGGCGGATCGACGAGGTTTCGGAAGTTCCAGACGTGGCGAATGAATTCCTGTAAGCGAAAGCCGTTCGTGATTCGATGGCTCGGCTTGCGTATTCCCACGAGTTCGGGAGTCCTGGGATCATGCGGAGACGAAAAGATGCTGAACAAGTCGGAGATGGCGACGGCGAGGAAGCCGTATGATGATATTGGAAGTTGACTCCGCCGCCGCCATTCCTTAAACGTTAGCCAGATAATATGAAGACCTGTGTCGGAACCTTCTAGTTCAATACCATGACCGTCCTAAGATACACAATCAAAGCGCTACTCGGTGCATTGTTCTTGGGCTTTATTTATCCCCTCTGGTGGGCTCATAGATTTTCGTTTAGTGCAGCTCGCCAGATTGCAGGAGATCCGGAGTTTTTGGGTCACTCGATGCCTTACGAGAAGCTTTCTACGGACTTAGCTACCGTTGGATATGTCTGGATGGGATTCAGCATGGTCTGGTTATTCTGGCACGTTACTAGAACAACCAAAAAGAAGGCTAACAAGCCGGAGATGGCGACGCCGAGGAAGCCGTCTGATCATTTTGGAAGTTGACCCCGGCGCCGCCATTCCTTAGACGTTATGCAAGAAAATGAAAAAAGATACCTGACATTGAGTCACGCATCACGCTTGCGAACGGAATCATTACCTACACATCTAGCTTGTATCCCAGCTGGAACATGCGAATCGAAGAGCTGCAATTACTCGGCGAGTCGACGAATCAGAACTAGCTCGTTTGCAGATGACTATTTTCTTTGCTTTGCTACAGACAGTTTAGGGTGGCGAGAAGTGTCCTTTTACTCGGATGGCGGAGAGGAGTTCCTGAACGAACTCGCAAAGGTTCTGGGTGTCGAGCTGACCCTTGGACTTGCGCATTCCACTGATTTTGCCAGTCGTATTCTCTGGCCAGAAGTATTAAGAGGAGATCCGATGTTTACCTTCACTGACACTCCTCCAAAGACCCTTATCGGGCGTATATTCGGATCTTTTCGCAACACTCAGACATTCTCAAATCAAGCACTCTCCTTACTTGAATCAAAGAAGCATAACAAGTTGGATATGGCGACGCCGAGGAAGCCGTCTGATTGATTTTGTGCGTGCAAGGCGGCGCGCCATTCCTCTATCGTTCTCCAAAGAAATTTTCTTAACCCCACACCACACCAAAAACGATGTCATCATGTGATTTAGAGCCTGGATCGGACGTTTGCGAACCCGCAAAGTATCTCCTTCAGATACGTGACGAGAAGGAACCACGGTATGTTCTGCTGCACTTTCCTTCGAGCACTCCATTTCCTCGGTATCAGGCTGGGGATGTGTTTTCGACACTTGCTTGGCCGCTGAACCAGCAGGGGCATCAGGCGATTGTGAACCGGGTTGTGCATTCCTGCACGAGTTTGGGTGATACCGTCTATTATGAGCAGCATGTCTATTGCGACTTTCATCTTCCGGCAGAGCGGACACAGGCAAGCCCTCAGCCTTGAGTATTCGGTATAGATGTAGATCCACGTTTAGATCCACCATGAGAATGTTCGGCCTCCATTCGTCTCTCGTTTTCTTCCATTCGTGGATGATACGTTCAGCGAGTTTGTCCGTATCTTCGACCGTATCGACACCCGATATGGGGAGACGGAATAGGTTGATTGGCGGTTTATCTTTGATGTTTTCCATGTTTTCAGCGGGCTTGCATTCCGAACTCACAACTCAGCGGCATGTGACGCCGAAGAGAATCAAGAAGGAGAACAAGGCGGAGGAGGTGACGCCGTTGAAGCTTTCTGATCAAGTTCGGTGCCGCTATCCGGCGACACCTCTCCTATGACGTTCGCCAAAGAAACCACCATGAACAAAGACGAGATGCATGAGATACTACACATGCGCTTGGCAGTTTTCCGCTCATGGTCGTATTCTTCGCTTGCCGAGCGTGTCGAGACAGACAATCGAAATGGCGACTGCCTCGAACATATCGATGGCGTTGGTTCCGATGGCACACAATACCAAATCGAATTCAACGCATTCTGGGACGACAAGCCAGATGGCGACATCCGAGTGCTCGGGGCATTATCTGCCGAACCTCAAAGACGTCTGTTGGGGTTCCTACCGATTTTTATGCCCCATCTATCCGAAGCCTTTATTATGAGACCGGACGGAAGTTTCGCGGACGAAGATTCCAATAACAAGGCGAACAAGTCGGAGATGGCGACGCCGGGGAAGCCGTCTGATCAAATTGGAAGTTGACCCCGGCGCGCCATTCCTATGACGTTAGGCTACAAATAAATGAAACAGCTAAGGATCACAGCCTCGGTTACGCAAACGCTGAATCTCGAAGGTCGCGCGTTGATCGAGAGATGCCCAGATAAAGAATTTTCCTACTTAGACTGTGTGAAGATCGGTGATGACTATTTTCTGCCTAGCATCGAGTGGACAAAGTATGTTCCAGCGGAAGCGGGGTCAGGTGATGATTCTGGCGGTTTTGAGCCGGTAAAGAGTTCCGACTGGGAAGAGTTTCATCATTCAATCGTCGATGAGCGAGTGCAAATCAAGAAAGCCTAACAAGTCGGAGATGGCGACGCCGAGGAAGCCGTCTGATCATTTTGGAAGTTGACCCCGGCGCCGCCATTCCTTAGACGTTCGGCAATGAATCCTAAGCACGAATAATATGACCAGTGCAATAAACTATCTTGCTAAGCAAAGTCCGATAAAGTTCGAGCGGTTTGAATCTCGGCTGAATGGATTTTTTACAGCCGGTCGCGACAGCAGGATGATAGCCTATGCGCAATCAGATGCGGAAGAATGGATGAACAATAATTCCTGCATCGAAGTAATTTCCATCGATACGACCTGCACTCGAATGCTGGCCTGTGTTACCATTTGGTATCGCGAATCACAAGCAGATGCCGAACAAGGCGGAGATGGCGACGGCGAGGAAGCCGTCTGATGATATTGGAAGTTGACCCCGCCGCCGCCATTCCTTAGACGTTATCCAAAGAATGTTTCCTTCGAGAGACGCCATTATTGAACACTCAGGCGGGGGGCGTGGCGATCTCCACTTTTGCCAAGCGTCCCTGGATAGAGATCATCGCGTTTGTGTCGTGGGTGATTCCTTGGGCTGGGTTTGGATTATTTGGGCTGCTCGGCGTATTTGGCCAGATCTCACCAGAGACGATGAGTGTCGGCGTCAGGGTGTTCCTGTCGCTCTGGCTTCTACTTTGGTTCATCGGAGGAGCGTTTTTCGTCAGAACAGGATTTCTCCGCGCATTCTCTCGCCTCGAAGTTCTTGCGGACTCGACCGGTATTTCACTCCATCGGAAGTTTCCATTGGGATCGATCTCTCGGCGCTACCCTTGGGACAGGATTGAATACGTTACGGAATACCTGCAAGATGGTCGATCATATGGTGGCGTTGTGCTGCAAACTGATAAGCGACTGATTACCATTGATGAGAGGTTGCCGAACCGGGTTGCAGCTTTGATGGCTGATGCATTAGGTGCCGCCTTTCCCACCAAAACAACAAAGGATAACAAGGCGGAGATGGCGACGCCGAGGAAGCCGTCTGATTAAATTGGGAGTTTACACCGGCGCCGCCATTCCTTAGACGTTCTCCAAAGAAATGTTTGGCCTCATCCCTACGAAAAATTGAGCTGCCATTCAACACCTCTGTTGAGAGGCTGACAGAGGCATTACAAACTCAGCAAGCCGGGATGCGCGTCCATATCGATGGGAACCGCTTCATCCTAGTTTATGAGCCCAATTCGGCAGAGCCAGTGAGTGTGCTAGAAGGATGGCTGACGCAAGGCACGCAAGGGTGCTCCGTTTCTGGCACAATACGATGGACTCACCCCATCCAGATCTTATTGTTGATTGCGCTGGGATTTTTTGGTGGCATTTTGCTTCGGTATTCCGGTACTCATGATCAGTTCCTATCTGTCGGGCAGCATGTCTTCGGCGATCGGCTACCCTCTTGCGATTCCGCTTATTTGGGCAGTTGTAACCTCGATCCCATTCTACTTCCTTCTAAGGACGATATTCCGGTCGCGCCTACCAGAGATCGAGAGCCGTCTCTCAAGAATAATACAAGGAGAACAAGGCGGAGATGGCGACGCCGGGGAAGCTGTCTGATCAATTTTGAGCTTTGCCCCGGCGCCGCCATTCCTATAACGTTCGGTAAGATAAAGACGATGGAACGCAAACAGCGACATACACTGATCTTCGTCGGAACCACACTAGCGTTCCTCATAGTCGCTGGTCTCACATTCACGCAAGAATTGAGCGTTAAGATTTTTTCTCGTTTGGATCGCGAGCTATTTCATATTCCTGCTTCTTTACTGGCTGATTTGTTGGTTCGCCGTGCCCAAGAAGCTTCGAGGGAGACCTGAACGCCCTAGAGAGTTTGAAGCTGTAAGTATTGGTTCACCCACTACAGATATACTCCATTTGATCGAAACTTCAGAGCTTACCAAGAGTAAGATTTTCAGCGGGATCGAACATGTATTGTATCGCGCTGAACGAACACATCCGAATGGAACATGGATATGCGAGTTTGAGATTGCGGCGGATCGAATTGTAGCGAGGGATATCGCATATCAATCAGTTGAGTCACCGGTTTTGGATCTAAGTGAACGAGTAGGAGATGGACGCTTCCTAGCGTGTCTTGCCGGACTTTAGAATCAGACACCGTCGAAGAGAACCCAACGCAAATAACAAGAAACCGAACAAGGCGGATCATGCGACGCCGAGGAAGCCGTCTGATCATTTTGGGCTTCACCCCCGGCGCGCATGTCCTATATCGTTATGCAAGAAAATGAATACCTCCGCAAAGTCACAAAATCCTAGAGCAGCGGTCGTCTTTGCATCAATAGTTGTGACGCTAGTTGGCGTATTCGTAGCTAGTCCCACACCCGATTTCATATCCCTTTTGATTCTGGCAGCGATATCGATGATTCCACTGCTCATCTTGCTGACCTTGAATTTTACAGCTTTCAAGAAGCGGGATAAGCAACCCACTACTGGAATCGCTATCGGAGTGGGAGTTCTAGTCGGATTTGCCGCTGTCCTACTCGCCGTGTTGATACTGCGCGTAGTTTCTCCTTTCATCTCATGATCGAATCCGAATAATGCAAATAATTCAAAGAAGCATAACAAGTCGGAGATGGCGACGCCGAGGAAGCCGTCTGATTATTTTTGGAAGTTGACCCCGGCGCCGCCATTCCTTAGACGTTCATCTGGGAAAGTTTTTCCCGCGCCAAAGAGCGAGCAAGCTAGGCCGTCGCCATCGTAGCTTGCTTCCGGGCATGAAGCCCGTTGACTCTTTGGGCGGGATCGCCATTGGGACAACCAAGCGGAAGCAGCCCCGAGCAATCCCAGAGCAGCGGACTTCCGCAGCGTTGTTTCGACCGCCGTTTCGGTCTTGGTCATCTTAGTGCGAGAGTGTTTCATTTATTCGGAAGAGAAGATGCTGAACAAGGCGGAGATCCCGACGGATACCCGCCGTCTGTTTAAATTTCTGGGTTGGTAAAGGTTCTGGGGTGATCGGGCTGGCGCTGGGGTATCCGCCGGATTCCTTGGCGTTCTCCCAAGAGAAATTCCACGGTTCGGATTCACTCCACGGGACGAGATCACGGAGTTCTTCGGCGATTTTCCGCGCCTCATCGCGTTCGCGCTCCAGATCCTCACATTTCAGCGTGAGCTTGGCCGCAAGCGCGGTCGGGGTGATGCCCACGCGTGCGAGTTGCGTTCGGATCAGTTCATTCGTTTCAGGTGTTGCAGTAGTTTTCATAATTCAGAAGATGGAGAACAAGTCTGAGATGGCGACCCCGAGGAAGCTGTCTGATCTTCGGGCTGATTTTTTGGGGATAGTATCGTTCATGGTTTGCGGTGTCTTGGCGTTCGGGTCGCCATTCATCGGTCGTTCGATAAAGAAATAGAAGAATATGAATTACGAGTCATTCTGGTATGGGGCAGGAGCAATAGTCCTAGGAGCCGTAGTAGGCGCGTGGATAAGCGCACGGCTGGCCTACGTTTTTCCAACGTCGCCTCTTGAAGCAACAGTTGGACTTCCTGCGTGCTCAAGCGCGTCTTGATTCAGCGGAGAGGAAGAAGGTCGCAACGGACTTAAATACGACGCTCCGCAATTTTGCGTCGAAGCTAGATTCAGCGGCGCGTCGTCCTCGTCTTTGATTCTCTGTTCAGCGACCGCTATTCCAATCCACACCAACCCAACAATCATGCCGATCCCAAATAGCATAAGATATAGGATGATCATGCCACCTCTCCTTTCGATAATGAAGACATCGAACAAGCCGGAGGAGCCGACGCCGAGGAAGCCGTCTGATCTTTTTGGGAGTCGCACCGGCGCGGCTCTCCTATGACGTTCTCCCAAGAGAAATTCCACGGTTCGGATTCACTCCACGGGACGAGATCACGGAGTTCTTCGGCGATTTTCCGCGCCTCATCGCGTTCGCGCTCCAGATCCTCACATTTCAGCGTGAGCTTGGCCGCAAGCGCGGTCGGGGTGATGCCCACGCGTGCGAGTTGCGTTCGGATCAGTTCATTCGTTTCAGGTGTTGCAGTAGTTTTCATAATTCAGAAGATGGAGAACAAGTCTGAGATGGCGACCCCGAGGAAGCTGTCTAATTTTCGGGCTTGGATTGGTGATAGTATCTTGCATGGTTTTCGGTGTCTTGGGATTCGGGTCGCCATTCATCGGGCGTTCGCTAAGAAATATGGGTTTGCTCAATACGTAATATGAAGCCGGAAAAAGAGCTTATGATGTCGCTCAACTATCTGTTTCCCGACGCGATGCTGGAAGGTGATACGAGTCGCTATAACGGGGAGATCGCCGAGAAGTTGCAGAAGGTGATTTCGGCGCAATTGGAGAGTCTTCAGATTCCTCATGTTTGGGACTCGACATGTTTTCTGCATTTGGGTTCAGAGATCATTCCAGATTCGATCCGATGTTCAGATTGCGATACTTGGGTGATACCAGAGGAGAATTCGCATCCGACGAGTGTAGTTTCATCAGGCTGGCGTGTGGAAGATGGGCGGATTCTCTGCGATCAGTGCTGGTCGTTATTCGACGGCGACAAGATCCCTATTACCGCGAACCACAAAATACAAAGACAAAGCGAACAAGGCGGAGATGGCGACGCCGAGGAAGCCGTCTGATCATTTTGGAAGTTGACCCCGGCGCCGCCATTCCTTAGACGTTCAGCTGATAAATTCCCTGGATCGCTGAGGAAAGATAATGCTCCGTGGCGGCGGATCGACGAGGTTTCGGAAGTTCCAGACGTGGCGAATGAATTCCTGTAAGCGAAAGCCGTTCATGATTCGATTGCTCGGCTTGCGTGTTCCCACGAGTTCGGGAGCGCCGGGATCATGCGGAGACGAAAAGGTGCTGAACAAGCCGGAGATGGCGACGCCGAGGAAGCCGTCTGATCAAATTGGGAGTTTACACCGGCGCCGCCATTCCTTAGACGTTCTCCAAGAAATGAAGGCCATTGCACAAGCTCTTCTTAATCTCGCAGCTTTCGTAGAGCTTTCAGATGATTCGGTAATCGATCCGGATTCAGCAGTTGGCGCATTGGAGCAGTTCCTTGCTGACCTTAATTCAGGCGATCAGGGGAGCGCGAATATCTCAAAGGAATCATGAGGCAGGAGATCGGGAGCTTGGACGACCGAAGCGAAGAGGAACAAGCGCGCGTAACTTTCTATCTCGATCTAATGGAACAACTCGATTAGACCACAGTTCATTCGTATTCAGTGTACGGATTCCTCGCAGATGTCGTTTAGTCGGGCAGTCAGGATCAGTCGGCGCAAAAAGACCGGAGAACAAGGCGCAGATGGCGACGCCGAGGAAGCCGTCTGATTAATTTTGTGCGTGCAAAGTTTAGCGCCGCCATTGCTATTACGTTCGGCAATAAATGAAGATGAAGAGGTCACAGATTCGGAGCTTAATTCGTCTTATCCTTGTTGCCGCATTCGGGGGTCTCTTTGTGCACTCAATCAATGGTTTTTACATTACCGATCACTGCTCCCACTCGCAGCTGATCCAACCGACGGCATTGGGCATGGGATGGTTCTTTACGGAGGACTTGCTCTCATATCAGTTGGAATTCTTCTCGGCCTGCTTTCAACATTCTTCCTCAACAACAGGAAGAAGACTTCCTCAGATCCATCAACTTTCTAGCCAATGAAAAGAAGACAAAAACAAGCCGAACAAGGCGGAGATGGCGACGCCGAGGAAGCCGTCTGATCATTTTGGAAGTTGACCCCGGCGCCGCCATTCCTTAGACGTTCGCCACAAAAATGAAGAGAGATATTTCGTTGCTAGGATCGTGGATCCACACGTCAGAAGATGACGCGATGCACGACGGTATCCCTGCTTGTATTTGGCACGTGACCGATGACCGAACGTGTGTTTACGAACAGCGAACCGACATGGGAATCGTGATTTCATGGTTCCAATATTGGACAACGAAAGATGGAATTTTACGATATCCCCTGAGTAAGACCACGCGATCAATGTTCAAGGGCGCTCATCATGTTCCGATTGCGCTTCAATCTGAATTTCTCGTGATGAACGGATACAGGTTTGATCGAGCATTCGACTTGCCAATACCCGAGCGTATGGATCGATTTCCAGGCACTCGTCCAGATGAGAATGGCCTTCCAATACCGATCAATTTAAAAGGCAAACTCTTGGAATACGTAACAGAACCACCAAAAAGGCGAACAAGGCGCAGATGGCGACGCCGAGGAAGCCGTCTGATCATTTTGTGCGTGCAAGCTAAGCGCCGCCATTGCTATGACGTTCTGCAAGAAAAATCCACTCAAACAAAATGGATAGCGACAAGCTCATAGCCATTGCAATAGCCGCAGCGATCGGAGCGCTCGTTAAGGAGCTGTTCACTGCTGGGATTAAGCATAGCGCAACAACGGCCAAGAAACTGCTTAAGGCGGCACCTAGCTTTATTACGAGGCATTGGAAGAAGATCGATTTCTTGCTGACACTTTTTGGGCTGCTGTATTTTCTATTCATCTTTTTTCATTTTGGACAAGCTAAGGGGTTCGGTTCAGGTCACTCATTCTGATGTTCGGATATACGTTTTCTTGGGGGGTCATGATAGTGGGTCAGTTTTTCACGCTTTTGATGGCTGGTTCGAGGCTAAGAACCAAAGATGCAGAACAAGTCGGAGATGGCGACGCCGAGGAAGCCGTCTGATCATTTTCGGCTTTACCCCGGCGCGCCATTCCTATGACGTTGTGCTGAGATGCAGCGCGGTCGATGAGATCGCGGATGGGGTCGCCTTTTTGATCATCGCTTATCTCAAGATCCCTGATCACCAAAACACGGCGGGCAGTCCCGTCTAGCTTACACTCGATCAGTTCTTTTTGTGCGCGTCCAGCCAGTCGAGGCGGCGCGAATCTTCCGAATAAGCACAACAAGCCGCAGATCCCGACGCCGAGGAAGCCGTCTGATCAAGTTGGGAGTCGCACCGGCGCGGGATTCCTTTGACGTTCTGCAAGAAAAATCACGATGAGAAAGATGATAGTGAGGAGCGTGATAGCTTTCATGGGTCTCGTGGCCTTAATCGTCATCTGCTGTGTCGTCATCTTTGCAGGCGCTAAGAACCATTACGAAGAACTCGATTTGCTTGCTGCTCGATTGGACGCCGACCCATCGGAACAGC
Organism: Akkermansiaceae bacterium; assembly: GCA_017798145.1. NCBI lineage: Bacteria > Pseudomonadati > Verrucomicrobiota > Verrucomicrobiia > Verrucomicrobiales > Akkermansiaceae > Akkermansiaceae bacterium. Next base: position 2,234,725 of record CP059069.1, on the reverse strand, counting down.
ACATGAGAGATCTTCTGAACTATCAGGCGGACGGTGCTTATTCGCATTACAAGATGGCTCTCACAGGGGTCGCCTTCACCAAGAATCCCGATACCTTGCGCCGAATCTATCTTGATCCACACACAGCCACCGAGCGGGAGGCTATCGAGCAGCTCGCATCACTGGAAGCCAGGGTCTTTGAATACTATCCAGATCTGAAGCCGTCACATTTCGATGAGCGCTTGAGTGAGCAAGCCTGGCTAATCAAGAAGAGGCAGAACAAGGCGGAGATGGCGACGCCGAGGAAGCCGTCTGATCATTTTGGAAGTTGACCCCGGCGCCGCCAATCCTTAGACGTTCGGCAAAATAATGAGCACCAACGAGACATCGAACGAAGAGTCCAGCGTGGAAGATTCCGACAACGGTGAACCCACGACCGATTTGACTGAACATCGCTCATACAACCTGGTGCTGAAGATGGTTTTGTGGGGCGAGAGCCGAGAAGATATTTACCGTCGCCTTACCGTTAATAGCGTGCCAAAAGAAATAGCAGATCAACTATACGCACTTGCAAGAGAAGATCGGATTCGCACTATCCGCAGTGATTGCTTTCACGATCTTATGATAGGTCTGGGACTTATTGCAGCAGCAGTTGTAACCTTTGCGGATGTTGGTATGGCTTGGGCTTCATCCCGAAGATACTTCTGTATGGATGCTTTGCGGCGTTGGGTTTCGGATCGTGGAAGTTCATTGATGGTTTCATTAGCTACCTGATGGCTCCTAGCAAGACAGGTTCTGTTTCAGGCGACGCTTAACTAGCCGATGAATTCAAGAAGCCGAACAAGGCGGAGATGGCGACGCCGAGGAAGCCGTCTGATCATTTTGGAAGTTGACCCCGGCGCCGCCATTCCTTAGACGTTATGCAAAGAAAATTCCATCAAATGAAAATCAATATTCAAACGATCCTGTTCCTTTCCGTTTTTGCGATTATCGCTCCGCAAGCGAACGCGGAAGAAAAAATCGGAGTTCAAAGGATACCAAATCGCGCAGGCAGGAAAATTTCTAGACATGGACTTTGATAAGATGTCTAGGGAGGAATATCTGGAAGCACGAATCCTAATTACTGATTTGGCGACTTCCAACCCAGAAACAACCCGTCGGATGACGAGGGACATTCTTTGTAGTTTATCGGTTTTCAAGAATAATAAGGAAGTCCATTTCCTTTTCGACAAGAATGTGGAACTCAATGTCGCTGTGCTGCTTTCAATGTTCGCGATCAACAATAAAATGGCACTAAGCGATACCAACATCGCGGATTTGCGAGCGAGATTGGACGGCGTTTCAGACAGCTTCAAAGATGAGAAGGAAGCGGAGGCGGCTGCCAACATGTACAAACTGATAAGGGTGCTTAACAGCAAGATTTCCGAATGAGTGTTCATTTTTTTGTGTCTCTACGGAACAGGAAGACTCCTAGCATATCCCCCCCTTCAATACGAAGTCCCAGATGAGAAGAGGCCACGCCGCTCTATAATAATTCCGACTACAATCATCACGATCACCACAATTGCATCGACTACAATTCCATGACCAGTTATCCCTTCACAATCGCGTGCCTTGATGGTGCTGCCAGCCTTCTGTTGAGCGGACTCATCGGTGCTATCCTCGGCGGGGGAGTTTGCGGGCTTGTGACTGGATGGTTTATCTACTGGCAGTCTGCGGAGGTCGCTCGACACAACCTTCGTAGCGTCGTCGTCCGGATGGGAGTTCACCTCAAGCAAGGCAAGAGCACCGCTGGCGGGGATAGAGGAAGCGAACCGTGGACTGTCTATATGGATGAGGCTTTGTCTGCGTATTACCGCTATCGTGCTCTTTTGGTTTTTCCATTTAGACAGGATCGCCTCGATGCCGCTTGGAAGGAGTTTCAGGGCACCGACCCCAACGGGGACACTCCCTTCGCATATCGTTCTCTCATGATCCACGATAATTCCACCTATCGGATCACCCAATTTGTCAACTTCCTTGGCGGTAATACGACCGCTACCTAATAAACAAAAGAAGCATAACAAGGCGTAGATCCCGACGCCGAGGAACCCGTCTGATGAAATTCGGGCTTCATCGCGGCGCGGGATTACTCTAACGTTCTGCAAGAAACCTATGACTCGAAAAAGAGCTGATGCTGCTTATGCCGAAGAATGCGGCAGACGTTGAGGGAGCCAACCGGATACTCAGACTTGGTTACCCTGTCATTGAGCCAGTCCACAAGGATATGGTTTACTGTATGCGTGTTGCTGATTCGCCAGTCGCAGATGCCTTTGCGGCTTACTTCGCCGAGGTCGGTGATTCAGCTTCTCCAGCGATTGCCGAGGCGCTCCATCGAGAGAATTGCTGGTTGAGGCACCGCCTATTTACTAAAGTCTTTCCCGCATGGAGTGATGCCGCGCTCGCAGATCTTCGTAATATTCTTACCATGGTTGCTACACATCCTGATGCCTACGATAATGATGTTCGCTGTGTGGGCTTGCTAGCCGAGCGGGGGGCTTGCAGATCCTGCCTGGCTTGCAGATTGGCTTGAGTTCAAGAAGGATCGGATGAGTGAGCGAGATCGACTCATCAAGATAGTGTCGGCGAAGATCGAAGAAGCCCAACAAGGCGCAGATGGCGACGCCGAGGAAGCCGTCTGATTAATTTTGTGCGTGCAAGCCGGCGCCGCCATTGCTATTACGTTATGCAAAGAAATCCATGATCGATCCTCAACCACGAGTCTCATGCGAATCCTGCGGTGCGAAGATCCTAGAATCGACTGCGGAGATTTACGACGGCTACTGTGCGCCTTGCTACAAGCGTCTCAACGATAAACCCCCGATCTATCAACAGCCACCTACTGAATCCTTGATGAGCAAGATTTCTGCCTTCCTATTCCCAATCGGCTTTCTTGCCGTGTTTTTGATTGGCATCCCACTCGGATACAAGCTGATTTTGGGTGGTAGAACATCCACAGTCGAGGATGGGATTATTGAGCAGATTACACTGATCAATCAGATTCCCGACCAAGACCTCACTGGCCGCGAAGCTCGAATTGTTTCAGACTACATCGTGATCGAATTGAGGTCGGGGCGGAAGCTTTGGATTCCCGAAGAGAATGTCGCGGGCATCGAATTCAAATCAGACGAATAAAAAGCATAACAAGGCGGAGATGGCGACGCCGAGGAAGCCGTCTGATCAATTTGGAAGTTGACCCCGGCGCCGCCATTCCTTAGACGTTGGGCATCAAATATGCTGCTCCACCTTGGGCTAGAGCGGCGTCATACATTCAATAGAAATGATCTCCAGACTCTTCATCTTAATTGCTCTTTTCATCCAGTGCAGCTTGCACGGAGGAGAACTTGAGTTGGTATCGGTTACCCAACTTCCAGAAAACGACACCAAAGAGATCACACCCGAAGAGAAGCGGACAAATTGGGCTGCAGAAGGAGATCAGCGCTTCTACGAGGCCATTCGCGGGACTCTAGAGCTTGTGGTCGATGTAGAATCGGACAAGAAGCTCCTCGGGGTCAGACTGACGAATACTTCGAAGCACGAAGTGAAGGTCTCATGGATGCGTTTATGCATGGATGAGTCTTACGATCTCTGGGTCGAAGGCAACCGGGTGCCGAATGCCTTCAATAATCATCAGGCACTTGGGGAGATAGAGAACTTGCGTGAAGATGCGGGAACTCGGTGGCTTGAGCTTGATCCGGGGCAGTCTGTGATCCTGTCGATTGCACCGTTTAGTCAGTGGAGTAATCTGAGCGATTTCGCGGAGGGCAAGGAGGTATTGTCAGTAGAGATCCGACCTGCGATATTTGCCGGCAGGAGAGTCCGGATGGACTTCGCTAAGACCACTGAAGAGTAGTTCCAGACCTAGCTTCTTAACTGAAAAGCCCAACAAGGCGGAGATGGCGACGCCGAGGAAGCCGTCTGATCATTTTGGAAGTTGACCCCGGCGCCGCCATTCCTTAGACGTTAGCCCAAAAACATCACGATGGACGATCTTCCTGATTCCGCACGTTACGAAGGTATCGTGGTCGATCTCCTGTTCGGTGATGATCGCCCAGGGTTCGGAGATCTGTTCACGATATGTGGATACGAGAACCCGAACTTCCCTCCATCGGGGCGCTTCGATTTCAAGCAGTTCGAGGATCTCCAATTCTCGCAGGTCGATGACTACTTCGGAGTGCAGACGATCTCAGGTGAGGGCGACGACGTTGCCGTCTGGCTGTTCCCGCTCGTCGATGGAGAGATCGTGCACCACCACCCGGGGCCGTTTGATGGGATTCGCTTGGGCTACAACGTTCTGAGGAATCCGATAGAGCGTAGTGAGCACTTCATCAAGTCCGTTAAGACGCTCAGCGAACGGCTTCCGGTGAAGATGGTCTACCGTGGTTGGTTAGGCGGACTCGAACAGATCAAGAAAGACATTCAAGAGATTGAAGGTTCGTGGCGTGACGAAGGAATCAAGGTCGGAACCTTTGAAGCGCTGACGGTCGACTACTAATCAACCAACAAAGGCTAACAAGTCGGAGATGGCGACGCCGAGGAAGCCGTCTGATCATTTTGGAAGTTGACCCCGGCGCCGCCATTCCTTAGACGTTCTCCAATAAATGAAGACTTTCGCCCCCCAAGTCGACTAGCCATTTGAAGCCGGGGGCATTTTTGGAGCATTCCGATTGATGAAGGTCGGTTCGGTTGCGGAGTAGTCCTCTCACTGCATTTGAATAGAGACGGCAAGCGGCAAACCCGATCGTTTCTTGCCGGACTTCTGAACTGGACTGGTGATGCGCCACCCACTGCATCGCAGATTGAGAAGCGGGAGGTGATTGAGACGCGATTCGCTCATATCAAGACGATTTTTGATGAGTGGCGGTGAGATTATCGGTGAAGTCGATCCTTGGTGGGATTGGCCACAAGCGATTTCAGAGAATGACGATATCCCAACTGCTGGATACAACGTGCTAAGCATTTTAGCCAAGAAGCACTCAACATGTCAGACAGCAAAAGAAGGAGAACAAGCCGGAGATGGCGACGCCGAGGAAGCCGTCTGATCATTTTGGAAGTTGACCCCGGCGCCGCCATTCCTTAGACGTTCGCTAATGAAAGAGAAATGGACGATCACAACCCACATCTAAAAGCGGCATTTATCGAAACAGTTGAAAACCAACTGGAGAATAACGACCCACCAGAAGCGCGGGAAACCTTGGCGCGTTTGATGAATCAAGGAATATCAGAAGATGATGCCAAGGTTTACATTGCCCAAGCAATCAGCATCGAAGTTTTTGACCTTTTGCAGAATCAGGGCGAATTCAGTAATGAGAGATACGTGAAGAACCTGAAGCGACTCCCAAGCGAACCGAAACAATAAAAAAGCGAACAAGGCGGAGATGGCGACGCCGAGGAAGCCGTCTGATCATTTTGGAAGTTGACCCCGGCGCCGCCATTCCTTAGACGTTCTGCAAATAAATGAAGCAATCGCAAGTCATCCACGAATTAACGCTGAACGGTCTGAGATCACTTCTAGCATGGGTTCGGTTTCTTACCGGACTATTAGCCGGAAGCCTCACCGTGTTGGTTGCTTTCGCACAGCATACGTCCATGCACCCGGTAGCGTTTAAGATTTCAATCTGCATGATTGTCGTTTCGATTATCACCGGATCTTACTGCATTTCATTTGAGGCGAACGCTTCACAGCGATTAGCACGCCACCTGTGGGGCAATCTAGAGAAATACCCTGATAAAGACGGCTGGGAGGCAACTTCAATAATTGACCTGACCAAGTCCGAAGCTCGCATCGTTCGATTGTTTTATCTTGGATTCGTATTGTCATTGGCATCCATGGCCATTGGAGCTTTCGTTCCACAGCCATGACCCACCGCAATAAAGAAAGAGGCAGAACAAGTCGGAGGAGCCGACGCCGAGGAAGCCGTCTGATCATTTCGAGCCTCCTTCCCGGCGCGGCTCTCCTTTGACGTTCAGCCAAGAAAGAATCGCTTGGATCGCAGAGGAAAGATAATGCTCCGTGGCGGCGGATCGACGAGGTTTCGGAAGTTCCAGACGTGACGAATGAATTCCTTTAGGCGAAAGCCGTTCGTGATTCGATGGCTCGGCTTGCGTGTTCCCACGAGTTCGGGAGCGCCAGGATCATGCGGAGTCCAAAAGATGCTGAACAAGGCGGAGATGGCGACGGCGAGGAAGCCGTCTGATGATATTGGAAGTTGACCCCGCCGCCGCCATTCCTCTAACGTTCGCGAAAAACATGACAGCTCCCAGACCTCGATTTTTCACCAGGCGACGGATTGTGTTTAGTCTCGGCGCGGCCGTTGGATTTTACGTTGTCAGCTATTTTTTCCTTAGCATACAAGGACGTTATGAGCCATCGCACATCGGATTGAACGGAGTCAAGTGGTATACGTGGGCACCCCGAGGCTTTGTGGAAGACTTTCGATGGGATGGATCTATGACAACAGTATTCCTACCGCTACACCTCCTCGATACCAAACTATGGCACACATCGGATATAGCTCGTTCAGATCGCTACCCAATCAATGAAGTATCCGCAAATGAGATTGGCAAGGTGTATCAGGCATGGAGCCAACATTAGTCCCCAATCAGATCTTACTCTCACGACTAATAACGAAGAATGCGAACAAGTCGGAGATGGCGACGCCGAGGAAGCCGTTTGATCATTTTTGGAAGTTGACCCCGGCGCCGCCATTCCTTAGACGTTCGCCACAAAATGAGTCATCAGTCGTCATTAGCCCTACGCTGGATCCTTGCCAATGGCGTTTCAGAACTCCGACCTTGGCGCTTCTTCGATTCCGATGAGGGTGAGTCGGCAGAGAAGGCGTGCGCCCAGGAGTCGGCGACTGGCGATCGAGTGCGTGTATTTGCGGCACGGCAAGATTGCGACGATTTCGCAGGATTTGCATTAGACGGAGAGAAGATTACAGATCAAGTCGTCTACTTTCATCCATCCTTTAACGGCTCAACTCATTCGCGCCTTGTGAACTCTAAGCATCCGAGCCTTTTCGCGTTCTTACGGGATGTTGTTTTGCGGGATACCGAAGACTGGTGTGGCGAGGATGAGCTCGAAGACCTGCTTCAATAACGAAAACAACAAGGCGAACAAGTCGGAGATGGCGACGCCGAGGAAGCCGTCTGATTAAATTGGAAGTTTACACCGGCGCCGCCATTCCTATAACGTTAGGCTCACGAATGACCCCGCATCGGATGCCGAGGATTTTGCGGATGCGCCCCATTCTAGCGGGACGCCTAGTCATAAACTCGGTGAGCGATTCCCACCCGTAATTGTGCCGGATCATCGTTTCACCATCCTTTCTTTCCAGCACGTCGATGATGTCCAGCGGGATGGGGTTGTGTCCGTATTTCGCGAGATGAACCTCGCCTCTTTTGATGTCGTATTTTGTGGTCATAGTTTTCTGGCGGTTCGGAAGAAGCCTAACAAGTCGGAGATCCGGACTCCGGTGAAGCTGTGTGATGATTTCCGGCTCCATCCCGGAGCCGGATTCCTTGTGCGTTCGGTAAGAAAATAGATGATTACTGCCCGCATCGTTTTAGCAGTCGCGCTGCTACTTTTTGCCATATTCGTCGTATTGATGAACTGGATCGCGGTGGTCGTAAGCACTCGAAACAAAAATCGAGGAATCGACAAGCATAGCTCGATGGTGCCAATCATGTCAGTGATTGCGACAATAGCGGCATACTTGATTTATCCCCTTCGTCCCGCTGAATGGATGTTTATTATCCCACTCCTAGATCTGTCGAATTGGAGTCTATTGTGGCTACCTTTCTTCCTGGTTAAAGAGCGCCTTGAATCCAAAAAACAACCGAACAAGTCGGAGATGGCGACGCCGAGGAAGCCGTCTGATCATTTTGGGAGTTGACCCCGGCGCCGCCATTCCTTAGACGTTCGGCAGAAAACATGAAGACTCTCTCAATCATCTTCCTCGCATCATGCATTATCAGCAGCGCAGAAACTGCGGACGAGATTATGCAGCAGACGCTCCCGGGATTCATTGGCTTTAACAATGGACTAGATCGAAGTCCTGAAGGCCAACGCAAAGCTGCACTGAACAATGCTAAATGGTCTTTACAGCACTTCATGGCCAGCGACAAGGTTCCTGAGGGCGTTAGGGTATCATATGCGATTCAACAACTCAGAGAGATGATGCGGACTCGTGTAGTTTTTAAGGAGGGTGAACGAACGAACAAAAATGAGATCGTTCTTCAAGGGATAGATGAGGAGAAGACTAAGCTACTGCGTGAGCAATTTGCGAAGAAGATTATCATACTGGAGAACAGGCTAGCCGTGATCTACAATCCGCACAAAGAAGCCGAACAAGGCGGCACTGGGCAACCCGCTACCCGCCCCGAGTCGAAGTCTGATGGTAGTGACAAACCTCAACCTGGTGCGGAGGGGCGCTCCCGGTAGCGGGTGCCAGGCCTTTGACGTTCGATAAGAAATTTCTAAAACAACGTATCCACTTATGACAGACTCCAAAGAACTTGCTGACAACTTCCTTGATAAGTTCAATTCGCGAATAGATAGCCCTAGATCTAAGATAGAAGGCGGGAATCTCGTTCTCGACCCTGATGGCGCTGATTACGACATCGACCTGGATTCTTGCTCCACTCATTCTCAGATCGTTTATTGGGTGATGCACCTTTCCGAGAAGACTTGGTTTGACCGCGAGTTGCTTAGGACGTTCATCTCCGCCGCATGTTCCTATCACGGGCTTGATCCGAGATCTAGGCTCTAGCGTAGCACTCCTCACGAAGTCGCCGCAATCGTCGCAGATCTTTTGTCCGTCCATATTGTAGTATCCCCATTTTGACACTTCACCACAATATCCGCATTTCGGTTTCGTAGTTTTCACGCATCACCTCCTTCCGAAGACAATGAAGAACCCGAACAAGGCGGAGATACCGACGCCGAGGAAGCAGTCTGATCAAGTTGAGCGTCGCACCGGCGCGGTATTCCTTTAACGTTCGGCAAATAAATAAGAAAAGAGCATTCGTAGCCGCAACCCGATAACCAACACAAAATAAATCATGAACTCATTCGGAATTCCAGTAATCAGCGGGGAAGGCCTTGGGGCGGTCGCAGTCGCTTATGGAGCACTCATCCTGATCGTTCACATAATTATGGCATTTGTCGTTAGTAACGATGCGAAGAGGCTGGAGTCCGAGTTTGAGTCCGAAGATCCATTTTTATTCATACCGCTGTTCTGGGGCTTGCTCGCCTTTGTATTTGGCATTGCTGGATTGGCGTTGTATTGGGCAGTTCACTATTCTTCGCTAAGATCGCGTAAGAATAACGATGACGAATAAACAAGAAAGCCGAACAAGGCGGAGATGGCGACGCCGAGGAAGCCGTCTGATCATTTTGGAAGTTGACCCCGGCGCCGCCATTCCTTAGACGTTCTGCAAAGAAATAACCAGCCATTGAAAACCAGAAAGACTCCTATATTTTCCGTGGCTGGATTGGCGGTAGCGGCCTTCGCAGTCATGTGGGCTGTTTACGTGATGACCGAGTTAAGTCGCACAGAGGCTGAGACCAGTGGATACGAAGGTTTTGCCGTCATAGCTGTCCTAGTCGTCACGACACCTATCGTTTTGCTGCTATCAGTCGTTGGAGTCGTTCGGAGAGAGCGTCCGCGTTACCTTTCCTGGGCTGGCGTCTTCATCAGCTCTGTCCCGATTATCGCCGTCGTGGCCAAGCGTCTTGCAACCTGACTTTTACAGATTTCATGAGATTGAGCCGCTGGGATCATTCGAGAATAGAAGAGGCAGAACAAGGCGGAGATGGCGACGCCGAGGAAGCCGTCTGATTAAATTGGGAGTTTACACCGGCGCCGCCATTCCTTAGACGTTCGCCAAGAAAATGGTCATCGGCGCATTCCATTCAGATTTCTCATCGATCATCGACTCCTCACCGAGTTCGTTTGGTATCTTCTATTGGTATGGCAGCTTTCCGAAGAACCAGAATTCTGCGTTGATCACGAAGGAAGAGGGGCACTACAAATATGAACTCACATCCAATTCAAAGGATTCTGAAGCAATAATTTTCACGTCTAAGTCCCAACTGATAGACAAGATGACTTCTGACAACCAGACTTTCAATCGCGGCAAGAAGGTTACGATAGAATTTTGAATGGATTTGAACTGATCTGGATTCGGGCGCAATCAACGAAAAACAAGGCGAACAAGCCGGAGATGGCGACGCCGAGGAAGCCGTCTGATTATTTTGTGAGTTGACCCCGGCGCCGCCATTCCTATAACGTTCGGCAATAAATTAAGAAGCAATGCGAGAGGTAGAACCAACAGAAATCCAAATCCTGCGATGGCTGTTGTCGCGAGTTGGAGCGTGGAGTGCCATAGTGGTGGTAGCGGCCTTGTCAGTAGCTTTCTAGCGATTGCAGCCCCACACATAGATATGCAGCTAGTAGCGTTAGGAATAGCCATCCTAGCAATATGTCTCGGAATTTCACTTTGGAACGGCGCAAGAGCAACCACCCGTCTGAGATCCAAGATTTCCAAGTTGGAGAAGGAGATTCTTTCATTGCAGTCTCGCCCCTCCCCAGCTTTGAAGGAAGTTACTCACCGTGACCAAGTTCTCGTCGCCGTGTATGAGGCGGGCGAGGATGACTCGAAGCTTTCTGAAGTTACCCAGCTTTCGCAAGCGCGGGTTGACGACTGCCTCCACGAACTTGTTAAGGCGGGCATGATCGACCAGATTATGGAGCCTTGGGAGACCCCTCACCATGTTGTGATACCCAAGGGGCGGAAGTATCTTCTGAACAACCACTTGATCGAATAATGGAAGAAGCCGAACAAGGCGGAGATGGCGACGCCGAGGAAGCCTTCTGATTAAATCCGAGCTTTACACCGGCGCCGCCATTCCTATAACGTTCGGGGAAGAAGTTTTCTTGATCCATCTCGTCACTATCAAATCTCCTACTTGGTAGAAGATCGTCACCCCGACATAAGAACCCACAAAGCAGAGCAGCAACAGATGAAGATCAACACCCTTGGATTCTGGAAGAACGTCACCACTTGGGGCGGAAGTATCATCGCCGTCAGCGGGTTGTGCTACGGAGCGAGCCTTGGGAAGTTCGATATCGTGAGTGGATCTATCGCCGGGAGCGGCATCGCTATCAACGCCATCGGCATCCTTATTGGCATGGCACAATCCAGACAACAGCAGGCAGAGAAGGAAGCACTGAAGAAGAGGCTTAAAGACATGGATCGCCGCATCAGAGAAGCCCGTGACAAGCCTGCCACTTATGCCTAGCACAATGAAAGTCCCGAACAAGCCGGAGGAGCCGACGCCGAGGAAGCTGTCTGATCTTTTCGGAGTTTTCACCGGCGCGCCTCTCCTTTAACGTTCTGCAAGAAATAGAATGCCAGATACGGACACGATCACATTTACGGCTACGTCCCTCGGTCAAGAATACGTATTCAACGTTCTCACTGTCGGACTCGCCAATGATCACGGTGAGTATGTCAGCTTTCAACGATACTTGTCAGAAGCGCATGAGGAGGACGAAGGTGTTCAGTTCGAGTATAGAGATCAGCTTTACAGCGGCATTCGCATCATAGACAAAGTCCTGGTTGGCTCCGATCGAGTCCTTGTCATGCTCGACAAGCCACTTCATCCAAGCCTCACCGCGACAAAGTTCGACATGCATTTGGATCTCGATGAGACGTCGCTATCGGAGTTGCGAGAGAGCTTAGTGACCATTTTTGAGCGGCAGCCAGAATTATTAGTCGAAGAGGCAGAACAAGTCGGAGATGGCGACGCCGAGGAAGCCGTCTGATTAATTTTGAGCTTTTCACCGGCGCCGCCATTCCTTAGACGTTGTGCAAGAAAGGAAGACAGAACTTTACACGCGCTCCATCGGTTCCAGTCACATCAATCTCATCGTCATATGCAGACAGACCTAAATCGAATGACACGTTATCCGGAATTTCACACTTAGCAGACTCGCAGCCTTTGCGAATCTGCTCCATCACATTAACAACAAATATACTTACATTCATGGAATTAGACGAGTTTGTGCGTGCCACCCTCACGCAGATTATTAACGGGGTGGATCTGGCGAAGAAGGATCACCCTGACAGGATTGCCGTCCGGGTGGGTAGAGGTGGTCAGGAGATAGTCGGGAAGGGCGTCCACGTAGGTCAATACGGCGTCGGGTTCCTCGTGGACTTCGATGTCGAGGTGACTGCGGCAACCAAGGGGGGCGGCAAGCTTTCTATTGGCATGGCCGGATTCGGCGGAGGCGGTGAGGCCAGCAAGGAATCTTCCCACTCGAACCGCATCCGTTTCTCGGTGCCCATCGACTACCAGACTGTGCACTAAAATGAAGAAGCACAACAAGGCGGAGATGGACGACGCCGAGGAAGCCGTCTGATTATTTTGTGAGTCGCACCGGCGCGCCATTCCTTTGTCGTTAGCCAAAGAAAATGAATCCTAACTGGCTCGGCGTCACATCCGCACTTCTATCTTTTGCGGCGTTCTTCGTTGCCTACAGATTCGCGTTGAACAAGAGTCTCAAGACTAGAGCTGCTTACCTCCTAGTAGCGACAATTCTCGCTTTGCCCGGCTTAAGTTTCGCTGCCTACTACGCGCACATTTTTCCAGAGCCAAGCTGGTATTACCAATTCAGAAGCATCGCAGGCAGCGAGCTTCTCATAGTATTTATCGGCTTGGCGGGCGGATTAGCAGCGACTTTCTTGCCTCGACTACTATTGGTTGTGCCATTACTCGGAATCGCTGCGTTTTCGATTGTTCCATTCATCAAGCCATTTATCGGATCGATCGCGGAAGACACGTTCAAGGATAAGTGGGATGGCGAGATTTGCCTCCAGAGCACTCCATCGACATGCGGAGCGGCTTCGACAGCCTCTGTAATTCGGAGTTTAGGCACTCAAGTAACGGAGCGAGAGATAGCTAGAGAAGCTCACTCGTATGCGGGTGGGACGGAAGCGTGGTATCTGGCTCGTTCGGCGAGGGCACGAGGATATGATGTAGAGTTTGAGTTCGGGTCGGGCTTTAATCCGAATGTGCGTCTTCCTGCCATGGTGGGTGTCAGACTTGGTTCGATAGGCCATTTCATCGCCATTTTGGGCATGGAGGGAGACTTGTTCGTTGTCGGCGAGCCACTTAGTGGCAGACTACTGATGTCCTACGAGGATCTGCTCAAGCGTTACGACTTCACGGGCTTTCACATGCTAATCAAAAAAGATGGCTAACAAGGCGGAGATGGCGACGCCGAGGAAGCCGTCTGATTAAATTCAAGCTTTACACCGGCGCGCCATTCCTATGACGTTCTCCAAAGAAATACATGCGCTGGCATCACCCAATTTTGATGGCGATCTTCTCCTTGTTGCTTGGCTGCAGCAACGGGTCTCACGCCATATCAACAACACAGGATGCCGCAACAATCTGCGTGGAGAACCGCGCTGTCCAAACGTTCTTGGGGAACACCAACGACTTACGCTCCTCAGATGGATTCAGACAGAATTGCTGGCTATCCTTTAACCAAGGTAGCCTTGGGGCGATCTGTATGGATCTAGATCACCAACTTTATCTGGTGGTAGATGCAGAACTTCCCATGCAGTCGGCGGATCATCTGAGCAAGCGATTTACTGACCTCCGTATTTCCGCCGCCACACTGCGCAAACGAATGGATCCCGATGCTTTTATTTTGAATAGGGACGGGATTGGCTGGATATCACGCATACCACCTAATGCTGGCGAATCTTTCGCTGCTGACCTTTTCAATGAGCTTCTGAGCCTCAATCTTAAGCCCAGCGACATTCGATATGGATGGGATTGAACCTCACACTTGGAGACAAGCAACCAAATAGAGAAGGAGAACAAGGCGGAGATGGCGACGCCGAGGAAGCCGTCTGATCATTTTGGAAGTTGACCCCGGCGCCGCCATTCCTTAGACGTTCTCCAAGAAATGAGAGTATCACCAATTATCTTCGTTCCTTGCCTTTCTCTTATTGTCGCGTCTTGCAAGCCTTCCTCAGCAATTGAGCGAACGCCGGACGAGGAGCAAGTCGAAGATACTGCGCCGGTCATTATCCAAGAGGCGGTTTGGGATGAACCGAAGAATGAGATAACGCTCACACTAACTGAACAAGAAGCCTACGACGCAAGTTTGCTGGAGATTATCATCGTATTATTCAAGTCTAGCGATGGAGATTTTGTACAGGTCGAAGAGCAGGCGTCTAGCAGATGGCTCACTGTGGCAAAGGGCGACATGGCTTCCCCAGCACCCCAGCTAGTAATTTACGACATGAAGAGCTTCGATAGACTAGTCGTGGATCTTGCATACGACTCCGAACAGATTGGATCGAGAACCTTCGACTTCAAAAAAGAAGGAGAACAAGGCGGAGATGGCGACGCCGAGGAAGCCGTCTGATTAAATTGGGAGTTTACACCGGCGCCGCCATTCCTTAGACGTTCTGCAAGAAATGCCTTTGTTCGCGACCATAGAAAATCCGTTGATAGTAATTCCGGCGCTTGTGGGTTTTGTGATGCTTTGGTTGTTCGGCATTCTACTGATGCGTAAGCTCAGTGGATGGCAGAAGCTCAGTAGGTTTTTTGATCCGGTTCCGAATTTCAGCGGAAGCAAGCGAGACTCGTTCGGAATGAGTGGTTCGGCGTGGGGATCAACCTCATACTCTTGTAATGTGAAGGTCGAAGAAGTCGAAAGATGGGTCGCTTTTGTTCCTACAGCCATCTTCAGCCTGTTTCACCGTCCTCTTAGAATCCCGTTTTCCGAGTTTCGAGACAGTGGGAGACTAGGAACGCACAAGCAGCTAACGGTGGGAACAGATTCCGGTGACGCTAAGATCGTTTTCACCATTTCTGAGGAGATCAGTAATACCATACTACAAAATCAACAAGCAGAACAAGGCGGAGATGGCGACGCCGAGGAAGCCGTCTGATTATATTCGGAGCTTTACACCGGCGCGCCATTCCTATGACGTTCGGCAATAAATTAAGAAGCAATGCGAGAGGTAGAACCAACAGAAATCCAAATCCTGCGATGGCTGTTGTCGCGAGTTGGAGCGTGGAGTGCCATAGTGGTGGTAGCGGCCTTGTCAGCACTTCTAGCGATTGCAGCCCCACACATAGATATGCAGCTAGTAGCGTTAGGAATAGCCATCCTAGCAATATGTCTCGGAATTTCACTTTGGAACGGCGCAAGAGCAACCACCCGTCTGAGATCCAAGATTTCCAAGTTGGAGAAGGAGATTCTTTCATTGCAGTCTCGCCCCTCCCCAGCTTTGAAGGAAGTTACTCACCGTGACCAAGTTCTCGTCGCCGTGTATGAGGCGGGCGAGGATGACTCGAAGCTTTCTGAAGTTACCCAGCTTTCGCAAGCGCGGGTTGACGACTGCCTCCACGAACTTGTTAAGGCGGGCATGATCGACCAGATTATGGAGCCTTGGGAGACCCCTCACCATGTTGTGATACCCAAGGGGCGGAAGTATCTTCTGAACAACCACTTGATCGAATAATGGAAGAAGCCGAACAAGGCGGAGATGGCGACGCCGAGGAAGCCTTCTGATTAAATCCGAGCTTTACACCGGCGCCGCCATTCCTATAACGTTCTCCAAAGAAATGAAGACTTTTGCATCACTGCTGATCGCTACAACTATCATGGCGGGTAGCGCCAGCGCAGTTGAACCCACGCTAACGAAAGCGAACGTCAGTGCGATTGGTGCCATAATCCTCGGCGACAAGAGCACGGCCGAATTTCACGATGGATTCACCTTGGCTAAGCCTCAATACGATGAAGAAGAGGGAGTATGGAGGTTTCCGGCAGCCAAACAATTCTTTCCAGCGACTCCGGGAGCACCGCTATATTTTTTTGAGATCAGGGATACGGATGGGCATTTCCGTATTGGTTCCATATCCGGAACTGGATATAGCCCGAAGAGTGCCGAACGGTTTCGAATGCCACCTGCTTTGCGGAAGAAGATTCGTGCCATTGCCGGGAAGTAGCGCATCCCAATACTCAAAAACAAGGAGAACAAGTCGGAGATGGCGACGCCGAGGAAGCCGTCTGATCATTTTGGAAGTTGACCCCGGCGCCGCCATTCCTTAGACGTTCTGCAAGAAATGAGCGAGACTACCGCCTATAAGACCATCGCTACCGGACAGGAGGCGTCCCGCAAGTTTGACTATTTCATTACGGCACTCACGGGAGCCGTTTTTTCTTATCTGGTTAATCATCTTGTGCCGGAGCGGCTTGGTTGGAATTACTTCACGATCAATCTATTTTTCTCTGCTACTACTTGCTGTTTCCGTCTATTTCGGGTTCCGTCGTATTGAGATGCACCACATTATGTTATTCACCAACGGGCAGCTTCTTGAGCATTCGGAGAAGGCAGGGAGCATGATGGGAGTAGTGGCTGCGGGTAAGGATGGCTATAATGGTTCTACTGGTGAGTATTTCACCGTTGAGAAAGCACGCGTTTTATACGGGCAGCATCAGAAGGCCGCTGAACAAATTGAATCCTCCATGGAAGCCTTGAACGATAAATCTGCGCTGTTTTATAGGATTCGCAATATTCTCCTGGCTCTTGGATTCTTCTCATTAATCGCATCCAAAGTTTTAGAGCCTTACATCCAATGAATCGAAGAGGCAGAACAAGCCGGAGGAGCCGACGCCGAGGAAGCCGTCTGATCATTTCGAGCCTCCTTCCCGGCGCGGCTCTCCTATGACGTTCTGCAAGAAAATGATCACGCTTCGTCGATGGAACACGATTTGGATGATCGCGACGGCATATTGTCTCATTTCAACGATCCTCTTCCTGATTCGCTTCACTTCTTACCCCGTTACTTCTGATGATTGGTGGATGGGCTGGGCGACACTCAGCCTTGGTTTTGAGGTTCACCTATTATGCAATGAGCTAGCATACAGAATTAACCAATTTGTAGACATCGATCTTCTTAGCAATGTCGTCGTGTTGTGTATTTGGCACGTCATTGTGGCGATGGGCATTTGCGGGTCGCTGTGGATACTGGGACTGACACTGATTAATCGGGTTGGTAGACACAGATTACAGCCATTTCTCAACGCCGGTGATTAAGAAATGAAGAGGCAGAACAAGGCGGAGATGGCGACGCCGAGGAAGCCGTCTGATTAAATTGGAAGTTTACACCGGCGCCGCCATTCCTTAGACGTTCGCCACAAAATGACCCGTTGTCCCCACTGTCACAATTTGTGCAATCCGTTGCGATTCTTCGCCTACAGGAAGAGCAAAGGCTATCGGTGTAGTGAATGCGGAGAGATTTCCGAGTTCAGCCTACGATCATTGAGGTGGATGGGTGGAGTGGGTGGCGGTTTAGGCGGTTTTGTCGGGGCGATGTTTTCCAGGGAATATGGCTGGTGGCCAGGGTTGGGTTACATTGCAGTCGCAGTGATGATAATCAGCTGCTTCGCATTACTGTGGCAATTCGCGTTTTTCACCCCTTACTCCGAGGCCTGATCGCTCTGCTGAATCTCCGATCCCGTGGGGAGATACCATTCCTCCCATACTGAAGGTCGCTTCATCGTCAGAGATCACAACCGCAAGGAACCAAACAGGCGAACAAGCCGGAGATGGCGACGCCGAGGAAGCCGTCTGATTAAATTGGGAGTTTACACCGGCGCCGCCATTCCTTAGACGTTCAGCCAAGAAAGAATCCTTGGATCGCAGAGGGAAGATAATGCTCCGTCGCGGTGGATCGACGAGGTTTCGGAAGTTCCAGACGTGGCGAATGAATTCCTGTAGGCGAAAGCCGTTCGTGATTCGATGGCGGCTTGCGTGTTCCCACGAGTTCGGGAGCGCCAGGATCATGCGGAGTCCAAAAGATGCTGAACAAGGCGGAGATGGCGACGGCGAGGAAGCCGTCTGATGATATTGGAAGTTGACCCCGCCGCCGCCATTCCTCTAACGTTCTGCAAAGAAATGAAGACCTTACTAACGCTCATTCTAACGTTCCTCATCGCTTTGAGTGCGAATGCCGAGAAAGTTGAAGTTTATTTTTGCGACTCGAAGAATGCAGATATTGAGTGGGATGAAGGCGGCGACGAAGACAACACCACATACCTAACCCTGTTTCGTTTAGGAGACAAGGTGGAGTACTGTAGAAGTCGATGATTTCACTGCGCTTTTCAAAGAGGCGTCAGAGCACGATAGATCCAACGATCCCTTTTTCGGATCAGGAATCGAATATCTCCTCAAGGATTCTGAAGGCCGATTCTACATCGCATATTTTGAATACAAGAAGGACAACAAGACGTTCAACGGCTCTCGGGTAGCTATTGGAGCACTTAGACCAATCGGGAACGTCCCAAATGTTTTTGAAGGCTCATCGCATCGAGGTGAGGCGGGCACCTGCTTTGACAAGACATTGCTTGGTGCACTCAAGGAGCTAACAATGAAGAAGCAGAACAAGGCGGAGATGGCGACGCCGAGGAAGCCGTCTGATTAATTTGGGAGTTTACACCGGCGCCGCCATTCCTTAAACGTTAGCCAAAGAAATGAGCGATTCCGACGAGCTTTCACCACTACTTACAAAGGTAGCTCTCGCACTTTCGCCTTCGATTTTTTTGGTTCGGTCGCGTCTTCCTAAAGTGGAATCGCCTAGAGCATATCGAACTTATCCCACTGAACACTCCGATTGCTGATGTAATCGTGACATATGGCGATCCAATTGAGACAACGGAACATGAGGACTTAGACGGAGCAATGTGCTACACGTTCCAGCCTAGCGCTTTTCACGAAGTCATTATTACCGCATGGAAGGGAGTAGCGTGCTCGATTGTTTACTGGTCGTCTCACTCTGCTCCTATTCCCGATCTTAAGCATGTGCTCAGAGGGTATGCCGGGGATAGTGGGTGGCACGACACAGAACCTGGTTATTGGTATTTTCGGAAGGATGGTGAGATCAGACTCTGGTGTAGCGTGGCTCCAGCTATTGGCGTTGCGACTACCGAATACTTGGAGGTTTCTGGTGAGGCGAAGCGAGCCAAACAAACCAAAGAGGCTAACAAGGCGGAGATGGCGACGCCGAGGAAGCCGTCTGATTAAATTGGGAGTTGACCCCGGCGCGCCATTCCTCTGACGTTAGGCAAGAAAAACATGGAAAGACCACAGTACAGGCAAGCTGGGCAGATAGTCCGAGATGAGAAGCCGCATGGTCGGTTTCGGAGCAACCGACACAACCAGCTATATGCAGTTGCATTTCTTGTTGTCGGCTTGCTTGTTCGATTTGGCAGTGGTGCCATTCCGCCCGATTTCGCGCTAGGTCTGAGTCCGATTGTCGGATGGTGGATAATCAACATTATTTCGATTGGTCTATGGATGACCGGATGCCATTTCTACGCGAAGGCGCTGCGAATCGAGCCAATTTGGTGTCTTCTTGGACTGTTATCGTTCATCGGTCTAATCGCGATGTTCGTAGTTTCAAAGATGCACAATAGTCCTAACCGCTATAAGCCCTGATCCAAACAAACAAAGAAGCCTAACAAGGCGGAGATGGCGACGCCGAGGAAGCCGTCTGATTAAATTCGGGCTTTACACCGGCGCGCCATTCCTATGACGTTCTCCCAGAATCGTGCTGACTGATCCGCGAGGAATTCAGCGATGATCTTCTTCTGTGTGGGCAGCATCCCCGCAATGATTTCGTCTGTCGTAGCTTTTAACGATTGAGCAATAGCGCCCATGATTTGCAGTACTCGGATGGCGAGTCGGGGGATTCTTTTAGGGCGCGAGTGATGTCTTCGACGGTGATTTCCACATCGAGTTCCTGCGTTGGTGGTTCATACCGGGTTGTTACTTTCATAGGTGTTGTTTGGTGATTCGTAATTAAGAGGCAGAACAAGGCGGCTATGGCGACGGCGAGGAAGTTGAGGGATCATTTTCGGGAGCCGTTTCCGCCGCCGCCATGCCTTGAGCGTTATGCAAAGAAAAATGAAGACTCTGCTTGCGATATTCCTCATCACCATCGTGCACGCTGATGACACGCCCAAGCAGTGGCCGTCTGAACCGTTCCAGCACGTCGTGGCATACTGCTATGACTTCACGCAGGATCAACGAGGTAGTTCGATCACTTTCCCCGATGGCAGCCTTCACAAAGGCGTGATCCGTGCAACAACGCTAAGGCTCAATGATGCTCAAACCGTAAAGTTGAGAGCATTGCTATCGACCGACTCAGAGAGCGAGCATGGTGATGTCGATTGTTACGATCCTCATCACGCATTCGTCTTTTACGATCGGGATTGGAAGGTGGTTGCCTCGATCGATATTTGCTTCTTATGCGATGATTATGTTGCTCGACCCAAGGGTGTATCGAACCTGATAGATCTCGTCGCCTTGGAAGCATTGTGTCGCGAATTCGGTCTTCCAATACTCGAAGATTCATCGAATTACACAGCGCTCTACCGACAGGAGCAACCGAAGAAGGAAGCGGTGGCTCCGAAGGAGAATACGAGACACCAGGATGACAGCGATCCGTTTGCCGAATAAATCAAAGAAGCATAACAAGTCGGAGATGGCGACGCCGAGGAAGCCGTCTGATCATTTTGGAAGTTGACCCCGGCGCCGCCATTCCTTAGACGTTAGCCAAGAAAATGAAATACTCGTATCAGAGCCAGCGATTGTCATATGCGAGGCGCAGTTTAATGCTTCCGCACGTCCCGAATGCGGAGGCCTCAGTATCAGCAGCATTTGTTTCCTGTATGTTCGCATTCGATGATCTTGATAGGGAGTCACTTGATGAAGACGCCTTGGAGTGGGTCGCGACTATCGAGCAAGCGATGGACACGACTGGAGTTACTGCGGTCGGTGAAGAAGGATTATGGCAAGCTAAGGCAAAGAGACTAACAACTGACGATCTGCTTGATCTGTCCCGCGCGGTTGATGAATTAGCGCATTGGTTTGCTAGACAGGATACATAGACATTCCCCCACAGAACTACGTAAGACGACAATACTAGGATCCAAATTAAAGAAGGCTAACAAGGCGGAGATGGCGACGCCGAGGAAGCCGTCTGATCATTTTGGAAGTTGACCCCGGCGCCGCCATTCCTTAGACGTTCTGCAAGAAAACCATACCAATGAAAAAACCACTATCGAGAATCGCACTAATCGCTATCATGGCAGTGGCGTGTAGTCCTTTCGCGCACGCCGACAATGAAACCTTCCCCGAACTGGGGAAAACATACAACGTCTCGTTTGCTGAGAATGCGCGACAAAGCAATGGGCAGATTAAGATCATCCGCAAGGGCGAAGGATCATGGATCTTCGTCGAATTCACCACAAAGGTTTGGCCTCCCCCACGAGTTGCTACGCCAGGGGACTCCACAACCTGCCCCTGAGGAGCCAAAGACATTTACCAAAAAGCTATGGCTTAATACGCAGTGGATTGTCTCAGCCTCAGAACCCGAAGGCGAGAAGAAATAAAAAAGCAGAACAAGTCGGAGATGGCGACGCCGAGGAAGCCGTCTGATTAAGTTGGTAGTTGACCCCGGCGCCGCCATTCCTTAGACGTTGCTATGGCTGCCTGTTTGTCAATGGGCAAAAGTTTCTCTATGTCATCGATGGTATCTGATGAGGTTTCTTCCGGTTTCTCTGTGCTGTAGGCCGGGATGGGAATGGCGTTGTTTGATCCAGTTGTGATCAGCAGGTTCGCCTAGTGCTTGGTATGCTGCTATTCGTGGGCTGCTCCTTTCGGAGCCTTTCCAACAGTTTCTTTATTCACGTTTGTGGCCCTTGTTTCAGTCTCTGCACGGGTGCTCGCCCGGCAATGCCGGACTAACCCAGAACGTCTATCGAGGATTGGGCCGGCTGGCGCTTCCCATCCCGGTCTGCAACGCAGATGACCGGTATATGTCTCTTTCTTATGCGGCTTCTTATGTCCCTGGTAACGGAAGCTTTCATTTTTCAAATCCCCCCCAAGGGACGCCGGGGGGGATTTGAAAAAGGGAAGGTGGAGTGGTGCGGTTATCGGTTCCTGCGGCGGGCGGGCATGGTGGAGGGTTCGGACGTTTTCCTGATGGGGGTTTTGGATTCGATCCTGGTGCCCAGCTCCCAGATGAAGGCGCAGAGCTCGCGGGCGACGGAGACCTTGATCTTGTTGTGGTGCAGCCTGCGCCTGGCCAGCGACATGAAGCGGGTGCTGAGCCGCAGCTGGGTGCTCCATGAAAGCTCGAGGATCCAGCGCGCCTGCCCGCTCTGTCGGCGCGAGAGCTGTTCGCTTACCTTGGGAGGGAAGCGGTAGTGGGTGGCCTGCTCGATCAGGAGCCAGCGGGCGTGGGGGTTGCCGCATTTGGTGATGCCTCCCTGCCTCTGTTTGCCTCCGCTGGAGTTTTCCGAGGGCACGAGGCCGAGGAAGGCCATGAGCTTCTTGGGGTGTTCGAAACGGCTGAACGTGCCGATCTCCGAGACGGTGACCATGGCGGCGACGAGCTTGAAGCCCTTGAAGGCCATGAGTGCGTCGACGAGGGGTTTGCGCTGCCAGCCGCCGAGGAGGTTGAGCATCTCGGTCTCGATCCGCTCGACCCGTTTCTCATGGAAGTCGATGAGGGTGAGGTTGTCCTCGAGGACGATGTGGTGGGCGCTGTCGGGCATCCTGAGGCCGCGAAGGTAGTTCATGTGCGCCTGGCTCCAGTGGGTCTTGCCGTCGTATCTGTAGCCGAGGCGGCGGAGCAGGGCGAGGAGCCTGGCCCTGGCGCGCCGGAGGTCGTCGACGGCATCGGTGCGGCCGCGGCACAGGTCGCGGACGGCCTCGTCGACGCTGTCGGGGATGTTGACCGGGACGAGGTCGTTGGAGCGGAGGTTTTTGGCGAGCTTCATGGCGTCGCGCTTGTCGGTCTTGACCCGGTCGCCGGACTTGGTGGGGATGAGGGAAGGGGCGATGACCTCGCAGCGGACGCCCATCTGCAAAAGCCGCCGCGCGATCCAGAACCCGCATCCGCTCGCCTCGTAGCAGACGTGGAGGTCGGAGAGTTTGCGCCCGTTGCTTTTGGCGATCCTGCGGACGGCGCGTTCGAGGGCGTGCTGGGTGGTGTTGATCTCGCCGTAGAGGCGTGGCTCGGCATCGCGCTCCGCTTCGAGGATGGCGATGGATGTTTTTTCTTTATGGACGTCGAGTCCGAGGTAGAGTGCGCGTGGCGTGTCCGAGTTCGTTTTCATTTGTTTGTTCATATGAATGTTGGATAGGTCCCGTTCATTCGGGATAGCCCACGGATTGAACCGGACACGCCACCTTTCAAACCAATAAAGATTGGATCTGAAATGCTGCGCCGTGCTCAACGGGCAGCCATAGGGTCTCGCCAAGAAATCATGATCACAAGCAGAACTTGGGTTGATGCGAGCCAAATGCTAATTTGGTTCGGCCTTCCTTTTACTGCTAGTGTGGCCTCGACTACCAGTTTGGCCTCGATCTATGGTCGCTAGACTATCGGCTACAGTTCTTCTCGTTTGGGCGGGACTCATAGCTCATCGGCTTCTTACACTTCCAATTTTAATCGATGCCGCGCGTCGATCGGGGAATATCGGTTACGATGGCGTAGGCGGCAATGTAGGAATAATGATGGCGGGCTGGCTACTCGCGCTGATCGGGTGTGTCCCATCATTGATTCTGAGAGGTATTTTTGTGAGAAGGCGACCCGATTCATCAATAAAACAGCGAGGCGAACAAGGCGGAGATGGCGACGCCGAGGAAGCAGTCTGATCATTTTGGAAGTTGACCCCGGCGCCGCCATTCCTTAGACGTTCGGTAAGAAACGATGAGAGCCATTTGCCACATCCTGCGCATAGTTGGTTACATCTCGTTATTACCCTATTTGGCATACGCGAAGAAGGAATCATTCGTCACTTGCATGGTAGACCCAGGCTCTACTGGCTTAGGCCTCGCATTAGCCTTTCTTACGTTCCTTTGCATCATCGGCTATGGCAACATCCTCCACGGCAAGCAGCGTGGATCTTCGCTATTCTTCTGGATCTGCAACGCATCGTTCTATGCGATCCCTGCTTCGTTAGTTCTTTTTCAATCTGGCGGGAGGACACTCGCCGGAACTCCGGATAGGGTTGCGAGGTTTGCGGAATCATTTTTTTCCGCATTTCCAGCCGAATACAGCCCTATTTGCAGTCGGCGGACTCACAGAAGTGTTTCTAGCGGTTTGGATGCCGATTGCCGCGCTACTGTCTTTAACGGCAGCAAGTTTGACCTTAAGGCAGCATCCCACTCAAGCCGCCGAAGCAACTAACAAGAAGAATACCGAACAAGGCGGAGATGGCGACGCCGAGGAAGCCGTCTGATCATTTTGGAAGTTGACCCCCGGCGCCGCCATTCCTTAGACGTTCAGCTAATAAAATCCCTGGATCGCAGAGGAAAGATAATGCTCCGTGGCGGCGGATCGACGAGGTTTCGGAAGTTCCAGACGTGGCGAATGAATTCCTGTAAGCGAAAGCCGATCGTAATTCGATTGCTCGGCTTGCGTATTCCCACGAGTTCGGGAGTCCTGGGATCATGCGGAGACGAAAAGATGCTGAACAAGTCGGAGATGGCGACGGCGAGGAAGCCGTCTGATGATATTGGAAGTTGACCCCGCCGCCGCCATTCCTTAGACGTTCGGCAAAGAAATACATGATCTCCGTGGCCTTCCATTTACTAGCCTGCATTGCGATGGTAGCGGCATCGATCTACTGGATGATTCAAGCTCCAGAAGGTCATTCGATGTATCGTCACATGTTACCTTTCGTTGCTTGCGCGGGAGTCCTCGGAATCTTTGTCGTTTACGGATACGTCATCGAGATATTCGTGGCCTCGTATAGCGGAGCGATCTACGATGTTCAGGGATTGACTACTGCTCAGATCGTGTGGATTTCATTTTCAGTGCTCCTAATGCTGCTGCCGCTTGCGGGACTGATTCCGCAGATCGGGAAGCGTGGCGTTGCGCTGATCGTGATCGGCTTCCTTGCCGCCATACCCAGCATCGTCCATCTCGTTACGCCATCCATAAGCAACCAACAACAAGCCGAACAAGGCGGAGATGGCGACGCCGAGGAAGCCGTCTGATCATTTTGGAAGTTGACCCCGGCGCCGCCATTCCTTAGACGTTGTGGTGATAAACCATTGCGCGGGAGCGGAGATCGAAGGCGGCAATTTCTTCCTCGGTCGTATCTTCGTCGGGCATCGAACATCCGCACCCGATCCCAAGAGACTTAGCAGCCAATGGTTCCATCCCCGCAGCCGCCTCCATCATCACGATTCCGCAACGCGCTTTCCCATCATCCATAATCAGGGCAGGACAGGGCGCTTGCTGGCCGGGGAACGTCATTTCTCCGATTGGGCATATTTGCAGCATGCAGCACAGTCCGCAGCCGTTGCATGGATCGGTGTGTGCAGGCTTTTCCGGCAAAGAACCACAACAAGTCTGAGATGGCGACCCCCAAGGAAGCTTTCTGATCTTCGGGCTTATTTTTTGGGGATTGGATCACTCATGGTTTGCGGTGCGTTGGGTTTCGGGTCGCCATTCATCGGGCGTTCAGCTGATAAATTCCCTGGATCGCTGAGGAAAGATAATGCTCCGTGGCGGCGGATCGACGAGGTTTCGGAAGTTCCAGACGTGGCGAATGAATTCCTGCAAGCGAAAGCCGTTCGTGATTCGATGGCTCGGCTTGCGTGTTCCCCACGAGTTCGGGAGCGCCGGGATCATGCGGAGACGAAAAGGTGCTGAACAAGCCGGAGATGGCGACGCCGAGGAAGCCGTCTGATCATTTTGGAAGTTGACCCCGGCGCCGCCATTCCTTAGACGTTGGGCAAAGAAAACTCCCGCGAGACCGTTACAACAATGTGAGGAGCCTGAAAGTAGCAATTATCGCAATAGCGGCACTCATTGCTGGCTGTGATAGCGACGAAGCTCCTCAGCACTCAAGCTCCATTGGGTCTGCGGAGGAGAGCCGAATCCTTTTGGCGCAACAAAGCCTCATGCGGGCACGCGTAGCGATCGAAGAATTTCCGAGGCTCGATCTGATTATTAGAGCGACAAGAGAGTTCGTGATACTTCGGCAGGTTGAACTTTCAGACGAGCCGATGGACTGGAAGACGCAGGAGGATCTTGCTGGTGCGAGAGCGAGAGCCGCAGAGGTTCTGCCAATGATTGCGCAGTTTTCACCAATGCTCAGCCGAATTGAGGAGGCTTTGCTCGATTTGCGTGGAGCGCTACATCGAACTATACAGGAGGAGGATCTAAGCTCTGAGTCACGGGCTGCTCTCGGAGAATGTAGATCCCTGATTGGCGGACTATTGGATGATCTTCGACTCGCTTATCAGGTTCTCAATACGCCGGAATCGGTCTATCCACACGATTCTGATTACTACGACCCAGATTTTGTTGGTGCTTTAGAGTTCGTTGAGGGTGCGCTAAGTAAAGCAAGAATACAAAAGAAGCCCAACAAGGCGGAGATGGCGACGCCGAGGAAGCCGTCTGATTAATTTTGAGCTTTGCCCCGGCGCCGCCATTCCTATAACGTTCGCTAAGAAATGAATGCACCCGTCCAGATAGTCCTGACGACCACACTTGCATTTTTCGTTCTCGCTTTAATCTCTATCCATCTCCTTCGTTCTTTCGTCTCAGCACGATTTCTGAGCGAGGAGCAATTTAGCGACTTCAAAGAGAATGGCATTATGGGGCAGTCTTCCATTCTAGAGCCATCTAGGATGAAGTGGGAATATCGGTTCGTGCTTTCTTCGCTCGCGTTGGATCCTGATCCCAAAGCACGATTGGTTTCGATAGCCTGGCAATGGAGTTGGAAGGTTTTCCTGTCTTCGGGAATTGCATTTGGATTAACCTCGGTCGTGAGCGCCATAACTTAATAAAAAAGCGAACAAGGCGGAGATGGCGACGCCGAGGAAGCCGTCTGATTAAATTGGGAGTTTACACCGGCGCCGCCATTCCTATAACGTTCTGCAAGAAATGACTGAGTCGGAATACACAGATGAAGTGCGATCCATTCTCGATGGTCATACCGATCAGGCACGGTCGCAGCTTACCAAGCTTCCTGGACTCTTGCCCAACGCGGCGAGAGCAATCGAGCTTACGATATTCGTAGATCAGGACGGCGAAGGTTTCCTGACTGTCAGAGCGACGTTAGACGGCTCGGATCTTTACGTTATCAACAAGGCTATAGAGGATTGTGCTCTATTGTTCGACACGAAGATGGTAGACGGACAGATGGTTCCGCCGATGCCACTGATGGATCCGTTCGATGAGGATTTCTCTGTTCACGATGCTCTGACGGATTGTGCGGCGGATTGGTTGACTACCGTTTGGGATGGGGTTGATGTCCAAGCTATAATAATTCCGGTCACGATCGTCTCGCACGACGGTTACGGATCACGAACCCCAATCAAGCTTTCGACGTGAGAACGAAGAAGCAGAACAAGGCGCAGATGGCGACGCCGAGGAAGCCGTCTGATCATTTTGGAAGTTGACCCCGGCGCCGCCATTCCTTAGACGTTAGCCTCAGACAGATTTGCCGCCATGGTGGAGTCCGCGTGTTTTGTTGATTTTCAGCTTCGCACGGATCGCGGCATCCAGGTCGGTGCCGAGTCCGTGAGCAATCGACGCGACGCGGATCACCACATCCGCCAACTCTTCATCGAAGTTTGCGCGGTCGCGGTGACGGATCGCCTCAGTCGCCTCACTCACTTCCGAATGAACGAGCGCCATGTGGGTGCAGAGCTTGAGCGTTTCACTTTCCTTTAGGACTCTGATATGTGCGGCGGCCATTGCCTCATCGGGGCTTTTTCCATATCCCGACACAACCTCACCGTCGCTCTTCCGAGAGGCGAACACGCGCCAGTAGTCGGGCATCCAAGATCCATCTTGGCTTTCATTCCCTGTCACCAGATGAGCGGCGGGGAAGTCCCACGCGGCGATTTTATCTGCGTCGGAGACTTCAGCATTCCAGTCTTCGGGGCGGAAGGTGTCCCACCCGTTGCTAGCGTTGATTTCGTGGGCTTCTTGCCCGATTGTTTTTAGTGTTTGCATAGTCGTTTGGTTGTTCAAAAGAGGGCTAACAAGACGGCGTAGGCAACGCCGTCCCGCCCTGTGATTTAGTCGGAGTCTTTCGCGGCGTGCCTAGCCTCGACGTTCGCTAAGAAAAAGAGACGATATGTCAGCGCCCAAAGCCAAGTCAAAGTTCGCACGAATCCTGATTCGCATCTTATTTACCTTCGCGATACTCGTCGTTGTTGTTTTGCTCTTAGTAGTGCGATCGAGATTCTACCCGCCGGGCAGGACTCAAGTGGTCGGATCATCTGGATCCTCAAATCGAGCGTTCATTGAGAATCGTAGTTTCGGAGATCTTTCCTTTGTTTTGTGTGCGTCGGATTGGCCGCATACGTTCACTAAACCAGTTTCTCTCGAGTCGGTTCTATTCTCAGAGGGGTCTGACTCTCGCGTATTCTGGAGTTCGGATGGAAGTGTAGTGGTCGTGAAGGATGATACCTCATTTACATCTGCCTACGACTACAAGTTGCATGAGACCTTACGCTACGACTCAGCGAAGATTAGCAAGTTGATCAAATCGCGTGGAGGTCTTGGAGCCGAACAATCGAGATATCCAGACGGCAAAGGTGACTACTAACCAACCAAATAACAAAAGCGAACAAGGCGGAGATGGCGACGCCGAGGAAGCCGTCTGATCATTTTGGAAGTTGACCCCGGCGCCGCCATTCCTTAGACGTTCGACAGGAAAATGAAAAGACTTAGACTAATCGCCTCATGTTTAGTGACCTTTCTGGGAACTGGGATCTCCAATTCTGAGGATAGTGAATCGAAGTCCGTCGAATTGTCGTTATTCGAGAGCTACACAATCACAGTTCCAGATGGCTGGAAGAAGACCGGAGGCGATGAGCTCTATCAGATAGAGAGCGCATCAGGCGATGTCGTTTTCACCGCAATGAAGTATCCAGCCGTTGAAGATGGCTGGGAGAAGTTTTGGAAGACACGTTTGAGAGGCGATTTCGCTTCGCTAAAGTGGTCAGGGAGGACGGAGATGGTCAGCCACAAAGACAAAAAATTATCGCAAGCATCCGTTTTGTATACTTAGCAGACACGAAGGAAAAGTGATGGGATCTGATATTGTGTCTTACACAGTTTCAATAAATTTTGGCGATTTCTTCGTTTACGGGCTCTTAGTAGGTGATGCTAAGTCGCTACCTTCTGACACGAACTTTCCATTTTCAATACTTAAGACAATCAAACCAATAAAGAAGTCGAACAAGGCGGAGATGGCGACGCCGAGGAAGCCGTCTGATTAAATTGGGAGTTTACACCGGCGCCGCCATTCCTTAGACGTTCTGCTAAGAATTGAAGACTAATACAGATGGCCATAATCAGAAAGCACCCTCGATTAGTGATCATTGCGGCAATCATGCCAGTCGTGATGATTATCGCAGCTAGCCTTGAGGGGAATTCGGCAACTTACTGTTCTTCGCGGCATTTTTTTCTCTGTCGGTATTCCGATGCTAGTTACACGAATGAAGGGATTGCTTCCGATGGGAGAGTTCATGGCGATTGGAGGCATCATGATTTTTGAGTTGGGTGGTTCTCGTGTTTGTCAGAGCAGCAATTTATGGATACCTCGGCAAACCATTGTAGAATCAAGATGCAGAACAAGCCGGAGATGGCGACGCCGAGGAAGCCATCTAATCAATTTTGGACTCCACCCCGGCGCGCCATTCCTATGACGTTCAGCCAAAAAAGAATCCTTGGATCGCAGAGGAAAGATAATGCTCCGTGGCGGCGGATCGACGTTGTTTCGGAAGTCCCAGACGTGGCGAATAATTCCTGTAAGCGAAAGCGTTTCATGATTCGATTTCTCGGCTTGCGTGAAGACATTTCTGCGGGAGCGTCGGGATTATGCGGAGGCAAAAAAATGATGCTGAACAAGGCGGAGATGGCGACGCCGAGGAAGCCGTCTGATTAATTTTGGGGCTTTCCACCGGCGCCGCCATTCCTTAGACGTTGCTATGGCTGCCTGTTTGTCAATGGGCAAAAGTTTCTCTATGTCATCGATGGTATCTGATGAGGTTTCTTCCGGTTTCTCTGTGCTGTAGGCCGGGATGGGAATGGCGTTGTTTGATCCAGTTGTGATCAGCAGGTTCGCCTAGTGCTTGGTATGCTGCTATTCGTGGGCTGCCCCTTTCGGAGCCTTTCCAACAGTTTCTTTATTCACGTTTGTGGCCCTTGTTTCAGTCTCTGCACGGGTGCTCATTCAGCGATGCTGAACTAACCCAGAACGTCTATCGAGGATTGGGCCGGCTGGCGCTTCCCATCCCGGTCTGCAACGCAGATGACCGGTATATGTCTCTTTCTTATGCGGCTTCTTATGTCCCTGGTGACGGAAGCTTTCATTTTTCAAATCCCCCCCAAGGGACGCCGGGGGATTTGAAAAAGGGAAGGTGGAGTGGTGCGGTTATCGGTTCCTGCGGCGGGCGGGCATGGCGGAGGGTTCGGACGTTTTCCTGATGGGGGTTTTGGATTCGATCCTGGTGCCCAGCTCCCAGATGAAGGCGCAGAGCTCGCGGGCGACGGAGACCTTGATCTTGTTGTGGTGCAGCCTGCGCCTGGCCAGCGACATGAAGCGGGTGCTGAGCCGCAGCTGGGTGCTCCATGAAAGCTCGAGGATCCAGCGCGCCTGCCCGCTCTGTCGGCGCGAGAGCTGTTCGCTTATCTTGGGAGGGAAGCGGTAGTGGGTGGCCTGTTCGATGAGCAGCCAGCGGGCGTGGGGGTTGCCGCATTTGGTGATGCCTCCCTGCCTCTGTTTGCCCCCGCTGGAGTTTTCCGAAGGCACGAGCCCGAGGAATGCCATGAGCTTCTTGGGATGTTCGAAACGGCTGAACGTGCCGATCTCCGAGACGGTGACCATGGCGGCGACGAGCTTGAAGCCCTTGAAGGCCATGAGTGCGTCGACGAGGGGTTTGCGCTGCCAGCCGCCGAGGAGGTTGAGCATTTCCGCCTCGATGCGTTCGACGCGCTTTTCATGGAAGTCGATGAGGGTGAGGTTGTCCTCGAGGACGATGTGGTGGGCGCTGTCGGGCATCCTGAGGCCGCGGAGATAGTTCATGTGCGCCTGGCTCCAGTGGGTCTTGCCGTCGTACTTGTAGCCGAGGCGGCGGAGCAGGGCGAGGAGCCTGGCCCTGGCGCGCCGGAGGTCGTCGACGGCATCGGTGCGGCCGCGGCACAGGTCGCGGACGGCCTCGTCGACGCTGTCGGGGATGTTGACCGGGACGAGGTCGTTGGAGCGGAGGTTTTTGGCGAGCTTCATGGCGTCGCGCTTGTCGGTCTTGACCCGGTCGCCGGACTTGGTGGGGATGAGGGAAGGGGCGATGACCTCACAGCGGACGCCCATTTGCAAAAGCCGCCGGGCGATCCAGAACCCGCATCCGCTCGCCTCGTAGCAGACGTGGAGGTCGGAGAGTTTGCGCCCGTTGCTTTTGGCGATCCTGCGGACGGCGCGTTCGAGGGCGTGCTGGGTGGTGCCGATCTCGCCGTAGGGGCGTGGCTCCGCGTCGCGCTCCGCTTCGAGGATGGCGATGGATGTTTTTTCTTTATGGACGTCGAGTCCGAGGTAGAGTGCGCGTGGCGTGTCCGTGTTCGTTTTCATTTGTTTGTTCATATGAATGTTGGATAGGTCCCGTTCATTCGGGATAGCCCACGGATTGAACCGGACACGCCACCTTTCAAACCAATAAAGAATGGATCTGAAATGCTGCGCCGTGCTCAACGGGCAGCCATAGGGTCTCTGCAAAGAAAGAAGAGCCGGAATTATGGAAAAGAAATTCGATCCAGCTTTGATCCTGATAATACCGCTTCTTGGTATCATCGGCGGTGGCTATCTCTCGTTACCGATCACATCAATCAGCAAGGGGCGTGAACCGTGGACTTCTCTAGCGCTTGTCGCGGGTCTCGCATTGGCTATTGCACTCGTAGGCGGGCTGCTGATGGGGTCTTCGCATTCGAGTATCCTTATTGCAGCGGCGATAGGAATTTTGGTTTATACTGTCATGGCTTCGGTCGGTGGGTTCAGGCAGCATATAGAGCCATTCTTCGCTGCCCACATGCTTGCGTTTATGGCTCTACTGATCCTCACACCGATGCAAAATAAAGAGGCAGAACAAGGCGGAGATGGCGACGCCGAGGAAGCCGTCTGATTATTTTGGAAGTTGACCCCGGCGCCGCCATTCCTTAGACGTTCGCCAAAGAACTTCCTCATTGATTCGAGCACACACATCAATCGATACGTGATCAAATTCGCACCAAAGACTATTCTTTGCATGATCAACTGGTGGATACTGGTTCTGATCGTGCTGTTCGGTTTTGCCTTCATCTTTAATGGCGGCCTTGGGATCAGCAATCGGATCGGTGGAGGTTTAGCGTTTCTCATTGCTTGTCTCGTGTTCCAAGGCTTACGAGTTTTCCGAATTGTCCGAAGGTTGCCTGATCGTGTGGACGATGCCGACATCGTCGAATTTTTTCGAGCTGATTTTGCTCACCGATACTTTTCGATCAAAGACATTGTTTCGGGCATTTTAGAACTATCCAGCAAAGACAACAACAAGGCGAACAAGGCGGAGATGGCGACGCCGAGGAAGCCGTCTGATTAAATTGGGAGTTTACACCGGCGCCGCCATTCCTTAGACGTTCGACAGGAAAATGAAAAGACTTAGACTAATCGCCTCATGTTTAGTGACCTTTCTGGGAACTGGGATCTCCAATTCTGAGGATAGTGAATCGAAGTCCGTCGAATTGTCGTTATTCGAGAGCTACACAATCACAGTTCCAGATGGCTGGAAGAAGACCGGAGGCGATGAGCTCTATCAGATAGAGAGCGCATCAGGCGATGTCGTTTTCACCGCAATGAAGTATCCAGCCGTTGAAGATGGCTGGGAGAAGTTTTGGAAGACACGTTTGAGAGGCGATTTCGCTTCGCTAAAGTGGTCAGGGAGGACGGAGATGGTCAGCCACAAAGACAAAAAATTATCGCAAGCATCCGTTTTGTATACTTAGCAGACACGAAGGAAAAGTGATGGGATCTGATATTGTGTCTTACACAGTTTCAATAAATTTTGGCGATTTCTTCGTTTACGGGCTCTTAGTAGGTGATGCTAAGTCGCTACCTTCTGACACGAACTTTCCATTTTCAATACTTAAGACAATCAAACCAATAAAGAAGTCGAACAAGGCGGAGATGGCGACGCCGAGGAAGCCGTCTGATTAAATTGGGAGTTTACACCGGCGCCGCCATTCCTTAGACGTTAGCCAAAAAATGAGAACTGTATTCGCAACTCTAATTCTCTTCGCATTTTTCCTTTCAAGCGTTTGGGCTGTCGATCGCATTTCCACAGATCAAGGGTGACGCGAATAGTCGAACCGGCAAGACCGACAATGAGGCCGTCCGATGCCTACTTAAGGAAGACAAGTTCAACGCCGGTGCAATTTCCGGCGAACTGATTGTGGCAAAGGGATTTCTAGAACCGGATCTGGGGGTGAACCTAGCTGCCTGGGACGACAAGGGAAGGCTCATAGCTTCTTGGGCTATTTCTGGCAGAGAGAAGAATGGCAAGATTCACTACTATTTCGCTCTCCAGAAGGATCTGATTGGTTCGGCCAAGTTTGACCTGTTCACGAAGAAGGAGGGATGACGGAGTTACCCCTACGAACCGTCCGTATCACCAAAACGGACAATGGCTAACAAGGCGGAGATGGCGACGCCGAGGAAGCCGTCTGATTAAATTGGGAGTTTACACCGGCGCCGCCATTCCTTAGACGTTCAGCCAAGAAAGAATCCTTGGATCGCAGAGGGAAGATAATGCTCCGTGGCGGCGGATCGACGAGGTTTCGGAAGTTCCAGACGTGGCGAATGAATTCCTGTAAGCGAAAGCCGTTCGTGATTCGATTGCTCGGCTTGCGTATTCCCACGAGTTCGGGAGTCCTGGGATCATGCGGAGACGAAAAGATGCTGAACAAGTCGGAGATGGCGACGGCGAGGAAGCCGTCTGATGATATTGGAAGTTGACCCCGCCGCCGCCATTCCTTAGACGTTGTGCAAGAAATGAAGAGTCGTTTCGCAATCTTTATTATGATCTCAATGCTCGGCTTGGTCTCGTGCGATCACCAAGAACAGACTTGGACTCCCGAGGGAAGGTCATCGAGACTGTCGCGATTGATCTCGTCGGAGAGAAGTTTATCGATGAGAACAAGCTCAAGTCTATTATTCGATCTGCAACTGGAGACACCTACACAGCTCATGCTGTGGATATTGATATCCGGGCTCTATTCGAGAGCGGTTACGTGGACGACATTCGAGTGCTGGCCGAACCTAAGGGCGACAAAGTCGGTTTGATCTTCGAGGTCACGACGAGGCCTACCATGGAGTAGGTCTTATTCGTAGGCAATGCGGCGTTCTCCGATCAGAATCTCGCGAAGAAGATTGAGATCAGACGCGGCAAGAATGCAGAGCCTCCAACACCCGAACTACTCACGGATAGTGCATCACGTATCGAAGCATACTACCGATCCCACGGATACCCTTTAGCTGTAGTCCATGTGAGCGCTTTCGGTGGTGGTTCAGCCACTGCGGATGATTTCCAGTTCGTAATCCGAGAGGGTGATCCTGAGCCGTCAGAATCAAACAAAAAGAAGCACAACAAGGCGGAGATGGCGACGCCGAGGAAGCCGTCTGATTAAATTGGGAGTTTACACCGGCGCCGCCATTCCTTAGACGTTAGGCGAAGAATGAATATCTCCACATGAACGCGAATGATTTAGCCGTGCTGACACTTTGGCTTGCTCGCGAAGTTGCAAGACTTCATGGGCAGGTCGCATCTTTACATGCGGTAGTCGAGGAGCTGCGTGTAGTTGATCGGCGACTTGACGGTATCGACGCAGCCCAAATCCAAGTGGACTCTTTGCAGGAGTTTTACGAGCACCTTGAGGCGATGAATCCTCAGATTGCGGCACTGGTTGATGATCGACCTCCACGCGCTCTCGATGTGGATGCAGACATTGACTCCACGTTCCCCGAATGACACGCGCACCCAAAAATAAGAAGCCTAACAAGGCGGAGAAGGCGACGCCGAGGAAGCCGTCTGATGAAGTTGGACGTTTCATCGCGGCGCCGCCTTTCCTTTGACGTTCGCTAAGAAAAATGGATAGATCAGAGGTTAAGCCAATAAGATCCCGCTTCCGTTTCGGAATGTGGTTCGGTTACTTTTTGGTGTGTGCAGTCGTTTTCTGTTTTCCACCGTGGATCGAGTATTCGAGTCCTTCTCGTCCGCCGCTATTCAACGTTGATTGGTTCTTCTCATTGAATTTTCATTTTTGGACTTACCAGCCATACGGCATGGCGAACGTAATGGATACCACCGGCTATTGCACCGTGGTATTTTTTCGAGCATTATAAGAGCCTGAACTACTGTATTCTTGGAATAGAGTTAGCGATACTTGGGATTCTCGCTCTCATTTTACGCAACATCATTCGACAGCATGAGATGTCGTTGGCCTACCCTGCCGCACCGCCCGTTATGGCAACATTTCTCAGAAGCAACAAAGCGAACAAGGCGGAGATGGCGACGCCGAGGAAGCCGTCTGATCATTTTGGAAGTTGACCCCGGCGCCGCCATTCCTTTGACGTTCTGCAAATAAATGAGAGTTCCCTTAATCGCGGTCATGTTGGTCATTCCCTTTTTATATGGCTGCGTTGGAACAGGGCGGAATGTCTCCCCTCAACTGAGCGAATCGTTTTCAGCGGCTCCGAATATCGAGGCTCTGGACATGAGAACGTCCTCCGTTAAGGATTTCGTATATGCTTTGCCGCCCCATAGCTACCATGAGGCAACAGTTTCATACGCGCATGATCTGATCGCCAAAGAGGCTGTTACATCTCGACGTTTTCGAGGTGTATCGCTGGAGTCTGTCGATTATGTAGGTGATGGCTCCGTAGGCCGTTCATCATTCTTTCTCGACAGGGCTGCAGGCGTTTTGTGGCGCTACTATTTTGCTTGGGAACCAGGCTCTGTTGATGTCGTTACGCGTTACAGGCCTGTGCCTGGAGGGTGGATGATTCACGATGAAGTCGCGGTCGATAAAGATAAGGCAGAACAAGTCGCAGATGGCGACGCCGAGGAAGCCGTCTGATCATTTTGTGCGTGCAAGCCGGCGCCGCCATTGCTATTACGTTCATCCAAAAAATATCAAGATGAGCACCTCTCATTTCAATTCGACAGTCACGCTCTCCGACTAGAGTCACTCCCCGACCGACCACCTGCATGAACGCCAGCAGTCTTCTGGTATTGCCACCGAATGCGTCCGTATGGTGAAGTGCCAGCGAATTCCCACCGCATTCGACTAACCGTTCCCTCAACCAACCCAACATATGCCGCTCCCGAAGCTCCTCCTCATACCCAACTCCAAAGAGATGGTCACTACTCCCGCCTCCGTCCCTATGGAGACGTGGATCAACATCGATGACATCTCCACGATTGGCATCACCTGTCCCCGAAGCCCCCACGTCGAGATCCGCTTGCGATCCGATCCCGGGCGATCCATTCTCGTTGAGCGAGAAGCCGCGGTTTCGCTGATCGCTAGACTCCGCGCCATCAAACAATGAAGATGATGAACAAGGCGTAGATGGCGACCCCGAGGAAGCCGTCTGATCAATTTTCTGGGATGACTCAAACTCTTCCGGTAATCCATCTGGCTCTGAGCCTCTGGTCGCCATTACTCTGACGTTCGCCAATAAAAATAGACACAGCGCAATGCGCGATCATCCAATAATCCCAGTGACAATTGGTGTCGGCCTTCTCCTGATGACCGTCTTTGGCATCGGGAAGATTTCAACGAATTTATGGCCTCCAGAGACCGTATTTCATAGCGGAACGCCTCTGTGGCGATTTGCAATCTTCATTGTTGGGCTATTCAGTTTCATCGTAGGTATCAAAGAATGGCGTGCGAGAAGGAAGTGACCAGATTTCGGTTAAGATTTAGGTTTCCTGGACTTGTTGTTCCATCTACATTCCGACAATAAGACAAAAAGGCGAACAAGGCGGAGATGGCGACGGCGAGGAAGCCGTCTGATCATTTTGGAAGTTGACCCCGCCGCCGCCATTCCTTAGACGTTCGGTAAATAATGATGATCGCATTCGCCATACTCTTCGGAATAACGATCTTCATGAACGGAAGCTCATTCGCTGCGATACACGGCCGCTTTGCACAGCAGCTAGACCTTTCTGGCTCGGCTGCCATTCCTTATATCCCTTGGACAGCTCTTGGAGCATACATCGTTGGGGTGTCCTTAATCATGAGGATCAAGAAGCCCGTGCCACGGTGGCTATCTTTTATTGCTGCGACATTGATCGGGAACGCTATTACCCTTTATCCGCTCCTAATTCTACATCATGGCTCTACGCTGATCGTCGTCAGTGGGGAGATCTCGCGAGAGAGTCTTGCGAGTTTCAAGGCAAGATACCCCGTGTTGGTGTCCAGTTACATGTATTCCAACAATGGCGGTACCCTTCGAGTGCGGAACGATCAATTCTCCCCGGACATGCAAGAATATCTCAGCCAACTAACGAATAAGAAACCGAACAAGGCGGAGATGGCGACGCCGAGGAAGCCGTCTGATTAAATTGGGAGTTTACACCGGCGCCGCCATTCCTTAGACGTTCTGCAAATAAATGAGAGTTCCCTTAATCGCGGTCATGTTGGTCATTCCCTTTTTATATGGCTGCGTTGGAACAGGGCGGAATGTCTCCCCTCAACTGAGCGAATCGTTTTCAGCGGCTCCGAATATCGAGGCTCTGGACATGAGAACGTCCTCCGTTAAGGATTTCGTATATGCTTTGCCGCCCCATAGCTACCATGAGGCAACAGTTTCATACGCGCATGATCTGATCGCCAAAGAGGCTGTTACATCTCGACGTTTTCGAGGTGTATCGCTGGAGTCTGTCGATTATGTAGGTGATGGCTCCGTAGGCCGTTCATCATTCTTTCTCGACAGGGCTGCAGGCGTTTTGTGGCGCTACTATTTTGCTTGGGAACCAGGCTCTGTTGATGTCGTTACGCGTTACAGGCCTGTGCCTGGAGGGTGGATGATTCACGATGAAGTCGCGGTCGATAAAGATAAGGCAGAACAAGTCGCAGATGGCGACGCCGAGGAAGCCGTCTGATCATTTTGTGCGTGCAAGCCGGCGCCGCCATTGCTATTACGTTAGTCAAAGAAATTACCATGGCATCGAAACCAAAACCAAAGCCGAAACCAACTACCGACACTGGGAATCCCGGAACACGTGACCTCGGGACTGTCCGAGAGACCCGATGAAGACATCCGCTCTTTGGACTCAGTATCAGGGCTATACCCGCGATCTTACTGAGCATGCGCGCAAGCTCGGCTTTGCGGGCGTTGCCATTTGTTGGATATTTCGGACTACCCAGTTCACGTTCCCTCCCCTGATATACTGGGCTATTGGTGCTTTTGTGGCCTATTTTATTTGCGATATTCTTCATAGCCTTTTTGGAGCATTGTTGACGAAGTGGTATGTGGAGCGTGAAGAGTTTAAGCTGATCCAGAAGTCGAAGCCGATTGATAGCGATGTCCCGAAGCCCCGGTGGCTGGATTGGCCAGCATTTACCCTGTTTCTCATGAAGTCCATGTTGGTCATTCTAGGTTTCGTGCTTATCGGGTTCGAGCTTTGTGGGAGGTTGGCAGATTTGCGTGCCGCCACGGCCACAATGCAGCCTTCCCCATAAGAACGAAGAAGGCTAACAAGGCAGAGATGGCGACGCCGAGGAAGCCTTCTGATAAAATTTGAGCTTCACCCCGGCGCGCCATTCCTATTACGTTCGGCAAAGAAATGAAGAAACCCCCTCTTGAGTTCGTTGAGGTAGCGATACAGATAGCCAGCGAACGGTTCTCGGCCTCAATCACTGGCGGCGGCTTCGAATGGATCAGCGGCATCTATGAGGCTTACGAATCGGATGGTAGTCCGGCTGACCTCAACAGATGGATTGTGGATCGGTTCGCGCGGGAGTTTCGATGTGTCAACGCGAGGCCGAACTGGCTCAACAACGAGATTCCGTGGCCATTCATGGATGGGCGACCGATGCTGTTCGTCGGCGAACTCAATGGGGGGATAAGCGAGAGAGAATCCAGTGGAGAGATGTTCTTCCTGTTCGCGGGCTATTTCGAAGAGGAAGCCGGATTGCGTCGTGAGACTAAAGTCATCACCCAAACTGATTCTGCCTCATTACTATAACAAAAAGCCGCGACGCCGAGGAAGCCGTCTGATTAAATTGGGAGTTTACACCGGCGCCGCCATTCCTTAGACGTTAGCCAGATAATATGAAGATCTGTGTCGGAACCTTCTAGTTCAATACCATGACCGTCCTAAGATACACAATCAAAGCGCTACTTGGTGCATTGTTCTTAGGCTTCATTTATCCCCTCTGGTGGGCTCATAGATTTTCGTTTAGTGCAGCTCGCCAGATTGCAGGAGATCCGGAGTTTTTGGGTCACTCGATGCCTTACGAGAAGCTTTCTACGGACTTAGCTACCGTTGGATATGTCTGGATGGGATTCAGCATGGTCTGGTTATTCTGGCACGTTACTAGAACAACCAAAAAAGAAGGCTAACAAGTCGGAGATGGCGACGCCGAGGAAGCCGTCTGATCATTTTGGAAGTTGACCCCGGCGCCGCCATTCCTTAGACGTTCAGCTAATAAAAATCCCTGGATCGCAGAGGAAAGATAATGCTCCGTGGCGGCGGATCGACGAGGTTTCGGAAGTTCCAGACGTGGCGAATGAATTCCTGTAAGCGAAAGCCGTTCATGATTCGATTGCTCGGCTTGCGTGTTCCCACGAGTTCGGGAGCGCCGGGATCATGCGGAGACGAAAAGGTGCTGAACAAGCCGGAGATGGCGACGCCGAGGAAGCCGTCTGATCAAATTGGGAGTTTACACCGGCGCCGCCATTCCTTAGACGTTGCTATGGCTGCCTGTTTGTCAATGGGCAAAAGTTTCTCTATGTCATCGATGGTATCTGATGAGGTTTCTTCCGGTTTCTCTATGCTGTAGGCCGGGATGGGAATGGCGTTGTTTGATCCAGTTGTGATCAGCAGGTTCGCCTAGTGCTTGGTATGCTGCTATTCGTGGGCTGCTCCTTTCGGAGCCTTTCCAACAGTTTCTTTATTCACGTTTGTGGCCCTTGTTTCAGTCTCTGCACGGGTGCTCGTCCGGCAATGCCGGACTAACCCAGAACGTCTATCGAGGATTGGGCCGGCTGGCGCTTCCCATCCCGGTCTGCAACGCAGATGACCGGTATATGTCTCTTTCTTTTGTGGTTTCTTATGTCCCTGGTAACGGAAACTTTCGTTTTTCAAATCCCCCCCAAGGGACGCCGGGGGATTTGAAAAAGGGAAGGTGGAGTGGTGCGGTTATCGGTTCCTGCGGCGGGCGGGCATGGCGGAGGGTTTGGACGTTTTCCTGATTGGTGTCTTGGATTCGATCCTGGTGCCCAGCTCCCAGATGAAGGCGCAGAGCTCGCGGGCGACGGAGACCTTGATCTTGTTGTGGTGCAGCCTGCGCCTGGCCAGCGACATGAAGCGGGTGCTGAGCCGCAGCTGGGTGCTCCATGAAAGCTCGAGGATCCAGCGCGCCTGCCCGCTCTGTCGGCGCGAGAGCTGTTCGCTTACCTTGGGAGGGAAGCGGTAGTGGGTGGCCTGTTCGATGAGCAGCCAGCGGGCGTGGGGGTTGCCGCATTTGGTGATGCCTCCCTGCCTCTGTTTGCCCCCGCTGGAGTTTTCCGAAGGGACGAGCCCGAGGAAGGCCATGAGTTTCTTGGGGTGTTCGAAACGGCTGAACGTGCCGATCTCCGAGACGGTGACCATGGCGGCGACGAGCTTGAAGCCCTTGAAGGCCATGAGTGCGTCGACGAGGGGTTTGCGCTGCCAGCCGCCTAGGAGGTTGAGCATTTCCGCCTCGATGCGTTCGACTCGTTTCTCATGGAAGTCGATGAGGGTGAGGTTGTCCTCGAGGACGATGTGGTGGGCGCTGTCGGGCATTTTGAGGCCGCGCAGGTAGTTCATGTGCGCCTGGCTCCAGTGGGTCCTGCCGTCGTACTTGTAGCCGAGTCGGCGGAGCAGGGCGAGGAGCCTGGCCCTGGCGCGTCGGAGGTCGTCGACGGCATCCGTGCGGCCGCGGCACAGGTCGCGGACGGCCTCGTCGACACTGTCGGGGATGTTGACCGGGACGAGGTCGTTGGAGCGGAGGTTCTTGGCGAGTTTCATGGCGTCGCGCTTGTCGGTCTTGACCCGGTCGCCGGACTTGGTGGGGATGAGGGAAGGGGCGATGACCTCGCAGCGGACGCCCATCTGCAAAAGCCGCCGCGCGATCCAGAACCCGCATCCGCTCGCCTCGTAGCAGACGTGGAGGTCGGAGAGTTTGCGCCCGTTGCTTTTGGCGATCCTGCGGACGGCGCGTTCGAGGGCGTGCTGGGTGGTGTTGATCTCGCCGTAGAGGCGTGGCTCGGCATCGCGCTCCGCTTCGAGGATGGCGATGGATGTTTTTTCTTTATGGACGTCGAGTCCGATGTAGAGTGCGCGTGGCGTGTCCGAGTTCGTTTTCATTTGTTTGTTCATATGAATGTTGGATAGGTCCCGTTCACTCGGGATAGCCCACGGATTGAACCGGACACGCCACCTTTCAAACCAATAAAGAATGGATCTGAAATGCTGCGCCGTGCTCAACGGGCAGCCATAGGGTCTCTGCGAAGAAATGAACAAATGAACCCTTCCGCATTTTCAACCGTTCTAGTGAGATTTGTTGCGATCTACATAGCCGTCCAAGGTTGTCTAGTCCTGCTCTCGATGCCTGCCGTCTACCTGCGAGAGGCTGAATCGCAGAGGGTAATGTTTGGAAATGACGAAGTCCGATTTGGGGACCTTGGGGTCTCCAACGGGAGATCTGCCGACGGAGCAAATCGCAGGCATTGCTTTCGCGACATCCAGCCTTGGCGAACGTCTGCTTGCTCGAACGGTGGTTGGTATTTCGTTTCTGGGATTGGCAATGATACTTTTCCAATTCAGCCAAAGATTCGGGACACGGATCGCAAGGGGGCTTTAGTTTACATCGATATTCCGCAGGCAGCCGTGTTACCAAGAAATGAGCAACGAGCCGCAGTTTGGCAACCCGCCACCCGATCCGAGACCAAATCCACCGTTTAACTACAACCTTTAATCCTTTTTGAGGCGTGGCGTTCCTGGTAGGGGTGCCAAGGCTCAGAAATTTATACCAAATATGAAGACAATCCAGATTCTTGGTGCATTTCTACTTCTGTTCGCGTCTGCCCACGGGCAAACCTCACTTGTTGATGCGGGTCGTTTTATCCATCTTCGCACGGTTGATGAAGGAGAGCAGGAAGATACCTACGTCAGAGCTGAAGCTATAGATGCAGTGTTGATCTATCGGAGCCAGCGCGAGGAAGATAAGGAGGCACCGTTCAAGGTGCGAGTCACGACCCGCATGCTCTGATCCGCTCCAAGAAACAACGCCGAAATCTGCATTCACGGAGAATAGGAGCTACCAAGTCGATTCCGGCAGTCGCGAGGAGGCGGAGAAGATCGCGGCGGTAATCGTCAAGGCGTGCTCTGGCGGAACAAATGGAAACAAGGCAGAACAAGGCGGCGCTGACCAACCCGCTACCGCTCCGGAGTCGAAGCCGGAGGGTAATCACAAACCCTAAACCCGAGTCGGAAGTGCGCTCCCAGTAGCGGGCGGCAGGCCTTTGACGTTAGGCAAAAGAATTGATGTCACTCCGCACCATTATGACGAACAACTTGGTTTGCACACTCTATGTTTGTGCGGTTCATCTGGTTGCGGGACTGACATCAGTGGCTGATATGGTGCGACCAGAGAACTTCATCAAGCTCACGGCATTTAATCAGAAAGTGGTGCTAATCGAAATTAGGAAAGTGGATCTTAAATCTCTAGAGATCGACAAGGGAATAGAGACGCGTGAAGTAACCATTACCTCAAAAAATAGTTGAGACGATCCGCGGCGATGACAGTGAACAAGATTTTACCTTTTTCTGACAATGAGTATAGAATCGTTGATAGGGACAAAGCCAAGGCAGAGAACCCTTCTGATTTATTTGATATTCTAAAAAATCCAAATCCCCATCAGGCATCGTCTTGCTTAGTTGGTCATTGGTATTTGGTGATTTACATGGAACATCTGACCTTCTTCTACGAAGTTTCAAAACATGACGATGGTTGGAGGAGTCAGATTTTGGAATATCGGGAACCCTAGAACCTAATCAAAAAGCCTAACAAGGCGTAGGAGCCGACGCCGAACCCGCCGTCTGATTAAATTGGGGGGTTTCCACCGCCGCTGCTCTACTATAACGTTCTGCAAGAAAATGTTCTTCAAGCCGAAATCTCCAATCGAGAAGGTCACGCTCGAGATTGAAGCGGAGATGAAGAAACTAATGAAATCCACGACTCAAGAGAAGTTGTGGGTCACTCACTACGGGGCGAATGATATTCATCCACGGCATCTCGTGTATTGGATATGCGTGGACAGTGACTCAGAGAAGGCCAGGCTGGAAGCTGACAAGGAGCTTATGATCCGGCTTCGCAATCTACTAAAGCAATTCGATTATCCTGCAGATGGTAGGGACGGAGTCCATATAGGCTTCGAATCTTCTGAGACCGTTAATCGGGAATCAAATGGCAACTGGCGGCATCACTGGCAATGAAGAAAAGAGGCTTAGCTTCAAGAGTGAAGTGCACCGTTAGATGATTCGCGGAAAACTTCCTCCGGTGTCCTGTAGTTATGCCTTTTGCGCGGGCGGCGGTTGAGGGTCGCCGCGATCCTGTCGCAGTCCGCCTGGGTGACATGCCTGAGATCCTTCCCCTTGGGCAGGTATTGCCGGATCAGGCCGTTGGTGTTCTCGTTGGTTCCCCGCTCCCATGAGTGGTGCGGGGTGGCGAAGTAGAAGGGGACGCCCGTGACCTTTTCCAGCAGGGCGTAGCCGTGGAACTCCGCCCCGTTGTCCGCGGTGATGCTCCCGTAGCTGCGCAGGTTCCTGGCGATCAGGCATGCCATCGAGAGATTCGTCTCCGCGACGGTCACCGCCGCGATCTTGCCGATCTCCACATAGCCGCTCTTTCTCTCCACAAGGGTCACCACCGAGTGCTTGCCGGATCCGTGTACGGTGTCGACCTCCCAGTGGCCGCAGGTGGCCCGGCTTTCCGCCTCTGCGGGCCGCTCGCCGATCATCCTTTTGTCGGCAAGCCTCCCGCGGCTGTCGTATGCCCCGTAGCGCTTCCGCCGCTTCTTGCCCGAGCTGCGCAGATGCTGCCACAGCGTCCCGCCCATCTCCTTGTCCAGCCATACCCATCCGTAGATCGTCTCGTGGCTGATGCGCAGCCCTCCGGTTCCCCGGAGGTGCCCGGCCACCTGCTCCGGGCTCCAGTCCTTGCGAAGC
Organism: Akkermansiaceae bacterium; assembly: GCA_017798145.1. Classification (NCBI taxonomy): domain Bacteria; kingdom Pseudomonadati; phylum Verrucomicrobiota; class Verrucomicrobiia; order Verrucomicrobiales; family Akkermansiaceae; species Akkermansiaceae bacterium. The sequence goes on along the minus strand of CP059069.1, from coordinate 2,190,118 downwards.
AGCCGCTCCACCTCACCGCGATCCGTCGGGCTGAAGCGGCTTCCCGCCCTCGATTCCCTGCGGCGCTTGTTGGCGCGGTTCTGGGCGTGGGACGCCCTGTAGAAGTTGTCCCACGGCGAGCGGTTCCGCGCATGCTCGCGGCTTATCGTCGAGCCCGCCCGCCCCAGCGTGCGGCCGATCTCAGCGAAGCTCTTCTTCTCGATCCTCAGCGCCGTGATCCGGTGCCGCTCCTCCTGGCTCAGTTGTGTGTATTTCATGGCAAGTGCTTTTGGCCGCTATCCCTTCACCCTTGCAAGGTTCCAGCGGTGCACTTACTTTCTGAATTCAAGATGCAGAACAAGTCGGAGATGGCGACGCCGAGGAAGCCGTCTGATCATTTTGGGAGTTGACCCCGGCGCCGCCATTCCTATAACGTTCGCCAGAGAAATTTCTCGTGAAGCAAGCTGCCTCCCAGATAATAATCGTTTCACTCGCATAATTAACTGATGAAGCCTAGATCTCAGATACTCCTGTCGCTGGCGTGGATCGGTCTATGCGTACTGCGAATCGGATCTCGATGGGACGATCTTTACTGGTTTCTGTTCTCCATAGGAAGCGAAGACTATCGACAGTTGCCCTCAATAGATTCCCAGCAAGTTTGGCATGCAAGTGATGCAATCTGGTGGCTGTTCGGGCTTGTAATGTGGACAGGATTCTTGGCTAGTGCAGTGATCAAAGCAATCCGAACGAAGAACCCAGACACTGAAACAATGAAGAAGGCGAACAAGGCGGAGATGGCGACGCCGACGAAGCCGTCTGATTATTTTGGGAGTTGACACCGCCGCCGCCATTCCTTAGACGTTATGCCAAAGAACGAGCAGATTCAAAGCTTCACGATTTACACTAGCACCCCAAGAACTTCATGAAACAGAACCCGCTTACCACACTTTGCATCTTTGCTTCGATCGGATCGATTCTCATAGGTCTCGCATTGGTGATCACAGCGTTAAGTCCGAGAATGACATCAAGTTGGGGAGAGGTCGCCGCGGGCTTCACACCCCAAGCAATACTGATCGCTGGAGGCCTGCTTTCCCTCGCAATTTGCAGTTCCAAAAGCCAGTGACAGGAGCACGGTGAATGATCGTCCCGCAAGACAGTTTCCCGGCATTTCACATTGACGCGAAACCGACCGGCATAACAAGGCGTAGGAGGTGACGCCAAACCAGCTCCCTGAACGATTTCAAGCTTCACCCCGGTGCACCTCTACTTCAACGTTCGGCTAAGAATATGAACCTAACAAAAGTCGAAAGATTCATTCTCGATTTTGTAGGCTGTGAATTGAAGGTCGAGCCGCAACATAGGTCATTCGAATCTGTTAGTTAAGGATTTTCTCAAGAAAAGATTTGGGAGTCCTGAAGCCGCACACTTTTTTCGGACGGTTATTGATGAGGTCGCAAGCCTTGGAAACACGGTCCGGGCAGTCAGTCAGGGCCAGTTTCTTCGGGAAGAATTCGCGGTAGAGTCCGATGTTGTTTTCGACGGCACCTTTCTCCCAGGAGCGGTAGGGATAGCAGTAGTAGATCTGTGCGCCCAGGTCGGCCGCGAACTCTGCATGCTGCCTGAATTCGGCGCCGTTGTCCGTTGTCACGGAGAGCACCTTGAATGGTTTCAGAACCTCCACGGCGGCCTTTCTCACCGTTTCCCCACGGCTGTCGGGAACCAGGCAGGCAACAGAGTAGCGCGACTTGCGCTCGACAAGAACGAGGAGGCTGTGGGAGTCGGATTGCAGTCCTTCCATGATGTCCATCTCCCAGTGCCCGTAGGTTCGCCGGTTGTTGATTTCCTTTGGTCTTGAAGAGATCCTGGGTACAGGAGGTGCTTTTTCACCCCTGATGTAGCGCCATTTCGTCCTGTGGATTCTCGATTTCCTGCGGAGCAATTTCCCCAGGTCGCTCCAATGCCGCCCCCATTGGTTGATGTAGTTGTATATGGCCTTCGGCGATATGGTGAATTTGAATTTCGTGGGGAAGAGGGAGGCGATCTGCTCCGGGCTGAGGGTGAGTTCCATCTGCTCGCGGATGAAATCGAAATGCACCTCACGGAGCTTCGCGCGCCTGCGGTTGGCGGCTGCCCTCCTGGCCTTCGTGTTGTCCTGGGCTTTGTGGCAGGAGTAGTCTTTGAGTTGGTGGCGGTTGCGCCGGAGTTCACGTGAGATCGTGGAGGGTGAAAATCCCATGATTCTTGCCATCTGCCGTACCCCATTTCCGGACTTCCGCAGCTTGCCGAGGGTGTGGCGATCATAGTAGGTGAGATGCTTGTATTTGGTGGTCATTGTGTCTGATTGTGTTCGGTGCGGTGTTGCACTTCGACTTACAAGTCACACGCTGGGAGTCCCGGCGGGTAGGGTGGCGGCATGCGGAGGGCAAGATGGTTGGCGGAACGGGAAGAAATCGAGGGAAGGCTTGGTGCGAGCCTGTATGAGTCACACGGGTGCTGGTTTCGAAGCAGAGAAGTGGAAGGAGGTTTCAAGGGTTTACCGGCGTGCGATGGGATTGGCACTGGGCAGGAAGGGCGGTCGTGCGGATGTTGGAACGCCGCGCCATGCGACAAGGAACGAGGCAGAGACGCTGGAGTCAGGGGACAACGAAACAGTGCTGGCGGATCTTGGGATGGCGGGGATGCTGGGGAAACGGATCAGGTATTTTACGGACGGGGCGGTGATAGGCAGCAAAGAGTTCGTGAACGAAGCTTTCGCCGGGGCGCGGGAGAGGTTTTCGAGAAAACGGAAGGATGGTGCGCGGCGGATGCGGGGCAGCGGCAAGGCGGCGGCGGGGGTGCTTTGGAGTGTGAGGGATTTGAGGGTGGGGATTTGAGGAGAGGTGGTCACGAGCCACTGCGCTTGCGTTTCACCGATCTTCCTGAAAACAGCTTTCCCACACAGGAAGGCAACCCAAGACTATCTCAAAGAGAAAGAAAAAGAACCATGACCAAGGACGAGAAAACCATCGCCGCTGCCTACAACAGTGGTGAGCTTGCCATCTAGGGACCGCGCGGAGAATTCCTGCACATGCTCGCCCTCGCGGGGGGGGGGAACACCTTTCGCAAAGACAAGCGCATCAAGATCCGCCTGAGTCATCACGACCTCACCGGAATCCAGCGCCAGGCAGCAAGAAAAGGCATACCCGACCAATCTCTCATCTCCGGCCTGATCCACCAATACGTCGAAGGCGACCTTCAGGAAAAATCCTGATTCACCCTTCGCAGCGTGTCGGGGTCATACGAAGGGTTGGCCGTTGTTTGGGACGCCGTAGATGATGGTGGAATCACAGAGATTGACGCACCCCGGCGCATGGGGCAATCTCACCGCTTCTATGAGTGTCGGCATTATTATGGGTAGCACGTCGGATTGGCCGACGATGGAGCACGCTGCGCGCGTCCTGCGGGACTTCGGTGTGGAATATCACGCAGAGGTGGTCAGCGCCCACAGAACCCCGGAAAAGCTTTTCTCCTACGCACGGGAAGCAAAGGCGAACGGCCTGAAATGCATCATCGCCGGTGCGGGCGGCGCCGCCCACCTGCCCGGCATGGTCGCCGCCATCACGGAGATTCCCGTGCTCGGCGTCCCGGTCGAGTCCAAGACCCTCAAAGGTATCGACTCCCTCCTTTCCATCGTCCAGATGCCCGCCGGTATCCCCACCGCCACCTTCGCCATCGGCAAGGCCGGGTCCACCAACGCCGCCCTCTTCGCCATCGCCATGCTCGCCGTGAACGATCCCGCCCTCGCGGAAAAACTCTCCGAATACAGGAGCAAACAAACCGCAAAGGTTGTGGAAGCGGTTTTGCCGGAGCTGGACTGAAAAAACCTCTTCAAGAAGAATCCGACCCGCGTTCATCCGCGGTTCTTCTCCATTTCCTCATGTCAGCATCCGTCTTCTTTCCCCTGGATAAACAACAAATCGTCGGCGTGATCGGCGGCGGCCAGCTCGGCCGCATGTTAGCCCTCGCCGCACGCCGCATGGGCGTCCGCTCCGTGGTCTGGACCGGTGGCCTGGAGGCTCCCGCCGTGGAGGTCGCCGACGAGGTCATCGACAAGCCCTTCGATGATGCTCAGGCGCTCCTTGATTTCTGCGCACAGGCCACCGTCGCCACCGTCGAGTTCGAGAACATCCCCCTCGCCACCATGCGCGGAGTTGCGGAAAAAATCGCACTCTTCCCATCCCCGGAAGCCGTCGGCATCTGCCAGAACCGCGAGCGGGAGAAAAATTTCCTGAGGGAAAACGGCATCCCCTGCACCCGCTTCTGGGTCGTGGAAACCCTGGCAGACCTCACCGCCGCCATGCAGGAACTCAATGGCCCCGGCGTCCTCAAGACCGCCGCCTTCGGATACGATGGCAAGGGTCAGCTCAAGCTTTCCGGAACGGAAAACCCTGCGGATGCCTGGGAGGAATTCGGCAAGGAGCGCGCCGTGCTGGAGGCGTGGGTGCCCTTTGAAAAGGAAATCTCCGTCATGGTCGTACGCTCCGCCGATGGCGAGATCCGCACCTACGATCCCGCGGAAAACCGCCACCGGAATCACATCCTCGATGTGTCGATCGTCCCCGCAGGAATTTCCCCGGAGACTTCCGGAAATGCCCGCGAGATCGCCTCCCGGGTCGCCGCCGCCCTCGGCTACCACGGCATCCTCGGAGTCGAGTTTTTCGTCAACCACGATGGTTCCCTCGTCGTCAACGAGATGGCGCCCCGCCCGCACAACTCCGGCCACCACACCTTGGATGCCTGCGCCTGCTCCCAGTTCGAGCAGCAGCTCCGCGTCGCCCTCGGCCTGCCCCTCGGCTCCACGGAACTCGTCTCCCCCTGCGTCATGCTCAACCTCCTCGGCGATTTCTGGTTCGCCGAAACCACCCCCCCGGACTGGACGCCCCTCCTCCGCATGGAAGCAGCCACCCTCCACCTCTACGGAAAACGCCGCGCGATCGGCATGAGGAAAATGGGACACGCCACCATCCTCGGCCACGATGCCCTGGAAAAAGCACAAGCCTTAAAATCCGCCTGGCTAAAGCCGTAAAGACAAGGCTGATCCGGCGTGTTTGACACCCCGCCGGCATTTCCATCATATTTCAGGGAAATGAAACCCAGGCATTTCATCGCCCCAGCCATCGCATTGGCGGCGGCGGCCATTTTTATTGGGAACCAGCGGGTCACGATCAAGCAGCTCTCTGCGGAAAACCTGATCTTGAGTGAGCGCATCGCGGACGCCCGCGGGCAAGCAAGCCCGGAGGAAAATCCCGGCGCGAAGCTCCGCGCAGAAAAGCCGGATACGGAGAGATCACCCATCGACTGGAAGATCATCGCGGAGTCATTCAAGGAGTCCGAGCAGAGTGGCGATCAGAGGAAATTGATGTCCCTCCAGCGGCGTCTGATGGGCATGAATGCAGCGGAGCTTATCAAGGCATTGGATGAGATCGCGGCTTTGGATCTTGATGAGGGAGCGCGCCTGAAGCTTGAGGGCATGGTCATTGGCCCGCTCTCGGAGAAGGAGCCGGAGCTTGTCCTGGAAAGATTCAAGGGCAGGCTGTCCGGAGCGACGGGATGGATGTCCTGGCAGTTGTCGGAGGCTCTTGGTTCTTGGGCGAAAAAGGATCTTTCCGCCGCCACCGCCTGGCTGGATCGCGAGATAGTGGCGGGGACTTTCCTGGCCAAGTCGCTTGATGGGAAGAACCAGGCGCTGCTCCAATTCGAGGGCAAGCTCTTGTCGCTCCTGATCTCAACGGATGCCTCCGCTGCGGAAGCGCGGGTGGCGGCGCTGCCTGAGCATCTGCGCAAGGAGCTTTTCAACAACTTCGGCCACCGGGAGCTCAAGGAATCGGATCAGAAGGCATTTGCAGAATTGCTGCGCAAGCAGCTACCCGCGGATGACGCGCTGGATAGGCTTGGCAGCCAGGCAAGCGTGCTCGCCAAACTCGGGGAAATGGAAAAGGTCGATGCCTATCTCGATAGGATAGGGGCAAGCCCCGAGGAACGCAAAAACATCGCGGCCAGAGCCGCACTCAGTAGCATCCAATCGAAAGGAAATCATACGAAAATCAAAACCGAGGACATCGATTCCATGCGCGAGTGGTTGGGCAGCCAGTCCCCCGGTTCTGTTGACATCGTCACCGGGGAAAGCATAGGCAGCGCGAACTCCTACGGGGACGCTACGAAAATGGAATTCGGCGAGGCTGCCGATCTCGCGCTGAGATATCACGCGGCGGGTGGCAGCGACGAGATCCTTGTCGGGTTCCTCAGGAAAGCCTCCACCTACGATCATGCAGCGGAAGCGCGCATCATCGCCGGGAAAATTTCAGACCCTGCAACGCGTGCCGCAGAACTCAAAAAGCTGGATTGATCCGACCATGAGAATTTCCATCGCCATCTCCCTGCTCATCCTCGCCGTTGCCGCTCTTCCTGCCTGGAACCAACTGTCGGAGATCAGCGTCCTGCATAAGAAACGCTCGGCGCTTTCGGCAGAGGCCGCTGCGCTGGGGATCATCGTGCTTGATCCTGAAGATCACAGAGGCACCTTGCAGTTCACAAAGAAGCAGCGGAGGGACGGGGATGCTGATATGCGGCAGGAAGCGCAGGATTTCATCGCCTTCGCCAAGGAAATGCAGAAGTGGAAGGAAGGCAGCGTGCAGCCGGACAACGAGGCCAAGGAGCGCATGTTCGCGTTCATCGAGCGGCTCCAGACGCTCAGTGCCAGCGAACTGCGGATACTCATCGAAGAGTTCCGCGCTGCGGATGATCTGGACGATGATATCCGCCGTGTCCTGCTATCCTTCTCCGTCATGACCCTTGCTAAAGATCACCCGGAGGCAGCACTGCGCCTGCTCTCGGAAAGCGGAGACCTCATTGATGGGAAGTCGGAGGGCAGGCACGTGGTATCCTCGGCTCTCGCCAAATGGGCGGAGCGCGATCCCATGGCTGCCTTGGAATGGGTGCGGGAAAATTCGGCGAAGAACCCTGGCCTGATCACCGACGAGGTGAAGGCGGAACTCGTCGCCGGAGCGGCAAGGACGGATATGAAGGCCGCACTGGCACTGATCGGTGACTTGGATTTCGGGAATCCCTCAGACGGGATTTCCTCAATCGCGGAAGCGATCGGAAGCCCGTCCGATCGCACCGAATTCATCTCGCTCTTGCGCGGATATGATAAGGAAAACCCGGATCAGCGGAGCATACAACGGGCGATGCTGGCACTCACAAAAGGTGTGATGGAAGAGGGTTTTGAATCCGGTTCCAAGTGGCTCGCCAGCAGCGGGCTATCGCCCGATGAGTTGGCCACCTTTGCGGTGAATATCAGGAACAGCGCGAAGAACGGGGAGCAGGGTCAATGGATAAGCTGGATGGGCGAGAACCTACCTGCGGAAAGCCGTGACAAACAGGTCTCGGAAACCATGCGGCAGTGGACCCAGAAAGACTACCGGGCCGCAGGCGAGTGGCTTGCGGCGGCACCCGCCGGCCCGGCGAAGAACGCCTCGGTGTTAGGTTATGTCGATGCCGTTTCCAAATACGATCCGCAGACCGCGACCCAATGGGCGATGACGCTCCCGGCGGAAGATAGGGATCAATCCATGCAGGCCATCTACCGGAACATGCCGCAGGAAACCCCGGCAGACCGGCAAGCCCGCGAAGCCTTCAAGACGCAGCACGGGATCGAATGAGGCCTAGTTCGCCGGCTGGAAATTCCGTTTCGCGACCGGCTCTTCCTTCTGCTTTTTCGGCAGGCAGAGCAGCGCCTCGCTGATGAGGAAAAACAGGACCGCGAGGAGGAAGGCGCGCCACATGTCCGTGGAGAGCGATGGGTCAGCGCTGTTGCCCACCTGGTCTAACAGGCTGTAGCCGGTGCCTTCCAGCATGGAGTCGAGGCTGTCCTTCGTGGCGATGGCCAGGTCGTCCTCCGCTGCCGGGCGGTTCACTGCCAGGAGGCGCTCGCCGAGGCGGAAAACGCCTGCCGTTTCCGGGGAGCTTTCCGTGGAGAAATCATCGGCGCGGCTGCGGACTTCCCCCGCCAGTGTCTGCGCGGCATCCGATCCGACATCCGCCAGGTAGGATGAGTCAAAACGATCCGCCCCGAGCGCAAGGATGCGCTGCATGGCGGGGAGGAGGACATCCGCATCGCCGAGGTTTGACCAGGTGTAGTCCGGGATGGAGCCGAGGAACCAGAGGGTGCCGCGATCCACGATTTTCCGGCTCAGGAAAGCCTCGCCATCCTCCCAGCGGGCAAGGACGGCGGCATCGCCCTCCGGCACCGCACGCTTGATCCCGCGCAGCCGCTCCGCCGGGATCGGCGTGCCGCCCAGCCCATCGCGCAGCGGGCCGTCGGATCTGTTCCAGTCCGAGAGGATGAAGAATTTCCCGGCGGCGGCGGAGGTGACCTCGCCCCATTTCATGCCCATGAAATCGCCGCTGGACGGGGTGGGGGAGGGCAGGAAGACGAGTTGCCCCCCGTTGGCAAGGAAAGTGGCGAGCACCTTCGCGTTTTCCCCGGTGGGTAGCGGTGCCGCCCACAGGATCATGGCGATGTCTGAGGTGGATGCGGTCGCAAAGGCAGCTGGGGAGATGGTTTCAGCCGCCTGTTTCTCAAAGCCGGGCGGGGCTGCGGCAAGCGCAAGGTAGCCCGCCGCCTCGCCCGCATCCGCCACGATGAGCGATTTCACCGCTCGCGCCGGGCCGTATGCGAAGAAAGCGGAGTTGTCGCGCGGGTTGCCGTCCGCAGGCAGGCCGAGCCAACCGTGACCCGATTCCTCCTCATCCTTGATCTTGATCTGCCGCTGGAAGCGGAGCGATTGGCCGGGCAGGCTGACGGACTCGCTGGTGCTTGCGCCGTTGGTGCTGACGGTGAGCGGGAGGTTGAGCGTGCCACGGCTTTCCTCGGAGCGGATCATCTCCAGATCCAGCGTCAGCCCCTCCGGGCTGCGGCGGGTGCCGAGGAGCCTGAGGGATACGTTCGGGGCGGATTCCCCGGTGAGTGAGAGGACGCGGATCGCGGGCTTCTGCGGGAGCGCGGCGATACTGGCGCGGACGGCTGTCCAGCGCTCGTCCTCCGGGCGCCAGTTGGATTCCTGGAGATCCGAGGCCAGCCAGATTTCCGAGCGACCGGTGGCGGAGGACAGGTATTCCGCCGCCTTGCCCATCAGCGCGGGAAAGTCCGCCCCGGAATCGGTGGCGGCAGTGGAGGAAATTTCCGGCAGGACATCGGGGGAGGGGATTTCCTGCGCTTTCCCGCTGGCGCTGTCGATGAGGACCAGGCGCGGGTTGCCAAGGTTCGCCATCGCATCGCGGACTTTCTGGAGCACGAGGTCGCGCTTCGCGGCCTGGCCATCGCCGGAGCGCAGCTCCATGGAGGAGCTCCGGTCAAGTACTAGAACCACCGTATCAATCGTGCCCGCACCCCATCCCAGCAGCCCGGACATGACAGGCCGCGCCGCTGCGAAGGCCAGCGCGGCGATGCCCAGCGCACGGCAGGTGAGGATGAGGATGTGGCGGAGTTTCTTCTTCCCCCGCGACTCGCGCGTGGCCTTGAGCAGGAACTGCATCGCCGCCCACTGCACCGTCTTGTGGCGGCGCTTGTTGAGCAGGTGGATGATCACCGGCACTGCGGCCGCAGCCAGGAACCAGAGGAGGAAGGGGGTCAGGAAGGTCATGCTTGGGGGAAACTCTAAAGGCTAAATTTTAAACTCCAAGGGAAGAGATGGATGGCTGCAGCTACACGCTCCGCAAAGGATACCGGGGCAAAGCCCGGCAACTTCCCGGGATCTGTGATTTTTCATCGGTGAATGATACCGGCGTGACGCAAGCCATCTCTCAAGGGTAGGGCTGGTTCGGCTGCAGGCGTTCGCTAATGCAAATTTTTCGCATTAATCGCTTGCTACCGCGATTTTGTTGCGTTAACCAAGCCCGCGCATGAAATCAATCACCTGCCCCATCGCCGTATCCGTCCTCGCCCTTTCGTCCCCGCTCCATGCCTTGGAAGGGGACTTCCTCGCTCCCTTCGAGCACATCCATTACAGCCCCATCGGCACGCCTATTATCCACTCCTTTGGCGTGGAGCCGGCCTTCACAGGACGCGATTTTTTCCTCGATCACTCATGGCGCGAGGGCGGCGGAGTCACCGAGCACGAGACTGAACTCGAAATGGAATGGGCTTTCACCAAGCGCCTCGGCGTCATCGTGGAAGTCCCCTACATCTGGGAGGACGAGGAGGGCGTCGGCTCTGCTTCCGGCGTCGGGGATCTGGCCATCGTCCCGCGTGCCATGCTCATCGTAACTGACCGTTTCATGCTCACCACACAGATCGAGCTCGGCCTGCCCACCGGCTCGTCGGCCTTCGGCGGGGAAACTTCCATCGCCCCCGGCATCGCCATGTGGAACGATCTCGGGAACTGGTTCACGCTGAACACGAACATCGCCATCGCCCACGGCTTCGATTCCAATGAGACGGAGCTGGAGTTCGGATTCGGCCTCGTGAAATCCTTCGGCGAAAAACCCGATCTCTCCTCCTCACATGACCACCACGGCCACGATCACCGCCACGATCACCCCAGCGTCGCCGGCCTCATCAACCTCCACCTGGAAATCACTGGCTCCACCCCCATCAACGGCGACGACAAGGGTGATTTCGAGACCGAAGGGCTCATCGGCATCAGCTACGGTGTATCTCCTGAAATGGACATCCGCCTCGGCTACCAATTCCCCATCTCAACACCGAAAGACTTCGACCACGGCCTCACCACCGGCCTGATCTGGCATTTCTAGCATAGATAGCAGCCCCGTTCAGGGCAGGCCGAAGTATCGGCGTCCAGCTGCTTGTTCAGGAAGCCCGCGCTAACCCGCGGGCTTTTCCATTTCACCCACCCGTGAATCAGGGATTAATCCGATATTCGAGGAGTCCACCCCATCGCACAAGCAAGGCTCTGCGTCTCCCGGCTCGCAGAAAAAATCTCTGCACCTACGCGATTGCGTAATGCAAAGAGGTCAGAAACATGTTACTTTTAAGCAGTCCTAAGTAAGAATTTCTTCTTGAAAAAATTCTCACGGCAGACCTTGATTCGCTTGGAGATTTGTTTTTCAAGCATATCGCCACCCCCCCACCCCCCACACCCCCCCCTCGCTAGGAAGTCGGCATAGTCGGCTTTCGGCATATCCCCCAACACCCCCCCATGAACATGAAATCATCGGCCGTTCCGGCTGCGTGTCGCCCACGTCTCGGCACCTCCCTGCTTGCAACCATCATCGCTGCGGCAGCATCAATCAATTCCGTCTCCGCCCAGAACTTCGCTGGCCTCGGCAATCTAACCGATTATCTCTTCGTCTTCACCGACGGCAAGACCGACGCCAACTGGCAAGGCGCAACCAAAGGCTTCATCGGTGATGTCGCGGTAAGCAGCACGGCGAAGCTGCGCACATCGGGCAGTGTCCCGTATTCCGGGAAAATCACCACCAACGCACCTACTCTTGGGGCTTGGGGTGGCATCGTCTCCTCCAACTCCGGCCAAGCATCCGCAAGCACCGGCTCCGGGAATAATTCTCTCATCAGCGGCCTTAGATCGGATCTCACCAACGCTTTCAGCAATATCAATTCCCTCGCCACAACATCGGGCTTCGCAAACAGAAGCGCGGCTTCGCTCAACGGCTTGAATTTCCAGAATGGAACGGCCGACACCATCGTCGTCAATATCAACCAGGGCTTCAGCGTTTCCTCCAAAATCAATATCACCGGAGACGCGAATGATACCTTCATTTTCCGCTGGGATGACGACTTGAACCTCACCAATGGCTACAACGGCCAAGTGAAATTCCAGAGCGGCGGTGGATTCGTCCCCCTCGGCGGCCTCACTGCATCGAATTTCATCCATGTCGCAGGCGATATCAATGCCTCCGGCGGCGGTAGCAATCCATCCTCTCCGTATCCGCAAGGCCCCCGGGAAGACAACGGCACGGGAGCGCTTATCAACGGCGGCAGCGATTTCAAAGGCGGAGGCTTCTTCACGGGTTACTGGCTCACGACCGGCGATCCGACCAAAAACTTCGAGACTTCCTCGCTCAGCAATGGAATCTTTGTGGGTGGCTGGTATTCCTCCACAACCAAATTCAGCATGACATCCGGTACAAGCGGCGTCCATGTCGTCCCGGAACCGAGTCTCCCGATTCTAGGTTTGCTAGGCACGGCCGTTCTTCTTTTCCGCCGCCGCAGAATTTGAGAGATATCGGAACCAGTCCTTTCAAAAAGGCTCCCCAGTCGAGGGGAGCCTTTTTTCATTTCGTCCTCACGAATCACACGGCGATCCTGAAATATTCGCAGGAATATGGAATTTCCTCTAAGGTTCCCGTCACTCGCGTGTCATAACCGATGAAAGTATGACCAAAAACCTCCATGGAACCCCGCACCTCCAGCTCCGCCGCCCGTAGCCTCGACGGAGCAATCGCGGTTCTTTCACCCTCCAAGAAACCAAGAACCATGGAGGAAAAACCCACGCTCCGCCAAGTATTCGATGCCGAGGAATCTCCGCTCCTCCGTTACGCCCACGGCCTCACCGGCCAGCGCGAGACCGCCGAGGACATCGTCCAGGACGCCTTCATGCGCCTCCATGAGCACTGGCACGAAGTCGAAAGCCCCCGCCCCTGGCTCTTCCGCTGCGTCCGCAACCTCGCCCTGAACCACCTCCGCGACAACAAACGCAACACCTCACTCGAAACATCCAATGAGTGGGAATCCGACAAACCCGACCCCGAAGCGACCCTGGGGAAACTCGAAACCATAGGCACCCTCCAGCTCCTCATCGCCGAACTCCCCGAGCCCGACCGCACCCTGGTCTCCCTCAAATACCTTTCCGGCCTCCGCTACGACGAGATCGCCGCCCAAACCAACCTCACGGTCTCCAACGTCGGCTACAAACTCCACCACACCCTGAAATCACTAGCCACTTCCCTCCGCCACCTCGGCATCGAAACAGCCGAGGGCTGAAACCAATTTTCCACTGATCACTGATCACCCGGCACTAACCACTTCTTCCCATGACCGAGAACCTCCAACCCCTCCCCGACGAGCACCTTGAGGCACGCATCACCGCCTACGTCCTCGGCGAGGCATCCCCTTTCGAGGCCGCCGAGGTCGAAGCCCTCATAGCAAAATCCCCCGAGCTCAAGCTTTTCGCCAATCGCACACGCACCCTTCACACCCTCCTCAAGGAAGCCGAAACCACCTCCAACGAATCAAGCGCGGAGTGGAAACTCCCCGCGGGGAAACGCGGGAAACTCACCCCATCCTCCGGCCCAGTCCCCGTGCTGATGCCCGCCAAGGAATCCCGTATCCGCCGCGCCTCCTTCCGCGCCGCCATCGGCATCGCTGCCTGCTTCGTCGTCACCTTTATCATCAGCCGCTTCTACGTATTCCCGAAAGTGACCAAGGAATCGGCAATGACCGTAAGCTACATGGAGAAGGAGTACAGCGCCCGTGCTCCGGAGGCAAACATCGACCAACTCAGAAGGGACGTCCGCCAGCAGGAGGACAAGGTCGAGGGAGGCCGCAAGACCCTCGCCACCTTGTCCCGCACGAAGGGCATCGCCTACGATAAGGAATCCGTAGCGATGGCCAGGAATGAAGCCGTGGCCGATGCCAAAGAAGAAACCAAGAAAGCCGCTCTCGAACGCAGCATCGACACTGAGGACTACGCCGATGCGAAACAGGATTTCGAATCGGATCTCGCCCGCCTCGAAACGCTGAAGCTCAAACTCCTCGCAGAAGAAATTTCGGAGGACATGCCGGCTCAAAAGGCCGAGACCGCCGCCCTACGCAAGCCTTCCAGCCCTCTCGCGGCACCAGCACCCGCTGCCACCCAACCCGCTGCTCCACAAGTCGTAATCGGCGGCCAGGTCAGGGAGGCAGGTTCCGTCGCTTTCAAGGAAGGAATGACCCTCGGCGAAGCCGTCAAAAGTGCGGGCGGTGCCACCGAGTTCGGCTCCGCGAAACGCATCAAAGTCTATCGCGACGGCAAGGCTCAGACCTACGACCTCACCAACCCCGAACTCGCCCAAATCGAACTCCAGGCCAACGACACCATCGAGGTTCCCCAGAAAAAATGGATGGGCTGCGGCGCAAGCCGGGACGAGTTGCTCGGAGCCGAGGACAAGGCGGATGCCGTCGCCTCCAATCAACGGAGCCGGAATCAAGTTCCCGTCCCGAGCGCTGCCGCTCCGGCTCCATCCGCTGACTTCGGAGACGGCCAAGATTTCGGCGGCGGCTGGGGAGAAGGAGGCGGCTTGGCCGGAGGGAGAGATGAATCCATGGCAATGAAAGGCCGCAGCTTTCGTTCCGATAGTCGTGCCCTCAGCGTCCCCAAAGAAGGAACCACGATCCCCGGTATCCCTTTGGAAAAAGAAGTCGCAGCACTCGTCACCGGTGGACTCCGCAGCGGCGACCAAGCGGTCAACCGCAACAGCGTCGATGCCATCCTGAACAACCCCGACCGCACCGCCCAGGCAGGGAAGCCGAAATCTGAAATGAAAGCCCTCCAGGACGCCCCTGGCGATGCTTTCGCCGCAGCGGAAGCCGATCCTTTCTCAGCACCTGAGGATGGTCTTTCATCCTTGGCACAGCGCGAGGTCATTCGGCGCCAGGAATCCGTTGCCGAAGCCGACAGGCAGCTCCTCGAAGGACGCGAAGCTTATTCGAAGGGTGATTTCGGAAAAGCCAGTGAGCAATTCGATGATGCACTTGCGAAGCTGCCCGATAGCCCTGCTATGCAGGATCGTCGCGAGTCATATGCCGACCACCTCGGGAAGGCCGCCGTGGCAGAAGCACAGCAAAAGAGGAAAGTCGGCAAATACGACGAAGCCCGTGACATCCTCGAAAAAACGGCAGCGGCTGGTGGCGGCAATCAAGAAGAGATAAAGGCTGAACTCGGATACCTCGACGACCCGATCCGGACAAACCCCGCACTCACTTACGAGCACACAAAGAAAGTCGATGAAGTCCGCCGCAAGCTCTATATGGCGCAAGCCAACTACGACCTCGGGAAATACGACGACGCCAAAAAAGCCTACGAGGACACCCTCCGCATCGACCCCTACAACCAAGCCGCCCGCCGTGGCATGGAGAAAATCTCCGCCGCGAAAAGCGACTACTACCGCGCCGCCTATGATCAGACCCGCGCCGAGCTTTTGATGCAAGTGGACAAGGCATGGGAACTCGCCGCCCCTGCGGAGAAAAATAGCAAAGGGAACGAGCAAGCCGATCCGTTTGCCGATCCCACTGAACCGGGCGAGATTGTAAGCTTTAGTGGCTTGTTTTCCGACGGCATCGTTGCCGATTCCAAAGAAAGCGCCAATTCCAACAGCCGGTTCAAGATGGATCGTGCCGGAGCCGAGAGGAGCGACTTCCGCTTCTACAGCGAGTTCGATGGCTTCGCAAATCGCGGGGCGCCGATCGCCGACGAACCAAAACAGATCGATTTTACCACCAAGTTCACCGAAATCACCCAGGCGAATGACAAGGAACTGGGTTTCGACTGGATTCTGCCCGGCTTTGATTCGGCCATCCCCGTCACACCGGCCACACCCACTGATTTCGAATCACGCCTCGGTATCGAGGATGAGGTGCCCATGCTCAGCGACATCCCTATCGTCGGAAAACTCTCCCCCCCGCAACCCATCGACCTCGCAGACCTCTCCCAGGAAATCCCCGCCACCCAGGAGCCGTTTTCCACTTTCTCCCTGAACATCTCCGACGCCTCGTTCCAAGTCGCCAGCTCCGCCGTTGCGAAGGGCGAGCGCCCCGATCCGGAATCGATCAAGCCGGAGCAGTTCTACAACGCCGTTTCCTACGACGATCCCGCCCCATCTACAGGAGAACCCGTAGCAGCCGCCATCGGCCAGGTCGCCCATCCGGTCATCCCCGGCCGTAATCTCGTCCGCATGTCCGTCCGCACCGCCTCCACCGGCCGCGCCGAGACCCAGCCGCTCATCCTCACCCTGCTGGTTGACCAATCCGGCTCCATGGCCCGCGGCGACCGCCGTGCGGCGATGGACACTGCGCTCTCCCAGCTCGCCACCTTGCTCACCCCGGACGACCGCGTAACCGTCATCGGTTTCTCCCGCACCCCCCGCCTGCTCGCGGATTCCATTTCCGGAAATGATGCGGATAAGCTCCCCGACATCATCAACCAATCCGCTAGCGAAGGCGGCACCAACCTGGAACAAGCCATCGATCTGGCGGAAAACCTCGCCCTCCGCCACAGGCAGGATGGCGCGCAGAACCGCATCGTCCTCTTCACCGATGGCGCCGCGAACCTCGGCAACGCCGATCCCGAGCGCCTTGCCGAGCGCGTGAAAGCCCTCCGCCAGCAGGATCTCGCCTTCGACATCGCAGGCATCGGCACCAACGACATCAACGACCAACTGCTTTCCGAGCTCTCCCGCCACGGCAACGGCCGCTACTACCTCGTCGGCGAAAACACTGCCGGGAACCTCGCCAAACAGCTCGCCGGAGCCTTCCGCCCCGCTGCGGAAAACGTCAAGATCCAGGTGAAATTCAATGCGCAGCGCGTCGGCAGCTATAAGCTCATCGGCTTCGAGAAAGACCGCCTCAAGACCGAGGATTTCCGCAACGACTCCGTCGATGCCGCAGAGCTCGCCGCCGACGAATCCGGCACCGCCCTCTATCAGGTCGAGCCGCTCCCCAACGGCTCCGGCGAGATCGGCGAGCTTTTCGTCCGCTTCCGCGACACCGCCACCGGGGAGATGGTCGAGCGCTCCTGGACCATCCCCTACGAATCCCAGGCCCTCGCCATCGACAAGGTCGCCCCGCCCATGCAGCTCGCCGTCCTCTCTCTCCTCGCAGCCCAGAAACTCCAGCCCGGCCCCTTGGCGGATGCGATCAACTTCCGCGACTTCTCGGAAACCATCGCCCAACTCAAGCAGGCCTACGCCAACGACGCCAAGGCCCAGCAGATGCTCAACCTCGTCAACGCACTGAAATAATTTACACGGCCTTTACCCACCTCCGATCCAGAAAAGCCCACAAATGGAGCGCTGCCTTTAGGCGGCGAGTCACCAAAACACACGCCGCCTAAAGGCAGCGCTCCTTATCGCCAACTCTTGCACCGCTCATTGATCATTTCTCTATGAAAACCACCGCCCTCCTCCTCGCCCTCGCCACCTGCCTTTTCGCGCAGGAGCGCATCGTCCTTGTTCCCGAGAAACCGGTGACACCTCCGCCGCTGTTTTACTCCGCTGCCGCCGCCGTCACCGCCCGCGCGACCTTGGAGCGTGTCACTTCGGATCAGGACATCACCTTCACGATCATCCAGGGGAAACCCGAAACCCTATCGCTTTCCCTAACAGGCCAGGGCGATGTCGTTTCCGTCACCGGCGAGAACCTCCTCGATTGGTCCGTCCGCTCCGCCAAGGACGGTTCCCGTTTCCTCGACATCCGCCCCATACTCCCTGCCGATGCCGGAGCCACCCTGAAAACATTCACCGTCCGCGCGAACACGGTATCCGAGCCAAAGAACGGCCCCAGCTCCCTCCTCCTCCCCGGCCCCGGCCCGGCCACCGGCTTCTCCCTGAACGTATCGCTGGATCCCGCCCCCGGCACCGACCTCCGCATCACCGATGCCACCGGCCTTGCCCCGCTGGAATCCGGCACCACCCGCAAATTCATCTCCACCACCACCGCCACTCTCGGCTTCTCCGTCAGCCCCGCAGGCACCGCCTCGAAAGGCCTTGAGCTATTGGGCTCATCTCTAACAGGAAAACTTTCCGCCGATTCGGAAAGCATCACCTTCATCCTCACAGCCACCGCCCGCGCCGAGGCTTCCGGCTCTTCCGCAGATCTGCTTTCCGGGGACGCCGCGCTTACCACCCCGCCCTCCGCCGCCACCCATCACATCGCCCTAACGGAATCGAACGGTTACGAGCTCATCGCCGATTCCCCCGGCGAGTTCCCGGTTTCCATCGAGTTCGTCGTCCCGCTCGTCCGCAAGGGTGATTGGTTCGCGCTCGATTTCAGGCTTCCCGCCGGGGTCGTCGTCCCGGTCACTCTTGAAGGCCTGCCCGAGGGCGTTTCCTTCAACCGCGATCTCGCCATTGTCCCGCAGCAAAACGCCGCCGCATACAGAGGCTTCCTACCCGCCAACGGCCAAGCCTCCCTTGCCTTCAAGAAATCCAATTCCACCGCCGACGGCACCCTGTTTTTCTCTTCCACCGCCACCACCGACATCAGGATCGGCTCCGGGCTGATGCGGCAGTTCACCGCGCTCGATCTCCGCGTCCTTCAGGGGAAGCTTCCTTCGCTTTCCCTCACCCTCGATGGCCCGGGTGAAATCCTCGCGGTCAATGGCGAGTCCGTCCTCGCTTGGACCGTTTCCGAAAACGCTGGCAAGCGCTCGCTCGATCTCAAGCTCTCCCGCCCCATCGAGAACTCGGAGCGCATCATCATCGAGGCGCGCGCCGCCCTCGGTGCATTCCCCGTGAAAATGGAGCCTCTCCGCATTTCCCCCGTCGGCACCTTGCGCCACAGCGGCTTCGTCCGCGTCGCGAACGACGGTGCCGTCCGCATCGAGGTCGCGGATGCGAAAGGCCTGATCCAGCTTGCGCCAGACCAGTTCCCCGGCGGAAAGGACGATACGTTGCGCCAGGTTTTCGTGTTCCGTTTCCCCTCCGCCGCGCACTCTTTCCAACTCCAGGCAGACCAGATCCTGCCGGAGATCGGCGTCACCGAGGTCACGGTCTATGAGCTTGCGGAAACCGACCGCCGCATCATCGCCGGCCTTGAGCTGGACATACGCGAGGCACCCGTGCGCGAGTGGGAATTCGATGTGCCCGCAGACCACGCCGTCGCCTCCGTCACTGGCGCGGAAGTGGCCGATTACGCCCTCGCCTCCGAGGCCAAGGACGGACTGCGCCGCTTGAAAATCATTTTCAAGAAACCCGTGATGAACCGCCAACTTGTCGAGATCCGGCTTGAGAAAAACGAGGCCGCGAAGGCCGAAGCGTGGGCTCTCCAGCCGCTCGCCTTCCCCGGCGCGAAATCTCATCGCGGCTATATCGGCGCGGTCTCCACACCAGGTTACCGCCTCGTTGCCGGGAAAACGGAGGGTGTCGCGGAAGTGCCCGTCACCTTCTTCCCCCGGAAGACCGCGAACCTCCAGCAAGCCTTCCGCCTGCGCGAAACGAAATGGCAGATCCCACTCACCGTCGAGGCGCTCGGCCAATCCATCCAGGCCGATGTTTTCCACCTCTATTCCCTGAAAGCCGGAGCCGCATACGGCAGCGTGCTCATCAACTATTTTGTCGTCGGCGCACCCGCCAACGAGTGGAAAATTTCCGTCCCTGCCGCCGTCGGCAACATCGACGTCACCGGCCAGAACGTCGGCCGCGATTGGCGGCGCGAGGGCGATACGGTGATCGTCCCGCTGTCCCGCCCCATCATCGGCGCAGGCACCCTGCTCCTCACCTTCGAGCAACCCATGAGCGCCAGCGGCGGCGCCCTCTCGCCCGGCGAGATCCGCCCGCTCGATGTCCAGGCGGAGCGCGGCTACGTCCAGATCGTCAGTCCGTTGCAGGTGAAGTTCAACACCGCCTCCGCAGATGGCCCGCTGCTCGCCATCGATCCCAGCGAGCTGCCAGCAGAGTTCCGCCTGCTTTCCACCGCGCCAACCCTCGCCGCCTGGCAATACACCGCCCGCGATTTCTCCATCACCACAAATGTCGATTGGTATGAGCAGGGCGAAACCGTCGAGCAGGTGGTCGATTTCCTGAAACTCTCCACCCAGGTTTCCCGCGATGGCCAATGGGTCACCGACGCCCGATTCTTCGTGAAATCAAAAGGTCGCGCCGCCCTCCGCGCCGTCCTCCCGGAAGGCACCGCCCTCTGGGAAGCCCGTGTCAACGGCGAGCCTGTCAACGCCCGCAAGGACGGGAAAATCACCCTCATCCCCCTAACAGCCAGCGATAGCCAGGCATCGGAAATCACCCTCCGCTACGGCGCGAAATCCGAAGATCCGTCCCACCCCGTCCTAATCGCCCCCACCCTGGAAGCGCCCATCGTCATCGGCGAGTGGACTGTCACAGGCGATGAAAACCGCACCCTCGTCCCACGTAGCGGCGATCTCCGGTCGCCACAAGCCGCCACCGGTTGGCAATATCTGGCCAAGCACCCTGCCGCAATTGCCATCCTCCTTCTGTTAGGATCCATCGCCCTGGCCTTCGGATCCGGCGACACCGGCACAAACGCCCGTTTCGTAGCCCTCGTCTGCGGCCTGGTTTTCATCGCTCTCTCCGGACTCCTCGCCCTCAACGCCGCGAAAACCTCCACCCCGCCACCCGCCACCTTGGAATATGCGGCTCCCGTCGTCGCCGCAGGCGAGCACGTCGTCATAGAAATCGGAAACTACGCCCCATGGCGAGCCCGCACCGGTTGGAACGTCGCCCTGCTTTTCCTCCTCGGCACCGGCCTGACCGTCGCCGGCTTCATCACCGGGAAGCCCTTCATGAAACCCCTCGGCCTCGCCCTCGTCGGCGCGTCCTTCCTTTCCATCCGCAACGGCGCTCCCATTTTCCTAGCCCTCCTCGCCGTCATCGCCGCCATCTGGTGCCTGCCGAAAATCGCCCGCTCCATCCGCAACATGCGCCGCCCGAAAGCCCCCGCCGTCACCGCCACCCTCCTCCTGCTCTTCGCCCTCTGCTCATCGCTCCCCGCCGCCGAAAAACCCGCCGAGTCCATGATCCACGACTGGGCCATCAAGGAAAACCGCCTCCACGGCACCATCGAAATCACCCTCCGCGCCGATGCGGGCGACCGTTTCCTTCTCCTCCGTCCGCCCGCCACCCTCACCGGTTTCGAAGGCGATGGCCTGAAGGTTTCCAAATCCCCCCTCGACAAATCCGAAGCCTATTTCATCACGGCGGAGGCCACCGGCCGCTTCACCGCCAAGGCCACTTTCGAGATGCCGCTCGCCTCCCCCGCGCAGGGTTTCACCGTCCCCTCCGGCCCCGCCGCAATGCGGGAAATCACCCTCCGCTGGGATCAGGGCGGCTGGGAATTCCAGTCTCCGCAGGCCGCGCGTATCACCGAGCCGGAAAACCTCGCCGCCACCGAAAGCGGAGCCGTCCTCATCCTCGGCCCCACCGATCCAGCAACAATCACCGCCCGCCCGGCGCAGCGCGACATCTCCTCGGAGAAGACCGAATTCTTCGCCGACGTCTCCAACCTTTTCCTCCCCGGCCCCGGCGTCGTCAACGCGATCCACAGCATTGCCATCCGCCCCACACAAGGCCGTGTTTCCGAGCTCCTGATGGATATCCCGGACGGCTTCACCGTCTCCGAAATCACCGAGGGACCGGCCGGTGCATGGCGTTTCGATCCGGAGAAAAAACAGCTCCGCATCCCCATCGAGCCGGCGCAGGAAAGCGCCTTCGGCCTCACCGTGCACACCCAGATGGGCACGGAAACATTGCCCGTTGATCTCTCGCTGACACCCATCCGTGTGCAGGGCAGCTCCGGGGAGGTCGGCTTCCTCGCCCTCGCCTTCGGCGGCGATGCCCAGGCGGAATCCATCGAAACCACAGGCCTCTCCGAGATCAGCAGCGGGGATCTTCGCTCGCCGATACCAAAGGGAGCGATCGTTTCCCAAGCCTTCCGCTACGGCAAGGAAGCCGCCTCCGCAAAGCTGAAAGTCACCGCCGTTGCGCCTGAACTCCGCTCGGAATCATGGACCCTCGTTTCCCTTGGCGAAGACCGTCTCGTCGTCTCCGCGGATCTCTCCGTCAACGTCACCCGCTCCGGCGTGTTCCGCATCGCGGCGGAAATCCCAGCCGGGCTGGAGATCGAGACCGCCACCGGCCAATCCCTCAGCCACTGGACGGAGTCCACCACCGATGGCAAGCGCGTCATCACCTTCCACCTCAACGGAAAAACCCTCGGCCAGCTCGATTTCAACCTCACCCTCACCGGTCGCCCTCCTGGTGCGCAGCAAAAATGGCAAGCCCCGCGCATCACCGTGCTGGAGGCCTCGCGTGAGACCGGCATCGTCACCATCGTCCCGGAACGCGGCCTCCAAGTCCGCGCCGTCGAGCGGAGAAACGTTTCCCAAATCGACCCGCGCGAGCTGACGGACACCACCAAGGATTCCATCCGCGCTGCCGCACGCCCCGGCGCCCTCGCATACCGCCTGCTGCAATCCGACTGGTCGCTCGGCCTCGCGATCTCCCGGCTCGACCCATGGGTGACGGCCAGTGTTTTCCATGAAACCACCCTCCGCGAAGGCCAGACCCTGACCCGCGCCACGATCGGCTACCGGATCGAGAACGCCGCCCTGAAATCCCTCCGTGTCCGCATCCCCGGCCTGACGGAAACCTCCGCCTCAACCGTCCGCGCCAGCGGCGAGGCCGTTGCGGATCTGGTGCCGGTCGGGGGCGAGGAAGGGCTATACGAAATCCGTTTCCAGCGCGGCATAGCCGGGGAAACGAAGGTCGAGATCGAATACCAGAAGGCATCCTCCGGCGGCGGTTCGGAAGCCATCGCGCCCATCGCCCTGCCAGAAGTACGCCAGATATCGTACTTCGCCGCCGTCCACGCCGGCGGCCGCCTGGAGATCGATGCGCCCACCCTCCCGCGCGGCTGGCAACGCGCCGATTGGGCCGCCGTAAGGCCGCAGATCGGCCAATCCGCGGGCAACACACCGCCGCTGCTGCTGTTCCGCGTCGCCGATGCGGAGGCTCCGCTTTCCGTAGTGCTCAAACGCCACGAACTCGCCGATCTCCGCAAGCTGCGCGTTTCCGAAGGCTCGCTGACCACGCTGCTCTCGCCAAAAGGCGGTGCGCTCACCGCCTTGGAGATGAAGATGCAGGTTGTCGCGAAAGGCACCCTGCGCCTGAAGCTCCCGGAGAAGGCCGAACTGTTCAACGTCCTCGTCAACGACGAGGGCGCGCCCCTCGTCCGCGATGGCGACGAATGGCTGTTCTACGTCTTCCCCTCCCCGGATCCCGCGCAGCCCGCCAGCGTCCGCTTCGTCTATTCCACCCCCACACACAAGGGCTACGCGCTCGAAGGCCCCGTCCTCAACGCGCCGATGGAAAACCTCACCTGGCGCGTCCTGATCCCGGAGGCATGGCAGCTCACCGGCCACGACGGAGACTTCGACCTGCGCGACGAATCGAACTACGGCTCCTTCGGGATTTCCGAATACGAGATGTCCGCCGCCTCGAAAAAGCAGAACGACTCGCAGAACGCCGTGGCCCTGTTGGATCGTGCGAACTCATGGCTCGCCGCCGGTGACCAGGAAAAGGCCAGCCAGGCATTTTCGAACGCGGTGAACTCCGGCCAGCTCGATGCCGCCTCCGGAGAGGACGCCCGCGTCCAGCTCCGCGAGCTCAAGACCCAGCAGGCGGTGCTCGGCCTCAACAGCCGCCGCCAGAAAGTCCTTCTGGAAAACAGGTTGGACAACGCCCAGATCGAGCAGGCCGCCCAAGTGAACCCCATCCTCCAGGGCAACTACAACTACGACCAGAACCAGTTCGACCAATTCCTCATGGGCAACACCGCCGATGAAAACTCCGCCCTCAAGGAGATCGCGAACCGCATCGTCGCCCAGCAGCTCGCCGCCGAGCCGGCTCCCGCCGCCCTCGACCTCACCATCCCGGAGCGCGGCAAAGTCCTCACCTTCCACCGGTCCGTCCAGATCGCCGACGAGACACCCATGCTCCTCACCCTCGATCTCAGGCCCGCCCGCCAACGCACCGCCTGGCTAGCCGTCCCCCTCTGCATTCTGCTCGGAGCCATGGCCGCAAGCCGGAGGAGATGACGCCGGGCTGCCTACGACCCGACTTCCAAGGAAACCCAGGGAGCATTCCCAAAATGTCACCCTATCGTATGCCCGTGCTATTGGCCTGCCTGGTTTTCTCCGCGTCCTGCGGTGCGGAAGATCCAACGGCTGACCCCATCCTCGATCTGGAAAAAACCGCCCGTTTCTCCATTGTTGTCACCGAGGACAAGGTCAGCGCCGGATTCCTGGCTTTCACCGGGCTGGCCGATGGCATGGCGGAGAGCGGAGACCTCGCGGGTATCACCGTGCATGGGAATTTCACCTACCGGGAAAACATCGCTGAAGGAGCACCCGAACTGGACTGGGAGTGGGATGCGTGCCACACGGGCGATAACAACATGACCCGTTTCATGTCTGCAAAAATCGATGAAACCCCCACCGTCGAGCTGGCACCCTACGGATCGGATAAATCGTTCGAATTCCCTGTTTCCTGTGTGGGGAAAGTGGGTTCCAAGAAGACCTATCGGGAACAATACCATCTCTACGAGAATCCCCGTGGGAAAGCCAAGACCAGCGTCTCCCTGACCCCGGAGGTTGAGATCACCGCCAGCAAAACCATCGAATCGGACTACGCGGGCTTCTTCACGGTGGAAGGTGAGGGGAGCAGCACGAATTCGAAAACTCTTAGCTATGATGCCGCACTCGTATTCGAATTCGGCGCCGCCCCGTAAGGGGAGTGACCGGTTCACGCAGGAGGGCGTCCGAAGAGGAGTCTTTTTTCCGCCCCGCAGACGCCCACAGGCGTCCAGTTCCAAGGAAATCGTCTTCGTGGCCATCCATGGAGCATCGTGAAAGCCAAGCATCCCAATCCTTCGTTCTCCGCGCCGCCATGTGAGACAGGATTTTCGGTGAATCATTGACTCCGCCCAAGTCCCGGTCAGCATGGAACCAACATGAACCCATCCTGCTCAGGCCGCAGCAACATCGCGGTTGCCCTCATCGTATCCGCGGGCATCGCCGCCGCCGGATACTTCGCCAGCCAGACGCTCTACAACGCCAAGGTCGCGGTGAACACGGCGCAGGCGAAAGGCCTCGCCGAGCGCACCGTCATCGCCGACCGGGCGGACTGGACGATAGGTCTCACCGTTTCCGGGAAATCCAAGAGCGAGATCCCGGAGCTCTACGCCCAGGCGGAAGCCCAGCAGAAACAGATCGTCGCCATCCTCAGGGAGGCCGGCTTCAACGAGGGCGAAGTCCGCGCTGAGATCCTCACCCACAGCATGAGGGAATACCGCGATGAGAACCAGAACCTGGTGGAGGAAACGCACAGCATCGGAGGCTCCATCTCCGTATCCACTCCGCGCGTGGAACTCGTCGATCCCGCCCGCTCCGAGGTCAACAAGCTGCTCTCACAGGGCATGAACATAACCAACTTCACCCCGAAATACGACTTCACCGGGATCAACGAAATCAAGCCCGCGATGCTCAAGGAGGCCGCCCGTAACGCCCGCATCGCCGCCTCCGAATTCGCCCAGAACGCAGGTGCCAAGGTTGGCAAGATACGCAGCGCCTACCAAGGGGGATTCACCGTCGAGGATGCCGGTTCAGGGAATGGCTCCAGCAGCCTCACCAAGGAAGTCCGCGTGGTGACGACCATCGATTTTTACCTGACGGATTGAGCTTGGGGGAAGGGGAGTCCGGCCACTCACTCGCCCGCAGGCGGCTGTGCGTTCTGGAGCTCGCCGAAGCCCTCCATCATCGCCCTGAGACCGCTTGTCAGCTTTTTTGTGGACTGGACGGAGGCATCGAGCCTTTCAAGATCCATGACAGGAAGCGTGCCGTTCTGGAAGGGCATGCCACCGGTGTTGCCTTGCCCTGAGCTTGCCTGCGCCTTGGCGGAGAGCTCCGCGATTTTCTGTTGCTGCGCCGGATCGAGGATGGGCATCAGCTCGGCGGTGAGCAGGGGATCGGAAAACTGCGAGACCCCCCCCCGGCCGCCCATTCCGCCCATCCCGAAGCCGGCGATGTTACCGAGCATGGCGGTGGTATCGGCTGTTATGCCCTGGTATTCGTCCTCCGTGATCTCGCCCCTTGAGAAGGCGTCGCCCGCAAGGATCGCCTCCATCATGGCGGAGGGATCGTCGTTCATCGCAGAGCTCAGTTCCCTGACGGCATCCAGGCGCTCGGAGACCCGTTTCGTGACGATCTCCCTGGCCTTTTCCTTCTGCTCATCGGTTAGGTCCAGCTCCCGGGAAAGGGCGCCGACCGCCTGCTGAGATGCCATCCCCGCGGCGGACTCGCCGCCAGCGAGCTTGCTGCCCATGTCGACGAGATCCATCGCATCGCCCATCATTTTGGAAATGTCTTCGGTGACTTTCTTGGAGAGCTTGGTGCGGCTATCCCCATATTTTTCCGAAAGCTTCGCCCATGAGGATTCACGGGAGTTCGATGATTTCGTCGCCACGGGATCGCGGGAGGTGAGGCTGGATTTGCCGGGGTTTTGAGTGCCAGGGGCAACGCCGTTTGAACCCGTTGATGGCGGAATGTCGGCATCGCCATCGGACTTCAGGGCTCCGCCGAGGAAGACCCCCGCACCTAGGAGCGCGACTGCGCCAACCCCAATCATAATGCTGTTTGTTTTCATGTCCTTAACGCTTTGGTTCCAACCATTGGATGCTTGCTGCCGGAGATGTCAAGGAATCTGGCGAGATGGCCCTGTACCGGTGCGCCGCTGTCAGACTCAGATCATGTCCTGAGTGATGAGGTAGCTGGCGGCGCAGCGCGGGCACTGGACGGTGATGGATTCCTCCCCATGGAAAAGCTCGTCCTTCCTTTCCCGCCAGCCGCCGAGTATCGGGAGAATCCGTTCGACCGTGCAGCCGCAGTGGAAACGGAACGGGCGCGTCTCTAGGAGGTTGGTTTCCTCAGTTCCGGTGATTTCCGCAACCTGTTCCCCATTGAGCGATTCCAGCCACCCGAGATCGGCATCCGGCTGGGCGGCGATCAGCGCGAAATTCTCGTCCGGCAGTCGGAAGGCCCGCGCCGGGCGCTGTTCGGATTGCGCGTAGAATTGCGAAATCCATGCGACCGGGTCGCGGCCATCGATCTCCATGGTCGATAGGCTGGGCTCCGGCGATGTCGGCGCGGTGGTCTGGGAATAGAAGAAATTCCTGTCGGGCTCCCGGATGTCCTCGGTGAATATCCTGCCTGTCACATAGGCCTCGTTGGAGGAGCCGGTGACGAAAAGGTTGATACGGGGTGCGCGGAGGTTCGCCGTCCATGCGATCGTCTCGTTCCATGGCCGAGCAGTCAGGTGCAGCGTGAGCATGGCCAACGCGTCCTTGAGCATCTGGTCAAGCTCCGCCGGATAGCGGATCCCGTTTTCCATGAGATGGATGTAATGATCCGTGTAGATCCCGGTGAACTGCCCGCGAACCAGCAGGCAATTGCGGTGACGGACGAAGATGGATTCGATTTTGGTGAAGTCTTCGGGCTGCATGGATGTCGGCTTGGTTTGGGTGTTTTGCGTTGGGGGATCCGGACGGCAGGAAAACACAGATGCGCTGCACGCGCCACCGGGATCTTGCGCTTCACCTGCCGGAGCAATGTGAAACCGCCTATTTTTTCTTCGCCGATTCCTTTGGCAGCCGAGGCCGGAGATCCAAAGCGTGAACATGCAAGCGAAGCGCACCTCCGAGTTTTGAGGTAATCCGTTCCGCTTCAGTTTTGAGGAGTTCGACCAGTTGCGAGAAATTGATCATCGATCCATCGGTGGGATGCTCCCATTCCCGTTCTTTGGCCAATGTGATCAAGAGGCAGCCCGACCGACTCGTCTCAGAGGCCATGTATTTTTTTACAAGTTGTTCTTCCAGAGACGACAACAAATCTTTCGCTGTGCGCCCGGTATTGGCCAACTTGAGTTCAATGACCGCCACGTGCTCTGAAACTTTCGAACTTAAGCGAATGTCCGTTTCCTTTTCGTCGGCGGTGACGGCTTCTTGGTCGATCTTGTATTTCCCATTCGCTAAGTTGGAAAGTGTTCGGGCGATTTCTCGGCGCATGATTCTTTCCTGTGTGATCCCTGCCCAAGCCTCTCGCGGTGAGTCGGGCAGCAAGAGGATTTCGTCCAGATCGCTAAGCCGATCCACCATCATGGAGAACATCGCTTCGTTGGTGGCGGGCGGAGCCTCACCGGTCTTATCGAGTTCGACAGCTTGTTGGTCGTTGAAAGCATCCGCATCGATTTCTTCCGCCCAGCTTTCCTCGGCCATGGCTACGATACGATCCTTGAAGTGAGCGCAGAGTGGGTCTGCTGCCATTTCCAGTTTGATTGCCCAACCATCCTCTCCTTTCGAGGATAGAAGAGCGTTCACGATGTTGTTTCGCCCTTGCTCGGCATTGTCCCTTTCGTCTGGAGAATAAGCACCGACATGATGGACGTCATCTTCTGGCCGGACGTGCTGGTAGATCAAACGCATCAACTGCAGAAGGATCTTCGGAGTGAAGTTTGATTTGGTGATACCGATTCCTTCCCGGCGGTCTCCGAAAAGTGCCCCAATCAATAATACGGCTTCGCTGCGCTGGCTCGGCGAGACCGATTCAACTCGCCTTGCCAAAGCGTCCACTCCTGCTGCCGCGTCGAGCTGGATGAGTAGCGGCAGCCAGACCCTTGAAAACGGACTGACGAGGTCGCTTCCCACCTGCTTTCGAGCCGTTTCACAGAGATGCGATATCGTTTCGACATCACCGTGTTTCGCTAAGAATTCGGTTACTTGCCTCAATCGCTCGATCTCACCTTTTTCAATTTCAGTCTCCGGCAAATGAGATGGCCGTGCATCAAGCCATGCTCGGATCCGAGGCAGGAAGATCGAAATCACTACATCACTTGAATGGCCGATGTTCTGAAGCAGCATGGAATGGAAGTGCGCCGCCGTCTTTTCGCTGAGTTCTGTAGCCAATTCACCCCCAATTACTCCTTCGACTTCGGCTACATGCTCTTTCACCAAAGCGTCCATCCAACTAGGCAAGCTGTTGAGTTCAATCGTAGCATACCGCGCTGCCAAGCGCGCTTCTTCGCCGGAAATTTTCTTTGCCCATTCGGGATCTTCGGACTCGGCATAAATCCCCGCGAGCCCAAGTTCCCAGATTACAAGGTAGGTTCCCTTCGCATCTTCTGGCCGTTCGCTCTTGAGGGTGGGCAAATATTTGCGCCATTCGCTCATCAATGCCTTTCTTAGACGGTCGGCTACCTCCTTTCCGAGAAACTGTTGGATGAATTGGCGGTTCCAGCCGGATTCCCTTCCCCTGCTGCCAGCTCGGCTCATGGCGTGCCACAAGTTGTATGCTGTATTGCCCGCTTTTCCGTCGGAAAATGCGTTCTCATGGTCTTCTGAAACCGATTTCCAGAATTCCTGCCAGCTCGCGAGATCTTTGGCTTCTTGCTCCTCGGCTTCCCTATCCCATTTTTCTTGTTCGATTTCCCATTCTTCGGGTTCGGTATGCGCCGTCGCTTTTATGAACCACTCATCGATCCTATCGCAAAGCTCGGGGAGGTCTTTTACATATGACTTAAGCTCACTTGTTCGACGGGATAATTCATCTCCACCTCTTCCCAATCGCAACGCGGCCTCCAGAACCACCGCACGTTCATCATTGGGGCGATTGATGTCTGACAAACTTCGATCTATCCAAACGAGATCTCTTTCCTGGTTTATATGAATAGTCCATCGTAGTCGCGTAGCAGAAAATCGCTCCCAAGGCAGACTACGGGAATGAAGAGATTGGAAAAAGGCATCCGTTTCCCAGAATAACTTACAGCTCTGATCCGCTGGGAGACTGTTCAAGGCTTTCGTCAGCTCTGGAAACACCTCTTTGTGTGGATCATGGTGATTTGCCAGGGAAAGAGCTTTGACACTTGCTAGTAACCATTCGGTCGTCACTTCGCCCCTTAGCCCTCTCAGGCAGGCTGCTGCGAGAAGTCCACTCAGGTGGGATCTACTCGAAAAGTAGTGAGGCCAAGTTTCCTCCCAGCGGAAATCTTCGGAGATCAATTCGTCCAAGCCATCCCGTATCGACTCCAACTCACCAGGTTGCCAATCGGTTTCCGAAATCACCCGGGGAAGGTGCCAACTGAGGTCACCTATCCGTCCCTCCGCCGATTTCATCCGTGGGAGGATTTTGAACATCTGAGCGACGCTCATATTCGCAGGAAAGAGCCGGATTACCGCAATCCTTGCAAACCTCTCGGACCAACCGGATGAACCGTCAGCTATTTTTGCCACCAAATCTGCAAGCCTTGCATCATTTAGCGCAGCTAATGCGTTAATTCCCGCCAAGCGTTCCCCGGTTTCACATTTCGGATCGGCTGCACATTCGTATGCGATATCGGAGCAATCCGCAATCTGACCCAACTCAATCAGCTGTAGCAGGATTTCTCGAATCTCAGAATTCTCTATCCCTTCCTGCCACAAGTGGTTGATCTCTCCCGCGAGGTCGGCAGAAGCAAAGCGGTGTATTTGTATGCCGGGAATGTTGAGACCACGCCATCCACCTCTGCAATAGCGATTGACGAACGTGCCCAAAGCTTGGGTTCGCTGTAATGCGGTTAACGATTCAGGATCGCCTTCGTTGAATAATATCTCGGGCTCATTTTCCTTCAGGATTTCGAAAACCATCGGTTCCGAAAGAGCGAGCCAGCCAGCAATCGCTCTTTTCGAGTGGCGAACTATCATTTTTCCCTTCGTCTCGATAAAAATCAGCCGTTTGAGTGCATTGGCAGACATGCTCTGCGCCCGTAACGAACGCAGCCGTTCAGATGCGAGGAACTCGGCAACCGATCGGTGATGGAAACGAACACGTCCATATGAAGCAAAACCGAATAGGGGACGCTCTAGCAAGGCTTTCACCTCCATATCCGTCCATTCCGGCAGGATCACACCAGGGTCGAAGGCAACATCTGCACCTCCGCGATCTGACTCCACACTGTGCCTGATCGTAAGGCGGCGCGTTAGCATCATCGCCAGTGCAATCCGGCTCGCACCATCCATCGCTTTTTCAATGGACAGCTCGGCTGGCTCCGGCCTGTCTGTTCTCGGCTTTAACTTGATTCTTACGTTTCCGGCGACCTGCTCCTTGTGGGTTCGGATGCGCTTGAAATCCCGCCAGTCAGCGCTCAACTCGATCAAATCCTGAGGGCGCTTGGCAAAATCCAAGGCGTTCCGCTTCTTCAGATCTTTGAGAAGTTCGTCCGGATCGGTGACACCTTGGAACTCCGCAAATTTCAAGATCTGACTCTCGGAAAGCGGAAGGAGTGCCACTGTTCTCCAATCGGAAGCTGGCTTCTCCGCTCCTATTTCTTGGGCTTTCTCCTTCGTTCCGTGCAGAGCGATTTTGGCAAACGACTCGCCGCTCACTTCGACTTCTTCCTTTGTCGGTGGAACCGGTAGGGTTTTACGCACCAACTGTTCGTCGAATGGTATCGGACGAGTGGTGATCACGATTCGCGCCCGACCTAGCTGACCGTTGATCGATTTCGCCAGCCTCTTGAGAGCTTGCTCGAATGAACCGAGGGTGAGTTCTAGCTCATCATATGAATCCAGGAAAAATGTAGCCACCTCCGACTGCGATGAGAGCCACTGATCGAGGCGCGCTTCTTCTTCGAAAGAAAGCATCGTGCGCAAGTCGCTGTTCGCGAGTGAGGCGAGTTCCAGAAGAAATGCAGGCTCTCCTGTGTCCCAAAGCTGCTTGCACTTTTCGCGGCACTCATAGGTCTTTCCGCTACCCGCCTCTGAGATGATCAATACACGCTTTGAAAGAAGAAGATCCTTCCACGTTATGCCTGCGGAATAGGCGAGACTTGCCAGGTAAGATTCTTGATCTACCTCCTCGATTTTCCCTTCAGGGATGTCTTTGAAAGTGCGTTCGATCACTCCACTTTTGCTATCGGATTGATTGCGCATCGTTTTGCCCAGGTCTTGGAAGCAAGGGCAGCGTCAAGGGTTGCGAGCTTTAGTCCGTGGCGCTCCGCGAGGCGAACTAGATGCGCGTCGGTTGAGTCTTTGTAGCTCGATTCGGGAGAGTCTGTGGCGCTGACATCGTCCGGGAGGAAAAGATGGGATGGGCGGTCGAGAAGGCTGCTGAGGGAACGGTGGGCATCTTTCCAACTGGCCGAATACGCAGGGCTGAGGCTTACACGCATGAAGCCGAGCTCGACGATCGGGGTGGTGTGGAACTCCGGTTGTGCATCGAGCCATTCCCGGACTGCCTCGTGATCCGCATGGGTTTGCCAGCGGCTGGCGAGAAGGATGTTCACATCAAGGAGCCAGCTCATGGGGTTTCCTCTAGGATTTGGCGGACGCGCTCAGGAGTCATCTCCGGGGCGGAGGCAGGGGCGGAGAGGAGGAAATCCTTCGGGCTGAGGGAGGCTGGTTTAGAGTTTCCCGCTCTGAGTCCGCGCTTGAGGAGATCTGCCGCGACATCCTTGAGCTTCCGGCCTTCGTGGACGGCACGGAGTTTCATTTCCCGCACCAGATCTGGCGGTAGGTCGATGGTCGTTTTCATGAGAGGAAGCTAGCTGGTTTACTGGCTTGCTGTCAAATATGGAAACTTCGACCGAAGATTGACTTTGTCCTTCCGGGGTGGACTGCGCCGGATTGATTCATTTCAAGATCTTCGGAACAACAACATGGTTTGAGCGGTTTGCGTTGGGGAATCCGGACGGCAGGAAATCACAGATGCGCTGCACGCGCCACCGGGATCTTGCGCTTCACCTGCCGGAGCAATGTGAAAACGCTTAAGAGTGTATGGTATCCAAGCGAAGTCATGTCTGCATTTTGGTAAAGAATTACGAAAATAAAATTAAAATTTATATTCATTGTCCATCGAACTCTAGGGCATGAGCGATTGGGGCCTGAATCCCTTTATGCATAAGGGTTTCCGGCATTTATCAGATATTTAATGATTATCAATATCAATGAATTAAATTGGGATTTGCTAGCATTCGGCGTTCTGATGGGGCATTTATTTGATGGTTTTAATACCCCCCCCCCCTACCCCCCCACTACATGAGAAACAAAATCACTGGGCTAATCGTGGCTCCTATATTCGCGCTGTGCGCATCATCGGCAAATGCCCAATCCTTGGGAGCAGCTGCAAACTATGACATCTTCGCCCTCAATGGAGGAACAATCGAACTCAAGGACGCGAACCAATTATTCGGACAAGTTGCCATTTCAAATGGTGCGGAACTGGATGCCGGGAAGGAGTCCAGTACGTTTGACGGCACGATCTTCCGCCATACCGGCGGCACCATCTCCGGCGGAAGCGGCTTGAATCCCTCGGGAGGTATCAAGAGTTCGGCATCCATTAACAGCGCCATCAACCAGGCGAATATTGATGTTGCGAACTACGTGACTTACCTGAACGGCCTGACAGCCACCAATTCCTACAACAAGCAGAGCAGCGCCTTCTCGTTCAACTCTACAAAGAGCCTCACCGTTCTCGATTTCAAACAGATCGACCTAGATGGTGAAAATTTCACGCTCAACGGTCGTGTGGGTGGCATGGATCAGTTCATCATTCGCGTCAGCGAGGATTTCGAGTTCAAGGAAGCGGATCTCATCCTCAACAACCTCGCGGTTGACAATGTGATCTGGTATTACAGCGGGGACAACAACTTCGACCTGCACAAATCCGATGACAAAAACTTCATGAAGTTCTCCGGAACCGTGATTGCGCCGAACTCGAAATCAGAGATCAGGCTCGGCGAGGTAGCCTTCACAGGCAGGGTGATCGGCGGCGGGAACATGAAACTGGGTTCCGGCTTCGAATTCCAAGGAACTGCGATCCCAGAACCATCATCCAGCATCATGCTTCTGATTGGAGTGAGCAGCCTCATGCTGGTTCGACGCCGCAAGGCCTAGTCTCGGAAAACAGAATTCATCCAAAGCTCCCCGCGGATGTCCTCGGGGAGCTTTCTTGTTCTGGTGTCAGGGTTCCTTCGGTAGGGGATCAGATATTTTCTTTCGATGATCATGGGGGGCGTATTCGAATGATGCCTTGGCTAGGGCAAAGCATCCGAATTTTCTCCGGCACCCTGTTGGGTAGAATAATCCGCCCTATCTTGAATGGGTTCCTAGTCGTAGCGGGATAAGCCCACCCTGCTTCCACCGAAAGCAACTTTTTCAGAGCGAGAAGCGTATGGGCGGCACGCTCCGAACCAAGGCTTTGCAGCCCAAGCGGTTATGATTGAGCGAATCAATCCAATCCTACGTCCCCCGCATCCGAGCATCCCCGCATCGTATCCGTGAGAATCAAGCCATCCCCGCCGGGCTCAGAAAACGCCATTTCTTCGTTTCGGATTTCCCGCTACGTGGTTAGGATCCGGATATGGACGCCCTGATCAAACATCTCGAAAACCGCGAGGAACTAGGCAGCCGCGAAATCGAAGTCGCGGCGAACCTCTTGCTGGACACCTCGGTGCCGGATGAAAAGAAAGCCCGGTTGCTGCTCGCACTCTCGAAAAAGGGTGAAACCCCCGCAGAGATCGCGGGATTCGTCGAGGCCTTCCTGGAGCACGCGGTCGATCCCATGACCGGGGGCTTGGATCTCGGCGGACCCACCCTGGATGTTTGCGGCACCGGCGGCGACCAGCTCAACCTCTTCAACGTCTCCACCACCGCCATGTTCATCGCCGCAGCTGCCGGGGCGGTGGTCGTGAAGCACGGCAACCGCGGCATCACCTCGAAAAGCGGCGGCGCGGACGTCCTCGAAGCGCTCGGTGTCCGCATCGACCTGCCGCCGGAGGGTTTCCGCCATTGCCTTGAAAAGGCGGGCGTCGGTTTCCTGTTCGCGCCGAACTACCACCCCGCCTTCAAGGCCGTCGCGGGCGTGAGGAAACAGCTCGCCGCCGCCGGGCACCGCAGCATTTTCAATCTCATCGGCCCTCTGCTCAACCCCGCCCGCCCCGAGTGCCAGCTCGTCGGCGTTTCCGACCGATCTCTCTGCCCGGCCTTCGCCGAAATCCTCCAGCGGCTCGGCCGGGAAAGCGCATGGGTTGTCAGCGGCACCGCACCCGGCAACCGCGCCGTCGATGAGGTCTCCATCATGGGAGCCACCCTGATCTGCAAGTCCGGCAGCTACCAGGATATTGAGGACGAGGAGATCAACCCCGAGGATTTCGGTTTCCGCAAAGCCCGCCTCGAAGACCTCCAGGGCGGCGACGCGAAAACCAACGCCGCCATCCTCGAAGCCATCCTTTCCGGCAAGGAAACCGGCCCGAAGCGCGACATCGTCCTCCTCAACGCCGCCGCCGCACTCGCCTGCGCCGGCCTGGCCGACCACATGGACGACGCGATCGGCATCGCCCGCGAAGCGATCGCCTCCGGCGCGGCGATCGAGCGGCTGCGGTTGCTTCAGGAAGCCTGTGCCTCCTGAAATTCAGATGGGAGGATGGAGATCACCGCAGAAGACGCGGCCTGCGCTGAAGCTCGGCGGATCTATACCCCCCAACACCCATAAGCGTCTCCGGGTCGGTTCCCGGCAGCTCCAAGCTTGCCTCGAAATCCCCCTCTTTCTCCTCAGTCCGGAACGCGGTGCCGGCGAGTGTGCCGGCGATCGCCCGCACGAGGCGCAGTCCCATGCCGGTGCCGAGCAGCGAGGTGTCGCCTTCGGCAATCCCGTTGCGGATTTCCAGCAGCACGCGCCGGTCGTCTTCCACCCGCCGTGCCGCCAGGCGGATCCCGCCCTTGCCGTGTCGGATGGCGTTGCCGAGGAGGTTGTGCAGGATCTGGCGCAGGAGGGCGGGATCCGAATTTACGGTCAGTCCGGGATCAGGTTGCCAGAGGAGGGTGAGTCCCGCTTCGGCGGCAAGGATGGAGTAACCGTCGTGAAGATCCTCCAACAGGGCGGAGAGATCGACCGGCTGGATCTCATGCTCAAGGGTGCCGCCCTCCGCCTTCGACATCAGCAGGGAGCGTTCGACCAGTTGCGAGAGGTGGCCGATTTCCTCCTGCAGGTCTTCGGAAACCTCCGGCGGCAACTCCGGTGCCAGGGCTTCCAGGCGGAGACGGAGCAGTGTCAACGGAAGCCGCAGTTCGTGGGCCACCCGCGAGGAGAACTCGGCCATCTCGCTGTAGGATTTCCCCACCCGGCCTAACAGGTCATTGATGTGATGCACCAGCGCGGCCAGCTCCGCGTCGCGCTCGGGAAGTTGCACGCCTTGGGCGCAGGACAGCGGATCGAGCGAGTCGAGTTCCCGGTTGATGCGGCTGACCGGACGCAGCGACCGCTCCGCGATGAAATATCCCACTCCACCGCTTGCCAGCACGAGCGGCACGGCGATCCAGAGCCACACGGTCATCAGCTCGCCGAGGATATCCTGCACCTCCGCATCCGTGTAGCTGCCGTGGATGACCCATTCGGGATTACGCCCATGACTGCGATCCCTTCCATCCTTCCGCAGTTCCCCATCAAGATGCCAATGCGCCGCCCCTAACAATCCAGTGACGATCAGGGCGATCGAAAGCACCGACCAGGCCACCATTTTCAGGCGGAAATTCATGGCGCATCCTCCCTCAATGCGAACCCGATCCCCCGCAATGTCTGTAGCAGCGGCACGCAGCCGGGCCGGTCAATTTTCTTCCGCAGGTAGTTGATGTAAACGTTCAGGACATTGGTGCCGGAGTCGAAGTGCTGATCCCACACCCGCTCGACCAGCGTGGCCTTGGAGACCGGTCGCGGCGAGGCCTCGGCCAGCACTTCCAGCAGGGAGAATTCCCGGTTGGTCAGGGAAATTTCCTGCCCGTCCCGGCGGGCAACCCGGGCGCGGAGATCGATCTCCAGATCCGCCACCCGGAGCAGCGGATCGAGATCCGGCTTGGAGCGGCGCTGCAGGGCGCGCAGGCGGGCGAGAAGCTCTTCGGTGGAATAGGGTTTCACGATGTAGTCGTCCGCCCCGGCATCGAGCCCGCTCACCCGGTCCCGGATGTCGCTGCGGGCGGTGGCCAGCAGGATCGGTGTGGAGCGACCGGCGGCGCGCACGGCGCGGGTCACGCTCACCCCGTCGCGACCCGGCATGATGATGTCCAGCACGGCGGCATCGTAGGAATGCTCCATGAGAAGCCACTGCGCCTCTTCGCCATCACCCGTATCGTCCACTGCATGCCCGGCAGCCCGCAGTGCGCCGACCACGTGGCTGCGAACCTTCTTATCATCTTCGGCAACCAGGATGCGCATGGCCGGAGTCTCCCACATGAAACATGGCTAAGCGAGTGGTCAATCATCGTCCCTCCGATTGGCGTCAGGGGCGGATGAGCCCGACGCGCTCACGCCGACGCCGTGCCTGTAAACCAGCTGTCCGCCGTAGTGACCGGTCTCGGCGACGGCATAGGAAGCCGCCAGTGCAACCAAAGCAGCGGCGACGCCAAGCCCCCGAGAGATCTTATTTTTGCGAAGCATCACCACTGCGCCGGCGGCGAGCAGGCCGGCGATTATGGCGAGATTCCGGGTTCTCTCGCCCCACTCCTCGTGTTCATCAAGAACCTGTTCCGCGTGGGGAGACAGTTTGCCCAACCCCTCATCCTCCTCCTCGCCGCTCCAGGTGGCTGCCATGGCTCCGGCTGCTCCGCCCAGCAGCAATCCCGCCGCCAGCCATGGCAGATGCCAGCGCCGGACGAAAACCGCCGCCACCGCCACAGCGGTGCCGATGAGAATAAGAACGATAGGGAAATGCACCAACGCGGGGTGCAGAGGGTTTGGAATGGGGATCATGGCCGTGAGGTTTTGGTGTTGGCGCAGCGTCCGCCACCCCCGATGAGTGATGGCGGACAGGGGCGTTGGAGGTTAGAAAGCGATGAACTCGGAGGGGTCTTCCTCGCAGATCTCACATTCCTCGAAGGCCTCGTCTTCGACGGTCAGGCCGCATACCGGACAAACCGCGAACCCCGAATCGGCACCGGTGCCGATCAGGCGCAGGGTGGTGGCGAAGAGCATTGCGTGATCGTTTTCCACCTGGAGCGCCCGGTCGAAGGTCTTGACAGCCTTGGTTGCGCCTTCCTCTTCCGCGGTTGCGATGAAACCGGGATACATTTTCTGCCCTTCATAGGTCTCACCCTTGATGGAGGCCTTCAGGTTCTCGGAAGTGGAGCCGATGGTCACTTCCTCGCGAACCAATTCCGGGAGGGTGCCGCCCAAGGCCTTGATCGCCTTCGCGTGTTTCGCGGCGTGGATCTCCTCGGCCTTGGACGTGGCGCGGAACAGCCGGGCGGCCTGCTTCTCTCCCTCTTGCTCCGCCTTCTCGGCAAAGAGCTCGTAGCGCAGCTTGGCATTCGATTCGCCCTGCCACGCCGAGGCCAGGTTGGCGAGGGTCTTCGTTGGGAGGGCTGCAGGTGCTGCTGCTGAAGCGGCTCCAAGGGTAAGGGCGGCGGACGACATGACAATCAGTAGTGTTTTCATAGGCCGACAGGATGCCACGCCGGGATTAGAATTCCGGATGCCGCCGGATTAGATGTTTCTAATCCTCCCGGAGCCTCGCATCGGATTCTTTTTGAACTATCGCCTTGACGCTTCGGGGATTGCCCTCTTCATTCCGCCCCGCCCGCGAATTTTCGCGTGTGCCCAGCTAATGGGTGAATTGTCGCCTGATATCCCGTCCCACAGCAGCCATCATCCCCATGCCTTCCAAACCGTCCGCCAAGAATCCCGCCGCAAAAAAGACGACGAAAGCCGCCACGAAAGCGGCTCCGGCGAAGAAAGCACCCGTGAAAAAGGCCGTCCCTGCGAAAGCACCGGCGAAAAAGCCCGCACCCGCAAACAAGCCCGCACCGAAAGCCAAGCCCGCACCGAAAGCCAAGCCCGCCAAACCGGCACCGAAAAAGGAACCAGCTAAAAAGCCTGAAGCCGCTAAAAAGCCTGAAGCCGCACCCGCCAAGCCGCCCGCAGCGAAGAAAGAAAAGGCTCCTGAGAAATCCCCAGCAGCCGCGACACCCGCCGCACCCGCCAAGGGCAAGAAGGGCGCGGAAAAGCGCCGCATCGACACCCCGGAAATCCAGGAGAAGATCCGCGAGCTCA
The DNA here is from genome assembly GCA_017798145.1 of Akkermansiaceae bacterium. Classification (NCBI taxonomy): domain Bacteria; kingdom Pseudomonadati; phylum Verrucomicrobiota; class Verrucomicrobiia; order Verrucomicrobiales; family Akkermansiaceae; species Akkermansiaceae bacterium. Next base: position 2,151,272 of record CP059069.1, on the reverse strand, counting down.
TCAAGCTCGCCAAGGAGCAGGAATACCTCACCTACGACGACATCAACGAGATCCTGCCCAACGACCTCGTCGATCCCGACGACGTCGAGGCGATCATGGAGCGTCTCCGCAACATGGAGTTCGACATCATCGACGCCTCCGAGGTCGACCGCTTCAAGGACAAGAAAAAGGACGAGGGCGATGGCGACGAGGAGGATGTCAAGGCAGACCAGAAACTCGACATCCTGGACGACCCCGTCCGCATGTACCTCAAGCAGATGGGCCAGGTGCCGCTGCTAACCCGCGAGCAGGAAGTGGAGATTTCCAAGCGCATCGAGGATGCGGAGATCGAGGTTTCCAAGAACCTCCACAAGTTCGGCTTCATCACCGAGCATTACCTGGAACTCGCCGAAAAACTCAACAAGGGCAAGGAGCGCTTCGACCGCGTCATCCTCGACAAGAAAATCGAGTCCCGCGAGCGCTACATGAAGGGTCTCCCCAAGCTCTGCGACCAGCTCAAGGCCCTCCACGAGGAGAACGACAACATTTTCCGCCAACTCGCCGGCAAAAACCCGCGCGGCAAGAAAAAGATGGAGGAGACCATGGAGAAAAACCTCGGCACGATGCACCGCATCTACGTCCGCTTCTACTACAAGCAGAAGATCGTCGAGGATTTCTGCGAGCAGGTGGAGGACTACATCGAAAAGTACTGGAAATACTCCCGCCGCCTCCAGACGCACCCGGCCGATAGCGAATTCATCGGCAAAATGCGCGAGATCCAGCAGCGCTGCTGGCTCAACGACGAGACCTTTGAGCCTACCTACAAGGATCTCCGCCACTGGATGAAAGAAGCCCTCAAGGCCAAGACCGAGATGGTCGAGGCCAACCTCCGCCTCGTCATTTCCATCGCCAAGAAATACACGAACCGCGGCCTTTCCTTCCTCGACCTCATCCAGGAAGGCAACATGGGCCTGATGAAGGCGGTCGAGAAATTCGAATACCGCCGCGGCTACAAATTCTCCACCTACGCCACCTGGTGGATCCGCCAGGCGATCACCCGCTCCATCGCCGACCAGGCGCGCACCATCCGCATCCCGGTCCACATGATCGAGACGATCAACAAGCTGATGCGCGTGCAGAAGCAGCTCGTCCAGGAATACGGCCGCGAGCCCTCCCCGGAAGAGATCGCCGAGGAAATCCACCTTCCCGTCGAGCGTGTCCGCGCCGTCCTCAAGATGGCCCAGCAGCCGATTTCCCTCCAGGCACCCGTCGGCGATTCGGACGACACCTCCTTCGGTGATTTCATCGAGGACAAGGCCGCCGACAACCCGATGGAGGAAGCCGGTTTCTCGATGCTCAAGGACAAGATCAAGGACGTGCTCGACACGCTCACCGAGCGCGAGCGCGAGGTGCTGGAGCAGCGCTTCGGCCTCAAGGACGGCTACAGCCGCACACTTGAAGAAGTCGGCCGCCAGTTCCAGGTCACCCGCGAACGGATCCGCCAGATCGAGGCCAAGGCGCTCCGCAAGATGCGCCACCCCACCCGCATCAGGAAGCTGGAAGGCTTCATCGAGCTGCCGGGAGCCTGAGTATTCACCCTGAACTTGCTGGGCATTTCTCTTCCGGAAAGGTAAGATCCCCCCAGCATGTGCGGGATTTACGGCTGGTTCGGAAAAAGCGGTGATCCCGATCGCCTCCATGCCATGGGCGCGGCCATCCGGCACCGCGGGCCCGACGGATTTCAGGCACACCATGCCGGGGACATATCCCTCGGGATCTGCCGCCTTGCCATCGTTGACAAGACGAACGGCCACCAACCCTTTTTCAACCGCGACAAGACCATCGCCACCATCTGCAACGGCGAGATCTACAATCACCTGGAAATCCGCAGGGAGTTGGAGGCGCTAGGCCATGAGTTCCACACCCACTCCGATGCCGAGATCCTCCCGCATGCATGGCAGGAATGGGGGCCGGAAATGCTTGGGAAGCTGAACGGGATGTTCAGCATCGCGATACGCGATGGCGATACCCTCACCCTTGCCCGCGATCGCTGCGGACAAAAGCCCCTCTACCTCCACACGGAGCAAGGCTCCCTCCATTTCGCCTCTGAGATCCGCGCCCTCCTCGCCGCCGGGATTCCCGCCGAACTCAACCATGCGGCATTGCCCAGCTACCTCGTCAACCGCTACGTCCCGGAGCCCGAAACCCTTTTCAGGGGCATCACCATCCTGCCTGCGGGACATGTCCTAACGGTATCGCCGGGCTCCGCACCGAAGATCGAGGCATGGTGGAAACCGCGCGTCACTCGCACGCTCGACATCTCGGAAAGCGAAGCCCTCGGAAAACTCGACTCGCTCACCCGCGATGCGGTCGGAATCTCCCTGCATGGGGAGGAGAAAATCGCCACCTATCTCAGCGCCGGTGTGGACTCCGCCATCCTGTTGGAATCGATCCGGGGAACCGGTTTCGAGACCACCGCCTTCACGGCCGGGTTCGGCACGGATTCCGACGAGATCCACCACGCCGCCGCGATCGCGAAAGAGAACGACACCCCGCACATCCCCGTCATCCTCCACGAGGACGACCTCACGAAACTCCGCCAGGTCGTCGCACAGATGGAACTGCCGGTCGGCGACGCCCTCATCCTAGCCTTCGACAAACTCGCCTCCGCCGCCGCCGAACACGGCTACCGCGTCGCCATCGGCGGCGACGGCATCGACGAATCAATGATGGGGTATTCCTTCCAAGCCCACCTCGCGAAACTCGACGCGCTCCCTTCCTTCGCGCTCAAACCCACCGCCAGCCTGCTGCGCCTCTGCCCCCTCCCCGTCCTCGACAGGTTCTTCCCCTTCCCCGGATCCCTCGGCAAGGAGGGCCGCGAAAAAATCGCCGGTTACGTGGAAAATTTCCCCAACGCCACACCATGGCGGAAATCCTCCGGCCTCCGCACCCTCTTCACCCCCACCGAGGCGAACCGGCTCTGCATCAGCGAAGTATTCCACGAACCCGACATCCCCGAAGCCTCCTGCATCCTAGATCGCCAGACCCTCCACCTTTACGAAAGCTGGATGCAGGACTGGGCCATCATCCGTCAGGATCGCAACAACATGGCTCACTCCATCGAATACCGGATGCCGTTCCTCGATCATCGCCTCGTCGAGTTCACCCTCGCCCTGCCAAAAAATCTCAAGCTCCACAAAAGCACCAACAAATATCTCTGGCGAAAACTCACCCGCACCCCGGCCTCCAAGCGCCCCAAACAACCTTTCCACCTGCCTTTGGAGAAATTCCGCCACTCCCCGCAGTTCCAGACGCTGCTTGAAGATTGCCTGAATCCCTCCACCATCCGCGCAAGAAACCTTTTCCATCCAGCGGAAATCGGAACCCTCGTCAAAGCCGCCGGGCGCGGCGAATTCCTCGCCCTCAAAAAAGTCACCTCCCTCATCATTCTCGAACTCTGGATGCAAACCTACATCGACTGAGCAAATGATCCGGAAACTCAGGAATCTCGAAAAACCCATCCGCATCGGCCTCGTCGGAGCCGGATGCATGGGCAGGGGAATCGCCCACCAGATCTCCATCACCCCGGGCATGTCCTTGGAATGGATCGCCGACAAAAACCCTGCCAGTGCGCAGGATCTTGCCTCCCTGACAAAAACGGATCTCCACGGCACCGACGCCCACCGCCTCCTACGCGAGCACCCGGTCGATTTCTTCGTGGAAGCGACCAACACCATCTGGTCGGCCTACCAATACTGCGAAACCGCGCTGGAAAACGGTGCCCACGTCGTCCTCATGAACGCGGAGGTGGATCTCGTCCTCGGCCCCACGCTCTGCCGGCTTGCTGCGGAGAAAAACCTGATCGTCACCTCCGATGCCGGCGACCAGCACGGTGTGCTCGCCACCATGATCCAGGAAGTCCAGCTCTGGGGTTTCAAGATCATCCAGGCGGGGAACATCAAAGGCTTTCTCAACCGCCACGCCACCGCAGCCGATCTCATCCACGAAGCCGCGAAGCGGAACCTCTCCCCCATCCAATGCTGCGCCTACACAGACGGCACAAAGCTCAACATCGAGATGGCCGCCCTCGCCAACGCTTTCCATCTCGTTCCCACCAAAACCGGGATGACCGGCCCGGCCATCGCGCACGTGGACCAGGCGCTCGAAGCCTTCGAACTCGGAGATACCGGCACCGTGGACTACATCCTCGGCTCCGAGCCGGGTGGCGGCGTTTACGTGATCGGGAAATGCGAAGACCCCATCCAGCAACCCTATCTCGAATACTACAAGATCGGCAAGGGCCCCTACTACCTCTTCAAGCGCGACTACCACCTCTGCCATCTCGAAACCACCACTGCCATCGCAAGGATCATGCTGCACCGCGAGCCCACCCTCCAGCCGTGGGCCGGGCGCGTCACCGATGTTTACGCCTTTGCGAAAACAGGCATCCGCGCAGACACAATCATCCCGCACGGCATCGGCGGCGACCATTTTTACGGACTCATCGCCACCATGGAGGAAGCCATGAAAAACGACTGGGTTCCCATCGCGTTGCTCGACGCGGAGACCCAGCAAGCCGTCACCAAATCATCCCTCGGAAAAGATCAGCCGCTGACATGGGAATGCCTTGAGCCGTTCCATCCTCCCATGGTGCAGCTTTACAACAGCCCGTCTAACAGCCAGCCCGTCTAAATGCCGCAACCTCCGCACATCACCATCCTCGGTGCCGGTGTCTGTGGGCTCTACGCCGCGCTGACCGCCCTCAGGAAGGGGGCGCAGGTCACCGTCATCGAGAAAGACTCCCTGCCGGGAGGCCTTGCAGCAGGTTTCAAGCGCGGGGAGAACCACTTCGACCAGGGCGTCCACATGCTCCACGCCTTCGACGAGGAGATCTACGAGGACATCGCCCAGCTCATGGCCGATGAGCGCATTCCCGTCGCCCTCGACGCCCGCATCCAGTGGAACGGGAGCTCCTACCGCTACCCGCTCAAAGGCCTCGACATCCTCGCCGGGATGAACCCCCTCCAGCTTTTCCACTGCACCCTCGGCCTCTTCCTCGCCGGGGTGGACGACCTTCTCAACAAAACCCGTGCTGCCGCGATCACATCGGAGGACGCGCTCATCGCCACCTACGGCACCCCGCTTTACGAGTTCTTCTTCGAGGAATTCACCCACCGCTATTGGAATATCCATCCCTCGCGGCTCTCGGCCGAGTTCGTGCGCCGGAAGATGCCACGGCTCAAGATTCTCGATCTTGTCAGGAAACTCATCCCAAGCGTTCTGAAAATCAGCGCGGACAAATACGTGGTGGAAAACGCGCTCTCCGAGGAAACCCTCCATTATTCCGCCACCGGCTCCGAAACCCTGCCCCGTGTCCTTGCTAGGGAGATCGAAAGACTGGGCGGCAAGATCATCTACGGAGCCACGATTCCCTCCATTGGCAAAAACGAGATCAAGCTGGACGGCCAAACCCTCCCTCTCCAGAAAACCATCTCCACCATCCCCCTGCCTTTGCTCATCCGTCTTCACGAGGATCCCCCGGATGACATCAAACGTGCTGCGCAAAGCCTTCACTACAAGCCCATCGCCACCTTCGGGCTACTCGTCAGAAAATCCAGATGCCTCGAAGGCCTCTACACCTACTACCGCGACCGGATCTTCCATCGCATCGGCGAACCGAAAAACGCCGGACTCAAGGTCACCCCGGCGGATCACACCGTCCTCATCGTCGAAATGACCTGCGACATCGGCGACCCGAAATGGAACGACTCCCCCGCCATCCGTCATCAGATCACCGCCGATCTCGCCGCCGAAGGCATCTGCGAACCCGGCGAGATCATCCAGTGGAACCATTTCACCAACCCCCACGGCTACCCCATCTACAAGCTCGACTTCGAGACCCATCTCGGGAAAATCAGGGGTTGGCTGGACGCCCAGCCGAACCTCATCAGCACCGGCCGCCAGGGTGCTTTCACCTACCCCGCCATGCACAATGCCATGCGCATGGGGCACGCCGCCGCCATCCGCCTCCTGACCTAACATGCACTCACAAGCCGAGAACATCCATGGAGTCATCATCGCCGCAAAGCCGCGCATCCATGATACGCGCGGCTGGTTCCTGCCCGCCATGGGCAACGACGGCGCGCATCCCGGCTGGATCCTGCAGAACATCTCCCAATCCCAGCCCGGCGTCCTGCGTGGTTTGCATTACCAGGAACCCCACCCGCAGGCAAAACTCCTGACCCTCATCGAAGGAACCGTGCAGGACATCGTCGCAGACCTCCGCCCCGACTCGCCGACCTTCGGGAGATACTCTGTGTATCATCTCGATGCCGCAGGCATCAACCAGCTCCACATCCCGAAAGGCTGCGCCCACGGATTCCTGGTCACCGGTGAAAGCCCGGCCCTCATTTCCTACCTCGCCGACGCCCCCTACCTTCCGGAGTGCGAAAACACGCTCGCATGGAACCACCCGGACTGGGGCTTCCCATGGCTCACGGATTCACCCATTCTCTCGGACAAGGATCAGGCACCATGAGCGAGCCGGGACAGAACCCGTTTGTGGCAGCGAAGCCCGCCTTCACCCATTGGGCGGCGCTCCTGCTGCTCGTCAGCATCGTCCTCGCCTCGTTCGCCGCCTCGGTGAAATTCGGATTCATCAATTACGACGACCCCCACTACATCACCGAGAACCCCCATGTGAACTCCGGCCTCAGCCCGGCGAACCTGAAATGGGCGCTCACCAACACCGGCGATACGAACCTCTGGAGTCCGCTCACATTCGCTTCCCATCAGCTTGATGTCGCCCTCTTCGGCCTCAGGCCAGGCTGGCACCATGCCGTCAATGTCCTCTGGCACGCGCTGGCCGCCGCGCTTTTCTTCCTCACCGTCCGCAAGCTCACCAACTCGACGTTCTGGGCGTTTTTCGTCGCCCTCATCTGGGCCATCCATCCGGAGAAGGTCCAGTCCGTGGCATGGCTGTCCGAGCGCAAGGACGTCCTCTCCGGAGCCATGTTTTTCGCAAGCACGCTCGCTTTCGCGTGTTGGAGACTGCGGCCGGCGAAATCCCCGGCGCTCTACGCGGGCAGCCTGGCTTGCTTCGCCATGGCGTTGCTCGCGAAGCCGAGCGTCGTGCCGCTCCCGCTGGTTCTCTACCTGCTCCTCTATCTCGATACAAAAAGGATCCTGGCTTCGGCACGAGAGGCTGCGCTGCCGCTGCTGCCCTTCTTCGCCGCCTCCGCCGCCGCCGCGGGAATCGCGATTTATTTCCAATCCCAGGGAGGCCTGGGTGGCATCGGCGGGGGTTCCACATTGGCGGGGAAGGCCATGAACATGGTTGTCGGCTACGCTTTCTACCTGGAGCGCTTCTTCTGGCCATCGCCCGCACAGCTATGGTTCACCCCTCCGTCATCCATGGTTCCGTTCGCCATCTCGGCGGCGGCGCTCTGTATCCTCGCCCCCTTGCTTTTCTGGCTCGGGAGGAAGGAAAAGCTCATCATCGGCGGCGCGGCGATCTACACCGTCCTGTGGCTCCCTGTTTCGGGGCTGGTTTCCGTCAGCCATTACTTCGTCGCGGACCGTTACAGCTACCTGCCTCAGATCGGCCTCGTTTTCATGCTGGTGGGCTTTGTGAGGCTGATAACCCGCTCCGCAGCAAGCGTGGCACCCGCAGGCATTGTCCTCGGGGCTTTCTCCGCATACCTCCTTTTCCTCCAGCAACAGCAGCTCCCGCTCTGGAAGGATAGCGAAACGCTCTTCAGCCACGAGATGGCTATCAACCCGGATAGCTTGCTCGCCCCCATCCATTACGCCGAGGTTTTCACCGAATCCGATCCGGAAAAGGCTCTCGCCTTTTACGCCAAGGCGCATCGGATCGATCCCCAGGCCGGCATCGCACTAGCCAAAATGGGTGTGATGCAGAAACAGCTTGGACGGAATGAGAAGGCGTTGGAAAGCTTCGAAAAAGCCACGCAGGTGGCTTTTCCCGTCAGGGAAAGCTGGACACAGCTTTTGGTGCTGCTTGTCGAGCTCAAGCTCTATCCGCAAGCCGAAGAGACCATCAAACGCGGAATCGATGCAGATCCCGACAACTGGGAGTTCATCATGAACAGCGGAAACTTTTATCTCCTGGTTCTCAAGCAACCCGACGAGGCCCTTGAATATTTTCTCAGGGCGCACGACCTCGCACCTGCCGATCCCCGATCGATTGAGGCTTGCGCCGAGAGCTTCCGTGCTTTGGGCAGGGAGAGTGACGCGAGGAGGTTTGATGCCATGCTTGGCAATTGAAAATGAGCTTCGGTTGTTGTTTGCCTGGGGATTGCGACGGCGGATCGGCAGGAGCACTCCGAGTCCGCCGAGAAGCATCAGGCTTGCGGACGGCTCGGGAGCGGTATGTCCCTGGAGTTTGAAGCCGGAACCAAGCGTAAGCTCCTTCCCACAAAGGGCTCCCGTGAAGTCGAAGTTGAAATTCTTCACATCGATCTCATTGAGATCGACGACCGTAAGCGCCTTGGTGCTGGCCAAGGAATATCCCGTCTGCAGCTTCGTGGTGTAGTTGAAGTCGGAAGGCAGGCCGCCTAGATAGGCTCCATTGAAATTTTGAATGGTTTCGTCCGTGCCCGCAGTTACACCGTTAGCCTAGCCAACTTGGCCGAAGAGCTGGTTTGAGTCCTTGGGGGGCGATTTTTCCCTTGTCCAGAGCGGAAATTTCGTAATTCACAGCGGATCGGAGCGTTTGGGCGCCTGCCGGAGCCGCTACGAGAAACGTAGCGACAAGGGCATGATGATTCAGCTTTCATGCTTTGGGGGGAATCCGCAGATGCGGAGCTAGGCGGGGGGCCTGTCACACCTAGAATGCCATGAAAAGCCGAACTCGATATTTCGTAATGGCGTGATGTTCGAGTTTCCTCTGTTTGAATCCCTGCTGGCAGTCATCGCGCATCAGGGGAATGCCCACACCAAAGAACGATTCCGCCTGCTCGCCGCCGAATTGCTTTGATCCAAAAACCCATGCGGCTCAAAGCCCGAGGATCGCGGCGGCGGTGCCGAAGTAGATGAGCATCCCGGAGACATCGACGATGGATGCGAGCGAGGGGGCGGAGACCACGGCGGGATCGAGCTTGATGGCGCGGGCCGTGATGGGGAGGAGGGCGCCAAGGGTGGTGGCGGAGAGAACCTGGAGGGTGATGGCGGCGGCGACGGCGATGGAGAGCTTCAGGAACGAGAAGGTCGCGGGGGCTTGCGGGTGGAACTGGGGGAGGATCACGGCGATGAAACCGGCGATGGCGATGCCCAGCGTCACCCCTAGGCAAATCCCTATCCTCGCCTCTTTCCAGGCTATGCGCAGGGCGGTGCCGGTGCCGATTTCGCCGAGTGCCAGGGCGCGGATCACCATGGTGGCGGCCTGCCCGCCCGCGTTCCCCCCGGCGGCGACGACCATGGGAAGGAACAGGGAAAGCACGAAGGCTTTCTCCAGAACCCCGCTGAAACGGAACATCACGTAGCCTGAAAGGATGGAGACGAACGCCAGCCCGACGAGCCACATCACCCGCCTGCGGTAATGGATGGCGGCCGAGGTGTTCAGGTAGGAAAGCTCGGTCTGCTCGCCGCCGATGCCGCCGAGTTTCTCGATGTCCTCCGTGGACTCCTCCTGCATGATTTCCAGCGCATCATCGTAGGTGATGACACCGAGGAGATGATGGAACTCATCGACCACAGGCAGGACGACGAGGTCATAGCGGTGAAGCAGGCGGGCGGCGTCCTCCTGGTCCGCGGTGGCCAGCGTGAACTCGTCCGCATCCTCCATGATGTCGCGGATCGGCGTGTCCCAGGTGCTGAAGGCAAGCTCGCGCAAACGCACTTTCCCCGCGAGGCGCCCCTGCTCATCGACGACGAAAATCCGGGCCAGCGTTTCCGCATCCTCGCGGTCGCGGCGCAGCACCATGAGCGCCTGTTTCACCGTCATGTCCGCCGTGATGCGGCCCACCTGGGTGGTCATGCGCCCGCCCGCCGTGTCCTCCCCGTAGCGCAGCAGGCTCTTGGTCAGCTCCTTGTCGCGCGGGCCCAGCAGGGAGAAAAACCTCACCTGCGCTTCCTCGGAAACGACCTGGAAAATGTCCACCCGGTCGTCGTCGGAGAGGTTCCCCAGCAGCACCCGGAGCTGGGCGGGCTTGAAGTGGCTGAGCGAATCCTCGATGAGTGAGAACGGCAGCTCCGCGACCACGTCGGTCGCGATCTCCGGGCCTATCGTCTTGAAAAGGAAATCGCGTTCACCGTCATCGAGATGCTCGTAAAGTTCCGCAAGGTCGGCGTAGTGGCAATCCCCCGCGGCGGCGAGCAGTGCGGATCCGTCCTCGGCGGCGATGGCGCGCCTGACTTCGGCGATCGGGTTTTCGTCATCGTCTTCCGGCACGGGCGGAGCTTGGCCGGATGGCCGCCCTGCGGTCAATTGCCATCGCGGGCGGGCGTGAATCTTTGCGGCGAAGGGTCGTGACCCTGGGATCGGATGATCGCCTTGCCATGCCTTGTTAGCATGCCCTGATGGAGCAGTCCTGGGCGAAAGTCAGATCCCGCGGGGTGGCAGGGGGGCGGATTTCAGTTCCGGGCGGCGGGGCTCATTCCGCGGCGGGCGCTTTCCAGTCCGGGAAATCCTTTTTCAGCTGGGCTACGTATTTTGCGGCCTCCTCGGCTTTGCCCTGCTTTTCCAGGAGCTGGATGTAGCGGTGGATGGCGAGGGGCTTGAGATCCCCGTCCTCGTGGAAGTTGATGACGGTGAGGTAGTCCGCGGCGGCCTTGCCGGTGTTTTGCTCCTGGAGGTAGAGGTCTCCGGAGACGATCCGGAGGTAGGCGGAGGTGCGGCCTTGGGGGCGGAGGGCGAGGGCTTCGTCGGCGGCTTTGCGGGACTCCGTGTAGCGCTTGAGCAGGAGGAGGGCACGTGCGCGGTCGAGGAGGGCATCGGCCTTCCATGCGGGGCTTTCCTCTACCTCGAGGACATTTGCGAGGGCGGGCAATGCTTCGGAGGGCATGCCGGTCTCGATGAGGGCTTTGGCGAGGTAGCGCCAGATTTCCTTGGCGGTGGCGCGGGGTTCGTCCGGGTTTGCGATGAGCTGCAGGAAGCGCGCGGCATCCGGGTAGTCACCGGAGTTGTAAGCCTGCATCCCAGACCACTGGATGGCCTGGGCCGGAATGTCGCCGACATATTTCCCCTCGATGGCGAGGACTATCTCGGAGGCGAGCGCTGCGGGATCCTGGGCGGCGAAGTGGGAGAGGGCGAGGAGCAGACCGGCGTGTTTTGCGTAGGCTTCCGGGCGTAGCTGGCGGGCGGTGTTGAGGAAAGGTGCGGCTTCCTTGGGCTGGTTGGTCTTCACCATGCCCCAGCCGATCCAGTAATTCGCCTCGGCCTTGAGGTTGTCGGTGAGGTCATCGACCTTTTCGAGGAGGCCTTTGTAGCGGACGACCATGTTTTCGATGTTGCCTTCCTTGCGGCGGGTGCGGGCGGACTCGAGCCAGGCGAGGGATGCGAGGTCTGCGGGGGCGGCCTTGTCCATGGTGAGGCGGTCGAAGTCCGCGACGGCCTTGGCTGGCTCGCCGGTTTCCGCGTATGCCTTGGCGCGTTTCACGAGAGCAGGGTAGCTGCGCTTGTCATCCGGGTGCTTGGCTAGGAATTCCGTGAGGGAACGGATCGCGCCCTGGGTGTCGCCGGCCTCTGCGAGGCACCATCCGCGCTGGTAGAGGAAGCCCGGGCGGTTGGCCTCGCTGAGGAGGGTGGGGTCGATCTGGGAGTAGGTCTTGGCGGCTTCGGCGGGCTTGTTTTCCGAGAAAAGGGTTTCTGCCTTCATCAGCATCGCGGTGTGGATGCGGGTGTCCGCAGGGTGGAGTTTCCCGTAGATCTGGAGGAAGGCATCGACCTGATCGACGACGTGGCGGCCCTCGATCTGGAAGAAGCAGTTGAGGCGGTAGTAGGATGCCTGGAAGGCGAGGTCGTTCTCGGGTTTGACGAGGCGCTCGACCTCACGGAAGAGTTCGGAGGCTTCGGCGGGCTGCCTGAGTTTCATCATGGCGCGCGCGGCGATCATGAGGCGCAGGGCTTCCTTTTCGCCCTCGGACTTGAGCGAGCTTTTGCGGAAAAGGTCGAGGACGGCCTGGAAATCCTTTTTGGCGTAGTAATTCTCCATGAGCGCCGTCTGCGCGTCGGGGCGGAAATCCTCCATGCCGGGTGTATCGAGGATGAAGCGGAGGTATTTCTCGGCGACTTCCGTTTTCCCCAGCCTGGTGGCGGCGATGGCCGAGTTCAGGGCGGCCTCGCCGCGGTATTTCGGTACGGAGCTGGTGTTGGCGACGTCCTCGAAGATGGTAAGCGCGTCCTGGGTTTTGCCGGACTTGAGGGTGAGCTTTCCGACCTCAAGCTGGGGGCCGGCCCTGAAGAGGGAGCCCTCTGGATCGGCGATGACGCGGTTGTAGGCGGTGATGGCCTCGCGGTCGCGGCCGAGGAGGCGGTAGCAGTTGCCTGCGAAGAGGTTGCCCTTGGGTTTGTCGGAGGGGCGGGCGGCGTTTGCGGCGAAGCGCTCGAAGAGGGGTGCGGCAAAGGCGTATTCGCGCTTGTTGTAGTGGTCTGCGGCAAGGGTGTATGCGGCTGCGGCGGCGTATCTGCCCTGGCCGTAGCGGTTGATGAGCGTGGCGAAGCAGCGTTTCGCATCGTCGATCATCCCGGCCTGGTAGTAGCTGTTGCCGAGATACCACCATGCGGCCTCGGTGTTGGGGTGGTTCGGGAATTCGTTGATGTAGGCGGAGAAGATCTCAGTGGAGCGGAGGTAGAGCTCGCGGCGGGTCTCGAGATCGACGCTGGCCTGGGCGCTGTCGAAGAGGTTTTTGCCGCGCGCGAAGAAATCGTTTCCGGCATCCGCACGGAGATCGCCCGCATCCACTGCGCCGGCGCGTGGCGGAGCCTGCCCGTGGGCGGGGATGGCAAGGAGGAAAAGGAATGGGAGGAGGGCTTTCAACGGGATCTCAGTTGTTAGGTGCTGGCTTCTGGGTGGCGAAGGAGATATTCCAGATGCCGGCTTTCTGGCAGGTGTCGATGACCTCGACGATGCGTTGGTAGGCGACCCCGCCATCGCCGCGGATGCGGACGGGCTGGTTCTCGTATTGGGCGGCGATGGAGGCGAGTTTCTCGAGGAGCTGGGGGAGATCGACCATGCTACCCTCGACCTTGATGGCGCCGTCGGATAGGATGTTGATGACGATCTCGCCCTGCTGGCGCTGGGGATCCGCGCCTTCCTGGGCGGTGGGGACGGAGACGGAGAGCTCCGTTTCCGAGCGGGTGAACTGCCACGTGACGATGAAGAAGATGAGCAGCAGGAAAACTATGTCGATCATCGGCGCCAGTTGCATGTTGGCGGGTTCCGGCTGCCTGCTGGAAAATTTCATGATGGAGTGTCCTTAGATGCCGTGGAGGTCTGGGCGGTCGCCGCCGAGTGGCGATGGGACGGGCATGGCGTAGTCCTCGCGGGTGCGCTGCGAGGGTGCGGCGTAGGACTCGCGCCCGGTGGGCCGCTGGTGCTCCACCTGGGTGTGGAGCAGGGCCATGAGGTGGGTGGCGGCGGCCTCGAGCTCCGCGATGTATTTCTGAACGCGGCCGCGGAAGAAAGAGTAGAAAACAAGGGCCGGGATGCCGATGACGAGCCCGGCGGCGGTGGTGATGAGTGCCTCGGAAACGCCCTCCGCGAGACCCATCTGGCGGACACCCTGGATGTCCCCGCCGGCGATTTCCATGAAGGACTTGATCATGCCGAGCACGGTGCCGAGCAGGCCGACCATGGGTGCGATGGAGCCGATGTCGGCAAGGTAGGTGATGCGGGAGGAGAGCAGGCCGGCTTGGCGGGAGCCCTCTGCCTCGGCTACCTCGCGGACTTCGCCGAAGGAGGCGGAGGGGTATTTCGTGAAGAAATCGAGGGTTTTCTGGGTGACGCGGGCCATGGACTCGTTCTGGCGGTGGCAGTAGGCGACGAGGCCGAGGTAGTCGCGCTTGCGGATCATGGCCTCGGCTGCGTTCATGAACCTGTCGCTGACGACGGCGTTGCGGCGGATGGTTAGGAGGTAGAGGAGGACGAGGACGACGCCTATGACGGAGATGAGGGCGAGCGGGAACATCATCACGCCGCCCGCCTGGATGATTTCCAGGAAGTTCGTCTGTTTCTGGGCCGCAGCCACGGCGGTCTCCTGTGCGGAGGCGGAGGCTGCGCCGCAAAGCATCGCGGCGGTGAGGAAAGTGAAGCGCTTCATGGGATGCGGCGTAGTCTAGTGGGCGGAGCGGCCATTGCAAGCACGGGCTGGATACGCGGATCTGCCGGAAATTCTGTCGTTGCCACGTGCCGCGGCACAAAAAAGCGGGAGGCACCCGAAGATGCCTCCCGCACGTTTTGCCTGTGTGTCTCAGTCCACGCGGACTTCGATGTGCTTCGGCTTCTTCTCCTCGCTCTTCGGCAGGCTGACGCGGAGTGCACCGTCCCTGAAGGAAGCGGTCACGCCATTGCCATCGGCATCCTCAGGGAGGGAAAAGCTCCGCTGGAAGCTGCCGTAGCTGCGCTCGATGCGGTGCACCTTCCTCTCGCTGTGGACTTTCTCCCGATTGCGCTCGCCCCGGATGATGAGGGAGCCGTTCTCGACGACGACCTTGACGTCGTCCTTGTCCACCTGCGGCAGGTCTGCGGTGATGAGGTATTCCTTATCGTCCTCCGTGATGTCCACCGCAGGCGACCAGTCCGAATGGGTGAGCAGGGAGTTGCCTTCCCCATCGGAATGTGTGGGTGAGAGCCGCATCGCGCGGATCACGCGATCCTGAAGGCGCTCTAGTTCTTGGTATGGGTTCCATGTCGTAAGTGTGCTCATGATTTCATTGTGGTTTGTTGTTTCATGCCGGAGGCACCGAGCCGCCGACCGTAGATGAGAGGTTTCTTGCAAACGGCGCACCAAGTCCCCAATCCCTTGTAAAACCAAAGCCCGGCCGATCCGGCGATGCCATCTGCTGGGAAATTCTGACGCATTTTGCCGGCCAGAAATTCCCAGGATCCGGGAAAAACCGTCGCATCCCCACCCCCATTGTCTTCCTTGAAGTTTGGAGTTTGAAACCTAGGATTCCGGCCATGCGCACCCTCATCAAGCACGTCCTCGCCCGCACGGAAGCCACGGATTCCCTGGAAGTGGCTGGCTGGGTGCGGACGCGGCGGGACTCGAAGGCGTTCTCGTTCATCGAGCTCAACGACGGCACCTGCCTGGGAAATCTCCAGATCATTGCGGATGCGGATATCCCCGGATACGGCGATATCCACCGGATGGCCACGGGGGCGTCCGTTTCCGTTTCCGGAAAGCTCATCCCGTCCCCCGCGCAGGGGCAGGACTGGGAAATGCACGCCTCGGAGATCCGCCTGCTGGGCACCGCGCCGGAGGATTACCCCTTGCAGAAAAAAGGCCACTCGCCGGAGTTCCTGCGCAGCATCGCCCACCTCCGCCCGCGCACGAACCTCTACGGCGCCGCCTTCCGGATCCGCTCGCGGATGGCCTATGCGATCCACCGCTTTTTCCAGGAAAGGGATTTTATCTACGTCCACACGCCCATCATCACCGCCAGCGATTGCGAGGGGGCGGGGGAGATGTTCCGCGTCACCACCCTGCCGGATGACAAGGCCGCGATGGTGGCCGAGGATTTCTTCGAAAAACGCGCCTATCTAACAGTCTCCGGCCAGCTTGAGGGCGAGACCTTCGCCTGCGCCCTCTCGAACATCTACACCTTCGGGCCGACTTTCCGTGCGGAAAATTCGAACACCTCCCGCCACGCGGCGGAGTTCTGGATGGTCGAGCCGGAGATGGCGTTCTGCGACCTCGCGGGGGACATGGATTGCGCGGAGGAGATGATCAAGTTCCTGGTCAGGGAAGCCCTCGCCGATCCGGATCTGGCGATCTTCGAGAAGTTCGTGGACAAGGGCTTGCGCGCGCGGCTGGAGCATGTGGTGGAAAAGCCCTTCCAGCGCATCACCTACACGGATGCGGTGAAGCTGCTGGAGGAGTCCGGAAAGGATTTCCAATACCCGGTGAAATACGGCCTGAACCTCCAGTCCGAGCACGAGCGCTGGCTCACCGAGGAATATTTCAAGCAGCCGACGACGGTTTACAACTACCCCAAGGAGATCAAACCCTTCTACATGCGCCTCAACGACGACGGGCAAACCGTCACCGCCATGGATCTGCTTGTGCCCGGCATTGGCGAGATCATCGGCGGCTCACAGCGGGAGGAGCGCCATGATGTTTTGTTAGATAATTTCAAGCACCACGGCATCGATGCGGAGGCCTACGGCTGGTACGCGGATCTGCGGAAATACGGCACGGTGCCCCACGCAGGCTTCGGGCTTGGCTTCGAGAGGCTGCTGATGTTCGTCACCGGCATCCAGAACATCCGCGATGTGATCCCGTTCCCGAGGACGCCGGGCCACTGCGAGTTCTAGGCGTAGGCCGCCCGCAGCCGACAGTCCTTCGCAGTCCGAAGCCTGCTCCCCAATCGCACTTTCACCCGGACGAAGAGCGTTCCAGCCGAAGGGTCATGACGGCGACTTGTTCGGAGCCGGGCACATCGGGACCGAAGGGCGTTGCGGGAACGGATACAGAGGACTTTAGCCCGCGGTGTTTCTCCCAAACGCCTCCGCAAGGCGGCTTCCGACAATCATCTGATCGGATCCGAAAACAAGCTTCGCCTCGTTCTGCCGAAAAAGTTGAGATCGTTCCTTCCCGAGAAGAACTCGCTGTCCGAAGAACAGCCAGGTTCCCCGGCGATCCCCGAGGCGAGGGATTTGCCTTGAACGCGCGTATGGGTTTGCGAGTGTCGGGAACCATGAAGACACACGCTTCCCTTTCCCGCCGTTCGATGATCCGAGGTCTTGCCGCGCTCGGTGCCGCAAGCGCGCTTGCACCCGCCCGATCCGCTGCGCAGGAGGCCGCTGTGCCGAAAGCCCCGGCCAAGGGTACGGTGATCCTTTTCCAGGGCGACTCTATCACCGACGCGGGGCGTAAGCGCGACGTGCTCGATGCGAACAACTCGCGGGCTCTGGGCAACGGATACCCGGCGCTTGCCGCGGGGGAGCTGCTGGGGGCGTATCCGGAGACGGAGCTCAAGGTCTTCAACCGGGGTGTCAGCGGCAACAAGATCCCCGATCTCGCCGCGCGCTGGCAGGCGGACTGCCTCGACCTGAAGCCGGACATCCTGAGCATCCTCGTCGGCGTGAACGACCTGTGGCACACCTTCGCCTTCGGCAACAAGTACAAGGCCACCGTGGAGGATTACGAAACTGGGTTCCGCGAGCTGCTGCAGCGCACCCTCAAGGATCTGCCAAACACCCGCATCGTGATCTGCGAGGCGTTCACCACCCGCACCAGCGACGAATTCAAGCCCTTGGCGAAATACGCGGCCGCCGCGAAGAAGCTGGCGGAGGAGATGAAGCTCACCTTTGTGCCTTTCCAATCCGTATTCGACGACGCTCTCAAGGCGGCGCCCGCCGAATTCTGGCTCGGCGATGGCATCCACCCTCCGCCCGCCGGCCACGCGCTGATGTGCCAGGCATGGCGCGAGTCGGTGGGGATCTGAGCCCATGCCCTTCGTGGTTTGCGAACCCTTCATCCGTGGCCCGAAGCAACTCCAACACGGCACTCTCACCACGTCCAGTCCCCTGGGCTCCCAGGGTAGCAAGCCTGAGGGAAGCCCCGACAGTTCCCGCTTGAATGTCCCTGCGCGGGGCACTAAGCCATTCCCCGCATGGATCCACGCCACCCTTACGAGCATATTCCGCTCTTCACCGCAGGGATACTGCTCGGCCTTTGGCTGGTCGGTTCGCATTCCCTGATGATCGCGAGACCGGCCTTGGTGCAGGGTTGGCTCAGGAAATTCCCGCGCAGCCCGCTCGCCGGTCAGATCATCATGGCGATAGGCATGGCGTGGTTCTGGCTTCTCGTCGCGCCGGACGGGATGGGGAAGCTCAGCGCACTGCAGATGGATCTCGGCGAGTTCAACAACATCAAGCCGTTGCTGCGGGTGCTGGTTCCCGCTTCGCTCATCGCGGTTTGCATCAGCATCCGCGATTTCCTCGCCGTGCGCGCCCTCGGCGTGCTCGGCCTGATGATCGCCGCGCCATTGCTGGAGGCTGCTTTTCTCAAAGACCCTGCCAGCCGCCTGCTTGTGCCGGTTTTCGCCTACGCCCTGCTTACCAAATCCCTCTTCTGGGTCGGCATGCCATACATGTTCCGCGACGCGGTGACTTGGGCCACGGCCACGGATGCCCGCTGGAAGGCGGTCTCTTTCGCCGGGCTGGCATACGGCATCGCCACGCTGGCCTGCGCGCTCGCCTTCTGGCGCGGATACTAGGGTCAGTAAACGGGGGCACCGGATGTGTCCGCGCCCACTTCCCCGCCACGCTGGGCGGCGGTTTTTTCAACACCCTCGCCGAGCAGGCGGGTGTCTCGGCCAAGGCCTATCATGGTGTTGCAGGAGCTCAGGGCGAATATGGCGGCGATGCTCAGTGCGATGAGTTTCATATGCACATGAGTTTGTAACAGGGAGCCGGGTTGTCAACCTCGCTTTAGCTCACGGCGAAGTTCGGTGATCCCGTCCCGCACCGCGAAGGTGTCCGCGCGGATATGCTCAAGGGCGGCCTTCTGGTCAGCGTCCTCTTCAGCGGCGATGAGCTCGCCGCAGGCTCCCACGGATTCGTTGATCCAGCCAAGGCAGCGCTTCAGCACCGCTAGCACGAAGCCGGCCTCCGGCTCGTAGCCGCTGCCACGGCCGTGCAGCACACCTGCAAGCTTCGCACTCACCTGCAGAAGGTTTGAGACCATGCGCTGTGCAGGGCTCTCACCATCCCCGCCGCGCCCGGCGATGTCCAGGGCGCGCATCGCAAGCTCATGCGCCTGCACCTGCAGCGGATGACTGCTTTCCATCCACTCTTCGCCATCGCCATCCTCGTCCCCATCGGCGGATCTCCAGCTTTCGGAGAAAAAACCATCATCGTCCTCATCGAAGCCGTCCATCTCCTCCGCGCCGCCCTCTTCCCGTTCCGCCAGCTCCCCAAGCAGCCCGTCCCAGCCCATCGCGAAAGCCTCTTTCCGCTCGCTGTCGGGATCCTCCATGTACTTTTCCAGCACCTCCTGGTATGCATCTGTCAGCCGGTCGGATTCCTTCAGCCGCTCTTCCCATTCATACTCGTCAAGCTCGCCGGATTTCCCTGTCCCCGGCATATCATCCGGCTCCGCCCGGCGTATCACATGCGCCAGGAAATCCCTCATCGCGCTGAGGTTCGCCAGCTTCTGCGCCTCTTCCTGATCTTCGTCCATCTCCCATTCCTTCCCGGAAATCCTCAGATCGAAGCCCGCCGCCTCGATGAGCACCCGCCCGTTGATCTCGCTGAACCATTCCAGGTAGAGGACATTGCGCCAGCGGAAGGGTATGTCCTCGCCGCGTCGCTCGCATTCGTCCATTTCCTCCTCGGAAACCTCAGGGATCCGCGCCTTCCGAGATGCCGTGATGTCCCCGACAACCCCCGTTTGCTCCGTATCGAGCTCCGCCGTCTCCGCCATCGCCACCGGATCCGGGTTCTCAAACTCCAGGACGGATCCAGCCAGATCCCTCCAGCAATCGCCTTCCAGCGAGAGGATCAGCGGCTCATCCCGCCCGACCAGCCAGATCTTGCCCGTGGTTCTGCCCTCGACGCTGTTGTCGATCAACCCGTGTTCCACCGCCTCGTCCACGCGCCATGCCATGCCGGGGATGTTCCTCCCCACCCCCGGCACCCGTCAAGCAGGGTGTTTCCCCGCCCGCCGGAGCCGGTTCCATCCCTGGAAAGTCCGCGCCATGCAGGAACCGGCTTCCCCGCACTGCCTACTGGTCTACGCACCCTCGCGGGACTTGTCCCCGCACGTTCGGATGGATGGCGCAAAGCTCCAGGCCCTCCATGGAGATGCGCCCGCATCCATATGGGAAATCCATCAAAGGGAATCTGGGCACCGCGCGTTCCATCATCAGCGAGCCCGCCGCCGCTCGCTTTGAACTTCTTTCGGATTTTCCAAAATCTTTCTTGCCCGCGTCCCTTTAATTACGAAACTCACCAGCAGCACACAGCGCAAAACTCCAGCAACCCCATGATCGAAAAAAACGTTTCCCGCCCTCGCTTCACCGCGTCCGCCATTCTAACAGCCACCCTCCTGGCGGCTCCACAGCTCTTCGCCCAAGGTGCGGCGGCCCCTGCAAAGCAGGACTCCCTGCTGAACCGCTGGGTCCTTGACGGTGGTCCGACGATGATCCTTATCGGCCTTGCGGTCGTCGCCTTCATCGCGCTGGCGGTATACAACTTCATGAACCTCACCAAGTCGAAGTTCTGCCCCTCCGATCTCCAGGCCGCCCTCATGGAGCACATGGCGAACTGCCGCGTCCGCTCGGCCATCGAGCTCGCCGCCTCCCATCCCTCATACCTAGGCCGCATGGTCGCCTATTCCTTCCCGAACATCGATGCCACCCAGCCCGAGACCCTCGGCCGCGACCAGGTGGAGGATGCGATCGCGGATTTCACCAACAACGAGTCCCGCAAGTCGATGCAGTGGATCAACTACATCTCGCTCATCGCCCAGGCATCCCCGATGCTCGGACTGACCGGAACCGTCATCGGTATGGTCAGCGCCTTCGGAACCCTCAAGACAGCCGGTGCCGCAGACCCCTCCCAGCTCGCCGGTGACATCTCCGTCGCCCTTCTCACCACTCTCTGGGGTCTCTTCAACGCGATCCCTTGTATCATCTGCTACTTCATCCTGAAGAATAAGTACAACTCCCTCGTCGCCGACTCCTCGCACATTGCCGAGGAACTCCTCAACGCTGCGGTTGCAACCGTCAACGCCGACACCCTCTACGCCAAGATCCCCGAAGGGATTGCCTGAGCCGTGACGGAAACGGGCGCGGCCCACGCGCCCGGAATCCACCGAACCGAAAAATCCCCATGGCCTCCAAAAAACTCAGGAAATCCACCTCCGGTGGGGATGACGAGGCGAAAGTCGACATGTCGCCCATGATCGACATGGTCTTCCTGCTCCTCATCTTCTTCATCGTCAACGCAACCGCGATCATCGTGAAGACCGATCCGGAGGTGCTGCCGCCGGTCGCGAAAAACTCGGTCCGCCAGGAAGACGGACGCGGCCGCATCGTCATCAACGTCCGCCAGGACGGCACCTTCACCGCAGAGGATTTCAACGTCATCCTGCTTGAGGACAAGGACATCTTCGACCTCGTCAAAAAGGAGAAGGAGGCCATCCAGGCGCTAGGCCTCAAGCCGAAGCTCCACCTGCGCGGCGACGTCGATGCCGTGTTCAAGTTCTCCCGCACCGCGATCCGCGCGGCCGCACAGGCCGGCGTGGATCAGGTCGTCTTCGCCGTCTACCAGACCCACAAGGGGCTGCGCAAGAAAGACAAGTAAGCCCCCCTTCCCAACAAAAACCTTCCATGGCCCGCCACAAGAAATCAAAAGCCGAATCGGATGCCGAACCGGAGCTGGATATCTCGTCCCTCATCGACGTCTGCTTCCTGCTGCTCATCTACTTCCTCGTCACCTCCACCATCACCCCCCGCGAGACGGATCTGGGCATGGCGCTGCCCGCCGCCGCACCCAGCAACGAGCAGCCCAAGATCGAGCCCAAGTTCATCCGCGTGGATGCCGCCGGGATCATCTACACAGGCACCGGCGCAGGCCAGCAGCAGCTTGATTCCGATGCGGGTGACCGCAACGTCCCCCTGCTCGACAGCGAACTGGACCTATACTCCCAGGCCGCCCGCAGCGCAGGCAGCAACCCG
The DNA here is from genome assembly GCA_017798145.1 of Akkermansiaceae bacterium. Classification (NCBI taxonomy): domain Bacteria; kingdom Pseudomonadati; phylum Verrucomicrobiota; class Verrucomicrobiia; order Verrucomicrobiales; family Akkermansiaceae; species Akkermansiaceae bacterium. Next base: position 2,129,425 of record CP059069.1, on the reverse strand, counting down.
CTCGTGCAGGTCTATGTCGATCCCGGAGCGACCCAGCAGCGCGTGATCGATGTCCTCAACTCCCTTGCCGGTGCGGGCATCACCTCCGTAACGTTCACCGACCTCGTCGAGTGAACGGGATTTCTTTCAAGAATCCCTAAAAATCCCGCGCCGCCGGACGTTCCATCTTGCAGGAACCACCCGGCGGCGTATTTTTTTTAAACATCTTCGCCAGCAATTCCTTTTCAGAACAAGAACCCAGACCCTTCCGTGCAAATGAAAAAATTCCTACTCTCCCTTGCCCTCCTCGTCACCCCGCTGACCGCCTCCGCACAGCAGGCGGACTTGGGCAGCCTGGTGAACAACGCCCTCAAGGCCATGAATGCCGGCGATTGGGAAAACGCCCTCAAGTTCAACGCCGAAGCCGTCCAGCGCTTTGGCGGGAACCCGAAGATGGCTCTCCAGCTCCACGGCGCACAGTTCGGCGTCATCCTCTACCGCAAGGGCATCAGCGAGATGAAGCTCAAGAAATACGCGGAGGCGATGAAGTCCTTCGAGTCCTGCTACAAGGACTACCCCAACACCGAGACGGGCGGCGGCAACATCTTCAACAAGATGGCCCTGCTCAAGTGGGGTGAGGCGGCGATGGGTGCGGAGGATTACCAACTCGCCATCACCCAATGGAAGAAATTCCTCCAGGAGCGCGACAAGACCCGCGACTCATACCCGCGCGGCGCATTCCACATCAACATGGCGATCTGCCACTTCCGCATCGACAAGCTCCCGGAGGGCAACGAGCACCTTGAGATCGCCATCACCAACAAGGACATCTTCCCGACCCCCGAAGAGGCCATCATCTCGGGCTTCCAGGCCATGGTCACCGCCGCCATCGAGAAAAAGGACGAGCAGACCGTCCTCGATTTCATCGGCAAGAACCGCGGTGCGCTCGTCATCTCGCCCTTCTCCATGCAGCGCTACTCCAAGATCTTCATGAAACTCGCCGGAGATGCCATCGGCGCGGACATGACCAAGACCGCACTCTATCTCTACCAGTTCGTCCCTGCCACCCAGGTCGCCGTGGACGATCTCCGCAGCCGCGTCAAGGATATGGGGAACCTCGCCAGGATCAAGTCGCGCAGCGGCAACCTCGACAAGGCGCGCATGGAGGCGGATCTCGCAGCCCTCGAGGCGGAGCAGCGCGGCAACAAGGCCATCGAGATGATCAAGCTCGCCGCCATCGCCTACATCCATGAGTCGAACAAGAACATCCACGGAGCCTTCGGCGCATACCTCCAGCTCGAGATGTATTACCCCAAGGCCGAGAAGCGCGAGGACAACCTCTTCCACCTCGTCCGCACCTCATCGGTGATCAGCGCGCTTTCCTACACACAGAAATATGGCGAGATCTTCCTCAGGGAATTCCCGGAGTCAAAGCACAAGCCGGATGTCCAGAAACTGATGCTCTCCTCACTGTTCTTCGACGGGAAATACGAGACCTGCATCGAGATCGCCGGCGACATCATCGCCAACAAGAAGGCTGCGGAAGGAACCCCGGAGCACGATCTCGCCCTTTTCGTCCTCGGCGGCTCCTACTTCTACACCGGCCAGTACGACAAGGCCGCACCTCTCCTCGACGAGCACGTCACAAAATATCCGGAGAGCATTTTCGCGATGTCCGCCTCTTACTTCCAGGCATCCAATGTTTCCCGCCTGCAGTTCTGGACCAAGGCCGCGACGCTGCTCGATGCCTTCCTGGACAAATACAAGGCGGATAGCAACCAGACCTACACCCCGCTCGCCCTCTACGACCGCGCGAACTGCCACTATGCGGAGGAGCAGAACGAGGGGGCCATGGAAAAGCTGGACCGCATCCTCAAGGAATTCCCTGACTCCACCGTCACCGACCAGGCCTACAACCTCAAAGGCAACGTCCACCAGGCGCTCGACCAGAAGGAAGAGGCGGAGTCCGCCTACCTCAAGGCCATCGAGATCGCGGAGGCACGCCGCAACGATGGTGTCGTCGGCGAGGCGCTCTATTACCTCGTCGCCATGCTCGGTGATCAGAAAAAGGGGGAGGAACCCGGCCCGCGCCTCAAGGATGCAGTGCCCTTCGCGGACAAGTACTGGAAAGAGTACGCGGCCGGCTCGCCCTACCGCGCACAGGTCGCCGTGGCACAGATCAAGGCAATGCAATCCATCGGCCGCGGCGAGGAAGCGCTGGAGCGCCTCCAGGGTGTCATTTCCGACATGGCCAAGCAGACCGAGGCACCCGGCCTGGAGGCTGCCATCAACTCCTATACCGAGGCATATCTCGAGAACCACAACCCGGACCAGCTCAAGGAACACTACTACAATTTCCCCGGCATCCGCACCACCGATAGGGCTGCCCGCGCACTCCTGCGCATCGCCATCATCGGCGTCTTCGAGGAGGTCGCCAGGGACAAGGAAGACGAGGCGAAACAGCGTGCCGCCGAAGCGATGATCGTCGTGCTGTTCCGCGAGCTCAAGGCGGACTTCGATCTCAAGGATCTCTCCAACTACATCCTCGTCCAGCTCGGTGATTACCTCCGTAACAAGACCGGCACCCCGCGCGAGGCGATCCCATACTACGACGAGGCGCTTTCCCGCCAGGATCAGTCCTACCGCTTCGCCGCACTCATCGGCCGCGCCGATGTCTATGGCAGGTCAAAGGCGGATGCGGATCTGGCCAAGGCTCTCGAGGACTTCGAGCGCATCTTCACGGATTCCCAGGAGAAAAAAGACCGCGAGTTCGCTCTCTTCCGCATCGTCGAGATCCTCATGGCCAAGGGCGATTACGCCAAGGCCGACGAGCGCGCCAACCAATACCTCAACCGCGAGGAGGGCAAATCCCTCGGCTTCTCCAAATACTCCCCGGAGGTCGGTTTCATGCTCGCAGAATCCTTCGAGAAACGGAAGATGACCGACGACGCCATCTCCATGTATGTCAAGGTCTGGTCCGCGCACATGGGATACATAAGGATTTCCGCACCCGCCGTGGAGGCGTGGATGAAACTTTCCTTCCAGCGCAACAGGAAATCCGACGACCCGAGGGTGCAGTCGGATCGCCAGGGCGCCTACGCCGGCGGCTACCGCTTCCTGGAGCTCACCGGACGATTCAAGGACAAGATGTCACCGGAGGAAGTCGTCATGTGGGAGAGGGTTCAGAAACTCACCGACCAATACGCGGCGGATCCGAACGTCAAGACCATGGAGCAGCTCAAGAAAGAGGAGGAGAACCGCTAAGACCCCGTAGGCAGCAAGAACAATACAACACCACCACAGACCCATGAAAAAACTCCTTACACTTCTCCTCGCACCCGTCCTCTGCAGCTTCGCCATCGCCCAGGAATTCCAGGCGGAAGCATACCTGTCCAAGCCCAACGGGGAAAACTTCCAGGCATGGATCATCGCCGCCACCAAGACCCAGATCCGCTACAAGGTTTCCAAGGTCTCGACCGAATTCAACGACGGCAAGATCGTGGATTTCTCAACGATACACCTCATCGATCCGCCTGAATACACCGCAGCCCTCGATCTCTTCGAGGGGCGCAAGTACAAGGAAGCCCAGGAAAAGTTCGCGGCCTACAAGGCCATCTCAAAGCCCATCGCCGCACTCGCGGACAACCACCACACGCTCTCCGCATACTACGAGATGGAATGCATGCGCATCCTGGGCGATTACGAAGGCCTGCGCAAGGCGCTCGGCAGTTTCCTCAAGGAACCCCTCACGCGGGATTACCAGCTGCGCCAGCTCGACCTCTATGTCATGTGGGACGCGCTTGGGGAAAAGGCATGGGACAGGCTCGTCATCATCGCCAGCCAGCGGGATGCGGAAAACCTCCCCGGGGACCAGCGCGCCCAGGTGGCCTTCTGCAAAGGCCTCGCCCTGGAGAACCTCAACCGCCCGGCGGAAGCCCTCATCGAATACGGCATCGCCGTTACCGCGGATTCCGGCGCCTCGGAGCTGATCACGGAGCAGGCCGCCCTCAACGCGCTGGGCATCTACTTCAAGGACGAGGCCGTCCAGACCGCCATCCGCAACTGGGGCACCGAGGATGAGAACAAGAACTCCCCTGGCTACACCCGCCTGCTCGAGGCCGCCGCCCTTGCCGACCTCTACCAGAAATACCTCTCCATCGACAAGCCGCTCTCCGCCGACGCCAAGGGCTTCCTGAAATACGTCGAGAAATAACCGCCCATCGCAGTGGCGAGCCGGCCCCACATGGCGGAGGGTTTGCCCCATACCCATCTGGCTCACAACCACATGGGAGAGTCTGGTTTCCGCTTGGGAGTGATTTTTCCTCAGGGACCGGGATATCGGTCTCAGGAAATCCCGCCGCGCCGCAGCTTCTGCCGCAGGGTTGCACGGTTCATGCGCAGAGCCGCCGCCAGCCGTGTCGGGCGGTTGTCGAAACGTTCCAGCAGGTGCCTCAGCATCGAGCTTTCGATTTCCTCCAGCAGCACGTCATATTGCCATTTGTCCTCCGGGGTCATCTCAAGTGTGGAGTCGAGCCAGCGGGCGATGACCGCATCCAGCTCACCGGCCACGGCGGCACCGCCGCCTTCGTTGATTGCTGCGGCAACGTGCGGCGGCAAGTGCCCTGGCAGCAAGGGGCCGCTGCGGCTCATGGCAAGGCCGTGCTCGATGACGTGCCGCAGCTCGCGGACATTTCCCGGCCACGGATAGGCCTGCAGCGCGGCCAGCGTGGAGGCGGCGATCTCGAAGGGGAAGCTGGACTCCCCGTGCATCCCGTGGAAAAACCGGCTCAGTGCCGGGATATCACCGCTGCGCTCCCGCAAAGGCGGCATGGCGATGGTGAGCGCACCGAATGCGTAGAACAGATCCTCCCTCAGCCCTCTCCCTTCCCCCGCCTCGCGCGGATCCCTCTGCATCGTGGCGATGAGCCGTGGCAGCGGCGCATCCTCCCTCTCCAAGGCCGCTGCAAGCATGCCTTGCAAGCTTGGGCTGAGCGCATCGATCCCCTTGAGGACGAGTGTGCCACAGGCATCTTGCAGCGCCTCAAGGTGGGTGAGCGTACTGCATTCCACCAGTCGCAGGGCATCCCCGCTGCGGCTTCCATTTGCATGGATCGCACGCGCTGCCAGTGTTTTCCCCGTGCCGCTCGGCCCATGGATGAGCACCGGGCTGTCTCCGCTGCATGCCCGTGCGATGCCCAGGAAAACCCGGTGCATGGCGGGCGCGGCACCGATCAGCGAGCCGGCCGTGGTATGCCCCGGCGCGGCGATGGCGATGCTGCGCGTCACCATCGCGGAGATCACTTCCTCAAAGCGCTGCAGGTCGATGGGCTTGAAAAGGCATTCCGCCACCCCGAGCTTCCGCGAGCTGATCGTATGATCGAGCGTGGCGTGGGCGGTGATGACCAGCACCGGCACCTTTGATCCCGCTTCGCGGATTTTCGCAAGGACTTCCAACCCGCTGATGTCAGGCAGGCCGATGTCGAGCACGATGGCCTCGAAAGCCCGCTCCCCGATCCGGGCAAGCGCGGCCGCGCCGCTGGCGGCGAGCACGGGCGTGTGGCCAAGGCGCAGCACCGCCAGCGAGAGCGCGTTGCCTAGTGCGTGCTCGTCCTCGACGATCAGTATTGCTGCCACTGCTCACCTCCTTTCCGATCCGGGTTTTCCGGCCAGCCGATGCGCACGCAGGCACCTTTGCCGGGCAGGTTCGCGGCGGTCAGCGTGCCGCCGTGGGCGATGACGATTTCCTTGGAAACCGCCAGCCCCAGGCCCATCCCGCCCTCGCGCCCGGAGTGGAACGGCTCCCCGAAATGGGTCAGGGCATCCGCGCCGAAGCCCGCCCCGCTGTCCTCGATTTCCACAGCGCCGGGAAGCACCCGAAGGTGCACGGTGCCGCCGGTGGGCATGGCTTGGATGGCGTTGAGCAGCAGGTTGCAAAGGGCCTGTCGCAGCCTCTCGCGATCCCCCCGGACTGGCTGGGCATCCCATGCGGGATGGATTTCCCTCGAAATGGTCACCCCCGAATGATCCGCCTGCGGCGTGAGGCTGCGACAGGCATCCTCGGCGAGCGCCGCCACATCCACCGGCACCAGCTTCACCGGCTCCGGCTTGGCATATCGCAGCCATTGGTTCACCAAGGACTCGATGCGGCCCGCCTCCCCGACGATGAGATGGGCCGATGCCCGCTCATCCGCTGCGCAGGTCCGCTCCAGAAGCTGGGCGTGCAGGCGTATCGCGGAGACGGGATTGCGCACCTCGTGGGCGAGGCTGGTGGCCATGCGCCCCAGCAAGGCCAGTCGCTCCGCGTGCCTTCGCTTCTCACGTTCCGCGATGAGTGAGGCATGGGTTTCCTGCAGTGCCGCCGCGAGGCTGACGATCTCGCGCGGCCCCGATTCCGGCAGCGACTGGAGCGGTTTCTCGCCACCCATCCCCGGGATTGCGGCGGCCAGATTCGCCAGCGGGCGGGTTACCTTGCGCCCCAGCCAGAGGGAAAAAACCAGCGAAAGCGCCCAGAACCCGCCCAGCGCCAGGCGTGCATCAAGCCGTTTCCAGACCGGTCGGGCGGCGGATTCCCGGGAAAACCAAACCTCACGCCCGCTTGCAAGCGGGAAGCCGACCCTGATCCTCTCGCCATCGCGTTTCGCCACCCCGTCCGCCCTCCCCCCGGCATCCGCAAACGCCACTTCCGCGCCCATCACCCGCCCGAGCTGGGCCGCCATGTGCCCGCTCTGCGGCAGGCTGCTCTGGTCCAGGAAGAGCGCATTCGTCCGGCCTATCGACTCCAGCGCCACCAGCTCCTCCACCCTCCCCAGATGCTGGAAAAACCCCATCATCGCAAGCGATCCCACCAGAACGAAGGCTCCCACCCCCGCCGCCAGCCAAAATGCCAGCGACCGGATTCCGAGAAAAAATGGTCGTTTTCTATCCATGCAGGAATAACGCCTGAGTATCCCTGAAGTCTGTTTTTTGTCGAGAAAATCGATTCCCCACATGGACAGCGCATGATCCGGAAATGAGAGAATGGGCAATTTTTGCTCACCAGGATCACTTGTCGTCTCAGCCCCGGAACCCTATCAAGTTCCCTGTCCATGATCCTCCGCATTCCGCTCGCCCTGCTCGCCTTGCCCCTGTCCGCCCATGCCCAGGATTTCCTGGAGCCGCTCATCGTCACCGCATCGCGCAGCGCGAAGCCGCTCAAGGAAACGCCCTACTCCGTCACTTCCTTCTCAGCGGAGGACTTCCGGCAAAACACCGTCCGCACACTGCCGGAGGCGCTTGCGCTGACTCCGGGCGTGCTGGTTCAGAAAACCGCCAACGGCCACGGCTCGCCCTTCATCCGCGGCCTCACCGGCAGGCAGAACCTCCTGCTCATTGATGGTGTCCGCTTCAACAACTCCACCTTCCGGGGCGGCCCGGTGCAGTATTGGAACACGGTCGATCCGCTGTCGCTGGAGCGCTTCGAGCTGATCCGATCCCAGGGCTCCGTGCTCTACGGCTCGGACGCGGCGGGCGGCACGCTCAACGCCTTCACGAAATCCTCGGGATTCGCCGATGAGGCGGAGGGAAAAGTCTTCAGCCACGGCTCCGGCTACTATGAATACCGTAGCAACGGCCAGGGCAGCCACATCGGGCGCATCGAGGCGCAGACCGGCATCGGCGGCGTTTTCGGCCTCCACCTCGGCATCTCCGCGAAGGACTACGGGGACATCGAGGACTCCGCAGTCGGCCTGATGCGCGGCACCGGCTACCCGGAGCAGTCCATCGACTCCCGCCTCGATTGGGCAATCGGCCCGCAGACCCTGTTGACGCTCAACCACCAGAATTTCAACCAGGACAGGATTTCCCGCTGGCACTCCACCCGCAACAACCCCGGCTGGACGCACGGCAGCCACGTTTCCGCACCGGGCACCTTCATCTCCCGCGATTACGACCAGGAACGCTCGCTGAGCTATCTCCGCATCGCCCATGAGGACAGTGCGGCGGGTGCCGCGGTGCGGCGCATCACCGCCACACTTTCCTACCAGACTTCCTCCGACACGGAGATCCAGGTGCGCACGCCCATCGACCGCCGCTACCAGACATACGATGTGGAAACGCTGGGCTTCGACCTCGAGCTGGAGTCCGCCCTGGCTGGAGGCTCGTTGCTCTACGGCCTGGATTATTACCATGATTCGGTCGATTCCGGCGCGCTCCGGGATCGCGGCGCGGGCTACCTCTTCGATCCCGCGAGCCGCCCTCTGGCGGATGATTCCACCTACGACATCTTCGGCGCATACACCCAGTACATCCGCACCATCGGGGAGAAATTCGAGCTGACCGGCGGCCTCCGCTACACCCATGCCCGCGCCGATCTGGGCAAGCTCCGCCTGGGTGCCGCGGACATTTCCGCGAACAGCTCATGGGATGATTTTTCCGCCTCCCTGCGTGGCACCTACCGCATCAACGATGAGTGGTTCGCTTTCGGCGGCCTCTCGCAGGCATTCCGCGCGCCGAATCTCAACGACCTTTCCGGAAACGTGACCTCCCGCTCCGGCATCGCCGCCATCGGATCGCTCAACGTCGAGCCTGAGGAATTCCTGACCACCGAGATCGGCATACGCCATGAAACCGACCGCTATGGCCTGAGCGCCGCGGTTTTCCACACGGACATTTCCGACGCGATCATCGGCGTGCCCATCGCGCTTGGGTCGGCCACCAACGCCACCACCAACGCCAGCGACGGCTACATCTACGGTATCGAGCTGGAGGGCTACTGGAGCATCAGCCCGCAATGGACTCTCACCGGCTTCGCCTCATGGCAGGACGGGCGCACGGAAAGCCCCGCCTTCATCGGCGGCCCGGTGCGGGATGAATACGCCTCCCGGCTGCTGCCGCTGACAGGGTCGCTGGCGCTGCGCTGGGAGCATCCCAGCGCTCCCTTCTGGGCGGAAGGACGCGTTCTCGCATCCGCCAAGGCCGACCGCCTGAGCAGCGGCGACCGCACCGACACCCAGCGCATCCCCACCGGCGGCACGCCCGGATACGCGGTCGGCTCACTCCGCGCCGGATGGAACCCCACGGAAAACCTCGAGCTCACCGCCGCCATCGAGAATATCCTGGACGATGACTACCGCAACCACGGATCCGGCCAGAACGAGCCGGGCACCAACGCGATTCTCGGCGTGAAATTCCTTTGGTGAATTTTCCCCTGCCATACGGCGGCTTTTGTGACATCGTCCGCCAGCGATGAACCGCCTCCTTACGACAGCCGCACTCTGCCTCAGCCTCCTCTCATGCCAGCGCGAGAGCCAGGTGGACAAGGCGACCCGCGAGGGCATCCTGCTTCTCGGCAACAGCAGCGACCCGAAGAGCTTCGATCCTCAGGTCACTTCCGGGGTGCTCGAAAGCAACATCAACCGCGCGCTTTTCGAGGGTCTGGTCATTTCCCACCCCAGCGATGACCTCGCCGCCCCCGGCGGAGCCGCCATCGAGATGATCCCGGACGAGACCTCCACCGTCTGGACCGCAAAGCTCAGGCCGGATGCGAAATGGTCCGATGGGGAGCCGGTGACATCCGAGGATTTCGCCTTCGCCTACGAGCGCCTGCTCACGCCGGAACTCGGCGCGAAATATGCGGAGATGCTCTATTTCCTGAAAGGCGGGGAGGCTTTCAACAAGGGCGAAACCAAGGATTTTTCCAGCGTCGGCATCCAGGTCGTCGATCCTCTCACCTTCGTCATCACCCTTCGCGGGCCTACCCCTTATTTCAAGGAAATCCTCAAGCACTACACCTGGAATCCGGTGCCGAAGCACCGCATCCTCAAATACGGCGGCATGGCGCAGATCGGCAACGATTGGGCGAAGCCTGAGAACCTGGTGGGCAACGGCCCCTACCGCATCAAGTCGTTCCGCCGCAACGCCCACATCGAGGTGGAGCGCAACCCTCATTACTGGGATGCGGCGAACGTGTCGCTCAACGGCATCCGTTTCCTGCCCATCTCCAACATCTTCACCGAGGCGAGGATGTTCCGCGACGGCCAGCTCCATGTCACCTACGCCGCCGCATCCGAAACGGTGGACTTCATGAAGAAGCACAACCCCTCCGTGCTGCGCCAGGAGCCGTACCTCGGCACCGATTTCTATCGCTTCAACACCACCCGCGAGCCCTTCGACGACTCCCGCGTCCGCCGCGCCCTGAGCATGGCGATCGACCGCAAGGCGATCTGCGAAAACGTCTTCCGCGGCTCCACCCCCGCCTACGCGATCACCCCGCCGATGGGCGATTACGATCCGCCGCACGGAGCCGGATTCGATCCGGAGCAGGCACGGAAACTGATGGCCGAGGCTGGCTACCCGGGTGGCAAGGGCTTCCCCCGGAAAAAACTCCTCATCGCCTCCCGCGAAACGGCAGCCACCCTCGCCACCGCCGTCCAGGCGATGTGGCGCGAGCACCTCGGCGTGGAGGTGGAGATCGAGAACAAGGAGTGGACCGCCTATCTCGTCGCCACCCAATCGCTCGATTACGACATCGTTTCCGCAGGCTGGATCGGCGATTTCATCGACCCGCTCACTTTCCTGGAAATCTGGTCTCCCGGAAACGGCAACAACAACACCGGCTGGGACAATCCGGAATTCGTCGCCCAGCTCGCGGAGTCCTTCAAGGTCACGGATCCCGCCGAGCGCTACGGATACCTGAAAGCGGCGGAGGCCATCCTGCTGGAGGAGGCGCCCATCGCTCCCATCGGCTGGCGCGGCAAGAATTACCTTGTCCATCCCTCCGTGCAGGGCTGGCATCCGCTGCTGCTCGCCGGGAATCCCTACCACTCCCTCCGCCTCGTCCCCCAGGAAACGAAACAAAAATAAGGCCATGCTGAAACTCCTCGCCTCCCGCTCCCTCCAAGGCCTGCTCACGCTCTTCGTCCTGATCACGCTCACCTTTTTCCTCGTCCGGATGATGCCCGGAAGCCCCTACGTGGAGGAAAAAGCCATCCCCGCCCATGTCCTCGAGCGCATGAAAGCCTACACCGGCCTCGATAAGCCGCTGCCGGTCCAATACGCGGTGTATCTCAAGAACCTGGTGATCAATCAGGATCTCGGCGACCTGATCCGCAAGGACGGGGTCAAGGTCTCGGAGGTCATCGGCGATTCCTTTCCCGTCTCGCTCGCCCTCGGCCTGGCCTCGATGGGCATCGCCCTGATGGTGGGCATACCGGCGGGTGTCATCGCGGCCGTCAGGAAAAATTCACCCACCGATTTCGCCTGCCTCGCCTTCGCCATGGTCGGCATCTGCCTGCCCAGCTTTGTCATCGGTCCCTTGCTCGCGGTGTTCGCCGGGTTGAAACTGCAATCGCTCAATGTCGCCGGATGGTCATCGCCCACCGACTGGATACTCCCAGCCATCACGCTCGGCATGATCAACGCCGCCTATCTGGCGCGCCTGGCGCGCGGCGGGATGCTCGATGTCCTGAGCCAGGATTACATCCGCACGGCCAAGGCAAAAGGAGTGCCGGGCCAGAAGATCATCATCCGCCACGCTCTGCGCGGAGGGCTCATCCCGGCCGTCGCCTTCATCGGCCCGGCCTTTGCGGCGATGATCTCCGGCTCCTTCGTCATCGAGACGATCTTCCAGATCCCGGGCATGGGCCAGCATTTCGTCAACGCCGCCACCGACCGCGAGTTTTTCCTGATCCAGGGGCTGGTGCTCTTCTACGGATTCCTCATTGTCGGCGCGAACCTGCTGGCGGATCTGGCGCTCATCGCGCTGAACCCGAGGCTTCGGTGAGGCGTGCAACTCAAGCGCCAATAACTTTCGATGTCCTATCCACCACGTGGTGGGTGTCGAAACATTTTGCCACCTCATGGATCTCCGTTGTATCCCCTGATAGCTTCGAGGCCGGAATTATCGCCCAGAGCCCCATGCCCAACTCCAAGAAAATCGTGTCCCTGTAAAGATGGTAGCCCTTCACATGATCCCATGGAACCGTTGACCGCATCCCTTCGATGACCTCGGTGATGCCGTCACCGTCAATCAAAAGCTCAATGACCCTTGCCGACTGGGAAGCCGCATGCGCTGCCGAGCACGCCCTCATGTATTTCCCGTAAGGCAACCGAGGCCCCAGGTATGATAGGGTCATGACGAGGATGACTATCATGAGGCCAATCCGTTCGGGAGAGGCGGCGTAAATTCCCAAGCCGCCGAGAAACGCAGGAATGAGTAGCGCCTGGTAGTGCCTCCAGCGGCTGTCGCCACCCCGACAGCGTAACAGGAATTCGTAATGATTCCGGTAATCCTCAAAGGTGTTCTCGTAGCGGATATGCATGTGTTGTGGGGAAGCCTGACTGGCGGTGTCACTTTGCCGTGCCTGTCATTCGTAAACGTCCTTGCGGTGCCCGGCGGCGAGGACGAGCACGGTCATTTGCTCGTCGCCGATTTTGCAGGCTAGGCGATGATCGCCGATCCGGTGTCTCCACAATCCGGCAAGATTCGCTTTCAGCGCCTTTCCATACCGCCTGGTTTCTTCGGATCCTGACATCCGCCCGTCCAGATACGCGAGGTTTTTCTCCTGCGCCGGGCGTCCGGGCTTCTCGCGTTCCCTCAACGCCCGGTCATCGAAACCATAGGCCCAACCCAAGTTTCACTTCCTCCGCAGAATGGGTTTTCGCAGGCCGTTGCCCGCTATCACTGCTAAGTCGCATGGCGAGCATGAAATGCAGCATACCGTTGCCATATGTGGATGGAACCCGGAAAATTACACGCGCACGCGCTCGACGTTTGCGCCGAGGGTGAGGAGTTTCTCGTCGATGTGCTCGTAGCCGCGGTCGATGTGGTAGAGGCGGGAGATTTCCGTGCTGCCTTTTGCGCGCAGGGCGGCGAGGACAAGGGCGGCGGACGCGCGGAGATCCGAGGCCATCACCGGGGCTGCGGAGAGCTGGGTCACTCCACGGACAATGGCGGTGCCGTGGTCCATTTTGATGTCGGCGCCCATCCGCTTCAGTTCGGCGCAGTGCATGAAGCGTTGCGGGAAAATGCTGTCCTTGATGACGCTGATCCCGGGGGTGGTGGCGAGCAGGGCGGTCATCTGCGCCTGCATGTCCGTCGGGTAGCCGGGGAAGGGGGCCGTGTTGAGATCGACGCCTTGGAGGGTTTCCCCGCGCTCGATGAAGCAGGAATCCCCCGCCTCGTTGAACTCGACCTTGTGGCCGGATTTCACGATGGCCTCGGTGATCGCCTTGAGGTGGGCGCGGTTGACGCGGTTCAGGGTGACGCCCTCGCCGGCCAGCGCGGCGGCGGCCATGAAGGTTCCCGCCTCGATGCGATCGGGTATCACCGTGTGCTCCACGCCTTTGAGTTCCTTGACCCCCTCGATCACTATGCGCCTGGTGCCAGCGCCGGTGATCTTCGCGCCCATGGCGTTGAGGAAATTCGCGAGATCCAGCACCTCCGGCTCGGCGGCGGCGGATTCGATGACGGTGACGCCCTCGGCCAGCGTCGCGGCCATCATCACGTTGTCGGTGCCGAGGACGGTTGGGCCGCTTTCGCCGCGGAGATCCATTTCCGCGCCTTTCAACCCATCCGGGGCGGTGAGGATGATGTTCCCGGCCTCGAACTCGATCTTCGCGCCGAGCGCCTGCATCCCTTTCAGATGGAGATCCACCGGCCTGTCGCCGATCACGCAACCGCCCGGCAGCGAGACCACGGCCCGGCCTTTCCGGGCGAGCAGCGGGCCCATGACGCAGATGGAGGCGCGCATGCGGCGGACGAGTTCGTAGGGGGCTTCCTCCGCGATGTCGGCACAGGTGATGCGGACGGTGCCGGAGGAGCGCTCCACATCCGCGCCGAGGGCGCTGAGGATCTGGATCATGTAGTTCGTGTCCGAGACGTCCGGCACGCGGCGGATGATGCAGTCCTCGCCGGTGAGGATGGCGGCGGCGAGGATGGGCAGCGAGGCGTTCTTGGAGCCGGAAATGTTGACGGCTCCCTTGATCGTGGAGCCGCCGTGGACGACGAGTTTATCCATGCTTTTTGTTTTCTGTTATGGTTTTTTCGCAAATGGGAAACGGGCGATCCCGCTGAGATCCGTGCGGACGCTGATGTCCGTGAAGCCGCAGCTTTCCAACAACCCGAGCACCTGTGAAGCCTGATCGTGGCCAATTTCCAGGGCGACGAGGCCGCCGGGCTCAAGGAAACCGATGGAATCCGGGACAAACCTTTTCAACAGGTCCAATCCGTCCGCCCCGGAAAACAGCGCGAGCGCGGGATCGTGCGCCAGCTCGCGGGCCAATCCGGCGGCCTCGCCGGCGGGGACGTAGGGAAGGTTCGCGGCGATGAGATGGAAGCTGCCGGTGATTTTACCGAAAAGATCGCTTTCCACGAAGGAAACGTTTCCCAAGCCCATCCGTGCGGCGTTTTCGCGGGCGAGTGAAAGGGCATCCGGCGAAACATCGGCCAGTGTCACGCGGGACTCCGGCCGTTCGGCGGCGATCGTCAGGCCGAGCACCCCGGAGCCGCAGCCCATGTCGAGGATTTCCAGGGGACGCCGGGGAAGATTGGCGAGGGCCATTTCCACCAGTTCCTCGGTCTCGGGGCGGGGGATGAGGCCACGTTTGTCGCAGAGGAAATCCCGGCCATGGAAGCCGACCGTGCCGAGGATGTGCTGGAGCGGGACGCCCTCGCCGCGGCGTTTCAGCAGATCGCGCAGGGGGGCGAGATCCTCCTCCTCCAGCGGCCTGTCGAACTGGGTGTAGAGCTGCATACGCGTGCAGCCGAGACGGTGGGCGAGCAGGTGCTCCATGTTGCGCCGCGGTTCGGCGACCCCGCGTTTCGCCAGATACTCCGCACCCCCATTGATCGTTTCCAGAACCGACTTCATCGCCACGCCGTTTATGGGGCATGGGAGGCGATCCGGCAAAGGCCGAAAATACGGCGGCCCGGGTTTTCGCGGCGTATGTTCCGATGGATGGGAACCGCGCTAAGCAAGCCACCGAGTTCATGGGTCATCTATGGCTTGATCCTTCGCGCAGTGTTTTCGATGCTTGGGGGCTGCCTTTGCAGCCGAACCATATCCCGATGCGACATCACTTCCCATGGCCAATGATGGCATTTCTATGCTGCTGCCTGCCTGCGACGCTCTTCGCCGGGCGCGATCAGGTGGCCGAGATCCAGGCGGATCATGCCGTCGGCCGGATCGCCTTCGGCTCCTGCCTGAGGAAGCCGGATGGCGCTCAAATCCTCGATAAGGTCCTCGCCTACAAGCCCGACCTGTTCATTTGGCTCGGGGACAACATCTACGCCGACACCCTGGATCAGCCGGCCCGCTTCGATGAGCTCTACGGCCGGTTGGGGGCGAACCCGCGCTTCCAGAAACTCAGTGACACCTGCCCGCAACTCGCGATCTGGGACGACCACGATTACGGTGCGGACAATTCCGGCATGACCTATCCGCTCAAGGAGCCATCGAAGCTGGCTTTCGGGAAATTCTGGCGGGTTCCTGAAAAGTCGGCTTTCTGGCACAGGGAGGGCATTTACCGGGCCGTGGAATACGGATCCGCCGGCCAGCGGGTGCAGGTCATCCTGCTGGATGGCAGGTGGCATCTCGATCAGGCCAATCCGGCTGAGAAGGGCAGTTACCTCGGCGAGGCGCAGTGGGCCTGGCTGGGGGAGGTGCTGGAGCGTCCGGCCAAGGTGCGGGTGATTTGCTCCGGCGTGCAGGTGATCAAGCTCAACGGGAACGGCAAGAACTGGGAGATGTGGGGGCACCATCCCACCGAGCGCCAGCGCCTTTTCGATCTGATCGGATCCACCAAGGCCGCGGGCGTGGTCTTCATCAGTGGCGACATGCACTTCGGTGAGATTTTCAAAACCACCGACACGGCCTATCCATTCCATGACATAACGGCGAGTGGCATGGACCAGATCCATGGCCATGCGGGCAAAACACAGCCTGGCCCTGAGCAAATCGGCTCATCCTTGATCAAGTCCCTGAATTTCGGCGGCCTCGTCATCGACTGGGAGAAGTCGGTCTTGCAACTGGAGATCCTCAACGGCGAAGGCGAGGCCTTCCTCAGCCATCCGGTGCCGCTCGGGGATCTGCAGGCCGGCGGATAGGGGGAAACGGGGCGCCGGCACTCGATTCCCGGCATTCGTCTCGACTTGCAAGGACGCCCGGCTAGCTTGGATCCGAAGGCGATATCGTCCAGCGGGTCACCATCTTCCGTTGGATGTGCCTCACGGGAAAAGTGATTTGTCATGGCTGATAGCGACAATGGGAGGATTTTGGGAGATCCGGGCGAACTGCATGGCGAGCTGCGTTCGTTTGTCGGGTTCGGGCGTGCCACGGAGACGGAGGAAAGGCATTTTGGGGAATTGCGGGTGCCGGTGTACGGGAACGAGTTCTGGACCTCCAAGCAAAGGGACGGGCACTCCTTGCACGAGGTCTCATACCGCGCCTGCTACAAGCCGCAGCTCCCGGGTTTTTTCATCGGGCGTTTCTGCAATCCGGGCGACCTTGTCTATGATCCGTTCATGGGCAGGGGAACGACGCTTGTCGAAGCGCAGCTGAGGGGATGCCGGGTGGTCGGAAACGATGTGAACCCGCTTTCCGGGGTTCTTGCCGCGCCGCGCCTCAAGCCCCCGACGGCGGCGATGGTCGAGGCTCGGCTGGCGGAAATTCGCTTGCCGGATCCCGGGGAAATGGATCCCGATCTTCTCGTTTTTTTCTCTTCCGAGACGCTGGGCGAACTCTATGGATGGCGCTCGTATTTCCGCATTCGGAAACAAGAGGGCACCTTTGACCAGGCGGATGCATGGATCCAGATGGTTGCCTGCAACCGGCTTACCGGGCACTCCAAGGGATTCTTTTCGGTGTACACCCTGCCTCCCAACCAGGCTACCTCCCTGGCCGCCCAGCGCCGCATCAACGAGAAAAGGCGGCAAGTCCCCGAATACCGCGACACCAAGGCGCTGATACTGAGGAAGACCAAGCGGCTGCTCCGTCATCCGCTGCCGGAAAACTACGGCCGCGATGGCTTTGGGATCGTCTGTTCCTCCGCCGATTCGACACCTGCGATTCCCGGCGATTCGGTGAAGCTGGTGGTCACTTCGCCCCCGTTCCTGGATGCGGTGGACTACGTTGGAGACAACTGGCTGCGGATGTGGTTCTGCGAACTTGAGGCCGATCCGGGGCGGATCTGGCAGATCAGGTCGCTCGAAGCCTGGGCAGCCCGGATGACGGACGTGTTCAGGGAGCTGAAGCGTGTGCTCCAGCCCGGCGGTGTCGTTGCCTTTGAGGTCGGCGAGGTGCGCGGGGGACTGTTGTCGCTCGAGAACGAGGTGGTCAAAGCGGGCTGCGAGGCGGGGCTTGTTCCGGAGTGCATCATGATCAACTCCCAGGATTTCACAAAGACGGCAAACTGCTGGGGTGTCTCCAACAACCGGAAAGGCACCAACAGCAACCGCATCGTGATCCTCGGGAAGGAAGCCTGAGGCGCAAGGCGGCGGGACGCTTCACTCGTCTGGCTGGATCTCGCGGTCGCCCTTGCTGAGGTGGCGGAGATCCTTGGCGTGCTCGAGGTAAACGGCATCCTCGCCGATGTTCGAGGCCAGGTCGCCGACGCGCTCGAGGGAGCGGATGATGAAGATGAGGTGGAGGTATTCCTGGCTGCGCCCCTCCGTCCCCTCGATGCGGGAGCCGAACTGGGCGGTGGCGGCCTTGTCCATGCGGTCGAGCTCCTTGTCGCGGGCGTGAAGGGAGGCGCCGAGGGTGGCGTTGCCGTCGCTGTAAGCGGAAATGGCGTCGCGCAGGAGATGGTCGGCGAGCGTGTAGAGCGGCTCGATGAGGTTCACATCGCCGAGCTCAGGTGCGGCCATGATTTTCTTGGCGCGCTTGGCGATGTTCACGGAGTGGTCGGAGATGCGCTCCAGGTTCATGGAGATCTTCATCGATGAAACGACGAGCCGGAGGTCGGTGGCGAGGGGGTGGTACTTCACCAGGATGTCCATACCGAGCTGGTCGATGACGCGCTCGAGCTCATCGACATCGTCGTCTTCCGCGATGACGGAGTTGGCGAGCTCCAGGTTGCGCTCCATGAGCGACTGCACCGCGCGCTCTAGGTTGTGGCGGGATTTGGCGGCCATTTTGAGCACCTCTCCCTTGAGGGTGGAGATGGCGGCGTCGAAGTCCCTGAGTATGTGTGGTGAGCTGTTCATTTCTTTTGCGGTTAACCGAACCTGCCGGTGATGTATTCCTCGGTCTGCTTGACCCGCGGGTTGGAGAACATACGGGCGGTGGCACCGTATTCAATCAGCTCGCCGAGATAGAAGAAAGCGGTCTTGTCGGAGACGCGGGCGGCCTGCTGCATGTTGTGGGTTACGATGACGATGGTGTAGTCCGCCTTGAGGCCGTGGATGAGTTCCTCGACGCGGGCGGTGGCGATGGGATCGAGTGCGGAGCATGGCTCGTCCATGAGGATGACGGAAGGCTCGACGGCGCAGGTGCGCGCGATGCAGAGGCGTTGTTGCTGCCCGCCGGAGAGGCTGAAGGCGCTCTCGTTGAGGCGGTCTTTCACCTCGTCCCAGAGGGCGGCACCGCGCAGCGCTTTCTCGACGGTGGCATCGAGCGCGCCCTTGTTTTTCTCGCCCAGGATGCGCGGGCCGTAGGCGACGTTCTCGTAGATGGTGCGGGGGAAGGGATTTGATTTCTGGAACACCATGCCGACGCGGCGGCGCAGCTCCACTCCATCGACCTCGGGGTCGTGGATCTCGATGCCCTCGATCTCGATGGTGCCCTTGGTGACCTTCGCGCCGGGGATGAAATCGTTCATGCGGTTGAAGCAGCGCAGCAGGGTCGATTTCCCGCAGCCCGAGGGGCCGATGAAAGCGGTGACCTCGTTGCGGGCGATTTCCATGCTGATGTCCTTGATGGCGCGAGATTTCCCGTAGGAGAAATCGACCCCGGAGCAGAGGATGGCGGTTGTCTGGTCGGTGGCGCTCATTTCAGCTGAACCTCCCGGTGATGTAGGCTTCCGTCTGCTCATGGCGCGGGCTTTCGAAGATCTGCATGGTCTTGCCGTATTCGATGAGCTTGCCCATGTAGAGGAAGGCGGTGCGGTCGGAGCAGCGGGTGGCCTGCTCCATGTTGTGGGTGACGATGACGATCGTGTAGCGGCTCTTGAGCTTGGTGATGAGCTCCTCGATCTTGAGGGTGGCGAGCGGATCGAGCGCGGCGCAGGGCTCGTCCATGAGCAGGATTTCCGGGCGGTTTGCGATGGCGCGGGCGATGCAGAGGCGCTGCTGCTGGCCGCCGGAGAGGCCGAAGGCGCTTTCGTGGAGGCGGTCTTTCACCTCGTCCCACAGGGCGGCTTCCGTGAGCGAGCGCTCGACGGTTTCATCGAGCTCGCGTTTGCCGCTGCGGCCGGCGACGCGCAGGCTGAAGACGACGTTTTCGTAGATCGACTTCGCGAAGGGGTTGTATTTCTGGAACACCATGCCGACGCGCTTGCGCAGGGAAATCACTTCCACGGAGGGATCGTAGAGGCTGGTGCCGTCGAGGCGGATGTCGCCTTCGTGGCGGACGCCGTCGATGAGGTCGTTCATGCGGTTCATGTTCCGCAGCAAGGTCGATTTCCCGCAGCCCGAAGGGCCGATGAGGGCGGTGACCTCGTTTTCCGGGATCGCCATGTCGATGCGGAAGATCGCCTGCTTCGCGCCGTAGTGGAAGCTGAAGTCCTCGATGCGGATGAAATCCGGGCGGGGTGTTTTCTGGGCTGGGGGCATGGTGGATTTCTAACCGTGAATGAACGCTAATTTTCGCGAATGAAGGGGTTTGGCCACAGAGGCACGGTTTTCGTGGTTTGGGAAATTCATGGAAATCGCCCTGCGGTCTCCGTGTCTCTGCGGCCGGAATTCCTCAGAAGCTTGAAACGGCGTAGCGTTTCCTGAGGCGGTTGCGGATGGTGATTGCGGTGAGGTTGAGGGTGACGACGACGATGATGAGCAGCAGTGCGGTGGCGTAGACCATGGGCTTGGCGGCCTCGGCATCGGGCGATTGGAAGCCGAGGTCATAGATGTGGAAGCCGAGGTGCATGAACTTGCGCTCGGCGTGGATGAAGGGTGCGACATCGTCGATGGGGAGTGACGGGGCGAGCTTCACCACGCCGACGAGCATGAGCGGTGCGACCTCGCCCGCGCCGCGCGCCATGGCGAGGATGACCCCGGTGAGGATGCCGGGGAGCGAGGCGGGAAGCACGACGCGCTGGATCGCCTGCCACTTGGATGCGCCGCAGGCGAGGGCGGCCTCGCGGACGCCGCGCGGGACGGCGGAGAGGGCTTCCTCGGTGGCGACGATGACAACGGGCAGGGTGAGCAGCGCAAGTGTCAGCGATGCCCAGAGGATGCCCGGAGTGCCGAAGGTGGGGGTGGGGAGTTTCTCGGAAAAGAAGGTCTGGTCGATGTTCGCGCCGACGAAATATACGAAGAACGCGAGGCCGAAGACGCCGAAGACGATGGACGGCACGCCAGCGAGGTTGTTCACGCAGATGCGGACGATGCGGACCATCGCGCCCTGCTTGGCATATTCGCGCAGGTAGATGGCGGCGATGACGCCGAAGGGGGTGACGAAGAAACTCATCACCAGGGTCATCACCACGGTTCCGAAGATGGCCGGGAAGACGCCGCCCTCGGTGTTCGCCTCGCGGGGTTCCTCGACGAGGAAATGCCATGCGCGCCTCAGGCTTTCCCCGAGGCGTCCGAAAAATCCGGTGCGGTTCGGCGAGAAGACGCCGAGCAACTGGTCGGAAGGGAGGGTCTTTTCACGGCCATCAGAGATCTTGTAGATCAGGCTGTTGGCGGCCATGGATTCATCGAGCTCGGAGGCCTTTGCCTTGAGCTTGTCGAACTCCGCCTGGAGCGCGGCGCGTTCCCCCGCAGCCGCTTCCGGCGTCATCCGCCCGGCCTTTTCCGCACGTGACAGCTCTTCCATCGCCAGGCTGATTTTCCCAATCTGCTTGCGCTCGATGTGGAGAACCTTTTCGCGGGTCTCGCCGCTTTTGCCGATGACGGAGCCGAGGGCTTCGCGGAATGCCCCATCGTCTGCGCCGATGCGTTCGCCGTCCACCAAAAGCGCCACCGGCTCCCCGATCGCAGGGCCGTAGGTGAGACGCTCGATGAGGATGCCGTCCTCCGGGAGGCTGCGCGAAACGATGTCCCGGGCATCGATGTAGAGGAAGGTGTCGTTGCTGAAATCCTTGTTGCCGCGGAAGACCTGGATCTCCCGCACCTCTTTCCCATCCGCATCCTTGCGGGTGCGCGACTGGGTCTCGAATCCCGCGATGAGCTCGGTGGTGTCGCCTTTCCGGATCTCGAAAAGCTCGATGCGCTTGGGCCAGAAGGATGCCGCGCCCTTGACAAGGATGAGAAGGAAAAGCCCCAGCGCCATGGTCACGCCGATGGCAAGCCCGGCGGCGGTGAGCCATACCAAAGGCTCGCCCTTGCGCGACCTTCCGGTCGTGGCGAACTGTTTTCGTGAAGGCATTGCGGTCATCTGTCAGACAAGCTTGTTTTTCTCGCGGAGGCGCTGGCGGAGGATCTCGGCGATGGTGTTCATCACGAAGGTCATGGCGAAAAGGACGACCGCGCCCAGGAACAGCGTGCGGTAGTGGGTGGAGCCGACGGGAGCCTCGGGCAGTTCCACGGCGATGTTTGCGGCGAGCGTGCGCATCCCGTTGAAGATATTCCACTCCATGATGGGGGTGTTGCCGGTGGCCATCACCATGATCATCGTTTCCCCGACAGCGCGCCCGAAACCGATCATCAGCGCGGAGAAAATCCCGGAGGATGCAACGGGCAGCATGACCGTCCAGACCACCTGCCAGCGGTTCGCTCCGAGGGCTGCTGCTGCTGCCGTCAGGTTCTTCGGGACATTGGAGAGGGCGTCCTCGGCGATGGTGAAAATCACGGGGATGACGGCGAAGCCCATGATGAAGCCGAGCACCAGCGAGTTGCGCTGCTCGAAGCGCGTGCCTGTCGCCTGCGGCCACCATAGCGTGAAATCGGCGATCTTCGCCCCGCTGGCCGGATCCGTGTAGATGAAGAAAACCCGCTCGATGACCGGCCCAAGCGACCAGCCTGCGAAGGCGGCGAGGGCGAGGAAGGGGACGACGATCACCCATTCCGCGCCGCCCTCGAAGCGGTTGCGGAAGGCGAGCGGCATGCGGCACCAGGCATAACCGACCAGCAGTGCGGCGGCGGGGATGAAGATCACCAGCATGAGCACCGATGGGACGCGGTTTTCCAGGATGGGCGCAAGCCACAGCCCGGCGAGGAAGCCGAGCACCACGGAGGGCAGCGAGGACATGATCTCCATGGTAGGCTTGACGAAGCGCTTCACATCCGGCGGCAGGAAAGCGGCGGAGAAAACGGCGGCGAGCAGGGCTATGGGCACCGAGAACAGCAGGGCGTAGGCGGTTCCCTTGAGCGAGCCGAAGATGAGCGGCACCAGGGAGAGCTTGGCCTCGAAGTCGCCGGTGCCGCCGGTGGACTGCCATTGGTACACCGGGCCGTCGCCGCCCTCGTACCAGACTTTTCCGAAGAACGCCTCCAATCCCGCATCCGGGTGGTGATCCTTCACCTCGAACTTCCGCGCCTCACCGCCTGCGGAGGCGATCCAGAAAGACTCGCCCTTCGCATCGAGGATGGCGGCAGCGGGGGCGAATTCCGCCTCACCTTCCCAGCGGACGGCACCCGAGGTGCTGTGGCGGATGGAGAGCGATTTCCCGGCACCTGTCAGGAAGGTGCGGTTGCGCTGGCTTTTCGCAAAAACCTTCTCGCCCGGGCCGAGGTTGGGAAAGTCCTTGGTCATGCCGAAGAGCCGTTCCGCATCGTCGCTTTTCCGGAACAGGCTCCACTGTTCCTGGCGGCCATCGGTGGCGGTCAGGATCACGGAAACGCCGCCGAAAAGGAAATCCATCTCGGCCAGGCCGCCGCCCCCGAAGGGGCTGAAAACCTGGCGCCTCGTCACGCCGGCGGAGTCTGCGAGCAGGTAGGTCACCTCGCCCTCGGCGTTCGCGGCCAGCACCATGCTTCCGTTCTGCGAGGCGCGCAGCATCACCACATCGCCTTCGATTTCCGAGGAGACATCCACCTCCGCAAGCAGCTTGAGTGTCTTGCCGCCGATGAGGCCGCCCTTCATCCCGAGCCGCAGGACCTCCACCGTCCTTGCCTCGCCGGTTCCGCGCTTCGCCGCGACGACGCGCGATGTGCCGTCATCCCCGTATGCGATCCCTGTCACGGCCCCCTCACCGGCCTTCAGCTCAAACCATGGCTCGGCGGTGACGGATGGCTTCACGCCCTTCGCCTCGCCGTTTTCGAAAACCCTTTCATAGCCGACTATGAATGAGCCGACCCGCCCGTCCCCAAGGCCGAGGGCGACGCGGCGGTTGACCGGATCGTAGGAACTCGCCGTCACGGTGAGCCCCTCCAGCCCCGGCACCTGGATCTCGCTGCGTTGCCCGCTTTGCCCGTCCACGAACACCACCGTCTGCCCGCCGGAGTAGAAAAACGGCATATCGCCCCATTCGTCCACGCCGAGGATGAGCGGCGCAACGTCCGCAGAGACCTCCGTGCTTTCGACCACCTCGCCCGGTCTGAACAGCGGCACGACCTCCTTGCCGATGAACCAGAAGATCCCGAACACCGCCAGGATCACAGCGATCCCGCCGAAACGGATCGCCCAGCCCATGAAGCGGTCGAACCAGAGGGTCGCCCGGGAAACCTCGAATCGCTTCGGGTCCGGGAGTTGGGTTTCTTCGGGGGTCATCGGGAGGGCATGAAAAGGAGGAGGAAATCTAGTTTTCCCCCTCCCTGACTGGCAAGCCTTGTGTCTGCGCTAGTGTGACGCTTCCGCCACCTTACTTGGCGAGCGCGGCGGCGGTTTCCGCAGCCAGCTCGGCGGGCATCGGGTAGTAACCGTCCTTTTCGACGATCATCTGGCCTTCCTTGGAGAGGACGTATCTCAGGAATTCGAGGGTCAGCTTGTCGAGCGGCTCGCCGGGTTTCTTGTTCACATAGGCGATGAGGAAACGGGCCATCGGGTAATCGCCGGAAAGGGCGTTGTCGTAGGTTGCCTCGAAGAACTCGGAGCCCTCCGACGCGATGGGCAGGGGGCGGACGCCGGATGTCCTGTAGCCGATGCCGGAGTAGCCGAGCGCGTAGAGATCGCCGCCGATCCCCTGGACGACCGCCGAGGAGCCCGGCTGCTCTTTCACGGATGATTTGAAATCGCCCTTGGCAAGCGCGTGCTCCTGGAAGAAGCCGTAGGTGCCGGAGGCGGAGTTGCGCCCGAAGAGCGAGATCGCGCGGCCTTTCCATGCATCCAGGCCGAGCTGGCCCCAATCGCTGATGTCATCGCCGCCCTTCTTGCGGGTGGAGGAGAAAATCGAGTCCACCTGCGCCATGCTCAGGCCCTTGATCGGGTTGTCCTTGTGGGCGAAGACGGCGAGCGCGTCGATCGCCAGGTTCACCGCCGTGGGCTTGTAGCCGTATTTTTTCTCGAAGGCATCGATCTCCTCCGCTTTCATCTCCCGCGACATCGGGCCGAGCTGTGCGGTGCCCTCGATGAGCGCCGGCGGTGCGGTCGAGCTGCCCTTGCCCTCGATCTGGATGTTGACGTTCGGGTAGGCCTTTTTGAAACCTTCCGCCCATAGGGTCATGAGGTTGTTGAGGGTGTCCGAGCCGATCGAGTTCAGGTTCCCGGAAACGCCGCTGACCGGCGCGTAGGAGGGCATGGAGGCATCGATGTGGGATTCCTGCGCGAAGGCAGGGGTGGCCGCAAGGATGGTGGCGGCGAGGCGGATTGCTTTCGATTTCATGGTGTTTGTGGTGGTTCGTGGCGCGTGTTTCGTCACGGACGAGAGCTAGCATGGGATTCCGTCACATTGGCAAAAGGGGAATTGTGACAGGTTTGTCACAAAGCTGATTTTGGTTGCGCGCGGAACATCGTGGTCAGAGTAATGGCCTTGGCGGCAAACAGGGGCTTGAGATCCGGTGCTTTGCCCGGTATGTGACATACTTGTCACACAAAGAGGCTCCAATTGTCACGTTCCCGTCACTTAAGTGCCCGCCGTCGCGTGACAGAACCGACACACAACAATGAAAAACACACTCAAAAACGCAATCGTCCTGGGACTCGCCATCGGCCTGCCGGCCATCGCCACCGCAGGCCCCGCAAGCCCCTTGGCAGAAGCCCCCGCAAGCAACCCCGGCGACTGGTGCTCATGGCTCCAGAGCAAGCCCGGCACGATCTACAAAAACGCGGAGAATCCCTTCCTCCAGTCCTTCAACATCGGCGCGCGCTTCCAATACCAGACCGCCTACGTGGACGGCCAGGACGTCAACGGGCGCGATTTCACCGACACCTATGACGACTACCGCCGGGTGCGCATCGAGACGAAGACGGAATTCCTGCGGTATTTCACCGCGAAGATCGGCATCAACGCGGTGAGCGACAACCGCAACAACCCCGCAGGCGGCGGCCTCGACTGGCCGTATGAGGATTTCGACGAGGCATACGTCAATTTCAACATCAAGAAAGCCTTTGGCGTGGATGCCTTCGATACGCTCGATGTCCAATACGGGCGTCACAAGTTCAACATGACGGAGGAAGTCCACATGTCCTCAAAGGAGATCTACACCATCGAGCGCTCGGCGATCGCCAACAAGCTCTATGGAAGTCCGAACCGTGCGACCGGGCTTACGCTCAACGGGAGCGTGGGTGCGTGGTCCGCGACGCTCGGAATCTTCAGCGGCGAGGATGATTCCGAATTCATCGGCGGCTGGAACGATGGCCAGGCCTATTATTTTTCCGGAGCATACCAGCATAGCGAAGAGCTGCGCTTTGTCCTGGATTTCGTCCAGAACGACCAATCCGGTGCGGACGATTACCTTGGGTACGATTGGGCGACGGCGCTCAACGCGATCTATGACGACGGGCGCTTCGGAACGCTGGCCACGCTGGTTGTAGGGGAAAACAACGGCTTGAACCCGGCCCGCGGCGGATCGTTCCACGGCCTGGTGGTGATGCCGTGGTATTGGATCATGGAGGACAAGCTTCAGGCGGTGTTCCAATACCAGTATGCCGGGTCACAGAGGGATCAGGGGATCCGCACCAACAGCCGCTACGTCCGCTCCCAGCATGACAATCCGCTGGTGAACGACGGCGGCGGGCGCGGCGACGAGCTGCACACGCTCTATGCCGGACTCAACTACCTGATCTGCGGGGACAACGCCAAGATCATGGCCGGAATCGAATACTCGACGCTGAACACCCCCGCCGGGGATATGGACGCCTTCACCTACTCGCTGGCATTCCGCACGTATTTCTAGACCAAAGCCCCGCCATTCGCATTGCACCCCGGAGCCGGGGCAGGCCATCCTCCCGGCATGGCAACATCGTTCCAGACGCGCTACGACGCGGTGATCATCGGCTCCGGGCACAACGGAATGGTGGCGGCGTGCTACCTGGCGCAGGCGGGCCTGTCCGTGCTGGTGCTGGAGCGCAACGCCGAGATCGGCGGGGCGACGCGCTCGGAGCGGGTTTTCAAAGGCATGGATGCGCGGCTCTCCGCCTACTCGTATCTCGTCAGCCTGTTCCCACGGAAAATCCTGGACGATCTTGGCATCGCCTTCGGCAGCAAGCGGCGCGCGACGGCCTCGTGGACGCCCTCGCTGGCGGGCGGTGGTTTCCGCGAGCTGTTGCTGCGCAACGGCGAGGGTGCGGAGGCATGGAATCGCGATGCCTTTGCGGCGCTGACGGGCGGGGATGGGGATTACCGGGGCTACCTCAGGCTCCAGGAAATGCAGGCGGAGCTGGCACGGGTGCTGTGGCCAAGCATGCTGGAGCCGCTGGTCTCGCGGGATGCGATGCGCTCCCGGCTGAAGGGCGCCGGGCTGGAGGCATGGCAGGCCATCATCGAGGAGCCGCTCGGAAAACTGATCGAGGAGCTCATTTCCGATGACCTCGTGCGCGGCCTTGTCTTCACCGACGCACGCATCGGCGTGGCGGGTTTCCCGCATGATCCCTCGTTGCTCCAGAACCGCTGTTTCCTCTACCACATCATCGGCGGCGGCACCGGCGAGTGGCAGGTGCCGGTGGGCGGCATGGGCGCGCTCATCGGCGGGCTTCGCGACGCGGCGCTGGCCACCGGCAAGGTGACGGTCGCCGCCGGTGCGCGGGCGACCCGGATCGATCCGGGTGCGAAGCTGAGCGTGGTGGCGTTTGAGACCGAGGATGGCGGGGTGGAGGTGGATGCGCGCCATGTGCTCTGCAACGCCTCGGCGGATGTCCTGGCGGGTTTGACCGGCACTGCGGCGGCCGGGGACGATGTGGAGGGCACCGCGTTCAAGGTCAACATGCTGCTGAAACGTCTGCCGAAGCTGCGGGACAGCGTGCATGCGCCCGAGGAGGCGTTTGCGGGGACGGTGCACATCGACGAGGGCTACGCGCAGATGATGGCCAGCCATGCGCAGAGTGCCGCGGGGATCCTGCCGGCAAGGCCGCCGGGCGAGATCTACTGCCACACCCTGACGGATCCCTCCATCCTTTCGGAGGATCTGGCCAGGAAGGGCTACCACACGCTCACGCTCTTCGGCTTGGACATGCCGTATTCGCTTTTCAGGGATAACAACGCGGCCATGCGCGCGGAGGCGCTGCGGAGATACATCGCGGGGGTGGACCAATTCCTCGCCGAGCCGCTGGAAAGCTGCCTTGCGGAGGATGCGGACGGCAGGCCATGCATCGAGGCGATGAGCGCGGTGGACCTTGAGGAAAAGATCCACCTGCCCAAGGGCAACATTTTCCACGGCGATCTCACCTGGCCCTTCGTTGGGGAGGAGGCGGAGGCGGAGCTATGGGGTGTGGAAACGGCGCACCCCAATGTTTTTCTCTGCGGCTCATCGGCCGTCCGCGGCGGGGCTGTCAGCGGCATCCCCGGCCACAGCGCCGCAATGAAGGTGCTGGGGAAAGGGGCCTCGATCTAGGAATCGGCGACCTGCGTGGCGAACATCCCTTGCCCTCCCCAGCGGGCGCAAGGCATGGATTTCCGGACCACGGCTCCCCTCGGCTAGACGTGAGCGATGAGCGCATCCTCGGGGAAGCGTGCCTTGGGCATGGCGGCATACTTGTCATCCGCGGAGCGGTAGCCGAGGGCGCAGGCGACGGCGGTGGCGTAGCCGCTGCCTTCCAGCCGGAGGATCTCATCGTAGTCCGCCGGCGAGATCCCCTCCAGCGGGCAGGTGTCGATGCCGAGGACGGCGGCGGAAGCCATGAGCTGCCCCAATGCGATGTAGACCTGGCGGGTGTTCCATGCCTGCTTCGCGGTGGCGTCCATGGCACCCGTGAAGGAGGCGATCATGCCGGATAGCCCGGCGAGGGCTTCCACGGGCGTGCCCTGGACTTCGGAAAGGCGCGAGACCCATGCATCAATGTCCGCCTGGGAAAGATCGGTGCGGGCCGTGAGTACCACGAGGTGGGATGCATCCGTGAGCTGGGGTTGGCCCCACGAGGCAGCCTTGAGTTTTTCCCGGGTTTCCGGGCAATCCACGACCAGGAACTTCCACGGCTGGAGGCCGAAGGAGGAGGGGGTGAGGGTGAGCGAGGTCTCGATGGCCGCCCAGGTGTCCGCCGGGATTTTCCGGGTGGGATCGAAGGCCTTGGTGGCGTAGCGGAAACGGAGGGCGGAGAGAAGGTCGGCTGTCGTGATTGGCATGGCGCGGTGACTATTCCGCATCAAGGCTGAAAGGCAAGGAGGCGGAGGGGAAATCTTTCAGCGTGAGGCTGAACATGATGCCGAACTCGTCGCGGAAGCGGTTGTCGCGGTGGGTGAGTCCCATGCCGATGACCCAGTTCCCGAAATCGTGGTGCAGGGTGTATTGCTGCGCCTCCAGGACACCATCGTCCATCTCGAAGATATGTAGCGTGCCGGCTCCCCAGTTCTCGCTGAGGCGCAGGTAGGTGCCCAGCTCGATGCGGTCGGAATCCAGCAGCACCGGGTGGCTGTTGAGATGGCGGTAGCCCAGGGAGACCTCCATGTCCTCGAAAGGCATGAAACGGAGGCGGGTGTTGATTTCCGAGAAGCCTGAACCGCCGCCGAGGAGCGGGAGCTGCGTCTCGAGATCCGCGCCCAGCCATGGCAGCGGCTGCCAGCGGATATCGTTGTAGAGGTTGGACCAATCGCGGTTGCCCTCCGGATCGTCGATGTACCTGTCGATGTAGGTGTCCATGTAGAGCCATTCGTGGGATTGGCCGTCGCGGTGGGTGATGAGGTGGTTGCGGGTGCCGAAACGGAGGATGTTCCAGCTCTCGAACTCATCGATCGCGGTGAAGTTTGAGGGATCGAGCGGGCGCGGGCGGGTGGTGAATGTCAGCCGGTCGATCTTCGGATAGTCCCTGTCGAGCTCATCGACGCCCGTGACCGACCAGTTGACGTAGGGCTGGAGCACGTGGAGGAGGCCGTCGATGCCCCAGGATTCGTCTCGCAGGTTCCCGTAGTTCCTGGAAATTTTCACCGCCGCCTCCGCGCCGCCGTGGAGCATGAAGCGGGCATCCGTCCCGGCGGGCCCCTGCACTGCGGAGTAGTGGGTGTATGCGCCGCCTATCCTCGGGGTCAGGGTGAACCAATCGCCGTAGGTGATGGGCACGGAGAAGGAATGGTTCGAGTGGAAGCGGTGGAAACCGGTGTCTAGCAGCTGTGCGCGCAGCGCGGGGATGCGTGGGTCGAGCGGCGGCAAGCCCCGGATCTGCTGTACGAGGGTGCGCTCGTAGCCGTTGAGCTGGGCGAGCAGGCCGGGGACGAGAGGGTCGCCGGGCGGCAGGGCAAGCAGCGGGGTGAGGATGTTCCTGCGGGTGAGATCCGCCGCCTGCACGCCGCGGAAGGAAAAGGATGTCTGCCCCTCGTGGAGAAGCGGCGATCCGAAGAGCGGCCTGCGCACCTGGTCGAAGGCGACTTCCGGCCCCTGGGTGTCGGTGCGGTAGAAGTCGTTGAGGCGGAAGCGGCCGAATGCGGAGAGCAGGGACTCGTCGTCGCGGCGGTAGATTCCGAGGGTGTTGTCCGGTGCGGGGTTGGTGCGGTAGATGTCCGGCGCGAAGTCCTCCAGGTAGTATTGGTCGGAAAGGAGGGTGAGGTTGGTGTCGAGGCGCCAATCCGCTTCGCTACCGAAATCGAGCGGCTGGCGGTGGCGGAGCTGGAGCTGGTAGCGGTTCTCGTTGACGCCAAAGCGGGGCAGTCCGTTGCGGGAGTCCCGGGGGTCGAGATCGTAGAGGTAGTATAGGCTGAGGCCGGAGATTTCCTCGCGGTTTTCCTCGCGGATGTCGGACAAGTCCAGGCCGAATGCGGCGCCCCGTGTGGCGCGGATGTCGAAGCGCCATTCCGAGAGCAGCCATGCGTCCTCGTTCTCGCCGGTGAGGGGGTTGCGCTCGCCGCCGAGCATGATGCCGTAGGTGTTGAGGAAGTAGGGTCCCCAGTTGGAGCGGGCGCCGGGGACGAAGTGGTAGCCGAGGGCGGCGTTGAGCGGCTGGCTCAGGTAGGGCAGCCAGAACACCGGCCTGTCACCGGCGTAGATCCTGAGGTTCTCGAAGGTGATTTTCTCGCCGGGATAGACTGTGGTTCTGTCGGAACGGATCCAGTAGTTGGGATCCTCCACGTCGTTGGTGGTGATGCCTGCGTTCTCGCCGATGAAAACGGTCTCGCCATCCGCGGATTGCGCGGTGAATTTCCCCGCCTCAAGGATGATGGGATCCACAGAAACCTTCAGGCCGCCCCCATCGAGGACGCCGGTTTCATAGTGGTAAACGGCGCTGTCCCCGCGCTGGAGGATGTTGCCCTGATAGACGGAGACGTTGCCCTCGAAGGTGACCGTCTTCGCCTTCATGTCGACCATTGCGCGGTCGGAGAAGATCTCCAGGCCGTTGTCGCCCGTCACCTTCACCGGGCCGCCGAGGCGGATGGCATTCCCATTGCCCACGATGCTGCCGCCGCGGTTGTCGATTTTCAGGTTTTCCGGCAGCACCGGGCCTTGCTGCACCCCGCCGAGAGGGATCTCCGGTGCGGGGACGGGCTGGATGAGATCCACCGGCGGCGGCGCGCCTTCCGGCAGGATCTGCCCGCCCTCCTGTGCATGGAGGCAAAGCGGGAGCAGCGGAATGACCCAGAGAAGGGGCTGGAAGCGGTTGGGTTGCATCGCCGCAAAGTCAATCCGATGCGGGTGGGTGAGGCAAGGGGGAAGATGGGGCGGGTGGCCGAAGATCGCAGCTACTTCGCGGTGTAGTCGAAGACGAGCGCCTTATCGAGGATGGGGAGGAGGATTTCCTTGAAGGCGAGGTGGGCGGGGTGGGGGATGTAGGTTTCCAGGCCGGCCTTGTCCTTGAAGGTGACGAGGAAGCAGTGGGTCAGGCCGTCGTTCTTGCCCTCGACGCTCTCCGAGACGCCCCATTCATAGGCGGTGATCGTATCGATCTTCGAGGGTAGCTCGGCGAAGGCTTTTTCGACCGCCGCCACCTGCGCGGGAGTGGCGGAGTCCTTGAACTTGAACATGACGACGTGGCGGAATTCGCCACCGGCCTGGGAGATTGCGGTTGTGAGCATGATGATTGCGGGGATGAGTTTTTTCAACATGTCTGACTCTCGGGAAAGGCTGGCCGGATGTCAACGGGGTGGGCTGCTTAAACTAAAGTGAGCCTCTCGATTTCAAAGTTCCCAGGACTGGAAATCCGTAATCATTAAGGGATTTTTTCAAAACTTGGCTTGATTCCTCGGGTTTCGGGATTACAAACGCCGCCCCCGCACAGGACGCGGGTTTCCACCGCCGCATGTCAAAGAGTCTCAAGATCGCCATCCCCAAAGGCAGCCTGGAAGGGCCGACCGTCGAGCTTTTCAGGAAAGCCGGCTACGAGATCTATGTCTCGTCGCGGGGATTGCGCCCCACCTCGAACGACCCGGAGCTGGATATCTACCTGATCCGCGCGCAGGAAATCGGCCGCTATCTGGCGCAGGGATTCATCGACTGCGGCATCACCGGCCTCGACTGGGCCACCGAGGGCGGCCCGGATCTCGTGGATTTCGCGGAGCTCCAATATTCCCGCGCTTCCGTGAACCCGACGCGTTGGGTTCTTGTCGTTCCGGAAAATTCCCCGATTAAAACGCCGCAGGATCTGGAGGGGAAACGCATCGCCACGGAGGGTGTCGGGATCACCCAGCGCTATCTCGACAAGCTCGGGATCAAGGCCGATGTTGAGTTTTCCTGGGGAGCGACCGAGGTCAAGGTGCCCGATCTTGTGGACGCGATCGTCGATGTCACCGAGACCGGATCCTCGCTCAAGGCGAACCGCCTCCGCATCGTCGACACCCTGCTGACCTCATTCCCCCACTTCTATTCCAGCCCCGCCGCCGCCGCCGATTCATGGAAGCGGGAGAAGATGGAGAGGATTTCCATGCTCCTGAAGTCCGCCCTCTTGGCCCGGGACAAGGTGGGGCTGAAGATGAACCTCCCTTCGGACCGGCTTTCCGAGCTGTTGGCGAAACTGCCCTCGCTGCGCCGTCCGACCGTTTCCCACCTCTCCGAAGAGGGCTGGGTGGCGGTTGAAACCGTGATTGACGAGATCCTCGTGAGGGACATGATCCCCGACCTCAAGTCCCTCGGGGCGGAGGGGATCATCGAGTATCCCCTCAACAAGCTCGTCCCGTAACCAATTTCCTTGAACCCCAACCCCGCATAACACCATGGGCTCCATTAAGAAACGCCGCAAAACAAAGATCAACAAGCACAAGCGCAAGAAGCGCATGAAGCAGAACCGCCATAAGAAGCGTCTCCGCTACAAGTCCTAGTCCGCTGGGATTCAGCATTTTTGATCAACGCCGCAAGCCCGTTCACGGACGGGTTTGCGGCGTGCCTTTTTCGAATCGGGACGCTAACATCCCACGAAGATGAGCCTGCAGGTAGTCGCCAATTTCCGGGTGATCGGTGAGACGGAGGATTGGGTGGTCGTGGACAAGCCCGCGCCGCTCATCGTCCATCCGGCGAACAACAAGCCGGAGCCGACCCTGCTCGGCGGCCTGGAAAACCTGTATGCCTATGAGATCGAGAATGGTGCCTGCCTCGGGATCATCACACGCCTCGACCGCGACACGAGCGGGCTGGTGCTCGTCGCCAAGCACACCGCAGCCGCCCGCGAGCTTGGCATGATCTTCGAGCGCCGGGAGGCTCATAAGGAATACCTCGCCATCGTGAAAGGCTGGCCGGAGCAGGATGCATGGACTTGCGATGCCAGGATCCTCCGGGCCGGGGAGATCGCCCCGTCCGGGATCTGGGTGCGCCAGATCGTCCATGAAAGCGGCAAGGAATGTTCCACTAGGTTTCTAGTGGAAGATCGCTTCCTCAGGGACGGGGAGAGGTTCTCGCTGGTGCGGTGTTTCCCGGAAACGGGCAGGATGCACCAGATCCGCGTCCATCTTGCGGCGGGCGGCCACCCCATCGCGGGCGACAAGCTCTACTCCGGCGACGGCTCGGAATACCTGGAATGGATGGAGAAAGGTTGGACGGCGGGGCTTTCCAAAAAGCTGATCCTTCCCCGCCATGCGCTGCACGCGGCGCGGCTCGGCCTCAGCTGGCAGGGCGGGGAAGTCGCGTGGGAGGCGCCGCTCGCGCCGGATCTCGGGGATTTCATCGCGGGAAAGCCGGTCGATTTCGCCGAAGGCGTTGTCAACTGGAGCCGGAAAGGGTAGTCATCAAGCCATGGCGAACCTGGATGAGATCGTGGCGCACCTGGATGCGGAGCTGAGGGTTTCCGAGATCAAGGACTACCCGGGGGCGATGAACGGCCTCCAGCTCGCGAATGACGGGGAGGTTGCGCGGATTTTCTCTGCCGTGGATGCCTCGCTGGCGGTCATCGAGGAGGCGTCCTCGTCCGGAGGAGGCTTGCTCCTCGTCCACCACGGGATTTTCTGGCAGGGGGTGCAGCCGCTCACCGGCCCGTTTTACAGGAAGATCAGGGCGGCGATGGATGGGAACCTGGCGATCTATTCCTCCCACCTGCCGCTCGATGTGCATCCGTTTTTCGGAAACAACGTGCTGCTGGCGCAGGCCATCGGCCTTGAGGGGATAGCTCCGGTCTTCCCGAAGGACGGCTTCCCCATGGGGGTGGCGGGCGATTGGGGGAGAAGCCGCGATGAGCTGGCCGCCGCGGTGGGGCGGGCTGTCGGGCGGGATGTCACTCTCTGCCCGGCGGGTGGGGAGGAGATCCGGAAAGTCGCGGTCATCACGGGGGGCGCCGGCTCGGAGGTCGCCAGGGTGGCCGCGTCCGGGATGGATGCGTTTGTCACCGGCGAGGGCTCCCACTGGACCTACGTGGAGGCAGAGGAGCGCGGGCTCAACGTGATCTACGCCGGCCATTACGCCACGGAGACCTTCGGCGTCCGTTTTCTTTCGGAAAAGATCGCGGCAAGGTTCGGCCTGGAATGCGGGTTCATCTCCCGGCCCGGCGGGCTGTGATCAGACCTTGCGCAGCGAGCCGGTGGAATCCCCGAAGCGTTTCGCGCCGGCGCCGAACTCGTCGAGCATGCGGAGGTAGAGGTTGGCCAGCGGGACGTTCTCGCCGAGATCGACGTGGCGTCCGGGCTGGAATGCGCCCCCGCCGTTGCCTGCGAGGATGATGGGCAGGTCGTCGTGGTTGTGCTTGTTGCCGTCGGAAATGCAGCCGCCATAGACGATCATCGAGTTGTGCAGCAGGGATTTCCCGTCCACGTCCTCGGTGGACTTCATTTTCCCCAGGAAGTAGGAAAGCTGCTCCAGGTAGAACTCGTCGATCTTGGCGATCTTGCGGAGGTTGTCCTCGTTGCCGCGGTGGTGGGAGAGGTTGTGGTGGCCGTCGTTCACGCCGATGTCGCCGAAGGAGCGGTTCGATCCGTCATGTGCCATCAGGAAACTGGAGATGCGGGTGGAATCGGTTTTGAAGGCCAGCACCATCATGTCGAACATCATGCGGAGGTGATCCCTGTAATCGTCGGGTTTGCCCTCCGGGGCGGGTGTGCCGGGATCCGCAGGGATTCCGAGCGCCTCGGCCTTCTCGATCTGTTTCTCGATCTCGCGGACTCCGGTGAGGTATTCGTCGAGCTTGTGCTGATCCGTGCGCCCGAGGTGGCGGTGCAGGGCCCTGGCATCGTGTGCGATGAAATCGAGCACGGATTTCTTGGAGGCAAGCCGCTGGCCAAGGGAGTTGTTGCGTTCCTTCGCGGAGCCGCCGCCGAAGAGCCGCTCGAAGACGGCGCGGGGGTTCGCCTCCGGGGTCATCGGCTGGTTTTCCGAGCGCCAGGAGAGATTGAACTGGTAGGCGCAGGAGTAGCCGGAATCGCAGTTGCCGGATTTCCGGACGCCATCGGTGGAGAGTTCCAGCGAGGCCAGGCGGGTGTGCGAGGCAACCGCGTTCGCCGCCACCTGGTCCGCGGAAATGCCCAGCTTGATGTCGGAGCCGGCGGTCTTGCGCGGGCGGGCGCTGGTCAGGAAAGCCGCGGTGCCGCGCGCATGATCACCGGGGCCGTCGCCGCCGTTGGTCGCGTTCTGCTGCTCGAAGCCGGTGAAGATCTGGAAATCCTGACGGTGTTTTTCCATTTCCCCGAAAGAGGCACCCATCTTGTATCCGGAGCCGGTTCCCTGGGGGCGCCATTTCGCCACGTTCACCCCGTTGGGGATGTAGAGATATGCCATGCGCAGGGGGGCTCCGCTGGCAGTTGTGCCAACCGCCCGCGCCGTCTGCGTGGCCGCCATCAGCGGGCGGAAGGCCTCCAGTGCCGGCAGGGAAACCGCCGCGCCAAAGCCGCGAAGGAAGCCGCGGCGGGATGATAGCTGTGAGCTCATGGGATCCCGATACGTAGCCTTTCCTGCGGAAATTGCAAACGGATCAGGCCTCCGCCGGGATGCCGGGCGCTACCTTGGCATGGCGACGCGGGGCATTCGTACGATGAAGCTGCCGAGGAACAGCCCGCCGATGAAGCCGCCGAGATGGGCGCCGTAGGCCACGCCGACCTCTCCGCCGATGAAGCCCATGAAATCCATGGTCAGCCCGAAAATGCCGACAAGGGCGAGCCGTCCGGGCGCGACCGGCCTCGCAATGGGCCAGATATGGGGATCCGGCAGGCGCCATCGGACGGCCATGCCGAGGTAGAGCCCCTCGAAGCCCATGACCGCCCCGGAAGCGCCGAGGGAGGGGATGGGCGAGTCCGCATTCAGGGCGACGTGGCAGATGCTGCCGCAGAGGGCGGTGAAAACGAAGACCGGGATCACCGCCCGCGCCCCCAGCAGCTCGCTGGCGATGGCGGCGAAGATCCACAGGAACACCATGTTTCCTGCAAGGTGCCCGAAATCGCCGTGCAGCAAGGCCGCGGAGAAAAGGGTGAACATTTGCTCCCAGGCACCCGGGATGGGATTTCCCGAGCGTATGCCGTCCCATGCCGAAACGATCTCCGCAGGGATGGCCCAGTAGCGCCCGGTGAACGAATGGCCGACGAGGGTCTGGACGAGGAAAACCGCGGTTAGGAAGGCGATCAGGCCGAGGGTGACACCCTGTTGCCGGAGGAGGGTGCGGAACTGGATCAGGCGGGGCATGGTGGCGTGGTTTCCGACGTTTCTCCCGGATGGCTGAGATAAAAGTTGCGAAACGGAACCCAGGCAAGGGCGGATTGCGCCGGCCTTATTGTCCCTGCCGCGACAAACCCGGTTGGCTGGAGGGCTGCTCGGCGGGTTTTTCGCGGAAATCGGTGAAGCTCATGATGCGCGGTATGCGGGTTCCGGATTCCGGGAGGATGAGCATGATGATGCGGGCGGAAGGGTTGTGCAGCCATTTCGTAGCGCACAGCGGCCATGAGTCCGTTTCCCCCGGCAATCGGTATTGGATGTCGACCGGGTAGTCCCCGGTCGCCTTGGCGGGTTCCCTCATTATCTGCCGGGCCATCGGCCGGAGCATGAGTTTGCGCGTGCCGATTTCCCCGGCGATGAGGTTCCCGGTCAGGTTGAACCAGAGCAGCTGTCCGTCGCGGAATTTGTCGGGGTTCGCTTTGATGATGCGCATGGAAAAGGGCAGTGCCTCATTTTCGCGGTTGTCGGAGATGAACAGGTAGAAATCCGAAATGCTCTCGGCGAGGAAGGCTTTGGGGGAGCCTGCGGGGATGTCTTCCGGTTTTTCCGGGGCGTTTTCCAAAAGGAACAAGGTGATGTCCCCGGGCGGCAGGGTGTAAACCGGTGAGAGGTTCATGCGGGGCAGCTCGATCTTCTGTGAGCCCTTGCCTGCGAAGAGCTGCAGGCTCTCCGGGGCGCTGCCTGCGGTTCCCAGGAACAGCACCCGGCAGGTGCGCTCTGCGGCGGGCAGAGGCGAGACTGCGGAGACCAGAAACCAGAGGGAGCAGATTGAAATGCGGCGTTCCATGAACATGTTAGACTTCATCGGGTGGGATCCAGCGGAAGGAGACGGTGTCAAGGCGCCGCCCGAAGCTTCGGTTCTGCGGCGAGGCGGGATAGGTGGTCAGATCGGCGGGGTCGGAAGGGTCGGTGTAGTCGCGGGTACGCCGGACGGTCGCCTCGCAGACGGCTTTCGCGAGGACGTTGCCCTGGTTGTCGCGGGCATCGCCGTATGCGCGGATCGTGAAGGTGTCGTCGCGCACCGTCAGGATGGGTGCAAGGGGGCGGAGGATGTCCGCCTGCCGCGTCCAGCCGGGGAGGCCGTATGTGCCTTCGCCCACGGCTGCTTTCTTGAAGGCGTATTCCTCGCCGTCGCCGGGGGGGTCTTCCGTTGCGGGGCGGGAAATGACAGCGGTGATGCCCTTGTAGGGATTGGTTGCCGCTTTTTTCGCGATCTCGTCGAGGGCTGCCTGGAGTGTGCCCGCAAGCGCCAGGTTTCCGGAGGAGAGCTGGCGGTTGACAAATTCGGAGAGGGACAGGAAGGGGCCGCGCAGGCGAACCTGCCTGACGACATCCCCGGCGAGGGCGGCTATCATCGCATCGTCGAGGATGCGGTATCCGGTGAACTCGTTGGCACCCGGGAATGCCCCCGATGATCCTTTGGAGCCCGTGTCTGAGTCCCCTGCCACGCTGAAACGGGAAACCGCATGGTCGGTCTCGCCGGAGAGGGAGATGCCGAAGCTTGCGCCGGTTTCCTTCATGTAGGGAACCTTGCGGTTGCGGGCGTGGCCGAGGATGGCGCGCCATGCGGTGGTTGAAGTGGAATTGACGTTGAACATGCCCTCAACCTCGATGCGGGAAGCGACGGTTTTCCAGGAGTCCGCCGTATCGATGTGTTCCGCGAAAAGCCTGTTGGCATCGCCGCCCCTATCCCCGGGGATGGGGCGGTATGCGGAATTCGGCAGATCCCGGTTTCCAGCGATGAGATCGGCGAAAACGGTTTTCATGTCCCTCCCGCTGGTGCCGAAGTTCGACGGATCCGGGGCGATGGAGGAGAGGAACCAGTCGTCGAAGAGGAGGTGGTTGGCGCAGTAGGAATCGTCGTGCTGGAGGTTCTGGTCATCCGAGTGGGCGGCGATGACGGCATCGGCGGCGATGAGGGGAGTGGCATCGCTGTTGCCGATGATGTTGAAGGCGAAGGGGGCGACGGGGTTTTCGTAACGCAGATCCCAGTTCTGGAGTTCGCCGAGGGACTGCAGCGGCCGGGAGGGTAGCTCTGCGATCACACAGCGGGAGAGCCCGTCGGCCTTGTTGAAGCCGGTGACGATATAGCCGCGCTGGGTGGTGGCGTCCTCGCCGGGTGCGTTGCTGTCGTTTGCGGTGATCGCCTTGAAGCTGTAGTCGAAGGGGGAGTTCACGGGATGATCCGAGCCGCGGTATTTCCTGAGTATGGTGCTTTCGACCAGGTCTTTCCCGCCCATGGCCGTGTAGTTCACCAGAGGGCTGGACTGCACGAAGCCCCTTTGCGGGATGTGGGTTCGGCTCGCCATCCGCGCCCCGAAGACCGTGGTCATGAAGGGCGAGGGGTTGGTGGCGAGGTTGGCCATCGGAGGGGAGGTGGACATGTCGTTGAGTTCGGGATAAACCGCCCTAGCCACCTCCGGCGCATAGGTCATCCGGTATGCGAGGTGGCGGCGGCCGCCGATGATCATGTCAAGGTAGATGCCGACGCCGATGGACCTGTCATTGTAGATCGTGTCGAAAACGGCTTCGGCCTTGATGGTGTCGGTGGGGGCGGCATGGATCGGTGCCCCGTCGTCGTTCTTGAGCGGGAAATAATGGCCTCCCCTGCTGCGGTATCCGGGATTCAGGGCCAGCTGGGTGCCTGCCGTGGCGGGGGTTTCGGAGGCCGGGCTGAAAATCCGCGTTTCCCCCGGCTTGAGGGTGAAGGCGGCTGGGATGCCATAGCGGAGTGTGCCGGGCCCGAGAGAGGGGGAGTTGTTGAGGTTTCCACCCATCACGCTCATGAATTTCGTGTTTTTCACCGCGCCGACCTTGTATTTCAGGGCGGAGGGAATGGGCTTGGGAATGACGAACGTGAGCGTCGGCGAAGTGATCTCCAGGTTGTATGGGTTCCACATCGTGATGACGGGGGTGAGCAGCAGCCGCGCCTCCTGTTTCCCCATGTTGGGTCCGTTGGCGATGGGCGATCCGGCGCTGTGGGAATACACCCACTGGATCCGGGCGATGACAGGGATGATCCTGACTTGGTGGAGGAAGGGGAAGATGTTGGTATCAATGGGGGATGAGAAAGTCGGGATGGATCTCGCGGCGGAATCCACCTGTTTGTAAAGCAGGGCATAGTCGAGCAGGTTGTTCCAGCTCGCCACGGCGGCATGCTGGTAGATGGGGATGCTGCTCGTGGAGCCTCGGTAGGAAGACCATGGATAGAACACCGATTTGCTTCCCCTCACGTCGCCCTGGGTCGCCAGGGTGGTGAAGCTGTCTTTCTCCGGTGTCAACCGGAACAGCGGCAGATCCTTGGTTCCGATCTTCGCCTGGTTCTCGGTGAAAAGGGACAGATCTTTTTTCCATCCGCCTGTCGCCGCGTTTGTCAGCAGGCCGGCGGAGGTCGCGGAGATGTCGTGGAAAAACTCCGAGGAAATCCGCGGCGAGCCGGGATGGACGAGATCCATCAGGCCGTGTGTGAACGCCTTCCTCGCAGGTGCCGGATCCTTGAGCAGGGCATCCAGGCCGAAGGGCTTGGGGTCGGCCGTGGAGTGCGACTTCATGGCCGCCGCCCATTGTCCGGGGCTGCGCCCCGGCGGATCGGCCGGTACGGGCAGGCGGGCTTTCATGTTCTCGCCAGCCACCCACCATGCGTAGGCCCCGTTGCCGGCGGCCTTGCTCAGCTTGATGGCGGGGAGGTGGATCTGCTGATGGGGATTGGTTGCTGAGCCTGCGCCCACCAGGGTGGCCTTGCCGGTGCCGGGCCTTGTGTCGGGCATCCCGGCTTGGCTTCCGGATGTCATCCAGGCGATGAAGCGGCTGTTTTTCACGCTTGCGTAGCTGTCCGGTGCACGGGGTCTTCCCGATTCCTCATGATCCGTACCCTCCCAGCTTTTCCAGACGCCGAGCACCGGAGGGTTTTTCTCATCCAGGATATCCGCCCTGGCCGTGACCCTGGTATCGGCGCCTGCATGTTTCTGGAGATCGCCTATGGCGAGCACGAGGGCCATGCGGGCGTTCGCCTCGGCGATCGAGAGAGCCGAGCCTGAGGCGGACGACCTCATGCTGATCGAACTGAGGCTGAGCAGCCCGAGCGCCAGCACTGCCAACAGCACCATCAGGGTGAGGGTGGCGATGAGGGCAAAACCGCCTGGGCGGCTGGCAACGGGCTGGTTTTTCATAGAGGCCTTGGGTGACTTCTTGAACCGGTTCCCTGTTCAGGCGGGTTTGCCATCTGGGGCGGGTTGTGCCGGTTCATCACCGTGATATTCCGAAACTGAGATGATGGACGGAAGGTTCAGTCTAGTGATCTCAGGACTTAGGGCAATCCAATACATCACTATCCCTGTGCCAGGGTTTCAGCCTTTTCCAAGGGCGATGGCCCCAGGGGATCATTTCCTCATGGAGCGATGGCGGGTGGAATGATCCGGAGCCCGCGCCGCAGTCCCTTTCGCACCCCGCGCCGGCTGCCGCTACCGCCCGGTGAAACGGATATCGAGGCGATAGCCTTCCTCCGGGCTGCCGCCTAGCACATCGAGCGTGAAAGGCGCATCCTTGTGCTCGAACCGGTCGCCTGTCAGGAAAGGGGCCTTGTTCATGTCCTCCTTCGGATACACCACGACCGGATTGTGGCCGGAAACGAGGGTGGCATCGACGGTGTAAACAAGCACCCCTCCGGCGGGGATGGATTTCCCGTCCCCATAGCGGCGTGCCTGGGCGACCTCGATGACGAAGACCTTGCTCGGCTTCGCGGGATCATCAACGGGGATCGCAACCATGGAGATACCGGACTTGGCATCAAGGGCTGTGAGGGTGAGTTTCGTGTCGCTGCCGCTGAGATAGGTTTTCCTGTCCGCATCGAGCCATTCGAGCTTGTGGCGGTGCCAGCCGAGGAAGCCGCTGGCGTTGCCCGCGCTGGACATCAGATCCCAGGGGCCGGCCGGGTTTTTCGGCCCATCCACACCGCCGTAGGTGTAGAGATCGGGAAGGCCCATGAGATGCGCGACCTCGTGGGCGAGGACGTACGGGCTAGGGCTGGACAGGTTCATGGCGACCTTGATTTTGGATCCGCGGTAGGGGATGGCGATGTCCTCGCGTTCGCCGAAGGCGGTGTTGCCGATGCGGGGCATGTTGGCGTTGATATAGTCGTATTCGCGGAAATCGATCTCCGGGTATAGGGCGAAGACCTGCACGAAAAGCTCGCGGTGGGAATCGGTGGTCTTGCTGCTGTAGTCGCCCGCCTTGCCGGGCAGGCGGCGCCAGCCGTGGACGTGCGAGATGTCGAAGCTGAGCTTGCCATACGATTGCGCCGCAAAAAGTTTCTCGAAGGTGTCCCCGCCGAGCACCTTTTCGCCTCGCTCGCGGGTATCCTCTTCCATCACCGCGTCCTCGAAATCGAGATACATCATGATGACCTTCTTCCGCCCCACAGCGTTTTCGTAGATCAGCGGGTCGGTCTCGCCCTCGCTCTTGTAAACGTCACCCTTGGAGTCCAACTGCGGGATGGCCACGGTGGTTTGGCCTGCGGTTGCGAGGCCGGGCACGGCGAGAAGCCCGAGCAAAAAAGCGATGCGTTTCATCGCCGGAGTGAACGCGGGGAGGGTGCCGGTTGTTTCAACGGCTTCCGGCGCATCCCCAACGTCGAGCTTGCTCTGGAATCTTTGCCCTGCGATAAGACAGCCAGCAATTACCATGAAAACCCCCATCGCCTTCCTCGCATCCGCATCGCTCGCCGTCCTTTGCGCGGAGGCCAAGCCGCTCAAAGTGTTCATCCTCGCCGGCCAATCGAACATGGAGGGCCCGGCGAACGTCTCGACCTTCGGTTACATCGGCGAGGATCCGGCCACCGCCCCCTTGCTCAAAGCGATGCGCGGGGCCGATGGGAAACCCACGGTCTGCGAAGGCGCGTGGATTTCCTACCTCACCGGAGCGAACGACAACAACTTCGAGTTGCACGGCCCGCTGTCCGCCGGTTACGGATCGATGTGGGGCCAGGATCCCAGCAAACCCGGCGACAAGATAGGGCCGGAGTTCACCTTCGGCCTCGCGATGGACGCGGCCTTCGGCGAGCCGGTGCTCATCATCAAGGCCGCATGGGGCGGCAAGAGCCTGCACACCGATTTCCGTTCCCCTTCCGCCGGCCCTTACGAGATGAGCACCTTCCAGCTGGAAAACTACCCTAAGCAGGAAGGCCACGGCATCCCGCCCGACCTCGAAAAATGGAAGGCCGAGAAGGCCA
Source organism: Akkermansiaceae bacterium (assembly GCA_017798145.1). Lineage (NCBI taxonomy): Bacteria > Pseudomonadati > Verrucomicrobiota > Verrucomicrobiia > Verrucomicrobiales > Akkermansiaceae > Akkermansiaceae bacterium. Next base: position 2,086,574 of record CP059069.1, on the reverse strand, counting down.
AGGCGACCGGCCACTACTACCGGCTGATGATGGATCACGTGAAAAAAACGTTGGCCGATCCGAAACAGGTCGTCCCCGGTTACGACCCGTCCCAAGGCTACGAACTCGCGGGCTTCTCCTGGTTCCAGGGCTTCAACGACATGGTGGACAGCCATGTTTACCCGAAGCACGGGCAGCCGGACCGCTACGACCTCTACACGGAACTGCTCGCCCATTTCATCCGCGACGTGCGCAAGGATCTGGACGCGCCGGAAATGCCTTTCGTGATCGGTGTGATGGGTGTCGGCGGGACCAAGGACACATCGCCGGAGATGACGGCTTTCCGCAAAGCGATGGCGGCTCCCGCAGCCATGCCGGAGTTCAAGGGAAACGTCATCGCCGTCGAGACCGCCCCCTCCTGGTCCGATGAACTCGGCGCCATCGACGCGAAGCGCGGGCAGGTGAACCAGATGCGCTGGTTCCTCGACTCCAAGCACAAGGATCATCCGAACGCCGACGGCAACATGACCCAGGAACAGAAGAACGAGTATCTGAAAAAATTCGAAGCCGAACTCATCAGCCCCGCCGAGCTCGCTCTCTGGAACCGCGGCGCCTCGAACGCCGGCTATCACTACCTCGGCTGCGCCAAGACCTTCGCCCTCATCGGCAAACACTTTGCCGAGGCGAACCTGCGGATGCTGAAGGCGGGGAACTGAGTCCTAACTCCGCTACCCATGTGCCGCGTTCACGCCGGAAATCGGTCCTTGGCTGGGGTCGGGTTCTTCATCGTAACATATTTCTCATATCGGACACGGAAGGAGGGCGTAGTGAGCCTAAGCTCAATTTGGAGTGCGGCGACATGTCGCCGCTTTCAAAAGCGCGGACAAGTCCACGCACTCCAAGTCTAGGGTTTGAGCGGCGCGGCTTGCATCATTTCATCGAGGACGGGGGCGATGCTTTTCGCCCACGTGCGGTAGCCTTCCTCGGTGAGGTGGGTGCCGTCGGTGAAGAGTTTCTCGTTCTGGGAGCCGTCGGGCAGGAGGAAGTGCTTGCCGATATCCAGGAACACGACCTCGCCTTTGGGATAGGCGTGGGAAGCGAGGATCTCGTTGACCTTCTCACATTTGGCGCGCTTCGCCGTATGCTTCACCGGCAGGATGCCGAGGACGATCACCTTTGTGGAAGGGAGCTTCTCGCGGAAAGCCTGGGCGATGGCGCGAATGCCTGCGGCGACATCCTCCGGCGGGCAATCGGGGCCGAGCTCCCAGCGGACTTTCCCGCCGTCGCTTTGGTTGACCGTGAAGTTGTTCGTGCCGCAGAGCAGCACGGCGACCTTGGGCTCTTTGCCGGCGGGGAAGGCGAGGTTGCCGTGGCTGACGCGGTGAAGCATCACCGGGGTGATGTCGCCGGAGTTGCCCATGTTGATGGGTTTGTATTTCCCGTAGGTTTCCTCCCAGACCTTTTTGCCAGTCGCCGGCCCGAGCGACCAACTCCACGTGATGCTGTCTCCGAAGAAGACGAGCTCCGTGCCGTCCGCTGCGGCGACCTCCTTGTTCACGCGCTCGAACTGGCCGTGCCAATAGTCGTCGGTGATCTCCGCGGGCGGGGTCGTGCTCGGGCAGGCCGGGATTTTATCCCAGAAGTCCGGCTTGGCGGGTTCCTGCGCAAGGCAGGCCGTGTGGGCGAGGAGGAAGAAGGTGAGGAGGCTTGCAGTGATGAGCGACTTCATGGCTGCGAGCTTCAACGGGGAGCGACCCGCTGGGAAGGGGAAAGGAAATATGACCGCACCTATGGATGTCACTTGCTGGCAGGGCGGTAGTGCGCGCCGCGTCCTTTTCCGTGGAGTTGGGCATGGCCGTTTTCGATCAGTTCGGCGAATTTGTCTTTCAGGGTGTTCCGGTTTGCACCGAGGGCTTCGGCGGCGGCGCCGACCGACAGGGTTTCGTGGGCTTCAAGCAGCCTGAGGAGGCGACCTGCAAGCGGCGAAAGGCCAGCGGCTGTTGCCGGATGACCGCTCGCCGCAGGGGATTCCGCGAGTCGGACGCGCAGGCGTTCGACCTGAGATCTCAGGGATCGTAGGAAGAACAGCACCCAAGGCTCCCAATCGGTTTCCTGTCCGAAGGATGTCTGTGTGCGGCGCAGGGCGAGGTAGTAGCCTTCCTTGTTGTGCTCGATCACGCTCTCCAGCGAGGTGTAGGATGCATATGCGTAGCCCGCCCGGAGGAGCATGAGATTGGCCAGGACACGCGAGAGCCGGCCGTTGCCATCCTGAAACGGGTGAATCGCCAGGAATACAACGTTGAAGACGGCGATCCGGAGGAGGGGATGGAGGACGGGATCCGCCTCTTCCCTGGCGTGCCAAGCCAGGAGCTTTTCCATCAGTAGCGGCGTCTCGAACGGTGTGGCGGTCTCGAAGACAATGCCGATCTGTTTGCCCCCGGCATCGAATGCCGCCACGTGGTTCTCGGAGGTCTTCCAATTGCCCCTGTGGCGCTCATCCTTGTCGCTGTAGCGGAGCAGATCGCGGTGTAGCTGGAGCAGGATGCTTTCGGAAACGCGCAGATCCGGCCATGCGGTCTGGATGGACTCCATGGCGTACGCGTAGCCAGCAACCTCCTGCTCGTCGCGGGTTTGGAAGGATTCCCGGCCGAGGCTTCCCAGCAGCTTCCCGACCTCGCCGTCGCTTAGTTTCGCCCCTTCGATCCGGGTCGATGATCCGGCGCTCTCGATGGTGGCGATTCGCCGCAAGGAATGCAGGATCACCGGGTCGAGGCCGCCGAGAGCCCGCCACTCGCCCTTGAATTCGTCGATTGCGGCGATCAGGGTGAGAACCTCATTGGTCGGTTGGAAATCAGGTGGAATGGGAATCCGCATAAGCAAGCTTACCTCCATTTCCATCCAATTTCAACCAATTACCTCCATTTTCACCCATTTTTTGGATCGCAAAAGGACGCGACAATATCCGTCGATCCATGGCAATTACCGCCATCCGCGCATGACGCTTGTCCTTGGCGCGGGGTTGGTGGAGCGACGATGAGCTGTTCCTTGGTGAGCGGATCGAGGGCGTCTGATAGATGTCGCCGGTGAGTTACCGGAGGCGGAGCCTTCGTTGCAAAGACCGGCCACCGGGAGGGAATCGGCCTTCCTATCCGCCCCGGCGGGAGAGGCGGACGTCCATCCAGACAGCGAGGGCGAGGACGGAACCCCGGGCGATGAATTTCATTTCGGGGGAAACCGCCATCAGGGTCATGCCGTTCATCAGCGTGGCGATGAGGAACGCGCCGGCGAGGACTCCGGGGACGGTGCCGCGTCCGCCCGCGAGGGAGGTGCCGCCGATCACGCAGGCGGCGATGGCGTCGAGCTCCATCAGTTCCCCGGTGGTGGTGGTGGACGCGCCGCTGTAGGCCGTCTGCATGAAGCCGGTGATCGTGGCCGTGATGCCGGCGATCATGAACGCACCGACGGTGACCGCCTTCACCGGCACGCCGCTGACGACAGCCGCCTCCTCGTTGCCGCCGATCGCGTAAAGGTATCTCCCGAAGCGGGTGTGGTTCGTGATGACCCAGATGACGAGAGCGACGGCGGCGAGCACCACCAGGCTCAGGGGAACGCCGCGGAATTGGTGAAGCACGATGAGCGCGAGGATGAGCACCTGCGCGGTGATGAAGAGCTTGGAAAAGGCCAGCTCGCCCGGCTCCACGTCGAAGCCGTATTCGCGCCGTTTCGCGCGGCTGCGGATCCGGGCGATGCAGAGGACGGCCACCGTCAGGGCAACGAGGGCTATGCTCGCCCACAGCGGGAGATACCAGGTGGTGAGCATGCTCAGCATGTTTTCCGCATCACCGGCCTTCACCGGCACCGTCTGGTTCCCGATCACTTTCCAGAAAAGCCCTTTGAGTATCAGCAGCCCGCCGAGCGTGATGATGAAGGCGGGGATGCGCTCCTTCGCGACGATGAGCCCCATCGCGGAATAGATCGCCACGCCCGCGAGGAGCGAAACCCCCATCGCCGCAGGAGCCGACCACTGGTGGTTGAAAACCAGAGTGGCCGCGATCCCGCCGGTGAGGCCGATGGCCGAACCGACCGAGAGATCGATGTGGGCGAGGAGGATGACCAGCAGCATGCCCAGCGCGGCGACGGCGGTGGTGGACAGCTCGATGGAAAGCATGGTCATGTTCCGCGCACTGAGGAAGTCCGGCACTTGCCATGCGAAAAACGACCACAGCAGGGCGAGTGCGATGAGGAGTGAGAAGTCGCGCGTTTTCATGAGTGTGTGGTGACTGCGTCCTTGTGAAAACGGATGGCGGCGGCGAGCAGGCGCTCCTGGGTTGCCTCCTCGCGGCGGAAAACCCCTCCCACCCGGCCTTCGGCGAGCATCACGATCCGGTCGCTCATTCCGATCAGCTCGGGCAGTTCGCTGGAAACGAGGACCACCGCCTTCCCTTCTTCCGTGAGGCGGTTGATGAATCCGTAGACTTCAATCTTCGCGCCGACGTCGATCCCGCGCGTGGGTTCGTCGAGGAAGACGATGCGCGGATCGGTTAGAAGCGCCTTTCCGATGACGACCTTCTGCTGGTTCCCCCCGGACAGCGTGCCGACCACGGTTTCCAGCGAGGGAGCTTTGACGCGCAGGCTGCGGAAAATCTCGCCGTTGCGTTTCACCTCGCGGTTGGGGTCGATGAAAGCCGAGTCCAGTGAGGAGAGCGAGAGGTTGAAGCCGACGCTCTGGTCGAGGTGGAGCCCGAAGCGCTTGCGGTCTTCCGTGACCATGGCGAGGCCTTTGGATATCGCCTGCCGCGGGGTCGCGCCGTCCATCGGTTTCCCGTCCAGTTCGACGGTTCCGGAAACCCGCCGTCCCCACGCGCCGAAGAGGTGCATCAGCGTTTCGGAGCGGCCCGATCCCATGAGGCCGCCGATGCCGAGGACTTCACCCGCGCGGACATCGAAGGAAATGTCGTGGAGAAACTCCCGGCCTTCGCTGTTCCGGACGGTGAGGTTTTTCACGGAGAGCAGCACCCCGCCGGGAGCGCTTTCCCGTTTTGGGAAAAGGTCTTCGATCCTCCTTCCGACCATGTGGCGGATCACCTCGCCGGGGCTTGAGGCGGCGGCATCCAGGGTGGTGATGGATTTCCCGTCGCGCAGGACGGTGATGCGGTCCGCGATGGCGAACACCTCATCGAGCTTGTGGGAGATGTAGATCGCGGTCAGGCCGTCGGCGCGGAGCTTGCGGAGGATTTCCAGCAACACATCCACCTCCGCCTCGGTGAGGGCGGCGGTGGGTTCGTCGAGGATGAGGATGCGCCCGTTTTTCGAGAGGGCTTTGACGATTTCCACCAGCTGTTTCATGCCGGTGCCCAGGTCGCCGGTGCGGGCGGAGGGGTCGATATCCAGTTTGAACCGCTCCAGCAGGGCCGCGGCATCGCGGTAGATTCTGTCCCAGTCCACGAGGCCCAGGCGGATGGGTTCGTTGCCGAGGAAAATGTTTTCCGCCACGGTGAGATCGTCCACGAGGGCGAGCTCCTGATAGATGACCGCAAGGCCAGCCTTGCCCGCATCCGCGATGTTCCTGAAATGGGCCGCTTGGCCGTCCACCCGGATCTCGCCCTCGTAGCTGCCGGCGGGATGGATGCCGGAAAGGGTCTTGATCAGGGTGGATTTGCCCGCGCCGTTCTCGCCGCAGAGGGCATGGATCTCGCCGGGGCGCAGATCGAAGGAAACGCCGTCCAGCGCGACCACGCCGGGAAAACGCTTGGTCAGCGCGCGGGTTTCGAGGATGGGTTCAGCGGCCATCTGCGGGGGCGTTTCGGTAAATCTCCGCCTCCGTGTGGAAGCCGTCCTTCACCACGGTTTCGCGGATGTTTCCCTTCGTGACCGTCGAAACATCGACAAGGATGGAGGGCACCGTTTTCGCGCCGTTGTCCACGCCGCCGGGAGCAATGACCGGTTTCCTTTCCGCCAGCTCCACGGCGACCTCCGCCGCTTTTTCGGCGAGGAGGCTGATCGGTTTGTAGATCGTCATGGCCTGGGTTCCGGCGACGATTCGCTGGAGCGCGGGCAGATCGGCATCCTGCCCGGTCACGGCGATTTTCCCCGCCAGCCCCTCTTCGGAAAGCGCCTGGATGGCGCCACCCGCTGTGCCGTCGTTGGAGGCGAGGATCGCATCGAAGTCCGGGCCGTTGCGGGTGATCGCGGCATTGGTGATCTGTTTCGCCACCTCGGGCCGCCAGTCCGTGGCCCAGTCCTCGTGGATCACCTCGATGGCACCGGATTTGATGAGCGGATCGAGGATCTTGTCCTGTCCCTGTTTGAAAAGCTTGGCGTTGTTGTCCGCCGGCGAACCGTAGATCCGGACGATGCGGATTTTCCCTTTCTCCCTGAGGACGGTATCGACGAGGTATTGCGCCTGGGCTTCGCCGACCTTCACGTTGTCGAAGGAAACATAGAGCCCGAGATTTTCCGTGCCGGTGATCATCCGGTCGTAGGCGATCACCGGGATCCCGTTTTCCGCGGCGGCATCGACCGCCTTGCCCATCGCCTTCCCGTCGTGCGGGACGATCACCAGCACGTCAACCCCCCGGCTGATCAGCCCCTGCACGTCCTGCATCTGTTTCGTGTCGTTGCTGTTGGCGGATTGCACCAGCACTTCGGCACCCATGGCCTCCGCCCTAGCGACGAAGACATCCCTGTCCTTCTGCCACCGCGCCTCCTTGAGGGTGTCCATGCTGAAGCCGATGCGGATGCGGTCCTTCTTAACTTTTACGCCGGGTTTCCCCCCGCTGCGGGAGAGTGCGAGGCCGATCGCGACGCTCAATGCGAGGGAGGCCACCATGAGGAGGATGCGGGCTTTCATGGAAGTGGGTTTTCGTTCTTACGGGGAAGTTCGGATTTTCCGGCAGCCTCGGCAATGATTTATCCCCGGGAAACGCCGGGACAGGCGGCTCCTAAAGCTCCGGGTAGATCGCTTTCAGATCCATGGGATCGCCGAAACGCTTCTGCTCGGCCAGGAGGACGGGAAACAGTTCCGAGGCGATTTTCCTGCCTTCCGGCGTGGCGAAGAGATCGTCCTTTTCGACGGGGTCTTTCACGAGGTCGAACACGCGTGCGACCTTGGCCTTGGGGTAGAGGATGAGCTTCTTGCCGTCCTTCTCGATCATGCGCTGGGAATCCATGTAGGCTCCGTAGGCGCAGGTGCGGGGTGTGCCCTTTCCTTCCCAAATCGGGCGCAGATCCTCGAACTCGACGCTTTCCGGAATCTCCGCGCCGGCGAGGGCGAGCGAGGTGGGCATCACATCCTGGAGGTAGATCGGGCTGTCGATTTTCTTGCCCTCCGGCACGCCGGGGCCGGCGACGATGAAGGGCACGCGCAATGCCTCGCCGTACATGTTCTGTTTCCCCATCAGGCCGTGCTCGCCGCAGGAAAGCCCGTGGTCGGCGGTGAAGAAGATGTAGGTGTTCGCACCTGCCGGGTCTTTCTCAAGCCGGTCGAGGATGCGGCCGATCTGTGCATCGAGATGGGTGACGAGCGCGTAGTATTCGCGGCGGTGGGTCTTTACGGCGAACTCCGTGCGCGGTGAGGGCGCGAGCTTTTCATCGCGCAGGCTCTGGGGTGCGCCCATTGGATCGCGGTAGGGATAGACCGGCAGGAAATTCGCGGGGACTTTCATGCGATCGAGCGGATAGAGGTCGAGGAACTCCTGCGGCGACTGACGCGGGTCGTGCGGCGCGTTGAAGGCGAGATACATGAACCACGGCCGCGTGTCCTTTGAGCCGAGGAAGGTCTCGAAGTCGTCGACGATCACCTCGCTCCAGTGTTTCCCGCCTTTCCAGAATCCGCCCAGTGAAGTGTCGGTGGGGCTCCAGGGATCGGGCTGGCCCTCGACCGGGCGTTCGTAGGCGGACTTGCCGTCGGACGGCATGCCGGGGCGTTCGTTGAGAACCTCGTCGAAGATCGCCTTGGTCGGCATGCCGACGTGCCACTTGCCGGACATGCAGGTGCGGTAACCGGCGGCGGACATCTGCTGGGACCAAGTGCGCTTGGTTGCCACGAAATCCTGCTTCAGCCGTTTTTCCGCCTCCTTCGCCCTCCACATCTGGAGTCCGGTGTTGAGCATCGTGCGGCTGGCGACGCAGATCGCGCCGTGCCAGCCTCCGGAGTTGTAGGCATGGGAGAAGCTCGTGCCGCGTGCGGCGAGGCGGTCGAGGTTCGGTGTGTCGATGTCCTCGTCGGAAAGGGCGTTCACCGCCTTCCAGGTCATGTCGTCGGCGAAAAGAAAAAGGACGTTCGGCTTTTCCGCCGCGATGGCGAAGCCGGACAGGCATAACAGGATCGTCAGGAATTTCATGGGCATGGGCAAAACCTACGAGCCTGACGATGGGAATCGATCATATTTCCGGAACCTACGCAGGTGCAACCCTTCCAATGAAACAACGAAGCGCCAGACCTCCCCGACGGATCGCGAGCCAGAACGCGACACAAGGCTCAGCAAAGTTTCCCTCCAGCGAAACTTCATCCCACCACCCACCGTTCTATTTCCATGGAAAACACCCCCACGGAACCTTCCCGCCGCGAATTCATCGGCGGCCTTGGCGCGGCCTTCGCCACGCTCGGCCTGGCGGCCCCCCTCGCCGCCAAGCAGGCCGCAACGGATGGAGCGGGCAACGCGATCCCTGAAAAGACGATCTCCAACCCCTACATCTACAAGTTCTTCATCGGAAAATTCGAGGCATGGTCGATCAGCGACGGCTACGGGACTTTCACCAAGGGCGTAACCAACAAGATGTGGCCACCGGATGATAGGCCGGATATGTCCAAAGCTCTCGCCGCCCTCGGGGAACGCCCGGATGACATGACGCTCTATGTGAACATCCTGCTCCTGCGGAAGGACAAGGAGATCATCCTCGTGGACGCCGGCTTCGGCCCCCACCAGAAAACTACCTGGGGCTGGCTTGCCGACGCGATGGATTCCATCGGCATCGCCTTCGCGGATGTCACCCACGCGCTGCTAAGCCACTCGCACATCGACCACATCGGCGGCCTCGCGAGCGGCGGCGAAATCCTTTTCCCCAACGCCGCGGTCCACGTGCTCCGCGAGGAGCTCGACTTCTGGCGCGCCAAGGAACCGGATTTCTCGAAATCCCACCGCACCGACGACATCCCCGCGATGATCAGAAATGTCCGCAACTCCTTCGACACCCTCCAGCCCAACCTCGTGATCCACAAGGACGGCGACCGGATCCTCGACGGCGCGATCACGATCCTCTCCGCCCCGGGCCACACCGACGGCCACGCGATCTTCCGCATCAGCTCCGAAGGCGAGTCCCTCCTCCACATCTCCGATCTCGCCCACAACCACGTGCTCATGTTCGAGAACCCCGGCTGGTTCATCGACTTCGACCACAACCCGGAAGCCGCCATCGCGACGCGGAAAAAAGTCTTCGCCGAAATCGCAACCACCCGCGAGCGCACCTACGGCTTCCACCTCCCCTGGCCCGGCCTCGGCGTCGTCATCCCCAACGGCCGCAAGGGCTACCAATGGGTGGCCGAGTCGCATCGGTGGGATTTCTGAGAAAAGCCCCACTTTGTTTTCTATCGGCGGGTTATCGAATACGAACATATGCCGTCTGTCTCCAAGACAGGCGGCAGGAATGCCATGACACAACCGCCACCGATCACGTCCGGACTCTGATGCCCGACGTCTCCTGAGAGCCGGCAAAGATTCGCAAGAAAACCGCTCCCAAAAACGATCTTGGCAAGGCGACCCGGAGGGCTACGCTGCCGGGCAAAGATCTCCGCTCCGAAATCTCCTTGTCCCCCATATCCCGGCCCGACTCGGATGCTGTTTCAGGAGCCACCGGCGAAAGCAAATTCCTCGCAGTCAGTCCATTGAAACCGATACTCCTGCTCCTCCTCGCCCTCCTGCCGCTCTGCGCGGCGGCCAAGCCGAATTTCATCATCATCTTCACCGACGACCAGGGTTTCAACGACCTCGGCTCCTTCGGCTCGGAGGCGATCCGGACCCCGCACCTCGACCGGATGGCGAAGGAAGGGCGCCGGCTGACGAACTTCATGGTTCCCAGCCCGGTCTGCACCCCTTCCCGCGCCGGACTCCTGACCGGTTGTTACCCGAAGCGCATCAACATGCACCAGGGAGTCATCTTCCCCACAAGCCAACGGGGGCTCAACCCGGAGGAGCGCACCATCGCCGACCACCTGAAGGCCGCCGGCTACGCCACCGCCTGCATCGGCAAGTGGCACCTCGGTCATTACCCGGAGGTGCTCCCCCGCGCCCAGGGCTTCGACAGTTATTACGGGATCCCCTACTCGAACGACATGAACCACACCGCCTACGAGGGCAAGACGCGGGTGCCGAGCGACGAATCGTGGATCAACCAGGATCGCGAGACGAAGGCCTGGAAGACGCCCCTCGTCAGCAACGAGGAGATCATCGAGCTCCCGGTCAATCAGCGCACCATAACCCGCCGCTACACCGACAAGGCGATCGAGTTCGTCACCGCCAACAAGGAACGGCCGTTCTTCCTCTACCTGCCGCACAGCATGCCCCACATCCCGCTTTTCGTCCCCGAGGACGCCTACGACCCCGACCCGCGGAACGCCTACAAGTGCGTCATCGAACACATCGACGCCGAGGTGGGCCGCCTCATGGATGCGGTGCGCCGGGAAGGCCTCGCCGACAACACCTGGGTGATCTTCACCAGCGACAACGGCCCTTGGCTCCAGTTCAAGAATCACGGCGGCTCGGCCAAACCGCTCCGCGCCGGCAAGGGGACCAACTTCGAGGGCGGCCAACGGGTCCCCGCCATCATCTGGGCCCCGGGGCGCGTCCCCGCCGGCAGCAGCAGCGACGAACTGGCCTCCACCATCGACCTTCTCCCCACCATCGCCGCCCTCGCCGGGGAGTCCCTCCCCACCGACCACATCATTGACGGCATGGACATCTCCGCAGAGCTCACCGGCGACGGGCCGTCCCCGCGTGACGAGTTTCTCTACTACTCCAGCCGGGGCCTGCTGACCGGCATCCGCAAGGGGCCGTGGAAACTCCTCATCCTGCCCGAAGGCCAGAAGAGCTATTTCGAAAAGACCGTCGGAACCTTCCTCTTCAAGCTCGATGAGGATCTCGGGGAGCAGAACAACCTCGCCGAAAGGCTTCCCGACAAGGTCGCCGAACTCACCGCTCTCATGAAAAAGCGCGACGCGGATCTCACCGCCGCTTCCCGGCCGGCGTGGACGACGAAGGCCCCACATCCGTGGCCGGACAGCTTGAGCAATTAGGGAACCACTTCCCCCCGCCTCCGGGCCGGGCGTCGGCTCTCCAAGCAGCCTGCATCCGATGTGTTATGTGTTACGCGTGAGGTGCCTCATCGCCAGCCGGAAAAGGTCTGCGCCGAAATCGCGTAGACCCGCGAGCGTAGGGAGCCGTAATTCGAGGCGGCAGCGTTTCGCAGGGTTCCCGGTGCGGTTCCATTCAACCGCTTCTGCCATGATCGGAAAATTCGGGATGCAGGGTTCACCCCGGCGCACCAGCGTCGGTGATGGAGGCCTGACTTAGGTCTGGGATACGCTGGAAAACGTGATGCGGTTCACATCGATTTCAGCAGCGCAAGCTGGTTGCGTGCTCGGACGAGGTTGTGGTCGGGGAATTTCACGCGGAAATACTTGTCGCCGAGGAGGTGGTCGGTGAGGAAGCGGGTGGCGAGCTCCAGGGTGATGACCTTGGGAGAGAGGGGCAGCAGGGCTTTTTCCCGGGGTGTGAGGAAATCGCCGGCGGTGGAGAGATAGCCTTCGGTGAGGGCGTCGCGCAGCTGGTTGATGATGAAGACCTTTTCGAGATCCGGCTCGTCCTCGGCGGCGCTGGATGCGGCGGAGCGGACCATGTCGCCGTAATCGAAGAGGGACAGGCCGGGCATGACCGTATCGAGGTCGATGACGATGGGGGGGAGGGCGGGATCTGTTGGGAAGAGGATGTTGGAGATTTTCGTGTCGTTGTGGGTGATGCGGACGGGCAGGCCTGCGCCGGTGAGGGCGGTGGTGAGGCTTTCCTTGGAGAGGATGAAATCGACCTCTGCCTGCGCTCCGGCGAGGCGGCCTACGGGATCGGATTTCACGGCGGCGAGGAGTTTCGCGAAGTAGGTGGGGGTGTGGTGGAAATTCGGGATGGTCTCATGGAGGGTGGAGGGATCGAGATCCGAGAGGCGGGACTGGAAGCGGCCGAAGGCGGCGGCGGCGCGGAAGGCGAGCTCCGGCGAGTCGATCTTGTCGTAGGATTCCGTTTCCTCGTGGTAGGGGTAGCAGCGCCAGATGGTATTGTTGGGCAGGCGCAGCCAGCTGCGGCCTTCGTGGATGGGGATGAGCTGGATCTGCTCGGTGCCGGGATCCCGTGAGCCGATGTGGAGGGTGACGTGGAAGATGTTTTCCATGACCCTCTCCGGCTCCGGGAAGACGGCGGAGTTGATGGACTGGAGGATGAAACGGACATCCTTTTTGCCGCTCCGGCAGGTGATGGCGTAGGTGGTGTTGATGAGGCCGGTGGTGATTTCCTCATGTGCGACGACGGGGCCCGGCAGGATGAAGCGGGCGGCGATTTGCTGGAGTTCCATGGTTAGGGTAGAAATGAAGGGTTGAGCGGGGCGAGGGGCGAGGCTAGGCATTTACGGGCATGAAGGGAAAACTTTTTACGCGGCGGCGTATGCTGAGGCTGGCCGTGTATGGCGGAGGTGCGGCGACGCTGGGCCATACAGCCTTGGTGGAGCCTTTCTGGCTGGAGCTGGTGGAGCGGAATCTACCGGTCAGGGATCTCCCCGCAGGACTGAAGGGCAAGACTCTCGTCCAGATCAGCGATATCCACTGCGGCGGCCTTGTGTCCGAAAATTATCTGATAGAGAGTTTCAAAAGGGTTGCCGCCCTGAGGCCGGATATCGTTGTGTACACAGGGGATTTCGTGTCAGTGGATGCGGAGACGGAGGGCAGCATGGCGCGGGTTTTCCCGCATTTGCCGAAGGGCGAGATCGGGACGGTCGCCAGCCTGGGGAACCATGATTACGGTGTCAGCTTCCTGGAGGAGGAGTGGGCGCAGAAAATCATCCGTGCACTCGGAGAGCGCGGCATCCCGGTTTTGCGCAACGAAACGCTCGATATCAGCGGCCTCCAGATCATGGGGCTGGACGATTCGTGGGCGGAGCGGATCGATTTGGAAAAAGGGCTCGCCTCGCTGGATCCCGGGCGCGCCTCGCTGGTCCTGAGCCACAATCCGGATACGGTCGATCAGGGCGATTGGCAATCATACCAAGGCTGGATCCTCTCCGGCCACACCCACGGCGGCCAGTGCAAGCCGCCCTTCCTTGCCCCACCGGTTCTCCCCGTGGCGAACAAACTTTACACCGCCGGGCATTTCAGCCTCAAGGGCGGGCGTGACCTCTACATAAACCGTGCCCTCGGCTACCTCCATCAGGTGCGCTTCAACGTCCGCCCGGAAGTGACCGTTTTCGAGCTGGTCTAGGATGCGCTGCGCTCGGCGAAAATTAGGGTGTCGATCCGGATTGCGCCTTTTACGTCCGATGCAGCCCCCACCTTCCGATGTCCGACCCTTGTGGAATTTTCTCGCAAAAAAGCAGCCGCTTTCCGCGATCTGTGCGACGACGCGGGGCGGCACACGTTGGAACTCCCCGGGATGCGCGCCCCCATCCTTCCAGTCCGTCCAAGTGATAGGGCGGTTTGCCACAGCCTGCAGCGGTGCCTTGCCGGATGCCGCTAGAACCGTGGCAAAATAGGCTTCGTCCGGTGCAAAGACCCTATCGAATGAAGAAGTCCAATCCTTTGTTGTAACGAGCAGCGCATCCTCCCGGCTCAGGCACATCCATTGCTCCTGGAAGTGGGCGAGTTCCTTGCGGATACCGGGCAGGTTCTCCAGGCGCTGCGCCTTGAGAATGTTTGTCCTCCTCACTTCCCCCCAAGGTTTGACCTTCATCCGCGAGCGGGCGCCGAGCCGGAGGCTGGAACTCAGCGCGGCGAAAGGCCGCACCGGTACGCAACTTTCGGAAACCAGCACGAAATGGGTGACCTCCTTGTCTCCGAGCGCGGCCATGAGCAGTTCACGTGTCGCCATGACGAGTGAAAGCGTTCCCCATTGCGTCTCCACCTTGTTGCGGATCTGGCGGCTCGCCAGAAGCGAGTGATCGGACAGACGGCTGATGTCTTGGGTGTGGGCGTGGATGACCGCGTGACCATTCGCCTTTTCAAAATATTCCTCCCACACCTGGGGATGATGGACATCACCCTGCGTCAGGAATAGGAACGCCACCTTCGGCATCGGCCCCGGCTCTTCCGGCGTCTGACTATCGGATGCCGCGACTGGTGCCGGGAAATCTTGGGCCGTTTGAGGCGCGACCCAAGCGTCAGGCGCATCCTCAGCCATCCCGCAGCACCCCTCCGCCGGGAAATAGACCAGTTCGCTGTTCGGGTTTCCCCAGGTGACGTATTCCACATCCAGCGAAAGCAACTGCGACTTCGTGAAGGTCGGAACGAAAGTCAGCATCCCGTGCTGGGCAAGCCGCGGATAGGCGGCGACGGTCATGAAGAACTCGTCGAACCCGTAAACCGGCCATTTGTGTGCTTGGAGTTCCAGCGGTCCGCAGCCGGGGAAGATCACCATGGGATCGACATTCCCGCACAACGCATGCCAGGTGAATGCGTCCAGCAGTTGCCGAGCATCCATCAGACCGCCTAGCACGCCGAACTGGCAGCCCATGAACGGCAGGTAACACACCTTCCTGTCCCTGCCCAGGTCTGAAGGGACGGGGACGCGCCATGCACCCAGGCCGGCTTCCCCCATTGTTCTTGAGCGCAACAGATCGGCCTCCAATTCGTTGAGCCGGTCCACGTCGATCACCGTCACCCGCTTGCCCTCCTCGCTGAAAGGCAGGAAACGCCACAGGCCGCCGGGCGCGAAATGGATCGAGGAGCTTTTCATCACATGCACCTCACTTCCCGCGGCAGCCAATTCGTCGGCAAGGAACTCCATGTCCTTGGCGAGATACACGCGGAATGCAACACCGGGAAACCTCACTGATAGCTCTGGAACCAACTCGAGGAGCGGCTTCACATAATGATCCCAGGGATTGAAACGTGTCGGCAAACCCATTTCCTGCGCGTTCCGGAGAATCTCCCGCGTCGGAGCGGGCAGTTCGGGATCGCCCTCGCGCACGTTTTTCCAGAATAGCGACATGCTCAAGATGTCCTGCTTTGCCGGCTGTGCATTGAGCACACGCTCCGTGCCATACCAGTCTTCCAATTGCGCCCTATCCTCCGGAGTCGCGAATGCTTCGAAATCATCCACCATCTCTTCGGTGAAAACGGGAAATGCGTCGGTCCAGCCCATATTTTGTTTCTTGTCTTTTCGATCGGATATTTGAGTCCAGTAGGAGGGAGCATCACGCCAACGGCGGTGCCAACGCAGCAATCCGGTGGGTGGGTACCGGTTTCGCTGGTTGGAACGCGGCACGGTTCAGGAACCCGACCGATACGAGATCCTGATTGCGGAAGGCGGAATCGACGATTGACTCCAGCATTTCCGCATCTCCCTCGGCGCGCAGGTTCACCAGCAGGCGACCTTCTTCCTCCGTTGGTGTCATGAGTGCATCCTCATGGAGGAGCGGGTTCTCGCCGCTCATCACCTGGTGCAGACGCCAGCGGCGGCTCCCTGTCTCCACGCTCATCTTGAAGTGCCCCACCTCGTTGCCCTGCCGGGCGAGTTCCTCCGAAATTTTCCCTCCCGTTTCCATGAGCCAAGCTCCCCAATCGAAGCCGTCCTCCGCAGCACCGATCACGCGGCAGCGTGCCTCGGAGTTGACCCAGCCCAGCATGGCCTCGCCACGTGCATAGCGTTCGTAGTCCACCTCCATTACATCCTTCGGCGCACTCCGGGCGCCGATCAGCGCCGCGAACCACTCTTCCAATCCCACGCCCGATTTGCCCGAAACGAGGAACACCCGTTTCCCCGGATATGCCCCAGCCAGCCGCGACTCCAGATCCTGGAGATCCTCTCCCTCCAGAAGATCCGTTTTGTTCACCACCAGCCACTCAGCCTCCTCGATCTGCTTCCGGTACACATAGCCCACGTCCCGGTGGAAATCCCTCGCATTGCGCCGCCCGCCCAAAGTCGCAAGCGCACGCCGGGCGTCCAAGACCACGGAGTAAGGGGAAAGCGTGAAAGGAACCTGGTAAACCGCCTCCAGCGGCAGGATGACTGTCGCGACCAGATCGGTGCAGCTGCCCACCGGCTCCGCCACAATCACATCGGGGCGGCTTTCCCTGTCCATGCGCTCCACCGCACCCACCAGATCATCGAGGCGACAGCAAAAACACCCCCCGGTGATTTCCTCCACTCCGCCCGGTGAGCTTACCCGCCTGGCGGAATCCGTATCCATCAAACCCTTACCCTGATCGTTCGTGACCAGCCCCACCTGCAGGCCGCTCCGCTCCAGCCAGCGGCTGAGATGACCGATCAAGGTCGTTTTTCCCGCTCCCAGGAAGCCACCGATCAGCACCATCCGGCGGTCTTCGCTCCCTGCCTCCGTAAAAATAAATTCACTCATCACGAAATAAAACTTGCCTCCCCCCCCCCACACTTCTGTCAATGGTTATTTCTAACCTTTTCCAAAAAACTATGAACGACATTCAGACGTCCAGCAACCTCACACGCCGATCCTTCATCAAGCGCAGCGTCGTCGCCGCCGTTGCCGTATCCAGTATGACCATTTTCTCGGGGCTGGTGCGGGCCAGTAACTATAACCCGCCACCCCCACCTAAGCCCTGCGTCGTCAAAACCAAAGATATATTAATTGGTGATGTATACGCTTGGACTCTTTGTTGGTATGCGAATGCGAAAGCATCATGTGCAAACAATTCAGAAATTTGTGGAAAATCCATCACGCCGGATCCTGATACCGGAATTGCGCAGGATCAATTCGTGGTGTGCTCGTTACATAAAAGTGAATTAACCGCTCAGATGTGCGACACCAGATAATGAATAATCTAATAGTATTATGAAAAAGCGCATCGATCTTAATTTCATAAAAAATTGGTGCCGTAATCTATCTATGGCGTCAAAGTCAGAATCTTTCACTGTTGAAGGGTGGATGAGTTCCTTTCATTTCACTACGATTGCAAAGCTGATGGGGATTTTGCTCTTCGTAGGATGCCAGGAAGACACCCGGCAAGATAAGAATGACAGATCGGCGCGAAAGCCCACCCCTGAATTGTCGCGTCGCACACAAGTCCCGGAATCCCGGGAGGTAAGAGGTAAGCCGATCCCAAAAAATCTTAATGGTTTCTCCGACATAAAACGGATGATCGAAGATATGGGCAACCAAAATACTGCGGAAAAGTGGAATGCCGCAGTCGGGTTCCAAGGTTCGCAACACGAAAGAGCCTACTTGCTAAAAATAGTTTTATCGCAAATGTGCGCAACGGATGGGGCAGAGGCTGCGATGGGTCTTGTTACAGCATCATTTGGCCCAGGGGACTTCCGCGACATCTTATTGATGGATGTTTTTTCGTCCAAGACCACTTCAATTGGCGATTTGCTGGCACTCAGAAGCAAACTCACTGAGACGTCGGAACTAGCATCTGCCAGTGCTGGAATATCGTGCGCAATTGCAAGAATGGACGATTTGAAGGATTTGAATTGCATTATGAAGGTATTGGATGCAGATTCGCTTCCTATTTTACTCAATGGTTTGGGTATGCGCATACAGGCTTTGGTAACTAAGGGGGAAGATGTAAGCGGGGAGTTGGATGGCGCTTTGCAGATAGCAAAAGCTTGTGATTCGGCTCTTGGGGGCGAGGGGCATATGGTTTCGGATTTGCTCCTTAAGGTCGCGGAGGACGCTCCGTTTGAGGTTTGGGCTATCCTGAACTCCGACGAGAGCAAAACAGAAGACTCAAGAATGTTAGTAGATGTGGCGGGATTGATGGCGAAAGTTGACCCAGCTCGGGCGATGTCAATTGTTATTGATAGCAGGAAACCTGAGGGAATCGAGAGGGTATTTGTGCGGTGGTTGCAGTTTGATCCGAAGGCTGCAGAATTGTGGTATCAAATCCATCTGAAGGAGTTTTCCCAGCCGACAAAGGACGAACTCGTTAGTGGATTTGCCAAGGTTTCAATCCGAACGAAAAATTTGGAAGATGCCCGGAAGTGGGCGGAATCGATTGTTGATGCGTCAGCAAGGAAGCAGATAGAGGGCGAAATATGGACTGCCGAGCGGGATACTCTGCGCAAGGAGGCGAGCACGGATCCGGCGGGCACGGTACAGGCCATCGTTTCCGGGGAATCAAATTACGCCGATTACTGGCTCGAGGAGGCGATGGTGACCTGGGTTTCGAAGGATTTCAACAAGGCGCAAGAGTGGTATCAGGAGAATTGGAAATCCCTGCCAGCCGAGAAGTCGCAATATGTGGCTGCGGCATTCGCCACCCAAGCCATGGGACAAGGTGATACGGCGACCGCCCGCCAGTGGGCATCCTACATCCGGAATACGAAGACCAAGCAACGCATCGAGGCCGCCATTGCCAAAGCGGAGAGGCAGAATGGGAACTGAAGATGGGGGATGGATCGGCAAACGGGCGAAGCGCCGGAGACCCGGCGCACTGCGATGGCAACCGGGACATGCCGCCCTCGCCAGCGAACAGGGAAGTATTTGTTGATGTTGAACTGGGCTTCGGCATCGCCGCTGCTCCTAAGGTGGGGACGCTGAGCATCGTTGGGTTCCTCTTCCACCTCAGGCATGGCCGTGAACCGAAGGCCGGCGAAGCCACGCACAAGTGGAGTGGCGCAGCGGGTCTGCGGATGACTTGCAAGGCTGCCTTCGATAGGGGTTTGCCAGTGATTGCTGTGCATCGGGATCCATACGAGCGGATACGTTCCTGTTACCAGCACCGCGTGCTCCGGGAGCGCGAGGCACCGGCACGGTCTTTCCGCGACTTCTGCGAACGGCTCGCGGATTACCGCAGGGCGCCGGCCATTGCATGGCATACGGATCCGCAGTCACTTTGGCTGGGTAGCCGGGAGGAGTGCTTTGCTGCCTGCCTCGGGCTGGGCGATCTACATATCATGCCAGCGGTTCTGCGCCATCTCACCGGCAGGAATTATCCGGAAATGCCCTGGGAACACCGGATGGCAGCAAAGCCACCCTGGGAGGACGGCCTGAGGGAACTGCTTGCCCCGTGGGTGGCAAGGGATCTCGCTGCGGGTTGGACAGGGACAACTTCGCCTGCACTGCGTGGAATGGCAGCGGAAAGCCCGAGACCAGCTCCGCGACTTCAAAATCACCCACTCACGATGACGACATCCGAACCGCAGAAAATCCCTCTCGGCAAGTATCGCGATTACAAGAAATGGGGCTGGTACCGGTTGCTTCCCGGGGTCTGGCTGCGCTGGGTGGCCAGTCCTCATCCCGTCCGGGCACTGGAGATCGGCGCTTTCGATGGTGTCAGTGCGAATGTGATGCTGGACTCAATTTTCACCCACCCGGATTCCACGGTGGATACCATCGATCCTTATTTGGCAGATCCGACGACCCCACAGGTCGGTCCGCACACGCGGGCGCTATTCGAGGAAAACACGCGCCGCGGCTGCCATGGGGGGCGGGTGCGGCTGCATGTGGGCAAGTCGCTCGAAGTTCTCACAAGAATGCTCGCAGATGGTGCGGTGGAAAGTTTCGATGTGGTGTTCATCGATGGCAGTCACCGCGGAGCGGATGTTCTGACGGATGCGGTTCTGTCCTGGCCGCTTCTGAGGCCCGGTGGGATTCTGATTTTCGACGATTACGACTGGGGAGGAAGTATTTCGCCACACCGCCGACCGAAGGAAGCCATTCAGGCTTTCGAAGCCGCATTCGTAGAGTCGCTGGTGCCCCTGTATCGCGGCACCCAAAAGATTTATCGGAAAGTCGGTGTGCCGGGAGGGCTGCGCAATGAAAGGGGAGAAGCGTTAAGCCAGACTTGCGCGATCATCGGCACCTATGACTCCGGCTCCTCGCTCTTGTCATCGATCATGGAATGTTTCGGGTACAATATCGCCAGGCCAACCCGAGAGGATTTCTTCGAATCCGCTTCGCTGCGGGACATCCTTGTGCGTGCCATTGATGAACCGGGGACGGCGCTGCGTATTACGCCCGACCAACTTGTGTCAGAGCTCGCCGAGTGGCACTCGCGGATCAGAACGGAAGCGCCGGCGCTGTGCGTCAAACACCCCTTGCTCGGACTGTGCCTGCCTGAAACAGGAAGGGCATGGGGCAAGGATACGGTTTTCATCCATGCGAAAAGGCCGTTGGAAAAGTCCATCCGTGGCTTGGAGCGGCGCGGGTGGTTCCCGGAGCCGGAAAGGATGCAGCGAGTCATCCATAAGTGCATCGACGATTGGATCGGGAGGGGAAATCCCTGCCTGTCGGCTGATTATGAAGAATTGCTGGCCGCCCCCGAGATCGCGATTCCAAAACTGGCGAGAGACCTGGGAATCAATGTGCCGGGTTCGGTCATTGACCGGGCTGTCGCAATGGTTGAACGCCGTGGTGTTTAGGATTCCCCCGGCGATCACTTACGTCTTTCACCCTCGCCTAGGTGTAGTCTCGCTCCGCAAAAATCAGCGTGCCGGTGCCTGTCTGCAAGGTTGTCACGACCACGGCATCAATCGTTTCGCCTATCCTATCCGCAGCCTGGTTGACGACGATCATCGACCCATCCGGCAGGTAGCCGACACCCTGGTGATCCTCCTTGCCCGGCCTGACGAGAGCCACCCGCAGCCTGTCCCCAACCCCGACCGATGGGCGCAGCGCCTGGTCGAGGTCATTGAGGTTGAGCACGGCGATGCCCTGCAGGCGCGCGATCTTGGTCAGGTTTTCCTCAAGGGTGAGCAGGCGTGCCCCGAAAAACTTGGCGGTGCTGATGAGGCGGGCGTGGTGCGTCTGCGACTCGTCGGTGATCCTGCCCTCATGGAGGGAGACCTGAATTTCCGGGGCGGCCTGCATTTTCTCAAGGTTTTCCAGCCCCCGCTGCGCCCGCTGGCGTATGCCGTTGGACCCCTCGTTGGCGAGTGTCTGGATCTCCTCGAGGACGAACTGTGCGACGATGAGCCGCCCGCTGATGAAGCCGGAAGACAGCAGCCCGAGGATGCGCCCGTCCATCACCGCCTCTGCGTCGAGCACGATGGGCTGTCCGGAGCTGGCGTCCTGGCGGAAACGGACGTAGGGGATGATGAAGGCGAAATCATCCCGGTTGCTGCGCAGTGCCAGCACCATGCCGAGGAAGCCGAGGCTGGCGAAAAGCGTCACATCCAGCGCCAGCCGCAGGGAGTTGACGAGGGTTTCCCCGTCCTGCGTGCTTTCGACGCGGTCGCGGAAGGCGAGCTCCAGCAGCCCGGAGATCTGCACCCGTGTCAGCAGCCATGCGCAGAAAAGCCCGACTCCGAGTCCGAAGGTGGCGGTGGAAAAGCCGCGCAGGGTGAATCCCTCCATGAGCCTCTCGATGCCGATGAAGCAAAAGCCGATGGCCAGCCCGATGAGCAGACCCAGGGTCACTGACATCTCAAAGGGCGTGCCCTTGGTGCTTAGGGCGATGGCGACACCGGCCGCTTGGCAGACCAGCAAATAGACAAGCCTGGCGATGTTGACGGAAGAGCGGTTCATGGGTGTGGCGGGATGCTCACTCCTGCTCGTCCGCCGTCAGCTTGATATCCGTCAGCGCCGCGATGAAATCCCCGAGGATTTCCGCTGGCACCATGATGGTGTCCCTGTTTCCGCCGACATCCTCGGTGATTTTCACCACCATCCCCCGTGAGTTCTGCTTGAGATCGAGGAAGAATGTCTTCCTGTCCGAGAGAATTTTTTCCGTATGCAAAAGGTCGCTATCCACTTTAATCCCAGTAAGTTGTTCGCTGCCAGCATTGGTTGGGGGCATTGATTGTCAAACCAATTCCTGATTCCGGCACATGCGCGACCTCATACCAGAAAAACGCCCCGCGCTTGTACTTGCGCCGATGCAGGACGTCACGGACTTGCCCTTCATGCGGGTACTCGGGCGGCGCAGCCTGCCGGATTGGTTCGTCACCGAGTATTTTCGCATTCACCCGGACTCGCGGCTCAACCGATACATTCTCCGCTCGATTTCCGAAAATGAAACCGGCCGCCCCATCTTCGCGCAGATGATAGGCCGCGATATCCCGAACCTCGTCCGCTCCGCCCGCGAGCTTTCCCGGTATCCCATCGCCGGGATCGATCTGAATCTCGGCTGCCCCGCACCCGTCGTCTGCCGCAAGGATGCGGGCGGCGGCCTGCTCAGATCACCGGAAACGATCCACGAAATCCTCGGCGCCCTCCGCGATGCCGTCCCCGGGCGCCTCACCGTGAAGACTCGGCTCGGCTACCACGAGCCCGATGAGTTCCCGGGGTTGCTGGAGGTTTTCAAACGCCATGCCATCGACGGGCTCACCATCCATGGCCGCACCGTCGCTGACCGCTACGCCACCCCGGTGAAGCCGGAATGCGTCCGGCTCGCCGTGGAGACGATGCCCTGCCCTGTCATCGCCAATGGGAATGTGGTCGATACGCAAACCGCCCTCGCCCTCCACCGCAAAACCGGAGCGGCCGGCCTGATGGTGGGGCGCGGCGCGATCCGGAACCCATGGCTCTACGGGCAGATCTCCGCTGCGTTTGCCGGGCAGCCCATCGCCAGGCCCAGTCACCGGGATCTGCACGGATACATCATGGAGCTTTCCGAAGAGCTCGCCCGCGAGCATCCGGATTTCGATCCCCTGCTCCACGTCCAGCGCATGAAAAAGACCATGGTTTACATCTGCGAGGGCATTTCCGGGGATTTCAGCCACGCCATCCGCCGCATGAAAACACCTGCGGAATTTTCCTCGCTATGCGGCGCACACCTCGGCAGCGACGATCCGCTGCCAACCATGCCCCCGCAGGAATCGCGGGTCTTCTGCGGCTTCCGGGAGTTGCTCCGCTGAGGCGCGTCCCGCCGCCATGTGAAAAAGAAAACCCCGTCCGGCATGCGGGCGGGGTTTTCGGGTTTGTTGATGATCATTTTCCGGCGGTTGCCCGCCGGTGTATCACAGGCTTCCCTTCAGCACGGAGGATGCCTTGAAACCGACCGACTTCGAGGCGGCGATTTTGAGGGCTGCTCCGGTTTTCGGGTTGCGTCCCATGCGGGCTGCGCGCTTCTTCACTTCGAAAGTTCCGAATCCGATGATCTGGACTTTCGAGTCCTTCTTCACGCCTTTGGCGATGGAGGAGAGGACTGCGTCGAGGGCTTCTTCAGCGGAACGCTTGGTGGCGTCTGCTCCGAGGGCTTTTTGGATGGCTTCTACAAGGTCTGCTTTGTTCATGGCAGGAGTCGTTTTGATGAGGCGGCACCCCCTTTGCAAGAGAAAAGCCGATGTTTCTGTGAGGTTTTTTTTCACCACGCCGCTTGACTTTGCGGGGCATTCCCGCTTG
The DNA here is from genome assembly GCA_017798145.1 of Akkermansiaceae bacterium. Classification (NCBI taxonomy): domain Bacteria; kingdom Pseudomonadati; phylum Verrucomicrobiota; class Verrucomicrobiia; order Verrucomicrobiales; family Akkermansiaceae; species Akkermansiaceae bacterium. The sequence continues at coordinate 2,063,081 of CP059069.1, read as the reverse complement.
TACGGCCGGCACTACCCGCAGCCCATCATGCCGATCTAACAGATTCGGAGGGCGTGGCCGCCTCCCCTCCGCCCACCGGTGGAAACCGCCCGGGACGGCAGAAGAGCGGCACCGGTCGGAAAATAAGTGAATTCCCGCAAGATCCACAATCCCTGTAAAATCGGACATTTTAGAAGAAAAACGCAGACCTTGTGAAATTTTTCACAAATATCTCTTGCGGTGGATAGGGGGGATCGGTATCACCCGGCGCTCATTCCCAACGGACTCCCCATCACTTTCCAATGACCCGTTTCACCGCAATGATCTCTATCTGGCTGCTCGGCCTCGCATCGGCGTTCGGCGCGGAAGGTGGGCATGACCATCTTCCCCTCCATGCCGAGGAGATTTTCAAAGTGGGGCCGCTGGTCGTCACCAATTCCATGATCATGGTCTGGATCGTTGCCGCTTTCATTATCCTGATCGCGCAGCTTGCGACCAAGAACATGAAACTCATCCCGGCAGGCTTCCAGAACACCGTCGAGTGGCTTGTGGAAAGCCTCTACAATTTCCTTGAGGGAATCCTCGGCCCGGCCCTCGTGAAGAAGACCTTCTGGTTCTTCGGCTCCATCTTTATCCTCATCCTCTTCGTCAACTGGTTCGGGCTCATCCCCGGTGTCGGCACCGTGGGATTCAAGCTCACCGGCAGCGGTGTGGAATCCCACGATGTGTTCCGCCCGTTCCTGCGCGGTGGAAACGCGGATCTGAACATGACCATCGCCATGTCAGTCACCTTCGCCCTGCTCTGGTTCTACTGGGCCATCCGTGAAAACAACCTCAAAGGCTTCCTCGCACACATCTTCGCTCCGAAAGGGAAATTCGTCGGCTTCATCCTCGTCCCGATGATCCTGGTCTTCGGATTCGTGGGTGTGCTTGAAGTGATCTCCATCCTTTTCCGCCCCGTGGCCCTTTCCTTCCGCCTTTATGGAAACGTCTATGCCGGAGAGAGCATTCTGGAAAACGTGATGCTCCTTTTTGGAACAGGCCACATCGGAGAGTGGTTCGGTTGGATTCCGGTCATCCCGTTCTATTTCCTGGAGCTCCTCGTCGGCCTCATCCAGGCGCTTGTTTTCATGCTGCTCACCTCCGTTTTCCTCAAGCTCATCTGCGACCATGGCGAGGACCATGACGAGCATCCGCACTAAAAATTTCCAGACACTTTCCCAGTCTGACCATGGCAAAGACCGTGGGGGCTGGCAAACCAACACAAACCAAACTGAACCATGACATTTGAAATCCTCGCCCAAGCCGCCAGCAACTTCAACACCTGGCACTTCGCAGTCGCAGCAGCAGCCCTCGGCGCAGCCATCGGCATCGGCCTCCTCGGCTCGAAAGCCGCTGAAGCCACCGGCCGCAATCCCGGCGCATCCGGCCCGATCCTTACGCTCTCGATCATTCTTGCAGCGCTTATCGAAGGTATCGTGTTCTTCGCGATCTTCCTTGCCAAGTAACCAACCGCTTCCCGGACAGGGGTTTGCCAGCCAAGCCCCTGTCCTCCCTGTCCCCAATCATTCTTTTCCCCGACCATGCTCCCGATTTTCGATTTCCTAGCCGCCGCTGCTCCTGCCGCCGAATCAGAAGGCGTAGTCGGGGATATCACACGCAATTTCAAAGTCTACTGGCCGCAGCTCATCTCCCAGTTCATCAGCTTTGCGATCGTGATCTTCCTTCTGAAGAAATTCGCCTTCGGTCCAATCCAATCCATGCTTGAGCAGCGCCGCGAGCGCATCCTCGCCGGTGAGGAGAAGCTAAAGCGCATCGAGAAACAGCTCGCCGAGTCCGAAGCGACCACCGCCGCCGCGATCGCCAAGGCCAACGAAGACGCGATCCGCCTCATCACCGAGGCGAAAGAGGGCGCAGCCGCCTTCTCCGAGCAGAAATCGCAGGAGGCCATCGCCCATGCCCAGCAGATCCTCGCCAAGGCGGAGGCCGCAGGGAACGCCGACCGCGAGCGTATCTCCGCAGAACTCAAGCGCGAGTTCGGCCGCCTCGTCGCCGCCACCACCTCACAGGTCACCGGCAAGGTGCTCACCGCCGAAGACCAGCACCGCATCAACGAAGAGGCGCTCTCCAAGGTCGCCAACTGATCCACCCCCTTTTCCGTTCCACCACGATGAAAATCTCCAAAGTCGCAGCCGCCACCGCCCGCCGCCTTTATGGCCTGTGCCAGGTGAACGGACAGCTTGATGACAACAGGCTGCGCGACCTCGTCTCGAAACTCATCGCCTCCCAGCCACGCGACTACCGCGCAATCCTCGCCGCGATCCAGCGACTCGCCCGCCTCGAAATGGCACGCCGCGAGGTTCTCGTGGAAAGCGCAACCGTCCTCAGCGCCAACGACGGCCAGCGCATCGCCACCGACCTCGCCAAGCAATACGGCTCCAACCTAAACATCCAGTTCAAGACCAACCCCGACCTCCTCGGCGGACTCCGCATCAAGGTCGGTGACGACGTCCTCGACGGCTCCGTCGCAGGCCGCCTCGACCGCCTTTCGAAGGCATTCTGACCCGACCCGCCTCCCAACATTCTGATTTTCTTCCTGAAAACTGACAACTTCACACTAGCAACCTTCCAAAAATGAGCAGCATCCTCCAGGACATCGAAAAGCAAATCGCCGGCATCAGCTCGAGCGTTGAGAAAACCAACACCGGAACCGTCCGCAAGGTCGGTGACGGCGTCGCCATCGTCGAAGGCCTTTCCGACGTCATGCTCAACGAGATGATCGAATTCGACGGCGGGGTGACCGGAATGGCGCTCAACCTTGAGGAAAGCGAAGTCGGCGTCGTCCTTCTCGGCGACTACACCGCCATTTCCGAAGGCTCCGCCTGCCGCACCTCGGGCAAGCTGCTCTCCATTCCCGTCGGCGAAGCCCTCCTTGGCCGCGTTGTCAACGCCCTCGGCGCACCCATCGACGGCAAAGGCGAGATCGCCGCATCCGCCCAATATCCGATGGAGAAGATCGCCCCCGGCATCATCAAGCGGAAGTCCGTTTCCGTCCCCGTGCAGACAGGGATCATGGCCATCGATGCGATGGTGCCGATCGGCCGCGGCCAGCGCGAGCTGATCATCGGCGACCGCGCCACCGGCAAATCGACCATCGCGGTTGATACCATCATTTCCCAGGCGCTGCAGAACAAGGCCGCCGAGCAAGGCAAGCTGCAGAACCACAAGCCGATGTATTGCATCTACGTTGCCGTCGGCCAGAAGCTCTCCAACGTTGCCCGGATCCAGAAGACCTTGGAAGATTCCGGCGCGATGGAATACACAACCATCGTTTCCGCCTCCGCCTCGGACGCCGCCGCGATGCAGTTCCTCGCCCCATACGCAGGTTGCGCCATCGCGGAATACCTCATGGACAAGGGTCAGGATTGCCTCATCGTCTTCGATGATCTTTCCAAGCACGCCGTCGCTTATCGCCAGGTTTCCCTGATCCTCCGCCGCCCATCCGGCCGTGAAGCGTATCCCGGCGACGTTTTCTACCTCCACTCCCGCCTTCTCGAGCGTTCCGCGCGCCTCACCGATGCGGCAGGCGGCGGTTCCCTCACCGCGCTTCCCATCATCGAAACGCAGGCGGGCGACGTTTCCGCCTACATCCCGACCAACGTGATCTCCATCACCGACGGCCAGATCTACCTGGAAACCGACCTCTTCTACCAAGGTATCCGTCCCGCCATCTCGGTCGGCCTCTCCGTCTCCCGGGTCGGCTCCGCCGCCCAGACGAAGACGATCAAATCCGTCGCCGGAACCACCAAGCTCGACCTCGCGCAGTATCGCGAGCTCCAGGCCTTCGCCCAGTTCGGCTCCGACCTCGACGCCTCGACCAAGAAGAAACTCGAGCGCGGTGCCCGCATCGTCGAGCTCTTCAAGCAGAACCAATACTCCCCGCTCGCGATGGAGATGGAGGCCATCTACCTCTTCGCCATGCAGAACGGCTACTTCGACGACGTCGAGGTCAAGGACATAGGCCGCTGCCAGGACGCGATGGGCGAGTTCTTCAACACCCGCAAGGGCGAGCTGCTCGACAAGATCCGCAACGAGAAACCCGATCTCAAGAAGGACGCCGCAATGGTCGATGCCGTCAAGCAGGCGATCGATGACTTCAAGAAAAGCTGGAAATAGACATTGGAAATTCGAGATTGGAAATTAGGGAGCCAATTCCCGAGCCGAACACCCAATATCGAATCACAAATATCCAATATCCTTTAAAATAACATGGCCAACCTCCGAGACATCCGCCGCCGAATCAAATCGGTCAAGAACACCGCCCAGATCACCCGGGCGATGCAGCTCGTCGCGGCCGCGAAGATGAAGAAAGCCCAGGACCAGGCTCTCGCCGGCCGGGATTATTCCTCACAGCTCAACGCCGTCCTCAGCGACATCGCGGCGGGTGAAAGTGAAGATGCCACCCACCCGCTCCTTGAAGTGCGTGAGGGCGACCGCGAACTCGTCCTCGTCATCTCCACCGACAAGGGGCTTTGCGGCCCGCTCAATACGAACGTCGCCAAGAAGCTCCGCGCCACGACCTCCGAAACCGCCGACTACGTCACCGTCGGACGGAAACTCCGCATCATGCTGGAGAAGACCAAAAAGCACATCCTCGCGGATTTCCAGGTTCCCGATCCGGTTCCTTTCGCCGAAGCCCGCGCCATCGCCTCTTTCCTTTCCAAGCAGTTCCTCGAAGGGAAATACGACAAGGTCTCGATCACCTACAACCGCTTCGTGAACACCCTCACGCAGGTTCCCGAAACGATCACCCTCCTGCCCGTCCAGCCGCCTGCGGCCTCGGGAGACGAGGGTCTGATCGCAGGAAGTGCGGCCGACCACCTCTTCGAGCCTTCCCCCAAGGAGGTTCTCGCTTCCATCCTACCGCTTTACGTCAATTTCCAGGTCTATCAGGCGCTTCTCGAAGCGCGTGCCACAGAGCACTCCGCCCGCATGGTCGCCATGAAGGCCGCCACCGACAACGCCAAGAAATTCATCAAGGAACTCACCCTCGAATACAACAAGGTCCGCCAGGCCGCGATCACCGCCGAGCTCCTGGAGATCACCACCGCCATGAAAGCGATGGAGTAGAGTGCCAAGTGAGCAGTGATCAGTGATCAGTGCTCTGCCAATGAAACTTCCCAATTACCAATACACCCCGCCAAACGACCCACTGATCCCTGATCACTGTTAACTGACCACTTCTTCCCATGAGCAACCAAGGAACCATCGTCCAAATCATCGGCGCCGTCATCGACGCCGATTTCTCCAAAGCCAGCAAACTGCCGGAAATCTACAACGCCCTTGAGATCCAGTATGTTCTCAACGACGTGCAGACCAAGCTGGTGCTCGAAGTGCAGCAGCACCTTGGTGACGGCTGGGTGCGCGCGGTCGCCATGTCCACCACGGACGGCCTCAAGCGCGGTATGACCCTCGTTGACACAGGCAAGCCTATCGCAGTGCCAGTTGGAAAACAGGTTCTCGGCCGCATCTTTAACGTCACCGGCGACCTCGTGGACGAAAACATCCCCCTCGCGGATGCAAACCACCGTTCCCCGATCCATCGCCCCGCCCCCTCGCTCACCGACCAGTCCGCAGCTACGGAAGTCCTCGTGACCGGCATCAAGGTCATCGACCTCATCTGCCCGCTGCTCAAGGGTGGCAAGGGCGGCATGTTCGGCGGTGCCGGCGTCGGCAAGACCGTCGTCATCATGGAGCTCATCAACAACATCGCGAAAGCGCACGGTGGTTTCTCCGTCTTCGCCGGTGTGGGTGAGCGGACCCGTGAAGGAAACGACCTCTACTGGGAAATGATCGAGTCCGGCGTTATCGCCACCGAAAAGGACGAAAAGGGCCATCCGAAACTCGACGGCAGCGGCAACCCTGTCCTCGCCGCAGAAGGTTCGAAAGTTGCACTCTGCTATGGCCAGATGAACGAGCCTCCGGGCGCCCGTCTCCGCGTCGCGCTCTCCGCGCTCACCATGGCGGAATACTTCCGCGACGAGGAAGGCCAGGACGTTCTTCTCTTTGTCGACAACATCTTCCGTTTCTCGCAAGCGGGCTCCGAGGTTTCCGCGCTTCTCGGCCGGACACCTTCCGCCGTGGGTTACCAGCCGACCCTTTCCGAGGAAATGTCCGTCCTCCAGGAGCGGATCACCTCCACCAACAAGGGATCCATCACCTCCATCCAGGCGGTTTACGTCCCTGCGGACGACCTTACCGACCCGGCTCCTGCGAACACCTTCGCTCACCTTGATGCGACCGTGGTTCTTGAGCGTTCCCTCGCGGAACAGGCCCTCTTCCCGGCCGTTGACCCACTCGCATCCACTTCCAAGGCACTCGCTCCGGAAGTCGTCGGCGAAGAGCACTACAAGGTGGCCCGCGGAGTCCAGCTCGTGCTACAGCGCTACAAGGATCTCCAGGACATCATCGCGATCCTCGGCATGGACGAGCTTTCCGACGAGGACAAGATGACCGTCTTCCGCGCCCGGAAGATCCAGCGCTTCCTCACCCAGCCCTTCCACGTTGCGGAAATCTTCACCAACGTACCCGGCGCCCTCGTTTCCCTCGAAGACACCGTCAAAGGTTTCTCCGAGATCCTCGACGGCAAATGGGACGACGTCTCCGAAGGCAACTTCTACATGAAGGCCGGCATCGACACCGTCTCCCGCGACTAACGGGATTTCAGCCTTTCAGTTTTCAGCCTTTCAGCATTTACCTTCATGCCCCTCCACCTCGAAATCGTCACGCCTGAGAAAAAGATTTTCTCGGATACCGTCGAGAACGTCTATCTGCCCGGAGCGGATGGGGAGATGGGCATCCTGCCGAGCCACGCCGGACTCGTGACGGCCCTCCAGCCCGGCGAGCTGCGCTACCTTCGCGAAGGCCAGGTCATCACCATCGCCATCGGATCCGGATTTGCGGAAATCTCCCAGGACAAGGCCGTCGTCCTGACAGACATGGCCCTTGGCGAGAGCGAGATCGACGAGTCAGCGACCGAAGAGGCAATCAAGCGCGCCGAGGAGAAGCTGCTCAACATCGAGCACAGCATGGACGCCGAGGAGGTCGCCTACCTGCAGGGCATCATCGCCAAGCAGAGCGCCGCGCTGAGGTTCAAGCGCAAGCACATGCACTGAGAGCCGGGGGGGCGCTGATTTCACGGGGATCCATCCCAAGATGCGTCGTCCATATCCGGACGGTTTCCGGGTTCCCTCAATCCTTTGCAACAGGGGGCGGAGCTCCAACTGCCCCATTTTTCGAGGGTATCAGTTTTTTCAGGAGCGGGAGGGAGACGATGCGGATCAGCGGGATGAGGATGAGCGCGGCGATGGCCCATGCCTCGATGCCGTAGAGGGCGGCCATGCCGAAATCGCGGGCGAACCGGGCGGGGCTTTCCTTGAACTGGACGAGCATTTGCGGGATGGAAAACGGGATGGGCGGGACGCCATTCATGTACTGGCCGAGGCGGATGAAGACGAGGATGAGGGCGAGGTGGAGGGGGTAGGTCAGGGATTTGAAAAGGTGGAGGATTGCCTGGTTGAGCTTCAGGAAATAGCCGGCGATGAAACAGACGAGGGAGGTGCTGCCCATGATGGGGAAGATGCCGAGCGTGACGCCGAGGGCTATGGTCCAGGAGAGTTTCTCGGGGGTGACGCCGCGCGTGAGCTGGTCGCGGATGGGCGCGATGATCCAGCGATGGAGGCGGGATGGCGGAGTGTGCGGCATGGAAAATCTTCTGTATCATAGCGTGCTGGAAAAAATCTCAATCGAAAGATCCAACTCGCAGTGAAAGAAAGTGAGTCATGACTCCCCGCGCGAAGACGATGATCTGTTGCCGTCTAATAATACCCTTAATGCTCATTTATTCCTTGCTCTGGGAATTCGCCCGTGTAAGCTTCGGGACGTGATCTTCAGCGAGTCACCAGCGTTCACCAAAGCCGTGCTCCAGATTCTCCGCGAAGAGGACTATTTCGGGCTTCAGGATCTTCTGATCGACACGCCGGATGCCGGCGATGTCATTCCGGGTTCCAAGGGCTTGCGGAAAATCCGTGTGGCCAGCGGCGGCAAGGGCAAACGCGGTGGCTCGCGGGTGATCTACTACTGGTATGTCGATCCCGAAAAAATCCAGTTCTGCCGAATCTACGAGAAATCGAACCAAGCCGACCTATCCAAAGCCGAAATCCAGAAAATCCAAAACGAACTAGACCCATGAAAAAGCGTGAAATCGAAGTCCTCGAACGTGAAGCCCTCGCCATAGAGAGGGGTGAGATCGCGCCGGGACGCGTCTGGAAGGTAACCAAGCGCGCGGATGGCACCATCAAGCGGGAGGCGATCAAACCGGAAGCCCACCGGGTGGCGCAGGCACGCGCATGGAAAGCGAAGACCGAGGCGGCCAGGATCCGCAGGGAGATCAACGTCACCCAGGAAGGCTTCGCTCGCATGTTGGGCGTCTCCCTCGGCACCGTCCGCAAATGGGAGCGCGGAACCATCCAACCCAGCGGCGCGGCGCGAACCCTGCTCAAGATCGCGGCGAAGCATCCCGAGATCGTGCGGGAGGCTGTGGGAGCTTGATACACAACAAGGTGGCCAGCCTCCGGATGCCCGTTTGATTCATCACGACAGCCGAAGACAGCCGCTCATTGGCTTAGAGTCTCATATTGTTCGGGCGCGTGTAGACTGCCTGGACGACGGAGATGTTGCGGGTCGCGAAGCCGGCCTCGCAGTATTTCAGGTAGTAGTTCCAGGTGCGGATGAATGGGGTGTCGAAGCCGAGCTTTTTGATCTCCCCGAGCTTTGCGTTGAAAGTGTCATGCCAGGTGGAAAGGGTGCGGGCGTAGTCTGCTCCAAGGTCTTCCAGGTTGTTTAGGAAAAGGTTGCCGGTTTTGTTGATGACCTCGTTGACGCGGCCGACGGAGAGGAGGAGGGAGCCTGGGAAGATGACTTTTTGGATCCAATCGACGCCCTTGGTGAGGGATTTGTAGCGGATGTCGGGGACGGTGATGTACTGGACGGCTAGTAGTCCGTTCGGTGCCATGACCTCGTGGCATTTCGAGAAGAAGGATTCGTGGAACTTATGGCCGACTGCTTCGAGCATTTCGATGGAGGCGATCTTGTCGAAGGTGCCGGTGATGAGGCGGTAGTCCTGGATGCGGATCTCGACGAGGTCGGAGAGGCCTGCCTTTTCGACGCGGGCGCGTGCGTAGGCGGCCTGTGCCTCGGAGATGGTGACGGCGGTGACCTTGCAGCCGTATGTCGCGGCGGCATGGCAGGAGAATCCTCCCCAGCCGCAGCCGATTTCGAGGACGTGGTCGGTGGGTTTGAGTTGGAGCTTGCGGCAGAGGGCGTCGTATTTCTCGGTCTGGGCTTCGGCGAGGGTTGTGGTGTCCGGGGTGAATTTCGCAGACGAGTAGGTCATGGTCTCGTCGAGCCAGAGGGAGTAGAAATTACTACATTTTGTCTGTCCCTTTGTAATTGGCTGCTTTTGATTCGGGAGTACTGCTGGTGTTGAACTCTCAGAAACGCCGAGCGCCCATCCCATCTTTCTGCATGAAACAGTCCAGTGATACAAACACAGCATGGGATGGCCTTTCAATGTCCTGCGCAAAACGCGAACGGATATCAACACCAGCCGCCTACAGGCCACACAATTGGTGGTTGAAACGACAAGGAAATTGATGGCCTGAACATTCCTCCGAAAACCACCAAAACTGCCCCCGCCACAAGCCGACGGGTCGTGATCCCGTCACCCGACCATAGCCAATCAATCGACTTCTAGCGCCGTCGGTGGCCCAGCATCAAAGTCATCATCCCTCCCAGCACAAGCACCGCGCTCGAAGGCTCGGGAATCGCTTCGGCGAAGGTTGTGGCGATGATCAAGTTGTCCGTGTGGTCAAGGCTACCGCCTCCGAAAGAACCGAAGGAAATTTGGTTGAACGCGAAGCCACCCGTGCTCGTCGTGTCGATGGAACCGACGTTCACACCATTGTCGAACAGGGTTGCCGTATCCGCATCGCCGACACCGTAATCGACCTGGATCACGTAGCGTCGAATGCCCGCTTCGTTGACCACGTAGAGCGCGTCACCGCCCGCTGCGTTAGCCCTGAATTGTGTGCCGCCCAAGAAGCCATTATTGAACTCCAAGCGGAAGTTCGTGTCGTTGGCGTTGCCTAAATTGAATTCGATCGCGCTGTAGTGGGTGCCGAATTCGTGGTCGAAGCCGATGTAGATCGTCGTGCCGTCGGTGCCTTGCGTGTCGGTGAGATTCCTTCGCGTACGGTCACCGCTCACGCTGTCTGCCACGGCACCGTTTTCAACCGTGACACCCGAACCTGAATCCAATACCCAGCCGCCTGCCCATCCCGCGCCTGCGGATCCGTTGCCATGCAAAAAGCCGTCCGCATAGGTGAAGTCGTCTTGCGCGATGATGGCCGCGTTCACGTGACTTGCGATACAAGTTCCTGTTGTGATTAAAAGAATTTTTGTATTCATGAATGCTTTTGGTAGGAGGTTCAGCCCTATTCTGCATGAAACCATCAATTTGAGAATATGGTCGTTTGACTATATTTGGTGTTTCTGTATCGATTTTCGGCATAGTCTAGGTCAACAGTTCCTTGTAGGATGGGCATCCAGAAAAGATCCAGCAGTTGCCGAAGCGGGGGGGAAGCAACGAGTCAGTTGGTTTCGGCGACCGTTTGGAAGGCATACAGTTGTTTCAGTCTTGAAGGTAGGCTGATTAGGTCTAACGGACGGCGAAAGGAAAACAAAGGCATGGTTCCAAGACCCTCGCGGTGCCTTTGTCGGTCGCCGCGGTCGAGCATCGAATCCCTACCCAAAATTGGTAGAATGACTAAATCGACAGGGCAAAAATTTGTGGGACTATACGGTCTCATATTCTGACGGTTAGACCATTTCTAGCGTGCAGAACGATGAGCACCCTCGAATCCCCACCCACCATGAAATTCACCACATTCTCCAAACTCTCCGGGCTAGCGATCCTATCCACGGCGGCATCCCTCCATGCGGCAGTCATTACCCAGACTGTCAGCAACCAGGACTGGGACAATGCGATCTGGGGTTCTCCGGCGGCTCTCCCAACGGCGGGAAATGACTACGTCACTCTCGGAGCGGGCACCATTCTCCGCATGAACAACGATTTGGCCGGCAGCAACTCCACGTTCGCGGGCGACAGTCTCACGGTTTCACCCGGGGCTCGGGTGCTGCTGAAAAACATCAACAGTTCCAGCACCATCAATGGAGACATCATCATGCAGGGCGCGTTGATGGATCACGGTGCGAATGGGCCTGGTTCCGCCACGCTCAATGCCACCAACCTCGTGGTGAGCGGCAACAATGAATTCGCCCTCGGCTTAACCAACATCTTCAACATCAACGCGACTCTGACGGGCAGCGGTAATTTGTTTTTCGCCGAGCGGGACAACAATGAGAACACCAACCGTGTTTCCATCTCCGGCATATCGGCCTACACCGGCACCATCACGGTCGGAGACACCCCCAATTCCTATGCCGCCCTCAACGCTGATTTCGGCCTTACGATTGATTTCGGCGTGAACTACCACTTCCAAGACACCTTCACGCTGCTCAACAGTTCGATCCTGCAGGTCAACAACGGCCAGACCCTGACCTTCAACGAAGGCGACCTGCTCGATGGTATCACCGCCATCGGTCCCGGCACCTACACCGCAAATACCTTGGGTTCCAGCTTCAGCGGCAACGGATCCATCGTGGTGATCCCCGAACCCTCCGCAGCCTTGCTGGGAGCTTTCGGCGCCCTGGTCCTGCTCCTTCGCCGCCGCTGACACCCTCGAACGGTTTTTGTTTTCCATTTCTCCAAGGATCCCATGCAGGATCACTGCCGGACGCGGTAATCTCTGGCTCTGGTATCCGCCCGCCCAACAGGATCTTGTGATGAAAAATAAATTCCGCTGCATCTTGTCGACGTCAGTCCGGAATCGACCGGCGGCTTGACCTAGACCTTCCCGGATCCGCTCCACGTGCGGAGATTCGCGCGGCTGGAGGCGAACGGGCCGGTGACGATCCTCCCACGCCGGTGCCAGACGGAAGGGAAGTGAATTTTAGTCGATTGGCCATATTGCAAAGCCCGGATACTTGGGGAAAATCGACCGCGATAAAAACACGGTTTTCCACCATTCAAGATGGCTCGTTTCAAGAAAGAGATCACCGATCCTCACGATCAAATCAACACCCCATACTGACTATGAAATCAAAGAAAAATCGCTCCATCGCCGCCATCATCGGCTGCCTCGTGATCGCGTCTGGCGCCGCAAATGCGGCTGTGGTCGTCGACTTTGGGAATTCCCCTAGTACGACGCAGCTCACTCAGGTCAACCCGGCTGCATCCATCAACGTAACGGGCATCGGGGAGTCCACTTCCTACACATCCGGCACGTTCACCACCACCGGCGGGCCGATCACCTTCGACCTCGGGATTACTGCCAGTAGCACTATTCAGGGTCAAAATCTTGGCTTCGGTGTCAACGGAGGCTCTGCATCGGTGGGAGTGGACAACAATGTCAACGGCAGCGCCCTCGAATCGATGACCTTCACCATCAGCAACTTCTCCGGTCTGGGTGTTGGCGAAACACTTGAAATTACGAGCATTTCCATCCTTTTTGCGGATACGAATGAGTCATACACCATCAATGGCGGTAGTAGCACGTTGTTCGCCGTTAGCGCATCAACCGGTTCTCAAGCCATCGATGTTACCGGAACTGGAACCACACTGGCATTCGGTGCAGGCACCTCCGGCGACACGCGATTCGCCATCGACGGTATCACGGTCTCCGTGATTGCGATTCCCGAGCCATCGACCTCGCTAATCGCCCTCGCCGGAGTCGGACTGCTGGCCTTCCGCCGCCGCCGCGCCTGAGCGCGAGACCTCCGCCGCTGCCTTTCAATTTCTGCACCTAGCGCATGACCTCGAAGGCCTCGGGGACTTGAATCGAGTCGGCCTCGCCCCGGCCCTTGCGGGCCGAGGGATCCGCCGTGTCCACGAGTGCCCTTGCTCGTCAGATCAAGCCCTTCCGAATCGCCGCGGCGACGGCTGCGGCGACGTTCGGCACTTGGAGCTTCTCGTAGATGTTTGACGTGTACAGGGCCACCGCGCTGTAGCTGATGCCCAGTTGCTGCGCGACCTCCTTCTTCACATAGCCCATCGCCATGAGTTCGAGCACCTGCCGCTCGCGTTCACTCAGTGGGCTGTTTTCAGCGCTCTCCCGGTCGCGAAACGCCTTCAGCACCAAACGCGACAGTTGGGGATCGATCACGCTGCCACCGTCCCGGACTTCGCGGATGGAGCGCCGCAGGTCCGCGACCGGGGTGTCTTTGAGAATGTATCCAACCACACCCAACTGGATTGCCTCGAGCACCGATCGGTAATCGTCGTTCTGGGTCAGCACCATGATGCCGGCCTCCGGCACCCGCTCCCGTAGCATCGGGACTAGTGAGAGTCCCCCCTGGTCGGGAAGTTTCAAGTCGAGTAGGACGATGTCCAAGCCAGCCGGAGGGTCACTTGCGAAGGTTTCCCTGCACTCCCCGGCGCTCGAATAGCTTGCGATGCAGTGCATGTCTTCGGTGGCCTCCAGAATCTCGAGAAGCGAGCGTGCGTAGGTTGAGTTATCCTCCACGATGACGATGCCGATGCTTTGGTTCATGTTTTCCGGTATTGTTTGAATTGAAGCCGGATCCGCGTGCCCTCCCTGGGCCGGCTGTCGATCTCCAACCTTCCCCGCAGCATGGCCGCGCGTTCCTCGAGGTGCCGGCACGACGTTGTATCCTTGGGCATGCCGCGTCCATTATCCGCCACCTCGAGTTCCAGCCTCGTGCCCTGCCGTTGTGTCGAGACGGTGACTGCCTTCGCCCCGGCGTGCTTGATCACATTGTTAAGTGCCTCCTTATAGAACAGAAGCAGGTTCCACTTCGTCACTGGGTCGAGCGCGTTGAAGCTGCGCGTGTCGTTCAGGGAAAAGGTCGCGGGAATCGTTCCCAGGATCTGGTCGGCCACCCGGGTGAATTGCTCGGCGATGTCGTGGTCGTGGTTCTCCCCCTCGATGAAGCGGATGAAATGCTTGGTCTCTCGCGAGGTGAAGCGGGCGCTCTCCACGAGGTTGCCGAGAAGGCGTGCCTGGGTGGGGCTCGGCCTCTCGATGCTCTCGGCAATAAGTTCGGCGGTGTGTGCCATGCTGCTGAGGTTGGCCCCGATCTCGTCGTGAAGGTCGCAGGCGATGCGCTCCCGCATCCGGCCGGCGCGCCGGCGGGCCGCCACCCGGATCAGCCAGACCAGTTGAAGCAGGATCGCGATCAAGCCGATCGCCAGCAGCAGCAGTGTTCGGAACCGGCGCTCTTCGCGGAGCTGGGCGGTGTCGAGATCCGTGCGCAGGTTCACCAGCGCCAGCTCCAGTTCCGTCCGCCGCTTGAACTTGTCCAGCCATTCTCGCAGCGGGAGGATCTTTCCTTCGTTGCTTCGCCCGTCGGTCAGGTTCTTCGCCCCTCTCTGGTCGATATCGGCAACGTTCCAGGCACGAACCTTTGCACCCCGGGAAACAATTTCACCATTGTCGAAAATCTCGATCTCGCTCAGAGCGATGCGGGACTTGCGTGCCGGGGGGCGGCTGATGAAATCGGGAAATCCTCCGGCAAGGTTGAACCGCAGGTAGCGGCCCTCGGAGGGCTTGGCCCGGTGCATGAAAGGCCCCGCCCCCGGCCGGTAGATAAGATCGAGTCCCTTGAAGTCGCGACCGTTGTAGATCACCTCGGCCTCGGAAAAATCAGGCGTGAGGGACGATTGAATGCGGATCCTGGACGGAAAGCCGATGCCGCTCGCCGGCGGGTAGTTGTGCTGGATGTCATGCACGACCGGCCACAGGTGGAATTCATCGATCCGGCGGAGCTCACCAAGGTCGAGATCCAGTTGCAAATCCTCGAGGCCGTGCCCGATGATGTTGTTCTCCGGATCCTCGAGATCGTGGAAGAGGGGGGAAAACAGGCTGAATCCGTCAGTCAGGAACCGGGTGGACCACATGAAGCCGAATTCATTGGAAGAGGACGCCTTCACCGCGGCGTTCAAGGCCACGTTCCGACTGCCGGCAAATGCGTAAAGCTCACTGAAGGAGACGACCCGCGAAGTCCGCCACCAGGTGGCGTTGGGTGCGGGTTCGGTGACCGTGATACGCAGGCCGGCGGTCGGCACACCGCCGGGACAGCTGAAAAACTGCGGATCCAGTCCCGGTTTCGGGAAATCCTTCCCGCGGAAATCGGCAAGGACCTCGGTGTGCCCGTCCGGCAAAACGCGCTCGATCATGAACCGGATCGGGAAGCCCCACGATTGCATCTCGTTTCGCTGGTCGGTGATCGAACTGGGCATGAGGGCCACCAGTTCGATGGCCTCGGGTACCGGGAAGGTGACCTCGATCACCACCGGAAGCTCGGGTTCGGAATGCTGTTCGGAGCTGTAGCCCAGGCTCCACGGGCTGGTGTTGATCGGAAACACGGGGAGCGAGGCCAGCTCCGCCTCGACCTTCCCAATCTCCCTGCGGATGGGAGCGGTCAGCGACGGCAGCAGCGGTGAACCCGTGACCATTGCCGGCACCAATACGAGGCAACACGCAGTGAGCCGCACCCAACGCCCCCGCGCAGTGCCGGAGCGCCGGGCCGCCTGGTCCGAAAGCATGAATCCTCCAAGCATACCAATTCTTGCGCCCGAGCGTACCGAACACGGATTCCACTGTCCAGAGAAGAGAGGTATTTGGTCGATTGACGATATTCTCCTGGCTGAGCTATGTCCGGCATGATCGCGATGTGGGAGACGACCCGGCGGAGAAAAAATCGATCCGTCGGCAGTGTCTTTCACCCCAAACCAAAGGCGCAAAACCATGCGAGCTCTAGCGAGTCATTCACTTTCGCGAAGCCAGCATGTTTGGACTGAAGAATGAAGTCAAAGGTCACAAAGGGGCGCGGAGACGAGCGACGTTCTGATTTTGGGATTATTTCTTGGAACCTAAATTTTCAAATTGTTCGGCCGCGTGTAGACCGCCTGGACGACGGAGATGTTGCGGGTGGCGAAGCCGGCTTCGCAGTATTTCAGGTAGTAGTTCCAGGTGCGGATGAAGGGTTCGTCGAAGCCGAGGGGGCGGATCTGGTCGAGCTTGGCGTTGAAGGTTTCGTGCCAGGTGGAAAGGGTGCGGGCGTAGTCGAGGCCGAGGTCTTCGAGGTGGTGGAGGAACATGTTGCCGGTCTTGTTGATGGCTTCGTTGACACGCCCGACGGAGAGCAGGAGCGATCCGGGGAAGATGACCTTCTGGATCCAATCGACGCCTTTGGTGAGCGATTGGTATCGGTTGTCCGGGACGGTGATATACTGGACTCCCAGCAGTCCGTGGGGGGTGAGGACTTCCTGGCATTTCGCGAAGAAGGATTCGTGGAATTTGTGGCCGACGGCTTCGAGCATCTCGATGGATGCGATCTTGTCGAATTTCCCGGTGATGTGGCGGTAGTCCTGGATGCGGATCTCGACGAGATCGGAGAGGCCGGCCTTTTCGATGCGGGCGCGGGCGTAGGCGGCCTGGGCTTCGGAGATGGTGACGGCGGTGACCTTGCAGCCGTAGTGTTTCGCGGCGTGGTGGGAGAATCCGCCCCAGCCGCAGCCGATCTCCAGGACGTGGTCTGTGGGCTTGAGTTTCAGTTTGCGGCAGAGGGCGTCGTATTTCTCCGTCTGTGCCTCGGCGAGGGTTTTGGTCTCAGGGGTGAACTTCGCGGAGGAGTAGGTCATCGTTTCATCGAGCCAGAGGGAGTAGAATTCGTTTCCGAGGTCGTAGTGCTCCGCGATGTTGCGGCGGGAGGTTTCGACGGTGTTGGAGCGCTTGAGGTGGCGGAACCAGTTGACGACCTTCAGGAGGTTCACGCCGGGAAGCGTGGAGGAATCGGTGTCGTCGCCCTGGATGGAAATCATGTTCAGGGCAAAGAACGAGATCACGGCGGCGATGTCCGGGGTGTCCCAGATGCCGTCGGTGTAGGCCTCGCCCATGCCGATGTTGCCGTAGAAGGTGGCGCGTTTGAAAAATTCGGTGGGGTCGTTGAGAATGATGCGGGCGGTGATGGGCGCCCCCTCCTCGCCGAAGTGGAGGCTGCGACCGTCCGGGTAGCTGAGCGAGAGGCCGCCTTGTGTGAATTTTCCGAAGAGTGAGAGAACGATGCGCTCGGGGAAGGTGGCCGGGTTGGGCTTGGATTTCTGAACCGCCAAGTCGCTAAGTTCGCCAAGTGCTGGGGATGTTGTGTTCATGGGAGGCTTGGATTGTGGCTGCGTGCTAAAGCCCACGGCCCGTGATCGGCGTGGATTTCGGGAAGTGGGGGATTTTCTTCAGGAAGAGGAAGAGGGCGTGGAGGTGGATGCGGAAGATGATGGAGAGCGAGATGAGGGGATACTTCACCGCAAAAAGAGCGAGACGTGGGGTGGTGATGTCGCGGCGGTCGCCGGTGATGGAGGAGAGGAGGGTGGGCTTGCCGTCGGTGAGATTGTTGATGGAAACGTGCCACTTATCGCCGGGCTGGGCGATGCGGAAATGGAAGGCGTCGTTGGGATCGGAGAAGGGGGAGACGTAGAAATCCTTGGCGATGAGGCGGTCGAATTTCCCTTCCGTGTCCGGCACGCCGAGGGGATAAAGTTTCATCTCCCGGTAGGTGTTGGTGACCTCGGCGACGGCGGAGATGGGCTCGCCGGATCTACTGTGGATATAGTAGAAAGATACCGGGTTGAAGGCGTAGCCGAGGACGCGGGGGAAGGTGAGGAGGGTGATGCGGGCGTCTGCGGGGACATCGGTTCCGTTTTCCGCGAGCCATGCGGTGAGGTTGTCGCGTGTGGATTTTTCCGGATCGGTGTGGATGTGGTCGCGGTCGTCTATGGAGAACAGGTTGAAGCGGTTTCTGGAGAGGAGGGGAAGTTTCGGGAAGTCATCGAGGTCGATGGCGAGCATGAAGACGCGGTAGGTGAAGGCGTGTTTCTTCGGGGAGATGCGGGTGTGGTTCACGCGGCATTCGTAGAGAAAGGGGGCGCTCATGACCAAGGGTCCCGGTTGAGGATGTCTTCACAGAGGCGGTGTGCGGACCAGATGCCGTCCTCATGGAAGCCGTAGCGCTGCCATGCGCCGCAGTAGTGGCGGCGGGTGGTGCGGGCCGCTTCGTGGAGTTGGGGGATGCGCGATTGGGATGTGATGGCGTCTGTGGTGAAGAGGGGGTGCTCGTAGTTGAGTTCGTGGATGATACTGGAGGGATCGAGGCCATCGGGCGGGTTGATGGAGACGAAGTAGTTTTGTTTTTCGGAGACGCCCTGGAGGCTGTTCATCCAGTAGTGGGTGGAGTGTTTTCCGCCACCGGAGATGTGGTAGTTCCATGATGCCCATGCACGGCGGGTGCGGGGCATGAAGCGGGGGTCGGTGTGGACTACGGCGCGGTTCGGCTGGTAGTGGAAATTCCCGAGTATGTCTTTCTCCAGCGCGGTGGGATCGGAGAGGAGGGTGAGGGATTGGTCGCCGTGGGAGGCGAAGATGACCCGGTCGAAGCCATGGCTGCTGCCATCGGCGAGGGTGAGGCGGGTGCCGGTGACAGATGCCACGGCGTTGCCTTTCACGATGCGGTCGGCGAAAGGGGCGGTGATGGTTTTCACATACTCGCGGGAGCCGCCGGAGACGGTGCGCCAGGGGTGCTGGGTGTCGAGGCCGAGGAAGCCGTGGTTGTGCCAGAAGCGCATAAGGGTGCGGGCGGGGAAGGTATCGATGCGTTCCGGCGGCGAAGACCAGACGGCGGCGGCCATGGGGGAGAGATACCATTTCAGCATGTCATCGCCGTAGCCGCGCTTCGCGACGTATTCGGCGAGGGGCATGTCGCCGAATTGGGGGTTGGCGAGTTCCTCGACGGTTTCCTTGTTGAAGCGGTTGATCTGGAGGAGCATTTTCCAGAAGCGGGGGCGGATCAGGTTCTTGCGCTGGGAGAAAAGGAGGTTGAGCGATCCGCCGTTGAGTTCGATGCCGTCCTTTACGTGCTGGACGGAGAAGGACATCGCGGTCGGCTTGGTATCGACGGAAAGCTCCTTGAAGAGCCGGGTGAGGTGCGGGTAGGTGACCTCGTTGTAGACCATGAAGCCGGTATCGAGCGGCAGCATCCGGCCGTCTTCCTCAACCTCGACGGTGTTTGAGTGGCCGCCGATGCGGTTGTCCTTCTCGAAGAGGGTGAGGTCGGACTCTTCTTTCAGGAAATGGGCGCAGGCGAGGCCGGAGATGCCGGTGCCGATGATGGCTGTTTTCGGGCGGGGCAAGAAGGTTGGAGGTTATTTGTTGAATGCGATTGGGAAGATTTTTTAACCACGGAGGGCACTGAGTTCACAGAGGAAGATATCACTCAAATTCTTGCCTCTGTGTTCTCTGCGTCTCTGTGGTTAGGATTTCGATCTTAGGGATTTCGCCTCCTCCATGACGGCCTGAGGGACGGGGCGGAGATCCCAGACGAGGCGGAATTTTTCCAGGATGCGGAGGATGTAGTAGGTGGGGTCGATCTCATGGGGGAGGAAGCCCTGGCGGGTGGAGTGGGGGAAGCGGTGGTGGTTGTTGTGCCACCCCTCGCCGAGGGTGATGAGGGCGAGGAAGAAGTTGTTGCGCGAGTCGTCCTCGGTATCGAACTTCCGTTTTCCCCAGACATGGGCGAGTGAGTTGATGAACAGGGTGCCGTGGAGCAGTACGGTGGTGGAGATGAAGAAAGTCCAGACGAAGAACTGCCACATGGTGGTGCCGAGCGATGGGGCGAAGGTTTCCAGCGCCCAGCCGATGGCGAGCATGACGATGCCGAAGGCGATGGGCACGACCTGGTCGTAGCGGTTGAGCCAGACGAGCTCGGGGAATTTAACGAGGTCGGGGATGGCCTTGTAGTTGGTGGGGAAATTGCGTTTCGAGGTGAGCCAGCCGATGTGGGACCAGAGGAAACCGGAGATTCGAGGCGAGTGGATGTCCTCCTCCTCGTCGGAGTGCTTGTGGTGGTGTCGGTGGGTGGCCGCCCACCAAAGCGAGCCGCGCTGCATCGAGGTGTTTCCCAAAACGGCGAGGAGAAACTGGAACGTCCGCGAGGTCTTGTAGCTGCGGTGAGAGAAATACCGGTGGTAGAAACCGGTGATCGCGAACATGCGGATGAAATAGAGCGCGACCGCCGCGATGACCGGCACCGGGCTGGTGCCCACCCAGAACACCGCAAGACAGCCGATGTGGAGGAAGATGAAAGGCACGGTGCGCTGCCAATCGACCTTGTCGGGAAGTGTGGATGGATCGGGCGAACCGGGGGCGCGGTAGTCGGAGTCCCACCAGTTTCCGATGAGAGTTGTGAAAGCGCGGATGCGTGGGGTCATGGCTGCGGGCGGTTACTTTTCAAAGCGGCGGCGTATGGTTTCGATCACGCCGCCGAGGACGGGGATCTGGCCGTAGATGTTCATGCCGGAATCCCAGAAGTCCTGGTGCATCGTGACCTTGCCCTCGGCGTTTAGGCGGACGTGGGAAACGCCGACGGACTCCACCGGTTTCCCACCGTTGAGCTTCGGTGCGGAGAACACCATCGTCCAGCGGACGTAGTGCTCCGCGCCGTTGCTGGCGATGTCGTCGATGGTGACCTGGTAGGAGGTCATCGTATCGGCGGTGTTGTGGAAATACGCCATGATTTCCTCCGGCCCGTGGTGTGTGACGAGGGTGTCGTTGAGGTAGGCGTCCTCCGCATAGACCTTGGCGGTGTTTTCCCGGACATAGTCCTTGTCGCTGATATTCTGGAGGAAGGTGGTGAATGGCGCAAGGGAGCCGGTTGCGGAGGACTCCGCCCCGGTGGCGGCCAGGACGGACTTGTATTCTTTTGTCCTGGCGGCGGTGTCAGGGTATGGGGCGCAGGCGGGGATCAGGATCAGGACTGCAAGGAGGGCAAGCAGGATGAGCGGCAGGGTCTGGAGGACGATTTTATAGGACATGAACGATGGTATCACTTATTGCGGAAGATGCGAGCGGGCATCAGCCCCCTGAGGTATGCGGGCAGGCCGGGGCATGAAAAGACCACCCATGCGATGAAAAGCAACTGGAAAGGCAGCCTCGCCCACAGCACCCAGCGCGGAATGTCCATGCCGGGCCAACCGTTGAGGGCGATGTGGATGTTCGCGGGGAAAATGGCGATGAGCAGGAGGATGAGCCCGATGCCCGCCGCATTCCTGAACTTTGGCAGCAGCAAGCCGACTCCGCCTGCGATCTCGGCCGCTCCGCTGATGAGATTGAGCGTTTCGTGAAACGGGAGCCAGGGCGGCATCATCGACAGGTAGGTCGCCGGATCGCGGAAATGGTTCGCCCCGGCCGCGATGAACGCAATGGCGAGCAGGATGCGGGACAAGGTGCGCGGGCAGGGTTTCATGGCATCAGAGATTCGCATCCAGGAATTCGGCGGCGCGGCGGATCGCGGCCGCAGGGAAAAGGTGCGCCATGATGTGGGAGCGGCCTTCGATCCAGTAAGTTTCGTGCGGCACCCCCTTGCGTTCAAGCGCGGCGATCAAGGCCTTGGGATGCTCCATGGGAACGAGATCGTCCGCCGTGCCGTGGTAGATGAAAACCGGCGGCCCGCCCCTTTCCACGTGCTCCACCGGGGAGGCGGCGCGGTAGAGCGCCTCGTTGCCCTTGACTGGCCCGCCGAGCAGCAGGCCGGTAAGGCGCCCGTCCGGCCAGAAGCGCAGGTCGGAGGGAGCCCCGCCGGCGACGATGGCCTTGATCCGGTTGGATTTGTCAAATCCGGCCAAGGCCGCGAGATGCCCGCCCGCCGAGTAGCCGAAGGTGGCGATGCGGCCCGGATCGATGTTGAGATCCGCAGCGTTTTCCCGCATGAAGCGCAGCGCCAGGCGGATGTCATCCGCCTGTGCGGGGAATTTCCACTCCGGGGTCAGGCGGTAGGTGGTGTTCATGACGAAGTAGCCGCGCTTCGCGAGTAGTCGGGCGATGCCAGCCATATCGGAGCGGCGTTCCCTGCCGTTCCAGCCGCCGCCATGGATCAGCAGCACGGCGGGCGCGGGTGCGGAGTCCGGGACATAAAGATCCGCCTCCAGCCGTTCGTGCCAGTCCTCCGGTGTGAATGCGATGTCCTTGCGTAGCGTGAACCTCGCAGCAGGCGCGGCCAGTGCGGAGGCCGCGCCTCCTGCCAGCGATGCGGTTGTGATGGTGAGGAGAGAGAGGAAACGTGAGCGAAGCATGATCGCCCCGAAGCTCCCATGTATCCCCGCAAAATCAAAATTTTCCTGTCACCGGCCGCCAATGTGACTGTCCGTGGATGGAAAACGGCGGCCTGCCTGCAATGTTGCCTTGCTCCCGGCGGTAGGAATGGCATCATCCCGGACGTATGGAACTTCCCATGAAAAGGCTTCTCATCCCTCTGTTGGCCGTGCTGCTGGCCTATGCCGGGCAGGCCGCGCCCTTCCCCATGCCGAAGGATGTTTGCCCTCCGTTCCACCGGGACAGGCTTCCCCTCGACACGGATTCCATGGTCAGCCTCTCCCGCGATCTCACAGCCCTCGCGCAGGCCGGGGATCCCGATTCCCCTCGGCTCCGGCGCGCCTCCGCCCAGACCCTCGCCCTCGCCCTCACCCTGGATCCGGCCAATTCCTCCGCCCGCAGCTGCCTGACAGACATCGCAAAAGGCCATTCCCGGAACGCACCCGACGATGGAAAACTCACCCGTGCGAAATCGCGGATCTGGGAAAGCTTCGATTGGCTCGCCTCTGCGGAGGCTGGCAAGGACGGGAACAGCTTCGCGGATCTGCTCGGCGATGCGGCCTCCGCACTCGATCCCGGGCATCCCACCGCCGTTTCCCTTCGCGATGCCGGGGAGCGCGGGAAATGGGACGGCTGGGTCGCGCCGCTTGCGTCTTTCGAGGAAAGGAAGCCTGTGATCCGCGAGCCCGCAGAGGAGGAAAAAGAGCCGGAAAACGAGACCACCCCAACCCTTGCCTCAAAGCTCCGGCCCTATGCCGCCAGCATCGGGGCGGTGCTATACGACTACGACGAGGGTGCCCGGAAATTCATACTCAGGCCTACGACCGTGAGCATGGAGGCAAGCGAGCGCGAGCATGAGGATTGGGACAATGGCCCGAGGTTGCGGCTTGATGTCACCTGTCGCGAGGGATTCGAGGACACCACAAGGGATAACGTATCGCGCCCCATCCAGATGGCGCTGGAGGGCATCCATGGCAGCCGCCTGCCCGCAGGCCGGGTGCGGATCCACACCGGCACCGCCCGAAATTACTCGAACACCCGCAACCAGGACGACATGACAGGCCCCGGCCTCATCCTTGCAAACGCCGCCATCACCGGCATTGCCCCGGAGGCAACCATCATCGCCAGGCTCGACGGGCCGGACAATCTCGCCCTGCCCTCGTATTTCTGGAGCAAGCTGGAGGCGCTCGTCGATGGCCCGGGCGGAAGGCTCATCGTGCCTAAGGGCGCGGAGGAATACCTGATGGCTGTCCTCGCCCTCGAGAAGCCAGAGTTTTTCCTCAAATACGAGGTGCTCGCCGCCTCCAGCCCGCAGGATGCCATCGCCCTCTGCGCCAAGGTTCCCGATGAAAACCAAGCTGCGATCCATGCGAGGTTCAAGGAGATCAGGGACAAGTCCGAATCCGGCGCACTCGGCTCCTATCTCGCGAACATCCACATCCGCAAGCGGCTCATGGATATCAGCGAGGCCGCGCCCTACCACCTTTCCGCCAAGCTGCTTGCCCTGCAGGGCTCCGGGGCGCGCCCGCGCATGTTGGACAAGAAAATCCTAGCTGCGGAAATCCTCCAGGCGATCGATCCCTTCCAGGAGTTCGTGGACATGAATTACGATGATATCAGCAGCAAGTCGGCCGGCGAGATGGACAGCGCCCAGGACAACGCGCGAACCCACCTGGATCGGCTGGAACGCTATACGGAGATCAGGGATCGCGAGCTCATAGGCCGCGCCAAGAGCCTTGCCTCGGAGCTGCGCTCCCTCTCACGGGTGATACGCGGGCGCGGTGAGGTCTGGGAAAAAATCGATCAGATTACCGAAGCCCACAGAACGTTCAAGGAAGCCAACGGAAAACTCCGCAAGGAGCTCTCGGAAATGACAGGGGATGCGCTGCCCGAGGATGAGGAGGCGATGGGAAGGGAAGGCGAACGGCGTCGCGAACGCTTCCGCAACCGCTAGCCAGGGCCGGCCGGCGCCATTCCACGGGGAAAATCACCGTTCATTCCGAGGCAACCGCTTTTTCGGGATGCGCTTCGGCGTGGCCCAATGGTCCACGGAGGAGTTGACGAGGAAATCGTTGCCAAGCGCCTCGCGGCCCAGCAGGAGGCGGTGTATCATGCGCTTGCGGGAGACGAGGGAGACGATGATCCGTTTCTCGATGCCGGCGAGTCGCAGGGTGGTCTCGACGTAGATGCGGTCGGTGGGGTGGCCGGTGCTGCTGCGGACTTTCTTCCGTGCGACGATGCCACCTTCCAGCGTGATGAGATTTTTTTCCTTCCGGTCGAGCCGGACGGTGAAGCGGACCCGGTCGCCGGGGAGCTCGGTGATCTCCGCGCAGTCGATGGCGGAGCTGCACGCGCCGGTGTCCGCCTTGGCCCGCATGCGGACGGACCATTCGGGGAACTCGACCCATTCTCTCCATCCGATGATCATGCTCATCCTGCGGGTTGGTCTTTTGGCAACGCCTGTTTCGGAAGCCGCTTCACTTTCCTGCGCTTCTTCTTTTTGACGGGGATGAGGCCTTTCATGTGCTCGGATTTCCCATAGCAGAGGAGTGTGTCATCCGCCTCGAGGACGCGGCTGCCCTTGGGGTTGGAAATGACGGAGGACTTCCGTTTCAGCGTGAGCACGACGACGTCCTGGTCGCGCAAGCCGGTCTCCTCAAGGGTCTTGCCGACATACATGCTGCCGGCGGGGAGGTGGATGTCCGCGACGGAATAGCCGCGGGAAACGGTGAGGCGCTGGCGGATATCGATGTCTGGGAATTTCACCTGATCCTCGATGTAGTCGATGACCTCGCCGGCGATATCGAGGCCGGTCGCCCCCTCGATGCCCTCGAAGCCGGGCGAGGAATTCACCTCCATGATCTGCGGCCCGTCCTTACCTTCCAACATATCCACGCCGCAGACGCGCAGACCCATGATCTGGGCGGCGCGGACGGCGGCTTCCTCGTAGGCGGGATCGAGCGTGATGGCCTCGGCCTTGCCACCGCGGTGGACGTTGGAGCGGAATTCCTGGCCCTGGGCGACGCGGCGGATGGCGGCGACGACACGGTCTCCGATGACGAAGGCGCGGACGTCCTTGCCTTTGCTTTCGGCGACGAATTTCTGGAGAAGGACCTGCTGCTTGCTGCTCTGCAGGGTCTCGACGATGGCTTTCGCGATCTCGATCTTGTCGGCGAGGATGACGCCGACCCCCTGGGTGCCTTCGAGCAGCTTGATGATGACGGGTGCGCCCCCGACGCGAATCAGGGCGTCCTCGACATCGCGCTTGTCATCGACGTAGGCGGTGGTCGGGATGCCGACATCATGGCGGGAAAGGATCTGCAGGGAGCGGAGCTTGTCGCGGGAGTTGCTGATCCCGGCGGCGGTGTTCGGCGTGAAGACATCCATCTGCTCGAACTGGCGGACGACCGCCGTGCCGTAGCGGGTGATCGATGTCCCGATGCGGGGCAGGATGGCATCCGGTGTGCGCAGCGCTTTTCCGTGGTAGTAGAGATCGGGATCGCCCTTATCGAGGCCGATGGCGAGGCGCAGCGTGTTGAGCACTTCGATCTTGTGGCCGCGCTTGCGGCCGGCCTCGATGAGGCGGCGTGAGGAATAGCATTTCGGCGAACAGGAGAGGATGGCGAGCTTCATAGGTATTGTTTGTGTGCCGCAGGGACTACGTGCCCGCGCGACACCCATATTTAGCTGGTGGCGCAGGATGCGTCAAAGGAAAGTCCCGGCGGCCTCGCCAATCGCCAAACTCAACAGCTTGACAGGGGCATGCTGACCTTTGTCACATGTGCGTTGAGATCCGCACCTTTTGCTGGAAACTGGAAGAACACCTGATCGCTTCTCAACCCATGCCCCGAGACAAGAACAACACATGGACATCAGATGCCATTGAACGCGGCGACATCGGTGCGATTCGGGAAAAGTTGCTGGATGATCCCGGTTACATCCACGAGCGGGACTATGTGGGCAATACACCGCTGCTCACCGCCATCGAATACGACATTATCGAATTGGTGCGGCTCTTTCTCGAACACGGAGCTGACCCGAACGTCGAGGTCGATGACGGATACACATGCCTTCTGACTGCAATTGAATCCGAGGGTGACACATCGGCTCCGATCGTTGCTGAACTGATTCGGGTCGGCGCTGACATCCATAGAGCCGGCATCCACGGCTGGACTCCACTCCATATGGCGGCGGCTCGAGGGCAAGTGGAGAAAGCCCGCCTCCTGATCGACATGGGCGCGGATGTGAATCGGCGGATTGATATCGACGGGTTGGAAACCCCGTTGATGGAAGCGGCGCATACCGGTCATCCGTCAACCGTGCGCCTTCTGCTGGAGCATGGGGCAGACCCGACCATGCGCGATACGATGAACGAGCGCACACCGCTGGAAATTGCAGAGAACACCTCAAAGGGGCCGGATCCCGGCGTTATTGCCGTTCTAAGGGAGGAAGACATCCAGGTTGATTTCGACGATATGTTCGGCGACATGGACTTGGAGCCAGACCAGCTGGAAGTGATCAAACAATCCATGGAGGGTTTCGACATGGCGCAGAACTACATCGACAACTCGAAGGGTCTCGTCGAGCGGGGAAACCATGCGGAAGTCATTCGCATCCTGGCGGAACACCTCCCGTGAAAGGCTCGCAGGCAGCTTTTCCCCTTGTGCGAAGCGAATCGCGGCGGAAGGGTCAGGCCATGTCAGAAGCCTTGTCCCACGCCGTCAGCCTCCACCCGTATTTCAAGATCCGTGAGGGGAACCTCGCCGCCTTCACCGCGCTGATGCCGGCGTTCGTGGAAAAGACCGCGACCGAACCGGGCTGCCTCTATTACGATTTCTCGCGCAACGGCGACATGGCTTTCTGCCGCGAGGCCTACGTCGGTGCGGAAGGGGTGCTCGCCCACCTTGAAAATGTCGGTGACCTTCTGGCGAAATTCCTCGAACTTGCGGATCTCGCCCGCCTCGAAGTCCATGGCTCCGCCGCCGAAATCGAAAAACTCCGCGCCCCCCTCGCCGACCTCAATCCGGATTTCTATATCCGCGAGACGGGCTTGCTGAACCCCTTGGCGTGAGGTTTGATGCACCGGAATCGTTCGGAGCCTCCCGGTTTCTGATCCGTGCCCCTTTCGGAAACCGCGCCCCAGTTGCTGCGGCCCGAAACGTGTCAATCCGGATGGAATCCGGCGATATGAAATGGAGTGGTCAGGGGCGAATTACCACCACCGGGTGACACGGAACCGCATATCCTGATACGATATGGATGCCTTGAATTCGGGGCTTGACGGCATATGACGGCTTTTTGTGGTATGAACCTTATCGATTGTAACATCATGGAAGACAGCCGTTTTGGCCGCCTCCGAAAACCCCAGAAGCTATGAAAACCCGCCAGCCCATCCGCCGATTCCTCATCCCGAGCGCCATAATCCTCGCCGCTTCCCACGCGCGCGCCGTAGACTACACGTGGGACGCAGGAGCGGGAATTTCCAGGGCGTGGCAGTTGAGCGCAAACTGGGCGGGCGATCCCGCACTTACGTTCGACGAAAACGCGAATATCATCTTTTACAGTGCCATCAACAACAACCAGAGCGTCCTGGGTGACGCCGACCGGACGATCGGCTCGCTGACTTTCAACAGCAGCGCGACCACGGCGATGACGCTGTTCCTTGCGAGCAGCAACACCGACAGCTCGTCCACCGCAAGAACCCTGACGTTCGGAGGCGCCAGTCCATCAATCACCGTCGATGCGGCCAGCGCCACCCACACCATCGGCACGGTGAAGGGCGACATCGCATTGGTCGGCAACCTGACCGCCACGATCAACGGCAATGCGGGACTGAACATCGTCCGTCCGATAAGCGGAACCGGATTCGGATTCACCAAGCTGGGCACGGGCACGCTCACCCTCACCGGCGATAGCGCTTTCACCGGCGACTTCATTTTGGGCAACGGGACGGTCAACGCGTCCTCCAGCAATGTCGCCGCCACCGGTTCCGGCGGTTTCTTGGATGTGGGGCACAACAACGCCTTGGGCGCAGGCAAGGTGCTTTCTAGGGGCGCCCAGCTCCGTGCCACGACCGGCGGGATCGTCCTGCCGAACGCCATTGATGTGGAAACCGGCGGGCTGAGGCTGGGCGGGACGAACGACTTCGATATATCGGGGGACGTCAAACTGGTGGGAAGCACGCGGACTTTCACGGTCATCGCGCCGGGCTCCACGGTGACCCTCAGCGGCGGTGTCAGCCAGGACACCGGCACGAGGGGGCTGACCAAGGACGGCAACGGCACCCTCATTATTTCAGGAACCGGCAGCTATACCGGCAACACCGTGGTGGCCGCGGGCACGCTACAGTACGCCAACCAGGCTTCGCTCTACGATAACACCCCCGCCAACTGGACGGCTGCCAAGATCAACGTAAAGAGCGGCGCCACCTTGGCGCTGAACGTCGATTCCGCGGGAACCGACGGGTTCACCGCCGCCAGCCTGAACACCCTGCTCGGTAACATCTCGGTGGCGGGCTCCGCCACAGCGGGGCTGCAGGCCGGAGCCAAGCTCGGCCTCGATACCGGCACCGCCACAGGCGGCACCTTCACCCAGGGCGATGCCATCGCCGATTCAACCGGAACCAGCGGCGGCATCATCGGCCTGAGCAAGCTCGGATCCGGAACGCTTGTCCTCGACAAGGCCAACACCTACACCGGTGGAACGAACATCGCGGATGGCGTTGTCCTCGTTGCGTCGGGAAGCGCTCTCGGTTCGGGCGCCGTGACGGTGACGGGCAATGCCACTCTGGGCGCCACAACGAACGGCGTGGTGCTAAGCAACGACATCGCAATCAATTCCGGGGTGACGCTGACGGCGCAAACGTCCAACCCGATCAATCTGACTCTTGCCGGGGATCTTACCGGCAGCGGCACGCTCCAAGGATCCGACGGCAGCGATGTGTACCGCCTATTCCTAAACGGCGACAACTCCGCATTCACCGGAACCGTGGTTTCGCGGACCACCAGCGCCGGCTCCGGCGGCCTCGGCATGAGATTCGCGAACGGGAGCGCTTCGCTCCCCAACGGCACGCTGCAGATCAGCAGCGCGATTCCGGTTGAGCTGAATTCCGCCGGCACCTACAGCTTCGGCACGGTGACGGATGCCGGTGGTGGCGGATTCAAGACGACCGGTGCGGGTGTCCACACCCTGTTGATCGGGGGAAACAACAACTCTTCCTCCATCTCGGGAGCCGTTACGGATGGCACGGGCTCGATTGCTTTGACCAAGACGGGCAGTGGTGCGCTCACCCTCTCGAACGCCGCCAACACCTACTCCGAAGCAACTATTGTGTCTGCAGGCACTCTCTATGTCAGCGGCGCCCTTGCCAACAGCGCGGTCACCGTACAGGCCGACGGGACGATCGGTAGCAACGGAAGTTCCGGAACCTTGGGCAGCGGCCTCACGATCGAGAAGAGCGGCAAGCTTGATCTCACCAACGCTACCATCGCCGCGAACAGCACCGGCATCCTCGGCCTGACGGGTGGCAGCCTCACCTTGGGCGACCTCACCTTCCAGGACATCGTCGGCTGGGACTGGCTCAACGCCGCACCGGGCACCTACGAACTCATCGACGGCACGTTCTCCATCGATTTCGGCGGCACCGTGTTCCTGAGCGAGGGAACGGCCTACGACTTCGGAAACGGCAAGTCGGGTTACTTCACCTCCGGCAGCCTGAACGCGGTGATCATCCCCGAGCCCTCCACGTTCCTTCTCAGCGGCCTCGGCGCGCTGCTCCTGCTGCGCCGCCGCAGGTAAGAAAATTCAAACCTCAGCAAAGAGGTCTCCCAAGCGCCCGCTTCACCCGAAGCGGGCGTTTTCCGTGGCATGGATGCCTCTCCGAGGCGTCCGCAAAAAAGGTGGGGGACGCGACACGCCGAGAGGTCGTTCGATTACTTTTGATCTGAACGGAGAAGATCAGGAACTCGCGGGTCTCCAAAACACAACGGCTGCTGACCGTAACCAGCGGATAAGCTCCGCCACAGCGGCCACGCTGACCATCAACAACAGCGCCGAATACAATTTCAGCAACGTCACCACAGGTGCCGAACCCGGTAACGGTCAAATCACCGGAGCCATCGCCCTTACCAAAAAAGGAGCAGGCAGATTCATCATGGGCACCGGAGCTGGCAACACCTACACCGGCCTCACCACCATCGATGGCGGGGCGCTGCAGGTGGGTCACGCCAACGCATTGGGAGGCACGGCCGCAGGCACCGTGGTGAACGGGAGTGGCACCGGCACGACCGTCGCCCGGCTGGAACTCGACGGAGGCGTGACCATGAACGCAGGGGAATCCCTGATCATCAACGGTGGCGGCAACTTCAGCGGCGCCTTGACTTCCTTCAGCGGCACCAACAAGTGGCAGGGACCGGTCACCATCGGCTCCACCGGAACGCGTATCGGTGCATCGGCCAACGCGACCCTAGAGGTCAGCGGCGTGATCGACAGCGGCGTAGTCAGCACCGGGCTTAACATCCGCACGGCGAACGTCACCGACTCCACCGTGATCCTTTCCGGAGCCAACACCTATCTTGGCGATACGAATCTGGTTGTCGGCAAGCTGCAGATCGCGGGAGGCAACGACCGCCTACCGATTGGCACCAGGCTCAACATGACTGGGTCCACGCTGGCTAACGCCACCGAGTTCGACCTCAACGGTTTCAACCAGGAAGTGGCGGGACTCTCTCTAAGCACCGGTTCGGCGAGTTTCAACAGCGTCAACAACAGCTCGTCCACCGCATCGACCCTCACGGTGAACACAGCCGCCGCCTCCCCGTCCAGCTACGGCGGCAAGTTGGCTGGCAACCTCGCGTTGACCAAGACGGGTGCCGACACCCTCACACTGACCGGCACCAGCAACGCCTACACAGGCGCGACCGACGTCTCCGGCGGTACGCTCATCGTCAATGGCAACATCACCACCAGCGTGCAGACAACCGTCGCCTCCGGTGCGACGATTGGAGGTTCGGGCTCCGTCGGTGCGCTCACCATCCAGAGCGGTGGCTTCGTGGCTCCCGGCAACAGCCCGGGCATCCTCAACACCGGCAACTACATCCAGGCAGGCACGTATGCCGCCGAGATCAGCGGGCTCACCGCCGGCACCCAGCATGACCAGATCATCACAGCCGGAACGGTGGACATCACCAATGGCAGCCTCACCACGCTGTTCAGCGGCACCTACGCGGTGAATGACATGGTGTTCCTCCTGCTCAACGACAGCACGGATGCCATCAGCGGCACCTACACAGGCTTCGCACAAGGGGCGGTGGTTTCCAACTACGGCGGCCTGGATTGGCAGATCAGCTACATAGCCGACTCGGCAGGAAGCACTTTCACCGGTGGCAATGACATTGCCCTGATGGCCGTGCCAGAGCCCAATGTGGCGGCCCTTCTCGGCGGTCTCGGCGCCCTGCTCCTGCTGCACCGCCGCCGCTGAGCGCGGTTCTACGCATCTCACTCATCCCACGGCGCGGAAGGGTTCGTCCCTTCCGCGCCGTGCGCATTTAGGGGTTTTGTCCCAGGGAAAAGCGGCTAGGCTGCGGGTCATGTCCGAAACACTTTCCCACGCCGTCAGCCTCCACCCGTATTTCAAAATCCGTGAGGGCAACCTCGCCGCCTTCACCGCGCTGATGCCCGCCTTCGTGGCAAAAACCGCCACCGAGCCCGCCTGCCTTTACTACGATTTCTCCCGCCACGGCGACATGGCCTTCTGCCGCGAGGCATATGTCGGAGCGGAAGGCGTGCTCGCGCATCTGGGAAATGTCGGCGAGTTGCTCGCGAAATTTCTCGAACTCGCCGATCTCGCACGCCTCGAAGTCCACGGCCCGGCTGCGGAAATCGAAAAACTCCGGGGGCCGCTCGCCGATCTCAAGCCGGAATTCTACATCCGCGAGACGGGGCTGGAAAATCCGCTGGGGTGATCCGCCCCCCTGGCTCAGGGCGGCGGCCCGATGCTTCCGCCCTCGATGAACGTGGACTTGACCCATGTTGCGGCTGTGTCCTTGTGCTTGCGCTCCACGTTGCGAGCCCAGCGCAGGACGCGGTTCACGATGTCGTTTCCGTCCCAGTCGACACGCGACACCTCGGGCTCCACGTATCCGAAGACGGGATGCCAGCCAAGGCATGCCAGCGAAACATCCCGGGGCGCGTGGATGCCCTTGCGGGCGAGGTGGCTCATGGCAGCGAGCGTGAGCGGCGCTTCGTCGATGTACAGCGCAGTGGGCGGGGTCATTGCGAAAAGGGAATCCAGCGTGCGGCGGAAAGCCGCCGGGCCCGGCCCCAGCCTCGGGTGGTGATAGGGGCCGGTCTCGATCCCGGCCGCTTTCATTTCCGCAACAAAAAGGCCGGATGGCCTGCTGGCCTGTGAGAGCGAAACGATGCGCCGGTGGCCGAGGGAAATCAGTCGCCGCAACATCTCCGATAAGGCTGCTTCCAGCGCAAGCCCGACCCTCGCCATCGGCAAGCCCGGGATGTCGCGACCATGATACGCGATGAAAGGAACGGGCTGTTCCGCGAACCATCTGAGGATGTGATCCTCGGCACAGACGACGACCCAGCCATCGACAGCGATCCCTTTCACAAGGCGCTTCACCTTCTCCGTTTCCATCCCCATGCCGCTCAGGGTTTTTGGGGCAACGACGATCTCATGCCCGTCCTCCCGGAGCCGGTGAAGCAGATCGACCATCTCGATCTGCTGGCTTTCCTGCGGCTCGAACCGAAGGATCCCGATGCGCGTGCCCGGCGATCTCGCATCCCCGGGTATGGAAATGAGGCGCGGCTTGCCGACTCCCCGGGGGATGAGCAGGCCCTCCCGCTCAAGCAATTGCAGGGCGGTGTCCACCGTCGTGCGGTTCACCCCCAGCTCGGCCTGCAACGCCAGCACGCCGGGCATCGTCCCTGTCCAGCGTCGCCTCAGCAGCGCGGTCCGCAGGTGCTCGGCCACCTGCTCGGCATGGGAAAGGAGTTTGAGCGCCACAGGTCAACCTACAACCGTTTGGCATAGTCGTCGATTCCGAATTTCCTTCCCTATGCCGGGTTTTCTCACGCTATATGCGTGGGTGACGCGTTCATTGCTACGCCATGATTCGTTAGGACTCCTTCAAATCACCACCAAAAGGCAGAGAACACAATGAAACAGACCCATCAGCACATCGGCGGCAGAAATTCCGCGAAACACCTCCTCGCGGCGGCAACCTTTGTCGGATGCAGCCTTATTTCCATATCGGCGGACGCGGCGACGACACTTTCCGCATCCAGCGTGGCATCCACGGCCTCGAGCCTGGATTTGGAAACCACTTACGATGACTGGGCCCGCTGGGCGGCGGGCAACCGCCCCTCAGAGCTATACACGACAGCAACTTCCGAGAAGGCCGCTACCTCGATCATCAACACCACGCTTAACGTCTTATCGGGTTCCGGCCCTTCAAATAATTTGGCCGCCATCCACTCGTACGTCCAGGAGAGCGGCTCAACCATCGGCTATGCCCTCATCCGGCACAGCTCGAACGCCCCGAACCCGGTCACCGACCCGTCACTTGAACTGTCTTTCAGTCTGCTGGCGAACACGGACTACTCGATCGACATCTACACGGCGGTCACGGGGGATCGTTCAGACCAACGCTTCACCGCAAACGTGGCAGGCGCCACTCAGAGCATCTACACGATCTCTTCCCCGCAGGGATCCGGCACCACAACCGTCGGTCACATCTATACGCTTGATGTCGCCGGCCTCACGGCGGATGGCACGCTCACGATCAAGATGGACACGACGGGCGGCCTCACGACCAACGGCCACCGGACGGTGAAGCTTTCCGCGATCGGCGTCACCGCAACACCCATTCCCGAACCCTCCTCACTGGCTCTCCTCGGGCTCGGCGGTCTCCTGCTCGTCCGCCGCAGGCGTGCCTGATCGGGCTCATCGGATTCAACCCCAACCACCCTGCGCCGCGAAAGCGACGCGGGGTGGTTCGTATCCGTGCACAATATGTGGGGGGCGTCCGGCTCGAGCGAGAGCGCCGGGTTCGGGGAGTAACCTGCAATCATTTGGCATGGTTTTTAGACCGCAGCACCAGTCTCAATACAGCAATCGCTAACAACATGTATCTCAGCTTCACGCTGACCCCCGGAGCAGGCGCGACGATTGACCTCACGACATTCACCATGGATATGGGAATCACGAACGGCACGGCGGCCAAACTAGTGGGCGTTTTTTCTGACGTTGGCGGCTTCTCGTCGGATGCCGACGCGATCGGCACCCAGAACTGGACAGGCACCGCAGGCGGCACGGAAACGGATACGATCGACTTGTCATCGCTACCAAGAATTACCGCCGCGACCGAATTCCGGATCTATATGATCACAAACGCGAGCACAGCATCACATGGCTTCGCGCTGGACAATATCACCTTTGAGGGAACGGTCACCGTGGTTCCCGAGCCCTCGGCCTTCGCCTTGCTCGGCATCGCGGCGCTAGGCCTGCTCCGCCGCCGTAGGTAGGTGATATCGGAAATCAGAAATCGTATTCGTCGATATTCTCCTCGGTGAAGGCCATCGGCTTGCCGAGGATGATGCTGTCACCCTCGACCTTGAGTTCGCCAAGCTTACCTGCGGTGAATTTTTCCGAGCCTGCGGTGAGGTCTCCCTTTGCGAGGGCGACCCCTGCCTGCACCGCGAGGTAGCCGAGATCCTCGGGGCTCCAGAGGATGATGGCCTGGGTGACACCGTCCTTGATGTAGGCGCGGTTCTCGCTCGGAAGACCGAGGCCGACGACTTTCACCGCACCGGTCTTGCCCGCCTGCTTGACCGCCTCCGCCGCACCGGGAACACCGGGCGAACATACGGCGACGATGGCTGTCAGATCCGGATGGGCGCTGAGCAAATTCGTCGCCTCCTGTTGCGCCTTGTCCTTGTTGTCGTCGCAGGGGCGGATGTCCACGAGTTGCATGTTCGGATATTTCTCCGCCACCCGCTCCTTGATGGCTGCGATCCATTCGTTCAGGTTCGCTGAGGTCAGAGTCCCGGTGATGATGGCGAACTTGCCCTCGCCGCCGGTCAGCTCGGCGGTCGTATCGATGAGCTTTTCACCGATCCCCTGCGCCGTTGCCTGGTTGGCGAAAAACGAGCGGGCATCCGGCTGGGCGTCGGCATCATAGGTGACGACCTTGATCCCGGCCTCCCGTGCTTTCCGCAGCGCGGTGGAAAGAGAGTCCTTGTTCTCGCAGGCCGCGACGATCACGTCCAGCCCGTCGGTGATCCAGTTCTCGACGATCTCGTTCTGCTTCGCCGGATCCGCGCTGATTGGGCCATCGACGCGGAGGTCGATGTCGAGATCCTGCGCTGCGTTTTGGGCGCCCGCCTCGCAGGCGACGAAATATTGGTTGCCCTTGCTTTTCAGGAGGAAACCGACGGAGGGCTTTCCGACATCTTCCGATTTCTTGCAGGAAGCGAAGGGAAGCGCGGCGAGGAATGCGGCGCAGAGGAGAAAGGGTTTTCGGGTCATGGGTTCGGTGGATTGGCTGGATTCTGCTTGCGCGAACGGCTCAGAGCCAGCGTTTTTGTTCCGGACGCGAGCGAGAGCGCAGCAAGCAGAAGGATACCTGTGAGCATCCCGGAAAGCTCACGCGCCACGCTGGAAACCTTTTCGCCCATGATCTCATAATCGGAAATGCGGGTTAGGCCGTTGTTCAGGATGGCCAAGGAAATCCAACCGAGGACCGTTCCGCCCACGTTGCCGGTTCCCCCGAAAATGCTGACCCCGCCGAGCACCACGGCGGTTATGGCAAGCAGCTCGTAACCGATACCCGCGTTCGCCCGTGCCTCGCCGAGCCGTGCGGCCAAGATCACCGCCGCGAGTCCCGCCACCGCACCCGCCGTGATGTATGCGGCCGAGACATTTCTGGCGACCGGCAGGCCTGCGTATCTCGCCCCCTCCGGTGAAAAACCGATCGCTCGCAAGGATCTCCCATAGGTCGTGCGGTGCACCAGGAACCAGACCGCAAGGGCGACAGCCGCAAGGATCCAGACCTGCATCGGCACGCCCGCAAGATCGGAGTTCCCAAGGGCGAGGAAGCTTTCGGAGAACCCGGAATAGGACTCCGAGCCTTTCGTGAACGCCTCAGCCAATCCCCGGAAAAGAGAGAAAGTCCCGAGCGTCACGATCAGCGGCGGCATGCGGAAGCGGTGGATGAGACCCGCGTTGAGCGCGCCGCCCAGCGCGCCGACGCAGACGGTGAGGCAGGCCGCGGAAAGAGGATCGAGCCCGAGCTTTTTCACGAGGATCCCGAATACCACCGCGCAAAGACCCATCATCGAGCCGACGGAGAGATCGATGCCGCCGCTGAGGATCACGGGCGTCATCGCCAGCGCCAGCAGGCCGATCTCCACCGAGTGGCGGAACACGTTCGAGACATTCCCGCCGGTCAGGAAATTCCGGCCGAGCGATTCGAAAAGGATCACCTCTAACAGGATGACGAGCGCCAGCACCGCCTCATGGCGTGCGAAAAGGGATCGGAATGAAAAAATGCGCGTCATTTCCGCTTCACGGATTCTTCCCGACCACCTCGTCCCCCGGAACGATTTTTCCTTTTGGAATCATCGCCATCGCCGCAAGGAAACTGTCTCGCGACGCCCCCTTCGCACGCTCCGCGATCATGTCGTAGGTCTGCAGGGCGGAGAGCTTTTCCGCGACCGCGAGGCTGATGAACTGGTTGACGGACACTCCGTCCTGCTCGGCGGCGGCTTTCAATGTCCTGTGAAGGGACTCCGGCAATCTAAGGCTTAGGGTGCTCATGATATCAATGGTAGGAACTCGGATGGTTGGACGACGGAAATCCCAAACTCCGAGGCCGGCTTGAGATCCTTTTTGTTGAAAGTCATGATGTGGGAGGCTTGGGCGGCGACGGCGACTTCCAGCACCATATCGTCCTTGGGATCAGGGAGGATATTGCGCCAAAGGTAGTAAATCGGCTGGGCATGGGCGATTTGCGCGAGCCGTCCGATGACGTCCCTCACCGCCGACGCCGGAATCGATATTCCGCTCTCAGGACGGCCGGTGACATCGTCGTATTCCGCAAGAAGCGGAACCGACAGCGCCATTTCGAAATCGCCCCGGTCCGCAGCCAGGAGGATCTGGTAGCTGGCTCCCGTGGAAGATCTCAACCCTGCGATGAGGACATTCGTATCCATAACGGCTCGGATCACTTTGGTATCGTATATGACATCATAGGTGATGTCAAACTGGCTTTTTCCGCTTCCTGAAACCATCCGCCGCGACCGCGAGGATGATCACCAGGCCTTGGATCGCCTTTTCCCAATACGGAGGCTGGTGGAAATGGGTGAGCGCCGGATTCACGTTCGCCAGCAGCATCATCCCTAACAGAACACCCCACACCGTCCCGCGTCCGCCGCTGATCGCCACCCCGCCGACCACCGCCGCGGCGATCGCTTTCAGCTCAAGGCCATCGCCGCCGTTGGGCTGGACTTGTGGTGACTGCACGAGGTTCAGCACCGCCGCGAGGCCGACGAGGACGCCCATCAGGACGAAGGTGCCGAAGGTCGTCGCCTTCGGGTTGATGCCCGCAAGCCGGGCGGCCTCGGAATCGCTTCCCGTCGCGTAGATAAACCTGCCTGCGGACGTGTGTTTCATCGCCAACGCCACGGCGACGAGCAGCAAAACCGCAATCCCTATCACCAAGCCCTGCCCCGCGCCCTGGCTCATGCCGAACCACTGCACGCCGTCCGGCAGATCCATCAGCCGCCCCTTTTGCCAAAGCCGCAGCGCCTCCTGCCAGGTGACCATAGTCGCCAGCGTCACCACGATGCTCGGCAGACCCATGTAGGCGACGAGCACGCCGTTTAACGCGCCCATGAGAGCGCCAGCCCCAAGCGCAGCGACGACCGCAGCGCCGAGCGGAAGCCCGGAGGCCGCCGTCATCCCCGCGATCACCGCACACAGGCTGAACTGCGAGCCGATGGAAATATCGATCTGCCGCGTGGTGATCACCAGCGCCACCCCGATCGCCGCGACCAGCGCCGGCATCTGCGAGGCCAGCCGGGAAACGAAGGGCTGCGGCTCGAAAAAGTTCGGCGCGAAAATCCCAAGCGCCGCCAGAAGCAGAACCAGCGCCCCGCCCACCGCCAGCTCGCGCGAGTGGCGTTTCATAGCGCGACCTCCTTGATTTCGGGATCTACCCAATGACATGGCATCGGAAACATGGCGAAGGGTTAGAAAAAATACCTACGAGTCCAATCCTTCTTTCCAATGATCCGGATGCCGCATCTGGTGCATCACGGCGACGATGTGGACCGCCTGCATTTCCTCGATGATTTCAAACAAAATGCGGTAGGGAAATGTCTCGCAGAGCACCCTGCGGTATGGATGTTCGATCATCCTGATTAGGAGCGGCATTTCCCGGGCTTTCCCCATCCCTTCATAAACCTCATCGAGGAACCGCAGCGCCAATTCCGGATCGATCCGGTGATACCACTTCGCCGCGTCGGCAAGTTCGCCCGCGACCTTGGGATGGATGATCAATCCCGTCATGGGGACATGCGACCCGACACTTCCCGCTGGAGTTCCGCCAGGCTGATGGGTTGCACGCTGCCGTCACGGATCTCGCGGGAGCGGCTTTGGAAATCTCCCATCTCCTCCGCGCTGAACGACTCGTCGGAATCCAGGCTTTCCAGGAGTTTTTTCGCGAGGAAGGAACGCTCTGTTCTCGGTAGTTTGAGAACGTCCTGCATGATGTCCGTCACGGCTGCCATGGAGGGAAGCTACGCCGTCAAAGTGCGCTTTTCGAGCCAATTCTTCAGACCCCGCCACCGAGCGCCGCCGCCATCACGCCGTGCGCATCGGCCTCTCCTTTATCCAGAATCCTTACGATTCTCCCCCCGCGCATCACCGCCACGCGGTCGCTCATGCCGAGCACCTCCGGGAGGTCGCTGGAAATCATCAGCACCGCCAGCCCCTCCTTCGCAAGCGCCCGGATGATGCGGTGGATCTCCGCCTTCGCGCCGACATCGACCCCTTGGGTCGGCTCGTCGAGGATGAGCAGTTTCGGCTCCGTCGCCAGCCAGCGGGCGACGCTGACCTTCTGCTGGTTGCCGCCGCTCAAGCTGCCGCCGGGTGCCTCGGTGCCGCTGGCCTTGATCCCGAGATCGCGGATGAAACGCTGCGCCACCTCCGTTTCCACGCCGAACTTGAGCAGCGTGCCGGGAAACAGTTTGCCATGGCTCGCCATCGTCATGTTCTGGGAAATCGGCATTTCCAGGATCACCCCGTGCCGCCGCCTGTCCTCCGGCACGTAGGCGATGCCGTGCGCGATCGCTTCACGGGGATTTCTGATCCTCACCGCCTTTCCATTCAGGAAAATTTCTCCGCAATCCGCCGGCGTGATCCCGAACAGCACCCTCGCCAGCTCCGTCCGCCCCGCGCCGACCAATCCCGCAAGCCCGACAATCTCTACCGCCCGCACCTCAAGATCGACCCCGCTCACCCCGCCCTCGCGGCAGCCCAGGCCTTTCACCGAAAGCACAATCTCTCCCGCCTCGCCCCCGGCGGGCGCATCCATCGCGGAAACCTCGCGCCCCACCATCAGCTTGATCATTTGCGCCTCGGTCAGGTCATCGACCGCATTCGTCCCCACGCTCCCGCCATCGCGCAGCACGGTCACGCGATCCGCCAGCGCGAAAATCTCCTCCAGCCGGTGCGAGATGTAGATCACCCCGACCCCGCTTTCCCGAAGGTCGCGCACCACCTTGAAAAGCAGATGCTGCTCCTTCTGCGTCAGCGAAGCCGTCGGCTCGTCCATGATCACGATCCTCGCCCCAGCCCCCAGCGCACACGCGATCTCCACCAGCTGCTGCTCCGGCATCGAGAGCGAACGCACCTCCGCCTCCGGCGAAATCTCCGCCCCGATACGGCCTAACAGCTCCTCCGCACGCTTCCGCCGCGCCGCCCATTTCACCCGCGAGAACGCCCCCGCCTTCTCCAGCCGCAGGGCGATGTTTTCCGCCACGCTCAGATCCGGGAACAGCGCCGGCTGCTGGTAGATGCAGGCGATCCCAAGCTCCCGCGCCCGCGCCGGAGTGAGATGGGAAACCCCCTCCCCGCAAACCTCCATCGTCCCGCCATCTGCCTGGTGCGCCCCGGTGATCACCTTGATCAGCGTCGATTTCCCCGCCCCGTTCTCGCCGAGGAGGGCGTGCACCTCCCCCTCGATCAGCCCGAATGAAACCCCTTTCAGCGCACGCACCGCGCCGAAGGATTTCGTGATGTTGGAGAGTTGGAGAAGGGCTTTCAGAACGGATACCCGGCCATATTCCCCATTCCCGCGAACCGATCAATGATTCGTTTCCCGCTCGCCATCCTGCGGTTCCCGGAATAGGTGTGGCTTCCAATGAGAACAATTTCAAGGCTCCGCATCACGCTCCCAATCCTCGCGCTCTGCACAGCAACCCTCACCGCCTCCGCCCAAGACAAGGAAGAAGGCTGGACCGAGCTTTTCAACGGCAAGGATCTCACCGGCTGGACCGCCTGCCTCGGAAAAGGGGGCGACGAGAAATCCCAAGGGACTGACAAGATTTTCACCGTCCGCGACGGGGTGATCCACATCTACCAAGGCGCGGAGGCGGGCTCGAAACAATCTAGCGCAAACCTCTACCACGAATCCACATGGTCGAACTTCCGCCTCCAGGTGGAATACCGCTGGCTCGACAGGAAATTCCAACCCCGCACCAAGGACGACCGCGATGCCGGCATCCTTTTCCACATCCACGGGGACCCGAAGGTCGTCTGGCCTTCATCCCTTGAGATGCAGATGGGCGATGGAAAAATCGGCTCGCCCTACGTCTCGGGCGATCTCTTCGTGCTCGGCGCCACCCGCGCGGACTCCGCATCGCCGGACGGGAAATTCGATCCGGATGCGAAGTTGGTCACACGCGGAGGCGGGGCCGGCGGGGCGCGCGCCGCCGTCACCGTGCTTGCCGAAAAGCCGCACGGCGAATGGAACACCTCCGAAATCGTCGTCCATGGCAGCGAGAAGGCCGAGTTCTACCTAAACGGCATCCTGGTCAACGTCATCCACAACATGAAATTCAAGGATGCCGACGGGAAATGGAAGCCCCTCGGAAAAGGCCACATCTCCATCCAGGCCGAATGGGCGGAGCTGGAATACCGCGCCGTGCGGGTGAAGGAGATCAAGGAGTGAAGCCTACCCGCCTGATGCCAGCCATGCATACGACGGCGTTCAACACATCTGGCATTGAACCTGCTCAACCAACATCGCTCATCTGGTGAACTGGAGCGGTTCGGGCAAAAAAATCAGGCAAAAAATGCTTGGAACTTTTTGGGAACCATGAAAACTGGACGGGATTTTTCAACGAGAAGCTTATTTATGAAACACAACAAATTTCCCGCCTTTATTGCAGCAGTCTTGATGGCAAGTCCTTCTTACGGCGCTGTAACCTTGCAAGACTTCTTCGCACCGGCTGCCCCCAGCGGCGCCCCGACAGATCTAGGTGGCGGCATCTTTGGTTACGAAATTACCCTCAATCCATCAACGGAATTCTCTGCGGCAGGACATGGCAAATTGATTTTCACAGGCTCTACACACGAAGGGGTCCGCGATAACGCTAATTTTACCTCCATCACGAGGGTTTTTTACAACAGCGTTGAGCTGACTGTAGCCGTCAATGGTAATGACAACTGGGACATGGTTTCGAATTCGATCTTCTATCTCGACAACGTGGCGACTGACGGGATTCTCCGAGTCGAGTTGTCCAGCAGTATTACGCAAGCAATGGGGTTCGGTCTCTACGCGGTCGATGGACTGAAAGCCGGCGTGCAGGATACAGGTGCCACCAACTCTTTTGGCGCTCCGGCGAACGCCACAGTGTCCATGACAACGGACAGCGGGTTTTACGTTCATCAAGCTGCCCGCAACAACCAGTCGCTTGCAGACTCGGTAGATGATTATGAAACTCTTTATAATTACAGCGTTGATAACTATAGGGGCTTAGCGCAATATCAAGTGACAGCAGCGGCTGGCGATTATCTTGCGCCGGTAAACAATACCGGTGCGAACGCTGGAGGTGCCGTGGCGGCGGCCTTCGAGGCAGCAGCAGCCGTTCCAGAGCCAAGCTCAATCGCACTGCTAGGTCTTGGCGGACTTGCACTGATCCTGCGCCGCCGCCGCTAGATCGCAAAAGCTCTTCATCAGCCGGGTTCCCTTGGGAGCCCGGCTTTTTTGTGGACGTTTGGTAGTGGCATCCAAGGCAGGCAGGATGAATTCCCCGCTTGCGGGTGTGGGTGCGGGGTGTTCTGCTGGAGATGTGAAAAAGCTTCTCCTCCTCATCCCGTTCGTCCCGCTGCTCACCCAATGCGGCGGCTTCGGCGGCACCAGCGTCTCCGATTCGCCGGCGGTGCTGAATGTTTCCGGCTGGGATCCGAAGGAAGTCCAGCGCGGCGGCGACCGCTACTCGCAGCACAATGTCTCCGCCTTCCGGAAAAACGGCGCGCTGGCGCTCATCGCCCGCTCCGCGAAGGGGCCGCTGCTCGACGACAAGTTCGGCGATTTCCTGAAATCCGCCGACCGCGAGGGGCTGATGCTCGGCGCCTATCATTTCGTGACGATGGATCAGGATCCGGCGGCACAGGCGGACAGCTTCGTGAACCGTGTGCGATCCGTGGCACGCGCGAGGGGGCTTTCCGGAAAGCGGATCCTGTTGGTCGGCGACTTCGACACGAACTCGACACCGGATCGTTTGGTGAAATTCATCACACAGGTTCACCGCCGCACCGGAATCTATCCGGTGACGTATCTGGAGAACAGCGACGGGCTGCGTTCGCGCCTGCGCAACGCCAGCCCGCAGCAGAAAGCCATCATCCGTCGCACCCCGTATTGGCTGGCGCTTTATGGGCCGGGTGGGACGGAGCGGACAATCGCCGGTGGTACGCTGACACCCGACAAGCTCTGCGATCTTTACGGAATCTGGGGTGGATGGACGATGTGGCAGTATGGCGGGGTTGTCTGGGAAAACGGAGCATCACGCGCCAAGCACTACGACACCGCTTCATGGCGCAGCCCGCGGTTTTTCGGAAACATGGCGCACCCGATGGAGCGGAATGTTTTCAAGGGCGATGAGGAAGGGCTGCGCGCCTTCTGGGAAAGGCACTCGATCAGCCCGTAGACAAATCAGAGCTGGTCGGCGATGGCTTCCGCGATGCCTGAAGCGGGGGATTTCACATCCCGTTGCGTGATCCGGCGCGAGCGGGCGAAGTCGGGCGTGAAAACCTCAGAGACCAACCTGTCCACCTCCGCCGCATCGGAGATGGAAATGTTCAGTTCGCGGTTGATGCGCATGCTCAGGGTGTCGAGGTTGGCGGAGCCGGCCGTCGCCCAGCCATCGCAGACCATGACCTTCATGTGGGTCATGCGCGGGTAGCGGTAGAGCTTTGCACCGGCTTCGAGGAGCACCCTTGCGGTCTCCAAATTTCCCGCGTCCATGATCGCCGAATCGCCCTCCGCCGGGAAAACGACCCTGACATCGACGCCACGCAAAGCCGCAGCGCGCACGGCGAGCATGATCTCGTCGTTGGCGAAATACGGGTTTTCGATGAAGATGCGCCTTTTCGCTCCGGCGATGGCGAGC
Organism: Akkermansiaceae bacterium; assembly: GCA_017798145.1. Classification (NCBI taxonomy): domain Bacteria; kingdom Pseudomonadati; phylum Verrucomicrobiota; class Verrucomicrobiia; order Verrucomicrobiales; family Akkermansiaceae; species Akkermansiaceae bacterium. The sequence continues at coordinate 2,019,075 of CP059069.1, read as the reverse complement.
AGGTGCGCATCGCGGATCTGGTGTTTCCCCACGCCTGCATCGGTGCGCAGGATACGGATGGGGATGCCGCCCGGGATCGCTTCGGGCTTCGGGAAGTTGCGCCTTCCGGAAAACAGCGCCAGATCCCCCCACGGCCCGTTGAGTCTCCATGCCCGGCTGAATTCCCCCGCAAGGCCGGCGACCACCGGTCCGTCCACCTTCACCATGAGATCGTGCCACTCGTTGAAGTACTCGCGGCCGATGTTCATGCCACCTAGGATGGCGGTGCGGTCATCGAACACAAACAGCTTGGTATGATCCGCGACCAGCCAGGGATTGAGCGTCATGCGAACCTCCAGAGGGGAATCATCAGCGAGATAACGCTCCATGTCCGCAGGAGGCTCAAATCCTTCGGGTGCCTGTGTCAGCGGGCTGGAGAGATGCCCCGTGGACGTGCCGAAATCGTCGTAGAGGACCCTCACCTTCACGTCCTGCGAGCGCTTCCTGAGCTTGTCCGCGTAGCGCACCGCGATGTCGTCGTTGTCGAAAATGTAGATCTGCACGTTGACCGATTTCCGTGCGGCGGCGATCTGGCGGTCCAGCTCCGGGAAAAACTCCTTCCCGTCCACCAGCCATTCCAGCGTGCCGTTCTCGGCTTTTGGAAATCCCTTTTCGTCCAGCAGCCTCTCGAACGCCGCGCTACCCGGCGTTTCAGGGATCTGGGGAAGCGGTGCGAGCCCGGAAGGAATGTTTCCCGCAACGATTTCACGCGGGCGGTGCCAGAAGACGGCAAGGCCCTGCCGCGCGCTGGTGATGGGCTGGCGGACACCGGCAAGGACGGTGCTCCGCACTGTCGTGTTCGCCAAAGCCCTTCCGGCCATCATCGGATCGAGCGCCACCGCCTTCGGCGGGGAGCTTTGGGTGCCCGGCCCCGCGAGGTATCCGCAGGCGCAGAGTAACGCGGGCGACATGATCGCCAGGCCGCGCATGAGTGTTTTGGCGGGAGTGGCGTGCATCTGCCATATCAGATGCATTTTTGCCACCGGGTTCAAGCCCGGTGAACGATCTTCCTGATCCTTTGGGGTAGGTTCTTCACGTCCTCCAGGATCAGGTAGATTCCGGGGACGAGGTAAAGGGTGATCACGGTGGCGAAGAGGATGCCGAAGGCGAGGGAAACGGCCATGGGGACGAGGAACTTCGCCTGGACATCCGTTTCGAGGATCATCGGCATGATTCCCACGAACGTGGTGAGCGAGGTGAGCAGGATGGCGCGGAAGCGGCGGCCGCCGGCGGCGATGGCGGCCTCGCGCAGGGTGGCGGATTCGCCGCGGTGGCGGTTGACGTAATCGACCATCACCAGCGAGTCGTTGACGACCACCCCGGCAAGCGCGACCAAGCCGCACATCGACATGATGCTGAGACTCATGCCGAGCAGCGCGTGGCCCCAGATCGCGCCGACGAGGCCGAAGGGGATGACAGACATGATGATGAGCGGCTGGAGGTAGGAGCGCAGCGGGATGGCGATGAGCACATACATCCCGACGAGCGAGGCGAGGAAACCGATGCCGATCTCGCGGACGCTGTCGTTCTGGTCCTTCTGCTCGCCCTCGAAGGTGGCGCGCACCCCGGGGAAGCGCCGGGGGATTTCCGAGAGGATCTTTTCGGTGAAAGCGGCGACGACCTCGTTCGCGTTCACGCCCGGCTCGACATCGGCGGTGATCTTGATAGAGCGCTGGCGGTCGGTGCGGTTGATGACGGCGGGGCCGCGGCCCGGCTCCAGGGTGACGATCTGGAGGAGCGGCACCTCGTCGCCCTGCGGGGTGCGGATTTTCATGGTTTCGAGGCTTTCCAAGGTCCTGCGGTCGTCTTTCGGGAAGCGCACCATGACTTTGACCTCGTCGCGTCCGCGCTGTAGGCGCTGTACCTCGTTTCCGTAGAAGGCATCGCGAACCTGCGAGGCGACGTCCTCGAGGCGGAATCCCATCGCGCGGCCTGCGGGCGTGAGTTTGTCGAAACGGAGTTCATCCTTCCCTGCGCGGTTCGAGTCCGAGATGTCGATCACCCCGCTGAACCCTTCGAGGCCTTTCTTGGCGAATTCCGTCGCCTCCATGAGTTTCTCCAAGCTGGGGCCGGTGAGGTTCACGTCGATCGCGTTGCCGGAGTTCGCGGTTTCCGCCTGGATCGTGAGCTCGACGACTCCGGGGAGGGTGCCGACGAGCTTGCGCCATTCCGCGACGAGTTCCTCGGAGCTGGCGCTGCGGTCATCGGCGGCGGCGAGTTCCAGCGTCACCTCGCCGATGTGCGTCGCGCTCGGCGGGCCGCCGACGGCGACCCCGGTCTGGAACGGTTGTGTGCCCGCGCTGGTCAGGACGTGCCTGAGGATGTCGCCACCGCTTTTGGTTTGGTGTTTTTCGGAAAGATCCAGGGCAGCCGCCTCGATCCGCTCGACGGTTTTTTCGGTTTCCGCGAAAGGCACGCCCTGGGTCAGCTCCACCTTGGCGCTGAGGATATCGCCCTCCACATCGGGGAAAAACCTGAACTGGATCTGGCCGGTTGCGACGACGGCGAGGGTGAGGACGAGGACGCTGAGGAATGTGGCTGCTGTCACATACCGCCATTTCAGGGAGAAACCCAGGGATGGCTGATAGACTTTCTCCACGAAGAGCTCGAGGCCATCGGCGATCTTTCGCTGGAGCGCCAATAGCCCGTGGAGCCAGCGCCTGAGGAAAAAGCGGGAGCGGGGTTTTTCCGAGCGGTCGCGCGGCGATAGCAACGCGAGGTGGGCGGGCAGGACGAACTTCGACTGGAGCAGGGAAAACAGGAGCGTGGGGATGACGACGAGCGGGATGTTCGGCCAGATTTTCCCGCTGACCCCGCTGAGGCCGAGCATGGGGGTGAAGGCGACCATGGTGGTGAGGACGCCGAAGACGACGATGGTGCCGACCTCGCTGGTGCCCTTCCATGCGGCGATGCTGGGGTGCTCGCCCTGCTGGATGCGGTGATAGACGTTCTCCCCGGTGACGATCGCGTCATCCACCACGATGCCGAGCACGAGGATGAAGGCGAAGAGCGAGATCATGTTGATGGAGATGCCCATGTAGGGCATCAGCCAGATCCCGCCTGCGAAGGAGATGGGGATGCCGATGGCGACGAGCAGGGCGAGGGAGGGGCGGAGGAAAAGGGTGAGCACGGCGAGCACGAGGATGAGGCCGGTGATGGCGTTGCGCTTCAGCAGGTCGAGGCGGCCTAACAGATAGACGCTCTGGTCGTTCCAGATCGAGAGGGTGACGCCCTCCGGGAGGCGCTGCTTCGACTCCGCCACGTATTTGCGGACGAGTTCGGAAAGCGCGAGCGTGTCCTCGCTGCCGACGCGGAAGACATTGATGACCACGGCGTTTTTCCCATCGAAGCGGCTGCTGATGTCGATGTCCTCGAAACCATCGACCAGCACCGCGACATCGCCGAGCAGCACCGCGCTGCCATCGGGGAGGGTGGTCACGGGCACGCCCGCCAGCTCGCTGGCCTCGTAGCGCTTCCCGAGGGCGCGGAGGATCACCTCGCCGCGCTCGGTGCGGACGGAGCCGCCGGGAAGATCGAGCGTGCTGCCGCGCACGGCCATGGCGATGTCGGAAAGCTTCAGCCCGAGCTTGCGGAGTTTTTCCTCGGAGACCTCGATGGAAATCTCGTATGGGCGAGTCCCGGCGATCTCCACCTGGCTGATCCTCGGTGCGCCACCGAATGCCCGCGCGAAAAATGTCGGCAGGCTGGAGGCGGCGGGTGCTTCGTAGGTGAGCAGATCGTCGCGCACCTGCTCGGCGAGCTTTCGCATGGTGGCCTCATCGGTGTCCGCCGTGAGGGTGATGCTCATCACCGGGTTCTTGATGAGGATTTCCTCGAGTACCGGTGTCTCCGCCTCTTCGGGGAAATTATCGATCGCATCGACGCGCGATTTCACATCGCTCATCACCGAGCGGACATTGTAGCCGGTCTCTACCTCCACCAGCACCGAGCCGATGTTCTGCGAGCCGGTGCCACGGATTTTCTTGATCCCTTGCAAGTCCGCGATCGCCTCCTCGACCGGGATCACCACGCCGCGCTCGGTTTCCTCCGGGGTCGCGTTCGGATAAGGGATGCTGACGTTGACCGCGTCGATGGCGATGTCGGGGAAAATTTCCTTCTTCAGCTTGAACCAAGTGGTGAAGCCCGCGAGCAGCACCACCAGCATGATGAAATTTCCCGCCACATGGTTGCGGGTGAACCATTTGAGCGCGTTCATTCGATGCCCTGGTTGGCGGGTTCCTCGATCTCGACCTCCATGCCCACGACGGGTGCGGAAAGGCGGGTCAGCACAACGCGGTCACCGTCCGAAAGTCCATGGTTGATCACGGCTGTTTCCTCGGTGAGGCGGACGATTTCCACGTCGCGGAAGCTGATTTTCCGGGATTTGTCCACGATGATGACGCGGTTGCCTTCGAGCAATCCCCGGCGCGGGATCTCGGTGACATCGGGAAGTGTTTGGCCTTCGAGATCCGCTTGCACGAACAGCCCGACCGGAGGCAGAGGGAACTCCTTGCGCTCTGCGGGGAGGACTTTCACGACCACGCTTGCGGAAAGGGTCTTGCGATCGATCTCGGGATCGACGCGCACCGGGACGGCCTTCCAGGAGTATTCCCTGATCCCGATTTTCCCGGTTAGCACCACCTCGCCACGGACTTCCCCGTTTTCATCCCGGGCAAGGAAACCGAAGTCCCCGAGGCCGAGCGGGAGGCGGACTTCGAGTTCGCTGCTGGCGTAGAGCTCGGCAACCACCGTGCCGGGAGCGACCACCGCCCCGACCTCAACGCCGACCATGCGGATGCCCGCATCGAAGGGCGTGGCGATCTCCGTCCGCTCCACGTCGCGGCGCGCGCGGGCGGCCTGCTCGCGGGCGGAGGCGGCCTTCGCCTCGGCGGCGGCGAGCTGCGGCGCGCGAAGCACCAGAGGGCTCGTAGGTGCGCCGTTGCCGAGCTTGTCCCAGTCGAGCTTCGCCTGCTCCACGCGGGCGCGCTCCTGCTCGAGCGCGAGCTCAGCATCGGCCAGGCCGACCTCGGCGTTGGCGAGCGCGGAGCGGTAGTCGGAAGGATCGATCTGCACGAGGCGTTCGCCTTGTTTCACGACCCCTCCGCGCTTCAGGCCCGGGGAAATCTCCATCACCCGTCCGGCGACCTCGGCGGCGAGTTTCGTCTCCCGGGTGCTCTCGACGACGCCCTGGGTTTTCAGGCGCACGGGGTAGTCCGCCGTTTGCACGTCTGCGATGACCACGGCGGGGACGATGCGCTCCTTGTCCTCCTCCTTGGCGACACGCTTGTTGATGACAAGCAGAATGATGCCAAGGACCGTGATCCCCAGAATCCCCAGGATGAGGACGAAGGACAGGACGGCCCGCACCTGAATTTTCCGCTCCTGCTCCAGTTTTTCGTTCACGCTGCAAACGCTCATTTCTCCTGACCGCAATGTCAATGGCTGGAAAGGCGGATCCTCAAGAGGTTGCAGCCTACTTCGCCGCGCGGAAATCCCCACCGAGGGCGAGGTGCAGGTCCACGCGGTTGTCGAGGCGCAGGCGGCGTATCGCCGCATGTTGGCTGGCGGAATCGATCATCCTCGCGGTAGCCTCGATGAGGGTGAGAACATCCGTGGTGCCTACGGAATACTCCTCGCCGGCACGCTCCGCCGCCTCTTTGGCGAGCCTGGCCGCATCCTTCGCCGCCTGTTCGCGCTGGCCCAGGAAAGCCTCCGCAACGAGTGCCTGCTCAACCTCGCCGAAGGCGCCGAGCACGGTCTTCTGGAGTTTTGCGGCCTCCTCGGAGTCCTCCGCCTGCGCCTTGGCAATGCCACCCGAGATCCTGCCGCCCTCGAAAAGCGGCTGGGTCAGGCTGCCGCCGATGGACCACACGCCGAAGTCGCTTTGCAGCACATCGCCGATCCCTTCGGTGGCCGTCCCTGCGGAGCCGGTGAGGCTGAGGCTCGGGAAGCGCGCCAGCTTCGCCTGTTTCAGGCGGCGCCCGGAGGAGGCCAGCATCCGTTCCGCCGCCAGCACATCAGGCCTGCGCAAAAGCAGCTCCGAGGGCAGGCCGGATGGGGTTGCACCGGGAAACAGCGGCAGCCTGGCTCCCGCCGCAAGCTGTCCGGAAGGGTATTTCCCCATCAGGATTTCCAGTTGCCGCAGCACCCTTTCGCGCTCCTGCTTGCGTTCCGCAAGCGCTGCCGTGCGGGTCGCGCGCTCGGATTCGGTGAGCCGCACCTGGGATGCGGTGCCGCCCTCCTCCGCGATGGCCCGCTCGAACCTTTCCCGCACCGCATCCGCCAGCACGGCAGATGCCTGGAGCGCTTTTTCCGCAAGCGCGACCTGTTCGTTGGCCTCGCCGAGTGCCAGCCATGCCTTGGTCACCTGTCCGGCCAGAGATACCCGCGCCGCCGCGTATTCATAGGCCCGTGCCTCGGCATCGGCGATCGCCGCCTCCTGCCCGGCCTTTGCCCGGCCCCATACATCGATCTCCCATGCAGAGTTGAGGTTCACCCCGAATTGGTTGTTGATGCTGGACGGCACACCGCCGCCGGGGCCGCCGAACGGGAAGCCGATGAAATTCTGTTTGTTTCGCCTGGAGTCTCCGCCCAGCCCGAGACCCGGCAAGCGTCCGGCGCCCGCGATCTTCGCCTCCGCCCCCGCCTTCTCCACCCGCGCCGCCGCGGCCTTCATGTCGGGGTTGTTGGAAATGGCCTCATCCACCAGCCCGCGCAGCTCCGAACCGCCGATTTTCCCGATCCAGTTCCGGTCTATCCCCGCGCGCGCCTCTTTCGTGGCAGCCCATGATCCCGGGGCGCCGGCATCGCCCATCCGGCTTCCGGGGGAGATGGCTGCACAGCCAGCCAGAAACATTGCGGCGGCCATCGTAGGTGTTGTTTTCATTTCGGCCATTGCCTGCGGACATCCTGTGATCGGTGCAGTTCCGGGAAAAGTCAAATCGCCGTGGCGGGACAGCCTTGTCGCCGGAAGCAGCCCCGGCTAGCTTCGCCCTCATGAAACGCTGCCCGTGGGTGCCGGAAGACAAGCCGCTTTACATCGAATACCACGACACCGAATGGGGCGTTCCCTCGCGGGATCCCCGCCATCTTTTCGAGATGATCTGCCTGGAGGGTGCGCAAGCCGGTCTCTCGTGGTGGATCATTTTGCAAAAGCGCGAGCACTACCGCGAGGTCTTCGGGAATTTCGATCCCGAGCGCTGCGCCCGCATGACCGATGCGCAGCTGGAAAAGCTGGCGCTCGATCCCGGCATCATCCGCCACCGGGGGAAGATCCTTTCCGTCCGCGCAAACGCCCGCGCTTGGCTGGAGCTCGATGACCCCGTCGGTTTCCTCTGGTCCTTCGCCCCCACCGCAGGGAAACGGAAACGCCCCAAGTCCATCGCCGACTACCCGGTCACCACCCCGGAGTCCGTTGCCATGGCCAAGGCGCTGCGGAAGGCCGGGTTCAATTTCGTCGGCCCGTCCATCGTGTATGCCTTCATGCAGGCGACAGGGATGGTTGATGATCATTCTGCGGATTGCGTCCGGCCGAATTTCAAATCACAGGTTTCGGCCATCAAGTGAGAGGAAGATCTTCGTCTGCGCCTCCGGGGTGAAAATTACTCACCCTCCTTCACGCACCTGATCCGGTTCATGGCTTTCCCCTCCGCCTCCCACTGGATCTGGAAATCCGTCTTCGGGTAGAAAAAGGAATCATCCTCCCACGGCAGGATCCCGAAGAGCTTGCTTTCATGGATGCGCTCCACGGCGTATTCGAAGTATTCCGGGTGGTCCGTCATGAAAAGGAACTCCCCGCCCGGTTCCAGCGCGTTTTTCACGGCACCCAGGAATGGGATCTGCACGAGGCGTCGGCGGTGGTGCTTGAACTTCGGCCACGGATCCGGGCAGAGCAGGTGGATGCGGGAAACGGAGCTTTCCGGCAGCAACCACTCCACCACGTATTTCGAGTCCAGCCGCAGGATGCGGGCGTTGCCCAGTCCCTTGCGCTGGATTTTCCTGCCCACTTTCTTGCACCCTGCCCAGCAGCCGCCCACCCCGATGAAATCCCGCTCAGGGTGGGCGGCTGCCAGATCGATCAGGAAAGTCCCGTCCCCGCAGCCGAGATCCACCTCGAGGGGGCGGGCGTCGCTGCGTATCTCGTTTTCCGCAAGGCGGCGGAAATAATGTGCCGGAACGAACTCGGCTTCGGAAAAGGGTGGGCGGGGTAGGGTATGCACGCGGGGGCAGGATACACCTTGCCGTGCGCCGGGGCGCGAGAATTTTCGAGCCTGATTTTCTTGGCCGGATCACCGGGTCGGCTCCCATTTCAGGTGCCACTTCACATCGGCGTTCTCCGTGCTTGTCAGGGTGATGGCAGTGGTGCGGTTGCCGTCGCGCCCGGTTACGGCCTTGGACAGCTCGGTGCTGTGGCCGTTGTTTGCGATGGTGATGACAAAGGGCTCCCCGCCGACGACTTTCGCGGTGCCGGAGAGGGTGAGCGTTTCCTCATCCCACGCGACATCGGCGAGATCGAGCATGCCCTGCATGATGTGGCGGTTGGTGGATAGGATTTGGGGGCGGCCCAGCTTCCGGCGGAGGGAGTAGGTGAGAGTCTGCTGCGGCTTGAGCGCGGCGGAAACCGATCCGGTGCCGGAGAACTCGCCGACGAGCTTGTCATTCCAGAAATCGTAGAGGTAGTAGGAGGCATCCGGATCTTGGCCGAGCGAGCCCTTGTCCGCCTGGTCGCCCGAGATCGGCGCGGTGATCGTTTCCGGGCGGTCGTGGTTGTTGCACAGGATGAGCTGGGACCAGCCGTCATCGACCTGATAGAGATAAACGGAGGGATCGCCGCGGCCTTCGACAAGCATATCGACGGGGCGGAACGACCGGGTTCCGGGGAGGATGGGGAAAAGGCGGGTGAGGTCGTGCTGTTCCTCCGGCGTCATCCGCCCGAAGGAGGTGCCGAGTTCCATGCGCCCGGAAATGAGCCCGATCACGCTGAGCATGGTGCGTCGGGCGTCGGTGTCCATGTTTCGGAACGATTTCCCGTCGGGATAGTATCCGAAGACGCTGCGGTTCTTGTACCAGCGCAGGCCCATGCGGGAGGCCATTTCGGGCTCGAAGTGGGAAGAGTCCCCCCAGACGCGCTGGAGATCGACGATGCCAGCGGTCACATCGAGGCGCGGGGTGCCGTATTCGCCGAGGTTGCGCTCATGGATGTAGGCTTTTTCCCCGAGCCCTTCGCGGCAGAGCTCGAACATCTTGCGGTAGGCGGTGGTGGTGGTGTGGGTTTTGTCCTCGAAGCCGCCGTCCTTGCACCAGGCGGACTCCGGGTAGTCGAACTTGATGCCCTCCAGCCCGCCTTTGCCCATGCGTTTCCACATCGCCAGTGTGTGCGCCTGGAAGCCGGGATCGGTGAAATCGTATTTCACGAAAGGCATGTGGTGGCGGTGCTCGGCGTGGAGGCGGGAAATGTCGTTGTTGAGCATCCAATCCGGGTGCGCCATGGCGAAATCGTTCGAGGGCATGTTCGCCTGGATGTAGGTGAAAGGGATGCCGCCGAGCTGGTGGAGCTTGCCGCAGAATTTCGTGAAGGTCTCGTAGGGCGGCGTGAGCGATCCGTATTTCGCCCAGTGCTCGTCGTCCCACCAGCCCTGCTGGGTGTTTCCGTAGTCGCGCTCGCAGTAGTAGTCCGGCTCAAGGCGGATGGCGACGGGCGTGTAGCGGAGGATGCCGGATTTTTTGGCGATCTCCATCTGGCCGATGAGGTCGCGGGAGTTGTTGATGGGCTTGCCCTCGCCGTAGGAGCCGGTGGAGACGAGCCAGCCGCAGAGGGTGGGGAAATCGTAAGGGTTGGGCTTCGCGTCGTTCGCGGTGCGCATGGCCATGCCGTAGCGCTCCAGCGAGGCGAAGGGATCCGTGGTGGTGAAATCGAGGAACACGGTATCGACCGCGTGATAGGTCTCGCCGGGCGGGATGAGTTTTCCCTGAGGATCCTCGATGGAAACGGTGAGCTCGCGCTTGTCCGCGCTGAGCACGATGCGGCGCAGGAAGTCCCGGTATCGGAGCCCGCCGGTGACGAGGGAGAAACGTTTCCCGCCGATCTTTCCGGTGGCGAGGATGTTGTTGAGCGCATCGATGCCGAGCTGGTTGTCAATGCGGTTGGGCTCCGCGCCCGCGCCGCCGCGCAGCACCTGCGGGTTTTCCAATTCCTTGCCCGGAAGGAACTTCGCCTTGTCGAGCATGTTGATCGTGGCGATGCGCGCGGGGATCGCGTGCTGGTTGGTCACGGAGAAGCCGAGAACCGCGAAGGGCTTGTCGTCATAAACGGAGATGTGGAGGGACTTGATGGGTCGGTAGCCGCCGCCCGGTGTCTCTGTGACGGTGAGCCTGCGGCCTTTTCCGAACGGGTCTTCGATCTCCTGCTGTTTCCACTCGCGGGTCACGCCGGCCGGTTGTCTCCAGCCGAGTTCGTCCACGGTGAAGCGCGCATCCGAAAACGCCGTGATCCCCGAGGCAAGGTCTGTCCCGGAGCAGGTGCCGGATTTCAGGTCGTAGGAGAGGCGCAGGGAACCGTTGGCGATGGAGACAAGGTTTCCATTCTCGGAGATCTCGGTGGCATGGGCGGCGGCGGAAAGGAACAGCAGTGCGGAGAGGGGAAAGCGTCTCATGCGGGCAAGCCTAATGCCGCCGCTGCCAGCTTTGCCAGCCAAAGGAGCCGGCGGATGGGCGCTTGCGGCACCCTTGCATCACTTCCTGCGGCGGAGCAGGAGGCCGCAGATCCCGAGGCCGAGCAGAGAGAGGCTGGATGGCTCGGGGACGACATTGGCGGTGATGCCGATGTTGTCGACCACCGTTTCCTGACCCCCTCCGGTGCTAGTGCTGGCCGGGCCGGGGCCGAAAACAAGGGTGAAGATCGCTGCTTGTCCGGCCTCCCATACATTGTCTGTCAATCCGGTCAGATCCACGTACTTATCGCGATCAGCCGCTGATATGCCGTTGAGGTTGCCTTGCGTCAGCGTGCCGGTGGCATCGCTGCCGGAAATCGCACCGCTGAACGAGAGCGTCCACTCCTTGGCCGATTCTGCGAATCGCCCGGCAGCGTCGAAATAGAACCCGTCCATGGTTCGGTCTAAACCCGATGTGTTGGTCAGGTTGAAAGTGAGGGTGCCTGGCTTGCGACTGCGGTTCAGGCTGAGGTTTGTGCCCTGGTTGCTGGCTGTGCCGCCAACCGTAGAAGCGGCTGCAATGAATGAGCTCAAGCTTCCGAAGGTGCCGTCATCACTCGAACCGTGCCCGGTGGTATTGTTCCAATCGTCCCAATTGCCGCCCGTCGCAGCGGATGTGAGGGTAGCAGTGGTGCCGCCACTCAGGTGAGTCGGCGTGGCATTGAGAACATCATCGAAGTTATCCCAGCCGGCGACGAGGGTGATGGCGGCTGAGGAGGACATGGCGCTTGCGGCCAGGATCAGGGATGGGATGAATGCTTTCTTCATGGGTTCTGTGGGTTTTCTGTTGGGATTTTCGGATATGGGTTTGATTGCGCGAGCGTTCCGAAAATGCTCAAATGCAGTCAGTTACGATGCGATGGGTGTTGACTTTACGGATTGATCCATATCCGTCAATACATAATTTTGCATACATAATTTTCCACCCGGAGAAAATCGGCTGGATTCATTGTGAAACCGGGATTCGGGGGCAAGGGCGGGTGGCCCGGGAGGGGGAAGGGAACCGCGATTTCCGAAATCACGGTTCCTTTCTGCGGGCGGATGGCCTAGGAACTGCGGCCAGATGCACCAGCGCCCGCCGAAAAAGTTCGTCCCGAAGCCTTTCACCTACCATCAGGAAATTGATCTGCGCATCGACTCGCTGACGAATCTCGGCGCGGGCGTAGGCCGTGTGGACGGCTGGGTGGTGTTCGTGCCCTATGCGCTGCCGGGGGAGCTGGTGCGGACCCGGATTTTCCGAAACGACAAGAACCACTCGCAGGGCGACCTCGTGGAAGTCTTGGAAAAATCCCCGGATCGGGTGGAGCCGGGCTGCGCGTTGTTCGGGACATGCGGAGGCTGCCAGTACCAGCACCTTTCCTACGAAAAGCAGCTTGCCTGGAAAACCCGCCAGATCCGCGAACTGCTGAAGCACATGGCCGGCGAGGAGCGCGAGGTGAACCCCTGCGCCAGCTCGGAGCAGATCTGGAACTACCGGTCCAAGATCACCCCGCACTTCGAGAAACCCGTGGACGGCGTGGTGAAGGAGATCGGTTTCCTCAAGGTGGGGCGGCGCATGGAAATCCTGGACGTCCCGAGCTGCCCGATCGCGATGAAGGAGATCAACGACGCGCTCCCCGGGGTGCACGCGGATCTCCGCGCGAACGGACGGCGCTTCAAGCGCGGCGCGACGATACTCCTGCGCGCCACCCAAGGCCGCGTCGAGCGCGATCCGAAGGCCATCGCCCGCGAGGAGATCGCCGGCGTGAAGTTCGATTTCGTGGCCGGCGAGTTTTTCCAGAACAACCCGTTCATCCTGGAAAAGTTCACCGGATACGTCGGCGAAAAGGCGCTGGAAGGCGGAGCCCGCTATCTGGTGGATGCCTATTGCGGTGCGGGTCTGTTCGGGCTCTGCCTCGCGGGGCGCTTCCAGAAAGTCATGGGCGTGGAGGTGAACGAGGCGGGCGCGAAATGGGCGGCGAACAACGTCGCACTCAACGGTTTCGGCAACGTCAGCATCCTGCAGGCGGACGCAGAGGAGATTTTCGCGCAAATCGACACCCCGGCAGAACAGACGGCGGTCATCATCGACCCGCCGAGAAAAGGCAGCACGCCGGAATTCCTCGCCCAGCTCGTCGCCTACGGGCCGGAAAGGGTGATCTATGTTTCCTGTGATCCGGCGACGCAGGTGCGGGATTACAAGATTCTGCGGGAGTCCGGATACGCGCTTGAAGAAGTGCAGCCTTTCGATCTTTTCCCCCACACCCGCCACGTGGAGTGCGTGATGGTAATGGTGAAGCACCCGCCTTCACATGGTGAATACGCCACTTGATTTAAAACCACCTCTCCCCTAGCCTCCGTATCGAATTTATGAAGAAGTCAAATAACCCACGGCGCGCGCCCTACATCATCGCTGCCATCGCACTGATTGTCTGCGGAATCATCCTAACAGGAAATGCCCTGAAAAGGACATCCGCGGATTCCGCATCATTTCCTGCGAAGGGTGAGGCAGAGGCACCCGCAAAGGCCGGCGATGAGATCGCTGCGGCCTCCAAAAAGGAACGCCAGGCCGAGGAGAAAATCCGTTTCAAGAACCAGGATGACGGGATGCCGCTGGAGCTTTCGATGAGCGAGGTCGCCCTGATCGATGCGAACGGCAAGGATCGCATCACCAGGCTCAATCCCCCGGCAACTCCCGCCACCCTCGCCGCTCGCATCGCGGAGCTTGATGCACCCATGGGCGTCCTGCCCGTCGCCTATGTTGAGGGCGAGCGTGAAACCTCCACCGCCCGCCGCCTCGTCACCAGCGATATGCGGGTGAAAATGCCCCAGGAGCAGGCGCAGGCCTTCGCCCGCAGGCACGGCCTGGAGGTCAAGGAACTGCCCTCTTACGCCCCGGAATGGGTGATCTTTTCCGCCGCCCGCCCCATGGATGCCCTGGCCAAGATCGATGGCGTCCGCAGCGATACCTCCGTCGCCTCGGCGGATGTCCTGCTCGCAGTGCAGCAGAACCCAAGGGCTTTGCCCAACGATCCCCTCGTCGGCACCCAATGGCACATCAAGTCCAGCAGCGGTGCCGCGGCGGGAACCGATGTGAACATCGAGAACGTCTGGAAATACGGCGAGGCCGGCGGCCTCAAGGGAACCGGGATCAAGATCGGCATCGTCGATGACGGACTCCAGCACACGCACCCGGATCTGGCCGCAAACGCGGATACCGCCAACGACAGGGACTGGAACGGAAATGACAACGATCCAAGCCCCGAAGCGGGGGACAGCCACGGCACGGCCTGCGCGGGCGTCGCCGGCGCAAGGGGCAACAACGGCGTCGGCGTCACCGGAACCGCTCCGGAAGCCTCGCTCGTGGGCCTCCGCCTCATCTCCGCCCCCAGCACCGACTTGCAGGAATCCCAGGCAATGAGCCATCTTCCCAACCTCATCCAGATCTCAAGCAACAGCTGGGGGCCACCGGATTCCGGCATCGGGCTGGACAAGCCCGGCCCGCTCACCATCGCCGCCTTCAAGAACGCCGCCACCACCGGCCGCAACGGCCTCGGAACCATCTTCCTCTGGGCCGGCGGCAACGGCGCCGAAAGCGAGGACAACTCCAACTACGACAGCTACGCAAACTCGATCTACACCATCGCGATCGGAGCCACCGATTCGCTGGGCAACCGAGCCGGCTATGCCGAGCCGGGCGCCAACCTCGTCGTCTGCGCGCCTTCCTCCGGCCGCGGCAACACGCTCGGCATCGTCACGACCGACGTGACCGGAGGGGAAGGCTACGATCCGGGCAGCTACACCAACGATTTCGGCGGCACCTCTTCCGCCACCCCCGCCGCCGCCGGCGTCGTCGCACTCATGCTTGAGGCCAACCCAAACCTCGGCTGGCGCGATGTTCAGGCAATCCTCATCCGCTCCGCAAAAAAAATCGACCCCGCCGATGTGGACTGGGTGGACAACGCGGCCGGCCTGCACTTCAACCACAACTTCGGCGCCGGCCTGATCGATGCGGAAGCCGCCGTCGCCCTCGCCCGCACCTGGACGAACCTTGGCACACAGGTCAACGCGGTTTCCAGGATGCCCGGCGGTGCCGTCGCGATCCCGAACAACTCCTCCACCGGAGCCAGCGTCACCTTCTCCATGCCGAATTCCTTCATCACCACCGAGCATGTGACTGTCCGCCTTTCGATCAACCACACGGCGCGCGGCGATCTCGAGATCTTCCTGACCTCGCCCTCCGGCACCGTCAGCCGCCTCGCCGAGCGCCGCAGCGACACGAACGACAACTACACCGACTACACCCTCAGCACCGTCCGCAACTGGGGGGAAAACTCCTCCGGTGACTGGGTGCTGAAAATCGCGGACCGCAGGAGCGGAGCCAACACCACGGGCGGCTCCCTCACCTTCGCCGAGCTCACCGTCTTCGGGGTCTCCGCCCCGCCGACCAACCCGCCCCCGTCCGTCGTCATCACCAGCCCCGCGAACGGAGCGGTCTTCAGCCCGGGCGTTGGGTATTCCGTCAACGTCGATGCCACGGACTTCGACATCGACGGAGCCGCAGACACGGTCACGAAGGTCGAGCTCTTCGAGAACAATGTCCTCGTGGGTACCGCGACCTCCTTTCCATATGTCTTTGCCCGCAACCCCGCCAACGGCTTCTACGCCTACACCGCCAAGGCCACCGATCCGGACGGCCTGATCGGCGAGTCCCAGCCCGTCTTTGTCACTGTGAAAAACCAGACGCCTGCCATCGCATCCGTCACCCTCAACGCTGCCACGCAGGCTTACGACGACCTTCCGCTCACCGTGACCGCAGTCAGCGTTTCCGATCCCGAGAACGACCCCATCACCCTCGCCTACAAATGGGAGTTCAGCACGGACGAGGATAATTTCACGGACTCCGGCATCACCACCGCATCGGTTCCGGCGAACCCCTCGAACAGCGGCAAGCTCTGGCGCTGCTCCATCACCGCCACGGACGGCAACACCACAAGCCCCCCCTTCATCACCGGCAACGTCAATCTGCTTGACCGCCCCCTCGCCAATGCGGTGCGCCCCGGAACCCCCTACACCTACCAGAGCGGCCTCGTCCTCAGGGGCGACACCCTCACCGTCAACGGGCAGGCCATCATCCATGAGTTCAGCCAAGGCCCCGGCGGCGGCACTTCCGAGTGGATCGAGATCCTCACCCTCAAGGAGGGCAGCCTCGCCGGTTGGTCCCTTGCCGACCAGTCCGGCAACGCTCTCCTTTTCGCCCCCGGCCTGTGGAACGACGTTCCCGCTGGCACACTGATCGTGGTTTACAACGGCGTTTCCCCAAAAGACCCCCTGATCCCCGGTGACAGCACGGACCTGGCCAGCGGCAAGGTCATCGTCTCCAGCACAAACACGGATCTCTTCACCGCAGCCTCCAAATGGCCGACCCTCGACAACATCGGCGATGCCATCGTGCTCAAAAACGGGGTGGGCGTTGACATCCACAAGATCTCCTACGGGAATTCCTTCTTCACACAGCCAAATGTCGGGCGGGTTTCCGCCAGCGAGGCGGCCTACTTTGCCGGGCAGACGGAAGCCGGCGCAAACCTCGCGGGCGAATGGCTGACAACTTCCGGAGCCGTAGCCCGCACCATTTCCGGCACGCGCTCCACCTCGGCCGAAAAAAGCATTTTCCCGGCCGCAGTTTTCACCAACGGCCGCTATCTTCAGGACTTCGACGTGGAGCCCGGCGCCGAAGGGTACCTTTTCCCCACCGGATGGTCGTCCTTCTCCACGAACCTCGCCAGCACGCAGACCATCAACTTCGATGAACTCTCCCTTCTCCGGAACGCCGGCACCGGCGGCGCGCCCTACAACTTCGGCTCGCGCATCGGCATGCTCGCCGGTAGCGTCTCCGGCGGCGCGGTGCGCTTCGATCCGGGCTTCATCGCGCTGGCACTCGACAACACCCGGGGTCTCACCGGGCTGCAGATCAGCTACGATATCGTGAAGGTCTCCGAGCAGCCGAAGTCGATGCAGATGAACCTCGAATACACCACCGGGAACCCCGCCAACACCGGTTCCAAATGGATAGCGGTGCCGGGGGCCTCATACACCTCCGGCTCCACACCCACCGGCACCGTCCAGAGGTTCAACAACGTCAACCTTCCCGCTGTTTTCACCGACCGCGAGTCCCCCATCTACCTCCGCTGGTACTACAAGACCGCCACCAACAACAGCGGCGCAGGCTTCCCCGACGCCCTCGCCATCGACAACCTCATCATCTCCTCGGACTCCTCCCCGAACATCTACCTGACACTCGCCCTCGCCCCTTCCACCATCTCGGAAACGGACGGTGAAAACGCCTCCACCGGCACGGTCACCATCAACCAGCCCGTTTCCTACGATCTGACGGTGAACGTCTCCTCCTCGGACATCACCGAGGCCGCCGTCCCCGCATCCATCGTCATCCCCGCAGGCCAGGTGAGCGGCACTTTCCCGATCCGCGCCGTCGATGACTTGTTCTCCGATGGAGTCCAGCGCCCCACCATCACGCTCTCGGCCACGGGCTTCCTCAACGTCTCGCAGGTGATCACCGTCACCGACAACGAACCCGTCCTCATCGGCGTCACCCCGGGCTTCCCCAACAACCCCGGGAACAGCAACTTCGTCGACCGCCTCCGCAACGACAGGTTCTACGAGGCTCCCGAATACTTCATCGCCGCATCCACACCGCTCCCGGCCGGGCTTTCCATCGACAGGCAGACGGGTCTGATTTCCGGGACAATCTCGCCGACGGCCGCCCTCGGCACGTACAACGTCATCATCGAGATCCGCAATGTCCTTGGAGGCTTTTCCTCACAGAACATCGTTATCGAAGTGTCCGACGTCATCTTCAGCAGCTATTCGCAATGGATTGGCCAATATCCGGGCATCAACCAATCCGTCACCGGAAACAGCGATCTCGACGATCTTCCCAACCTTGTGGAATACGTGCTGAACAGCCGCCCTGACATCATGGAGCGGCCCTCTCCGGTGGTCAGTTCCCTTGAGAACGGCGCCATCTCGATCACCTACACGGTGTCAAAGGATGTGACCGATGTCACCCTTGTCGCCGAGTGGTCGCCCACGATGCTGCCCGGTTCATGGCAAACGGCGGGCATTCTCAACGAAATCCTCGAGGATGGCGTGAACACCCGGAAAATGAGGTCTTCCGTAACGGTAGATCCGGCCAATCCGGCCAAGTTCATGCGCCTCAAGGCCGTGGCGCCGACGCCGCCGTGACACCCTGCCGCAGCAGGGGTCGCCTATGACAGCCACAAGTTTCACCCAGACACGCTTGAAGACCATCGCATTGCTCGCAACCCTCTTGCTTCAATCCGCCCTTGCAGCAACGCCATCGGAAGCTTTGGGTGCATTCAAGAAGGCTGCACAAACGAAGGATTTCGAGGGCACTTGGGAGCATGCCGCGAAGTTTGAGGGACTCCCGGAGGAGGCGACCGAATATTTCAGGTCCAAGGTGCGGAGATTTATCGATCTGGCGGGTGACGGCTGGGATTTTGAGATCATCGAGGAGAAGATCGAAGGTGAATGCGCCGTGGTGGTGATCAACGAATCGAAAAAGGACGGCAACAAGGCGTTCGATTTAGACCCCGCGTTTCTGATCAAGCAGGATGGAAAGTGGCGGGTCCTGCCCGAAGTCACCGAATGGCGGATCGTTAGGAAAGTTGATGAGGATAAGGTGGATTCGCTGGAGAAGCTTTCCGCATGGTTCGAGACACGCAAGGAAGAGATCAAGAGGAAGGGATAAGGCTAGCAAGGCGGCGATGACGGGGAAACCGATCCGATCGGATGCGAGATTCGCCCCCGGCGCCGCCATTTCCATGACGTCTGCCAAGCAATCGGACGAAAAAAGCGGCTCTCCATTTCTTGACGCTGTCAGCTGTCCCTCTTTCAGGCTGCGGGGATGACAATCCGCAAAACAAGCCGGTCGGAACCTCCGGGCTTACGCAAGAGGAGAGGGTCGGATTGGCCATTTTATGCCATTACGCCGCGAATCTGATCGGGCAGGAGGGTTTCCCCGGGCTTGATCCGTATGAGCCAAGCCCTGAAGGACCGATCTTTCGATCAGCATACTCAAGGACGTTTGCCCGAATGCGATGGATGCCAAAGTCGGGATCGGACGGAATGGGTATCCGATCGCACCACAAGATCCCCCGCGCATCGCCGGGGTTCGCACGAAATCATGCAACCCAAGGATTGTCCGTTGCCTGGAAACCCCGGATGCTGTTCGCCATTGCGAGATCGAATACGAGTGCACGACGTTTGATGGAGACTCGGGATCGATTCCGGCAACCTAACTTGAGGTCGGGAGGATCATTCGGGGCAAGAAAGTGCACATCACCTTTTCAACGAAAAGAACAGGCAGCAGGGGGAGATGAAACCGGTGTGGAGTGGGCGGCGTGAGATCACACGGCCGTGAGCTTGGAGAGTTCCTCCCGGCGGAAATTGGTGGGTGAGTTCCCGGTGAAGCGGGCGAAACTGCGGTTGAACTGGGAGAGGGATTGGTAGCCGATCTGGAAGGCGATCTCGGAGACGCGGACTTCCGGCTTGAGCAGTTCCTTTTTCGCCCACTCGATGCGGCGGCGGTTCACGTAATCGGTGAGCGTGAGGCCGGTGGCTTCCTTGAAAACGCGGCAGAAATGGGATTCGCTCAGGCCGGCGTGCCGGGCCACGAGGGAGAGCGGGAGCGGCTCGTCGAGGTTGCGGGCGATGAAATCCCGGGCGCGCGAGATGGCCTCCGGCTCGCTGTTCTCGCTGACGATGGCGAGCTTTTCCGCATGGCGGCTGAGCTGGGTGCCGAAGGTCGCCAGCAGGGTGATCATGCTCTGGTAGCGCTCGGGATCGACCACCTGGGTCTGGAAGTAGGCATCGCGCAGGGATTCGGCCTCGGACTCGGAAAGCCCCTGGCGGCGGAGGGTCTTGGACACCTTTTCGAAGGTCGCGCCGTCGGGAACGGAATGGAAGACCTGGCCGGTGCGGAGGAAGCCGATGAGGGTGCCGTTGCAGGAGACGGGGACGGCGGTGGAGGACATGCCGGAGAAGCATTTGCAACTGGCGGGTGCCCCGAGTTTGGCCTCCTCGGTGAGGCGGCGGTTCACTTCAATGCAGGCGTTGCAGGCGGATTTGCAGAGGCTTAGCTTTTCACAAAAAATGCTGCCGTTCTCCGCCTGGGCGCAGGTGGAGGGCAGCGAGGAGTCCGCATCGACGAAGCGGAGCGGCAGGCCGGTGGCGCAGCGGAACGCATTCTGGTAGGTGACAAGGAGTTCCGAATCCAGGACGCGGCCGTAGATGGTTTTGCGGAAATTGTCCGAATCGCTTTTCATGGCAGGGGCGCCGGAGGGTAGGACGTACCTGCGGGTTGCGCAACGGATTTCCGGTCTGTGTCGGGGGCGGCGTTTCATGGCTTGCGGAGGCTTGCGGCGACGATGCCCAGCGAGATCGCGGAACTCAGCGGCATGATGATGGCGGCGACGAGCGGGTTCATGTGGCCGAGCAGGGCGAAGGTGATGGCAGTGGCGTTGTAAACGAGCGCGAAAGCGAACGCGGTGCGGACGGCGGCGCGGCGATGCTTCGCGAGGGCGAGCATTCCGGGCAGGAAGCGCAGGCTCTGGCCGAGGAAATAGAAGTCGGATTTCGTTTCCAACAGGCTGCGGTCAACCACCGGGGTTCCCGTAACCCAGGCGGCGTTGAAGGCGAGGGAATCGTTCGCGCCGTCGCCGAGGTAGAGGGTGTCGTGCGCGTCGAGCTGGCGGACGAGGGCTTCCTTTTCGGCGGGCTGGAGGGCGGAATGGGCGTCCTCCCGTGCGATGCCGAGCGCGGCGGCGGCGGCGGCGACTTTCTCCGGCCTGTCTCCGGAAAGGATGATGAGGCGGTGATCTTTTTGTAACACTCGCAGAGCCGCGATGGCATCCGGGCGCAGGGATTCCTCGAAGCGGAAGCGGGCGACGGGCTCGCCGCCATGGCAGAGTTCCGCGTCGTGGGGGGCGTCTGCTGCCGCTTCGCCGGATGCCCAGCCCGGCCTGCCGAGCGACCATTTCCCGAAGGATCGACCCATGCCGGGCGTGTCCTGGATTTCCGCGGCGGGCAATGACCGGAGCAAGCGCTGGCCGTCTGCGCCGAGGGCTTCGAGCAGGGTGCGGGAAACCGGATGAAGTGATCCGTCGGTCAGGCGGGCAAGGGCGGATTTGGCATCGGTATCGAGATTTCCGACGGCCTCGGGGTTCATCAGCACGGGGCGCTCGAGGGTGAGGGTGCCGGTTTTGTCGAAAATGATTTTCCGCACGGCGCGGAGACGCGACCAGATCAGCGGCTCGCGGATGAAGACCCCGGCGCGTTCCATCCGGGTGCCCGCCAGTTCGTCGGCGAGCGGCAGGGCGACGCCGAGAGCGCAGGGGCAGGAGACGACAAAGACCGAGATCATCACCTGCAAGGCCGGCGCGAAGCCGTCCATCCGCAGCCACCAAACAAAGCCCGCCACGCCGATCAGGACGATGGCGGCGAGGTAGTGGCGCAGCAGTTTCTCCAGCGCGGGCACGCGCGCGGCGGCGCGATCCGATCCGGTCAGCCGCGCCAACAGGGAATCCGCCCATGCCTCGCTCGCTTTCACGATGACGGGCGCGGAACCGAGGTGGATGGCACCGGCGGGAACCGTGCGGCCCGCCGAAAACGTGTGCGGATCCGCCTCGCCGTTGATCCATTCCAGGGAAAACTCGGCGGCTTCGGAATCGAGCGTGGCGGCGACGGGCACGGATTGTCCGGGCAAAATCTCGACCCTCATGCCCGGCGCGAGTTCGGAGAGCGGGACGGGCTCCGCGCGATCCGGCGAGGCCATCGTTTCCGGCACGGGGCGGCGGCGCTGAAGGCGGTTGCGGTTTTTTTCGATCGCCGCGAGCTGGAGGTAGCGGCCTCCGAGCATCAGGAAAATGAACATCGCCACGAAGTCGAAATACATCAGCCCCTCGACGCCGAGCGCCCAGCCGATGAGCGAACCGATGAAAGCGAAGCTGACGCCCAGGGCGATGGGCAGGTCGATGTGCGGCACGCCGGCCTTGGTGGAAAGCCAGGCGCGCTTGATGAAATGGGAGCCGCCGACCAGCATCGCCAGCGTGGCGGAGAGGAACGTGATGAGCTGGAAAATGCCCGCGAAACCGAAGTCGTCCGGCATGCCGACGTAGCGCGGCAGGGTGAAGACCATCGCGTTCATCGCGAAGGCGGCGCAGAGACCGAGCTTCGCGCCGAGCTGGCGGATCTCGCCGCCGGAGGAGCCGGGCTTCTTCGGCGTGAGGGTGTAGCCGAAGGAGGCTAGCTCGTCCGCAAAGGACGTAAGATCCGTCTCACCGGAAAGCCAGCGCAGCCGCAGCAGCCCGGTCGCCGGATGGGCGGAGGCTTCCAGCGCGCCGTGATGGCGGCGGAAAACGTTTTCCACCAGCCACACGCAGCCCACGCACGACAGCCCCTCCAGCGAGAAATCCCCCTCCGCCGCCTCGCCTTTGGGAACGTTTTCCTCGATGGCCGCCGCCCGCTCCTTGAGCCAGCCGAAATCGCGCGCCTCGAAGGGCACGCTGCGGACGGGCCGCAGGGTGGAATTACTACGGAGATCGTAGAAATGCCCCAGCCCTTCGCCCTGGATCATCCCGTGGACGAACTCGCAGCCGCGGCAGCAGAACCTATCCACCGCGGAGGCGGCGGAAAACGGGGTCGCGCAATGTTCGCAGACAGGCAAGATTCAGGTGAAAGGATCGGCGGCAATGCTGACCTCCCGGCTGGCGCCCCTTCAAGCCCAACCCCAGCGCATTTGGCCTCTTTGCCTGCGCACCCCTTGCTGCCGGCCTTGCGGGTCTCTTGTCTTGTTTTCAGGAATTCCGGAAGGAAGAGTGACGGACATGACGCCGCCGGGGATGCAATCGGATTATTTTCACGGATATTGTCGGTTTATCCGCCCGCCCTGCGCGTGTGTGTTTGTCATGAAGAAACATCTCATCACCCTCATCGTTGCCGTTTCGGCTGTCATCCACGCACAGGCCGCCGACCTAGCAAGCCAACGGCCAGGCTACTGGAAGCCCGATATGGAAAAAACCCTCGCGCTGGCCAAAAAAGCGAATCGCGAAATGGACGAATTGGAGCAGGCCATGATGGGCGCGATGGTTGTCGAGTTCCAGAAGGACAAAATGTTCGTCCACGGCCCTCCGGGACTTGCAGCCGCTCCACCCCTCCCCTACAAGCTCACCGCGGTGGACGAGGCCGCGAACTCACTCACGCTGAGCGCGGGTGGCAAGGAAATGAATGTCAGGTTCGACAAAGGACAGATGGCGCTGAATGACCCGGAGAGTGGCTGGACGATCTTCAACCGCATGAGCAAGGAGGACTTTGCGAAACGTGGTGCTGGCGGTGAAAGAACCGAAGCAGAGGGCGGCGAAAATGCCCCGGCAGCCGGGAAGATCGAAGACATTTCGGCGGAACCGATCCCCGATACGCCTGCGGCAGGCAAGGTCCATGGCAAGGAGTTCAAAGTCGAGAAGGCGACGCTGAACTCGGGAGTGGGCACCTTGAAATTGCAGCAAGGCGAGGGCTTGTTCGGAGACATGCAATTCACGATTTTCCTGTTCGATGAAGGCCAGAATGAGGTGGACGGGAAAACCATCACGGTGAAGCCGAATCAGGGTTCCACCACCGCGCACATCCACATGAGTCGCATGGTGGAGAAAGGTCGCGTGCCGCAGAACGATAGTTTCACGGGGAAGTTTGCCATGAAGCTGGAATTCGGCACCGCCAAGGATGACAAGATCCCCGGCAAGATCCACCTTCGTGTGCCTGACGAGGCCGGGAGCTTCGTCTCCGGCACCTTTGAAGCGGAAATCAAATAACCCATGACCGAATACACCCGCTGGCTGAACCATTCCGACGAGACCCGCGACAATGAAGTGTTCGCCGGGTTATACGCCGAATTGCGCCGGATCGCGCGTTCCAAAATGGCGGGCGAACGCCAGGGCGGCACGCTCGACACTTGCGGACTGCTCCATGAGGCCTGGCTGAGATTGGAAAAATCCGCACCCGCCCAATGGCGCGACCGCAAGCAATTCTACGCCGCGGCCTCCGAGGCGATGCGCCGGATCCTCGTCGAAGCGGCACGTCGGAGGATGGCCGCCAAGCGCGGCGGCGGTGAAAAAGCCGTTCCCCTTGACGACGAGCTGCCGGTGGCGGCACCGATGGAGGACGAACGACTCCTCGACGTACATGAAGCTCTCGGTCGGTTAGAAACGGAATCGCCCATGGATGCCCAGATCGTGAAACTGCGTTTCTTCTCAGGGTTGGGAAACGGGGAGATCGCCACCCTTCTCGATGTCAGCGAGCGCACGGTGGAACGCCACTGGAAACTCGCCAAACTTTGGCTCTACCGCGAGCTGAAGGAACCGAATGAATGATGTTGGAAAAACATGCATTTTGCGTGTCGGTTATTTGCAACACGCAACGCATGTGATGATGTGACCATGAAAAAAGAAAACACACTCTGCTTCTGCATTTTCATCCGCGCCCTGGATCTGGAAGGCGACGCCCGCGATTCATTCATCGACGAAGCCTGCTCCGGGAATCCTGAGTTGGAAGCGGAAGTCAGGACCCTGCTGGCCGACTCCGAGAAGGCCGATGACTTTTTCTCCGAGAGCGAGAATCCCGCCCTTCTCGCAGCGAGTTTTCAAACACCTTACACCGAAGTGGAGGGCGACCGGGTGGGCAATTTCATCCTGCGCCAGCAGATCGGCGAAGGGGGTTTCGGCATGGTCTGGATGGCCGAGCAGATGGAACCGGTGAAGCGCATGGTCGCGCTCAAGGTCGTCAAGGCCGGGATGGATACCAAGCAGGTGCTCGCCCGCTTCGAGGCCGAGCGCCAGGCGCTTGCCTTGATGAACCACCCGAACATCGCCAAGGTGCTCGAAGCCGGCGCCACATCGAGCGGGCGACCCTATTTCACCATGGAGTTGGTCAAGGGCATTCCCATCACAGACTTCTGCGACCAACGGCAGCTCGATCTACGCCAACGCTTGGAGCTGTTCCGCGATGTCTGCTCCGCCGTACAGCACGCCCACCAGAAAGGGGTCATCCACCGCGACCTCAAGCCCTCGAACGTAATGGTCACCCTGGCCGGCGATGAGCCGCTGGTGAAGATCATCGACTTCGGCATCGCCAAGGCCACCCAGAGCAAGCTTGTCGAGAAAACCCTTTTCACGCGCTTCGGCCAGTTTCTCGGCACGCCGGTTTACATGAGCCCCGAGCAAGCCGCCATGAGCGCGCTCGATGTGGACACCCGCTCCGACATCTACAGCCTCGGAGTCCTGCTTTACGAACTGCTTGCGGGGGCTCCGCCCTTCGATCAGCACACCCTTCTCTCCGTGGCACACGACGAGATGCTGAGGATCATCCGCGAAGAGGAACCGCAAACCCCCAGCACCCGCAGCAGCCAGATGCGGACTCCAGACGGTGCCGCCGCCATGCGCAAGTCGCCCGTCCCCGCCAGCACTCTCAAGGGCGAACTCGATTGGATCGTGATGAAGGCGATCGAGAAAGACCGCTCACGGCGATACGAATCCGCCAGCGCGTTTGCCGCGGATATCGGTCGATACCTCGCCAACGAACCCGTCCAAGCCGCCGCTCCCGGCGCCCTCTATCTCTTCGGCAAATTCGCCCGCCGTCACAAAGTCGCGCTCGGCACGGCGGCGGCGATGCTGGCCTTGCTCCTGGCGGGGATCACCAGCACCGCTTGGCAGGCGGCGCGCGCCACCGCCGGCATGAAGCGCGCGGTGGAAGCCGAGGGGCTGGCCGCACGGAGGCTGGCGGAAGCCGAATCCTTCGCCAGCACCCTGCGCGAAGTGCTGGAAGGGCAATTGACCGGCTATTGGCAGACCGACATTGCGAAGACCCTCGAGCACTCGAAGAAAGCCGGTTTTGACTTGGATATGCTTGAGGAAGCTTTCTTACACAAGTCGGCTTTCGAGATCCGCAATGGGGCAATGACAGTTCACGGGCCACCGGGAAATCTCGCCGAGAATCCGCCGATTCCTTTCACCATCCAACAGCAGGGCGGTGCCGGCAAATCCCTCGTTCTGGAATTCGCGGATGGCGAAGTCGGACCACAAAGCGCGTCCATCGAGGGCGACACGCTCACCATGGAAATGGGGGAACTCATCATGGTCTTCAGGCGCATGAGTGATGAGAAGTTCCGGGAATTCGCCAAGCTGCTGCAAGAAGCAAAAGCCGCCGCCATCGCGGAAAAGGAAAAGGAGGCACAAGTCCCGCCGGTTGACATCGCCGCCATCGATGGACTCAAGGATTTGGAAGAACTCGAATTCTTCAACGAACGCGTCATCAACATCGATGCGCTGGCTGGTTTGCCCAAGCTCAAGGAACTCAGCATCTACATGAGTCCTTTCCCTACCTTGGATTTCCTCGAGAGCTCCACCGCCATCGAAAAGCTCAACCTCTTTGGCAGCGATCACACCTTCAAGGACTACAAGCCGCTTCTCCACCTCAAGAACCTCCGCGAGTTGGATCTTACCGCGAACGAGCAGGCGACCGACGCGAACCTCAAGGATCTGGCGGCTCTCACCACGCTGGAGAAATTCAGCATGAACCTTTGCACCGAAGTGACGAGCCTCGAATTCCTCCGCAACTGCAAAGGTCTCAGGGAGGTCCATGTCGCAGCAGGCATCGCGCTCCGCGACGTGGATGCCCTGGCCGGTTTCGCGGATCTGGAGGTGCTCAACCTGAGCTACACGCCGGTCGCTGACATCGGCTTTCTCAAGGACGCGAAAAAGCTCAGGGTGCTCGACCTCAGCGGAACCCAAGTCACCGACATCGCGGTTCTCGCCGGATGCACCTCACTGGAACGGCTCAATCTCACCGATACGAAGGTCACCGACCTGACGCCCCTGCTGCCCATGCTGCGGGCAAGCGGCCTGCCATTGATCGAATTCCCGGAGGGGGTGAATGAAGAGCAGCGCAGGACAATCACCGAGGCCACAACGATTTCGTCGGAAGAAATGAAGCGCATCGCACCGACAGGCCTGACCCTGGTGATCTGCGACGCCAACAACGAAGTGCTCGATACCCTGGTGGTGAAACCGGATGTCGGGAACGCTGAATACGAGTTTCGCATTTCGGAGGAGCAAAGCGAGATCCGGGTGTTCGTGGTGGGTTCACGCATCAAGAAAACCGATTACTACGAGGATTTGACGCAGAATTACTTCATTGCCCGTGCTTCTAACAAGGATCGAGCAGAAGCCGGAGGGACTGTGGCCGAAAGGGTGGGCGCATCCGTGAGCGAAGGGGAACTGGACGGGTTCGCCATGGCGGGGGTCTTTATCAGCGAGCCAAGAACCTTGAGACTTACGGAAGCGATGAAAAAGCAAATCCAAGCGGACATCGTCGCCGATCAGCGCACCATGCCAATCTTTGTCGAGGCGGAAGGCGACAGCCCTGGAACAACAAGCTCTGTGCCTGTCGAATGAGATCAGCAAAACCAAGCCATGAACGACCATAAGAATGAAAACGGCCAGTGGGCACAGGAGAACGGTTACGTGTTTCACGCGGAATCGCAGGGGGTGATTTCCGAAGGCGCACGCAGCCTCGATATCTTCAGAAGGGCGGAAAGTTTCCGGGACCACGTTCTCGGCGTCCATCGAAACAGGCCGTTCGAGATTCTCGATGCTAGGTTCGAGGAGAGCGATTCCACCGGTTTCTTTTTTGTCTGGAATACGGTCGTCGTGATTCCCACCACCGGACTGAATCTGCCGAATTTCGACCTCCTGCCGCGCCGTGAGACGGGGGGGATGAATTTCCTGGGAATCAAGGGGCTCGATCTGAAAGTGAACCCGCTCGCCCCGCCGGATGAGCAGCGCCTGGTCGATGCGTTCAACAAGAGCTACAGCCTCTTCGCCGGAGGCGCTTTTGAGGCCATGGAGGCCTCGATCAAATCCGCCGGGCATCTCGTTCCCGGCCTCACGGACATGGCCTCGATCTGCAAACCCGGCGTCTTGCGCTTCCTCTCCACTGCCACCACCGGATTCATCGAGGTGCAGGACGGATACCTGGCGATACGTGCGCCGGAAACCCGGATCATCACACCCGGTTTAAGTGATACCATCCTCGAGGGAAGGGAACGCGAAAGCCTGCTGACCGTCGCCAACGACCTGCTTGATGTGCTTGCGAACGCGGCAAATGAGGCGCCTCTGCGCGCACTGACTCTGGAAAACACGTTCAACCCGCGCCAATTGCTGGGCGGCATCATCGGAGGGTTCATCGGCTTTGGCCTGGGGGGGCTTATCGGTGTCATTCTGTTGTTCGTGCTCAAAGAGAAGCACTTGTTCCAGATCCCGTTGCTGGCTCTCGGCTGCGCCGCCATCGGCCGCTTCATCGGCAAGATGCTGACGCGAGCCAAGTGATCCGTTGGCTTTCCGCCCGGGAAGAAACCGCAAACCTCAGGCCTTGGGGTAAACCTTAGTGGCAGCAGGAGGGAAGCTCCTCGGGCTTTTCCTCGGCCATGGCGGCGGGGACGGTGCCCCAGAGTCGGAAGGCCATGACGAGGGCGGCGGCGATGGCGAGCGAGCGCTGGACGCGGACGAGGGTGGCGGGCTTGATGCGCTTCTGGAGATGCTTGAGCTGCTGTTGGGCGAGCCACAGAAGCGGCACCGTGCCGAGGCCGAAAGCGAGCGCGAACTCCGCGCCGCGCAACGCCGATCCGCTGAGCAGGGACGCCCCGAAAAGCAGATACAGCGGCCCGCAGGGCAGCAGCGGGGTCAGGAAACCGAGCGCCAGCCCTCCGCGCAGCGGCGACATCCGCCCGAGGCGGAAGCGCATCTTCGCCGTCCACTTCAGCAGCGCGGGAGGGCGCGGAAGCTTCTTTTCCAGGCCGAATCCGAACACCAGCATCACCGCGACAAGCACCCACGGCAGCAGCACGGCGGGCGAGTCGAAGAACCATTGCAGCGGCTGGCTGCCGAGGGCGCCGCACAGCGCGCCGATGGCCGCGTAGGACGTGAGGCGCGCGCCGTGGTAGGCGCTCATCGCCGCCAGCCGCTCCGTTTCCGACGAGGGCATCGCCGCAAGCCCGCACGCGATGGGGCCGCACATGCCGACGCAGTGCACGCTGGTCACGAGGCCGGCGACGAGGGCTCCGATGGTGGTGTGGACGGGATCCAATGCTTTAAATTTTAAACCCTAAACCTCAAAGAAGAGGTCGATTGGCGGAGTTCTTTCTTAAATTGGAGTTTAAGGTTTGGAGTTTAAAGTTTGCAGCGGCACGCTCTGCGGTGCGTGTTTCAAGGCCACAAAGATCAGGCTGGTCCACGCGGCGATGAGCAGGAGGAAGGCTCCGGTTACGTAGAGCCATGGGCGGATGGTTTTCGGTTGCATGTTCAGTTGGTTTGGTTGGGGTTGGGGCCTAGGAATTTGATTTTCTGGTAGATCTCGGCATCGCCGGGCTGTGCCTCGATCTCGAGGGTCAATTCGGTCGGGCCTTTGTAGTGCTCACGGTCGTTGATGATGACTATCGGGCGGCTCGCCTCGGCGTGGGCGGCCAGGGTCAGAGGCTCGCCGATGCCGCTGAGAGTGAAGCCTGCGGGCGCATCTTCAAGCGAGATGGTGAAGGTGACGGGCTGGTTGCGCTTGTTGAGGAGGCGGAGCTGGTAGTGGTTCCGCACCACGGTGGGATCCACGAAAAACGGTGCGCCGCGCATCCGCGAGACCTCGGCGAAGACCGGCTTGGCCTTGTGGAAGGCGGTGAAGCCGAGCGCCATGAGGCCGAGCAATCCCATCGCCGCATAGAGCCAGATGCGGGGGCGCAGGATGTGGCGTTTTTCCCCTTCCAGGCCTTTGGTGGAATCGTAGCGGACGAGGCCTTCCGGGCGTTTCAGTTTCCGCATGATGTCGTTGCAGGCATCGATGCACGCCGCGCAGCCGATGCATTCCATCTGGAGGCCGTTGCGGATGTCGATGCCGGTGGGGCAGACCTGGACGCAGCGGGTGCAGTCGATGCAATCGCCGGCGCTGGGATCGGTGGCTTTGCCGCGCGGTTCGCCGCGTTTGGCATCGTAGCCGATGACCACGGTTTCATCATCCGTCAGCGCGGATTGGATGCGTCCGTAGGGGCAGAGGATGATGCAGAACTGCTCGCGGAACCATGCGAAGCAGAAGTAGAGAGCGGCGGTGAGGGCGGAGATGATGGTGAAGGTCGCTCCGTGCTGGAGTGGGCCTTCCCGCATGAATTGGTACAGGCGGGGCAGTGAGACGAAGTAGCTGATGAACACATGGGCGATGGCGGCTGAGGCTATGAGGTAGAGCGCGTATTTCACGGCGCGGCGTATCGTTTTCCGTGCGCTGGAGGGAGCTTGGTCGAGCTTGCGGCGCGCGGTGGCGTCGCCATCGATCAGGCGCTCGATGCGGCGGAAAACGTGTTCCAGGAAAACGGTGTATGGGCAGGCCCAGCCGCACCAGAGGCGGCCGAGCAGGGCGGTGAGGAAGAAGAGGACGAAGCCCAGCCCGGAGATGGCGAAGAAGAACACCCAGAGGTCTTGGGTCAGGAGGGTGAGGCCGAACATGTGGAAGCGGCGGTTCTCGACATCGAAGAACAGGGCGGGAGCGCCGTTGATGGGGATCCACGGCATGAGCACATATACGGCGATGAGGACGATTCCGAAGATCCTGCGGAAAAAGGTGAAACGCCCGCTTACGTCCGCCGGGTGGAGGACGTAGTGGGAGCCGTCCGGATTGATCGTCGTGAGGGAGACGAGGTTCGGACGCTTGTTCTGCTGCATGGGAGGCACGCGGAGACCATGGCAGGGCCGGCGGTTCCCGGCTCCGCATACCCTCCGGGAAAGTGCGCGGGATTTGCGCAGCTGGGCTCTGGAGCCTGTTTCCTGACATGGGCCTTGTTTCCCAGCTCCCGTTTCCCCCCAGGGCGTCGCCCTGCCCCTTGCTCCTCGTCTCACCCAAGCCTGGTGCGCCCGCCGTTGGCTTTGCGCATGGGATCGAAGAGCGAGTCCATGCCGCATTCCTTGATCTCGCAGACGTGGGCCATGAGCTCCCCGAGGCGGCCCTTGGGGAATTCGCGCTGCTTGAACCACATCAGGTATTCCTCCGGGAGATCGTAGATCGGCACGCCTTTGGGCGGGTGTTTTTCCTTTCCGAACATGCCGAAGGGCATGTGGGTGGCGTGGATTTCCATGAGCAGGCGGCGGAAATCCTCGCGGTCGATCTCGGTGAAGTTCATGTCGGGAAAAGGGATGCTTGCGGGGCGGCGGATGGCAGGTAGTTTTGCGTGGTGAAGATCAAGTTCCTGCATACGCGCATTCGGGTGAAGAGCCTCGATGAATCGATTTCGTTCTATGAAAAGCTCGGCTACCGCCTGGCGCAGAAGAAGGACTCCCCGCAGGGCAACAGGCTGGCATTCATGGAGCTGGAAGGGAACGACGTTTTCCTGGAGCTGACATGGTCGGCCGACTACACCGAAACCTGCCCGGAAGACCTGATGCACACCGCCCTCGGGGTGCCGGACATCATCGCGTATTGCGACGGGCTGGAGAAGGTGGGCATCGAGATCTGGCCTTCCGGGTGGCGGGAGAAATTTTCCGCAGGAGCCAACCGTATGGCTTTTGTGACCGATCCCGACGGCTACGAGGTCGAGATCCTCGAACGGTGATTTTCCCCATGAGCGTTATTCCGAAAGCACTCGCCCTCCTGGTGGCGGCCGGCCTGGGGCCGGCCTCCGCCTTCCCGCTCAATTCGAAGAAGGCTCCCGAATCGCAGGACGATCTGATGGCGATCCAAGAGGCGCTGCAGGCGGCCCTGCCGGCCGCGAAGGCCGCGACGGTCTGCATCGATCTCGGCGGCGGCTCCGGCAGCGGGGTGATCGTCTCCAAGGACGGGCTGGTGATGACGGCGGCGCACGTGACCTCCGGCGTCGGGAAGGATGTGAAGGTCATCATGCCGGACGGGAAAAAGCTCAAGGCCGAGACGCTTGGATTGGTGGCGGACACCGATGCGGCGCTGCTCCAGATCACGGAAAAGCCGGAGGGCGGGGGAGATTTCCCTTTCGTGGAGATCAATAGGACGGACGACACCAAGCTCGGGGATTGGATTTTCTCGCTGGGGCACTCCGGCGGCTTCGACAAGGACAGGGGGGTGGTGGTGAGGCTTGCGCGGCTGGTGCGCGTTGCGAACACGACGATACAGACGGATGGCACGCTCATCGGCGGGGACTCCGGAGGCCCGCTCTTCGACATGGAGGGGCGGCTGGTGGGCATCCACTCGCGTGTCGGCCCGCAGCTGCCGGTGAACATGCATGTGCCGGTGAAGGTTTTCCTGGATAACTGGGACAAGATGCTGGAGTCGGAATTCATCGGCGAGGGGCCCTTTGCGAAGCAGGAGAAAAAGGGCAGCGGCTTCCTGGGGATCGCGACCAAGGATGTGGAGGGCGGGCTGGAGATCACCAAGGTCGGGAAGGAAAGCCCCGCGGAGAAGGCCGGGCTGAAGGAGGGCGACCTTGTGCGCACATTCAACGGCGAGAAGCTCACCACCAGGGAGGGGATGCAGGCGCTGCTTGCGGAAATGGCGGCGGAGGACAAGCTGACCCTGGAAATCACACGCGATGGAAAAGATGAAACGATCGAACTCAGGCTCGGGAAACGCTAGGGCTGCCGCTGCGCTACTTGCCGTGCTTTCGTGCACCGGCACGGCGTTTTCCCAGCAGAGCCTGGAAACGGCATACCGCACCACCGGTGAGGCGGTGACGGCCGCCTTCGCCCCCCAGCAGGAGGTGCTGCAGAAATCCAGCGCCGTCATCTACGCCGGCCGCAAGGAAATCGCTTATGGCACGGTGGTATCCGAAAACGGCCACATACTCACGAAGGCCAGCGAGGTGGAGGGCGTGTCCGGGCTTTCCGTCAGGGTGGACAGGGAGAGCTTCAAGTCCGCAAAGGTGGTGATGACGGATGCGAACTGGGATGTCGCCTTGCTGAAGGTGGAGGCGTCGGGTCTGGTCCCCGTCGAATACGCGCCCGACAGCGAGCTGGCGCTGGGCACCTGGGTGGTTGTGAACGGTGTGACGAGCCGCACCAAGCGCCGCGCCCTGGCGGGTGTCATCAGCGCGAACGCAAGGGAGATCCCCGCGGCGGGCGGCCCGGCGCTTGGCGTCACGCTGGCCAAGGCGGATGACAGGCTGGAGGTGGAGGCGGTCAGCGAAGGCAGCGGTGCTGAGGAAGCCGGCCTGAAAAAGGGCGATGTGATCTCCAAGGTCAACGGCAAGCCCACGAAGACCCTCAAGGATCTCGTCAAGCTGTTGGAGGACATGAAAGCGGGGGATGCCGTGAAGCTCTCGGTGAAGAGGGACGGGAAAACGATGGAGCTGGATGTGAAGCTATCCGCCAAGGCCGAGCTGTTTGCGGACAAAAGCCGTAACGACCAGATGAGCGGCGACTACTCCAAGCGCCGCAGCGGATTCCCGCGCGTCATCCAGCATGACATCCTCGCCTCCGCCGGCACCATGGGTGGCCCTGTGCTGGATCTCCGGGGGCGGTTGGTCGGCATGAACATCGCCCGCGCCAACCGCTGTGAGACCTTCGCGATCCCGGTGGAGGAGCTCAGGGCGCTGGCCGAGGGGATGATGGCGCAGGCGGCGGAGTGAGGCGGGATTCCCCGTCACATCTTGCCTCTTGCCATACGCCGCCTCATCCGGGAACATGCCGAGCCGCGCAATGCCCGATTCCCCCTCCGAAGAAACCTTGCTGCTTGTCGATCCCGATCTGGATTTCCTGGATTGGGCCACCAAGCACCTTGCCGCGAAGGGGCTGCGCATCCTCCGCTGCGATGATGCGGGCAAGGCGATCAAGGTGATCGAGAAAACCCATGTCAACGTGGTGGTCTCCGCGGTTTCCATCCAGCCCTTCGACGGGCTGGACCTGCTCGGCCGCATCCGCGCGCAGAGCCCCGACACCCTGGTCATCCTGACCACCGGATTCCCGACCACCGGGCAGATCATCGAGGCCACGCAGAAAGGGGCGCACGATGTGCTGCGCAAGGAATCGCTTTCCTTCGAGCTGCGGCCGGTGGTGGAGTCCGCCCTGCAGACCGTGGAGGACAGGCGCAGCGCGGACAAGCCCTCCGCCGAGCTGCCGAGCATGGACGGGCGGGTGAAGATCATCGGCGTTTCCCGCGCCTTGCAGGATGTTTTCAAGCTTGTCGGGCGTGTCGCTAGATCGGATGCACCGGTCCTCATTTCGGGGGAAAGCGGCACCGGCAAGGAGCTTGTCGCAAAGGCGGTGCACGAATACAGCCCGCGCAGGCAGCGCGAGATGATCACCATCAACTGCGGGGCAATCCCGGAAAACCTCCTGGAAAGCGAACTCTTCGGCCACGAGAAAGGCTCTTTCACTGGAGCCATCTCCCGCCGCGAGGGGCGCTTCGAGCAGGCAGATGGCGGCACGCTTTTCCTCGACGAGATCGGCGACATGCCGCTCTCCATCCAGGTGAAGCTGCTGCGCGTGCTCCAGGACGGGAGCTTCTCCCGCGTCGGCGCGAACGACATGCTCAAGACCGATGTGCGCATCGTTGCGGCGACGCATAAGAACCTTGCCGCGGAGGTTTCCGCAGGGCGCTTCCGCGAAGACCTGTTCTACCGCCTCAACGTGGTCGAGCTGCGCATCCCGCCGCTGCGCGAAAGGCCGGAGGACATCCCGCTGCTCGCCGAGTATTTCCTCCAGCGCATCACCCGGAAAAACGGGATGGCCCGCATCCGCATTTCCGGCGAGGCGACGGCATCGCTGCAAGCCCACCACTGGCCGGGGAACGTCCGCGAGCTGGAGAACACCATGGCCCGCGCCTGTGCGCTGGCCTCCTCACAGATCCTTCTCCCCGCTGACATTCCGCTGGCGTCCGCACCGGGGCGCACCTCCGCCCTTGCCCATGGTCTCGACCAGGTGATCAATTCCGCCCCCGCAGACGCGCCGCTCATGGACTGGCTTTCCCGGCAGATCGTCGGCCGCCTTCTCGACCGCTCCGGCGGCGATTTCAAGGAAGTGGCCGTCGCCCTCGGTGTCACCCAGGCGGAAGTGAAACGAATCCTCGCCTCGAAGCCCTGAAATGATCCACCACATCGACCATCCGCTGATCTCCGCGGAGCTGACTTGCATCCGGGAGCCGGATTGCCCGAACTTTGAGTTCCGGCAGCGGGTGCGCCGCATCGCCTCGCTCATGGTTCCGGCCGTCACCGCGGATCTCGGGCGCACGCTCGTGCCCTGCCAGACCCCGCTTGAGCTGACCTCGGGTGATAAGGTGGCACGCCCCATCATCCTCGTCCCCATCCTGCGTGCCGGGCTCGGCTTCCT
This sequence comes from Akkermansiaceae bacterium, assembly GCA_017798145.1. Classification (NCBI taxonomy): domain Bacteria; kingdom Pseudomonadati; phylum Verrucomicrobiota; class Verrucomicrobiia; order Verrucomicrobiales; family Akkermansiaceae; species Akkermansiaceae bacterium. Next base: position 1,983,938 of record CP059069.1, on the reverse strand, counting down.
CGACGGCTTTCTCGATCTCATCCCCCAGGCTGCGGTCGCCCACATCGGGCTGGCAAGGAACGAGAAAACCCTCGAGCCCGAGGCCTACTACCTCAAGCACCCCACGCCGCTCGGCGAGTCCGACCTGATCCTCCTGGATCCGATGCTGGCCACCGGCGGTTCGGCGGTGCATGCCGTCACGACCCTGCTTGAGGCGGGTGCGAGAAGCATCCGCTTCGCCTGCCTGCTGGCCGCCCCTGAGGGGATCGCCGCTTTCCAGTCCAGCCACCCACAGGTTCCGATTTACACGGCAGCCATCGACCGTTGCCTGAACGAAAAAGGCTACATCCTGCCCGGGCTTGGCGATGCGGGGGACAGGCTGTTCGGGACGATCTGAGCCGTTCCGCTCCAGCTCTCCTCAGATCAGTCGCTCGCGCAGCGCCTTCGCCACCGCGCCGGTGTTGGTCGTTACGTGGAGCTTTTCATACACCCTTTGGATGTGGGTGGAAACGGTGTGGACGCTGATCCCGAGCGAACCGGCGATCTCCTTTTTCACCAACCCATCCGCCATGAGGCGCAGGATCCCGCACTCGCGCTCGGTGAGGTGGTAATCGTTGCCGATCGTCCCCGACTCCAGCCCGGCGAAGGCGTCGAGCACCTTGCGGGCCACTCCGGGCGTCATCGGCGCGCCGCCTTCCATCACCTGCCGGATCGCATCGCCGATGGCTCCGGAGCCGGAGGATTTCAGGATGTATCCCGAGGCTCCCGCGCACACCGCCCGGAAGATCTTATCCGCGTCGTCGAACACCGTCAGGATGATCACTTGCGCCCTGGGCACGCGTGTTTTCAGAACCGAAAGCGCGCTGATGCCGTCCATGCCGGGGAGCTGCACATCAAGCAGGATGACATCCGGGATTTCGCCGCGGTCGAGCGCCGCGAAGGCCAGTTCGACGGAGCGGAAATTTCCCGTGCAATCCATGCCGTCCAGGCCGTTGACCGCCCGCTGCACGCCGGTGGCGAAGGTGGCGTTGTCCTCCACCAGCCAGACGCAGAGCGGTGATTTGATTGTCGCGTTCATGCCGTTCATGATTTCAGGGGTGCGGTGAATGTCACTTCCGAACCACACCCCGGCGCACTTTCGATGCGATGGGTTCCGCCCAGCCTGTCCGCGCGCCGCTGGAAATTGTGAAGGCCGTGGCCGGGATGGGCGGCGGAGAGCGGATCGAAACCGATGCCATCATCACGGATGGCGAACGTGAAATGGCGTGCATCGACCGCCAGACGGATATCGACTTTCGAAGCCCCGGCATGCTTGCGGATGTTGTTGAGCGCTTCCTTGAACGAAAAAAGCACATGGCGGCGGAACAGCAGGCTCAGCGGGATATCCCTGAAATCGGCAGGCTCCACGATCAGTGAAACCTTCTTGTCACCGAGGATCGTATCCGCGGATTGCCGCATTTTCGCGACCAGATCCGCCAGCCCGGTCTCACCGCCCTGGATCAGCCAAAGGATGTCCCGCATGGACGCCGAGGCCTCGTCCGCAGCGTCGCGGATCAGGCGGAAGTCATCGCGCGACTGCGGATCCGTGCTGGATTCCGAACCCACCTCGCCCAGCAAGACGATGCCGCCGAGATTGCTGCCGATGTCATCATGGAGATCCCGCGCGATCTGCTCGCGCAGCAGCTTCAGATCCCTTTCCCTCACGACGCGCTGCCTTCCCACCGACCATGCCGTTCCCAATGCCAGCGTGACAACCAGCCCGCCCGCGCCGTAGCCGAGGATACCGGAAATCCGGGCGATGTTCCGCTCCCGCTTTGCGGATAACTGGACTTTCTCCCCTTCCAGCGAACCCCGCCGGGCAATGAGATCCAGGTGCTCCGGGATCTCGATGATACGGTGGAGGCTGGTGTTGCCGTCCACCGCCGCCGCCGGGAACCACTCCCCGTCGGGTGTCCCCTCGAACGTGTCGCTGGCCGTGACCGCTTTTCCAAGCGCCACGTTCTCGTCCCCGGAATAGGCCTGCAGCTCCGCCAAGCCGTAACCCACCCGATCCCCCTCCCCCCACAGACCCGTCGTCCGCAGACGTAGGTAACGCCCCCGCGCACCGCCGGACTGGAGGATCACCGGGCGTCCGCCGGGATGACCTACAAGATTGGAATTTGGAAAAGCCAGGCTCCACGGCACTTCGGAAAATCCCGCGTCGCCCGCCAGTTCCACCACATAGCCCCTGGGAAACGACCGCAACCCGGGGTGCTCGAAGTCATCCGACTCTACGGGCAGCAGCCGGATCTCATCGATCGGCATCTCCCGCCCCAGATCAACCGCCAACCATTTCTCCGCCGCCGGAAAATTCGACACCGCACTGAGATAGCCGCGCGTGGGGCTTGCCTGTGTGCTTACAGGCATGCCCAGCGAGCTGAATCCGTCGTTGAGCCGATTCACCGACCAGTTCGGAAAGAGGTCAAGGCTGCTGGAAGCGGACACCTTGCCGCCGACCGAGACCATCCGGTTCCCGGAGAGCACCAGCAGCTCCTCCAGCGCCCAGATGAATCCCTCATCCACCGGAAAATGCCGTGTCGAGGTCAATCGCACGTAGCGCCCCTCCACCCCTTTCATCGGGAAATCCACAGGGTATGCCCCGGGATTCGGCACGTCCGCCGCCGTTTTGTCCACTACCGTCACCGCCCCCCCCATCTCCGGGTTGTCCGCCACCTCGATCCTGAACCGCCTCGGGAAACCATAACCCGCCCCCCGCTCCCCGATCAGCGCGACATTCACCGGCACCGCCACGATGCGGCTGATTTCCATGCTCTTCCCCAGATCGATCTGCGCCCACTGCTCCTCATCTTCCCTCTCCAGGTTCCCGCTGCGGAATCCGTAACGGGAAGCGAAAGGGCGGTCGATCAGCTTCGGCAAGCTCCCCAGTTCCCCCTCCAAATCCACCAACCGCGCCTCCGTTCGGCGCAGCTCTGGGCTAAGGAAGCGCGCCACCCGCTCGGTGAACGGATTCTCGCCCGCACCCTTTCCCCGCGATTCTCCCGCGCCCCCCAACAGGAGGCAGGTAAGAACCATCAGCCGCGACACCGCCATGCCCTCGACGCTGCCGCAAAGCCCCCGGCATGTCAGGCGCGAAAACCCGCACTTTTCCCATCATACGATCGTGTGACTGGACGGATTTGAGCCGGAACGACATCCTACAGGTGTCGGCAATGCTCAGCTCACGACACTACAGACCCCTAAACAAAAAATGAAAACTATCCCAACCATCACATTTCTGGTGATCGCAGCGCTTACGGTCGGATCCGCGCATGGTGCCTCCATCCTGCTCGGAGGCTTTGACGGGACGCAGACGCAAAACACCATTTCTCCGGCAACGACCTCCTCCAGCACAGGGGTCAGAGAACTTCGCCAAGGATTCAAGCAAGACGCTGGCGCAGTTGGCAATGTCAGCACACGGATCTGGACGGATCAAAATACCGGTAAAGAATTCCAGTGGAGCGCCAGAACTAACAGTACCAATACCCTTTGGGGCGTTTCGACATTCACTGTTGCTCCAGCATCGGGTACTGCCAACCCATACGTGGGGAATTTTCGGCTTGGAGGCACAATTACAAGTTGGATCAACTACGAAATTAGCAACACGGGAACACAGAATCTGATTCTCGATAAGCTTCATTTCAATCTTGCACGCGGTTCCGCTACCGACGGAGGTAATACCATCACGGTATCCTTGCAGCAGAATGGAACGTTTGCCGCTTCACCTGTACTATCTGCCAGCGACCTAACTGCCGTGGGCCCAGTCAATGTCACTCTGACTCAGACCACCTCATGGGTCGGGTATGAAGTCAACCTCGCCAATGTTTCCAGCACCACTCTTGCAGCTGGCGATACCGCTACCTTCAGAATAGCAGTCCCCGCGTGGGGCTCTGACAGTTTTTTAGATAACATTGCGATTTCCGGCACCATCGTACCGGTTCCCGAGCCGTCCGCCGCCCTCCTCGGAGGCATCGGCGCGTTGCTTCTCCTACGCCGCCGCCGCTGATTGTAGCTTGAATGCAACTTCAGAAAAAGCCGCCGCATGTTCCATGTGGCGGCTTTTTTTGAGCCCCCAACAATCGATTACTACGAAAGACCTTTCTGTTCTTATGAAGCAACGCTTGCAAGCGCTCCCCATTGTCTCCCTGGCGCTTTCGCTCTGCCTGTCCGCCAGCTACGGCCAAGCCATCCTGCTTGGTGGATTCGACGGCACCCAAAGCCAAACCGCAGTTTCTCCTGCAACAGCCACCTCCAGCACGGGAGTCAGACAACTCACGAGTCCTCTGCAAAGCGCTGGAACAGTAGGAGCAGTCAGTGCCAGAATTTGGACGGATCAAGCGACCAACAAGGAGCTTCAGTGGGACAACACTGTCGCGGCAGCCGATGGTCTTTGGGGAACCTCGACGTTCACTCCGGCTTCATCAACATCAACCTCGAAGTGGGTGGCCACCCAAGCGGCTGCCAGTTGGATCAACTATGAGATTCAGAATACCGGAACCAGTGATGTGGTGTTGGATAAATTCCATATCAGCGCGAAACGCCTGACCACCACGGCCGCTCCCACGGGCTCCCCGGATACATTGACGATTTCCCTGCAACAAAACGGGACCTTCGCCAACCCGCCTGTCCTTTCTGCCAGCGCGCTCTCGGCCACTGGCACGAAAACGATCACACTCACCACCCCCACCTCTACTGCCTTCTACGGCTTCGAGTTCGCGCTTTCCGACATGTTGTCCGATTACACGCTTTCCCCAGGTGAGAAAGCCACTTTCCGGATTGCCAACAATGCGGGTGGCAACCGTCTGTATCTGGACAACATCGCCATCTCCGGAACCATCGGAAGCGGCGGAGGCGGTGGTTCGGACACCACGGCCCCGACGCCGAATCCCATGACCTGGGCGAGTGTGCCTGCGGCGGTGAATTCCACCAGCATCACCATGACCGCGACCACGGCTTCCGACCCGAGCGGTGTGGAATATTCCTTCACGGAAACTTCCGGCAACCCCGGCGCCACCAACAGCGGCTGGCAGGACAGCCCCACCTACACCGACACCGGGCTGCAAGCGAACACGCAATACACCTACACCGTGACGGCGCGCGACAAGGCGGCCACACCGAACGCAACCGCCGCCTCAGGATCCGCCTCAGCCACCACCAATGCCTATGCCAGCCCGGTGAGTGCAGGTGTCTCGACGGTCGCGGCTTCACCGGCCGCGGTTCCTGCGGATAATACGACAACCTCCAACATCACCGTCACGCTCAAGGATGCCGGTGGAGCGGCGGTTTCCGGGAAAACGGTTTCCTTGGTTGGCAATGGCAGCGCCACCATCCAGACCGCCAACAGCACGAGCAACGCCAGCGGCGTGGTGACCTTCACGGTCAAGTCGGGCGCGGTCGGCACACAGACCTTCACCGCCACCGGGGATTCGGTGGCGATCACCCAGACAGCCGCCGTCGATTTCCAAACGGTTGCGGGCCCCGGCCCGGTGAATGCCGGCACTTCCACGGTGGTGGCCTCGCCGACCTCGGTTCCCGCCGACGGCACGACCAGCTCGACCATCACCATCACCCTCAGGGACGCATCCGGGAACCCGGTGCCGAACGAGGGGGTTTCCCTGGCCAAAACCTCCGGCCCCGGTTCGGTGACGATCACGCCTGTGGACATCCAATCCACGAATGCAAGCGGGCAGGCGACCTTTGCGGTCCGCTCCGGCATGGCGGGCACCGGTGTGTTCACCGCCACCTCCATCACCGATGGCATCGTGATCACCCAAACCGCCAGCGTGGCCTTCACCCAGGCGGGCGCCATCTACCTGGTTGCGTTGCTTCCGGATCCGGTCTCGGCGACAAGCTCCAGCTCAACCGGCACGATTGCCAATTTCTACAATGGCAGCGAGACGCTTGCCAACGTCGGGACGACCGCCAACCGCGGCAGCATGTTTGCTGCCGTGGGCACGGATTCCGATGGCGTCAGCGGCACCTTCGCCCACACCGTGGTGTATGACATGGGGCAGACCATCTCATTCGACGGCTTCGTGCACGCCCAGCGCAAGGCCGATGGCTTCGACGATGTGTCATCCATCGATTTCTGGGTCACCAACAACAACCCCGGCAATGCCTCCACCGCGATTCCGTTGGCGATTTTTTCCACGCAACCGGTTCCGGATGCCTCGGTGAACCTGACCAGAAACAGCGCCGTCCTAAACGAGTATCTTCTGCCTGGCGGCACACTGAGCGGTCGCTACGTGGTCATGCGCCTGAACTCGGCGCGAACCTCCGGAGCCAATCCGGGCGGTTACACATTGCTGCTGGGTCAGACGGCTTCCGTCAGTGATTTCGATACCTGGGCTTCCGCCTATCCGGGGCTTGGAGCGTCAGGAAACGACGATGACGGCGACGGCATCAGCAACGACGCGGAACGTATCTTCGGGCTCAACCCGCAGAACCCATCCTCGGCGAATCCGATCGCCATCCCCTTCGATCCCGACTCGGGGACTTTCAGCTACACCCGCCGCACTCAGTCGCTTACCGGCCTCACCTACAAGGCCTGGTATTCGACCGACCTCGTCGATTGGTATTGGGAATCCGGAGCGATCCATACTCCCCGCGCCCCTGTCGGTGATGTCGAGATCGTTGATGTCACGCTCGCTCCGGAACTACTCAACGAGTCCAAGCTGTTCATCCAGATGTCGGCGGAGAATTTCGGTGTAGCTCCGGTCATGAGCCAGATCTGGGGCAGCGGCTCTTCCATCACGATGGTTTTCAGCGAAGCGATGGATCCTGCCAGCACGACAAATCCGCAAAACTACACCGTCTCACAGAGCGGTGGCGGCACCATCGCCGTCTCCAGCGCCACTCTGAGCGCAGACGGAAAGACGGTGACGCTGACCTTGGCCGCCCCTCTCGGCATCGACGGCGACTTCACGGTGACCACCAACCGGATCGCCAACGCCGTCGGCCAGCCGCTGGGCAACGGCACCAGCGGCCAGTTCCAGACCTGGGATGACAATCCGAACGGCATCAAGGTCTTCATCCTCGCCGGACAGTCCAACATGGTCGGCTATGGGATGAGCGAAACCGGAAACGGCGGCGTGGCTGGCGCGATCGGCAGCCTCCGCCATCTTGCTGTCAACAATGGCTCATATCCGGAGTATGACTACGCCGCGCTCTTGGCGGATCCCGGCCAACCGGCAACCAGCGCTTGGAAGACCCGCAGCGACGTCAAGGTGTGGTGGCGCAATGGCCACTCCGGAAATCTCGGCGAGCCGGTCAGCAAAGGTGACCTTGGCCCTCCGTTCAAAGGTGCCAACTCTGGCTGGTTCGGCCCGGAATACGCCTTCGGCCAGGTGCTCGGTGATTACTACCCCGGCGAGAACGAGCAAGTCCTAATCATCAAGGCGGCCTGGGGTGGCCACAATCTGGTCTCGAACTTCCGCCCGCCGAGTGCCGTGGCCAAGCGCGGCGGAGTGGTGGGTGCTTCGTATTACGAAATCTTCAACAACGCGCGCGAAGTCCTGAGCAACCTCGGCACCGAGTTTCCCGAGTGGGCCGGACGGGGCTACCAGATCGTCGGATTCGGCTGGCATCAGGGCACCAGCGACCGCGCCCCGGCATCGGCTGCGGATGAATACAAGGACAACCTCCCTGACTTCATCAGCGATGTGCGGGCGGAATTCGGCAAGCCCAACCTGCCGTTTGCGATCGCCACCACGGGCATGAACAACGCCGGGCCTGCGGAAGCCCCTCCCTACACTGGCTACCATGCAGTCGAGAAAGCCCAGCTCTGGGTCGCGGGTGTCGCGAAGCCGGCGAACGTGCTTTCCTCCGACACCCGGCCTTTCTGGCGCGATTCGTCGATCTCCCCGAGCACCACCAGCTTCCATTGGAACCACAACGCGGAAAGTTATTTCCTCGTAGGCAAGGCGCTTGGCGACGACATGGTGGATCTGCTTGCTCCGTAGGCGCCGTCATGGCCGCCATCCCTGGGTTCATTGCCCCAAGGCACCGGGTAATCCTTCCCGTTAGGAAACTGGGGATTTGCGTCTGAGAGATTGGGTTCTCATTTCCCGTCACCCTGCAATCCGCAGTTGGGATTGGGGCTGTGCGTAACATGCCCTGATGCCAGCAACCTTTGAAAACGGTGGAGATTGCTTCACACCTTCACCCGTCGGGTGAGAAGAAGATCGCGATATTCTCCGGTCGGAATCGGTTCAAAGATCAGCGCAGCTCTGCATTCCTTTGTGGCATCTTCGCCTTTGCGTTGAGATTCCTCATTCGAAATATGGATTCTTGGGTCATACGATGATGCGACCCCTCTGCTCCACAATTTCCGTGCCATTGTGAATTCCTGCTCTCAGAATAAATCATCTTAAGGTCGTAAAGTGCATGGAGCCGTTCCCTTTCGCTGGGTTTGATTTCTGTGTGATCGGCCAAAAAAAACCGCATAAAAATCCCACATGAAAAACCAAACCCTTCAGCCTGTCTCTGGCAGGCTCCCATCCGCCTGGCATCGTTGGTTCTTTTCTCTGGCCGCCATCCTGGTGACCGCCAGCCCGTTAATGGCCGCACCGCCCGACCTCACGAATGGCGGGGTGCCCACGGACACGAACTACATCAACCTCGGGCCGACCGGTATGCGGGGGTGGGTCTATCGCCCGGTTAATCGTGCTGATTCCAGTGAGGCACGCCAGATTCTGGTGACCAGCGTTGCAGCGGGGTCACCTGCGAACGGTATCCTGGCAGTAAATGACGTGATTCTCGGGGTGAATGGAACCGGGGCGACACCCGGTGCATTTGCGTCGGATGCACGCATCGCGTTGGGTCTGGCGCTCGGTGATGCGGAAGCGAGAAACCCGGCCACGCTCAAGTTGCTGCGCTGGCGTGCAGGCGTGACCGAGACGGTGGACATCACGCTGCAGACCCTGGGAGCCTACAGTGCGACGGCACCCTACAACTGTCCGAAGTCGGCAGCCATCCTCGAGCAGGGGTTGGCCCACCGCACGGCCAGCGTAAATGCCGGCCAGTTCGGTTTCGGCACGCTCGCGCTGCTGGCCGGTAACGATCCGTCAAACCCCGCCAATGCGGCACGCCAGGCGTTGGCGCAGACCGAGGCGCGGGCATTGATTGCCACGCAGGCGCAGATCGACTTCTGGAAATCCGGGCAGATCGACACCAATAGCAAGATCACCTGGAGCTTGGGGCACAAGCTTGTGGTGCTGTCGGAATATTATTTGCAGACTTCGGACTCGCTGGTTCTGCCAACGATCGAGGCGATGGCGGTGCAGATTGCCAATGGGCAGAGCCATCTGGGTACCATGGGCCACCAGTTGACTGGCCTCAACGCTCAGGGTGCCCCCAATGATGCCTACAACGTGGGTTACGGAACGATCAATTCAGCTGGCATGCCCACCTTTCTCGGCCTGTTGCTGGCCAAGGAATGCGGCCTGACCAACCCTCAGATCGACCCGGCCATCCAGCGGGCAAGCCGCTTTTATGCGGCATACACCGGCTATGGTGCACATCCATACGGGGAACATGAACCCTATCGCCAATCGCATGAATCCAATGGCAAGAGCGGACTGTCCTCACTTTGTTTCGAGCTTTTGGCGGATCGTGTGGAGGCTGGAAAGTTCTACAGCAAGATGGCCACGGCGGCCTCCTCGGAGCGGGAAGAAGGACATACCGGCTCGTATTTCAATCAATTGTGGGCGCCACTGGGTGCTGCAACTGGCGGTGAAGAGGCGGTGGCTACCTACTTCAGCCGGATCAGCTGGATGCTGGATCTCAACCGGGAATGGGACGGCGGGTTTTACTGGAACCGTCTCGAAGGCAGCGGTAGTGGCGAGCGATGGAATGACTTCGACATGTCCACTGCGGCCCTGCTGACCTATGCCCTGCCGCTGCGCAAGCTGCACATCACGGGACGCGGGCATGACCCGGCCCGGTATCTGACCAGCCAGGACGTGGCGGATGCCATTGCGGCGGAAGACTATAACGCGACCACCCGCACCACCAGCGAACTGGTGACGGATCTCGGCAACTGGTCACCCAAAGTGCAGTATGAGGCTGCCAATGAAATCGGGCTCCGCACCGCGGAACATGCCACACTGGTCCCTCAGTTGATTGCCATCGCCAATGACACCCGGGCCGGCGAATCACGGGTGGGTGCGTGCTTTGCCTTGGGTGAGATCGGAAATGGAAGTGCCGCTGCCGCTGGCGATCTGGCGGCCCTGCTTGACGATGCCGATGATGAGGTTCGCTTCGCATCAGCCGAGGCGCTGCGTTTTCTTCCCCAGGCCAACAAGCTGGCACAACTCAACACCATTCTTACCGCCGCCGCCAGCACCGGAAAACCATTCCTTCCGATTGACGAAGAAGACCCGATGCACTTCGCCCACGCTCGTCTGTCGATGCTTCTTTTCTACGGTGGGACTGCCTACGGACCCAAGGGAGTGATCTCGGGCAGCGGCATCAATGGCGTTGATCGCACGCTGCTCTATCCCGCCATTGAGGCCGTGGCCGCCACCCCCCTTGGTCAGGCTCGCAGCACGCTCCAGACGACCTACACCAACCTCACCCACGACGACGTCCTTGCCCTGTCCGGTACGATCCTCGACTCGATCGTGGTTCGTGCTCCCGCGGACAAGATGTTCTCGGGTAGTGTGCGCACGGGCGGGGTCCAGGCCATGGAGAAATACAACATCGCCGATGGTGTGACGGCTTGCATGAAGCTGATCGAAGATGTTGTGAGCGACGAAAATCTCCAGTTGCTAGGCAGCTTCGGCGCAGGAGTGCATACGGTCGAGCCGGATCCCGACGCTGTCGGATTCCTGCAGTCCTATCTGGTCACGAATCCCACCGGCGCCCGGCAAGCGCTCAATGCGATCGCCACGGATATCAATCCGCTGCCCTTGACGGCGCTCAAGACCGTCCAACTGACCACGGCGGATGATCCGATCCTCGATCTGCCTGCGACTTCCACGGTCTTGAGGGTGAGCGCATTCGACCACGCACAAGGCGACAGCATTTATACCTGGAACAAGGTCTTCGGCCCGGGTGCGGTCACCTTCACCCCGAATGGCACCGCAGCGGCGGCAAATTGCACAGTCCAGTTCGACGGCACCCCCGGTGCCTACGAGTTCGAGGTTACGATGTCCGACTCACGTGGACTCACCGAATCCTACGGAACGGTGGTGGTCCTGGTTTCCGACGCTTCGCCGGCCGACACCACCGCGCCGCCCGCACCGGGCTTTGCGACTGCGCCCACCGGCACTTCGATCAGTTCGATCACCATGACGGCGCAGGCGGTCACAGATCCGCAGGGGAACGGCGTCAAATACTATTTCACCTGCACGTCCGGCGGCGGCAATGACAGCGGTTGGCAAACTTCCCCGACCTATACCGACACCGGTCTTCTTCCCGACACCACCTACGCATACACGGTGAAGGTGAGGGATCTCTCGGTGAATCAGAACACCAGTGCCGCGTCTCCGCCAGCGGCTGGTTCCACATTGGGACTTCCCACCTCCACCCTGTCGAAGGGCGTTTTCCACATCCTGGGTTCGTCCCAGACGCCCACCAGCAACACGGTTCACAACGTGTCGGTCAACGGCGCCTATGCCGGTTTCAAGGGCCAGGGCAATGTCGGCACCGGGACGGTGCTGGTCGATCAGACGTTCAATGGCACAATCGTGGATTACGCCTTTGTCAAGGAAAGCACCACTCCCGACGTCATCCAAACCTACGCGAATGGCGGAGCCGGGCGCTTCACCTTCGGCTCCTATCTGCCCCGCGCGGGCTCCACCCTCGCCAACAACAGTGACATGAAGCTCTGGACCGTCAACGATCCCGGGAGCCCCGCCTATTCCAATCCGGCGAATTTCACAAGCAACACCGGCGTCGGCGCCTTCGACAACATCAACGGTAGCATCGACATCTCCGGAATGACTGTAGGAACCGTCTATTTCTTCTATTCGGGCTATCGGAGCATGCCGTTCTTCTCCGCCACGATGAAGGATACCGAGGCGCTCGTGGCGGATGTCCCGCTGCCCGTCTTCGGTGACGGCGATACCGCCAACAGCACCGAACATTACGTCTGCAGCCTCAATTTCGTAAACAACAATGGCTTGGACACGATTGACTGGTCCCTGACCAGCAACCTCTACAATGGGGAACCCCATTGCAGCCTGAGGGGGATTGTGCTGGTTACCTCGACGGGCCAGACAGCGATGATTCCAAATGTCGTAGGGCTGACGCAGACTGCCGCGCAGAACTCGATCAAATCCGCCGGTTTCTCGGTCGGCTCGGTGCTGCTCCGCAGCAGTTCAACCGTTCCTACGGGCAATGTCATCAGCCAGAGCCCGGGCAATGGCAGCACCGCCATCAAGACCAGCGCCGTGAACATCGTGGTGTCCAACGGCTTGCCGACGACGCCCGTGCCGAATGTGATCGGACTGAAGCAGTCGATCGCAGAATCACAGATCGTGGCCGAGGGCCTGGTCGTCGGCAATGTGACGACGGAGGCCAGCACGACGGTGAGTCCCGGTGATGTCATCCGCCAAAGTCCGGGCAGTGGCTCGCTCCTTGTGTTTGGCGGAAGTGTGAACCTGGTGGTTGCGGGCAATTCGCCCCCGGTCGCCAATAACGGATCGGCGACGGTGGCTGAAGACGGATCGGTTGCCATCACACTGACCGCCACGGATTCGGACGCAGGTGCCACCTTGACATACTCCGTGGTGGCAGGCCCGACCAACGGTGCGCTGAGCGGCACCGCCCCGAATTTGACCTATACACCGAACGCCAACTTCAACGGCTCCGACAGCTTCACTTTCAAGGCGAACGACGGAACGGTCGATTCGAATGTGGCGGCGGTCTCGATCACGGTGAACGCGGCCAACGATGCACCGGTCTGGGCTGGCAACCCGATTGTAGGTTCGGACGCAACGAAGGATGTGCCCTACAGTGGCACCCTCGCTGGTGACGCGAGCGATGTCGACACGAGCGACTCACTTACCTTCGCTTTGGTGAGTGGTCCGGCCTGGTTGAGCGTGGCTGCCGATGGCACGTTGGGCGGCACGCCGGCCAGCGGTGACGTGGGAGAGAATCTTTTCTCGGTGAGTGTGACGGATGGCAACTCGACGCCGGTCCAGGCGACCCTTAACATCACCGTGAATCCGCCAACTGGGACGAATCTGCTGGCCTACGAGGGCTTTGATTACCCGGTGGGTGAGCTTCTCGGACTCAATGGCGGCCAGGGCTTTGCCAGTGGCTGGGCCGACAGTGGTGGCACTTCCACCCAAGGTTACGTCCGCGATGAAACCACCAATGTGTTTTTCGACAATACGACGCTCAATTGGGACGGCGTGTTGAACAATGCCTTCCCTACCTCGCCGGGCACGGGATCCCGTTACATGGCTTCGGACGCGCAGATCGGCTCGAACGTTGATGTGAAACGCACCCTCGCCGCCAGCGCCGGTGAGATGGCTGGTGCCGACGGGGTGCTCTGGATGAGCGTGGTCTATCGTTTCCCCAACGGCAACTCGGGGGCCGGCATCAATTTTGGCTTCACCGACGGCGGGCATCTCACCGACCGGGGCAGGAGAACCAGCAGCACCAACATGGACTTCATCGGGGTGAGCGGCTGGAACGGCACGAACGCCTGGAGCCAGCAACTCAACCCGACAGTAATCGATTCGACCACTGCGACCAACTACATCTGGAACCAGTTTGCCCGCACCGCAGGTGGCGTGAACATGAGTTCGACCGTGGACAAGGTCATCGTCTTGAAATTCAGCTTCGGCGCATCGGACAAGGTTGAGGCCTTCTGGTTCGATGAAAACGCCGCGCTGGCATCGATGACCGAGGAGGCATTCAATGCGGGCAAAATCGGTGCAACCTATGCCACCGGGATCAACGAGAACAACCTCAACACCCTTGTCTATTCCCAAGGCAGGTTCGACAATGCCATCGACGAAATCCGCATCGGCGACAGTTTTGCCGTTGTGGCCGGGCAAGATGCCCCGCAAAACACCGCGCCAACCTGGGCGACGAATCCGGTCAACGAGTCGGACGCCAACGAAGACGCCGCCTACTCGGCCACCTTGGCCGACAATGCCGGTGATGCGGACGCCGGCGACACGCTGACCTTTGCCAAGGTGAGCGGTCCGGCATGGCTCGACGTTGCTGCCAACGGCACGCTGTCCGGGATGCCAAGCAATGCGGATGTGGGTGCCAATGTCTTCACCGTGAGTGTGACTGACAACAACTCGTCTGCTGTTGAAGCCACGCTCAACATCACCGTGAATCCGGTCAACGACGCACCGCTTGCCTCCGATGGCACGGCTACCACCGACGAGGACACTTCGGTGTCCGTTACCCTGGTGGCAACCGACATCGACAGCACGATCCAGAGCTACAACGTGGTGTCCGGCCCGGCCAACGGTGTCCTGAGCGGCACCGCCCCGAACCTGACCTACACGCCGAATGCGAATTTCAATGGTAGCGATAGCTTCACCTTCAAGGCGAACGACGGATCGTTGGATTCGAATATCGCTACCATCAGCATCACCGTGAATGCGGTGAACGATGCGCCGGTAGCTTCGGATGGCACGGTCACCGCAACCGAGGATATGCCAGTGGCGGTCACGCTGAGTGCGGCGGACATTGACAGCGGTGCGTTGGGCTACACGGTGGCAAGCCAACCGGCCAATGGCGTATTGAGCGGCACAGCCCCGAACCTGACCTACGCGCCGAATGCCGACTTCAACGGCACCGACAGCTTCACCTTCAGAGCCAACGACGGAGTGCTGGATTCTAACGTCGCGACCGTCAGCATCACGGTGACTGCGGTCAATGATGCTCCGGTGGCCTCCAGCGGTTCAGCTACGACCAACGAGGACACGGCGGTAGCCGTGACCCTTGCCGCCACGGACATCGACGGCACCATCCAGAGCTACACGGTGGTGAGTGCACCGACCAAAGGAGTCCTGAGCGGCGCGGCTCCCAACCTTACCTACACACCGAACGCGAACACGAACGGCGCGGACAGCTTCACCTTCCGGGCGAGCGACGGCATCCTGGACTCGAACACCGCGACGGTCAGCCTGACGGTGACCGCCGTCAACGACGCACCGGTGTTCTCCCCGGCCTCGTTCACGGCAGCGGACGCCACCGAAGGAGCCGCCTACACCGGCCAGACGCTAGGCGGCAGTGCCACCGATGCCGATGCGGGCGACACCATCACCTACTCGAAGGTCAGCGGCCCCGCATGGTTGGAGGTCGCGCAGGACGGAACGCTTTCCGGCACCCCGGGCGGCGGCACGGCGGGGTCGAACGTGTTCGTCGTGCGCGCCACGGACAGCACCTCGGCCACCGCCGACGCCACGCTGACGATCAACGTGGTGGGTCTGCCTCTGCCTTGGATCTCTACCGACATCGGCACAGGCATGCTGGCGGGATCGGCGACCCACAACGCGGGCACCTTCACCCAGTCCGGTTCGGGTGTCATCGGCGGGACGAGCGACAAACTGCGCTTCACCTACCAGACACTGACCGGCGATGGCGAGATCATCGCCCGCATCAGCGGCTTGCAAAACACCGGCAGCTCCTCACGCGTCGGCGTGATGATCCGCGATTCCCTGGCAGCCAACTCCAAGCAGGTTTTCATGGGAATGACCGGATCGAACGCCTACCGCTGGATGCGGCGGTCCACCTCAGGAGGAAATCCCGCCACTTCAAAAAACGGGACGGGGACGGTGCCGAACACCTGGGTTCGCATCGTGCGCAGCGGCAACACGATCACGTCCTACAAGAGCACGAACGGTACTTCCTGGACAACCGTTGACACAAGCACGAACACCACCTTTTCTTCCACTTGTTACATCGGCCTCGCGGTGGGCAGCGGAAGCAACACCACCCTGAACACCTCGAGCTTCTCCAACATCAGCGTGACCCCGTGATCCGCCATCCCTTGGTTTTCCTCTGGTTCGGCTTGTTGTCGGTTGGATGCGACAAGCCGGACTCCCCGCACCCCGATCCGGGCGTCGCCACAACCTCGGCCAAGGCAGTTCGCCGGGGGCATGAGCCGCGCGGGCCGGTGCCGGGCACGCCCGCTGCGCTGAGGAGAATCCTCGGAGCGGCGTCAAGGATCGAGTCCACCTCTGTCCGGGAAAGGGCATTGGCCGACCTCGCTTGGAACGCCATGGAAATCGATCCCGGCCTCTCCATCGAAGCCTTCCTGCAATTGCCTACGGACAGCCCGGAAAGGATTCGGCTGATCAAGCACTACGCGATGCGCATGGCCGAGCGGGATGCCGACGAGGCGCTCGCCTGGGCGGCCACCGCTGGCTCCGAACAGGAAATTGCCGCTGCGAAAAGCCAGATCGCGCTGATCCTCGCAGAGACAGATCCTCATCGCGCCGCGGATCTGCTTTCGGAATCGGGCATTGTCGGACACGAGTTCGATGTGGCGGTGGTGCAGGTCATCCAGCGATGGGCCGCGAAATCCTCCCCGGATGCCGCCGGTTGGGTTTCCTCATTCCCACCCGGCGCCGCACGCCAGGCAGGCATCAGGGCAGTCGTGGCGCAATGGCTGCCACGAGACGCGGCAGCTGCTTTCGCTTGGCTAGGAACGCTGCAAGACGGGGAGATCCGCACGGAAGCCGCGCGCGCCATGGAAGGTGTGATCCTCCAGCAACCCGAGGAAACCCGGGAAAGTTGGCTCCGGCACGCCGATGCCAGCATCCGCAGCGAACTCGAGCAACAGCGCAGCCAAGCCATCCTGGATGTGGGCGACAACATCCCGGCGCCCGAGGAGTGAAATGACCGAAGGCCTAACCGGTGCCATCCTTTCAGATCACCCGTCTCGAAGCCATGCTCAACGAACTCAACAACGCCCGCTGGAAGTTCCCGGTCGGCACCTCACCTTGGAGCTGCTCCGATCGTCCCGCCAAGCACCAGCCTGACCTTTTCATTGTGCTTGCGACGGTCATCCTTTCCCCTGCTGATTCTTTCAGCCCATCTCACCACCTGATTGATCACAGGGCGCGCATCCCATGTGATGTGTGTGACCTCCGGGTCGCACCAATCGAAGGATTCGATCCAGTCGGTGCAGGCCAGTGAAACATCGTCGGGTGCTGACAGCCCGATCCGGGAAAGATGCTGCAGCACGGCGACGCACAGCACCGGCTGATCCACGATCAACGCCGACGGGGGGGTGTGCATGAATAGGGAATCCAGAATCCTGCGTAACTCTTTCGGGCTGTCACCCCAGTCCGGGAGGTTGTAGGGACCGGTCGATATGCCACGCTCTTCAAGGCGGTCGAGAAAGAGCTGTTCAAGATAGGCGGGGTTCGGCTTGCGCCGCTCTTCACGGGCAAGAATCACGATCCGGTGATGCCCCAGATCCACCAGCCGATCCGCCAGTTCGATCAACGCATCCGACTTTCGTAGCGCCGCACTTGGCAGCGAAACCCGACTGCTACGCCCGAAAAGGGCAAAAGCCGGCGTATCCTGCCCGGCGAACCATTGCAGCACGTCGCGGGAAGCCGAAACCACCACCCAGGCATCGGCCTCCGTCGCACCAACGAAGCGAGCGACTCTCTTCGTATTCATTTTGAGATCGTGAAGCGACTTTTCAGCAAAAACCACCTCATGCCCGGCATCCTGCAGCCGATGCAAAAGATTCACGTGATAGCTCACCGATTTTTCGGCTTCCTCATAAAGCAGGATCACGATCCGCAATACACGGGGCTTGGCGACTCCCTCCCTGAGGGTGATCTGACGCCGCTTGCCCGGGCCGGGCGATACCAGCATTCCCTCCTTTGTCAGTCGCTCCACCGCCTCTTCAACCGTCCACTGGCTGCAACCCAGCTCATCGGCAAGCTTCTTGCGCCCGGGCAGTGTTTTTCTCCAGCGCCCCTCCGCCATGCCACGCCGCAGTTGATCGGTGACTTGATCGGTGAAAGTGCACAGCGCTTTTTTTGCCATGAGGTAAACCTGCTAGGAAAACATACAGGTTTCAATGAAAAAAAGAATTGCCATCGGGGTCGGCATCATGCTGTATAACAGATATATTAAGCCTACAGACAGATGCACTGTCCGAACTAACAGTAAACAGACAAACAAATGAAAAAATTCCTCATACCTCTTGCTGCAGCCACCGCGTTCGCAGGATCTTCCGCACAGGCAGCTGTCATCAACCTAACCGACCTCGTCGTCACACCTAACGGCACCACCACTGTTACAGGACAAAGCACCAATGTCCAAACGGCCAATGGAGGTAATAAAATTCTGCGGGTAGCTAACGGTACGGAACGGGCATACGTTGTGACCACCTTCAACTTCGGCACAGGCACCCTAGCTAACATCGGTGTTGGATTTGATTCAGCTTTCACTGTTGGGGACACTGCCCCAAATCGCATGGGAACCTTAGTTAGGGACTCAGGCACCAACAACTTCACGATCGCCGGTGGTTCCACCCAGCCAGCCCTGAGTATCGGGGCTCTTGCAGGCACAAGCATTACCATCCTCATGAAGTATGACTACGATGTTAATCGTACAGCTGCCAACGCCGATGACACCGTTGTCAGCTTTTGGATCAACCCAACGGGTTCGAGCCTTGAGTCAGCGCCCGACCTTGTTTCGAATAAGTGGAACTCCAGTGAATTCATCGGACTCGTCCAATACGTCCAAAACGATAGCACCCCCGGAACCGCTGGTGATTCTTCAATCACCGACACCACACTCCTTACCCTTACTGACGCCACCTTTGCAAATGCCCTTGCCCTAGCCACCATCCCCGAGCCTTCCGCCGCGCTTCTCGGCGGTCTCGGTCTCCTCGCGCTCCTGCGTCGCCGCCGCTAATCGTTTTTTCGCGATTTTTCCCAAAGCCGCTGCATGTTCCATGCGGCGGCTTTTTTTCGCCCTGCATCCATGCTCCGACCCAACGGATGCGATTCAGCAACGAACTCACAGCCTTTTTGAAATTACCAATCCGCATGAAATCCAAAACCCGTTTTCTTCCCGCCCTGCTCCTCGCGTTCGCCGCGATGGTTTCTTCCGCATCCGCGGGAATTTTCCCGTTTGCCGATTTCACCCGGGCAGCCGGTGGGGCGAGCACCACCGCCACCCACGATTTCAGCCCCAACGAGGGCTGGGGTGGCACGCCTCCCAACACCACTTCCGGAACCGTCTATCTGAAGGCGACCGTGAGTTGGACGGCCACGGCATCCAACATCGGGACTTTCAATGTGCGGTTCAACCAGAGTGACGATGCCGGTGCTCCGCGTCTCGGAATGGGGAAAACGGGCGGTGCGGGGACAGGTTTCGAGTTCATCACCGCGAACATCACCACGGATCCGGATGGGACAGGCCCTGCCACGGCCAGGCCGGCCATCACCCCGGTGAACGCGTCCACGAAGACCTCGGTCACCCTGGTGATGAAGGTGGATCATTCCAAAGCAAACACCTCTCCCGGCGGGGACTACTGGTTTGCCGATCAAGGCAAACAAAGCGGTGCTTTGGGCTTCCTGTGGATCGACCCCAACCTAGCCGCCAGCGAGGCGAGCCAGTTCACGCCCTGGGCCGCCTGGCGCAGCGGCAACGCTTCCTATTCCGGCGTTTCATTCATCACAGACACGGATGCGGTCGATCTGAACTTTTCAAACATCGTCCTCTACACAGGCGGTGATACGCCGTTTTCGGCGACGCCCGCAGTCGCTGATCCCGCGACCTCCACCGTATCCGCCACACCCGCCGCCGTGCCTGCCGATGGCATCTCCACCTCCACCATCACCGTCACCCTCCGCGATGCGGGGAACCTGCCGCTTGCCGGGAAACAGGTTTCTCTGGCGAGCAATGGCAGCGCAATGATCGCGACAACCAACAACATCAGCGATGCCAACGGGCGGGTGTTTTTCACCGTCAAGTCCGGCAGCGCCGGAACGGAAACCTTCACCGCCACCGATGTGACCGACGGCAACCTGGTCATCACGCAAACCGCGAGCGTGGAGTTTCAGGAGGTGGTTCCGGTTGGCCCGGTGGATGCGGGGAACTCGAGCGTCGTCGCTTCCTCGGCAAGCGTTCCCGCGAACGGGATCGCAACCTCGACCATCACGGTCACCCTCAGGGACGGCAACGGAACTTTGATCGTGGGCGAGGGGGTTTCCTTGGCGGCCAGTCCGTCGGGGGCGGCCATCACTCCGTCCGGTTCGCAGGCAACGGGTGCCAACGGCCAGGCGGTCTTCGTTGTCAGCTCGGGCGCGGTCGGAACCGTGACGTTTTCCGCAACCTCCTCCACCGACAACACGACGGTCACCCAAACCGCCGATGTGGATTTCGTGGATCCGGCGACGGCCACCGCCTACAACGTGAAATTTCTCGATGAAGGCCAGGCCAACGTGACGGGACTCGTCGGCGTGGCGGGTGGTTCGGGGGAAACATGGAATCAGGGCATCATGTCGGCCAGCTCCCTGCTCGATACCACGGGCAATCCCTCCACCGTCAGTGTCTCCGGGCTGGGCAACGACGGACGCACCATTCCGGGTGCCACGCTCAGCGTCTTCAACGGTTGCCGCGGGTTCTTCGGCAAGGGACAGGACACCACCATGTCGATCACCGGGCTCACTCCCGGGTCGTCCTACGACCTCTACATCTATGCCCTCGGCAACAACAGCGGCGCCTGGGGCAACATCGCTGACACCGAGCGGACGGCGGGGGATTTCGTCACCACCAACACGGTGAACGGAAACAGCCAGTCCCAATGGATCGACAACGGAAAAGCCGGCACCAACGGCAACAGCTTCCTCATCAACGGCAACTACGTGGTGTTCCAGTCCATCGTTGCCGACGGCTCGGGCAATATCTCGGTTCTCGTGGATGCCTATGACGGTCTTGACGGAGTTTCCGGCAACGGGGACGGCGACTGCCGCCTCTACGTCAACGGGATCCAGATCCGCCCTGCCAGCGGCACGAGCGTTGACTACGCCGCCTGGCGCGAAACCTATTATCCGGAGCTCGGCCTGCCCGATGAGGATGACGATGGCGATGGCTTCAGCAATGGATACGAGCATATCTTCGGGCTCAATCCGGACGATTCCTCATCGACCAGCCCGTATCCCACAAGCCTCGATGCCGGATCAGGCACCTTCAGCTACACACGGCGCAACCGGGCGCTGATCAACATGAACTACAAGGTGTGGTATTCGACCGATCTTGTGCAGTGGTCCGAGGACAATGCGGCGAACCAGTTGCCCGTGTCCGTGACGAACGGTGTGGAAACGATGGCCGTCAGGATCGACCCCTCGCTGCTCAGCGAAACCAAGCTGTTCGTGCAGGTGAGAGCGACACCAATCACCCAGCTCGATGTGGAGCCTGCGCTGGTCAACCTGTGGGGAAGCGGGAACACGATCACCCTGCTGTTCTCGGAACCGATGAATGCGTCCTCCGCCTCCAATTCGGCGAATTACAGCGTGACACAGGATGGAGCTGGCACCTTGAACGTGACCAACGCGACGCTGAACCCGGGCGGCGGCAGCGTCACCCTCACCCTTGGCTCTTCGCTTGGAACCGACACCGGATACACGGTGGGCATCGACAGGGTGACCAGCACCACCGGCCAATCGATCGGCAGCGGGGTCAGCCGCCAGTTCCGCACCTGGGACGACAACCCGACGGGCATCAAGGTCTTCATCCTCGCCGGACAGTCGAACATGGTCGGCTTCGGTGAAACGGAACGGGGCAACGGAAATGTCAACGGAGCCATCGGCAGCCTGCGTTACCTCGCACTCAACAACGCTTCGTTTCCGGAATACGACTACACCTCCCTGCTCGTGAATCCCGCAAATCCCAGCAGCGCTTTCAGAACCCGCGACGACGTGAAGATCTGGTATCGGGACGGCGGCAACGGCAATCTCGGCGGTGCCGTCCTGAAAGGCGACCTCGGGCCGCCATTCAAGGGACGGGACTCCGGCAAGATCGGGCCGGAATTCGCCTTCGGCCAGGTTCTCGGCGACTACTATGCCTCGGATGGTGTGCTGATCATCAAATGTGCCTGGGGCGGGCGCGATCTCGCGGAGAAATTCCGTCCGCCGAGCGCCGTGGCCAAGCGCGGCGGGCAGGTGGGCGATTTCTACAACGCGATCATCGAGTATTCGCGCCAAGTGCTCAACAACCTCGATACGGAATTTCCGGAATGGTCTGGCAAAGGCTATGAAATTGTCGGTTTCGCATGGCACCAAGGCTACAACGACCGGATCAGCACCGCCTTTTCCGCCGAGTACAAGGACAACCTGCCCGATCTGATCGGCGACCTGAGAGGCCTTTTCAACAAACCGGGCGCGCCCTTCGTGATCGCCAGCACGGGGATGGCGACCGGAGCTGCGGAGCCCCCTCCATACGCCGGTTACAGCGCCGTCGAAAAAGCCCAGCTCTGGGTGGCCGGTGTGCCCCGGCCTGCCAACGTCCTCTCGACGGATACACGTCCTTTCGCGAGATCCGTCGCAGACTCCCCGACCGACCAGGGTTTCCACTGGAACCAGAACGGCGAGACCTACTTCCGCATCGGCAAGGCCTTGGGCGATGATATGGTGGACCTGCTCTCGGCGCCGTGATCAGATCGGATCACCTCTTTCAATGCAGTGTTCGGGCGGATGGCGTGGAGCGTAGCGAAGCGCTGGCGACAAATCCAAGCTCATCGCATCTGGCTCGAGGCAGATCTGGATTCTTTGAGTTGTCTTTCCAATCATAGTAATAAAACCGTGTCAGATAGTAAAAATCCCATGAAAGAAAATCCAAATAACTTGTCGGCGGGCTTTTCCCGCAGAGATGTCCTGAAGGGAACTTTGGCTCTTGGTGGCGGCGGCGTCCTCGCCTGCTCGCTTGCCCACGGGGCGCCCGTAAGTCCCTCCCCACTAAAGCTCATAGAGGGTAATGTGATCCTTTTCCAAGGCGACTCGATCACCGATGCTGGCCGGAAAAAGGACATTCTCGAGCCGAATGACGGTGGAGCGCTGGGGAACGGCTACGCCGCAATGATCGCCGGCGAGATGCTCGCCGACTATCCGGATCTGGATCTCCGGTTCTACAATCGCGGTATCAGCGGAAACAAGGTGCCGGATCTCGCGGCGCGTTGGGAAGAGGATACAATCAATCTTAAACCATCCGTCCTCAGCATCATGGTCGGCATCAACGACCTCTGGCACACGGTCGCGTTCGGCTCCAAATACAAAGGGACGGTCAAGGATTATGAGGATGGCTTCCGGCGCTTGATCGAGCAGTCGCTTGCCGCGATCCCGGGAGTGCGCATCATCATCTGCGAGCCCTTCGAACTTCGCAAATGGGCGGAATTCGACGCATACCGGAAGGTAGCCAGGAAACTTGCCGATGACATGAACCTGACATTTGTTCCCTTCCATGAGATCTTTACAAAAGCCGCCGAATCGAAAGGCACCGACGGAAAATTCTGGGCTTGGGACGGGATACACCCATCCATCGCCGGTCACACACTGATGCGCAGGGCATGGCGAGAAGCCGCAGGGCTTTAGTCACGATGGGCTTCCAGCACCTGCACGCTGATCAACGGAACTCTCGGTGCGGGAGTGTTCGCCGGGTTGGCAAATAATGGCTCAGGCACGAATGGCACGGGATTAAGCCGTCTTTCGTGAAATAGGCAGGGACGGCAATCCTTGCCGTCCATATCTCGCGGCGCTTCACATGGAAAGGAACCGATGGGATCCCACAAGCCGTCAGATATGGACGTTTTGGAAAAACGTCCCTGCCTTCTTGGCTTAATCCCGTGCCGTTCAGCTCAGGCACCGCATTTGACCTCGGCGGCGGGCGCAGCGCCTACTCACGGCAAGGGAGCCTGAATCTGGTCGTCCAGACCATACCCGAGCCCTCTGCAGCCCTTCTCGGTGCAAATGGTTTTTTGGCACAGCCTTCGCCACCGCAAACATCAGCCCCACCCGGCCACGCAGCATGGAATCCCGGATCCTAGCCGTCTCCGTCTCATACTATCGTGGGACTAGGCGAAATCAGGCGCATCTGCACGATCACCCCATTCGGGCCGCAACATTCCATCGCCAGCGGCTGCATATCACCGACCAACTCCAACGAATTCCCTCCGGTCAAGGAATGTGAACTTTCACCGCCTTCATTCAAACCAAGAACCAAACCAAATCATGAAACTCCATCACAAATTCGCCCTCCTCATTTTCGCCCCGGCACTTCTCACCCCTATGAGCTCCGCGGCCACCGTGATCATCGACGGGACAGCACCGGGTTACACGAATAACGGAAGCTTTGAAACAACGACGGGCTGGCAAGGAAACGAGACAACGGTGACCAATCTTGGCACCAACTTGGGAATCACAAGAAACGTCCAATACCGGACGGCTAACGGCACGCCGACGGATGGAATCACGTATGCGGTGATCGGTCAAAACACGGCTAGCGCTACGGGTGTTATGGGCATTTTCCTTAACACCGGTTATGACCTCGTGCTGGGCGACACGTTCAACCTGAGCTTCTGGCATGGGAGCCACAGCGCTGCATCCTCGGGCTTGTCCATCAACTGGCAATTGTTCACCTCGACCACAGGCACCGAAACCGGTGTCGTGCAAGACGTGGTTGCCTTCGGTTTTGTCAGCGGCTCGGCTACAAACGTCCAGGAGATACAGGCCGGTATCGGCAGCGTCACCGGCGCTTCCGCGGGCAAACGACTATTTCTCTCCTTTACTCCGTCAGGCAGCAATGGCCAGTTTGCGATGCTTGACGAGATCAATCTCACCGTCATCCCCGAGCCGTCTTCCGCGGGCTTGCTCGGTCTCGCCGGTACCTGCTTGCTTTTGCGCCGCAGGCGTGCCTCTTTGGTTCCGGAGTAAATTGGCGGAAAGCCCTGAATGCCAGGTGGCATTGGTTCGCTGCAACGGATGGGCGGAATCTTTCTTCCGCCCCATATGCACACACCCTTTTCCAATATGAGAAACAGACCAAGCATCCACACCCTCATCGCCTTCGCACTTGCGGCGGGCTCCGCCCTCGCCATCCCCGCCCCGAAATGGGACAACGACCCCAAGGGCATCAAGGTCTTCATTCTCGCCGGGCAGTCGAACATGGTCGGCTACGGCAAGACCGAAGACGGCGGCAATCCGGAGTGGAAGCCCGGCGACAAGACCACGCCCAAGGAAATCAAGGGCGGTGTCGGATGCCTGCGCTACATGGCGATCCACAAGGACAAGCATCCCGAATACGACTACGCCTCGCTTTTGGTCGATCCCAGCCAGCCCGAAACCAGCCCGTGGAAAACCCGCAGCGATGTGAAGGTATGGTGGCGAAACGGCCACAGCGGCAAGTTGGGTGGTGAGATCCGCAAGGGCGACCTCGGCCCCCCGTTCCAAGGCGGCAGCCCCAGTTGGTTCGGCCCCGAGTATGGATTCGGCCAAGTGATCGGCGACTTCTACAGGAATGACGACGTGCTCCTCATCAAGACGGCCTGGGGTGGTCACTCGCTCAATGGAAACTTCCGCTCGCCCACCATGGTTGAAAAACGTGGTAGCGAAATTGGTGCCTCCTATCTGGCCATGATCGAATACACCCGCGAATGCCTCGACAACCTGGGTGAGCATTTTCCCGAGTGGAAGGGAAAGGGCTATCAGATCGTCGGCTTCGGCTGGCATCAGGGTTTCAATGACCGCGTCAGCAAGACCGATGCCCCTCTCTACAAGGACAACCTCCCCGACTTCATCGCGGATGTCCGCAAGGAGTTCGCCAATCCCAACCTGCCTTTCGTGATCGCCAGCACGGGCATGGGCAACAAGGAGGGTTCCCAGGAACAGCCGCCCTTCACCGGCTACAGCGAGGTGGAAAGGGCCCAGCTCTGGGTAGCCGGTGTGGACAAGCCCGCCAACGTGCTCTCCATCGACACCCGTCCCTTCGGCCGCGACCCGCAGAACGCCGTCAGCACCATGGGCCACCACTGGAACCACAGCGGCTACAGCTACTTCATGGTCGGAAAGTCCCTTGGCGAAAACATGGTCAAGCTTCTCTCGCGGTGATCGGATTTCCGTTGGCGGCTTCTGCGGCACAAAGCGCAGGTAGCGCAGTAGCATCATAAGACGATCCGATGAATGGCAAGGTGGTGAATCTCATTGCTGTATGTTGCACACGACTATGAACAAAACCCGAAACACCATCCTGCTCCTGATCGGCACCATCGCCATTTGCCCCGGTGAACTCCTGGTCTACGAGCCTTTCGATTACAAACCGCACAACGACGAAATTGCGGGTCGCCTGGAAAGCCGCAATGGCGGCCTAGGTTTCGGCGAAGGCTGGAAGGACACCACCGGCGCTGAGGGTTTTGCATTTGTTTACGATCAGCGCGGCAACCCGGAAGATCTCTATGCCGGGGACTGGGGTGCAGGCGAGCCCGCTTGGGACGGGGTGGTCGACAACCTGCCCACGATGGGCGGTTACGTCGGCATTTCGGATTGGGACAGGACAGGTGCACCCCATTCCACCCGCAAGCTGGCCCGCAGCGCCGGGGAGATGGCGAAGGGCAATGGCGGGGTGCTGTGGCTGAGCGCCGTTTGGCACATGCCCAACCAATCCTTCTTCCCACCCGTGGGCATCGCGCTGGCCTCGGATGAGAGCGGCTTCAAGGACCGGGCGATTGCGATGGATGGACAAGCGGATGCCATCGGCGCCGGCAACGGCCGCAATTTCCGGGAACGGAAGCGCCTGAATCCGGTCATCTGGAAGGAGGGCGAGGAAGTGGCAGGAGCCCCCGGCAGCAACATCGATGGCAAGAAGGACAACATCGTCATCCTCAAGTTCGAGTTCGGGGAAACCGACAAGGTGAGCACCTGGTATTTCACCGAGGATCAGGAAATGACCGAGTCTGCGTTTGACGAAAATGCCGCCTCGTGCAGCTCGGACATCGACGAGAACACGCTCGACGTCCTCACCATCTGCACGATCCTCCCGCAGAATGCGATCGACGAAATCCGCATCGGAACCGATTTCAAAAGCGTGATCAGCGGCAGCATACCTGCCCGGCGGGAGGTGAAGATCACCAAGCAGCTCCACGACCCCAAGACCGACCGCTATTACCTCGAGTGGTCGTCGAACCCCGGCGAAACCTACGGCATCTATGTCGTCGAAGAGACGGACGGATACAAGCCATGTGTGGCCGCAGCCGTCGAGGCGGCCAAGGACAAGGGAACCACCACCTTCGGCCCGTTCGCCAACCCCATCAAAGGCAACGGCAAACTGCGGTTTGAGATCGGCTTTCCCGACACCACCCCGCCGACCATCGGGCGGGTCTGGGGCAGCGGCACGAAGGTCAGCCTGATCTTCAGCGAGCCGATGATGCCGACCACCTCGCTATCTCCGTCCAACTATGCCGTCACTGAGGATGGCGGCCGGCAGCTGGCCGTGGAATCCGCCGCCTTCGATCCGGAAAGCGGATCGGTCACGCTGACCACGAAGGAAGCGCTCAAGCCCGACACGGCTTACACCGTTTCCACCCGCAGCCTGACCGACCTCGCCAACCATCCCCTTGTGGAGCCGCAGGCCTCGCTGCGCACCTGGGACGATGATCCGAAAGGCATCAAGGTCTTCATCCTGTCGGGCCAGTCGAACATGGTCGGCTACGGGCACACGGAGGAAGGCCAGAACAATGAGGTCGGTGGCGTCGGCACATTGAGATATCTCGCGATGCATGATTCCGAATATCCGGAATTCGATTACAGCTCGCTGCTGGTCGATCCCAAGGAGCCCGCCACGAGCGGGTGGAAGACCCGCAGCAATGTCAAACTGTGGTGGAGAAATGGAGCGAATGCCCAATACGGCGGCGCGATTTTCAAGGGCGACCTCGGGCCCTTGACCAGCAACGGCAGATGGTTCGGCCCCGAGTTCGGATTCGGGCAGGTCATCGGCGACCACTACAAGGGCGAAGATGTGCTCCTCATCAAGCCCTCGTGGGGCGGCCACAACCTGGTCAGCCAGTTCCGCTCGCCGAATGCGGTTGCGAAGCGCGGCGGTGCGATCGGCCCCTCCTATATCGAGATGTTCAAGGATGTGCAGGAAGTCCTCTTCAATCTTGATAAGGAGTTTCCCGAATGGAAAGGCCGCGGCTACCAGATCGTCGGATTTGCATGGCACCAAGGCACCAGCGACAAGGCCCCGGACAAGGTCGCGGACGAATACAAGCTCAACCTCCCCGATTTCATCAGCTCCGTGCGGTCGGAATTCGGCAAGCCCGGGCTGCCTTTCGTGATCGCCACCACGGGCATGGATTACGGTGGCGAATCCAGCGACCCTCCGTATGAGAATTACCATGCGGTGGAGAAAGCCCAGCTTTGGGTCGCTGGCGTCGAGAGGCCTGCGAACGTCCTGTCCGACGATACGCGGAAATATTTCGAGCCACCCGAAACCTCCCCGAGAAACCAGGGCTTCCACTGGAACGGCAATGCCCGCAGCTATTTCCGCGTCGGCAAAGGCCTGGGGGACAACATGGTGGAACTCCTCACAAAATGATGAACCCAGGAAGATGATTGCGCTCAATCCCAAAGCATTTGTAACGACGGTCATCGTCCTCTCCGCAGTGTTCTGCCGCGCCGGGGAACCTTCCAGGCTCGTCACCAACCTCGAAGCAGGCAGGAAGCAGGTGGTCGTCGCTTACGGAACGAGCCTGACGGCCGGCGGTGCGTGGGTCGGACAGATGAAGGAAGTTTTGGACAAGCGTTTCCCCGGTCTGGCAACCGTCATCAACAGCGGAGGCTCAGGCCAATGGTCGGAATGGGGTGTCAGAAACCTCGACGGGAAGGTCATCCGAAACAAGCCGGACACCGTGTTCATCGAGTTCTCCATCAACGACAGCGTCGAGCGTTTCAAGGGAACCGTGGAGATCGCCAAGGCGAACCTCGAGACCATGATCGCGCGAATCCTCAGGGAAAACCCCGACTGCGAGATCATCCTCATGACAATGACTCCCGGCGACAAGCATCCGGAAGGCCACAGGTCTTACAGGAAGGACATCGCGGCGCATTACGAAATGTACCGATCCGTCGCCGAACAGAAAGGGCTGCTTCTCATCGATCATTACCCGAAGTGGAAGGATGTGCAGGCCAAGGACGGGACTCTGTTTCTTGAATATGTGCCGGATGCCATCCACCCCACGGCAAAGGGCTGCGCGGAAGTGGTGACCCCGGCCATCCTGGATGCCTTGGGCCTTCGGGAAAACAAGGTGAAAGCTGTCATCCAATGATGTGACTGCACCCGGTTCATTTCCCTGACTATCCTGATTTCATGAGACACCACAAGTTTCCCGAGTTTCCCGCAATCCGCATCGCGGCTGTACTGGCCTTGTTCGCATGGATGGCACCTGCCGGGGCGCAGCCCATGCCCTGGGAAGATCCCGCCTACGAGACCGACATCCCCGCCACGATGGCGGAGTCCCGACCCGGCAAGAACGAGGATCCCAAGAGCTGGACCGAATGGCTCAGGCACCATGAGGATCGCAAGCGCTGGTGCACGGAAAAGGATGTCGATCTGCTGATGGTCGGCGATTCCATCATCTTCGAGTGGCGCCGCGTCGGCAGGCAGGTGTGGGAGGAGTTCTACGGCAAGCGCAACACGGTGAACATCGGCTCCAGCGGCGACCAGACCCAGCACATGCTCTGGCATTTCCAGAACGGCGGGCTGGATGGCATGAAAGACCGCAATCCGAAGCTCGTGGTGATGATGATCGGCACCAACAACCGGGGTGAGCCGGAAAAGCGCGGAGAGGACACGGCCTACGGCATCCTCGCGCTGCTCAAGGAGATCCATGCAAAGCTCCCCGAATCAAAGATCCTGCTGATGCCGATTTTCCCCCGTGGTGATACGCCCGAGGATCAAGGCCGCATCCGCAATGCCGAGATCAACAAGATCATTCAGACCTACGTGGACAAGAAGACGGTCCACTGGCTTGATATCGGTCACGTATTTCTCGATGATGAGGGAAAGCTAAACCGCGCCCTCATGCCGGACGGCCTGCATCCCAACCTCGAGGGCTACCGCGTCTGGGCTCAGGCGATGGAACCCACGATCCGGAAGTTCCTCGGTGAAGAGGCTTCCAAATAAAATACCTAATCAGCATCCAAAACACGAAAGCATGAAAATCAACAAAACATCCCTCGGCATCCTATTGCTGGGGCTGCTCATCGGCGGTTCGCTGGCAGCCGCTCCCGCACCGCTACCCAACCCCGATTTCACCAAGGGCGAACCGGTTCCCGAGGGCGCGACGAAGGATTGGAATCTCGGTGCGACCGGTGCGCGAGGCTGGATGCACACCCAAGGGGGCCGAACTGTCGAAGCCCGTCAGGTGCTGATCACCAAGGTGGCCCCGGGTTCACCGGCCGATGGCGTGCTGGCTCCAGGCGATGTGATCCTCGGCGTCGCGGGCAAGCCGTTTTCCCACGATCCCCGCCAGGAATGGGGCAAGGCTCTGACCGCCGCCGAGGGAGCCGATGGCAAATTTTCCCTCTCCCGCTGGCGTGCCGGCAAGACCGATGCGGTGACGCTCAATCTGCCGGTGCTCGGCAGCTACAGCCCCACCGCCCCCTATGATTGCGCAAAATCGAAGCTCATCCTCGCGCAAAGCAGCGAGGCGCTCGCAAAACGTATGGAGCGGCCGGATTACAAGGAGAACGCGATTTCCCGCTCGCTCAATGCGCTCGGCCTGCTGGCCACCGGTGATCCGAAATACCTTCCCCTGATCAAAAGGGAAGCGGAGTGGGCGGCGGCCTATGCGGAGGGCGGATACCAAGCGTGGTGGTATGGCTATGTCACCGTGTTTCTCGCGGAATACGCGCTGGCCACCGGCGACGAGTCGGTTCTGCCCGGCCTGCGGCGGATCGCGCTGGAATCCGCCAAGGGCCAGAGCCGCGTCGGTTCCTGGGGGCACCGGTTTGCCATGCCCGATGGCCGCCTTTTCGGCTACGGCATGATGAACTCGCCGGGGATTCCATTGACCGTCGGGCTGGTGTTGGCGCGTGAGGCGGGGGTCGATGATCCGGAGGTGGCCATGGCGATCCAGCGCAGCACCAACCTGTTGCGCTTCTTCGTCGGCAAGGGATCCGTTCCATACGGCGATCATCCACCGTTCATGCTAGGCCATGAGGACAATGGCAAATGCGGCATGGCGGCGGTGCTGTTCGACCAACTCGGTGAAAAGGAAGGGACGGAATTTTTCGCGAAAATGAGCACCGCCGCCCACGGCAACGAGCGCGACCAAGGGCATACCGGAAACTTTTTCAACATGACCTGGGCCATGCCGGGGGTGTCTCGCGCCGGTTCCCACGCGACGGGTGCATGGATGGAGGAATTCGGCGCCTGGTATTTCGATCTCGCCCGCAGCTGGGACGGGAGTTTCCCCCACCAGGGGCCGGCCCAAGCCCGCGACGACTCCTATGGCAAATGGGATGCCACCGGCGTTTACCTCATCGCCTATGCCATGCCTCTCAAGAAGCTGCGGCTCACCGGCAGCAAGCCGTCCACCATGCCGCCCCTGGAGGCCGGAGCCGCCCGGCAGGTGGTTCTCGATGGCCGCGGATTCACCGGCTACGGCCCATTCACCGCCTATGACGGCTTGCCTCCCGATGTCCTCATCGATCTGCTGGCGAACTGGTCTCCGATCGTGCGCACCCGCGCCAGCGCCGCCATCGCACGCCGGGGCGACATGACCGTCGAACCGCTGATCCAGCTGCTCGACTCCCCTTCCGTCGAAGCGCGCCTCGGTGCCTGTGAAGCGCTCGCCGCTTTCAGGGATCGCGCCGCCCCCGCCGTGCCGAAACTCCAGGAAGCCCTGCGTGCGGACGATCTCTGGCTCAGGGTGAAGGCGGCGGAAACTCTCAACGCGATCGGAGCACCGGCGATGGTTGCCGTGCCGGAAATGTTGCGGATGGCGACCGCGAAACCCTCGGCATCCGATCCGCGCGGCATGGAACAGCGCTATCTCGTCAAGATGCTGTTCAACCCGCGCGGCGGACTGCTCGGAAGGTCGCTGGATGGGGTGAATCGAGAGCTCCTTTATGGGGTCGTCCGCGCCGGGCTGCAAAACGAGGACGGCCATGCGAGGGGCGCGTTTTCCTCCGTCTATTCAAACCTTTCCTTCGAGGAGCTGCGGCCGCTGATGCCGGTCATTCATCAGGCGATCCTGGATCGCTCCCCCAGCGGTGAAATGTTCGACGGCCAGATCCAGACGGCCGGCCTCGACCTTTTCAGCAAGCACCATGTCAGCGAAGGCATCGGGCTGCTCGCCGATTACGTGCGGACGCAGAAGCCGCATGGCAGCCAGAACACCATCCTCACGCTGCTGGAAATGCTGAAGCGCTATGGCGCCCACGCGCAGCGCGCCATTCCGCAGCTTGAGAAAGCCATCCACTACTTCGAGAACGAGGAGCCTGATTTCCCGAAAGCCCTGAGCCTGCAGAAGGCGGAGGCCGTCCGCAAGGCGATCAAGGAAATCCGCGCCTTGACCGACAAGCCGGACCTCATCGAACTGAGCCTCTGACTTCGGCGCACATGAAAATCAAAACGCTGACCGCACTCCTCGCCTCTTTCCTGGCCGGGTTATCGCATGCCCGTGCCGGACTCTCCGAGGAGGATTTCCGCAACCCTCCTGCCCAAGCGCGACCCGCCGTGCTGTGGACGTGGCTCAACGGCCATGTGGAGGATAAGCAGATCACCCGCGAGCTGGAGGAAATGAAGGCCAAGGGCATACGCGGCGCCATCATCTGGGATCTGGGTGCGCTCACCGATCCGCAGAAAATCATCCCGCACGGCCCGGCGTTTCTCGGGCCGGAATCACTGGGGCATATCCATCATGCGATGGACGAGGCGGAGCGGCTGGGGCTGGAGCTGGGGATGGTGGCGGCAAGCAGCTGGAATTCCGGCGGCCCCTGGATCACGCCGGATGATGCGAGCAAGAAACTGCTCTGGAGCGAGGTGAAGGTGGATGGGCCGCGCGAGTTTTCCGGTGTCCTTCCGCTGCCGGAAAAAGTTGGTTCGGTGTTTCAGGAAATGGCAGTGATCGCTGTGCCGGAAGCGGGGGAAACGATGGTTCTCGATGCGAAGCCCGATGCCGATGGCCGGCTGGCATGGTCGGTGCCCGCCGGTTCGTGGAAGATCATGCGCTTCATCATGAGCAATACGGATGAGGAGCTGAACTGCCCCAGCCCGAACTCAAGCGGCCCGGTCATCGATCACCTGAGCGCGAAGGCGACGCAGGCTCACCTTGACCACATCCTCGACCGCTTGCTGGATGGACGTAAGGATTTCGGGCCACTGACTCACCTGATGCTGGATAGCTACGAAGTCAGGCCGGCGGTGGACTGGACGCCGGATTTCCTGGAAAGTTTCCAAACGGCGAAAGGATACGATGCGCGGCCGTGGCTGCCGGTGCTGGCCGGGGTGACGGTGGCTAGCCCGGAACTCAGCAAGCGTTTCAAGCATGACTACACGAAGATGGTCAGCGACCTGATGATCAAGGATCACTATGCGAAGTCCCGGGAAATCCTCAACGCGCGCGGCCTGAAGCTTCTGGCCGAGGCGGGGCATGGTGGATACGCCCGGGTCGATCCGCTCAAGGCGCTGGGCGCGGCGGACATCCCGATGGGGGAGTTCTGGAACAACCGCAAGAACTGGGTGACCAAGGAGGCGGCGAGCGCTGCTCACATCTATGGGAAAACGCTCGTCAATTCGGAAAGCCTGACCGGCTGGCAGAACTGGCAGGAGGGCCCGGCGGCCTACAAACGGCTCACGGACATCGCCTTTTGCGCGGGGCTGAACCAGATCACCTTCCACACCTTCGCCCATAACCCTCCCTCCGCCGGGCTGCCCGGATATGCCTACCACGCGGGCGAGCATTTCAATGTGAACTCGACCTGGTGGGATCAGTCCGCGCCCATGCTCGCGGACATGTCTCGCAGCAGCCACTTGCTCCAGCAGGGGAAATTCGTGGCGGATGTGGCGGCCTACTACGGCGACGACGCGCCGAACCTGGTGCCGGCGCGGCGGATTTCCCCGACGATCGAATCCCAGTGGGAGGACGACAAATGCGCGCATTGCGGCAGGGATCTGCCGGTGGACCTCTCCACGCTGGGGAATGGCTATGACCATGATTACGTCAACGAGGAGGTGCTGTTAGGGCGGATGGAGTTCCGCGGCGGCAAGCTCATGCTACCGGACGGCATGGGCTACCGGATCCTGGTGCTTCCGAACCGGGAGGCGATTTCCCCTGAGGTTCTGGAAAAGATCGGCGCGCTGGTGAAAGCGGGTGCGACGGTGGTGGGGCGCAAGCCGGAGAGATCCAACAGCCTGCGGGGTTACCCGGAATGCGATGACAGGGTGCGGGCTTTGGCGGCGGAAATCTGGGGGGATTGCGATGGGGAGAAAGTTCGTTCCCACGCCTACGGCAAGGGCAGGGTGTTCTGGAATGTCCCGCTCGATGAGATCCTGGAAGGTATGGGCGTGGCTCCCGATTTCACGGTGGAGGGGATGGAAAACGGCGACAGGCACATCGATTACATTCACCGAGCCACGGAGGAAGAGGATATCTATTTCGTCTCCAACAGCTCGGTGGAGCGGCTGCGGGTGAACTGCAGCTTCCGTGCGGTGCCCGGCCGTGTCCCGAGTCTCTGGCATCCGGAGGATGGCAGCATCACGCCATGCCATCTGTACGAGGAGTCGGATGGGCGCGTCCACCTCTCGCTCGACCTTCCGCCCGCATCCTCCGTGTTTGTCGTGTTCGGCGCCGGGGAAGGTAAGGATCACCTCGTGGAGATCGGGCGGAGGACATACGGCAGCGACCTTTCCGGGCCTGCGGTGGAAATCCTTTCCATGGATGGGGGGAGCCTGCGTGTCCGGGCCTGGCTTCCGGGGGACTACACCTTCAGGACTGCCAAGGGCAGGGCCGGGAAACATCAGCAAGGGGAGGGTGCTTCCGTGCGCGAGATCACCGGGAATTGGGAACTGCTCTTTCCCGGAAACCGGGGTGCGCCAGCATCCGTGACCATGGGGGAACTCACCGACTGGACGGAACATCCAGATCCCGGCGTGAGGTACTTTTCCGGCACCGCGACCTACCGCAAGGCCTTCGATCTCACCGCCGGGATCCCGAAAACCCTTTACCTGGATCTCGGCACAGTGCGGGAGGTGGCGACGGTCAAGGTGAACGGCAAGGATGCCGGGATACTCTGGAAACAGCCATACAGCGCGGACATCGCGCCATTCCTGAAAGCCGGGTCTAACAGCCTGGAGGTTTCCGTCACCAACCTCTGGAACAACCGCATCGTCGGCGACCTCCAGTCCGATGCGGATGCGGACATCACCCGCACCAACCTGCGGAACAAGTTCAGCGCGAAATCCCCGCTCATCCCATCGGGCCTGATCGGGCCGGTGACGCTGCGGACGCCCGTGGATGTGGATGTCAAGCTGGAGTAGTCCTTGAAATTCCCGCGCGGTTCCAAATTTCCTTTGCCAGCCGAGCGGGTGCGGTTACGTTGGCGGCCTACTGCTGTGTCCGACCATTTTGGAAGCTAGCCCGGACCGATGTTAATAATGGGGATCACAACCCGACCGGCGACTGTCATGCCTTCCCAGGAAGACATGCAACCCTTCGGACGATCCCACCTGTTGAGTCTCCGGAACGTGGCTCATAGCCCCAAGGACGGCACAGCGGTTCCACTTTTTTCACGGAGGGGTTGAATAATCCCACCCATGCCTCACGTTTTCAAAGCGATGAAGGCAACCTTGTCCCTGTTCCTTGCCGGCGCGATCGCGCTATGCGCCGCCGATGCACCGAAAGCGCCGGCTCCCGGCCATGCGGAGCTGATCCGGCAGCTTTCCTCGGAGTCTTTCAAGGAGCGCGAAAAGGCGACCCGGGCGCTCTGGGAGGCCGGCACCGGCGCCTTGGCAGAGCTCAGGGAGGCGAGCCGCTCCGAGGATCCGGAGGTGGCGCTGCGGGCTGCCGGGGTGCTTGAGAAAATCGAGCTGAGAATCACGCCGGAAACGCCCGACAACGTGCTGGGGCTGATCAGGAAATACCGGGTTTCCTCGACGAACCTGAAGGTGGGCGCCCTCAACGAGCTGAAATTGCGCAAGGCGTATTTCCAGGTGCTCAAGCTGTTTTCGATGGAACCCCCGGAGATCAGGATCCAGATGGCTCCGGCGATCCGCGGGGTGGCCATCACCGGCGCGCGGCAGGCCATCGCGCGCGGTGCGGATGAGGAGGCGCTGGAACTGCTACGGATGTCCGCCAACGAGCCCAACGACCTGATGGCGCTGGCCTGCGCCTACCGGAACATGGGCAGGCTCGGCGATGGGGCTAAGCTACCCCCCGCGCCGGACGGCGTCCCGCCTGTCATCTGGAAAATCACCATCCACCGCGCCAAGGGCGAGATCCGGGAGGCGGCGGATTTGGCGGCGCGATCGGGGCAGAAAATGCTCCACGCAGGCATGAATGTGCTGCTGGGGGATCCGACGCTCTGGCTCGCCGGCAACGGCTTCGGAGACTCGAACATGCAGGCGCTCGACGCATATGTGGGCATCGCCACCCGGCGCTGGAACGGGGAGAAGCCCGAGGAATCGGATTTCGAGCAGCTCATCAGGCTGCTGGGATCCCCCGAGGACTCGGATCGCGAGCAGGCGGCCTCCTCGCTCGCCGCCCTGGGTCGGCTTGCCGAGGTGGAAGAGGCGCAGGCCAAGGATCAGCCCGAGCTAGGCTTCGCCCACTACCTATCCCAGGAAAGGACAGGCGATGCGCTTAAGGTCATGGGGATCGATCCGCAGAAGCCCGATTACGCCGCCTGGGTCGCCGAGCGCTTCGCAAAGCTGTCCGGTGGGGGCGATAGGGACGGCGGTTTAGGCTCCCCGGAAACGGAACTCCACTTGCTCGCCGCGTTCATGGAGCAGAGGGGCATGGCCAAGGAGTTCAACGCCGCTTTCTCCAAGCCGCTGGAGGAAATCGCGGAGGCGGATGAGATCCAGTTCATGGAATTCCTCAGGCCCCTCTTCGTCTCCTCGTTCGGTGCGCCGGAGTTCGCCTTCGCGCAGGGTGCCGCATGGGCGGGCGCACAGGGCCAGCGCTGGCGCAAGCTCGAATCCGTCGCCTTCGGTGAGGAGGGTGGTGTGATGGAATGGCTCTCGTGGATCAGGAAAATCGAGCCGGATATCCCCAATGCGGATGTCATGCGTGCAATGATGGCCATCACAGGCCTCGGTGCCGATCCCAAGCACCTGCGCGCCTCTTGGATGGCCAAATTCTGGAAGGCAGTGGAGAAAAGCCCGGACGATGAGAAGAGCCGCCTTGCGCTGCGCATACTCAGCCTTTCGCTCTCCATGAACGATGTGGAGAACGCCCTCAGGGCGCGTGATCTGATTTCACCGGAAGATAGGAATTCGGTTTCCTGGACCACCGCGCAACAGAGCCAATACCTCAGCGCGGCCGGGCGCTGGAAGGACGCTGCGGATATCCTGTCCAAGAGCCGGGAAACGGTCAGCAGCTCCCCGGAGACCCACGCCTTCATGGCTGCGACGCTGCGCAAGGCGGGTTTGTCCAAGGAGGCGGCGGAAGCGGATGCATGGGTGGAAAAGCTCACCCTCGGCTACGCCCCAAGCTGCAACCGGATCGGCGAACACTACACCTATGGCGGGGACAGCGTGCGCGCCGCGAAATGGTATCTCCGCGCCGCCGTCCAGGCGGACATAAGCGGCGGCGAGTTCGTCGCAGTCCTTGGCAACCACGCCCAGGCCATGCTTGGCAAGGGTGAGTTCGACATCGCCGCCTCCTGCTTCGAGGCGCTCGCTCAGGTATATGTCAGCGAGAGGTATTCCGGCATGGGGATCACCAGCTACTCCAAGATGAGGCTTTCCGCGGATCTGGCCAAGGCTCTCGACGTCCTTCCTCAGGACAGGCCTCGTGCCATCGCCATGCTTGATGATCTCAGCCGCATCTTCGCGGCCGACGGCACCCTGGCGGACGATTTTTTCCCC
Source organism: Akkermansiaceae bacterium (assembly GCA_017798145.1). Lineage (NCBI taxonomy): Bacteria > Pseudomonadati > Verrucomicrobiota > Verrucomicrobiia > Verrucomicrobiales > Akkermansiaceae > Akkermansiaceae bacterium. The sequence continues at coordinate 1,945,892 of CP059069.1, read as the reverse complement.
CTCGTGAAAGAGGCCGGCCTGAACAAAGAGCTTGATCGCTGGTTCGGCCAATCCTGGGAGCGCGTCTCCGCGTCGCTCGGGAAATACCCGGATTGCGACAACTCACAGAACACCGCCGCATGGCTCGCATCCCGCGCCGGAAGACGCCTTCCCGAGGCCGAAAAACTTCTCAAAAAAGCCGTCGCCAGAAATCCGGAACAGGCCGCATACCTCGATACCATGGCCGAGCTCCGCTTCGCAATGGGCGACCGCAAGGGCGCTGTGGAGTGGTCCGAGCGGGCGCTCCTCCACTACCCGCTCACCGAAAGCCCTTACGACACGATGATCCGCAAGCAGCACGAGCGTTTCCTCAACGACGCTCTGCCGCAATAGGCACCTGCGAGGACGGCCAGAAGCCATCGCTTGGTGGATAGCAAGGCCACACCAGGCACAATGCAGGCAGGCACCTCCTCATCGAAGCGCCCATTCCAACATCGACAAACACCGCCGCCCGCCGCTTGAATCGGCCACGCCCATGCCCGGCCATCTCCGCTTCGAGAACGTCACCCGCCGCTTCGGTTCCTTCACCGCGGTGGATCGCGTGTCGCTGGAGATCGAGAAAGGCGAGGTCTTCTCCCTTCTCGGGCCGTCGGGTTGCGGGAAAACCACGCTGCTGCGCATGGCGGCGGGCTTCGATGTGCCGGACGAGGGCCGCATCTTCCTCGATGGCGTCGATATCACCCGCCTGCCCCCCGACCAGCGCCCGGTCAACACCGTCTTCCAGTCCTACGCCCTTTTCCCCCACCTCTCCATCCGCGAGAACATCGCCTTCGGCCCCAAGCTGTCCGGCCGCCCCGCCGCCGAGATCCGCAGCGAGGTCGGGCGCATGCTGGAACTCGTCGATCTCGCCGCCCATGCCGACAAGAAGCCCGCCCAGCTCTCCGGCGGCCAGAAGCAGCGCGTCGCCATCGCCCGCGCACTGGTCAACAAGCCGAAGGTGCTGCTGCTCGACGAGCCGCTCGCCGCGCTCGACCTGAAGCTCCGCCAGCGCCTGCTCATCGAGCTGGATGCGATCCACGATGAGGTCGGCATCACCTTCCTCTACGTCACCCACGACCAGGGCGAGGCCATGTCGATCTCGGATCGCATCGCGGTGATGAACAGGGGCGTGGTGGAGCAGATCGGGAAGCCCGCCGAGATCTACGAGGCTCCCCGTAGTTCCTTCGTGGCGGCGTTCATCGGGGATACGAATTTCCTCGACGGGAAAATCACCGCCAGCAGCGATGCGCGTTTCTCGAAATGCGCCATCGAAGGCATCGGCGAGATCATCATCGACAACGACAAGCCCACGAGCCCCGGCGACCTCGTGCACCTCTCCCTGCGCCCGGAGAAGATCGTCATCTCCCGCGAAAGGCCGGCGCCCGGTGAGCACGAAAACGTGGTTCCCGGAGTGATCGAGGACATCATCTATTTCGGCTCGCACACCCGTTGCTGGGTGCGCTGCGGCGAGTGGCGGATTTGCGCGGAAACCCAGCACCGCACCTACCAGCTCGACGACACCCCGCTGAAGTGGGGAGACACCATCCACCTCCGCTGGCACGCCAACGACGGCTACCTCCTCGAGCAATACCGCGAGGAGGACGAATCCCTCCTCACCCTGCCAGACGAGGAATGAAACCCCGCAAACCGGAACTCCTGGCTACGGCGCCCAGCTTCCTCTGGCTCGCCCTGTTCGTGTTCGTTCCGGTGGCGATCATTTTCGCCATCGCCTTCCGCCCGGCGCTGCCCGCCGGAGGTATCGGCGAGGGCTGGAGCCTGGATGCGATCCGCTCGCTGAAGGATCCCATTTACCCAAGCCTGCTGCTGCGCACGGTGACCATCAGCCTGGTCACCACCGCGCTGTGCCTTGCGCTCGCGCTGCCGGTGGCGTGGCACCTTGCCAAGCTCCACCCGAAGTGGCGCTCGCGCATCCTGATCCTGATCATCATCCCGTTCTGGACGAACTTCGTGATCCGCGTCTTCGCATGGCAGCAGATCCTCCACGCGGAGGGTGCGATCGCCGACACCCTCCGCTCCATCGGCCTGCTGGGGGAAGCCGACCGGCTGTTGGGTAACTCCGCGGCTGTCATCATCGTCAGCGTTTACACCTACCTGCCCTTCGCCATCCTGCCGCTCTACGCGGCGGCGGAGAAATTCGATTTCCACCTGCTGGATGCCGCCCGCGATCTCGGTGCGAAGCCGTTCCGCGCCTTCCGCTCCGTGTTCCTGCCTGGCATACGCCAAGGGATGGTCACCGCCATCCTCATCGTCTTCATCCCCATGCTCGGCTCCTACGTGATCCCGGACATGGTCGGCGGTACGGACAGCCAGATGCTGGGGAACAAGATCGCGCAGCGGAATTTCAATGACCGCAACCTCCCGCAGGCCGCCGCCCTTTCCTGTGCGCTGACCCTGCTGGTGCTCGCCCCGATGCTCCTCAGGAGAAAGGAGAAGCCCGCATGAAACCTTCCCGCATCCCACTGGTTACGACGGGCGTCGTGCTTGCATTCTTCTACCTTCCCATCGCCGCGCTCGTCGTGAGGTCGTTCAATTCCGCCCGCTACAGCCCGGAGTGGAAAGGCTTCACGCTGAAATGGTACGGCCGCCTCTTTGAGCGTGATGACATCCTCGCCGCCCTGCTCAATTCCCTCAAGGTCGCGTTCATCGCATCCTCCGCCTCGATGCTGCTCGGCACCTGTGCGGCCTTCGCACTGCACCGCCACAGGTCGCGCCTGCAGGACACCCACCGCATGATGGTCAACATCCCGCTCGTCCTGCCGGACATCCTCATGGGAATGTCCCTGCTGCTGCTTTTCATCGCGGCGGGCGTCAGCCTTTCGCTCGCCACCGTCACCATCGCCCACATCACCTTCTGTCTCAGCTACGTCGCGCTGGTGGTGTTGGCGCGCCTGCAGGACTTCGATCCGAACCTCGTCGAGGCCGCCCGAGACCTTGGGGCAAGCCGCCTGCAGGCGTTCCGCAAAATCACCCTGCCCATCCTTTTTCCCGGCATCCTCGCGGGCGGGCTGCTCGCCTTCACCCTGTCCATCGACGACTACGTGGTCACTTTCTTCGTCAAGGGCCCCGGCTCCGACACGCTGCCCACGCTGGTCTATTCGATGATCAAGAAAAGCAAGGAGCTGCCCGTCATCAACGCCCTCTCCAGCCTGATGCTGCTCTCCACCTTCCTGCTCGTATTCGCTTCCCAACGCCTCGCCCGTCCCGTAAACAGGTAGCCATGAAACGCCGCAATTTCATCGCCACCTCATCCGCCGCCCTCGCCGCCGCCGCCCTGCCATCCTGCTCGGGAAAAGGAGCGAAGCAAACCCTGACAGTCTTCACCTGGGCGGACTACCTCAGCGAAAATGCCGCAGCCTCCTTCGAGGCGGCGCTCAACTGCAAGCTCGTGATCGACACGTTCGACTCCAACGAGGCGATGATCGCCAAGATCGAATCCGGCGCCACCGGCTACGACATACTCGTCCCATCGTCCTATGCCGTGAAGCAGCTCGATTCCAAGGGGCTCTTGCAACCCCTTGATCACTCGAAACTCCCGAACCTCGACAACATCGACCAAGCCTATCTCGCCACTTCCCTGGATCCGGAAATGAAAACATCCGTCCCTTACATGATGGCGCCCACCTGTGTGGCCTACCTGAAATCCAAGCTGCCGGAGGCGGAGCCGACATGGAACCTTTACTCCAGCCCGGAAATCAAGGGTCGCGCCACCCTGCTCGATGACATGCGCGAAGTCCTTGGAGCCGCCCTGAAGAGCCTCGGCCACTCGCTCAACTCCACGGATCCCGCCGAACTCGAGGCCGCCGCCGCCCTCGCGATCCGGTGGAAGGCGAACATCGCGAAGTTCGAGAACGAGCAATACAAGTCCGGCATCGCTTCCGGGGAGTTCCACCTCGTCCACGGCTACGCCGGCGATCTCATCGCCGCGCAGGCGGAGAACGGCGACATCGAGATCGTGATCCCGCGCGAGGGCGCATCGTTCCCATGCGATGACCTCTGCATCCCGAAATCCGCGAAAAACCCCGACCTCGCCCACGCCTTCATCAGGCATCTCTCTGAAGCGGAGGTCGCCGCAGAGAACATGGAATGGATCGGATACCGCGCCCCGAACACCGCAGCCTACCCCATCGTCTCCGATGATTTCCGGGGCAGCGCCATTCTCTTCCCGCCCGCCGAACTGTTCGCGAAATGCGAGCCCATCGCCTACCTCGGCGACAATCTCCCGCTCTGGGCCGCCGCGTGGGATAAGGTCAAGAATGCGTAGGGAGGATGGGCTTGGGGACGCGCCAGCCCACCGACTCAGCCCCTCTTCCGCTCCAGCAAGACGAGCATCAGGAAGGAGAGCATGAGGTTCAGCTCTTCGCGGGGGCTTAGCTCGCCGAGCTTGGTGATCTCGAATTTCCCCTCGAAGAACGCGGCTTTTTTCTCAAGACGCATGGTGGGCCGGCCGTTTGAGCGCGTCGCCAGATATCTCGGGTGGAAAAGGAATCCGCTGAACAGCCCGACGACAGGAATGCCACCTAAGATCGAGTCCATGACCTTCGCGCCGGGGTTCTCCTCGCGGATGGAGAAATCCGGCACCTCATCGCCGGGATTGAAGGTTTCGTAATGGGCCTTCCAGATCGAGGCCCAGCCCTTGCGGCCCACGGAGCCGATGGGCTGGCCGGCGGCGTCGGTGGAGTTGTAGCGGGCGGACCAGTCGATGACCTTGCTTGCGCGGATGTCCGCCAGCTTGGTCGCCATGGATTTGTCGGTGAAAATCTCCACGTGCTCGCGGAACTTGAACATCTTCTGCTTGGTGTAGAGCACGGTTTTTCCGGCGGCATCCGTCACCGTCGCCTGGCTGGCGAGGGCGAGGATCTTGAAGCTGAGGGTGAGGGGATACTGCACGTGCGAGAGCTTTGCGGAAAGGTCATCGGCGGCGGGCAGGGGCGGCGGGGTATTTTGATCCATGGAGGAAATCAATGCGGATGCGGGGGGAAAGCCAAGCACGGGTTTCGTTCTTTTCGGCGCCCATGAGGGGCTGCGGCCTATTGCTGTCCCGCCAGCCAGGCGACGAGATCCCGCAGCTCGCGGGGGCTGAGGATGTCACCCATCGGCGGCATGACGCTCATCGGTGCGGTGCGGGATTCGATCTCGGAGAGCTTCACGGTGGCTTCGGTTTTGTCCGGGAGGATGAGCGTGAGCTTTTCCGCATCCTCTTCCTTCAGGGCTCCGGCCAATGTGGTCTTGTCCTTTTTCGTGAGGGACATCATCCCATAGCCGGGGGTGAGCTTGGCTTGGGGATCGACGAGGGATTCGAGGATGTATTCGCGGCCTTTCCTGCCGATCTCTGTTAGAGGCGGCCCCACCTCGCTGCCTTCCTTGCCAATGCGGTGGCAGGCGGTGCATTGGGCGGCGAGGTGCTCGTTGAAAACCTTCTCGCCGAGGGCGGGATCGCCGCCTGCGAGGGAGGCGGAGTGCTTGGGGATCTTCGCCGAGAAATCGGGGAGGGCTTCACTGAATTCGAGCAGCAGGTGGCTGCGGGTTTTCCCATCTTCGGCGAAGCGCTCCGAATAGTTTTCCAAAAGCTCCCTCGCTGCGGGTGCTTTCATTTTCCCAAGGAGGAGGATTGCCTGTTGCTGCTCGCCGACTTGTTCGGATTTCATGATCGCCGCCGCCGCGTAATCGATCACCGCCTGCGGATCCGACTCCGCAAGGATGGCGGCTGAGCGGATGCGGACCTCGTAGGAGGATCTGTCCTCCAGCAAGCCGCGGAGGAGCTTTGCGTGATCCGCAGGCTTGGCCGGAAGCATTACATCTAGTGCGGCGATGCGGGAGGCAGGATCAGCCTTGGGATCAAGGATCGTCTTTTCCAGATCCGCGAGATCGGCCACGATGCCGAGGCTTTTCGATACCGCCGCTGCGGCTGCGGAAATCCCCTTTTCCGGATGGTGGCTGAGAACCGCTGAGACAGGCATGAAGGCGGCCTTCGCGATCTCCGCATCGGCGGGATCGAGGGGATCGTAGCGGCCGTCCACGGGATTCAGCCTGGAAACCTTCGCCCATGAGGCCAGGGCTTCGAGGGCGGCGATGCGGAGATCCTGCGGGACATCCTCGCTGGCGGCGTAATTCGCGAGCCGCACCGCGGATTCCTTGCCGGCCAGGTAGCGGTTCGCGGCGATGGACCGGCGGGCGGTCGGGGCGCTGGCCTTGGGATTGGTGCGGATCAGATCGGCGAGCGAGGGGTAGGCTGCCTTGATCGCGGGGTCGTCGTAGATCGCATGGGCGGCCTCGGCGGCGACCTTGGGATCGGCATCGGCAAGCAGCTTCGCAGCGAGAGGCGAGGACAGGCGACGGAATGCCACAGCGGCGGCGAGGCGGACGGATGCGCTTTCGTGCGCCAAGGTTTTCGCGGCGATTTGTTCCGGGCTTGAAGCGGTCAAGGCCAGCACCCCTGCGTGGCGGAGGTAGGCGTCCTTGTTGTCGTTTTCGGCTAGCAACGTGATCACCGCGTCGATGGCGGTGGCGTCGCCGGTTTTCCAGATCGCCGTAGCGGCATGGAAGCGGACGCGTGGGCTTCTGTCGGCGAGCAACGTGGTAAGTGCGTGGTTGCGGCCCTTTATCGTCTCGCCGGCGTGTTTGGCTGCTTGGGCGCGAAGTTCGTCGTCGTCGGATGAACAGAAGCTATGCATGGCTTTCTCATAATAGCCGCCAATCTGGGTGAGCGCCCAGACGGCGTGAATGCGGGCGAGTTGGGGGGCGGCCCAGGATGTGGCGACCTCATTGAGTTCAGCGATCGCTTTCCTCCCCGCCAGCTCCCACTGCGCATCGAGGCGGATGCGCATGTCGGGGTGGGAGAGGAGATTTACCAGATCCGTGGTAGATACATCCTTGGTGCCCGCTTTCAGCATGGCGGCGACTTCCTTGCGGATTTCCGATCCCGCTTCGTTGGGATCATCCAGCTTCCAGATTGCGCCTTTTTCATTGAGCGGATACCCGCCTGACCAGTCTGCGGAGTAGAGCGCGCCATCGGGGCCGAAGTTGATCCCCACGTTCATCGGGCCGGAGAGGACGACATGCTCGTCGGTCATCTCGAAAGTGGCGCCCTTGGGCTTCACCTTGAAGGAGCGGAGGTTTCCCTTGGGAAACTCCGTCACGAAAAACGCGCCCTCGTATTTCGCGTTGAGCGCGGTGCCGGGGTTGTAGGCGAAACCGGATGGGCCGTCCGAGTAGTTCTGGTTTGTCGGAGTGATATAGGCCGGCTGGAACTCACCGGTGGGCTCCCAGATGCTTTCCGCCATCCAGGGATTGTAGGCGGATCCACGGTATTGATAGTAGTTCCTCCAACCTGTGTCCGAGCCCTCGGTGATGTGCAGGAAACGCTCGCGTTCGCCCTTCTGGTCGGAGTCGTTGTCCACGGAGAAAAGGTTTCCGTATTTGTCGAAGGCGATCTCCTGCGGGTTGCGCAGGCCGCGTGCGAAGATCTCGAAGCCGGAGCCGTCGGGATAACAGCGCAGCACAGCGCCCTCGTGGGGGGCGAACCAGTTTTTCCCCTCCTTGGAGGTCACATTGGTTCCCTTATCGCCGATGGACCAATAAACCCGCCCATCCGGGCCGAGTGTCAGCCCGTGCATATCGTGCCCGGCGTAGGCGATGTGGATGCCAAAGCCATGGGCGAGGGATTCGCGGGTGTCGGCCTTGCCGTCGCCATCGGTGTCCCGGAGTTTCCAGAGATCCGGGGCGATGGTGGCATAGACATCGCCGCGCCAGGCGAGCGTGCCTGCTGCGATGCCGGTGACTTCCGTGTTGAAGCCCTCGGCAAAGACATTCGAGCTGTCCATCACCCCATCCCCGTCCGTATCTGTTAGGCGGATGATTTTTTCGGAAATTTCCTTAAGGTCCTTTACATCGGTCTTGCCGTCCTTGTTCCAATCCTTGAGCGATGACCTGGGGAATTTCTTCGTCCCGTCGAGTTCCCTGCGGAAAAACGCCAGCTTCTCCCCGATGGATGTGAGCGCCACATCATGGGTGGCCCAGCCCTGCTGCATGTACTCGCGGATATCGAGATCGGCGATCTTGCGGCGCTGCGTCTCGGTGACGTAGATCGTGCCATCCACATCGAGGGAGACGGAGACGGGGTTTTTCAAAAGCGGCTCGCGCGCCACGAGCGAGCGTTCCAGCCCGTTTGCGGCGGGGAAGGTTTCCGCGGCGGAAGCTGAAATGCAGAGAAGCTGGATCGCGGTGATGAGGAGGAATGGGCGCATGGTTTTCCCGCTAGTTTACCCGGGATGCTTGGGCTGTAAACGGGGTATTCGCAGGGAGAGGGATGGAATGGCACTTCTCATCCCCGGCATTTCACGCTAGCAGGTGCCTGTGGAAAACGCGGCAGTTGGGAAAAGGATGTTCGCCGGACTTTGGCTCACCTCCTTTTTCCAGGGGCTCTCCACCGGCTTCTGGTTCCCCGCCCTCACCAATATCCTCAACGCAAAGGGCATGGGCGAATGGGTCGGCTGGGCCTTCGCCGTGCCGCCGGTCTGCGCCCTGTTCTCGCCGCTCATCGGCGGTGCGCTGGCCGATGAGCGGGTGCCCGCCCAAAAGCTGCTCGGCTGGTGCTCGCTGGCCGGCGCCGTCCTGCTCTTCCTCGCCTTCGGCGCACTCGATGCCGGTTTCGGGCCGATCTGGTTCCTTGCGCTGCTTGCCGCCTATTCCACCGTCTCCGGCCCGGCCTGGGGGCTGTTGGCCACGATCAGCATGACCCACCTCGGCGCGGGCGGGCGCAGCTACCCGCTGGTGCGCGTCGGCGCGACGGTCGGCTGGATCGCGGCGGGATTCCTGACGAGCTATGCCCTCCATGCGGATGCCAGCCCGGCCTCCGGATACGCAGGGGCAGCCGGCCGCATCGCCTGCGGGATCATCGCCCTCTGCCTTCCCCACACCCCGCCGCTGGGTCTGGGTAAATCATGGAAAAGCGCTCTCGGGCTAGGTGCGTTCTCGCTTTTCAAAAACCGCGACCACGCCGTGCTCTTCACCGTCACCGGGCTGTTTTCCATCCCGCTTGTGGCCTTCTACATGTATGCGCCCGAGCTCTTCGAGGCGCTCGGCGACGAGACCCCGACGGCCAGCATGACCATCGCCCAGTGGAGCGAGATCGCGGCCATGGTTTTTCTCGGTGCACTGATGGTCAGATACCGTCTCAAGACCCTGCTGATGTGGGGGCTGGGGCTTTCCGCGCTGCGCTTCGCGATGAGTGGATACGCAGGGTGGAGCGGGATCCTCGGCTGGCACACCGCAGGGGTGGCCTTGCACGGAGTCTGCTACACGATCTATTTCGTCACCGCCCAGGTGTATCTGGACAGGCGGGTGGAGCCAGCCCTGCGCGGGCAGGCTCAGGGGCTGCTCTCCCTCATGGCCGCTGGCATTGGCCCGCTGGCCGGGGCGTTTTTCTGCAAATGGCTGCGCGCCGCCTGCGTGGACGGGAGCGGGCGGGGCTGGGAAACGTTTTGGGGAGTGCTGGCGGCCATCATCGTGGGGTGCTGGGCGGCTTTCGGGATCGTCTATCGCGGGAAAAAGGCCGGTGAGTAAAAACGGGGAGGATTCGGATCTCGGGGGATGCCGGTGCAAATTCGGGAAAAACCTTGCATCCGGCGCGTTTCCCCGCTTCATTCCGCCCACCTAGGACGGGCTGGCGATGAGCGCTGGCCCCATCCCTTACCAAAAATGAGCACAAAAGCAGAACAGAAGGAAATCGACCTCGCGTCGTACAAAATCAACGAGAATGACACCGGCAGCGCACCTTACCAGGTGGCATTGCTCACCAAGCGCATCCTCGAACTCACGGAGCACCTCCTGATCCACAAGAAGGATTTCTCCTCCCGCAGGGGTCTCCTGAAAATGGTTTCGCAACGCCGCAAGCTCCTTGATTACGTCAAGGCCAAGAACGAGGAGAGCTACCAGAAGCTGATCGGAGACCTCGGACTCCGCCGCTAACACAGAATTTCGCAAACGCAGCCACGGGAGAGAATCCCGTGGCTGATTTGCAAAAGGGGTGTGCGCACCGTTGCCGCATCCCCGGGACAGTCCCGGAAACCCTGATAGCCCGGCCGCACATGGCGGCTTGGCTTTGACGCAAACAAAAAGAAGAACACACAAGAAAATGAACATCCATTCCACCACGGTCGATGTCGGGAGCAACCCGATCACGATCGAAACCGGCAAACTTGCCAAACTCGCCGACGGTGCCGTCACCGTCCGCTGCGGGGAGACGATCATCCTCGTCACCGCCGTATCCGCCACCAAGGTCAAGTCCGGCCAAACCTGGTTCCCGCTCTCCGTTGAGTACAAGGAGAAGGCCACCGCCGCCGGTGTCTTCCCCGGAGGCTACTTCAAGCGCGAAGGACGCCCCACCGAAAAGGAAATCCTCACCTGCCGCATGACGGACCGCCCGCTGCGCCCGCTCTTCCCGAAAGGATACCTTTATGAGACGCAAATCGTCGCCATCCTCCTCAGCGCGGACGGCATCAACGATTCCGACATCCTCTCGATGAACGGCGCTTCCGCCGCCCTCGCGATCTCCGACATCCCCTTCGCCGGGCCCATCGGTGCGGTGCGTGTCGGCCGCGTCGATGGCAATTTCGTCATCAACCCGACCCACGATGAGCGCGAGGAAAGCGATCTCGACCTGATCTACGTCGGCAACAAGACCGATGTGATCATGATCGAGGGCCAGGCCAACGAGCTGCCCGAGGACGAATTCATCAAAGCCCTGCACTTCGCCCAGTCGGCGGTAACCAAACTTGTAGAAGCCCAGGAGGAACTCGTCGCGAAATGCGGCAAGGCCAAGCGCGAGTACGAACTCACCGTCGCCAAGGAAAACCTCCTTGAGATCGCCTACGAAATCGCCGGCGACCGCATCGAGGCAGCCATCTACGCGGCTTCGAAAACCGAGCGCGCCAAGAAAGTCGGCGCACTCCGCGACGAGGTTGAGAAAGCCATCAAGGAGCGCGCCCCTGAGGCGACCGACTTCGATGTCGAGCAAGCCTTCGAATACCTCCAGAAAAAGGCATTCCGCATCTCCATCATGGAAAAAGGCGTGCGCGCGGACGGCCGCCAGATCGGCGATCTCCGCCCGCTCTACGGCGAGGTCGGCACCCTGCCGCGCGTCCACGGCTCCGCGATTTTCTCCCGCGGCGAGACCCAGGCGCTCGGCATCGTCACGCTCGCACCTGCCGACGAAAAGCAGCACTTCGACAACTACGCAGGTGGTGTCGATGAGAAGCGTTTCATCCTCCACTACAACTTCCCTCCCTTCTCCGTCGGCGAATGCGGGCGCATGGGTGGCATCAACCGCCGCGAGATCGGCCACGGCTCGCTTGCCGAGCGCTCGATCGAGCCGGTGATCCCCGCCGAGGCGGATTTCCCCTACGCGATGCGCGTTTCCTCCGAGGTCATGGAGTCTAACGGCTCCACCTCGATGGCTTCCGTTTGCGCAGGCACCATGGCCCTGCTTGATGCCGGTGTCCCGCTGATCCGCCCTGTCGGCGGCATCTCCGTGGGCCTCGTCACCGAGCAGAACGAAGACGGCTCGCTGAAAGCCCACAAGATGCTCCTGGACATCATCGGTTCCGAGGATTTCTACGGCGACATGGACTTCAAGCTCTGCGGCACCGACGAAGGCGTGACCGGCTACCAGCTTGACCTCAAGCTCCCCGGCCTCCCCATCGCCATGCTTGAGGAAGCGATCCACATCGCCAAGGCAGGCCGCACGAAAGTCATCGCCAAGATGGCCGAGTCGATCACCAATCCGAAGGAACTCAGCCCGCATGCACCACGCATCGTTTCCGTAAAGATCCCGCAGGATCGCATCGGCGAGCTCATCGGGCCAGGCGGCAAGAACATCAAGGCCATCCAGGCCGAGTCCGGCGCAGAGCTGAACATCGAGGACGACGGCACCGTGCACATCTACGCATCCAAGCAGGAAAGCCTGGAGCGCGCGAAGCAGATGATCGACCGCATGTTCCAGGAAATCGAAGTCGGCCAGACCTACACGGGTCGCGTCGTCTCGATCACCGCATTCGGCGCCTTCATGGAAGTGCTTCCCGGCAAGGACGGCCTCGTCCACGTCTCCGAGCTGGCCGAAGGCCGCGTCGAGAAGGTGGAGGACGTCGTCAAGAAGGGCGACCTGCTCACCGCGAAATGCCTCGGCGTTGACGAGAAAGGCCGCGTGAAGATGTCGCGCCGCGCCTGGCTCCGCGAGGAGAAGGCACGCGAGGCCGAGGCCAACGGCCCGGTCGAGGAAGTCACGACTCCGCTCGCCTGAGGTGGCGGCGGCGGTTTTTAGCCGCCATGCCAAACAATCATCAAGCCGGTGTCCGCAAGGGCACCGGCTTTTTCGTTACGCACGGAGTGATCTCCGCTTCGGGAAGTTGTCGGCGTCCATGTCGAAGACGACGGTGACGATCCTCCAGATCGTTGATTGCCTGGAGGATACAAATGGCGAATGCCTCCAACTGCGTTGTGCCGAATGGTCGTGGGGTTTGCAGGCGTTTCCGCACCCAGGGCAAGCCCGGTCTTGCTCCAAGGAGGCCTGTCGCTGGGCCGGCTCCTGGGTCGTTCCGGGGGCGTCTTCCGGAGCGGAAAAAACGAATCGCCTGGAGCCTTGGTTTTCCCTGCCACGAGGCCGCGTTTCGGCAAGTCAGCGACGACATCCATGAACTTCCGGTTTTCGCGGACGGCCAGGAGCTTCCTTTCACGTATGGGATCCGGTGGGAGCTCGATGGTGGTTTTCAACGTACCATGTCAGCTGGTTTGCCGGCTTGCTGTCAAATAGGGAAAAGGCGACCGAAGATCGCCCCCCACATCGCCGCTAGGAGAAATTGTAGGCGTCCATGTCGAAGACGACGGTGACATCCTCGGGGAGGGTGGTTTTTTTGAGGACGGTCTGGATGTGGTTGGTGAGGGGGCGGGCTTTTTGGGAGCGGAGGGTGATTTGGAAGCGGAACTGGTCGTGGGAGCGGATCAGGGGGCTGGGGAGGACTTCCCCGAGCGTGATGCCGTGGGGGAGGTTTTCCTTGAGGCGCAGGTGCAGGGTCTGGAGGGTGAATTCGGCGCGGCGCTCATGGCTGGAGCGGGCGGTCAGGACTCCGCAGTGGGCAAAAGGGGGGAATTTGAACTGGCGGCGCATTTCCATCTCCTGCTCGGCGTAACCATGGAAGTCGTGCTTTCTGGCGAACTGGATCGAAGGCGAATGAGGAGTGTAGGTCTGGACGATGACCTCGCCCTCCAGCTCGCCGCGCCCGGCTCTTCCCGCCACCTGGGTGATGAGCTGGAAGGTGCGTTCGCCGGCGCGGAAGTCGGGGACGTGCAGGCCGAGGTCGGCGTTCAAAATCCCTACCAATGTGACATTGGGGAAATGCAGGCCCTTGGCGATCATCTGGGTGCCGATGAGGACGTCGATTTTCTGGGATTTGAATTTGCGGAGGATTTCCCGGAGGGTGTTTTTGCGGCGCATGGCATCGGCATCGATGCGGGCGAAGCGGGCGGCGGGGAGGACTTTTTGCAACACTTCCTCGACCTTCTGGGTGCCGTAGCCCTGGAGGGCGATACCGGGGTTTTTGCACTCCGGGCATTTCCTCGGGACGATGGATTGGTGGCCGCAGACGTGGCAGACGAGGCGCTCATCGGTGCGGTGGTAGGTGAGGGCGACGGCGCAGTGCGGGCACTCGCAGGTGTGGCCGCAGGAGTGGCATTGGAGGGAGCGGGCGAAGCCGCGGCGGTTGAGGAAGAGGATGGATTGCTCGCCTTTTTCGAGGCGCAGCTCAAGGGCGCTGCGGAGCCTGTCCGAGAGGATGGCGACCTGGCCTTTCTGTTTCTGCTTTTCCAGGCGCATGTCGATCACGCGGACGAGCGGCATGGAGTGGGCGTCGGCTCGTTTGTCGAGGCGGAGGAGCCGGTATTTTCCCGAAAGGGTGTTTTGCCAGCTCTCCAGGGAAGGGGTGGCGGAACCGAGGACGATGGCGCATTGCTCGAAGGCGGCGCGAAGGACGGCGACGTCGCGGGCTTGGTAGCGGGGGACGTTTTCCTGCTTGTAGGTGGATTCGTGCTCCTCATCGATGATGATGAGGCCGAGATCCGGGAGCGGGGCGAAGACGGCGGATCTCGCACCAATTACGATGCGTGCCGTACCTTTGCGGATGCGGTGCCACTCGTCGTAACGCTCGCCATGGGAGAGGTTCGAGTGGAGGACGGCGACCTGGTCGGTGAGGTGGGAGAAGCGCGATTTGAAGCGGCGGACGGTCTGCGGGGTGAGGGCGATTTCCGGGACCAGGACAAGGACGGTCTTTCCGATGTCGAGGGCGGCCTGAGCGGCCTGGAGATAGACTTCGGTTTTGCCGCTGCCGGTGACGCCGAGCAGCAAAATGGGTTGGGCCGCCAAGTCGCCAAGTCCGCCAAGGGAAGATTTGATTTTTTCGAAGGCTTCCTGTTGCTGGTCGTTGAGTGTCAGGGGTTTGGAGGGGATGATTTCCTCGGCGGCTTCGGGGTCGCGGCGGATTTCCTCGCTGGAAATTTTGATGAAGCCCTTGGATGCGAGGGATTTCAAGGAGGGGGCGGAGGATTCGCCAAGCTCCGTGGTGGGTAGGGTGCGGTCTTTCGCCGCGAGCAGGAGTGTGAGGATGGCGTGTTGTTTGGGAGCGCGTTTTTCCAGCTTTGCCAGTTCTTCCGGATCCGGCTTATCAAAGGCTGTGGCGATGCGGCGGGTCTTGGCGGAGTTGTCCTCGGTGCGGACGGCTTCCGGCAGGATGGAGCGGATGACGCTCTCGATGCTGGAGCCATAGTAGTCGGATATCCAGCGGGCCACCCTGATGAGGGTGGGCGTGATGAGCGGTTCCGGCTCGACGAGCGATTTCACCTCCCGCATGGCGAATTCGCTCTGCTCCGGCGGAGGGTTTACGGAAAGCACCGTCCCGGAGCTGGTTTTCTGGCGTATCGGCACGCGCACTCGGCAGCCCGCCGCGACCGGCAGGCCGTCGGGGATGGCATAGTCGAACACAAGCTCCGAGGGGCCGTCGATAAGGACGCGGGCGATCACCGGGGCATGGTGCGCAGCGAAAATCCAAAGCTCAAATTTCAAATTGCCCCGGGAGCATTATCCCGCCATGGCGCATTGGAGCTTCAGCCATGGCCCCTTCGCCCGTCACGGGCTTTGCAACGCTGGGCGCCGGAATCACCGCTGGTTGAAACGGGACATCTCGCGCTGCGCCTCGCGCATCTCGACCTTTTTCTTCAGATCCTGGCGCTGGTCGGAGTGGGTCTTGCCCTTGCCGACACCGATCTCGACCTTCACGCGGCGGTCTTTCCAATACATCCGAAGCAGCGGCAGGGTGCAGCCCTTGATCGCGGTCTCAGCGGAGAGCTTGAGGATCTCCTTTTTGTTGAGCAAGAGGCGGCGCGGGCGCTTGGACTGGTGGTTGAACCATTCCCCGGCGGTCTGCCATGGCTGGATATCGCAGCCATAAAGGAAAACCTGGTGGCCCTCGACGCGGGCGAAGGCATCGGAAATGTTGATTTTTCCGGCACGGATCGACTTGACCTCAGTGCCTTTCAGTTCCAGCCCGGCCTCGTATTTGTCGAGGATATGGAAGTCCCGTGCGGCCTTGCGGTTGGTGGCGATCTCGGCGCTCATGGGAGGCGTGAGCCCTCCTTACTGGGGAAGCGGGCGCTCGATGAGCTTGATCTTGCCCTCGATGATTTCCGTCAGTGCGATGTCAGCAGCGCCCATGCTCGGGCGGGTCGGGATCAAAGGGGAGCGGCCGCTGTTGAGCTGGCGAACCCTTTGGGAAACAAGGTTGATGAGGACCAGAGGGTCGGTGACGATTTCAGAGGCCTGTTCGACAAGATCGCTTTTCATAGTGGAGCCGGGAAGTTGCGAGGTTGGCTTTGCCTGGCCGAAGGAGACGATGTTCTCGGGTACGGCTGGCAGGGCTTTTTCGCTCAAAACAAATGGTGGTGGACGGTGGCGGGCTGGGTTTGAAAACAGAGATCCGCCGGAGTTGCAAGCCCAAACTGGCTTGTTTCTCCGATTTTCGGTAATCAAATCCGGCAAATTTCCCGGGATCGCCAGTTTCGCCGTGCCTGGGGATGGTATGGACAGGTGTTGAAAGAGTGTTGCGTAATGGGGGAGCAGCGATTTGACTACCCGCCCATCCAAAGCACCGCACAGTGAAATCCCACGAAATCTTTACCGCCGTCGATCCAGCCGTAGTCTCCGCCATCCTCGATTGGTTCCGCGCCAACGACAAGAACGTTTACAAATCCGCCGTCTCCACGCTGGCCGCAAACCGCAAGCTCAGGCCTGTCTTTGTCCAGAAGAAGTCGCTCGGAGAGCAATATGCGTGGATCCACAAGACCCTCCAGATCAAGGCCTGCGACGCTATCGGGGATCAGATCCTGCAGGCCTACCTGCTGGCGGGCCAGCAATCCATGCTCGGCATGTTCTGTGACGGCCTCGGCATCCCCCACGATGGCAAGGGATCGGTGGTCGGCGATCTTCCGAGGTCGCTCGACAAGGAGCGGCTCGACGCGACCGTGGACAGGCTCGTCGATGTGTTCGATCCGAAGATTTTCACCGTCTATCTGCACTGCTTCAACATGCAGGTGGTTGGCGGATACCCCGCGCTCACCGAGAAAATCGAATCCGACGAGCGCCTGAAGCTGGCGTGACCCTTTTCCCCAGATGCCGAAAGTTTACCTCAAGACCTACGGTTGCCAGATGAACGAGCGCGACACCGAGCAGGTGGCGCGGATGTTCACCGAGGGCGGCTACACCCTGACGCAGACCGAAAAGGATGCGGATGCGGTGCTGATCAACACTTGCTCGGTGCGCGATCAGGCGGAGCAGAAGGCGCTCGGGAAAATGGGCATCATGGGAGCGCAGCGTAGGAAGCGCGCGCACGTCGTCTATGGCTTCATGGGCTGCATGGCGCAATCGCGCGGACAGGAGCTTTTCGAGCGCATCCCGCACCTTGATGTGGTGGTCGGCACCCAGAAGTATCACAAGGTCTTCGAGTATGTGGACGGCATCCTGAAGCGCCGCATGGAGGCAAGGATGGACGATCCGGCGCTTTCCCTCACCGGGACTTCCGTTTGCGACATCGCGGAGGAAGCCGATTCCCAGAACACAATCCGGGACCATCTTCCCAAGGCGCGCAACGCGTCCGCCTTCGTCTCCATCATGCAGGGCTGCAACATGCGCTGCTCGTTCTGCATCGTCCCGGACACGCGCGGCAAGGAGCGCGGCAGGCCGATTGCGGACATCGTGAAGGAAGTGGGATTCCTCGCCGGGCAGGGTGTGAAGGAGGTTACCCTGTTAGGCCAGATCGTGAACCTCTACGGGCGCACGGAATTTGAAAAGGTGGATGGGAAATCACCTTTCGTGCAGCTTCTGGAGGCGGTGCACGAGGTGGATGGCATCCAGCGCATCCGCTTCACCTCGCCGCATCCCATCGGCTACCGGGACGATCTCGTCGCCGCGTTCACCTATCTGCCGAAGCTGATGTCCCACATCCATTTCCCGATGCAGAGCGGATCGGATCGGATTTTGAAACTGATGCGGCGGCCGTACAAGAACGCGAAGTTCGTCGAGATCTGTGAGAAGATGCGCGCGGCCAGGCCGGACATCGCAATCACCACCGACATCATCGTAGGCTTTCCGGGTGAAACGGAAGAGGATTTCCAAGCCACGGTGGATACGGTGGAGCGCCTGCAGTTCGACAACGCCTTCGTGTTCCGCTACTCGAAACGCAAGGACACCCCGGCGGCGGAGATGGAAGGCCAGATCGATGAGGCCGTGAAGGAAGTGCGCAACCAGCGCCTGCTCGAAACCGTGGATCGCCTTGCCAAGGAAAAGAACGCGGCCATCGTCGGCACCGTCCAGCAGGTTCTCTGCGAGGGACCGTCGAAGCACAACCCCTCCACCCTCAGCGGACGCACGCCGCAGAACAAGATCGTGATCTTCGAAGGTGATGCCGACCGCCTGACCGGCGAGATCCTGGATATCCAGGTGGAGGAATCCACCGGATTCACGACCTACGGGACGCCGCTCTTGGTCGGGGTGTGATTGGGGAAACCAACCCGCTGCATTGCATCATTCCCCTGCGTCCGCGATCGCCTGGAGCTCTTCCCAGCGGGCGTAGAGTGCTGCGGTGGCGGCGCGGGCGGACTCGAGCTTTTCCATTTCCGTGGGAATTTGCCGTAGTTGGTGAGCTGGAAATCGGCTAGCAAGGAAAGCAGAGAACAACAGAAGGCTTTCACCATTTTTGTCTCCGCGCTTTCCGTTCAATCTGCGCGGGCGCGGATGAACATCTTGTCGGCTCCAGGGTCGGCGGGGTCGGCTAGGGGGTCGAGCGCGACCATGCCTTGGCTGTCGGTTGTGACGGTACGGATTGGAGTCCACGGATCGATCTGACCAAGGTCTGAAGAGGCTTCGATGGTGATCCTTGAGAACGGCGCTCCGCCTGTGACGGTTCCGCCGAACCTGTTCGCGAGGGCGAAGGCATCCGAGAAGTCCGCGGCGAGAGTGAGGCCCTGCAGCGTGAGGCCTGCGGTGGGCGCCGGCGGCGGGGCGATGGGCAGCCCGGTGTTCGAGGTGGCGGAGAGGAGGAAATTTCCGTCGTATCCCTGCGCGGCGGCGGAGGTGGTGATTTCCACTTCCCAGGAGAAAACCGTCCCGGCGTTTGCGCTTGAGAGATCTGCGAGTGTAAGGGTCTGGTTGGAGAAAATCGCGGCGGCTTCGGATGGATTTGCAAAAGGCATTTCGATCACCGTTGCGCCGTCTTTCCGGAACCGGAACACGCCGGAATCAAATCCGCTTCCCGAGTGCGTGAAACCAAGCCCTGACATGATGAGACTGCCTCCCGAGCCTCCCTCGCGCAGCCGGAAGGCTCCGCCGTGGCGATGAGTCGTGGTCAGCCCGGACGGATAAACGAGGGTGTTCGCGCCTTGGGTGAATCGGACTGACATCAGATGCTTCTCGTCAGTGAGCGTATTGAAAAGTCCGGCGGGGACAGGATTCGTGCCGAAGGGGCCGACAACGGCCTCCTGTTTCTGTGTGGCGTCCTGGTCATCGAAGGATGCGGCGCGTGTGCTGTTCGTGGCAAAGGCGCTATTTCGGACATTCGCTCCTGTGGCGGCGAAGTTAGACGTATCCGAGCCACCCCGGCTGATGCGGTCTGCGGAGTAGGTGGAGGTGATCCATGAAACAGGGAGCGACGGATGACCTTCGGAAACGGCGGTGCAGATCTGCGCACCGAAGTCCCCGTTGGTGGATGCGCGTGCGCTCGCGACGGTTCCCGGTTGTGTCACTTTGGCAAAGCTGGTGGCTTTGCTCTTTCCGTGGATGACTCCTCTTCCTGCGCGTGCAGTGGCGATGGAATTCACATTCGACGGCCCGGTTGCGTCGGAGGTCGCATTCGCAAATGCGCCGAACATTTGGCTCGATGCAGTGTTTCCGTTGGCGGTTGCATTCGCGGTGGTATTGGAACCGATGCCCCGGATGATGGTGGTGGCCTCCCCTGAGCCAAGCGAGGAGTTCAGGGAGCTGTTGCTCGATACCTGGCCACCGGTCGCGGCCGTGGTGACCGTGAGGATGCCGGAGCTGGTTCCATCGAAATCAAGATGGGAAACGGCCCTTCCGCCGAGTGTTCCGCCGTTCGCGTTTTGGGTGAGGGTGATTTCCCCAGTGCTGGTTTCCGCACTCATGGTGTTGAACAGGGACACATGCCCGCCGGTGCCGTTTCTTGAGGTGGCAGATCCCCCGGTGCCGCCGTTTCCGGTGACCGTCTGGGTGATGTTCCCGCCTGCGGATACGGCCCTAAGGAGTGCTTCCCCAACTTCGACCCGCCCGCCATCCCCCGGACGTAATCCGGTGCTTGTCAAAACCGTGCCCCCGCTTCCGCCCGTCAGGCTCATGCTTGAGGTGATGTTGCCGCCCGGTCCGGCGGAGAGGTCAACCGGCTCGGCAAGTGGCGAAGCGCCACGGGCTATGCTTGGGAAATCGCCGGGAAGTGCGACGCTGATCCCTTGGTTCGGCACCGTGTATCCGAAACAGTTTCCTCCGGCCACCGAGAAGCCGGCCGAGATCGAGGAGTTCTGTCCGCTTGCTTCGACCCGTGACGGGCGCAGCACCCCGCGTGAAGGAAGCGGCCCGCCAATGACCGAATCCGGACGGCCCACCCCGTTTCCTCCGCGTGAGGTGGCGTTGATAGCTATGCTGGCGTTGTTGGCCGGAGTGGAAATATCCAACTCAAGCTCGGATCCGATGGAATGGCTCGGGTCGCTTGAAAGGCTGATGGGCACGCCCGCCCCAAGCCCGTTTGATCCGCTGGCACCCGCAGTCGATGAAATGCTCACCTGCTGGGTGGTGGTGGCCGTGCTTCCCTGCATGGTGAGGCTCGTGATCGCTTTTCCTCCGCTCCTTGCTCGCCCCGCCGTGCCACCAGTGTTCCCTAGGGTGTCGATGTGTCCTGAGCCTGCGCTGTTGGAAGCTCCGCCATTGATGTTCAGGGTCGCGTTCTGGGTGGTTGTGGACGGTCCGGCCGTGAAAGTTGCGGTGCCCCTTGCATCTCCGGCGTCTCCCCCCCGTGCACCGCCACCTGCGCGGTTTGACCCGTTGCCTCCTTGTCCGCCGCCGCCGCCTACGAGTGTCATGGAAAGAACCTGGGTTGCGGCATCGCGGGAAATTTCCGCAGTTCCCACCGCCGATCCTCCGTTGCCTCCAGCCCCTCCGCCTCCGCCAGTCCCTTGGGGGTTGCTTCCTCCGGAGCCTCCTGTGCCTCCCGGGCCTGAGTTGATGGTCAGGGTCTTGTTGGCGTCGTCCGGTGAATTTACGGACTCGTTGAAACCCTCTCCATTACTTCCGGAACCGCCTGCCTGGCCGGGTGCCGAACCGGAAATCCCGGGATCTCCCGCAGCGCCGTTGCGGGTCAGGTTTCCGCGTCCAAAGGCACGGAAAGGATAATGGCCGCACCGCAAGCAATGAGGGCTTTTTTCATGAATCGCATCTCTATCCGATCCACCGGTTTCCACAAGCCGAATGTGTTGTTCGCCTAATGGAAATGAAATCATTCCGCATCCGCGATCGCCTGGAGCTCTTCCCAGCGCTCGTAGAGGGCGGCGGTGGCGGCGCGGGCGGACTCGAGTTTTTCCATTTCGGCGGCGACCTGCCCGTAGTTGCTGAGCTGGAACTCGGGGTCGTTCATCCGCTCCTCG
Source organism: Akkermansiaceae bacterium (assembly GCA_017798145.1). Taxonomy (NCBI): domain Bacteria; kingdom Pseudomonadati; phylum Verrucomicrobiota; class Verrucomicrobiia; order Verrucomicrobiales; family Akkermansiaceae; species Akkermansiaceae bacterium. Next base: position 1,924,613 of record CP059069.1, on the reverse strand, counting down.
ATGGATCAGGTTTCGCCTGCGAGTTCCAGAATCCTTTTTACCAATCCGGGAGCCATCCAGAATTGGCCCTGTGATTCCAGTTGCGCGATGAGCGGGGAGACTGATTCGATGAGCCGCTTGGATTTGGCTTGGAGCAGAATGCCAAGGATTCCGATGCATTGCAGTCCCAAGGCCGCTGCGGCTTGGCGCCCCGCGCGTTCGTCGATGAGTAGAGCCTGCGCGTTCGATTCGAGTGCTAGGGAAATCGCTTCAATCTCTCCTGGGTGAATCCTGTGGTTTGCACCCAGTTCGGGCTGTATCTTTCCCACTGGTTTCACTTCGATGAATTCGGGAAAGAAAAGTCCCGCAAACCTTGGGTCGTACTTCGCAAGCCTTTCAAACTCCGCGCGCACCGAAGGTGGGCAGATGATTTTTCCGAAAAGCTGAGGTAGCAGCTCCGCCCGTTGTATAAGGCATAGGTTCAGAATCACCGAGGTGTCGGTGACGACGATCACCGGGGGAAAAGGGTTTTCAGTGCGGCCATATCCTCATCGAGTGTTTCCTCAGTGAATCCGGATATCCTGCGGCGCTGCAATTCACGGTCCATGTCGTGCAAGTCCATACCAGCCATGCGGGCGGCAATGGGGCGGGAGATGCGACCCGCTGCGAAAAGTGCGCAAGCCAGGTCAAGGCGAATGTCCGCCTCGGTGAAATCCTGCAACGCGGGATCATCTGGCAGGGTGATGGTCATGGGATGAACATGCCTGAACTCTTTGCCTCAGGCAACTTGCAATTTGGGTTGAGAAACTCCGCGCAAGTGTTCTTGGGAGGGCTTGTCAGGGAATCGGGAGCCGCGCCTGTGGCCGGCTATCGATTGGCCGAAAGAAGAAACAAGCCGGCTGGAAGCGCGGCTCTCCATTAGGTCACGGGGCTGGGGAGGCCGTTTGGACGAGGCGGAAGAAGTGGCGGGTGGCGTTGGCCGGGAGGTCGGATTTCAGGACGGTGGCGGTGGTCACCGGGGAGCCGGTCATCGTCGCGGGAACGGGATTCCAACTTCCAAGGGAAAGATCCGGACTGGCCTGGACGGTGTAGCTGCAACCGGGAGTCGGGGTGAAGAGGAGGTCGAATCCGGTGCTGGAGGTGTTTTCTGAAAATGTTTTCTGAGCTTCATGCGTCAAGGTTCGATAGTGAGAGATTTTCAGGTGATGGAGAGCCGCGCCTTTGGCAGGCTTTTGCTCAAGCTATGAAAAAGCCGGCTGAAAGCGCGGCTCTCCAGCAAGGAGCGGCGGAATTCTTCCGCAGGATAAATATGGAGAAGGGGGCACACCGACCCCTTCTCCATATTGCTTGGGTTGCCGGGCAGCAGAATGCAGCCCCTCCTTGCTCATTCCGCATCGGCGATGGCCTGGAGTTCTTCCCAGCGCGCGTAGAGGGCGGCGGTGGCGGCGCGGGCGGACTCGAGTTTTTCCATTTCGGCGGGGATTTTTTCGTAATGCTCGAGCTGGAACTTGGGGTCGTTCATGCGGTGCTCGATGGTGGTGACCTCGTCCTCGGCGGCGAAGATTTTGTCCTCGATGGTATCGAGTTCGGCGCGTTCCTTCTGGGAAAGCTTGCGGGGCTTTTCCGTGGGCTTCTGCGCGGTTGGCTTTAGGGCTTTGTAGGCCTTCGCCTCGTTCTTAAGGGCGGCTTCGCGTTGCTGGCGCTTTTCCAGGTAGTAGGAATAGTTTCCGGGGGTGACGTGGATGCCGCCGTCCTCGAAGGCGATGATCTGGTCGCAGATGCGGTCGAGGAAATAGCGATCGTGGGAGACGACCAGGATGCTGCCTCCGAAGGCCGAGAGAGCCTCTTCCAACATGCGCAGCGAGGGGAGGTCGAGGTCGTTGGTCGGCTCGTCGAGCACGATGAGGTTGCCGCCGGTTTTGAGGACTTTTGCGAGCATGAGGCGGGCGCGTTCGCCGCCGGAGAGGAGATCGACGCGCTCGTTGATGCGCTCGTTGTTGAAGAGGAAGCGGCGGAGATAAGCGCGGGCACCGAGCATCTCGTTGCCGAACTGGACTTTCTCGTTGCCGTCGGAAATTTCATCTAACAGGGAGCCGGTGCCGTCGAGCTGCATGCGGGTCTGGTCGATGTAGTTGATCTTGACGCGTTTCCCGAGGACGGCGGTGCCTTCGGTGGGCTGGAGCTGGTCGAGGCAGAGCTTCAGCAAAGTGGTCTTGCCGACCCCGTTTTTCCCGACAATGCCGGTGCAGGTGCCGGGGCGGATGGAGAGATCGAGGTGGCGGAAGAGCCAGCGGGGGTGCTTTTCCGTGCCGACGTTCACGCCCGCTTGCTCCAGCTCGATGACGACGTTCCCGAGATCCGCGGCGGGCGGGAGGAGGAGATCCATCTCCCGCTCTTCGGGCGGGGCTTCCTGGCCTTCGACTTCGTAATAGGCGTCGAGGCGGCTTTGTTGTTTGGTGCCGCGTGCCTTGACTCCGGCGCGCACCCATTCGAGCTCGGATTTCAGGAATTTCTGGCGCTTTGCCTCGGATTGCTCGGCGATCTGTTGGCGTATGGCTTTGGATTCGAGGAAGGCGGTGTAGTTGCCGGGGTGGGAGTAGGCTTTGCCGTTATCGATCTCGATGATGCGGGTGGCGATGACGTCGAGGAAGTAACGGTCGTGGGTGACGAAAATGACGGCTCCGGCGAAGTTTTTCAGGACGTCCTCCAGCCAGCGGATCGATTCGGCGTCGAGGTGGTTCGTCGGCTCGTCGAGCAGAAGAAGATCCGGCTGGCAGGCAAGGGCGCGGCATAGCGCGACGCGGCGTTTTTCCCCTCCGGAGAGCGGGCTGGTGGGGGATTCGAGGGGAGGTGTGCCGAGGGCGTTGGAGAGGGAAAGGATGCGGGCGTCGAGGTTCCAGCCATCGGTGTGGTCGATGAATTCGAGGAAATCGTGGAGTTCGGTTTCCGTGCCGTCGCCGTTCTCGTAGCGGCGGATCGCCTCGACAATGTCAGCGGCACCGAGGGCGATATTTTCGTGGACGGAGAGCTCGGGATCGAGCTCGAACTCCTGAGGGAGGTAGCCCGTGCGGATGCCGCGGCGGAGGGAAATGTCCCCGGAATCCGGCTGCGATTCACCGGTGAGGATTTTCAGGAGTGAGGTTTTGCCGCAGCCGTTGCGCCCGACAAGGCCGACCTTTTCACCGGCTGCGACCGCCAGCGTGACGCCGTCGAGCAGATTCTGGTAGGAATAGGCGAGGCGGATTTCGTTCGCGGAGAGGAGAGTGGACATAAGAACTCCGCCGCAAATGGACGCGATCCGTGGCGAATGGAAGAGGAAACCGCCAGATTAGGTGAAGAATTCGATTCGAAGGGACAGATCAGAGTTTCTGGAACGCGTCCATGCCGCCAGTGACGTTGACCACGTTTTCGAAGCCTAGGGAGGTGAGGTATTCGCAGGCTTTGGCGGAGCGCATGCCGGCCTTGCAGTGGATGATGATCTGGGTGTCCTTGGGGAGGTTGGGCGCGTAGGTGGGGATGGTCTGGAGAGGGACGAGCTTTGCCTGCGGGATGTGCACGACGTCCCATTCCTCTTGTTCGCGGACGTCGATGAGGAGGGCGTTGAGGTCGCCGGAGTCGAGGCGGGCTTTGAGTTCGGCGGCGGTGATGGTTTGCATGTTGGGATCGGTGGTTTGGCAGGAAGGATCTGCCGTGGTTTCAGCATTGCTGACGGAAGTGATGGTGGGATTTTCCCCGCAGAGGCGGCAAGCGGGATCGTGGGGCAGTTTCAGGGAGCGGAAGGAAGTGCGGAGAGCATCGTAAATGAGGATTTTCCCGAGCGGCGGCTCGCCGGTGCCGAGGATGAGCTTGATGGCCTCCATAGCCTGGAGGGAGCCGATGATGCCGGGCAGGACGCCGAGGACTCCTGCCTCGTTGCAGGAGGGGACGGCGCCGGGCGCCGGGATTTCCGGAAGCATGCAGCGGTAGCACGGGCCTCCAAGGTGGGGGGCGAAGACGGTCATCTGGCCGTCGAAGCGGTGGATGGCGCCATACACGAGGGGCTTTTTGAGGAAAAATGCGGTGTCGTTGGCGAGGAATCGGGTGGGGAAGTTGTCGGAGCCGTCGAGGATGATGTCGTAGTTTTCCGCGATGGGGATGGCGTTCTCCGGTGCGAAGCGGACGGGGTGGAGATCGATGGTGATGTGGGGATTTGTATCGCGGAGGCGGGCGGCGGCGGAATCGAGTTTGGGCTTCCCGATGGTGGAGTCGGAATGTAGGAGCTGGCGCTGGAGGTTGGAGAGATCGACGGTGTCGGGATCCACCAACCCGAGGCGGCCAACGCCTGCGGCGGCGAGGTATAGGGCGGCGGGTGAGCCGAGCCCGCCGGTGCCGATGAGGAGTACGGATGAGTTTTTCAGCCGCAACTGCCCTGCCTCGCCGATCCCGGGGATCATGAGGTGGCGGGAGTAGCGGGCTTTCTCCTCCGGTGTGAGCACAGGACTTGGGTAAACCCTAAATCTTACATTTTAAACCCTAATCGAGAGGAAGACACGGGTTGCAGTATCCAGGAAAAGGTCTAATCCTGTTGCATGGCTGAAGTGACATCGACATTCGAGTTGAGGTATGGGGACAACGCGCCGGGCTTTGAGCTTCCGGATGCTTGGAAAAAAACCCACGCCATCAGGGATGTGGCGGGCAAGAACGGGACGATCGTGGTTTTCGCCTGCAACCACTGCCCCTTCGTGATTCATCTGGCCGAAAAGCTCGGCGAGCTTGCGAAAGAGCTTTCCGAAAAAGGGGTGGGCACGGTCGCGATCAATTCGAACGATCTGGAAAAATACCCGCAGGACGGACCGGAGGCGATGAAGGATTTCGCGAGGGAGAGCGGCTGGGGTTTCCCTTATCTGCTGGATCGTTCCCAGGACATCGCCAAGCAGTACGGCGCGGCCTGCACCCCTGATTTCTTCCTGTTCGATGCGGAGGGCAGGCTGATGTATGCTGGTCAGTTCGATGAAAGCAGGCCGGGGCGCGGCACCGCGACCGGCGACGATCTCCGCGCAGCGGTTGCCAAGATGCTGGACGGCGAGGTGCCGAAGAAAGGCATCCCGAGCAGCGGCTGCAACATCAAGTGGAAGCCGGGTAACGAGCCGCGATACTTCGGCTAGTTGCGATGCACGTGGTTTGCGTTCAGTCCCTGCGCCCGAGCAGCATCGAAGCGTAGTAGATGAGCATGGCGATGGAGCCGAGCGCTGCGACCACGTATGTCATGGCAGCCCAGAAAAGGGCGTTTTTCGATTTCTCGTGATCCATGGACGAGGAGACGCCGGAGCCTTCGAGCCAGGCGAGGGCGCGTTTGCTGGCATCGAACTCGACGGGCAGCGTGACCACGGAAAACAGGGTGGTGACGGCGAACAGCGCGACCCAGCCGTAGAGGAAAGCGGGCGAGGCGAACATCGCGGATGCGAAGATGCTGGCGAGCAGGAGCATGTTCATGGCGTTGCTTGCGAACTGGACGGCGGGCACCATTTTCGAACGCATCGTGAGCCATGCATATGCCTTCGCGTGTTGGACGGCGTGGCCGCACTCGTGGGCGGCGACAGCGGCGGCGGCGATGTTGTTCATCCCATACACCGCCTCGCTGAGGTTCACCGTTTTGGTGGTGGGATCGTAGTGGTCGGTGAGTTTGCCCGGGGTGCTGATGACGCGGACATCGTTGATGCCGTTTTCGCGCAGCATGGTTTCGGCGATTTGCGCGCCGGTGAAGCGGATGGGGATCTGCGAATACTCGTTGAAGCGGCGCTTCAGCGTGCTGCTCACGAGCCAGCTGGCGATGGCGGTGGCCACGAAGATGATGATGATCGTCGGCGAAAAGCCGTAGATCAGGGCGGTGTTCTGGAAGAGGTATGAGGTGGTCATGGTATGATGTTAGCCCGTTGCACCGGGCTTGCAACCGGAACAGCGGCACATCCGGCTCGCCTTGTCCAAAATTCGGATTCAGCCAATCGTCTTGGTGAGCCGGAAACGGTTGTCGTAGAGGCCGCCGCTGAATTTCCGGCAGCAGGAGTAGCAGGCTACGGCACGGCGGAAAGGCCGCACCCTGCCGATCACGGCCATACAGGATGGGCAGGAGTAGAAATGGTTGCGCGTGATCTTGCGGCCTTTGAGCGGGAGGTTGTGGTAGGTCGTTTCATCCGGGATGCCCAGCTCCGCACAGGCCGCCCGCCACTCCGCGCCGTGCGGATCGATGCGCCGCCGCCCGCAGCGCTCGTAGGCGATGAGGTGGGCGAACTCATGCTTGAGCGTCCTCCAGACCTGGGCATCGGCGATCTCGCGCAGCTTGGGGTTCATCTCGATGCTGCGGTCTGGCCACCAGGCGCGGCCCGCGGTGGTGCGCATCCGGGGATTCCATGAGACGCGCACCTTGCGGGCGAGCTCCGGGAGCCCGAGGGAAGCGGCGGTTTCCTGGCACCATGCGGTCATGCCCGGGTCGCAGCCCGATGCGGCGCTTGGCTGGCGCTTGCTTTTCCGGGACGGCTTGGCGGGCCGCAACCATGCGGGGAAGCGGAATTCCAGCTGTGAGAAAGGTTTCGCCATCCGTTGGAAATGTATGGATTCGCCGTGCGGCCTTGGCAAGCCGGATTCGCAGCCCTGTTAGCGCAGCCCCGCGAGGGTCTTGTATTCGCTTTCCGTAACGGGGTATGGGCCGGAAAACTCGACGCGAGAGGACTTCCCGGAATCCGTGCGGCAGGCGAAGGCCTTGCGCGGGCCGAGGTAGTAGAGGATGAGGTAGCGGTTGTCCCCCTTGTTGGTCTCCGCGAGGAAGTCCGGCATGCCGTGGATGCGGGTGAAGGCCGCGAGATCGGGGTGGCGGATCGACAGCGCGGCCAGCCGCCGGAAGCCGAAGGTCGGGGGGGCTTGGCGGACGAACATGATGTGGTCGTTCGCGGCCGCAGTGGTGCCCATGATGTATGTGGAATTCGAAACGGGGATGCAGGAGCCGCATGCAAGGGCGATGGCGGCGAGGAGGGCGGCTGTCGGTTTGTGCTTCATGCTTGCGTCCCTCAGCGTGTGCCCCGGTCTTTCCCGATGATGGCTGCGAGCTTCCTGGTGTTCGGGCGGTTTCCCTCCGAGTCGATGAAAATCGCGGTCTCCAGCGGGATGATGAATTCCACGGCGGAGTTGATGCCGACGAGGTTTCCGAACGCATCAACGACCGGGCCGCCGCTGTCGCCGGGCTGGAGTGGGATGTCGATCTTGAAGGGCCTGTTGCCGGTGAACGCGCCTTCCGGCGAGAGGGCGGTGCGAAGGCGGCCGGGAGAGGTGCGGAAGCCCGTGGCCATGCCGCCGTGGATGATGCCGTGGCCGGGAGTGAGCCACTTGTCGGCGGGCGTCCACTGGTAGAAATAGGGTGTCTTGCGCGGGATGTGGAGCAGCGCGAGATCGTCCGACCCCGAGCGCCAGACGATGCGCGCCTTGGAGGTGGTGATCCTCCCGCCGCTGCCATAGATGATGAATACGTTTTTCCCATCGGAGCGCGCCAGCACGTGGTCTGCGGTGAGGAAATATCCGTCTGCCGTGATCGGGGCGGCGGAGCCTCCGTCGGCATCCTTCGGAGCCTCGGAGCTGGAGAATTTCCTGTCCACCCAGCTGCCCAGCCCGTCCTTCGATGTGACGACGACTGCCGAGAGCCTTTCGCGCACGATTTGCCTCGCGGTCTCGCCGGGGATGGCCGGATTCGCGGATTGGGGCGGCGGCACCGGTGAACATGCCAGCATGAGAAAGCCGGTGAGGGCTGCGCCCGTTTTCAGGAAAAGTCTGACCATTCGCGGAAGAGGAAACCACAGCTACGGAGGGGAGTCACACCCGATTTCAAAAATCCGCCGAGATCCGCCCGAGCGCCTTGCGGAACGGCGCGGCAAGGGGCAGGGACTCCAGCCGCAGCGGGTCGATCCACTCTTCGCCCTGTTCCACTCCGGGACGATGAGCTGCATGCACCTTGAGCAAAACCCTGTAGCGGGTGATCGGGTAGCTGGCCTCGTAAATGAGTGCCAGCGGTGCGCAGAAATCCGCGTTCCTCAGCGGGAGTTTCCACAGCCCGTTGCGGCGTTTTCCGGTTTCGCGGTGGAGCAGGATGCGGCCTTGGGAGTCGCGGCTCCAGATCGCATGTTCGGTGATTTCCGTGATGGCCGGGGCTTTCTTTTTCTCCGGCAGTTTCTCCGGCTCGCGGGTTTTGCAGAAACGGGACACCGGGCACATTTCACAAAGCGGAACGCCGGGGCGGCAGACTGTCTGGCCCAGCTCCATCATGGCGTAGTGGTGGATGCGGGGGTTTTGCGGATCGCAGAGGGCGAGCGCCCATTCGCGGTGCCTGTTGACGGCGGCCGAGGATTCGATGGTCTCCGCGTCGTCCATCAACCGGGCAAGGACGCGGGAGACATTGCCATCGACCAGCGCGGAGGGTTTCCCGAAGGAAAACGAAAGCAGTGCCGCCGCCGTGTAGGGGCCTATGCCGGGGAGGGCGAGGAGTGCTTTTTCCTCCGATGGGAAAACACCGCCGTGGATTTCCAGAAGCCCCGCCGCCGCACTCCGCAGCATCCGTGCCCGGCGGTAGTAGCCCAGGCCTTCCCATGCTTTCAGCAGGCGGGTGTCATCCGCAGCGGCGAGCGATGCGACATCCGGAAACTCCGCGAGGAAACGCGTGTAATAACCCTTTCCCAGCACCGTCGCCACACGGGTCTGCTGGAGCATCATTTCGGAAACCAGGATCGAGTAAGGATCGCGCGTCCGCCGCCATGGGTAATCCTTACCGTCCGTGGAAAACCATTTACCGAGGGCTTTGCGGAAATCCCCCGTGGCCACCAGCGGCGATGCCTCGAAGCGCGGCTTGATCATCGTTTGCGGCGCAGGCGTTTCCCGGAGAGGCGCGTCGCGATCAGGTTCGGGCAGCGCCCCTTGAGCCGCAGCTGCTCGCAGCTCGCCTCGATCTTGATCGATTGCCTGACAGGCCTGAAACCGAGCCGCCGCGTCACGCAATCCGTCTGGATGTCCACGTTGCCATCCTCGAACTCCACGACATTCCCGCAGTCGATGCAGACCAGGTGGTTGTGCGAAGGTTTCTCCAGGAAATTCGGATCGTAGGTCACCTGGCTCTCGCCGAGATCGATCTGGCGCAGCAGATCCGCCTCCACCAGCAGGCCGAGCGTGCGATAGACGGTGGCGCGGGACGTCTCGCCATCGACCTTGCGGACGCGGTCGAAGAGCTCGTCGGCTGTGAAATGCTCGTCCTTGGAGAAAACCACATCGACGATCTGGTCACGCTGCACGGTGCGGCGCAGGCCTTTGCGCCGGATGAATTCATCGAGCCGTTCCTTGATCCCGCTGTCCATTTGCAGGTGAGGTTATGTCCCGTGCGGGAAATGTAAAAAGGAATCACTGCGCTCCAATCACCGTCTCCGCCACCCACGGGCCGTCGCTCGGGCGGAGAAACGCGCTCCAATACCATGCGGAAATTTCCGCCCACTGTCCGCCGCCCTCAGCCCGGCGGATGCGCTCGCGGACTGTCCGGGGAATGCCGTTGCGCGTGGCGGTGTAGGTGAGCCAGTGCCCGCCCGCGTCATCGGTACGGGTGGTTTTTTCCCCGATGGAAAATCCCTCGGCCCGCAGGCAGTGGGAGGCGGGGTGGAGCTTGCGGGTTGCACGGGTGACGTGGCGGACGGTGAGCTTGAAGCCATCGCCCTCATACACCGCGATGTACCCGGGGAAGTCCGCGTAGAAATTTTCCTCCGCCGCAGTCAGCGCAACCTGTGTGACCGGCTGTCCCCCGAACCGGTGGAGCGGCGGGGCGCTGGAAATTTCATCCGGGGGTTTTGCCATCGAGAACAAAGGCGCGGCGGCGGCACAAACTGCGGCGATGGTCAGGGCGAGCGGGCTGTGTGGGGATGGCGGCGCAGCGCTTGGTTTTTCCCTGTCCGCCAGACCCCTCGCCAGCTTCGCAAGCCCGGCCAGCGCCAACGCAGCGATGACCAGGCCGATGACAGGATGCAGGATGTGCGGCATCTCGATCAGCCCGGATTCCGGGAAGAAAAGCAGGCTGGCGCGGATGCTGTTTGCGGCGAGGGAAATGGCGAGGGCGGCGAGACCGAGCGGGAAAATTTTCCTCCAGCCCAGGGAAAAGGCGGATGCAAGCAGCCCGGTGAAGAGCCCCGCCGTCCACAGCATGTTCAGCCCGCTGCACGCCGGATCGACCCCGACCACGTTCTCACCATGCAACAGCACGACACCCTCCCGCCCCACATCCAGCCCGGCCAGGCCGAGCAGGTTTTCCGCCGCTACCGAGGTCACCAGCCGCAGCGGGTAGCCGAAGAAAAAATCCAGTGAAGCGGCGAGAGGCAGGGAAAGGATGAGCAGCAGCACGATCCCCGGCTTCCTCCAGACACCCGTGACCAATGCCACCGCGACGATGAACATCACCGCCCGGATGAGCGGCGGCAAAAACTGGAATGACACCGCATAGGCGAGCAGCACCGCAATGCCGGAGCCGCGCCCCATGGTGCTTGATGCGATTTCCCTGCGGGCGCGGAACAAGAAGCACGATGCAAACAGTAGCGGCACCAATCCCGCCGCCTCGCCGCCGCCGTCCTGCATCCTCGCCGCATACCAGCGGAGCACGGGGACGGCGGCGAGCAGCAGGGCGGCGACGGGGATCCGGCGTTTCATCATCGGAAGGGAATTGGAGATTGGGAGATTCGAGATTCGTTCCTGCTTGCCCGGGTGGTGGTGGCGTTCGGGCCATCCCCTGATGTATCCATCACGGGTTCCCAATGCCCCTTCGCCGTTTCAGCGGATGCGGAGCAATGCGGTGGCGACGAGCACCAGGGCGATCATCAGGAAGGTGTTCGGCTCCGGCACGCTGCCGCCGGCTCCTGAACAAACGCCTTTTGGCAGCGGCAGCGCCTGTGCCACCGGCACGGCGGGGCTTGTGTCCTCGCGCGGCCTTTCGTCGATGGCGACGAAGGAGGTGTAGGGAGTGAGCAGCTCGTATTCTAGGCCGATTTCCGTCACCTCATCGATGATGCTTTGTTTGCCGGTCAGCTCCGCGTAATCGGCGAGGCTGCGCACGGTTTCCCTCGCCCAGAGGGTGCGGAGGGCGGGGTTTTCGGGGTTCGCGGCCGCCTCGCTCACCTCGAAGCGCTGGGTGTAGCTTCTCCCGTCTCCGGTGATGCCGCTCAGGGCTATTGTTCCTTCCGGCTCGCCATTCCATTTCCCGATCAAGGTCAGCGGGCGGTTCGCGAAAAGGTCGGGGAGCTGCGCGGGCTGGAGATCCGAGCTTTGGAAGCCCTCGCTCTTCACCGTGATCCCGGTCAGCACCGGGCTGGAGACCGCATCGCGGAAACGTTTCACCGCATCCTGCGTTTCCGAGGAATTCGTCACCACGAAGCTCTCGTTGCCGGCGATGTGCGCCAGCCCTTCGATGAGGTGTCGGTTCACGCTGCTGCCCACGCCGAGTGGGAAAACATTCGTGCCGTTCGCTCCGCTGCGGATCAGCTCGAAAGCCTCCGGCTCCGCACTGATGTATCCGTCGGTGATGAGGATGAGCGAGCGCGAGATGTCCTTGCCCGTGGGCAGCGCGATGGCCGTCTGCAGCCCTTCGATGAGCTGCGTGCCCCCGCTGCCGCTGTGGCGCGAGAGCAGCCCGGTGGCCTTCTCGATGTTCGCGGGATTCGCGGCGAGCGGTGTGGATGAAAGCACCTCGCTGCCCCCGGAGAATAGCACCACGTTGAACGTGTCGGTGGGTCGGAGATTGCCGATGAGCTCTCGGAAAAGCGATTTGGCGAGGTTGATCGGGAAACCATGCATCGAGCCGGAGACATCGATCAGGAACACATAGTCGCGGGCCGGGATGTCGCGCTCACCGACGATTGCCGGGGGCTCGACCTGGAGTAGGAAAAACTTTTCCCCATCGCCCTGGTGCAACATCAGTCCGGAGGCGATCTTCTCATCGGCCAAGCGGTAGCGAACAATGAAATCCCGATCCGGCGCGGTGGGCGCGAGTTCGAGGCTCGCACTGCTTTTGTCAAGATAGGTGATCTTGGCCTCGTGCTGCGTGCAGGTGAGCGAGCGAAGCGGCAGCGGTGTCGCGATTTTCAAATCCACGGAAAAGCGCGACGGTGTTTTCCCGTGATCGCCGAGATGCGGGTTTGCTGTGAACCCTTCCGTTTTCCCCTCCCCCGTGAAACGCGGGCCGATCGCGGTCGGCAGGACGAATTCATAGGTGCCGCCCACCGGCTTGATCAGCTCGCTGTAGCGTAGGGACAGCTTGACCACATCGCCGGGCATGATGCGCGCCACCTCCATCTGGAACAGGTTGGGGCGCTGCTGGCTGAGCAGGCTTGCGGATTTGTTCTCCGCCTTCGCTTTCTCGAACTCCCTCTTCGCCTGTTCCTTCTCGCGGATCTTCGCCGTCAGCACCCGCTCGCCGATTGTCATTGTCATCCCGTTCACCGCCGCGCCGGTGGAGGCGGGGAAAAGGTAGGTCGCGTCGATGGGTGTCTCGCCGTCGTTCGTGTAGGTCTGGGTCAGCGTCACTTCCGCGATGGTTCCCGCTACCGTCACCTCCGCATGGGTTTCCTTGAGCGGGAAAACATCCGCCCGGTGATCGCCGTGGATCTGGAAATAGGGTGAGGCGGATTCATCGTTCGCGGCGAAGAGCGGTGCCGCCGCGATCGCGAGGGCCAGGCAGGTGTTGTGGAGCGTTTTCATCACGCCCGCACCATGGGCGGGCTGTGTGAAGATATGATATGCGTTCCGTGAAAAATACGGGAATGCACACACAGGCCCGAGCGGATTGACGGCGGTGCTATCCTGCGGTCGTGCTTCACTGGTTCTCAGACGGGAAATTCCCATTGTATCTCGCGCCGATGGCGGGGGTGACGGATCTCATTTTCCGCAGGATCTGCAAGGAGATGGGGGCGGATGTGATGGTGACGGAGTTCGTCTCCGCGGAGGGGATCATGCAGGCGGATGAGCGGACGCGGAAATACACGGAGTTCGACGAGGGGCAGCGGCCGGTGGGGGTGCAGCTTTTTGGGGCGGACGGGGAGAGGATGGGGGAGGCGGCGCGGAAGATCATCGACAAGGGTCTGGCGGGCAGGATTCCGGATTTCATCGATATCAACTTCGGCTGCCCGGTGAACAAGGTGGTTTCGCGCAACGGCGGCTCCTCGCTGCTGCGCGATTGCCCGCTGCTGGCGAGCGTGGCGGAGGGTGTGCATAAGGCGGTGGGGATGGATGTGCCGGTGACTGCGAAGATCCGGATCGGCTGGGATGCGGATTCGGTGAACGCGGTGGAGGTGGCGAAGACCTTGGAGGACTGTGGGATGCAGGCGATCGCGGTGCACGGGCGGACACGGGCGCAGGGCTACGGCGGCGAGGCGGATTGGGAAACGATCGACGCGGTGGCGCGGGCGGTGGGCGTGCCGGTGATCGGCAACGGCGATATCGCGACCGGTGAGGATCTCGCCAAACGGAAGCGGGAAACGGCGGTCAGCGGGGTCATGATAGGCCGGGCGGCGATGCAGAACCCTTGGGTCTTCCGCGAGGCGAAGCATTTCCTGCAGACCGGCGAAGTGATGGCTCCGGTGCCTCTAACCGAAAGATGGGAGATGATCCTGCGCCATTGCCGGATGGCGGTGGAGAGCAGCAGGTATGGCAACGAGCGCCAGACGCTGACGGCGATGCGCGGGCGGCTGATGGCTTATTGCAAGGGCTTTCCCGGCGCGAAGGATCTGCGGCAGAGGCTCTGCCAGGTGGATTCCGTCGCTTCCGTGGAGGAGCTGGCGGAATTTTCCCTGGGAGGGGATTTGGCTTTCTTCGGGTGAGCCGCCGCGTTATCGCAGGGGCATGAAAACGATGGGTATCGCCTGCGTGGCGGCATTGGCGCTTCCCTCCTGCATGGGATTCTACGGAAACCGTAGTACATACGGACAGGCGGGTGGCGGTGCGGAGATCGGCGGTGCGCGCGTTTCCATGCAAGTCAGGCCGGAGGGCACCAGCGGCGGTTCCTACGCGCTCAGCGCGATGGTTGTCGGCGTGGGCGTGGCGAACCTGGACGGCCCGTTCAGCTGGCGCATCGAGGCGGTTGGCAGGGAAGGTGTCCACGAGAGGATGTATGTGCAGGGCATCCGCACCGTCACCTCCATCACAGGCCGCAACGAGAAATTCCCGGAGCAATGGCTCGGCGAGAGGAGGGATTTCGTCAGGAAAAAATCCTATGCGCCCGGTGAGGTGAGGGCGGTCTTCGAGGTTCCCGCGAAACTGGATGTGAAACCCTCGGTGGACGGTGCGCTCGATGTCTTCGCGGACATCATCGTCGTCGCAGAGGGCTCGCAGACGAGGCGGAACGTGAAATTCCGGCTCGATCCCGCCAGCAAGAAGGACAGGGAGGTCATTTTCATCCCGGCGGAGATCGTCACCGGCATAGGCAAGCCGATGAGCGAGTGGGAGGAGAAGGGCTGGGATTGAACGGTGTCCTTTGAAGCTGGCTTCAGTTCCGCTCGGCGCGTCACTCCTTCGCGGCGTCCCCGGTGAGCTCGATGCGGGCGAAATAGGCGCCTGACTGTTTGCCATCGGCACGGATAAGCGTCGTTTCGAGCATGGTCGGGCCGGCGGGGAGGGTGACGCGGAAGCTGGCGGCGGTGGCTTCCGGCTTCACGGCGATGGTTTCCTCCACCCCGGCGACTGCCAGGCGGGCTTCGGTGACATGCATGGCCTTTTCCAGGTAATCCGGCCAGAGGCGTAGGGTGATGGCATAGGTGCCCGCCTGTTTCACATCCACCGCCCATGGACCCTTGATGGGGTCGCCGCGCTTGATCTGGTTCTGGTGCCATGCTGCTTGCTCCACACCCGGCATCAGCCAATCGTGGCTGGCGAGGGTCATCGGGTTCTCTTCGCCGCCGAGGACGTAGCGCACGGTGTGATCCATCGCGGGTTTCAGCGAGGCCCACCATGTCTCGTAATCGGCACGCAGGCGTTGCGCGACCTCCGGATGGGCGGCGGCGATGTCCTTTTTCTGCCCGGGATCGGCGGCGATGTCGTAGAGTTCCTTGCCGTCGATCAGCCGCCATTTCCGGTTCATCGCGACGGAGTTCTCCCACTTCGGCGGCAGGAAGGCGCGCTGCACGTGGGCGAAGATCGTGCGCTCCGGCAGCGCCGCGTCTCCGCCCAGCAGGTTGGCTTTGAGCGAAACGCCGTCGATTGCAGGGCCGTCGGGCTTTTCCAGCCCTAACAGGTCAGCGAGTGTCGGGAGCACGTCGATGTGTGCGGTGAGCTGCGGCACATCGCGCCCGCCCTCCAGCTTCCCGGCGGGCCAGTGCCAGAAGCATGGCACGCGGTGGCCGCCGTCCCATGCGGAGCTTTTCCAGCCGCGCATCCCGGCGTTGAAATATTCGTAGCCCGCGCCCTGGTCGATCCAGCCGGCGGTGGTGCCGTTGTCGGTCATGAAGATGAGCAGGGTGTTCTCGGCGAGGCCGAGCTTGGCGAGGTGGGCGCGGAAGCTGCCCATGTTCTCATCGATGTTCGCGATCATGCCGTAGAATTTCGCCATGGTCTCCGGCAGTCCGGCGGCGATGTACGGGGCGGAGTATCTGTCCGGGACGAAGTAGGGGCCGTGCGGTGCGTTCGGGGCGAGGTAGAGGAAGAAGGGCTTGTCCTTGTTGCGTTCCACGTAGCTCGCGGCCTCGCGGAACCAGACATCGGTGCAGTAGCCCTCGAACTTCTCGCGTTTCCCGTTCACAAGATAGGTGTCGTCGTAGTAGTCGTTGCCCCAGAAGTCGGGGCCGTTGCCGATGCCGCCGCCGAGGTGCCAGACCGTGTGGGCGAAGCCCTGATCCTGGGGGCGGCAGGGGAAATTGTCGCCCATGTGCCACTTGCCGATCATGGCGGTGTCGTAGCCGTTCGCCCTGAAAAGTTCCGCGAGGGTCAGCTCGTCGGGGCGCAGCATGGAGCGTCCGTTAATCGTGTGCCATACGCCGGTGCGGGTGGAGTAGCGCCCCGTCATGAGGGCGGCGCGAGTC
The DNA here is from genome assembly GCA_017798145.1 of Akkermansiaceae bacterium. Taxonomy (NCBI): domain Bacteria; kingdom Pseudomonadati; phylum Verrucomicrobiota; class Verrucomicrobiia; order Verrucomicrobiales; family Akkermansiaceae; species Akkermansiaceae bacterium. The sequence continues at coordinate 1,908,585 of CP059069.1, read as the reverse complement.
GGCGAGCAGGTGGGATCGACGTGGAAATCCGTCAGTCGCACGCTCTCGCCGTGGAGGGTGTCGAGGTTCGGGGTTTTGAGAACCGGGTTGCCGTGGGCGGAGATCTCGCCGTAGCCCTGGTCGTCGGTCATGATCAGGATCACGTTGGGTTGGCGTTTCTCAGCGGCCCGTGTTTCACAAATGCCGATGCCGGCGGCCGCAGCGATGCTTGCCGCGATGCTTGCCGCGATGTGGATTGTCTTCATCATTTCAAGGGAATTGTGGGCAGAAGGCCGGTGCTGCGGCAAGGCGATACGGCCCTTGATCCGTCCCGCGTATGCGGTACAGCTGGCATCATGAAATTCGCTGCCTGCCTCCCCATTGCACTGCTGATCGCCGTCGCCCATCTTGCCGCAGCGGAAAAGCCGAACATCATCGTCATCCTCACCGATGACATGGGCTACTCCGATCTTGGCTGCTACGGATCGGAAATCGAAACCCCCCATCTCGACGCGCTGGCCGCGGAAGGCCTTCGCTTCACGAATTTCTACAACTCCTCCCGCTGCTGTCCCACGCGCGCCTCCCTGCTCACCGGGCTCTATTCCCATCAGGCCGGTGTCGGTGCGATGACCGCTGACGAAGGCAAGCCCGGCTACCGCGGCAAACTGAACAGGAATTGCGTGACCATCGCCGAAGCCCTCAGGCCGGCAGGCTACACAACGCTGGTTGCGGGCAAATGGCATGTCGGCGAAGGCAAAGGCCACTATCCCACGGATCGCGGCTTCGACCGCTTCTGGGGCTCGCCCGGCGGGGGCGGATTCTATTTCAAGGACTCCATGCTCTCGAAAAAACGCGAGATTTTCTCCAACGACAACAAGATCGATCCCCCCGACGACCTGTATGTCACCGATGATTTCACCGACCAGGCGATCGGCTTCATCGACGAGGCCGTCACGGAAACGAAAAAGCCCTTCTTCCTCTACCTAGCCCACATCGCCCCGCACTGGCCGCTGCAGGCAAAGCCGGAAGACATCGCGAAATACAAGGGCCGCTTCGACAAGGGCTGGGATGCCGAGCGCGAGGCGCGTTTCACGAAACAGAAAAGGATGGGCATCGTGCCGGAAAACGCCGCGCTCTCGGCACGCGATCCGGAGGCAAAGTCCTGGGGGGAGACGCCGGAGGCCGAGCGCAGGGATCTCGCCCACCGCATGGAGATCTACGCTGCGCAGATCGACTCCATCGATCAGAACACCGGCAAGCTCGTCGCAAGGCTCAAGGCACTCGGCCAGTTCGAGAACACCCTCATCCTCTTCCTGTCCGACAACGGCTGCTCCGCCGAGGGCGGCGCGGGAGGGTTCAGCAACGGCGAGAAGGGCGCACCGATCGGCACAGGCCTTTCCCACGCAAGCGCTGGACTGGAGTGGGCGAACGCCTCCGACACCCCGTTCCGAAAATTCAAGATGCACACCCACGAGGGCGGGATCGCGACCCCTCTCATCGCCCATTGGCCGGCGGGTATCGCCGCAAGGGGAGAGCTACGCCATGCCGCCTGCCATGTCATCGACATCATGCCCACCGTGATCGAGATCTCCGGCGCAAGCTATCCGGAAACGGTGTCCGGAGAACCCATCAATCCGATGGAAGGGATAAGCCTAACGCCAGTATTCAGGTCTGATGATCCGGGACAGGAGCGCGAACTTTTCTGGGAACATCTCGGGAAAAAGGCCGTCCGCCGCGGCGATTGGAAAGCCGTCGGCTCGAGGAAAGCGCCATGGGAACTTTATGATCTCAGGAGCGACCCCACGGAAAACAAGAACCTTGCGGCAAAGGACGCCGAACGCACGGAGGAGCTCAAAGCCCTATGGCAAGCCTGGGCCGAACGCTGCAATGTGACCAGGTAATCCACGAACCCGCAAAAATCATCAAAACCATGAGATCCGGCATCCTCCTCTTCGTCTTCCTGTCCCTGCATCCTGCCGTCCGTGCGGCGGATCCGGTTTCCCTCAGCGGGATCTATCCGCACCTGACGATGTTCAATTCCTCGGGGGAATGCGGCACTGGCGCGGTGGTGCCGTGGCAGGGAAAACTCTGGATCGTGACCTACGCCCCGCATTCGCCCAAAGGCTCGGATGACAAGCTCTACTCCGTTTCCCCGGATCTCATCCAGGCGATCCATCCGGAAAGCATAGGCGGCACCCCCGCGAACCGCCTCATCCACAACGAATCCAAACAGCTTTTCATCGGCCCCTACGCGGTGGGTGCCGACTCGAAGGTGCGCGCCATCCCCTACACGGAAATGTTCGGCCGCCCCACAGGCACCGCCCGCCACCTGACCGACCCCGCGGGAAAAGTGGTTACGGCCACGATGGAGGAGGGGATCTACGAGATCGGCGCGAAAGGCCTCAAGGTCACCGAACTCTGGGGCGATGAGGACAACGCAGCCAGCTCCCGCAAGTCCGGCCTGCCCGGCTACCACGGAAAGGGCTTTTACTCCGGCCAAGGCGTTTACGTGTATTCGAACAACGGCGAACGCGGCAACGACGCTAAGACCAAGCCCGAAACATCCTCCGGCGTCCTCGCCGAGTGGGACGGCAAGGCCGAAAAATGGACCATCATCCGCCGCAACCAGTTCACCGAAGTCACCGGTTCCGGCGGCATTTATGGAAACCCAAACCCCGCCACCGACCCGATTTGGACGGTGGGCTGGGATCACCGCTCGCTCCTCCTCGGCGTCCGCATGCCGGACAGCGGCTGGACTTTCTACCGCCTCCCGAAAGGCTCGCACTCCTACGACGGCGCCCACGGCTGGAACACCGAGTGGCCCCGCATCCGCGAGATCGGAAAAAAGGATTTCCTGATGACAATGCACGGCACCTTCTGGAATTTCCCGCCCACCTTCACCCCGAAAAACTCCTCCGGCATCGCGCCGCGCTCGAACTACCTCAAGGTCATCGGCGACTTCGCGGAGTGGAACGGGAAAATCGTCCTCGGGTGCGACGACACCGCGAAATCGGAGTTCCTCAACAAGCGCAAGGCCAAGGGCCACGTCCCAGCGCCGCAGTCCCAGTCCAACCTCTGGTTCGTCGATGAACCGCAGCTCGACAAGCTCGGCCCCGCCATCGGGCGCGGCGCGGTGTGGGTCGATGAAGCGGTGAAAAAGGATGCGCCCTCGGATGCCTTCCTCTTCTCCGGTTACGCGCGCCGCGCCGTTCACCTCGCCCATAGCGCCGGGGAAAAAGTCACCTTCCGCATCGAGACCGACATTAAGGGCGATGGCGAATGGACCCCGCTCGCCGAGGTCGATGTGCCCGCATCCGGCTACCTCTTCGTTCCCTTCGCGGAAAGCCAAACCGGCGCATGGGCGCGCATCACCTCCACCATCGATCTCGAAAAGGCCTCCGCCGTTTTCACCTTCCACAATCCTGACACCCGCAACTCCGAGGCCGATGCCATCTTCGGCGGAATCGCCAAGCCCGGCGAAGCACACACCGGCGGAGCCGTCCATGCCTTCGGCGACCGCCGCACCCTCGGCTTCCACGCCGTGAACGCCGCCGGGGAACGCATCGGCACCTACGAGCTCGACTCGGAGCTGCAACTCAAGCCCACCATCTGGCGGAAAACCGAGAAGATGCCGGACATCCCCACCGGCATCCTCACCGTGGACGCCGCCTCCGTCCTCTATGTCGATGACAATGGCAAGCGCTGGCGCCTCCCGAAAGGCGACCCCGCCCTCGACAAACACGAATACCGCGTGTGCCGCGAGGTCGCCACCGAGCGCGACCTCTTCAACGCCCACGGCACCTTCTACGAACTCCCCGCCGAGAACGCCGGCGGCTTCGCCAAGGCCCGTCCCGTCGCCACCCACAACCGCCTCGTCCACGACTATTGCTCCTACCGCGGCCTCTTCGTCGTCTCCGGCATCGTGGAAAAGGCGCCCGCCGACAACCCCCACATCATCCGCTCCGCCGGCGGCGAGGTTGCCCTCTGGGCCGGAGCCATCGACGACATCTGGAAACTCGGCAAGCCCCGCGGCCACGGCGGCCCATGGCAGGGCAGCGCGGTGGAAAAGGACATCCCCTCCGATCCCTACCTCCTCACCGCCTACGACAGGAAAACCCTCACCCTCCGGGCTGACAGGAAGACCACCATCTCAGCCGAGATCGATCTCACGGGTGAGGGGCGCTGGTCCGTTTACGAAACCTTCGAGGTGAAACCCGGCGAGGAAACCAACCACACCTTTCCCGTGGAATTCCAAGCCTATTGGATCCGCTTCAAGTCATCGGAACCCTGCACCGCCACCGCACATCTTGTTTACGAGTGAGGCGGATCATTCGCCCGTCTCCAGCAACAAGGCCGGATCAAGGCTCAGGTCGCTGCTGTCCTTGCCGCTGTTGTGGCCCTCGAGGGCGATGATGTTTTTCCCTTCACGGAAGGCACCGGCGAATTCCGCGAGCGAGAAGTATTCCGCCCCGCTCGCCTCGTGTTTCTCGACTTTCGTGCGCCCGTCCTTTCCGCGGACGACGCCCTTGGAGAGAAGTTCTTTCCCGTTCATGTGGAGGACGAAAGCGTCGTCGTAGTTGATCAGCAGGCCGAGGCGTTTCAGGTCGGTACCCGGCGGGATCTCGAACTCACGGCGGATGTAGATCGTGGTGAAATTCCCCTGCATGTCCTTGAGCTCCGTTCGGTCGTCGCCGTCGCCGTATCCGAAACCTGCCGTTCCCGGTTTCCAGCCCTCCTGCCTCGGGTCGAATCCGAGCTGGGTCCACATTTCGGTCTCCGGTTCGTCGCCGTCGGCGAGGTAGTCCCACTGTGCGTGGCGCGGGATGATTTCCCTGGTTTCCTTCGGCATCAGTCCAGGGACATTTCGCTTTCCGGCTTTCCGGGCCTCCTCGGCATCCGCGACGGTCTTCGGCGCGCCAAGGACGCCCGCTCCGGTGCGCTCCGCCGTGGAATCGTCGGGCGTCCAAGGGTTTTCCACGACGCTCTGCTTCACCGTCCCGCGCTTCACGATGGCGAAGCGGTCGCGCTCCTTGCCGCGTAGGTCGAGCATGACGCCGGTGAGCGTGTCGCCGTCGATGTCGATGAGGGTGGAGCCGTGGTCGAGCACGATGCTGCGCATGACAGGGGAGATGCCCATGTTGTTGCGGCCCAGGGCACCGCCGTGGCCGGTCACAAGCGCCACCGTGCCGTTGTGGGGGGTGGTCGCTTCGCTTTTCTTGTATGCCCCGTCGCCATCCGGTTTGCCGTCTCCGTCATCCAGGACAACGCCCTTCGCGGTGGTGGGGGTTGTGTATGCGCCGTCAATCAGCATCGAGCGTTCGTAGATGTGCGAGTGTCCGCTCAGGACGAGATCGACCCCGCCGTTTTCCAGGATGGGCATGATGGATTCCCGCATCTCCACAAGCTGGGTCTCGGTGTCGCTGTTGTGGGTGCCCTTGGTGTAGGGCGGATGGTGCCAGAAGCCGATGATCCAGCGCGATTCCGCTGCAGCCAGATCGCGCACCAGCCATTTCGCCATTTCGCCTTGCGGGGAGCGGTCGATATCGTGCGAGTTCAGGCAAATGAAATGGATGTCGCCATGGTCGAAGGAGTAATACGATTCGCTGCCGGAGGGCACCCCGCCCGCCTCTCCTTTCACCGGGCAGACATAGGCGTCGAAAAACGGCCCCACGCCCTTTAGGCCATTCGAGCTGTGCCCTTCGTGGTTTCCCATCGAAGCCCAGCAGACGGTGTTGCGGAGGGTGTCCTTGTAGGGTTTGAAAAATTTCGTCTGGAACTGCGCATCGGTGCCCTGGCCGTACGCCATGTCGCCGACGTGGAGGTAGAGGTCGAGCGGGCGTTTCGTTTCCTCCGTGTAGGCGACCATGGCGCGGTGGACGAGCATCTGGTGCGCCTCGCCGGTGCCGGAGTCCCCGACCACCCAGATCCGCGCGGGGGTTGGTTTGCCTGTGGGCGGGTGGGTGGTGAAACGATATTCCGGGCCGCTTCCTGTGAGAGCCTTGGCACCGTCGAGGATATCGTAGCGGTAGGTGGTGCCGGGCAGGAGTCCGGAGATCGTCGCCTCGTATTGGAATGCGCCTTGCGGCGCCCCGCTGAGCCCGGAGCGTTCCAGGATGGCAGGGCCGGAGCATGTTCCGCTCTCGACCTTCCCGTCTTGCGAATAGTTCACTTTCGGGTTGGCAAGCTCGCCTTCGGTTCTCCAGACGATGGTGATCCCGTCCTGCCGCGCCACCTGGAGGTATGGGCCGCGGGTGATTTCCGCCGCGAGGCAGGCGGAGGCCGACAAGGCGAGAACAAAAGCGGGGCGGAGATTCATCGTCCCGCCATTACGGCTCCAGGTCCGCTACCCTGTCAATCTCGTCGAAGGCGCACCGGTTCGAGGGCGGTTCCAGACTGTCTGCGTCCGAGGACGAGGCCAACGTCTATCCGAAGTCCGAGACGTACTGAGATCCCGGCGGAACGTGTGGGAGTGCCCCTGCGGGAGGGGGAGAAATGCAGGCCGAGCGGCCGTTTATTCCCCTTCCTATCCGGTTCGCGAACGGATATTTGTCAGTCCCATGACCGGTCTCCTTGGAATCGCCGCGCTCCTCGGAGCGGCCTATCTTCTCTGTGACAACCGCAAGGCGATCCGCTGGCGGACGGTCGGCGCGGCGCTGGCGATCCAGGTTTCCATCGGCTTCGTCGTGTTCGCGGTGCCGGCCGGGCGGGAGACCTTGCAATGGCTCAGCAACGGCGTCACCAACGCGATCGGAGCTGGGAAAGAGGGCGTCGATTTCCTTTTCGGCCCGCTGACCACGGACGGGCCCGCTTCGATCGGTTTTATCTTTGTGTTCCGTGTTCTGCCGATGATCATTTTCTTCTCCTCGCTCATCGCGGTGCTCTATCACCTGAAGGTGATGGCGGTGGTGATCAAGGTGCTGGGAGGCGCTCTGAAAAAATTGCTGGGAACGAGCCGGACGGAATCGCTCTCGGCGGCGGCGAACATTTTCGTAGGACAGACGGAGGCTCCGCTGGTGGTGAAACCCTACATTGCCCGGATGACACGATCCGAGCTTTTCGCGGTGATGGTCGGCGGGCTGGCGAGCGTGGCGGGATCCATTTTGGCCGGGTATGTGGCGCTGGGTGTGGATATCAATTATCTGATCGCCGCTTCGTTCATGGCGGCTCCGGGCGGCTTGCTTTTCGCGAAGCTGATGAAGCCCGAGGTTGATGTCCCGCACGAGGGGAACCTAGGTTTCGCGGAAGGCGATGAGAAGCCGGCGAATGTGGTGGATGCGGCTGCGGTCGGGGCATCCACCGGTCTGATGCTCGCGCTGAACGTCGGGGCGATGCTGCTCGCCTTCATCGGCCTGATCGCACTTCTCAACGTGATGATAGGCGGGATCGGCGGCTGGTTCGGAAACGGAGACCTCAGCCTCCAGGTGATACTCGGCTGGTGCTTCGCGCCCGTCGCCTGGCTGATCGGGATGCCGTGGGAGGATGCGGTGAAAGGCGGCAGCCTGATCGGGCAAAAGCTCATCCTCAACGAGTTCGTCGCCTACGTTCAATACATCAAATGGCAGGAGATGCTCTCGCCCAAGGCACAGGCGATCGGAGCCGTTGCGCTCTGCGGCTTCGCCAACCTTTCCTCGATCGGCATCCTCCTCGGCGGTCTCGGCGGCATGGCTCCGAACCGCCGCTCTGAGATCGCGAGGCTGGGTTTCCTGGCGGTGATTGCGGGGACTTTCTCGAACCTGACGAGTGCCGCGATCGTGGGGCTGTTTGTGGGGTGAGAGAAGGATCCCACTTTCACATCGCCGATTGCCTAAAGGTAGAGGGCGGGGCAGGATGGGGCTGTTGAGACCGGAGATTACAAAGGATGTGGATCCCAGGCCGTGGTTCGCTGGCTTGCTGGGGCTCTACTTAATTTGCGGGCTGGCGTTCCTCGGTTTCGCGCGTACGCCGTTGCAGGCTGGGATGGTGGTTGTGACGGCGGCGCTGGCGGATTTCCTGGCGAACCGGTTTTTCAGGAAACGGACGGAGTTCCCGTGGAGCGGGCTGATCACCGGGTGCGGGCTGGCGCTGTTGCTGGACTATGGATCGAATGTCTGGCTGCCGCTGCTGCCGCCGCTTCTGGCGATCGGGTCGAAGCACCTTTTCACGCTCAACGGGAAGCATGTCTATAATCCGGCGCTGTTCGGTGTGATCGCGGGGATGCTGCTGGGTGGTGGGCTGATCTCGCCCGCTCCAGCCTACCAATGGGGCGGGACGTGGGCGATCGCGATGTTCCTTGGCGGGCTGGCGATGGTGGTGTTCATCCGCAAGATCCAACGCGGCTGGCTGGTGGGTTCGTTCCTCGTTTTCTACTGCGCCCAGACTGCGCTGCGGGCTTGGGTGATGCGTCACCATGTGCCTGCGGAGGCGATCTGGCTGGGGACGCTGACAGCTCCCGCGTTCTTCCTTTTCGTGTTCTATATGCTGACCGATCCGGCGACCTCCCCGGCGAAAAAGGGAGCGCAGATCGGAATCGCGGCGGCGATCACCGTGGCGGATCTCGGGTTCCATTTCATGCAGGGCTACTACACGCTCTTCTACGCGGCGTTCACGGTGCAAACGGTGCGGTTTCTTTGGGGTTGGATCAAAGCTCGAGGATTTCCCGAATCGCGGGTGCTTGTTAGGAAAGCGGTGCTGGCATCGGTTCTGGTGGGCGTGGCATTCGCGCTGGATCGGACTCCGCGCGGGCTGACGGAAAGTCCCGGCTTCACGTGGGTGGAGAAGGATCTTTTCCCGTCCAAGCAGGGAACCATCCTCACCGATATCGATCCGCGTCTCCAGCATGTCGGGAAATGGATTCTCTCGGTGGGCGATGCGGCGGCGGTGGCGGATGTGGACGGCGACGGGCTTCAGGATCTTTTCCTGACGAGGCCGATGAAACGGGCGGAAGATCGCTGCACGCTTTTCCGGAATACGGGGGATCTGACATTTGAAAAAATCCAACTGCCCGCGCTCGATGTGATCCGCGCCGATCCGGCCGAGTATGGTCTTCCATCCTGCGCGGTCTTCGCGGACATCGACAACGACGGCGACCAGGATCTTTTCATCGGCATGGGTTTCGGCGGCAGCAGGCTTTTCAGGAACGATTCTGTCGCCGGGGAAATCGCCTTCACCGACATCACGGAGCGGTCAGGGATCACCGGCCACCACACCTGCCTTGCGGCGATGTTTTTCGATCCCGACCGCGACGGCGATCTCGACCTGCTGCTGGGAAACTCGATGACGCCCTACCTGCCGGATTATGAAAAGCCGACCCCGCTCAATCCCTTCCGCCTGCCCCGGCCGGAATATGAGGGCGACCGCCGTATGTTCCATTTCATGCACGCGAGCTGGCACAAGGCGGAGAACGGCGGGCTGAACCAATTCTACCGCAACCGGGGCGACGGGACTTTTGCGAAGGAGGATATCAAAAAGCTCGGGATGCCGGAGACGCATTGGACGCTGGCACTGAACTCCGCGGATTTTGATGGCGATGGCTGGCCGGACATCTACGCGGCGTCCGACTTCGGCCCCGATGACCTTTACCTGAACGAGAAGGGAAAAGGTTTCCGCAGGATCGAAGGGTCGCATTTCGGATCCATCGGAAAAGACACCTACAAGGGGATGAATGCGAGCATCGCGGATTTCGACCGCAACGGCACGCCGGACATCCAGGTCTCCAATGTGCACGCGCCGATGCAGGCGGAGGGAAGCTTGTTGTGGATGACGGAGCGGATGGCGGATGGCAGCGTGCTATTCCACAACGAGGCAGCGAAACGTGGAGCACTGAATCCCGAAAGTTTTGGGTGGGGCGCGGGCGTCGCCGACCTCGATCTCGATGGCTGGCCGGACATGGTGCAGGCGAACGGGATGGTGGACGACAGTATGGATCGCCGCTTCGATAAGCCGCGCGACTACTGGTATGTGAACGGCCAAGTGGCGCGCAGCGATCCCGGTGTCCATTCCTACGCAGACAAATGGGGTGACACTCGGGGCTACACGATCTGGGGTTCGCAGAAAAGCCGGGTGCTGATGAATCGGGGCGGGACTTTCCACGATGCATCGGATGTCACGGGGCTTTCCCGGCTCGGGAACTCGCGCGGGGTGGCGCTCGCTGACTTCGACAACGACGGGGATGCGGATCTCGTCCTCACCCGGCAGTTCGATCCGGTCTCATTCTACGAGAACCGCCGTAGTTCATCCGCTGCGTGGATCGGTCTCGAGGTGCGGGGAAACGGGAAAGCGGTGCCCAGCGATGCGGTTGGCAGCGTGCTGGAGATTTCCCAGGGAGGGAAAAAATGGCACGTCGATGTACTCAATGTCTCGGGATTCTCCGCCCAGGGCGACAGGCGCATCGTGGTGGGGCTGGGCGACGACAAGTCACCCGTGCGGGTGAATGTGAAATGGACGGACGGGACTAGCGGCGAATACGGGCCGTTCTCCACCGGAGGCTATCATCAGATAGGAGAGTGGCAGCGGATTGCATCCGCAATGGTTCGCTAGGGAGTAGGTGCGTCCCGCGCCTTGGGTTCAAGCGGGTGTCCCACCCGCAGTGACAAAAGACTTTTCCACAGGTGGCGGAGACGCCACCCCGAACTCAAGGCGCGGAGACGCGCCTACTCCTACGCCCTAACAGAAGTCCAATGACGAGCCCTACGACTCCGGCCACCCCACCGGTCACCCAGAGTTTGCCTTTGTTCAGAGCGGTGATGATGGGGTTGTTGACCGGGTCGATGCTGGCCTGGATGCGGACGAGTTTCCATGTTTCGCCTTCCTTGCGGGCGATGGCGGTCCATTTCGATGTCAGGTCAATATTCTTCCCTCCGCGCACGACCTGTTCCTTTGCGATGCCTTTCGCTATGGCGATGTTGCCGTCGAAGATCGTGTCATCCGGCTCGACGGAGACGGTGTAGGTTCCGTCCTCGCCGATGAACTCCTCCACCTTCGCCCAATATGCCTTGATACCGTCGTAGTCCTTAACTTCATCTGCGGTGATCATCACGGCGGTGAAATCGGCGGCCAGGTGCGGCTTGATGAGTTCGAGATCCTTTTCGGCGATGGCTCGCTCGTAGATCGCCTTGAGGTCGCGGAGGGCTTGTTTGTCGGCTTCCTGCGAAAATGCGGGAAGGGCGGTGAGCAGCAGGAACAGGATGATGGGTTTCATGATTTTTCGCGGATTCGTCTGTTATCCTTCCATTTTGAGAAGGGCGGGGAAATCAAAAACGCACGGACGGCTTCGTCATCCGCGATCTCGGTTCCGGCGGTGAGCAGTGAGTATCCGCCGATGAGCGAGCGGTCGCCGATTTTCACGGGGGCGAGGAGGAGTTTCCCCTTCTCCATGACATGCGGGTTGAGCTTCACGCCGGCACCGAAGACCACGTTGTCTCCGATTTCCAGGAAGCCGCGGTCGAGGATGGAAGTACGGGGAGCCCAGTAGGTGAACCTGCCGATGCGGGATCCCCAAAGCCGCAGCCAGAGGGAATAGCAACCGGGGATGAGGCGGATGATCTCTTCCAGCGAGGGAAAGCGGAGGAAGAGCACCTGGCACTGGAAGCAGGCCCACCATTTTAGGAAAGCGGGGGAGCCGATGGGGATTTCCGGAGGGGATCTCCGGAGCGATTCGCGGAGGATGCGGGCGGGGACGAGGGGGAGGATGTAAAGGAAAGCTAGGGCGGAGAGAATTTTCAGCGGCCACATGAGCGGGAGGAAAAGGCACGCGACGGTGCCTGCTGCATGGCAAAGCGGAATGAGATTGAGCAGGAGCATGGCGACTTGCGTGCCTTTGTGCTCAGCGAATGATTTTTCCGGCATGATGGTTTTCGATTCGTTCATCCGTAAGCCTGGGGCCGCGCCACATGCGGAGGTAGGCGGCGAGGACGCGGCCACGCTCGCCGTCGTTTTCCGGGGTGATTTCCGGGAGATTCACCCACGGGACGGTAGGTTGGGAATGGTGGTTGCGGTGCCAGTTGTGGTTCAGCCAGAGGGCATCGAGCCACTTCCATGTGCGGAGGTTGCGGGCGCCCTTGAGGACGTCGCGCTCGGTGCCGAAGTGGTGGACGTATTGGAGGGCGGACCAGAGGACGCCGAAGCTGCCGACGAGTAAAAAGTGTTTCCAGACCGGCGTCCCCCAGAGCCAGATCCATGTGCCGTGGAGCAGGAAAACGGCGATGGCCTCGATGCGGATGAGGCGGAAGTAGCGCGGATTGAGCGAGTCGAGGAGGGCGCGGGTCGGGCGGTCGAAGTCGGCCCAGCGGGCTTTCAGGAGGTTCGGATGGATGAGGGCGAGGAGGTTCGAGAGGACGACGGTGAGGTAGAAGAATCCGGTGAGGATGCCGTAAAGCTGGAGGGTTTTCCAAATGCGGCTCTCGCCCTCGAAGTAAAAATCGAATGCCTCTTCGTCGGAGCGGTTGCGCAGGTGGTGGCCGATGTGGCCCTGGCGGAGGAGGTGGAAAGGCGCGGGGAAAAACAGGGCGAGGATGGCTCCAACCGTATCGTTGAGGCGGCGGTTTTCGTGAAGCAGGCCGTGCTCGGCTTCATGGAGCATGGCGTAGCCGGAATTCATCAGGAGGGCATACGCGATGGCGAGGCCGGCCAGCGCCCAGCCGGAGGTGATGGAGGTGGCCGCAAGGAGAGCGAGGAGGCCGATGACCTGGGCGGCGGCGATGAGGAGGTTCAGCCGTGATGGGAGCGGGTATGGAGAAGGGGGCGTCTCGCCCTTTTGCGGAGGATAGTGAGAGTGGATCGCTGGGGTTGTGCTAAGGGGCCGGAGGCGCCCTTCTCCATAGGCGGGTAGTGAGCGGCCTATGTTTTCAAACTCCGGCAGCGAATCGAATAGGGCGAAGGCTTTCGGGGTGACGTTGCGGCTGTAGAGGCTGGCGTGATAGGGGAGGGAGGACTTGAGTTCCGCAAGCTCGCGGCGGAGTTGCCCGGCAATGGTTGAAAGCTCTGGAAACTCGCCTAGCAGGGCGTCGAGCACAGACCTTGCCGCCCGTTTCGGGACGGTGAAGAACTCGCGCATGAGCCAACCGAAGATTGCGGCCTGAAACTCTCGTTTCCACATGGGCATGGGCAGCCAGAGCCGTTCGATGAGTTGGGTGTCCCAGCGGACATGGTCGACCTCATCGGCCATGTGTTTGCGGTGGAGCTCGCGGAAATTCGGTTCGAGGCCGCTTTCGTTGAGGCACTCCCGGGCTATGTAAATCGAGCGCTCCTCCTGGAGAAGGATGAGCCAGATCCAGAAGGGAAACGAAAACGGCTTTCCGGCGAACCATTTGCCGATGCCGTTGAGGCGTGGATTGGAGGGGATGAAAACGTAGTCGCCCGGCTCCATGGAAAACCGTTTGGGATCGATGCGGTGGTTCATTTGCCGGAACCAGCGCGAGTGTCGTCTCTCCTCCTGCTCGAAGCATCGGAGGTTTTCCGCGAGATCCGCGCCGATGAGATCCGGTCGGGCGTAGAGCGCGGGAAGGAGCGTTGTTGCCAGCAACTCCTCGAAGAATGCCGTCTGCTCGTTCAGATAAAGTGCGTAGAGCTGTGTGTAGCGGGTGCGGTGCCGCTCTTCAAGGAGATGCCACGAGGGGATATGGTGCAGCGCGGTGAGACGGGCGGGGAAAAACGGCAGGGTGAAGTCGATCTCCCGGGCGGGGGCACTGGGGCGAGCTGAAGATTCGCGGTCCGGTAGTTCAGCTTGCATGGGAAATGGGAGGCCTGCGGAACCGTTCGGCGAGAAGGCCGGTGAGGGAGCGGTGGTTGAGGGCGGGGTTCATTTTGGGAGCGATCTCGCTTTCATGGAACTCCGGGAGCCTGCTCCAGTGCATCGCCGGACGGATGTGGTGTGCGGTGTGGTAGCCGCTGTTGAGGAGGAAATAGTTCACCACTTTTCCGGTGAGGTTCCGGGAGTGGTCGTGTTCCGAGCTGCTGTCGCAATCCTGATGCTGGAGGAGATTCATGCCCACCAGCGCGATCTGTGCGCTGATCCACGGTAGGAACAGGAAAAGGATGGTGGCTCGCCAGTCCGCAATGAGGAGGGTCACGATCACTACATAGAAGATCGCCCGCTCAAGCACCGCCTGCCGGAAAAGGCGGGGGCGCTTCGCTTTCCAATCGGCGAGGTCGCCTGGTTTTTCCCGATACATCGCTGCGATGGAGGCGAAGGGGAACAGGAGGATGTTCAGCGCGTTCCAGCGGAAGCGGACGAGGTTTGTCCGTACGAAGTCGAGATCGCTTTCCGTGTGCTTGTGATGCCTCTCATTGTGTGCGGTGATGATGCCGGTGGGCGGCTGGCCGATGGCGAAGGAAAGCGCGATCTGGTAGATGGAATTCCAGAACCGGCTGCGGAAAACCGGCAGGTGCATCTGGTTGTGAGTCGCGGTGCAGGAGACGAAGGCGAACAGGCACGCCAGCGGCACGCTCAGGAAGTTGCGGAACAGCCCCGTCCAATTCCCCGCAGCGAGGAGAAGCGCGAGCGCGACGAACAGCAGCGTCCTCAGATCCGCGCGGTCGCGGAGCAGTGGCAGGAACCGTGCTGCTTTCATATGCAACATCGTAAGGAGGACGGGGGATTTGGAAACAACGAATCCGTTCGCCATGTGGGGTTGCGGCGATCTAACGTGCAGGTGTGCTGCGGGGTCATTGGTATATCGCTTGTCGTGCGGAGCAGGTTGTCAAGGGGCCTGTGGCAAGGACGGTGCTTGGGGAAGCCTTGGTGGTTTTCAGGGATGCGGAGGGGCGGATCGGGGTGCTGGCGGATCGCTGCCCGCACCGGAATCTCGCGCTCTCACGTGGCAAGGTGACCGACGACGGCTTGCGCTGCGCCTACCACGGCTGGGCTTGGGCGGCGGACGGGCGCTGCACGAAAATTCCTGCGGCCTGCGGGTCTGGGGATTGTTCCGCGATACGGGTGAAATCATACATCGCTTGGGAGCAACAGGGCTACGTCTGGGTGTGGATGCCGGCGGAGGATGGCGCTGACTCCGAGCTTGGCCCGCCGGTGTTTCCGGGGATGGGGGAGCAGGGCTGGCGGCATTTCCTGATGGAGCGTGAGTTCGAGGCGGCGGCGTTCCATTGCGTGGAAAACTTTCTGGATGTCCCCCACACGGCGCATGTGCACCGCGGGCTTTTCCGGGGTGAGGAGAGCAAGGAGATCGAGCTGGAGATCACGGGTGGGGCGGATTGGATCGAGGCGGAATTCATCGGCGAGGAGCGAATGGACTCATGGATAGGGAAACTGCTTGTCCCGGAGGGCAGCGAGATCCGTCACACCGACCGTTTCCAACTGCCTTTCGTCACGCGCGTGAATTACCGGATGAGTGAAAAGCGCCAGTATGTCGTCATGAGCCAATGTACCCCGGTTTCGGAAAACAGGACGCGGGTGTTCACGATGCTGGCGTTCCGCTTCGAGCCGCTGGGCGCGCTGGTGAATCTCGTTTTCAAACCCTTCGCCGGGCGCATCCTGGATCAGGATGTCGATATCCTCCGCGAGCAGACGGAGGACATCGAGCGGACGGGGGAAGCGAAATTCCTTTTCCATGAGACCGATGCAATCGCGCGCGGGATACGGGATCTGATCGCCGGGAAATCTCTGGAAGGCCGCGCGCCGGAGAGAAAGGGGCTGCGGGTATGAAGGCGTGGCAAGATGCGGTGGAGGCGATGCCGGTTTGGGCGGCTTGGGTGCTGCTAGGGTTCCATTTTCTCGCGCCGATCTTTCATGCGTGGCAGAACCGGCTGCCGCAGCGGCTGGGTGGCCCCATCTCGCGGGCGAAGGCGGGGTGGCTGGTGCATGTTTCCGCGCTCTGGCTGGTGCTGCCGGTTTTGCTTTGCTTGCAGAGTCCCACTTACCTCTATCTGGCGGTTTCCATGGGGTTGCGGACGGTGATCGAGCTCCCGCTTTGTGCGAGGGGGAAATGGAAAACCTCGTATGGGATTTTCCATGATGTAATTCACCTCGGATTGGTTGTCCTTCTGCTGCGGGGCGGTGACACGCGGATCTGGCTGTGGCTGACGGCTCTCACCCTTGTGGCCGAGATCTATTTCGTCTTCCGTTTCAAAAAACAAACCGCAGGCCCTGCCGAGGGGATCTATTTCGTGCCGGACGGGCCGGAACATGCGAGGCTGAACCTGCTGACCGATTTCATCCGTATGCCTTCCCAATACCTGATGATCTCCATCCTCATCGCGGCATGCCTGAAATGACAAAGACCGGCCTCGCGAGCGAGGTGGTGCGCGTTTCCGATCTTCCCGAGGCGGAGATTGCGGAAATGTTCGCCCTGATGGAGCGGCATTATGAGGCGGTTGCGGCGGATGCTTTCCGGGCGGATTTGGAAAGGAAGGACGAAGTGGTCATGCTCCGTGATGGTGAGGGGCGGTTGTGCGGATTTACGACGATCGCATGGAACCCCTGCGGTGAAATGCCGGAGGGCGATGTGATCTTTTCCGGAGATACCGTGATCGCCCGCGAGCACTGGGGGACGCAGGAACTGGTGAAAGGTTTCTGCCGCCGGGCAGGGGAGCGGAAGGCGCGGAGCGGGAGGCCGCTGTATTGGTTCCTGATCTCGAAAGGCCACCGCACCTACCGTTACCTGCCTTTGTTTGCGAAGCGTTTCCATCCGCATCCGGAGCGGGAGGAGCAGATTCTGGAAGACCTTGCGGGCAAGGTTGCGGGCGGACTGTTCGGCGATGCGTGGAAGGCGGATGAGGGCGTGATCCGATTTCCCCGGAGCGCGGGTCAACTCAGGAGGGAGTTGGCCGGAGTGCCGGAGCGGAATATGTGGGTGGATTTTTTCCTGGAGAGAAACCCGGGTCATGCCGATGGCGAGGAGCTTGTGTGCATGGCGGAAATGTCCGCGGGGAATCTCCGCAAGTTCGCGCTCACGGCGTTCCGCGAAGGGCTGGAAGGCGTGCGATGAATGCGGCGGCGCGGGCATTGCTGGGGGCTCTGGAGTCCATGCCGGAAAGGGCGGGGAGTCCCTGGGATCGGTTGCTCGCCTCGATCCATCGGCATCAGGACACGGTGTTCGGAAAGGCTCATGGGTTCGGGGAGATCCGGACTGAGGCGGATTTTCGGGAGCGTGTCCCGGAGAGGAACTACGAGGACTATGGTAATTGGATCGCGCGCGTTGCGAATGGGGAGAAAGGCGTGCTGCCTTGCGGGGAGGTCATCGCCTTCGAGTGCACCTCCGGCACCAGTTCCGGTGCGAAACTGATCCCTGTGACCGAGGGGCTGCGGGAGGATTTCGCCTACGGGATGGCGGCATGGCTGGGCGGCTGGCACGAAAGTTATCCTGAGGTGTTCGGAGGAAGGGCGTATTGGGCGATCTCACCGCCGGGGATCGCGCGGGGGAGGACAGCGGGCGGTTTGCCGGTCGGGCTGGATGGCGATGGCGCATATTTCCCAGACGCGATAGGGGCGCGGCTGTCCGACTGGCTGGTTGTGCCGCGGCTTTCGGGAGGTGCTTCGGAAGTCTTCGCGGAAACGGCGGAGGAACTGCTGAGGACTCCGGATCTGAGTTTGGTCTCTGTCTGGAGCCCGACATTTTTACTCTGCATCGATGCGGAAGTCGCGTTGCGGCGGCCCGGCAAGACATGGCGGGAAATCTGGCCGCAGCTCGCGCTCGTGAGCTGTTGGGCGGATGCCTCCAGCGCCAGGTGGATTCCTCGACTCCGCGATAGGCTCGGCGGTGTGCCCATCGAGCCGAAAGGCCTGCTTGCAACGGAAGGGGTGACTTCGATTCCAGTCGGTTCCGCGAGACTGGCGCATGAGTGCCACTACCATGAATTCCTCGATGAGGACGGCAACCATCTCGCCTGTGAGAAATTGCGGATCGGCATGGTCTGTGAGGTGTTGATTTCCACTTCGGGCGGACTGATGCGCTACCGCAGCGGGGATCTTGTGAGGATCACGGGCTTCACTGAGGGTGGGGTTCCGGAGATGAGGTTTCTCGGCAGGAAAGGGATTGTCTCGGATCTGGTCGGGGAGAAGCTCGCGGAGGAAGCGGTTGCGGCGGCTTTTTCGGAGGCGGGCGTCTGCGGGTTCCTTGCGGCGGATCCCGATGTGCCGGGCTACGAGGTTTGGATGGAGGACACTAGAAAATCCGCCCGAGTGATTTCAAAGCTGCTGGAGAATCCGTATTTCAAACAGGCTCTCGCCCTCGGGCAACTCGCGCCATGCAAGCCCATGGCTTTGAAGGAGGGATGGGTGCAGGATTTATCCGCAGCCCTCGCACTCAAGCGCGGCTGCAGGATCGGCGATGTGAAGCTGCCCGTACTATACCAACAGCAATCATCCGGGGAGGTGGCGGAATGGATGGGGTGACGATCCGCGAGGCGGTTGCCGCCGATCATGCCGCGCTAGAACGGCTTTTTTCGGAAACCTCCATGGCCGGAGCAATCCGGATCGGTTCGGATCGTTCACCGGATTTCTTCGCGGCCTCGCGGGTGCAGGCGGCCACGCCCTGTGTCTGGGCAGCCTTCGCAGCGGACGGGCGGGCGGCGGGTGTGTTTTCAGCGGGCAAACGCCTTGTCCATCTCGGCGGAGAAAAAATCCCCCTGCGTTACCTTTCCGATCTGAGGATTCATCCGGATTGGAGGAGCGGCACCCTGCTCGCGCGTGGTTTTCGGAGTCTCAGGGAAAAGGTTTTTGCCGAAGGCGAATGGGCGCAGACGCTTGTGCTGGAGGGAAACGCGCCGGCTCTCGAAATCCTGCGCAGCGGACGCATGCGGCTCCCGCAATACCGACCCGCAGGCCGGTATGTGAACTGGTTGCTGCCCCAACAGGCGATTTCGCGTTACTTCCCCGTCCGCACAGCGTGTGAGGCCGATCTTCCTGCAATGCAATGCCTTCTCGATGATTCCTCCCGCCGCAGGAGTTTCAGTGCGGCGGTCGACCTAGGGAAACTTGGTGGGGCTTTCCTCAACGGCTTGGTGATCGGGGATTTCCTTGTCGCTGAGGATGCGGGAGAGATTCGCGGGATGATTGCTCTGTGGGATCAAGGCGGTTTCCAGCGTTTGCGGGTCGATGGCTATTCCCCTGCGATGGCGGTAGCCCGACCGTTTTGGAATCTCGCTGCGCTAATCCGCGGCGGTGCGAAGCTGCCACGACGGGGCAGGACGATTCCGATCCGGAAAGCGTCCATGCTCGCCTGTGCGGACGACGATCCGTCCATCCTGAAGAGCCTTCTCTCAGCCGCCCTGTTTTCAGGAAATGGGGGGCTGCTGTCGGTTGGCTTGTCCGAGAAAGATCCCCTCGCAGCCGCACTCTCCGGCCTGAAGGGCAAGGTTTTCCGCGGCCGTCACTTCCTCGTCGGCTGGGAGGGGGAGCCCCCGGAGTGGCGGGAGCCGTTCGGATTCGATCCAGGCAGGATCTGAGGCACGCGGGCTCAGAGATATTTCACGAAGGCGGAATAGACTTCCGGCGGGATGTCGAGCAGGCCGTAGTCCTTCGCGGAAACGAACAGCAGGCTCTGCTGGCCTTTTCCTAACAGTTGGCCTTCGGATCCGAATATCTGGTGCTCCAGGGTGCAGAATTTCCGGTTCGCATCCTTCACCTTGATCTTGACCGTGATCGTATCGAACTCGCGGGTCTCGCGGACGAACTTGTGCTCGAAGGAGCGGGTGAGGATGTAGAACTTCGTCGTCTTCAGGTCGAAGTCCGGCATCGCGGCGTTGAAGAACAGCTCGCGGGTTTTCCCGACATACATCGGATACATCCCGAAATAGACATTGCCAACGGAGTTCGTGTCCGCGTAGGTGGCGACCATGGAATAGACGAACCATTTCCCCTCGAAGTGGCCCATGAGGTCGTGGGTGCCTCCGGAAACGGGGGCGGCCACCTCGCTGGGCGCGGGCTGCGTGGTTTTGGCAATCGCCTTGATCGCGGGGATCTCTGCGGCGGCGTGCATCACCTGGTCGGCCTTTTCCGTGACAAGGCGCAGCAGGTCGGTGGTGGTGACGAGCCATACCACATAAGCCAGCGGAAGCAGGGAACCGACGTACATCAGCACGTTCTGGTCGACCATGTAGCCGAAGGCGAAGATCACCAGGCATAGGCATGCCATCGAGAACATGCGGATCTGCGGGAGAGGCTGCTGTGAGTTCGGGACGAAGCAGCGGGCGATGGCTAGCGCGGCGTAGCCGACGAAGAACGAGGCGTAGAAGACCATGAAATACTCCAGCTCGAACTTCGCGAAATAGCCCCCCAAGGTGATCACGGCGACGATGAAGAAGGTCGGGATGGGAGAGGAGATGATCTGCTTGGGGATGATCGAAATGAGCATGTTCTCGCTCTTCTCGACGTTTTTCCCAAGGAACCACCTGAGAGCGACATAACCGCTGTCGAGCGTGGTCAGGACACAGATGACAAGGAAACCGAAGTAGGCCGCGGGGATCAGGGAGTTTCCGGAAAATCCATCGGAAAAATACTGCACGACGATGCTGTGGCCATAGACGAGATCATCGAGTTTCGAGGTGTTGAGGGTGATTTCTGTCGCGTTGCCCATCACCCACATGGCCAGGTAACCGTGGAAAAGCAGCAGCAGGAAAAAGATGATCCCGCCGAAAATGTAGCTCAGGCGGATTGAGGTTTCCTCGCGGTGGATCTGGATCGCGCGCTGCCAGTGCTGCAAATCCATCCACGGGCCGACCAGCAGCCCGACGATAAGCGGTATGACGAGTCCCCAGAACCGGCTCGATGTATATCCGTGATCTGCACCAAGCCCTTGGCTGCCGGTCCCCGGGGAAGAGCCGCCAAGCGAAACCAGCACCGTCGCAATGCAGATGACCAGCAGTGCGCCGAGCAGCGCGTGCCCGGCCTTGATTTTGCGGATGCCGAACTCCTCGCCGAACAGGCAGCCCACCGCCAGCAGGACGAAGACGGACATCGTCACCGAAAGCGCGAGGACAGCGCTCCCGGAGAGGCTGTCGATCGTCCCGAGCAGTGGGACGACGAGATATTTCACCAGCGCGAAGACCGTCAGCGAGAGCGCGACGATCTGGTAGATGTAGAAAATGAGGCGGAAAGGTTTGGCGAACTTGTCGAAAAACAGCGCCAGCGATTCGTGCCCGCCGGGATGGCGCTTTGCCACGATCTGGGTGAGCGTGCCGAAAAGCATGAGGCCGATGGCGTTGGGGATGGCGAACATGAGCAGCCCCTGCATGCCGAACATGAATGAGATCTGGACGCTGAAAAACAGCCCCAGCCCCCACATCCACGCAAGCGCGACGGTGTTCCCCCACAACAAAGCGTTCAACCAGCGCAAATTCATGCCCCCAGCATTCCCACGATTGCGCGGCACCGCAAGCACTGCTTGATCGCCCATGGGACATACCCCACATTCCACGAGTGATCCCGCGCCTAACAACGATACTCCTGCTCGCTACGGCCATTGCGCCGGCGCAGGCGATTTCCACCCCGCGGCTGTCTTGCCGGGTGGTGCAGACGGCGGAGGCAACCACCCTGGCAACAAAGGCCAAAGGCTCCGATGAGGAGCTTGTTTTTGAGATCGGCTGGGAAACGGGAACGGAGAAGGTGGCGGGCTTCGGGTCTTCCACCGCTGAAAACGGCATCATCACCTCCACCCACCGCCTTGGGAAAACCACCCTCACCCGCACCATCCTGGCAAGCGCTGCGGCGGACTGCATCCTGATCCACATCATTGCGGACAAGCCGGGTGCCGTTTGCTTCCGCGCCCGTTTCAGATCCGATCATCCCGCCAGGATCCGGAACCGCCGGGAAATCCTGCTATCGGGTGAAAAAATCCAAGCCCATGCATGGATCATCCCCTTCGAGTCCGATGTCCGCGATGACGGGAAGGGCACTGTCATCCTCGATGGCGAGGGAGAGGCGCTCATCATCCTCAATCTCACCGCAGATCAGGAAGCCTCGCCCATAGCCGATACGCTTACCCGCCTTGGGAAAAAGCACGACCCCGGACACAGCCCACCCGGCCCGCATCTGATCTGGGAGGGGATCAAAGAGGAGCGGGCGAGGGGGAGGCCGGGGGAGGGGGGTGGGGAAGAATGATTCGCTACCCATCCCTGCCTCCTCTTGTCCCACGGCTGTTCACTCGTCTTCCCCCGCTTACTGTCTTGCGTCCCGCGCTTTCCCTCCCTTTAATCCCGCCCCCAGCCATCCAGCCATGATCGAAAACCTTCGCAAATACACCGGACTCATCATCGTCCTCTTCGTCCTCGTCCTCATCGGCTTCCTGTTCATGGACACCAGCACCATGCGCGCATCGCAGGGCGGCGCCCCCTACATGAAGATCGCGGGGCGCACCTACTCGGACAAGGAGTTCACAAAACTCGGGGCCTCCGGCTACGAACTCACCCAGGCGCTGATGCAGTCCGGTGATTTTCAATTCTATGGCTTCCTCATCTCCCTCGCCGGGGACGCACAGACGCAGGAACAGGCCCAGGAAAATTTCTTCTCGAACCGCATCCTGCTGCGCTCCGCAAAACAGGAGTTCGGCATCTATCCGGGGGATGAGGAGATTGACAGCTTCATCCGCCAGCTCCGTGCATTCACCGGCCCGGACGGCGCTTTCTCTCCGGAGCAATACCGCAATTTCATCGAGAAGGGCATAGGCCGCCTCGGCCTCTCGGAGCCCGACATCCGGGATCTCGCGTCCGATGTCATCGGCCAGCGCAAGCTCATGGAGATCATCGGCTCCGGCCTCACGACCGACAGCGGCCTCGTCGCGAAGCGCAATGCCCTCGACTCCCAACGCATCCGGCTCAGCCTCGCCCGCATCGATATGGATCCCATCGAGGAGAAAATCGATCCCACCGAGGAGGAGATCAAGGGATATTGGGAAACCGTGAAGGACGCCTTCCGCACCCCGGAAAAACGCAGGTTCACCTACCTGGTGGCCAAGCCCGCATTCCCCGATGAGCCGGCGGAAATTCCCGCCCCGCCCGTCGATGCCACGGCGGAGGCCAAGGCGGAGTATGACAAAAAGGTGGCGGAGCGCAGCGCAGGCATCGCCGAGAGCCGCCGCAAGATACAGCTCGAAACCGATGCGAAGGTCGATGATTTCCTCTACGACCTCGAGTCCGGCAAAGACCTCAGCTTCGCGGATCTCGCCAGGGAGCGCGGCTTCGAGCTGAAAACCTCGGAACTTTTCGCGGCCGCCGAAGCCCCCGAGGATCTCCGCGCCAAGCTCCGCTCCAACAGCACCCCCGGCACCGTGGCGGACGAGCTTTTCCGCATGAAGGAAACTTCGGACCCTTTCTCGAAAATTTCGCCCGCCATCGCGATCGGCGAGAGCGATTGGATCATTGCCCGGCTTGAAGAGACCGAGCCATCGCGCGTCCAGACCTACGCGGAAGCCCGGGCAGATGCCCGCGCCCGCCTGATCGCAGAGAAAGCCGCCGCCGCCCTCAAGCAGGCCGCCGATGAGGCTGCGGAAAAAATCAAGGCATCGCTCGCCGAGGGCAAGACCTTCGCGGAGGCGGCCACCGCTGCCGGGATCACCAACGAGGTCGTCAGCCTCCCGGACGTCACCTCCGGCTACCAGGGCGACACCACCAAGGTGCCTGCCACCCTCTTCTCGGACGCTGCCTACACCGATCCCGGCAGTCTCGCGGAGCCTGTCATCGAGGCTGACCGCGCCTTCCTCGTCCTCGTGGAAAGCCGCGATGTCATCAAAAGCGAGACCGACGCAACCACCGTGGAGGCACAGGTCGGCCAGGCCGCCGAGTCCAACAGGATCTCCGCCTTCACCTCATGGCTCAACGCCCGCAGCGAGGCCGCCGAAGTCCAGGCCCTATACCGCCAATAGGGGCGCATGGGCGTCCGAAACCCCGTATCGTGACCGACGAACTCCAGCAAGCCTTCGACGACGCCAGCGGTCACCTGGCGCTCGGCGAGCTGGAGGAGGCCGCGGCGCTCTACCGCAAATGTGTGGGGATCGATCCCACCCATTTCGATTCCTGGCACGCCCTCTCCATGGCCTTGCTCAAAACCGAAAAGCTCAAGGAGGCTCTCGGTGCATCCCTCCAGGCCACCTCCCTCCAGCCCAACGATCTCCTCGCCTGGACCGCCCTTTCCCAGATCTATGTCCGCCTTGGCGACATCCCCAACGCGGAGGCCGCCAAGGCGAACTCACGCATCCTCTCTCTGGGCGGTAGGGTCGTCCGATGAAGTTTCCGCCGAGCAGGCGATTTTTCCCTTTCCAATGCCGCAGGGCTGGGATAAGCCTCCCGCCCGCCTGAATGGTGGTCGTAGCTCAGTTGGTAGAGCCCCGGATTGTGATTCCGGTTGTCGCGGGTTCGAGTCCCGTCGATCACCCCACCTTTTTCCCCGCGTCCGGCACGGTGCCCGGTCCCGCGGAAAGCGGTGAAAACAGAACCTGTTGATGCAACCGCTCGAAAGCCGGATCCAATACAAGTTTCGCAACTCGCTGCTGCTCGCCGAGGCGCTGACCCATCCGAGCCTTGCCTACGAGACACAGCGCCCGCACTTCGACAACCAGCGGATGGAATTCCTCGGCGATGCCGTCCTCCAGCTCGCCGTGACCGAGGCGCTCTTCAAGCTCTTTCCGGACGCCACCGAGGGACATCTCACCAAGCTCCGCTCCCGCGTCGTTTCGCGCCGTGCGCTGGCCCGCTTCGCCATGATGATACACCTGGGCGATTATGTCCTGTTGGGCAAGGGCGAGGAGGCCACGGGTGGGCGTCGCAGGCTCTCCACCCTCGCGGACGCCTTCGAATCGCTCATCGGCGCGGTCTATCTCGATTCCGGCCTGGTCGCGGCCAGGGATCTGATCCTGCGGCTCTTCGAGTCTGAGATCGACGGCATGGTGGAAAGCCCCGACGAGCGCAACCCCAAGGGCGAGCTCCAGGAATGCCTGCAGGCCATCCATCCGGTCGCCCCCGTCTATCAGATCGTCGGCGAAAGCGGGCCGGACCACCGCCGCGTGTTCCAGGCGGAGGTCACATGGCAGGACAAGCTGCTCGCCACCGGCAAGGGCAAGAGCAAGAAAGAGGCGGAAGCCCGCGCCGCCGCCGAGGCGCTGCGGGTGCGCAGCTGGGAAAACTGAGTTTGTTGTTGCGGGCGGTGCCGCGTTGGTTTTCCTTTCCCCCGCTGTCAGGGGCCGTGGAGGTATGGCAAGCGAACCCCGCCAGGCCTTGATCGGAGCAACGGTAGTTTGTCCACATTTGCCGCGGTTCCCTGGCGGCACTTTTTTGTCCCGGATGTGTTTTCGGGATGCTTTGACATGCGGAAGCTGTGCCATAGGCTGGATCCATGGATCGCAGATCTTTTGTCGGAAAGGCTTCGCTGGTTGGATTGGGGGTGCTGGCGGGAGGGAAAGCCTCGGCTGCGGAGGAAAAACCGGGGCGCGATATCGCGGTTTTCACGAAGTATCTGGAGAAGCTCAGCTTCGACGAACTCGCGGAAACCATCGCCCCGCTGGGGATTGCCGGGCTTGAGGCACCCTTGCGCAAGGGCGGCCATATCGAGCCCGAGGAAATGGAGGGCAAGCTCCCGGCCCTCGTCGCCGCATTGGCCAAGAAGGATCTCGAGGTCACGATCATGGCTTCCAGCATCAATCAGGTGGACAAGGCAGGCCTTGCCGAAAATCAGCTCCGCGCCGCCGCGAAATCGGGGATCAGGCGCTACCGGCTCGAGCACCTGAAGTATGACCTTTCCAAGCCGATCAAACCGCAGGTGGCGAATTTCAAGGCCCAGCTCACCGATCTCGCCGCGCTGAACAAGGAGATCGGCATCCAGGGGCTTTACCAGAACCACCGAGGCAACAACTACGTCGGCGGCCCGATCTGGGACATGGTCGGGATGTTGGAGGGGATCGATGTGAAAGACCTCGGCATGGCCTTCGATTTCGCGCATGCGACGGTGGAGGGGGCGAACGCTTGGGAAATGAACTTCCGTCGGGCTTTGCCACACATCGGTGCGGTGTATTTCAAGGATTACCGGATCGCTGGGAAGCAACAGCAGGCATGCCCGCTGGGCGAGGGGATGGTGAATCCGCTGGCCGGCAAGTTCGTCACGAAGCTGCTCCCGCCCGAAATCCCTGTTTCCATCCACATCGAATATGTCAAAGGCGGGGACGTGGTGAAAGATACCGTTGCGGCGATGAAAAACGACCTGGTTACGGTCAGGAAATGGCTGGGTTGATCGGATTGCAGTCCAGCATCTCATGCCGCTTGCCTCGCTGCGTGATCCGCAGCTAGTTTCCCCGCCCCAACACCCATGTCCGAATCCACCCCCGAATCCTCCTCCCAAGCCCATCTCGAACTCATCGCACGCGAGACCGGAATCAGCCTTTCCTCGGTCGCCGCCACCGCCAAGCTCCTCGCCGAGGGCGCGACCATCCCCTTCATCTCCCGTTACCGGAAAGAGGCCACCGGCATGCTCGACGAGGTGCAGATCCAGGCGATCCGCGACCGCATGCTCCAGCTCGCGGAGCTCGATTCCCGCCGCGCCACCATCCTGAAATCCCTCGATGAGAGGAAGCTCCTCAGCGATGAGCTGAAGAAAAAAATCCTCGCCGCCCTCACACTCACCGCTCTGGAGGATATTTTCGCCCCGTTCCGCCCGAAGCGCCAGACCCGCGCCACCAAGGCCGTCGAGCGCGGCCTGACCCCGCTGGCCGATTTCATTTTCGAAAACCAGAACGCCGACCCCACCGAGGAGGCCGCGAAATACATCAACCTCAGCGAGGATAAGGAAAAGGAAGTCCCCACCGCCGAAGACGCCCTTGCCGGTGCCCGCGACATCATCGCCGAGCGCGTGGCGGACGACGCGAACCTGCGCGGCCAAGTCCGGAAAATCTACGAGGAGGAGGCAACCGTTTCCTCCAAGATCATGTATGGCAAGGAAGAGGAAACCGATGCCGCGAAATACCGCGACTACTTCGAGTGGTCCGAGCCTTTCAAAAGCATCCCCTCCCACCGCATGCTCGCCATACGCCGTGGCGAAAAGGAGGCCTTCCTTTTCATGCGCGTCGAGGTTCCGTTAGAAAGAGTAGCCCGCATCGCCACCGCTGATTGGGTCACCGGAAAAGGCGCCTGCGCCGAGCAAGTCCGCCTCGCCGCCGAGGACGGCTGCAAGCGCCTGCTCATGCCTTCCATGGAAACGGAAATGCGCCTGCTCGGCAAAAAGCGCGCCGATGAGACGGCCATCCAGGTCTTCGCCGACAACCTCCGCGAGCTCATGCTCGCCTCGCCCCTCGGCCGCAAGCGCACCCTCGCCATCGACCCCGGCTTCCGCACCGGCTGCAAGACCGTCGTGCTCGATGCCCAGGGAAAACTCCTCCACCACACCGTGCTTTACTGCACCGCGGGATCGAACAGCCAGCTTTACGAAGCCGCCACCGAAGTCGTCGGCCTCATCAAAAAGCACGACATCCAGGCCATCGCGATCGGCAACGGCACCGCCTCCCGCGAGACCGAGTCGTTCATCAAAAAACTCAAGCTCCCCGCCTCCATCCAGGTGATCATGGTCAATGAGAGCGGAGCCTCGATCTACTCCGCTTCCGAAGCCGCCCGCGAAGAATTCCCCAACGAGGATGTCACCGTGCGCGGCGCGGTCTCCATCGGCCGTCGTCTCATGGATCCGCTCGCCGAGCTTGTGAAGATCGATCCCAAGGCCATCGGGGTCGGGCAATACCAGCATGACGTCGATCAGCGTGCGCTCAAGACCTCCCTGGATGACACGGTCGTAAGTTGCGTGAACGGAGTCGGCGTCGAGTTGAATACCGCCTCGAAGCACCTGCTCGCTTACGTGTCCGGCCTCAGCAATTCCCTCGCGGAAAACATCATCGCCTTCCGCACGGAAAACGGTGGCTTCACCTCCCGCGCGCAGTTGAAAGAGGTTCCCCGCCTCGGCGAAAAAGCCTTCGAACAAGCCGCCGGTTTCCTCCGCATCCGCGATGCCGCCCACCCGCTCGATGCCTCCGCCGTCCACCCGGAGCGCTACGCACTCGTTGAGAAAATGGCTGCGGACATTGGCTGCGGGGTCGCCGATCTCATGCGCGAGGAGTCCCTCCGCAAGAAAATCGATCTCAAGAAATACGTATCCGAAGAAGTCGGCCTCCCCACTCTCCAGGACATCCTCGCCGAGCTTTCAAAACCCGGCCGCGACCCTCGCAAGGCTTTTGAGGCTTTCACCTTCGCAGAGGGCGTCGAAAAACCCGCCGATCTCACCGTCGGCATGAAACTCCCCGGCATCGTCACCAACGTCACCGCCTTCGGAGCCTTCGTTGATGTGGGAGTCCACCAGGACGGCCTCGTCCACGTCAGCGCCCTTTCCGACAACTTCGTCCGCGATCCCTCGGAGGTTGTAAAGGTCGGCCAGAAAGTCCAGGTCACCGTCATGGAAGTGGATCTGCAGCGGAACCGCATCGCCCTCTCCATGAAATCCAAGCCCGATTTCGAGCCCCGCCAGAACAGGGGGACTCCCGCAGGAAACCAGAACCGCCCCCCGCAGCGCCGCGACAACCGTCCCCAGGCGGCACCCGCCGGAAACGACTGGTTCACCCAGGCCATGGGCCAGGCGAAGAAACGCTAGGTCTCGCTCGGAACGATTTTTTTAGCCACATCTCAGCTCAAACCCGCAGATATGCCGGGGACGACCAGCTAAGGCGATGGCGCTTGGCTTCCTGCACCCTCCTGTTAGCCTTTCGCGAAATTATGCCGGATTTCTCCCTTGCCGATTTCGTCACCTACGTCCGCACCCACCTCACGGGGGATGAGAAAGGCGAGTCCGCCGATTTCCTCGACCATCTCTTCCGCGCCCTCGGGCACGATGGGATCAAGGAAGCCGGTGCCACCCGCGAGACGCGCCTCGCGAAAAAGGGCGGAGCCAAGGGCAAGAACTTCGCCGATCTCATGTGGCCCGAGCGCGTCCTCATCGAGATGAAATCGCGCGGCAGGAAACTGGAGCGCCACTACGACCAGCTCTTCGATCCCGTCGAGAAGATCGCCCTCGCGGATCTGCCCGCCCGCGCCGAGGCGCTCGCCTTCCTCCTTCAAAGAGCAATAGACCTGCCGCAGCCCAGTAGTCGAGGTTCGGCTTGAAGTCCTGTAGCATTCTCACTAACAGGGAACAGCCATGCCGATTAAAAAAGCCGTCGTTATACGTGAAAATTTCAACAAAGAAGCGCATCTACCTTATGGGCTCCGTCTCGCGGATTTTGAAATGGCAATGCAAGATGTTTATGATTTCTTCCACGATGTGAACTCGAACCTTGTCGAAAAACGAATTCGGCGACTGGACGATTTGCTGCGCCCGGCGATGATGTCAGGTTTGCTGTCGGACTTGATGACATCGAGTTTAGCCACTCATTCCAGGTCGCTGACCGAGAATAGCTATTTCAATGGCCATCCCGACCTAATCGTGAACGGAGTCTATCCCGGCAACGCCGTGAAATCAGGCAGCGAAGGCGTGGAGATCAAGGCAACAAAGAAGGCGGGTGGTGCTGTGGATACACATGGAGCGCGGAAACAGTGGATGTGCGTCTTTGTTTATCGCATGGACAACATTGGAGAACCGGCAGTTGACAGGGAGCCGATGCACTTCACCGAGGTTTATCTCGGTGAAGTGGATGTAAGCGACTTTCGTAAGAACGCGAGGGGCGAATTAGGCACGCGTACAGCAACGCTGCATGCGGAAGGCATTCAGAAACTCCGAAAGAACTGGATCTACAGAGCCTAAATGGCTTTTCAGAATGTCTTCAACGCCTGGAGCGCGGGAATCGACCTCCTGCTCAAAGAGTAATACTCCGGGTCAATTTCCAGTCCGACCGACTCGTAGCCTAGATAATTCGCTGCGGCCAAAGTAGAGCCGGCTCCTGAGAACGTGTCCAATACAACGCCCTCACCAAGGGGCAGGACGCCACGAACCAATTGACGCAAAAACTCCTGTGGTTTTAGGCTTGGATGCGGAGCCAATTGCCGCTCGCTCGCACGGGTTGGACTCGAGCGGATCACATCGCCGAATGGGCGGTCTTGATCTGGACGTCTGAAGCCGCCGGTTTTCCATTTTCGTAAGTTGTCTTGGATTCTTCCTTCGACTGGCTTTCTGAATACCAGCCAAGGTTCCCACATTGAGCGGGGCAAGACGCTGACATCTGGAAATTCATCGTGGGCGGCCTTGGGGCGGTCTCCTCCGCGCATTGTCATTACGAGTCGGACGATTTCACCGCGCCTCTCCAATCCGGCACCAGCAAGAGCCATTGAAATGATGTGGGAAACTAGGGGATTTGTTGCCACCACGACATTTGCGCCAGGGACAAGAATCGGGAGAATTAGTTGTCCCCAAAGCTTGAAGAACTCGCCGATGTTCTTGAGATCCCCATTCGTAAGAGTGGTAAAGCGCGGAAGGGGCGAGCGGGTGTGGCCATCAAATGAAGGCGGAATCCTCCAAACTCCACCTTGTTTGGAGCGAAGCTTGTCCTGCTCCTTTCTAGTGTATTCGACTAAACCATAGGGTGGATCGGTGACCACGGCGTGGATGCTGTTCGGATTGGCCTTTTCAAGCCAATCCAAACAATCCTGAAGGTAAACACGGGCAAGTCCTGATGTGAAAAATTGGACTGGTTCCTTGGCTTTGAACAAGTCACGGCACTTGTATTCAGCTTCGGGTTCAGCCAGTGAAGTAGTTGCTATCTCGTATTTGGCGCGGCCTACCTTCTTGAAGAAGGTTTCGCTGTTGTTTTGGAGATAGGATCGAATCGAGGAAGCGGGCGTTTCTCCTATCCGTTCGGAGACCATTTCGTGGATCTCTTTTGGAGAAAGCGGCTGAGTCGTACCCGCAAGAACTTCGATGATGGCGTCGCGAACTACTCCTGGGCGGTTGGGTTGACGGGCTTCGTAACTCATGTTCTGGAATTTGACGTCAGGACGTCTTTAGTGCAAGTCCAATATTGGATCCGCAAACAGATCGAAGCCGTCGCCCTCCGCCGGCTCCGCCGCGAGGTGATGGAGAAGATGGGTTGGTCCCTGCGCGACCTCTACCGCACCCTCGATGAACCCGGCGCGAACCCTCTCCGCGAAGCCCAGGCGAAACTCGACGCCGCCGTCCGCGCCGCCTACGCCATGCCCAAGGGCGCGGACATCCTCACCTTCCTCCTCGCCCTCAACCACTCCTGCGCCGCCAAGGAAGCCGCCGGAGAACCCATCACCCCGCCCGGCTTGCCGCTGCCGGTGGACGAGCATGGGGCGTTTGTCACGGGGGATTGTATTAGGGTTTGAAGAAGTTTGGTGCGCCCTCCGCTCCCCCTGCGCGTTGGCGTGTGGAAAAAGAACGCATGTGCTATCATCGTCAGCGTCATGAATCCGAAGCGCCACCACTTCCTCCCTGAATTCTATCTCCATAAATTTGCAAGAGATGGTTACGTATGGGTCTATGATCGCAAGGAAGATTCTTATCGCCGTCAGCAGCCAAAGAACACCGCTGTCATCGGGCATTATTACGCAATAACGAGCGAAACAGGTGAAAGAGATTATGACATCGAAAGAATGCTCTCGCAATTCGAGGGGCGGGCTAAAACCGCGATTCAAACACTGGAAGCTGGTCAAGAAATCAACCCTGAGCAGCGTGCCGATTTAGCCTACTATTTGGCTTTCCAACATACACGGACTCCGCGATTTGAACGTGAGATCGATGAAATGGCTGACGCAGTTCATAAAATTCTTCTCAAAGAAATGGTTCCCACGGTCGAAGCTGCGGAGATAGTCTTCAAATGCAAAGAAAAGAAGGGTGATGTAACTGCTGAGAGCATGTACAAATTTATCCACGAAGAACAATTCTCGATGAAGGGCAGTAGGAACAACACGATTAGCTTGATGTTGGATCAAACCAGTAGAGCATCAAAGGACATCGCCCTGATGGATTGGGTCGTAGTACACGCGGCAAGAGGATGTTCATTTATCACAACAGATTCACCGATAGGCTATGTAGTTCCTGAGAAATTCATACGTAGCGGGGAGCCGGTTATTGGACTGGGATCAGAAAAGATCACAAAACTTTTCCCTCTGACGCAGAAAGTTGCACTCCTGATCGGAAAATATGGTGGGGGCTTCGGTCACTTTAGGTTTAATCGCACGCAGGTTCGTGATTTTAATCTCACGGTCGCTCGGGAGACCGAACGCTTCTTGATTGGGCGGGATGAAGCACTGGTGCGCAGCATCGTCCGAAAGAGCAATATTGACCGAGCGGCACCCGCCACACGTATGAAGGTCGAAAATGTGCCGCATCCCACTGATCCACTAAGATCATTCCTTGTGACCAGAAGGGTGGCCGCAGACGCCCCGGATATACCACTGAAGTATCATGCTGGTTCGCCTCCCGAATCGCAGTGACATGATCGTTAAGCTCATAACTGCTGATGTCGAAACCGGCATAATGCGATGTGGGCGGTGCGGCATTGGATGACCGCCCGGATACTGTGTGATCGGATATCAGGAGCAGGAGGATGGGGAGTTTGTGACGGAGGATTGCATCCGGTTTTGAATAATAGGAAATCATCCCAGCTACTCCCGTGGCATATGAGTGGAATGCCAAAACCCCTCCATATCGTTCAACTCCTGATCGAAACCAGGAAGTCCGGTTTTTTTACATACGAGCAACCGCCAATCGCGCCCTAGGCGATCGATGAATTGACCATCGATTTTGGCACCGCGTTGCAGGTCAATTCCTATCCAGATTAGCGCAGGCTCCGGAGTTTCCTTGAGACGTGTGAAAAGATTGGCAGTGAAAAAGATAACGTAGTCGATCTCGCTGAAATCCCTTTTGAGGGCTACCATGGCTGCATTGATGAAGGCTGCAGGGCCGTGCGAATAAATTCCGTCGTTTGCCAAAATCACCATGCCTAGGTAATTGTCCAAACCTAGCTCGCGTTTCGTCTCGCGAATTTGGGCGTTGGCTTTCTGAATCCGCCGCTTGATGGACTTCGTGCTGATTTCATAGATTTTCGTTTGGAGCTCCTGCGGCATCTTGCGCCAACTTTCTTTATCGCGCTGTTTGGTTTGAATTTTTCCTTGATCGTGCCAATCGGCAATCAACGCATCGATTTTGGACTCAATGTTTGGGCTATTCACATTGTCTTCCGTCAGGCACTTGAGCTCAGCAACCAGCCGCTCATGATGAAACACGTAATCCGCGTTCTCAAACGAAGGTGACTTCGGCAACTTGTCTTCCAAGACGACTCCTCCGGAATCCCGAACGAGTTCTGCAAATGTTTCTTCGATGTCTATTCTAGGATACTTCATGCAATCAGAGGTTCGCCCAACGCTCCAAAGGAAATAGTTCGTCCCATCTTCCTCCGCGCCAATTGAAGTGACGGGTAACATCTCGGCTTTCAGTCCCGCAGGTAACCCTCGGAGAGGCCTGCGACAGATCGACTTTGAAACGGAAACCAAAGTGTGGTGTGTGGGTGAGTTTTTTCCGATTAATCGAGCCTCCAATTCCGCTATCGTGAAGCATTCTGACGTCACTAGCATCGAATAATCCGATGAATGATTGTTGTTCATCCCACAATGCGACTACAACCACATTTACTGTGCCGTCCAAAATCGATTGGGGCATCTGTATCTTTACAGACATGCTTATGCGTTTATCCCACTTGGTTAGGCGAGCCGATTTCACCTGTATTTTTCTGATCCGGTCTGATGAACCCTTCAAGGCAACCCAGAAGTCATCTCCATCTCCTTCGTCAAAAATTGGCTTTGCCGCGTTGTATCCTCTCAAGAGCAGTTTGCTCATAGTTGCGTAAACCATTGCCTCTCCACGAAATTGCTTTTCAGATGCCATATTTGGATTTTTAGGAAAGGTATTGTTTTTAATTTATGAAATGCAGCCGTTTCACTTCCCGCGCGACATCCCCGGCGGCAGTCCCGCGTCGTTGCCGGTGCGTTCCGGGCGGATGACGGATTCACCGGGGCCGGGGACGAAGTATTTCAGTTGGGTGGATTCGCGGGCGACCCAAGCGCCGCCCTTCCATTCGAAGGAGATCCCCGCCGGAAAAAGCACCGATCCGTTGGGCCGCCATTCTCCCCAGGTGTTGGTTTTCAAGTCCCAAGTCCGGTGGGCTTCGCTTCCGAAGGCGACAAGGTAGCGTTGGGTGATGCCGTTGAGGCGGTCGGCCTCGCTGACAGGCTGGATGACGATCCGGGTGACGACGAACTTCCGCCACTCCATCGGGCGGCGTGTGGAAGACATGGTGTAATAGGCCGAGGCGCTGCCATCGGCCCGCAAGGTGATGTGTTTCGCAAGCAGTTCGGTGGTGGCGGCGAGAACGGCGGCCTTGTCCTTTACGGGGACGGGGGCGAGTCCAGCCACGGCCTGTTTCAAACCATCCGCAAGAAGCTTGCCGGCATCCGTCTGTGCGGATGCGGAAGAGAAGGCGACGAGGAAAAATACCAAAATACGCATGACAGCTTGTAGTCCTAACGGCGAGGCGATGGCAAATGTAGAATCCCTCGGCGTCTTCGTCCCTGCACCAACCGTGTTTCCCGCGCCATGGGTTCAGTGAGGCACCCGGGCCATGCAGGCATCCGTTGTGGGGTGTGCCTTCCTGGAGGATTTTCTGGGGGAGGTGCGCTCCGCCGAGGTGCTCGACAAGATCCTGCGCTACGAGACGAAGCTGGAGCGGCAGCTCTACCGCGCCATGGCGCAGCTCGAACGGGTGCAGCGCATACGCAACGGGGAAGCGGTTCCCGCACCGCTGGCCATACAATTCTAAGAAACACGAAATCACCATGAAACGGATTTTTGCCAAACGAACCCATTTTCCGGCAGGACAAGGCAGGAATGCCCGGAATATGGGGGAAAGCCGGTGCCTTGACAGGGAAAGGAAACTTTTTTCAAAAAAGCCCAAAAAGGTCTTGTCAGGACGGGGGCGATGGATAAAGTCCCGCCCCCCACAGCGAGGCTGGGTCACCCCGAAAAACAACGGTGGCCCCCACAAAACAGGGGAAATTATCGGGTGCAGCTCCGGAAAAAAGCGATCACGGGTTTTGAAAGCCCCGTCTTCGTGCCGGTTTGTCCCAAGAACTTTTCAAGACAAATCCAGTAACACGAAGGAAATCATGCCGACCATTAATCAGCTAGTTCGCAAGGGACGCCAGGTCCCGGTCGAGAAGTCGAAATCGCCCGCTCTCGTCAACTGCCCGCAGCGCCGCGGTGTCTGCCTCCAGGTTATGACCCGGACGCCCAAGAAGCCGAACTCCGCGCTCCGTAAGGTCGCCAAGGTTCGCCTCACCAACGGATTCGAAGTCATCGCCTACATCGGTGGTGAAGGCCACAACCTCCAGGAGCACTCCATCGTCCTCGTTCGCGGCGGCCGGGTGAAAGACCTTCCGGGTGTCCGTTACCACATCGTCCGCGGTTCGCTCGATACCCTCGGGGTCGACAAGCGCCGCCAGGCTCGCTCCAAGTATGGTGCGAAGAAGCCGAAGCCCGGCCAAGCCGCCGCCCCTGCGAAGAAGAAGTAATTTTTCCCGAAACCTTTACCCCAAAGAATCATGCCACGCCGCAAGAGAATCTTCACCAAGCCCGACCGTCGCGACCCTCGTTACGACAGCCCCGTCGTCGGTCACCTCATCACCAAGGTCATGCAGGACGGCAAGCGCTCGCTCGCCCAGCGCATCGTTTACGCCGCCATCGAGCGCGCCAACGAAGGCACCGACACCGTCGATCCATTGGAAGTCATCACCCGCGCGGTGGAAAACTCCAAACCGCGCGTCGAGGTCAAGTCCCGCCGCGTCGGTGGTGCCACTTACCAAGTGCCGCTTGAGGTCGATCCCGACCGCTCCGAGTCCCTCGCCATGCGCTGGCTCGTCGGATACGCCCGCAACCGCAAGGGCACCCCGATGCACGTCGCCCTCGCCAACGAGATCAAGGACGCCGCCAACAACCAGGGCGCAACCGTCCGCAAGCGCGACGACGTCCACAAAATGGCCCAAGCCAACCGCGCCTTCGCCCACTTCCGCTTCTAATCAATCGCTAGATTCAAAATTTGAGCCACAACCATCCAGACCGTCCTTATACGCTTGAGCGGACCCGCAATATCGGGATCGCTGCGCATATCGACGCAGGGAAGACCACTCTCACCGAGCGGATCCTTTTCTACACCGGGATGATCCACAAGATCGGCGAGGTGCACGACGGTGCGGCCACCACCGACTGGATGGAGCAGGAGCGCGAACGCGGAATCACCATCACCTCCGCCGCCGTCACCACCGACTGGTGGCAGCATGTCGAGGAAGGCGTCACCAAGCTCTTCAGCGACGAGAAACAGCGCATCAACATCATCGACACCCCCGGACACGTCGATTTCACCGCTGAGGTGGAGCGCTCCCTGCGCGTGCTTGACGGCGCCATCGTCGTCTTCTGCGGGGTCGCCGGCGTCCAGCCGCAGACCGAGACCGTCTGGCGCCAGGCCACCAAATACAAGGTCCCGCGCATCGTCTTCGTTAACAAGATGGATCGCACCGGAGCCGACTTCGAAAACGTCGTTTCCGGAATCAAGGAGAAGCTCGGAGCCAACGCCGTCCGCATCCTCATCCCCATCGGTGCCGAGGAAAACCTCAAGGGCCAGATCGACGTGGTGAACCAAAAAGCGGTTTACTACTCCGACGACGACAAATTCGGCTCCACCTACACCGTCACCGAGCTTGACGAAGACCAGAAGGCGATCGCCAAGGCCGCTTACGCCGAGCTGGTTTCCACCACCGCCGATTGCGACGAGATCCTCGGCGAGAAATTCCTCATGGAGGAGGAAATCACCCTCACCGATCTCAAGCAGGCCATCCGCCGCGCCACCATCGCCAACAAGCTCGTCCCGATCGCAGGCGGCTCCGCTTTCAAGAACAAGGGCGTCCAATATCTCCTCGACGCCGTCATCGACTACCTTCCCTCCCCCCTCGACATCCCCTTCACCACCGGCATGGATCCGGAAAACGAAGAGGTGAAAATCGAGATCCCCACCACCGACAACGCCAAGTTCACCGCCCTCGCCTTCAAGCTTTGGGCCGACAAGTTCGTCGGGAAACTCGTTTTCTTCCGCGTTTATTCCGGCGTCATCCGCAAGGGCGACACGGTCTACAACCCCCGCACCCGCAAGTCCGAGCGCGTCGGCCGCCTCATCCGCATCCAGGCGGACGAACACAAGGACATCGATGCCTGTTTCGCCGGCGACATCGCCGCCATGGTCGGTCTGAAAAACGCGACCACCGGTGACACCCTCGCCGCAGAAGGCCATGATGTGGTCCTCGAACCCCCCACTTTCCCGGAGCCGGTCATTTCCATGGCCGTCGAGCCCCGCACCGTCGCCGACCAGGAAAAACTCGCCCTTGCCCTCGCGCGCCTTTCCGATGAAGACCCGACCTTCATGGTCAAGACCGACGAGGAAACCGGCCAGACCATCATTTCCGGAATGGGCGAACTCCACCTCGAGATCATCGTCGACCGCATCAAGCGCGAGTTCAAGGTGGATGCCAACACCGGCGCACCACAGATCACTTACCGCGAGACGATCACCAAAGCCGCCAAGGGCGAAGGCAAGCTCATCAAGCAGTCCGGCGGACGCGGCCAATACGGCCACGTCATCCTCTCCGTCGCACCCAACGAGGCGGGCAAGGGAATCACCGTCGAGAACAAGACGATCGGCGGCTCGATCCCCAAGGAATACATCAACGCCGTCATCAAGGGCTGCCGCGAGGCCACCTCCAACGGCGTCATCGCAGGCTACCCCGTGATCGACACCCACGTCGATATCCTCGACGGCTCCTATCACGACGTCGATTCCAACGAAAACGCCTTCACCATGGCCGCCATCTTCGCGATGCGCGACGCCTTCAAGAACGCCGGCCCCATCCTGCTTGAGCCCATCATGGCCGTCGAGGTCACCACCCCGGACGATTACCAGGGCGATGTCATGGGCGATCTCAACCGCCGCCGCGGCCAAATCCAGCACATGGAGTCCAAAGGCACCTTCTCCGTCGTCTCCGCCAAGGTTCCGCTCAAGGAAATGTTCGGCTACTCCACCGCCGTCCGCACCCTCTCCTCCGGCCGCGCATCCTACTCGATGACTCCTTCCCATTTCGAACAAGTCCCCAACAACATCGTCGAGGCCATCGCCATCGACCGCGTCGCCTAAGTCTTCCACCAAATCTCAGAACCAACAACCACCTCATCCCATGTCACAGAAAATCCGCATCCGCCTGCGTGCCTTCGATCACCGCGCCATCGACCGCTCGGCCCTCGAAATTGTGGAGACCGCAAAGCGCACTGGCGCACGTGTTGCTGGTCCGATCCCGCTTCCGACCCGCATCGAGAAATTCAGCGTCAACCGTTCCGTCCACGTCAACAAGAAGTCCGCCGAGCAATTCGAGATCCGCACCCACAAGCGCCTCCTCGACATCGTCGATCCAACCGCCCGCACCGTCGATGAGCTCAAGAAGCTCAACCTCCCAGCCGGTGTCGACATCACCATCAAGATCTGACAGGTGCCTTCCCCAATTTCCAATTTCCAATCCTCAATCTCCAATTCGCTATGTCACTCGGACTACTCGGCAAAAAACTCGGCATGACCCGCATCTTCGACAAGGAAGCGGGCTCCAGCATCCCCGTCACTGTCATCGACGTATCGGGCAACACACTCCTGCAATCGAAAACCGTCGAATCCGACGGCTACACCGCCGTCCAGGTTGGCTTCGACGACCAGAAGGAATTCCGCGTCAACAAGCCTGACCTCGCCCGCTTCAAAAAGGCCGGCTCCGCTCCAAAACGCCACGTCCTTGAGTTCCGCTTCGAAAACGGCGCCGAACTCCCTACCGAACATCCCGGCCTCGCCCTCTTCGAAGCGGGTCAATACGTCGATGTCATCGGCAATACGATCGGCCGCGGCTTCCAGGGTGCCGTCAAGCGCCACAAGTTCGGCGGACAACCCATGGCACACGGCCACATGATGCACCGCCGGACCGGCGCCATCGCCGCTGGCTCCACCCCCGGCCGCGTCTGGAAAAACCAGAAGATGCCAGGCCACATGGGCACCACCAAGTCCACAATGCAGAACCTCAAGGTCATCGCCGTCCGCGAAGACGATGGTGTCATCCTCGTCTCCGGCTCCGTACCGGGTGCCAAAGGCTCCTACCTCACGATACGCGCCGCGAAGAAGAAATAAGCAGCGCCCCGCCCCTTCCCCAATCCTAAACAATTTTCCGCCATGTCCGCAAAAGCCTTCACAGCAGCAGATGCCGAAGCCGCCAACCTTGTCCTCGTAGGTGAGGAAAAAGGCCGCCAAGCCGTCCACGACCTTGTCACCGCATACCGTGCGAACCGCCGTTCCGGCACCGCCAACACCAAGACCCGCGGCGAAGTCAGCGGCAACAACAAGAAGATCTACAAACAGAAGGGAACCGGCAACGCCCGCCACGGCGACAAGCGCGCCCCGATCTTCGTCGGTGGCGGTGTCGTCTTCGGCCCCCGCCCGCGTTCCTACGCAAAAAGCGTCCCCAAGTCCGTCCGCAAGCTCGCCCTGCGCCGCGTCCTCGGTGACCTCACCCGCGCAGAGAAACTCTTCACCGTTCCCTCCTTCGCCATCTCCGACGGCAAGACCAAATCCTTCCTCGCAGAACTCAAGAACGTCACCGAAGCCGACCGCAAGGTGCTCCTCGTCGGAAACTTCGACGACTCCACCAAGCTCGCCGCGCGCAACGTCGCCTGGACACAGCTCGTCACCCCATCGGAACTCAACGTCGAGCAACTGCTCCTCGCCAAGGTCATCATCCTCGTCGGCGACGCCGTCGGGACCCTCGCCCAACGCACCGCATAATTTCCCAGAAACCACGACCATGAAAGACATCTACCAGGTCATCAAGAACGTCCGCCTCAGCGAAAAAGCCTCACTGCTCCAGGAGCAGAACAACGAGGTCGTCCTCGAGGTCGACCGCTTCGCCAACAAGATCGAGATCAAGCAAGCCGTCGAAACCATCTTCGACAAGAAGGTCGTCAAGGTCCGCACCGCGAACTACGACGGGAAACTCCGCCGCAAGCGCCGCGCCGACCAAGGCCGCACCGCGAGCTACAAGAAAGCCATCGTCCGCCTTGCGGACGGCGAATCCATCGACCTCATCTAAGCCCGCACCCAGCGGATAGCCCACAGCTATAAGCAAGAACCCTTTAACGAAACGCGAGTCATGCCACTTAAAACTTTCAAGCCACTCACACCATCCCAGCGCTATAAGGAGCTCCCGTCCTTCGACGAGATCACCAAGAGCAAGCCGGAGAAATCCCTGCTCACCCCGCTCAAGCGCTCGGGTGGCCGGAACAACACCGGACGCATCACCACGCGCCACATCGGTGGTGGCCACAAACGCCACTACCGCCTGGTCGATTTCAAGCGCAACAAGCGTGACGTGGAGGCAACCGTGGTCGGCATCGAATACGATCCGAACCGCACCTGCCGCATCGCCCTCCTCCAATACAAGGACGGCGTGAAATCCTACATCCTCGCACCCGCCGGACTCACCGATGGCGCCAAGGTGGTTTCCGGGGAAAACGTCGCACCCAAGGTCGGCAACGCAATGCCGCTCGGCAAAGTGCCCCTCGGAACCGAGATCCACAACATCGAGCTGCTTCCCGGCGGCGGCGGCAAGGTCGCCCGCTCGGCAGGCCAGAGCGCCGTCCTTTCAAACCGCGACGGCGGCTGGGCACTCGTCAAGATGCGCTCCGGAGAGATCCGCCGCTTCCACGAGGCCTGCTACTGCACCATCGGCGTTGTCGGGAACCGCGACCACATGAACGAAGTCTCCGGCAAGGCCGGCCGCTCCCGTTGGCAGGGCATCCGCCCCACCGTCCGCGGCATGTGCATGAACCCCGTCGACCACCCGAACGGCGGTGGCGAAGGCAAATCCAAGTCCGGCGGTGGTCGCCAGCACCTCCTTTCCCCATGGGGCCACGCCAAGGGACAGAAGACCCGCAAGAAGAAGAAGACCACCAGTGTTTTCATCGTCGAGTCGCGCCACGACAACAAGAAGTAACCCTTTCCCGAAACCTCACTCCAACTACTTATGCCACGCTCCCTCAAGAAAGGCCCGTTCGTCGATCAGAAGCTTCTCGCCAAGATCGACGCTGTCGCCGAAGCAGGCTCCGACCGCAAGCCGATCAAGACATGGTCCCGCAAGTCCATGATCACACCGGACTTCGTCGGCCACAACTTCTCCGTCCACAACGGCAAGACCTTCGTCCCCGTCTATGTCACCGAGAACATGGTCGGCCACAAGCTCGGCGAATTCGCACCGACACGCATCTTCCGTGCCCACGGCGGCATCGGCAAGAAGTAAGGATTCAGCTCTCAAATTTCAAACTCCGAGGAAGAATTTCCCTTCAAGCCAAGCTCTGTTCCCTCCCTGCCTCTTTGGTGAAACCATCCCGCAATACTCAAATGTCCGTTTTCATTCACACACGATCATTCGCCGCCGCCCTCGGGCTGCTGGCCATGGCCGTGCCGTGCCACGGGCAAGCGGTCTCCAACGAGAAGTTGCAGGAAATGATCTCAGACCTCCAGGAACAGAACCGCAACCTCCGGCAGGCGCTGGTCGAGGCAAACAAGGCCGAGAGAAAATCCACCGAGCAGCTCGACCAAGTGCGCGAGCGACTCGAAGCCCTCGGCAAAAACCTTCTTGATGGCGGCGACGACCGCCTGATCCAGGCTGCCGCCGACCTCGAACTCGCCAACGAGCGCAACGCACAGCTCGAGGCCGCCGCGATGAAGTTTTCCGCCACAGTCCAGGATTACCTCCGCCAGGCGGTTGTTTCCGATCCCGATGCACGGCTCCGCGTGGAATCCGCCATGAGAGAGCTTGACTCTGTGAGCGGTCTCCGCGACAAACCCCTCCCCGATGTCCGGACGGGCACACTCCAGCAGGCGAAAATCGTCAGCATGGATCAGGCAACCGGAATGCTTGTCCTCAACCTCGGCGAAACACAGGGAGCGAAGATCGGAATGACCTTCCATCTCCTCCACGGAAAGCAGCCTTACGGAAAAGCAATCCTCGCAGATGTCCGCCGCTCGGTCTCCGGCGCCTTCGTAGAACAGATCGACTCCAAAGACCAGACACCCCGCCTCGGCGACACCGCCGTGATACTCACACAAAACTAAGTTTCCCGAATATCCCAAACCAACGACGACCATGGAAGTCACCAGCACCACGAAATTTGTCCGTCTCTCGCCCAAGAAAGCGCGTGACGTAGCCCGCGAAATCCAGGGTCTCCCTGTTTCCAACGCCCTCGATA
The DNA here is from genome assembly GCA_017798145.1 of Akkermansiaceae bacterium. Lineage (NCBI taxonomy): Bacteria > Pseudomonadati > Verrucomicrobiota > Verrucomicrobiia > Verrucomicrobiales > Akkermansiaceae > Akkermansiaceae bacterium. The sequence goes on along the minus strand of CP059069.1, from coordinate 1,866,338 downwards.
TCCTCACCTTCACCCCGAAGAAGGCCGCATTCCTCATCGGCAAGACCCTCAAGACCGCCATCGCGGATGCCGAGAACAACTTCTCGCTCGACACCAACTCGCTCGTCATCAAGGAGGCCGTCATCGGTGCCGGCCCGACCATGCGCCGCTTCATGCCTCGTGCAAAGGGCTCCGCAGGTGCCATCATCAAGCGCACCTCCCACATCTCCATCACCCTCGTCGGAGCCGCCCCCGAAACGAAAAAGCGCGCCCCGAAAAAAGCCGCAGCTAAGAAAGCGGGCAAGGCGCCGGAAGCCGAAGCGCCTGCCGTAGAGGAAACCACCGCATAACCCCATCCAGAACATTCTCCACCTAACACCATGGGACAAAAAGTAAATCCGATCGCCTTCCGCCTCGCCGTAAACAAAGACTGGCGCTCCAAATGGTATGCCAGCGGCAAGGACTACACGACCAAGCTTCACGAAGACCTCGCCATCCGCGCCTACTTCAAGAACAAGCTCGTCAACGCTGGCCTCGCCAGGGTTGTCATCGAGCGCGCATGGAACAGCGTCCGCGTCACCCTACACTCCTCCCGTCCCGGCCTCATCATCGGCCGCCAGGGCAAGGAAATCGAGATCATGACCGCAGACGTCCAGAAGATCTGCAAGGACTCCCAGGTGAAACTCGATATCCTCGAGATCCGCAAGCCTGAGCTCGACGCACAGCTCGTCGCCGAGCAGATCGCCATCCAGCTGGAGCGCCGTATCGCCTTCCGCCGCGCCATGAAGCGCTCCATCCAGACCGCCATGGAATTCGGTGCCGAAGGCATCCGAGTCCGTTGCGGCGGCCGCCTCGGCGGTGCGGACATCGCCCGCGCCGAAAGCTACCGCGAAGGCAAGGTGCCTCTCCAGACCCTCCGCGTCCCTCTCGACTACGGCTTTGCGGAAGCCCGCACAGTTTACGGCATCATCGGCGTCAAGTGCTGGATCAACAAGAAAGAGGACGACGGCAAGCCCGGCCCTGGCGGAGACCGCGGCAACCGCGGAGATCGCGGAGATCGCGGAGACCGTGGCAACCGCGGAGGTGGCGATCGCCGCCAAGGTGGTGGAGACCGCCGTCCTGACAACCGCCCGCAAGGTGGCGGTGCACCCGCACCAGCCCCAACAGCTTAAAACGCCCAATACCTAACACCTTAAAAGGAGAATACTGCCATGCCTTTGATGCCCAAACGAACCAAGTTCCGCAAGAGCCACCGCGGATCCCGCTCCGGGAACGCCCAGCGCGGAACCACCGTCGCCTTCGGTGACTTCGGACTCCAGACCCTCGAGCGCGCCTGGATGACCACGCGCCAGATCGAAGCCTGCCGGGTTGCGATCAACCGCTCCCTCAAACGGAAAGGCAAGGTCTTCATCCGGATCTTCCCACACAAGTCCATCACCCGCCGCCCCCCGGAAACCCGGATGGGCAAGGGCAAGGGCGCCGTGGACACCTGGGTGGCCGTAATCCGCCCCGGCAACATGCTTTTCGAAGTCGCCGGAGTTCCCGAATCCGCCGCCAAGGAAGCGATGCGCCTCGCCTCCTACAAGCTCGGCTTCCGCACCCGCCTCGTGACACGCAACCCGCACCAATAACATTCACCAAGACACGACCATGGCACTTACCAAAGCCAAAGACATACGCGAACTCTCCGCAGACGAGCGCCTCCGCCGCCTTCGCGACCTCAAACAGGAATCCATGAACCTGCGCCTCCAGCGCTCGGCCGGAACCCTCGAAAACCCGGCTCGCTTCAAGCAGGTGCGTCGCGAGATCGCGCAAATCCTCACCATTTCCAACGAACAGGCGTAAGCCCCGAAAGACCATCACCATGAGCGAATCATCCCAGGAAGCCCCCACAGAGGCAGTCCACAAGCGCAAGAGCCGCGTCGGCGTCGTCGTCTCCAACAAGATGGAGAAGACCATCGTCGTCGAGCACGTCGCCCGCGTCCCGCACCCCAAGTTCAACAAGATCGTCAAGCGATCCAAGAAATACTACGTGCACGACGAGCAGGGCGAGGCCGCCATCGGCGACCGCGTCCGCATTGTCGAAACCAAGCCCGTTTCCAAGCTCAAGCGCTGGGCGCTCGCCGAGATCCTATCCCACTAACGAATAAAAAAGCTGATATTCCGAAACGCTGAGATGCTGAAATAAGATTGCCTCTCATCCGCCACCCGGTTTCAGCTTCTAAGAATCTCAGTTTTTCAGCCTTTACCACCACAAGTCATGATTCAAATGGAAACCAAGCTCGCTGTTGCAGACAACACGGGCGCCCGCACCGCAAAAATGATCGGCGTTCTCGGAAAACGCACTCGCTCCGCCCGCATCGGCGACGTGATCACCGCCCACATCCGCGACTCCATCCCCACCGCCTCCGTCAAGAAGGGCAGCGTGGTGAAGGCCGTCGTCGTCCGCACTTCCTTCCCCGTCCGCCGCGCCGACGGCTCTGTCCTGCGTTTCGATTCCAACGCGATCGTCATCATCGACAAGGACAACAACCCACGCGGCACCCGCATCTTCGGCCCTGTCGCCCGTGAACTCCGCGAAAAGCAGTTCATGAAAATCGTTTCCCTCGCCCCCGAGGTTCTCTAACCATAATTTTCCAATGAGCACCATCAAGACACACGTCAAGAAAGGCGACCAGGTCGAAATCATCGCCGGCAACCACAAGGGCAAGAAGGGCACCGTCCTCTCTGTCAACGCCGCCAAGGGTCAGGTTGTCGTCGAAGGCGGCCGCACCGTCCAGAAGGCCGTCCGCCGTTCCGAAGCCGATCCCGACGGCGGCATCAAGACCGTAGACGCCCCCGTCCATATCTCCAATGTGAAGAAACTGGGCTAAGCCTCTCACCAGGCCGCCCGCGCTTAAGCGTTAACAACCAACCGCGCTGACCCGCTAAAACAAATGAGTACACCAGCACTACTGCAACACTACAAAGACAAGGTCGTGCCGGCTTTGACCAAGAAGCTCGGCTACACCAACCCGCACCAGGTCCCGCGCCTGGAGAAAATCGTCGTCACCTCGTGCATGGGCAAGGCCCCCGACCGCAAGGTAGCCGTCGATGACGCCGTCGTCGAGATCTCCAAGATCACCGGCCAGAAACCTTCCATCACCTTCTCGAAGAAGGCCGTCGCGAATTTCAAGCTCCGCGAAGGTGAACCCCTCGGTGCCCGCGTGACCCTCCGCGGCGACCGGATGTGGGAGTTCCTCCATCGTTTCATCAACGTCACAGCCCCGAACATCCGCGACTTCCGGGGCATTTCTGCCAAGTCCTTCGACGGACGCGGCAATTACGCCTGCGGTTTCGCAGACCAGACGATCTTCCCGGAAATCGAGCTCGACCAGGTGAAACGCCAGATCGGATTCGACCTCATCTTCGTCACCTCCGCACCGACCGACAACGAAGGCCGCGAGCTCCTCATCGAGCTCGGGATGCCTTTCCGCGACATCAAGAAGGCCGAGGTTGCAGAACCAGCCAACGCATAACCCCATAGAAATTCAAGGAAACCACCACCATGGCAGTTCTCACAGACCCGATCTCCGACTTCCTCACCCGTTTCAAGAACGCGGCACGCGCCGGCAACGAGGAATTCACCGCTCCCTACTCCAAGATCAAGGCGGACATCGCCGAGATCCTCAAGCAAGAGGGATATCTCTGGAAATACGAAGTCGTCACCGGCGAGCGCACCGAGCTGAAAGTCAGCCCGAAGTTCGTTGATGGGCGCCCCGTCCTCACCGATCTCAAGCGCGTCTCCAAACCCGGCCGCCGCCACTACGTCGGCTCCGATGACATCCCGCGCGTCCTCTCAGGCCTTGGCATTTCCATCCTTTCGACCTCGAAGGGCGTGATGTCCGGTGCATCCGCAAAGCGCCAGAAACTTGGCGGCGAAATCCTCGCCAACATCTGGTAACCCCGAAACTCGAACACACAGATATTATGTCACGAGTAGGACTCAAACCAATCACCCTTCCCGAAAAGGTCGCCATCAAGGTAGATGGCAATACGGTCAATGTCGAAGGCCCGAAAGGGAAACTCGACTTCACCGTCCCTTCCGGGATCTCCCTCAAGAGCGAGGACGGAAGCGTCATCGTATCCCGCGAGACCGAGCAACGCCAGCACCGCGCCCTCCACGGCACGGTCCGCAGCATCGTCAACAACATGATCATCGGCGTCTCCGCAGGCTTTGCCAAGGATCTTGAAATCCACGGCGTCGGTCTCCGCGCAGCCGTCAAGGGATCGGATCTCGACCTCTCCCTCGGCCGCTCCCACCCCTTGCTCCACCCCATCCCGTCCGGCCTTACCGTCACGGTGAACGACAACACCAAGATCAAGGTCGAGGGCATCGACAAGCAGCTCGTCGGCCAGTTCGCCGCCGAAGTCCGCGCTTTCTACAAACCGGAGCCCTACAAGGGCAAGGGTGTCCGCTATGTCGGCGAGAAAGTCCGCCGCAAGGAAGGCAAGAGCGTCGGCAAATAACCTCAATCCATCTCTGTTACATGAGCACAATCCAACGCAAATCCATCCGCCAGCGGATCCACAGCCGCATCCGCCGCAAGGTGCGCGGCACCACGGAGCGCCCGCGCCTCGCCGTCTATTTCTCGAACCAGCACGTTTACGCGCAGCTGATCGACGATACCGCAGGACGCACGCTCGCATCCGCTTCCACCATGGACAAAAGCTTCGAGGGCAACGCCTCGAACATCGCATCCGCCCAGAAAGTCGGCCAGTTGATGGCCGAGCGCGCCAAGGCGGCCAACATTTCCGACGTGGTCTTCGACCGCGGCGGCCACCTCTACCATGGCAAGGTGAAAGCCCTTGCCGACGCAGCCCGCGAAGCCGGACTCAAATTCTAATTCCCCTATCACATGGCTACTACTCCTGAAAATGAAACCGCTGCGGCGGCTCCGGCAGCATCCGAGACTCCGGCTCCTTCCACCGCACCAGACGTTTCCCCGGCGGCACCCGCTGCAAGCGAACAATCCCAAGCCCCGCAAAGCGGCGGCTACCAAGGTGGCGGCGGCCAAGGCCGCGGCGGTTTTGGTGGTGGCGGTGGAGGCGGCGGATTCGGCGGCGGCCGCGGCCGTGGAGGCCCGCGCCGCGAAGAGCGCGCCGCGCCGACCGATGAGGAGGGCAACGAACTATCCGAAAAGGTCGTTTTCATCAACCGGTGCGCCAAGGTCGTCAAAGGCGGACGCCGTTTCAGCTTCTCCGCCCTTGTGGTTTGTGGAAACAAACAGGGCAAGGTCGGCCTCGGCTTCGGCAAGGCCAACGAGGTTGCAGACTGCATCAAGAAAGCCAGCGAGGCTGCCCGCAAGGTCCTCAAGCCGATGAGCATCGTGGACGGGACCATTCCCCACGAGATCTACGCGGAATACGGCGGCGGCAAGGTTCTCCTCAAGCCCGCTTCGCCCGGAACGGGGATCATCGCCGGTGGCGGTGTCCGCGCCGTTTGCGAAGCCGTGGGCATCCGCGATGTCCTGGCCAAGTCCATGGGCTCCTCCAACCACGCCAACGTCGTCAAGGCGACACTCAAGGCGCTTTCCTCCGTCCGCACCCGCGACCAGATCCTCGGATCCCGCGGCAAGAAGAAAAAGGAAAAGGCCATTTGAAATTTGATATTAGATATTAATCAAAAAACCTAATATCTAATCTCCCAATATCTAATCCCCATTAACACAACCATGGAACTCCACAATCTCAAGCCAAACCCCGGCGCCAAGCACCGCACCAAGCGCCTCGGCGCAGGTGAAAGCTCCGGCCTTGGCAAAACCTCTGGCAAGGGCAACAAGGGCCAGAAAGCACGCTCCGGATCCGGAACCCGCGTCGGTTTCGAAGGCGGCCAGATGCCCCTTCACCGCCGCCTTCCGAAGCGCGGCTTCAACAACTACGACTTCCGCGACAAGTTCATCGTCGTCAACGTCGGCGATCTCGACGACCGCTTCGATGCTGGCGCGACCATCGACGAGGCCTCCCTCCGCAGGGTCGGCCTGGTCAACGGGCCCTGTGACAAGATCAAGCTCCTCGGCGACGGGGAGGTCGAGAAGTCCTTCACGGTTGCCTTCGACAAGGTCAGCGCAACGGCCAAGGCCAAGATCGAGAAGGCGGGCGGCACCGTGACCGAACCCGCCCCCAACGCCGCTCCCTCCGAAGAAGCTTGATCGGCGGAGCCGCCGAGACAGCATCCGATTTAGGGGAGGAAGCACTTGCATGCTTCCTCTCCGTGCATTCAAACCACGCTTCCACATTTCCCGAACATGATCTCAGCCTTTGCGAACACCTGGAAAATCCCCGAGTTGCGGGACAGGATCCTCTTTACCCTCGCCCTCATCGTCATCGTCCGCCTTGGTGTGCACATCACGCTCCCCGGTGTTGATGCGACGGTGATCAAGGCATGGCTGGACAGTGTCTCGAAGGACGCCACCGAGACCGGCGGAGTCACGGCGCTCCTCACCGTTTTCTCCGGCGGCGGCCTCACCCAATGCGGGGTCTTCGCGCTGGGCATCATGCCCTACATCTCGGCATCCATCATGGTGCAGCTGATGACGGCCATCGTGCCGAAGTTCTCCCGGCTCGCCCGCGAGGACGGCGGCCGCCAGAAGATCACCCAATACACCCGTTACATCACCATCGTGATCGCGCTCGTGCAGGGTTTCTTCGTCGCGAAATCACTGATAACGCCGGACAACATCCCCTATATGGCGGGTGTCGAAAAATTCGGCAAGCTCGTGCCAGACCCATCCGCGTCGTGGTTTGCCCTTACCGTCCTCACCATCGTTGCCGGAACCATCCTGCTCATGTGGCTGGGTGACCAGATCACGGAAAAGGGCATCGGCAACGGGATTTCCATCATCATCACGGTGAACATCATTTCCGCACTTCCCGGTGCACTGATCCAGGCATGGGGCTACTTCACCGACGGCGACCCCTTCAAGGCCATCATGATGGTCGTGATGATCGCGCTCTTGCTCATCGTCATCGCCGGCACGATCGCCATCACCCAGGCGCAGCGTAAGATCGCGGTGCAATATGCCAAGCGAGTTGTCGGCCGCAAGCAGTTCGGCGGGCAGACCCAATACCTGCCGCTCAAGGTCAACTATGCGGGCGTGATGCCCATCATTTTCGCGACCGCCGTCCTTTCCCTGCCTCCCATCATGCTCCAATACATCCCCGGTGCTGCTGGCACCCCCTGGGCGACCAAGCTTTACGGCGAGCTCGTCGGCGGCGGGATGTGGTACTACATCCTCGGTGGTGTGGGCATCTTCCTGTTCTCCTATTTCTGGGTGGCCATGATGTTCCAGCCCTCGCAGATCGCGGAAGACCTCAAGCGCAACGGCGGCTACATACCCGGCCAGCGCCCCGGCAAGCCCACTGCGGAATTCCTCGATTTCACGATGACCCGCCTCACTTTCGCCGGTGCGATCTTCCTTGCGGCGCTGTTTTTCCTCCCGGCTCTCATCGGGAAACTCGTCGGCTTGCCGCCGGGATCGCTCGTCCTGCATTTCTTCGGCGGCACTTCCTTGCTGATCATGGTCGGGGTTGTGCTCGACGTCATGAAACAGGTGGAGACCCACCTCCTCCAGAAGCACTACGATGGCTTCCTGCGGAAAGGGAAGCTCAAGGGTCGCTACGACCGCCTGGGTAACCAGAGCAACGCCGCGCCCCGCAATGCCATCGTGTATCTATGGCTGGTCATCGCCGTGCTGATCATACTCGGCATCACGGCTTACATCTACAACAGCACCCATTCCTGATCCCTTCCTGCGGGTAATCCCTCCGATGCGAATCGTCCTCCTCGGCCCGCCCGCTTCAGGTAAAGGCACCCAGGGGCGCCGCCTCGCCGCAAGCCTCGGGCTCGGTTACCTGAGCACCGGGGCGCTCCTGAGGGAGAACATCGAGAACGGCACCGCACTGGGGCTTGCTGCGGAACCCATCCTCGCGCGCGGCGGATACCTCCCGGATGGGTTGATATGTCCCATCGTCGCGGACTGGCTCGTAGCGAACGACGCGGTTTCCGGCTGGGTGCTCGACGGATTTCCCCGCAGCCTGCGCCAGGCGGAATTCCTTGATGCATGGCTCTTGGAAAAGGGTGTGACGCTCGGTGCCGCCGTCGCCCTGGAGGTTCCGTTCGCTGAATTGCTCCGCCGCATCCAGGATCGGGTGGAGTGCCCCGATTGCCGCTGGTCCGGCCAAGGTGCCGATCTCCCGGAACCCGGGAAATGCCCCAAATGCGGGGGTGACGCCGCGCCCCGCGCTGACGACAGCGAGGCCAATTTCCGCAATCGGCACGCGGAGTTCCTTTCCCTCACCGTCCCTGTCATCGACTTCTACCGTGAAACAGGCAGGCTTGTCCCCGTCCCGGCCACCGGTACAAAAGACGAAACCGCCGCCACCATCCTCAGCTCCTTCGCTTAGGGTTTGGCAGCTATCATTCAGAGTTTATCCAAATGCGCACCCGTATCCCCATCAAGTCCCCGAAGGAAATCGAACGCATGCGCGAGTCCGGGCGCATCGCCTCTTCCATACTCCAGGAGCTCGCGGCCACCGTCGCCCCCGGTGTCACCACCAAGGAGATCGATTCCCTAGCTGCGGATCTCATGGAGAAAAACGGCTGCAAGAGCGCGTTCCTGAATTACCGCGGTTTCTCAGGCCAGATCTGCATTTCCGTCAACGAGGAGGTCGTCCACGGCATAGGCGGCCCGCGCCGCATACAGCCGGGGGATATCGTGAAAATCGATGTCGGCATCACCAAGGGGGGCTTCATCGGGGACAACGCGACGACCGTCGCCTGCGGCGAGATCCCATTGGAAACGAAGCGCCTTCTCGCTGTCACCGAGCAATCCCTCTACGAAGCCATTTCCAAGGCTCGCGCGGGCCGCAAGCTCGCGGATCTCTGCGGTGCCGTCGCCGAATACGCCGAGCCCTTCGGCTTCACCATCGTCCGGGAGTTCGTCGGCCACGGGGTCGGCAGGAAGCTCCATGAGGAACCGCAGGTGCCGAACTACCGTCCGCGCGGGAAATCTCCCACACTCATGCCCGGCATGACGCTTGCTATCGAGCCGATGATCAACGCCGGCGTCCCCGGTGTTCGCATCCTGGATGATGGCTGGACGGTCATCACGGAGGACAGGAAGCCCTCCGCCCATTTCGAGCATACCGTCCTAATCACCCACGGCGATCCCGAGATCCTCACCGACCGGCCGCGCCTCGCACTTCCCGAGCAGCTCGGCATCCCGCCGCTGAATGCGTGAGCCGGTTGTTTACCAGCCGCCGTAGTTTTCCGGGATGTGCAGGCTGCCGTCGATGAAGCCGCATTCCATGAGCAGCTCGCCGTGGAGGGGTATGGTGGTGACGCCCAGGCCGGTGTAGCTGGAACCGGATGGGCACACCGGAGGGTTGTCCATGAAAAGGCCGGGGCCGATGATCACATCTTCGCGGGTTCTCCCACCCGGGATGTTGTTCCCGGCTGTGATGCCATAGCTGTTGGCATATCCGCGGAGCGCCTGTTGGCAGTTGCGGATGTTGAGGATGCAGGCGGCCCGGTCGCTGCCTTTTTTCCAGGCGCGGGCGCCTATGAAAAGGATGGAGATCAGGGACAGTAGGACGAGGATCACGACGGTGAGCTCGAGGAGTGTCATCCCGGCGCGGGATGTGGTGCGGGTGCGGTTGTTCGTTTTCATTTTCGGGGGTGTTGTTTGTCGGGGGATTCCCTCTGGGGATGCCACATTTCTACCAAAGCCGGGCTGCCGCATGAATTACGCGAATCCGTATATTTCAGCTACGCAATTGCGGAGGTGGGGGCGGGGTGATTTTCCGCGCCGGATGGTTCATGCGCCGGCTTTGAGATCGGTTTCCGGGAGGCTCCCTTTGATTTCAAATTGACTATTTGCGGGAAAGCCGTTTATGATATATGCGTCCTGATAGAAGGCTGCATAAGTATATGACTCCCTCCGATCTCCCGATGTCCCGCGTTGTTCTCGCCATGTTGGTTCTTCCCCGGATGTTATATGCCGGGTCTGAAACGCTGGTTTATCATTCCTCCTACATCACGCACCCCAATGGCATCTCCCGGAACACCCCTCCCGCCACCGTGACACCGGGCGGGCCGTCAGAGCGCAGTTTCAACGGGTTCAGCGACTTTTCAATCATCCGGCTCAAGGCTTCCTCAGGCATCAGCCGGGTGTTCGTAAAAGCGGAGTCTTTCCGGACGATCAGCCCCCAGGAAAGCTCTTATGCCAGTGTATCGGGACTCAGCATCTGGCAGGATCTTGTCACGATCAATGCCCCGGGGCGCACCGGGCAATCCGGGACGTTCACCGGATCCGTGAGGGTGGGGGGGTACGATTGTGACAAACAACGTCGTGGGATTCTACAACGGGGCCAACGCTGCGGTCAGTGTGTTTTATGGCTTTGAAAGCGAAACCCCGCTGACCACGGATACGGGCAGGGCGAGCGGCGGGCGTTCCGTTGCTTCGCTGGGGGCGGCCGCGGGAAGTTCCACCACCTCGTACTCCGGGGAGATCCTCCCCTTCACGGTGAATTTCACCTACGGCACGCCTTTCCACATAGGCGTGCGGGTGGACGGCTCCGCGACAACGGACGGCAGCCCGTTTGGCACCAACGGGAATTCCATCAGCCCGCCGGGGGGGGCAGGCACCGGATCGGCGACCGTGGACTTTGGGAACACGGTGACTTGGGAGGGGATTTCCTCCGTCTTGGATAACGCCTCCCAACCCGTCGCATCCTACACGATAACGAGTGCTTCGGGCACGGATTACCGCTTCGCCGTCCGTGAGCCGGCCCGCGAAATCCCTTTGGTGGCATTTGTTGATGCGGGGCCGGGAGAGAAAACACTCACCTGGGCTTCCACCGACGGAACCTCGTACCAGCTCCAGACCACCACCGACCTGACCAATTCCGAGGCATGGGAGGATGTCGGTAGCGCGATACCGGCCACAACTACGGAAACATCGGTCACTTTTCCCTTCACTGTGGATGCCTCGCCGCGCTTCTGGCGCATCAAGGAGATAGCAGTCCCCTAAGGGCGGTGTGACCCTTCGGGGCGTGCCTCAATTTTTGAGGAAACGAGCCGCTCAGCAAGGACTTGTGCAGAATCGATTTTTTGCTGCAATTCCGGCGATTTCGTGCAATCCATGCGCCCGCTTCGCCCATGTCCACAGAACTGACCAGAAATTTCTCGATCATCGCCCACATCGATCACGGGAAAACCACGCTCTCCGACCGGCTCATGGAGATGACGAGCACTGTGACGATGCGGGAGACTTCCGCGCAGCAGCTCGACTCGATGGATCTGGAGCGGGAGAAAGGGATCACGATCAAGTCCCACCCCGTCGCGATGGAATACAAGGCGAAGGACGGGAAAACCTACAAGCTCAACCTGCTCGATACGCCGGGTCATGTGGATTTCTCGTATGAGGTTTCGCGCGCGCTTGCCGCCTGCGAGGGCGCGATCCTGATGGTTGATGCGGCGCAGGGGGTCGAGGCGCAGACCGTCGCGAACCTCCACCTCGCCGAGCAGCAGAACCTCAAGATCATCCCCGTCCTCAACAAGATTGACCTGCCTGCCGCAGACGTGCCGAAGTGCAAGAAGCAGCTTGAGGACATCCTCTGCATCCCGGCGGAGGACTGCATCCCCGCCTCGGCGAAGGCCGGCATCGGCATCGAGGAAATCCTGGAGGCCATCATCGCCCGTGTGCCCGCCCCGGTTGAGAACCCGGACAAGCTGCTCCGCGCCACCGTTTTCGACTCCCTCTACGACACCTACCGCGGCGTGGTCTCCTACGTCCGGGTGTTTTCCGGCACGATCAAGCGCGGCCAGCGGGTCAAACTTTTCGCCACCGACAAGACCTACGAGATCAAGGAGGTCGGCGTCTTCACCCCGAAAATGAGCGCCCGCGACATTCTCGGCGCGGGGGATGTTGGCTACGTCATCGCCAACATGAAATCCGCCGCCGAGGTGAAGATCGGCGACACGATGACCGATTCCACACATCCCTGCGCCGAGGCGCTGCCCGGCTACAAGGAGATCCAGCCCATGGTTTTCTCCGGGATCTATCCGGTCGATTCCTCGGACTACGAGGCGCTGAAAACGGCGATGGGCAAGCTCCAGATCAACGACCCCGCCTTCACATTCTCCCAGGAGAGCTCCACCGCGCTGGGCTTCGGTTTCCGCTGCGGCTTCCTCGGCCTGCTCCACATGGAGATCATCCAGGAAAGGCTGCGGCGGGAGTTCGACATGGATGTCATATCCACCTACCCCTCCGTGATCTATCACGTCGATCTCACCGATGGGACGGAAGTGGTGGTGGATAACCCGACGCTCTTCCCCGAGACCCAGGTGATCCAGGAAATCCGCGAGCCCATCGTCAACGTCTACATCATGGTGCCCGGCGAATACATCGGCGACATGATGCAGCTCGTCCTCGAGAAACGCGGCGAGGTCACCAACACGGAGACCATCGACGACATGCGCGTCATGCTTTCCTGCGTGCTGCCGCTTTCTGAAATCCTCGTCGATTTCAACGACCGCCTGAAGTCCCAGACCAAGGGCTACGGCTCCATGGACTACGAGCATGCGGGCTACCGCGCCGCGAAGATGGTGAAGATGGACATGCTCATCGCCGGCGATCCGGTGGAGGCCTTCTCGACCATCGTCCACCGCGACAAGGCGGAGGGATACGGCCGCAAGCTCGCCGAGCGCCTGAAGGAGGTGATCCCGTCCCACCTTTTCGTCGTCGCCATCCAGGCGGCCGTCGGCGGCAAGATCGTCGCCCGCGAATCGATCTCCGCGATGCGGAAAAACGTCACCGCGAAGTGCTACGGCGGAGACATTTCCCGGAAGCGCAAGCTGCTCGAGAAGCAGAAGGAGGGGAAGAAGAAGATGAAGATGTTCGGCAAGGTGAACATCCCGCAGGACGCCTTCATCAAGGTGCTCAAGAGCGGGGACTGAATGCCGCTAGTTGTCGCCCAGGGTGTCGGAAACCAGCTTGCGGCTATCTTCCGATAGCTTGTCCAAGGGGTAATCGACCGTCTTCCCGTTTTGCAGCCTGAGCTTCACGGATGATCCTGTGCGGGAAACGGCCTCCGCACGGATCGTCTTCCCTTCGGAGTTTGTCCAATCCTGCATGCCATGGTTCGCCACATGTGTCCCTGGTGCCGGGCTGGTTTCCTCGGCGGGCGGGAGATTGGCGATTTCGTTTGCCACCTCCGCATCAAGGGTCTTGAAGGCCTTGCCGCCATCCCCGGAGATCTGTTTGTAGCACAGGCCACCTAGCAGCTTTTCGTTCTCCGGGGAGAGCACGGCGACGATGGGGATGATGTTGCCCTTCGATTTGTAGATCGGATAGGTGAGTTGCTTGATGTTCTTGGGCAGCGTCCCACCCTGCTTGGCCGCGTCATCGTCGATGACCAGAACGTAGTCCGATTTCATCCGCTTGAAGACCATCTCGTTGCCCGCAAGGCATTTCGGGCAGCTGGACACGATGTTCGTGATGACAATCGCGATGGGCTTGCCGGATTCCTTGGCCGTCGCCTTTGCTGCTTCATATTCCCCGGCAGTGAAGGACCCGCGGGGTGCTCCGGCACCGGATGCGGAAGTTACAAATGCGACCGCCAACAAAAAGATCCGGTTTAAGTTCACATACCCATTCTGTTCTCGCCGTACCGTTTGTCAAACCACATGTGAAACCGCCCTGGCAGCCGGATTCCGTGAAGATGTGTGATCGGCGAATGGCACATGCCGCCGATGTTGGGAAATCCGTGACAAGCGCCACCCTTGTGCGAGATATTGCGGCCATGGAAATGCGGAAGGACGAAATGCTCGCGCTGGCGCTGCGGGTGGCGATGGGCGCGTATTTCACCTACGCGGGTGGCGAGAAACTTTTCGTCAGCGGGCTGGATCGCTTCGCGGTGGACATCGCGAACTACAAGCTTGTCGGAGAGGGTATGTCGGTGGCCGTCGCCTACATCCTGCCATGGGCGGAGATCGTGGCGGGGATCTGCTTCATGCTCGGGGTGCTGCGCAAGGGCTCCTGGCTGGCTATGTTCGGCTTCGTCACGGTCTTCGCCCTTGCCGTCGGCTCCGCATGGTGGCGCGGGCTGGACATTCGCTGCGGCTGCACCGGCGGGGAGGAAAAAATCACCTACTGGGCCAAGGCGGTGGAGTTCCTTGCGTATTATTCCTCCCTCGCATTCATCGCATGGGTCGGATCGCGGGGGCGAAAAACTCTTCCCGCCCCGTAGGAGTTTGCTTTGCGTAACCGGAAATGCGGGCCAAGGATAGGCCATGCGTTTCACCGAAAAACTGCAGCAACGGATCAAGTCCTCCGGATCGAGGCTCTGCGTCGGCCTTGACCCGCGTCCCGGCGAACACGGCGCGGATTATGCCAAGGATTTCCTCATCCGCGTGATCGGGGAAACCTCCGTCTGGGCCGCCGCCTTCAAGCCGAACATGGCCTACTTCGAGGCGATGGGGATCGATGGCATCCGGGTGCTTGAGGAAATCCTTGCCGAAGTCCCGGAGGAAATCCCCGTGATCCTGGACGCGAAGCGCAGCGACATCGGCGAGACCCAGAAATACTACGCACAGGGATATTTCAACGGCTGGAACGTCGATGCCGTGACACTGAACCCATTCCTCGGATATGATTCCATCGAGCCTTTCCTCGATCACCCCGGCAAGGCGGTCTATCTCCTCGCCGTCACCTCGAACGCCGGCTCGGCCGATTTCCAGCAGCAGCGACTCGCCGATGGGCGGCAGGTGTTCGAACTCGTCACCGCCCTGGGCGAGCGCGCGAAATCCGAAGGCCGCGCTACGGATGTCGGCTACGTTGTCGGGCTCACGAATGCGGAGGCAGTCCTCCCGAAAATGCCGGACGCACCGCTCCTCGTCCCCGGCCTCGGTGCGCAGGGTGGGGATCTCGCCGCTCTCGCCGCCGCGAAACGCAGCGCCCCGGATGTCATCAATGTCTCCCGCGGAATCCTCTACGCACAGGACGAGAAAGGCTTCCGTGCACGGGCGGAGGAGTGGGTGGAAAAAATCGCGCTCGGTTACCCGGGTGCCTGAGCGCCTGCAGAAATGAAACGCTCCCCGGAAAACCGCTACTCCGGCCTCGCCCCTCAGAAGGGCTGGCCCGGGCGCAACGCGAAGTTCCTCCGGCACCACATCGTTCCCGGCATGTTCCGTAAAATGGGTGGCGGAGTGCTTGAACCGGTGCTCACCCCGCCGGATGCCGACCGCGTCCGCATCACATGGATCGGGCATGCATCGTTTTTCCTGCAGTTCGCCGGGCACTCGGTCGTCGTCGATCCGAATTGGGCGAAATGGCACGGCCCGGTGAAGAGGCAGCGGCATCCGGGACTTCCGCTGCATGGCGTGCCGGAGGTGGATCTGGTGCTCGTCACCCACGCCCACTTCGACCACCTGCACAAGCCCAGCCTGAAGATCCTGCGTGCCACGGAAGGGATCGTCGTCCCCATGGGCAGCGCATCGCTCGTGAAAAAACTCGGTTTCCCCGCGATCCATGAGGTCAAGGTCTGGGACGAGCTGGAGATCGCCGGGATGAGCGTCGTCCACACACCCAGCCACCATTGGGGCGCGCGCTATGTGCATGACACCCACCGCGATTACGGAGGCTACATCGTCAACGCCGGCGGCAAGAGCGTCTTCCACTGCGGCGACAGCACCTATTTCGATGGCTTCGCGGAAATCGGCAAAAGGCACAGGATCGATGTCGCGCTCATGCCCATCGGCGCCTACGATTCGCCCAGCGGCCGCGATGTGCACATGAACCCGGAGCAGGCAGTGCGCGCCTTCGCGGATCTCGGCGCGAAAGTCCTCATCCCCATGCACTACGGCACCTTCCCGCTCGGAAATGAAGCCTTGCAGGAACCCGTCGAACGCCTGCTCACCGAGGCCGACCGCCTCGGCATCAGCGACCGCGTCCTCATCCCCGAGGAAGGTGTCGGCATCGAGTGGTAGATTTTCTTATTATGTCACCCCTAGCATACCTCACCCTGATCCTGATCCTAGGCGTTGCAGCGCAGTGGATCGCATGGAAATTCAAGCTGCCCTCCATCCTCCTGCTGCTCGGCTTCGGCTTCGCTCTCGGGCAGTTTTCCGGCGTCCGCATCGATGATTTCCTCGCGCCCGGAGACGGCCATACCAGCCCGCTGCTTTCGGCCGTCGGGCTGTTCGTGGCCATCATCCTCTTCGAGGGTGGGCTGACCCTGAAATTTTCCGAACTCAGGGTCTCCGGCCTGCCCATCCTGCGGCTCTGCACGCTCGCAGTGATCTTTTCCATGTCGCTGACCACCGCCTTCATGGTATTCGCGCTCGGCTATGACATCCGCCTCGCCGCCCTCGTCGGCAGCATCCTCACCGTCACCGGGCCCACGGTGATCGCGCCGCTGCTGCGCCATGTGAACCCCACCCGCAAGATGGCCGCGATCGTGAAATGGGAGGGCATCGTCGTCGATCCCATCGGGGCCATCCTCGCCGTGCTGGTTTTCAAGATCGCCATCGCGGGGAACATGGCGATCGCGCAGGCGGACGTCCTGAAATCGCTCGGCATCATGCTTGCCGTCGGCGTGGCCGGTGCGCTGGTGCTTGCGAAAGGGGTGGAGCTGATGCTGCGCCGTCACCTGGTCCCGGATTACCTCCAGCCGGTGTTCCTGCTCGCCGTGGTGGCGCTGGCCTTCACCGGATCGAACATGCTTGAAAAGGAGGCGGGTCTGCTGACGGTGACTGTCCTTGGCATCGCCCTCGCGAACCAGCGCTCCGTTTCCGTGCGGCATATCCTGGAGTTCAAGGAAAACCTCCGCATCCTGATCATCTCCGCGCTTTTCATCGTCCTCTCCGGGCGCATCTCGGCCGCGGAGCTCGGCGGCGTGTGGCTCAAGGGGGTTTGCCTGCTCGGCTTCCTCGTCCTCATCGGCAGGCCGCTCTCGGTCTTCGCATCGCTGGTTTTCTCGAAGAGGACCAGCCCCAAGGAGCGCACCTTCCTGGCCTTCCTGGCACCGCGCGGCATCGTTGCCGCCGCCGTCACCTCGATCTTCGCGCTGGAGTTCGAGGAGGCCGCGCTGGCGGGAAGCTTCGGGGAGCTTTCGCCGGTGATCCTCAGGCAATCCCATGAGCTCGTGGCGCTGGTGTTCCTCATCATCGTCGGCACCGTGCTGATCTATGGCTTGGCCGCCTCGCCGCTCGCCCGCCACCTCGGACTCGCGGCGAGGAACGCCAGCGGGATCCTCTTCGCCGGGGCGGATCCATGGGTGCGCATGGCCGCCAAGGCCCTCCACGACGATGGCCACCGCGTGCTCCTCCTGGATACGAATTTCCCCAACGTATCCGCCGCAAAAATGATGGGCCTGGAGGCGCAGCGGGCGAACATCCTCTCCGAGTTCGCCGAGGAGGAGCTGGATCTCAATGGCATCGCCACCCTCGCGGCGGTGACGACCAACGACGAGGTGAACTCGATGGCCGCGCAGCGTTTCATCCACCAGTTCGGGCGCGGCGGTGTGTGGCAGCTCGCGCCGCTGGACCGCGAGGGGCACCACAGGAAATCCATATCCGACGAGATCCGCAGCCAGAACCTTTTCATGGACAGGCCGGATCACGCCCTGCTCTCCAAGATCGTCGCGGAAGGCGGGCAGATGAAAAAATCCCAGATGACGGAGAAATTCGATTTCGCGAAATTCCGGGAAACCTACCCCGCTGCCATCGTAATGTTTCTCGGCGATTCCAAGGGCCTGCGCCCCGCTCCCAACCAGCTGACAAAAGCCCCCGAAGGCACGGTGATCTACGCACTCATCCCGAAAGAAGGCTTGCCTGCCCCTGCCTAGAAATCGAAGAGCATCCCCTGGGCCTCGTCCTCTTTGGCCTCTTTCAGCTGGGGCTCGGCCTCCGGCTTTTTCGCATTTCCCGCCACGCAAAGCCCGCGCAGCCCGAAGGCGATCCAATGCTCCTGCAACGCGGAGAGATCCGAGGAGTCCGCGCAGGCGATGAGGGACTGTGCCAACCCCGCCTCGAAGAACGCCCAGTCGGCTGGCCGGACTTGCGGCATCGCGCTGAGATACAAGGCACTTGTGTCCCGCCGTTCCATCGCGAGCGCGCCAGGCAGCGCCTCATCAGGCAGCGCCAGGATGCGCCCCGCGAGACGAGGGAAAAGCGGGGCCTGCATGCCGAGGGAGGCTGCGGTTTCCGCAATGGCGGTCACGTAGGAACGCACCAGGGATTCGGTGGCGGTGCGTTTGTCGGCGCTCTCCAGCGCTTTCCTGCGTGCCGAGCAAAGGGGATCGAGGAGTTTTGCGATGACCATATCCATCAGCCCCTCGCGGCTGCCGAAGTGGTAGTTCACCGCTGCCACGTTCGCCCCGGCGGCACCCGTAACATCTCTCACCGAGACGAAATCGAAGCCTTTCGCGGCCACAAGGATTTCCGCAGCGTCCAGCAACTTTTTCTTGGCTCCGCCCTCCGGCACTTTCGTAACACGCACCCGCACATGCCACGTTCCGCCGGTGCCTTTGTCAATCCCCGCCGTGCATGGCGGCTGGAACTCCGGAGATGCGCCGTGAATCTTGGCACGATGCATGCTTTCCTTATCGTTGGCGGTCCGACTGAGACGCCTCGGGTTATTGGGTTTTCCCTGTGGCTGATCCGTCGGGCCGCTTTTCCGTGCCCGGGTTTCAAGGTTTGATTTTCCGCTGGATGGGTTAGCTTCGGCACGGAATGAGCGGCAATGAACCAACCATCGAGGCGGAGGTCGTCGAGATCGACGGAATCGCCGTGGAGCCGAAACCCGTTCGGGAGGAATCCGCAAAGGGCGCCCCCTGGGCGCGCTGGGGTAACTGGCAGGGGCAGGTGAAGAGGCTGGACGCGAGGTGGTGGCCGCTCTGGATCGTCCTGGGATCCATCGCGCTGGTGCTCATCGTGGCTGTCGGGATGGTTGCCGTGGTGCTCTTCGTCGCCTTCCGGATGTTCGTTGGCCTGGTCAATGGGATCGCGAGGCTGTTTTTCCCATCGCAGGGCCTGGGGCGCCGCTGATCAGATTGCAGATCTCCCTATCATCAGCAGGCGCAGGCCGTTGAGGCAGACGATGACGGTGCTGCCCTCGTGGCCGACGACGCCGATGGGCAGCGGCAGGGCGAAGCCGAGCGCGGCGATGACCAGTGTGATGATCACGGCGGCTGAAAACACGAGATTCTGGACGAGGACGCGCCTTGCGCGGCGCGAGTGGCTGAGGAGGAGGGGGATGTTTTCCAGGCGGTCGCCCATCAGCACCACGTCGGCGGTTTCCATGGCGACATCGGTGCCTGCGGCTCCCATTGCTACGCTGAGATCGGATGTGGCGAGGGCGGGGGCGTCGTTCACACCGTCGCCGACCATCATCACGCGGCCCTCCTTCTTGAGCTCGACGATGACCTTCAGTTTGTCCTCCGGCAGCAGCTCCGCCTGGATCTCATCGACTCCCGCCTCCTCGGCGATGGTCTTCGCCACGAGCCTGTGGTCGCCGGTGAGCATGACGACTTTTTTCACCCCGAGCTTGTGCAGCTGTGCGGTGAGCTCCCGTGCTTCGGGGCGTATCGTATCGGCCATGGCGAGGACGGCGAGGGCGGTGACCTTGTCGCCTTCCCGCAGGCCGAGCCAGATGCAGGTGCGGCCTTTTTCCTGGAGGGGTTTGGAGAGCTCGGCGAAAGAATCGAAGCCCACGGCCTTGATCTCACGGAACCAGCGTTCGCTGCCGATGGCGTAGCGCTTGTCTTCGATTGTGGCTTCGGCGCCCTTGCCGGTGGTGGATTGGAAGGCGGTGGCAGGTGGGGAGGTGATTTTCAGTTTCTTCGCCGCGACAACAACGGCATGGGCGAGCGGGTGCTCCGATCTCTCTTCCAGCCCGGCGGCGATGCGCAGGATTTCCATGGCCTCCGGCGGAAGGTCGTCGCCGAACTCATGCCGCCCCTTTGGCGAAACGATTTCTGTGAGCGAGGGCTTGCCGACGGTGAGCGTGCCTGTCTTGTCCACTGCTACGATGTCTATCGTAGCTGCGCGCTCCAGGTGGGATCCGCCCTTGATCAGGATTCCGCGCCGCGCCGCGCCGCCGATGGCGGAAAGGACGGTGGCCGGGGTGCTGATGATCAGCGCGCACGGCGAGGCGACCACCATGATGGTCATCGCCCGGTAGAACGCGGGACCAAAGGTTTCTCCCCAAAACAGCCATGGCACGAGGAACACGCCGATCGTGAAAAGGATGACCCCCATCGCATACCACTGCTCCGCCTTTTCCAGGAAGCGCTGGGTGCGGGATTTTTCCGCCTGCGCCTCGGCGACGAGCTTCACCATCCGCGCCAAGGCTGAGTCATCCGAGCGCTTCGTGACGGTCAGCTCGATGCCGCCGCTTTGGTTGATTGTTCCCGCGAAAAGAGTGCTGCCGGGGTTCTTCGTCACCGGCATGGACTCGCCGGTGAGCGAGGACTCATCGACGTGGGTACTGCCTTCCGAGAGCGTGCCGTCCACCGGGATTTGCTCGCCGGGTTTCACCACCACCGTCTCGCCGATCTCCAGTTCCTCGACCGGCACCTGGACGACAGTCCCATTGCGTTTCACAAACGCATTGTCCGGCCGCAGCGTCAGCAGGGACTCGATGGCGCGGTGGGTGCGCTCCATGGCGTAGCGCTGGAGGACGTTGGAAAAGCCGAAGAGGAACAGCAGCAACGCACCCTCGAAAGGCGCACCCACGATGGCGGCGCCAATGGCCGCGAGCACCATCAGCACGTCCACATCGAGTACTTTCTCCTTTAGCGATGCGATGGCGGATTTCACCCCCTCCTGCCCGGCGAAAACGTAGGCTCCGAGGTAGAGGCCATGCGTCCACCAGTTCACCCCGGAAATTTTCTCCACCGTGAAAGCAGCTATGAGGAACAGCAGGCCGAGCCCGCAGGAAATCTCCTCGTTCAGCTCGCCGGAGCGGATCTTTGCGGCGAGCGGTTTCTCCTCCTTTTTCCCGAGCTCAAGCGGCCCGATGTTTGCTCCCGTCTCCTTCAGTCCGGCTATGACATCCTTCTCCGGGGCAACCGATGAATCGAAAGTGAGGCAGAGCACCTTGCCGAGGTAAGTGGCGGTGGCGCGGCGGACTCCGTGGATCTTGCCGACCTTTTTCTCCAGCTTCAGCGCACCCGCCTCGCAGCCGGAGCTTTCGAGCCGGAAGCTGAGCTTCTTCAGTTCCATCGCAAGCCCGGAGGCGTGCTCCGATGCAACATCCCTCAGTTCGTCTTCGCTGAGGCGGCTCGGATCAAACTCGATTTCCAAACGTCCATGCGCCGGATCCGCTCTGACACCGAGTATCCCCTCATGGTCGGCAAGGTCGTGGATCTCCTCGCCGAGGATGTCGGATCCTTCGTTTTCCGGTTTCATCTCCGGCAAGCATAGGTGATCCGTTGGAAAGATCTAGCCGGGAATGTCCGGGCGCTTTTCGCGGTTGATAACGGCGGCGGGGCGGGGCAGCTTCCCAGCATGATGTGGGTTTCAAAACATGACTTCGAGGATATCCGGTACGAAACGACCGAAGACGGCGCCATCGCCAAGGTGACAATCAACCGCCCCGAGGTGCGCAACGCCTTCCGCCCGCTGACGGTCGCTGAAATGCTCAAGGCCTTCGACATGGCGCACGAGGATCCACAGGTCGGGGTGATCATACTAACGGGCGAGGGCGATCTCGCCTTCTGCTCCGGCGGCGACCAGAAGGTGCGCGGCCACGCGGGCTACATCGGCGGCGACGGGGTGCCGCGCCTCAATGTTCTCGATCTGCAGAAAAAGATCCGCACGCTTCCGAAACCGGTCGTGGCGATGGTCGCGGGCTACGCGATCGGCGGCGGGCACGTTCTGCACATCGTCTGCGATCTCACCATCGCGGCGGACAACGCCCGCTTCGGCCAGACCGGCCCGAAGGTCGGCAGTTTTGACGGCGGCCTCGGCTCCAGTTATCTTGCACGTATCGTCGGCCAGAAAAAGGCACGGGAGATCTGGTATCTCTGCCGCCAGTATGATGCGCAGCAGGCGCTAGCCATGGGCCTGGTGAACACTGTCGTCCCCCTCGCGGATCTCGAAAAGGAAACGCTCCAGTGGTGCCGGGAAATGCTCGCCCACTCGCCGCTTGCCCTGCGCTGCCTGAAATCCGCCCTCAACGCCGATTGCGACGGACAGATGGGCCTGCTCGACCTCGCCGGGAACGCCACCCTGCTCTATTACATGTCCGAAGAAGGACGTGAGGGGAAAGAAGCGTTCCTCGAGAAACGCAAACCGGATTTCTCGAAGTTCCCGAGGGTGCCGTAGGAAGTGGTCAGTGCCGAGTGAGCAGTGATCAGTGGGAGAGGTGGTTTCCGCGTTCTTCTATGGCATGAGCGCCGGATTTTCCATTCGCCCTATCCCTCATTCCCTCCTTCACTCCCTCCGAACGATGTATCCAGGAACACTTTTCAAAGCCGTGCTCTCCGGCGCGAGACCGAAAACCCTCGCGGCGGGCGTCGTCCCGGTATGGGTCGGCGGCGTGCTTGCCTGGAAGCTTTCCGGCAGCATCGACTGGTGGCTGCTGGCCTGCACCCTGCTCGGCGCACTGTGCATCCAGATCGCGACGAATTTCTTCAACGACGCGGTGGACGGGAAAAAGGGCGCCGACGGCGAGCGCCGCACCGGGCCGAAGCGGCTGACGGGGACCGGCGAGATGGCTTTCGGGCAGGTGATGGCGTTGGGCGCGGTGTTCCTCGCGGGCGCGGTGGCATTCGGGACTCCGCTGGTGATGGCTCGGGGCTGGCCTATGCTGGCGATCGGCATCCCATCCCTGTTCCTCGCCTACGGCTACACCGGCGGGCCGTTTCCGCTGGCTTACAGGGGGCTGGGGGAGGTTTTCGTGATCCTGTTCTTCGGCTTCGTTGCGGTGATGGGCACAGTTTTCATCCAGACTGGCGGATGGCCGCGCGAGGCGGCCCTGCTCGGCGCACAGATCGGCCTGCTCTCCGCGGTGCTGATCTCGGTGAACAATTTCCGCGACCGCGAGGGCGACGCGCTGGTGGGGAAACGGACGCTGGCGGTAAGGTTCGGCGGGAAAGCGGCGGCGGCGGTGATCTGGCTGGAGATCAAGCTGGCGGCGTTTCTTGGGTTTGTCTGGATGATGTGGGATCTGCCCATGTTCCTGGTCGCCAGCGTGCCGGTGTTCGCGATCGGCATGCGGATCATCTGGGGCGTGCTGACCCTGCCCGCCGATGCCCGGATGAACCGGCTCCTCGCGCTCGGCGCTTTGGAATTGGTGCTCTTTGCCGCCGTCTTCCATGCGGTGGCGGTGTTTTTCTGAAGCCATGCGCGTCGTAGTCGGGTAGCTATGAAAATGTGCTCCCAAGTATGGAGAAGGGTGCCTCCAGCACCTTTAGCACAAGCCAAGCGAAATGATCACCAAGGCTTCCGGAAAAGGGGCTGGAAGCACCGTTCTCCATATTATCCGCCAATGAACTTGGCCACCGTCAGGCCTTGCTTCCGGTCGTCCTTGCCGCGGGCGATGTTGCCTGTCCAGCGCACGATACGGCGCACCATGGGTTTGTGATCCCAGTGGATGTGGGCGATGCCCGGTGAGCACCAATTGAAGCTGGGATGGAAGTCGGTGCAGATCAGCGCCACCTGTTTCATGGCAGAAGTCTTTTCCCGGGCGATGAAGTTCTGAACGGCAAGCAGGAGTATCCAATCGTCAATCAGTAGTGCGGACGGCGGGCTGACGTGAAATAGTGAATCAAGGCAATCCCTCAGCCCTTCGCCGGTCTCCATCCAGTCAGGCAGGTTGTAAGGGCCGGTGGAAATGCCCCTCTTTTCGAGTTCATCGAGAAAAACCCGCTCAACCATTCCCAGGCTTGGTTTCCGGCGCTCCTCGCGTGTGAGGAATACAAAGCGCCGGTGCCCCTTGTCGGCGAGGCTTTGGATCGCCTCCCGCAGGGCCGGCAGCTTGTCCGGCCCGGTTCCGGCGATATCCAGCCCCTGCATCCGTCCGAATAGGGAGAAGCAGGGAATCGACGACTTCGCAAACCATTCCAAAACGGGTCGGGATCCGGACTGGATGATCCACGCCCCGGACGGATTCTCGCTTACCATACGCGCCACCCGTTCGGGATCGTGTTTCAGCTCCGCCAGGCTCTTGGGAGCAAAAAGCAGTTCGTGCCCCGATGCTTGCAGTTTGCGCCGCAACTCGGAGATGTAGCGGTTGAGGGCGTCATCCCGTTCATAAAGAATAAGGGTCACCCGCATGGCGGGCGCGTCTTTCTGGGAGGCCATGATCCGCCGCCTTCGCCCCGCTCCCTGTGATTTGAGAAGACCCTCCTGCTCCAGCATCCCCAAGGCCTTTTCGATCGTCCTGCCATTGGCTCCCAGCTCAGCGATCAGGCGGTCGCGCCCCGGCATGAGTCCCTTCCAGCGCCCTTGGCTGAGCGCTTCGCGCAGGTGGGAGGCCACCTGTTCGGTGATCGTGGAGGTGTTGAGCACGGTGAAACCTCACACTCTGCGCACAGGTTGTCAAAGGCAATTTGCTTGGACGACCCTGCTGGGCGGCGCTACTCAATCAGAACGAAACGAATCTTCGCTTCCCAATCCCACAGACAAATATGAAAACCACACCGTTCCTCACCTCGCTGGCACTTGCCGGATTGTCTCTCAACGCCAATGCGGCAAGTATTCTGCCGATCTCCTCAATCACAGGCTTCAGCGGAGGCGACAGCTACACTCCGCAGGATTTCACCCCGCTCACCAACGGCTTTGGCATCACCAAGCCTGATGCCAATGATCCTTCGACTTGGACAAACGGAGCGGCATCACCAAGCGGGGGTGCAATCTACAAGGATGAGTGGTATGACCATTACCTGGTTGCTGCCGCGAACGGCAAACTTGCTTGGGTATCCTTCGATCTGGGTAGCGCGCAAACAACCTTGGATAATCTCTATATCATCAACTCCGATGCCCAATCCAATATTACGGCCACCGCCACATTCAATATCTACCACGCGGTAACGCCGACGGTCGCCTTGCCGGCGCCTCCGGGTGGAAACCAAGCGGTGGACTATGACTTTGCAAGCGGAGGCTGGACACAGCTTGGATCAACCCAGAGCATCGGTGTTCTCACTTCGGCTTATGCCTACGATCTGAGCGGGATCACCTCTGCGCGCTACATCGCGCTGGAGATTATGACCGCGTTCAAGCCATCGGATGGCCGGGTAGGCTTCGATGAGATCGCGATCACCGCCATTCCCGAGCCTTCCGCCGCCCTCCTCGGCGGTCTTGGCATGCTCGCGCTGCTTCGCCGCCGCCGCTGATGGATCTCAGGTCGGCGACCTGTTTTCCGCAATACTTTGAAGCCTTCGGCTACTTGAACATCCCCTGTGAAAACGGGGGATGTTTTTTTGTTTCCACAGGCAGGGACTTTTATCCCTAAAAGTCCATATCTGACGGCTCCATCCATTCATCCGGTATCTTCCCGCGCAGAGCGCCGCGAGATATGGACGGTTCGGGAGAGGCCGTCCCTGCCTGTTCCTGCGAGAAAATCCGATTTTGGATGGCGGATCGGCGCGGCGGCGGCTTAGCTAGTCGCGCATGACTTTGGTATTTCGGGTGGCTTATCGGACGGTGGTCGGGGAATCGCTGTGGCTGGAGATGGATGGCGGGCAGGTGCCGATGAGGTGGCTGGACGAGGGGCATTGGGAGGTGGAGGTGGAGAGCCCGGCGGCGCAGGTGAAATACAATTATTTGCTGAAGCGCGAGGGCTACGGGGTGGAGCTTCGGGAATGGGGCGGGGTGCGGGATTGGCATGGCGGATCGAATTTGACGGAAGAATTGGAGGTATCCAGTCCGTCCATCTCCGCTGCGCTCCGGTTGCCGCCACGGGTGCTTTTCCTGGACGACTGGAGATCGGCGGGGAGCGATGACCGGGTCTATGAGGCGAAGGTCTTCGCGGCGGTGGAAGGGAACCCGGGGAAGCCGGGGAAATTCGCGGCCAAAGGGAAAAACCATGAGTTCTGCCTTCACATGGCGCGCGTTCCTAAAGGCCTGGTGCCTTGCCTGATGGGTGGCTTCGAGACGCTGGGGGACTGGGATTACGGCAGGGCGGTGCCGATGTTGGAGGCGGAGAAAAATATCTGGAAGGCGGGCGTGGAGCTGCCGGCGGACTGGCGGGTGGAATACAAGTACGGGCTCTACGATCCCGCCCTTGGGAAGGCGGTGAGGCTGGAGGATGGCGGGAACCGCGTGCTGGAGCGCCGCGACGGGGCGGGTCAGGTGTTCGTCTCGGATGAAAATTTCCGCAGGGGTGCGGATCTGAAATTCCGGGGCGCCGGGGTGGCGATCCCGGTTTTTTCCCTGAGGAGCGCGGAGGGCTGCGGGGTGGGGGAGTTCGCGGATCTCAAGGCGATGGGTGATTGGGCGGCTGCCACGGGGCTGAAAATGCTCCAGATCCTGCCGATCAATGACACAACTTCCTCGAAGACATGGACGGACAGCTATCCGTATTCAGCGATCAGCGTTTTCGCACTGCATCCGATCTACCTACGGCTGGATGAAATGAGTTTCCCGATGGTGGGCGATGCGGATTTTGCGGAGGAACGGATTTCACTCAACGCTCTCCAGCACGTCGATTACGAGGCGGTGATGGCGGTGAAATGGCGGGTGACGCGGGAGATTTTCGACACGAACCACGATGCGATCCTGCGCGACAAGGCGTTCCTCGGTTTCCTTGAACGGAACCGCGACTGGGTTCTTGATTACGCGATTTTCTCGGTGAAGCGCGACGAGCACGGCACGGCGGATTTCTCCAAATGGGGCGAGTGGGCGGAGTATGATGCGGCGAAGGCCGAGTCCCTCTCGATCAGCACGGATTCGATGTATTACGTCTGGCTGCAGTACGAGCTGGACCGCCAGCTCACCGATGCGGTGGCGCATTTGCACGCCGCGGGTGTGGCGCTGAAAGGCGACCTGCCGATCGGGGTGGACCGGGATTCGGTGGATGCCTGGGTTGCGCCGCACCTTTTCAACATGAATGCGCAGGCGGGTGCTCCGCCGGATGCCTTTGCGGTAAAGGGGCAGAACTGGGGCTTCCCGACCTACAACTGGGACGAGATGAAAAAGGATGGCTATGCCTGGTGGCGCGCGCGTTTCGAGAAGCTCAGCCGTTACTTCGATGCCTACCGCATCGACCACATCCTTGGCTTTTTCCGCATCTGGCAGGTGCCGGTGGAGCAGGTCGAGGGGATCATGGGTTGGTTCGACCCGGCGATGCCGATCCGTGTGGAGGAATTCGCGGAGCGCGGGATCGCCTTCGACTATGATCGCTTCTGCAAGCCCATCGTCTTCGAGAAAGATCTGGCGAAGAAATTCGGCGAGTTCGCGGATGGGGTGAGGCAGGATTTCCTGGTGGATTACGGCCTGGGCTGCCATGGGCCGAAACCGCAGTTTTCCACCCAGCGGCAGGTGGCGGAATTTTTCGGAAAACTAGGGAACGGGGATTGGGCGAACAAGGAATGGCTGCGGGATGCGTTGATGGATGTGGTGGCGGAGGTTCTGTTCCTTGAGGTGCCGGGATCGGGCGGGACGGAATTTCACCCGCGGATGTCGATGATGGACACGGATTCATTCAAGGCGCTCGACTGGGAAATGCAGGACAAGCTGCGCGCGTTGTATGTCGATTATTTCTTCCGCAGGCAGGAGGGCTTCTGGGAGGCGAAGGCTTACGAAAAACTACCGGCGATGCGCGCCGCCAGCGACATGCTTCTTTGCGGCGAGGATCTCGGGATGGTGCCGGCCTGCGTGCCCGGAGTGATGCGGGAGCTGGGGATGCTCTCGCTGGAGATCCAGCGCTGGCCGAAGGAGGAGGGGGTCGATTTCGCACATCCGGCGCACGCTCCCTACATGAGTGTCGTCTCCACCGGCACACACGATATGGAAACTCTGCGTGCGTGGTGGCGGGACGATGGAGTGATCCGTGCGAACTTCGCCTGGGAAATGTTCGGCGAGGGTTATCCGGAGAAGGATCTCAGCCCGGAGATGGCGCGGCGCATCATCGCGCAGCAGATGCATTCACCGGCGATGTGGGCGGTTTTCCCGCTCCAGGACCTGCTGGCGATGGATGGCGAGCTTCGCAGCAACGACATCGATGGCGAGCGCATCAATGTCCCGGCCATCATCCCGTTCTACTGGAGGTGGCGGATGGAGATGGCCATCGCGGATATGCTGGATGCGGATGATTTCACAACTATGATACGCGGACTGGCGCAGGCGGCGGGAAGATCAATCGGGAAGAACTGAAATCGTGGCAGGACTCTCACACGCAAAATTCAACATAAGCGGGGCGGCCATGGTCGGCCTCGTTTTGGCAGTCGGGCTCGCAGTTCACGCGGATGCCGAAAAACTCCCCAACATCGTCGTGATCTACGCCGACGACCTCGGCTACGGCGATGTGCATTGCTACAACCCGGAGCGCGGCAAGATCCCGACGCCGAACATAGACAGGCTCGCGGCGGAGGGCATGCGTTTCACGGACGGGCATTCGTCCTCCGGGGTGTGCACGCCCTCGCGCTACACTCTGCTGACCGGACGCTACCACTGGAGGTCGCGGTTGCAGAAGGGGATCGTGGGGCTCTGGGAAAAGCCGCTCATCGCGCCGCACCGGCTGACCATCGCCGGGCTGGCGAAGCGCAAGGGATACAAGACAGCATGCATCGGGAAATGGCACCTCGGCTGGGATTGGCCGATCGCGCCGGGGCAGAAGGCGTTCTTCGGCTCCGGCGGATACAAGGGCAAGAAGGACAACGCCGCGACCGGTGAGCACCGCGCCGCGTGGAAGGAAACCTTTTCCAAACCCATCCCCGGCGGCCCGACGGCGGTGGGCTTCGACGAATATTTCGGAACGGATGTGCCGAACTGGCCGCCGTACTGTTTCATTGAGAACGACCGGACGATCGGCATCCCGAGCGAATATGCGGACAAGGAGCTTTTTGCAGAAAACTTGGCAAGCCAGCAGGGTCCGGCGCTGGAGGGGTGGACGCTCGAGCCCATTCTTCCGGCCTTGATCGGCAGGGCGGTGGAATTCATCGGGCGCGAGGCGAAGACGCCGGAGCCCTTCCTGCTCTATCTGCCGCTGACCACGCCGCACACGCCGCTTTCGGTCAACGAGGAGTGGAAGGGGAAGAGCGGCATCAACACGCTCGCGGATCTCGTGATGGAGACGGATGCGGCGGTCGGGAACGTGCTGGAGGCGCTGGCGGAGAACGGCCTCGCGGAAAACACCCTGGTGGTGTTCAGCAGCGACAACGGCTCGGCTCCCTACGCCGGTGTCCCAGAGCAAGAGGCGAAGGGGCACTTCCCCAGCGGTCCGCTGAGGGGCTACAAGGCCGATGCCTGGGAGGGCGGGCACCGGATCCCCTTCCTCGTCCGCTGGCCCGGTGTCGTGGAGGCCGGGCAGGTCAGTGATGTCCTCGTCCACCAAGCGGATCTGATGGCGACCTTCGCCGAGGTGCTCGGCGAGGAGCTCGCGCCGGACGAGGGCGAGGACAGTTTTAGCCTCGTACCCTTGCTGAAAGGGGAGGCGGAATCCGTCCGCGGCAACGCCGTCAGCGCCTCGATCCAGGGGGTTCCGGCCCTGCGTTCCGGCGCGTGGAAATACATCCCCGCCCCCGGCTCCGGCGGCTGGGGCAAAGGCGGCGACCAATCGCAGCCCTTGCAGCTCTACGATCTTTCCAAGGATATTGGGGAAACGCAGAACCTCGCGGCCACGATGCCGGAGCGCGTGCTACGCATGTCGGACTTGCTGGAAAATCTCATCAAGCGGGGCCGCAGCACCCCGGGGCCTGAGCAGGACAATGATGTGGAGGTACGCAGGTTCCCAGGCAAGTCGAATTGATTTTCCCTGCCTTCCCCGGTATGCAGGGGCGTGCAACTTCCGCAGCCTGAGCTACGTAGTCATTCCCCTTGAAGCGATCTCCCTACATTCTCTGCTTTCTCGTCACCGCCCTGCCTGGCCGCGCCGGGGACAAGATTTCCTACGCCCGCGAGATCCTGCCCATCCTCTCCGAAAATTGCTTCCACTGCCATGGGCCTGACAAGGAACGCCGGGAGGCAAAGCTGCGGCTCGATGTCCGCGAGAAGGCCATCGGGGCGCTCGCCTGGGATCCGGCAAAGCCGGAAAACTCCGAGGCGCTGATCCGCATTTTCTCGGACGACGAGGACGAAATCATGCCACCGCCGGATTCCCACCGCACTCTTTCCGAAACGGATAGAAACCTGATCAGGCGATGGGTGGAACAAGGCGCGGAATACGAGACCCACTGGGCCTTCGTCGCCCCGCCGATGGAAGTCCCCGTCCCCGAAACGAAGGATGCGACCTGGCCGGAAAACCCCATCGATTCCTTCATCCTCTCCCGCCTCGAATCGGAAAGCCTTTCCCCCACGCAGCCCGCCAGCCCCGAGCGCTGGCTGCGACGCGCGACCTACACCCTCACCGGCCTGCCGCCTACCCAGGCAGAGCTCGATTCCTTCCTCGCAGACGAGTCGTCCGCGGCAAAGGAAACCGTGGTGGACAGGCTGCTTGCATCCCCTCGCTATGGCGAGCACATGGCCACCCCGTGGCTCGATGTCGCCCGCTACGCGGATTCCTTCGGCTACCAGGCGGATACCGAAACGAAGGCCTGGCCCTACCGCGACTGGGTGATCCGGGCTTTCAACCGCAACCTGCCCATCGACGAGTTCATCATCGATCAGCTCGCCGGCGATCTCCTGCCTGGAGCCACACGCGAGCAGAAGCTCGCCACCGCCTTCAACCGCATTCACCGCAAGACCAACGAAGGAGGCTCGGTTCCGGAAGAGTGGCGGCAGGAAGGCATCTCGGATCGCGTCCATGCGGTCGGCACCGCTTTCATGGGCCTCACCATGGAGTGCGCCAGATGCCACGACCACAAGTACGACCCGATCACCGCGAAGGACTACTATTCGATGGGTGCCTTTTTCAACAGCATCGACGAACATGGCATGTTACAGGGCGGAAGCACCAAGGGAAACCTCGTTCCCGCGCCCGCCCTCGAGCTGCCCACGCCCGAACAGGAGGCCGCCCTTGCTACGCTGGGAAACAAGGTGGCCGAAGCGGAGGCCGCGCTTGCCGCCCATGTTTCCGGTTCGGATTCCGCTTTCGAAAACTGGCTCTCTTCGGGGAAGAAATTCATCTCGCCGGATCTCGCAGCCCGCTTCGGGTTCGAGGAGAAGCCGCTCAAAAACTCTGTGCCGGGGGGCAAGCCCGCGAACATCGGGTCTAACAGGCTTGCCCCCGGGAAAGAGGGCAACGCCCTGCTGACGAACGGGGACAGCGTCGCGTCCCTCCCGTCGCTTGGGATCAGCCATGCCGACCAGCCTTTCTCGGTGAGCCTGTGGCTCAAGCCCGGCGAGACATACCCGCGTGCCGTCGTTTTCGCGAACACCACCACCTCCGGCGAAAACCATTCCGGCTTCCTGCTCGTTCTCAAGGAAGGGCATCTCGTCTGGACACTCGCACGCGAGATTCCCGGTTGCGCAGCATCGATTTCGTCTTCCGAGCCGATCCCAACCGGGCAGTGGACGCACGTCACGGTGACCAACGACGGTTCGCGGAAGGCTTCGGGTCTCGGGATGTTCATCAACGGCGCTACCGCCGCCACGAACACCGTTTGCGACAACCTCACCCGGGACATGCCCGTCGGCGGGGGAATCGGCCTCGGGGCCAGGGGAGCCGATTTCGGTTTCCGCGGCGGGATGATCGACGGGCTTTCCGTCCACCTCCGCGACATCACCCAATTCGAGGCCGCCATGGAGTGCGGGATCGAGCCGGACCAATCCGACGGGGCGCTCCGCGACTACTATCTCTCCGCCATCGATCCCGCCTCGCGCGAACTGCGCAAGAAACTCAACGCCGCCCGCGCCGCGTTCCGGGAGGAGCAGAACAAGGTGCGCGAGATCGTCACCATGCGCGAAAGCGCCGAGCCCATACCCCACTTCATCCTGAAACGCGGCGACTACACCATGCCTGCGGAAAGGGTGGGGCGCGAGACCCCCGACTGGCTGCCGCCCTTCCCCGAAGGCGAGCCCCGCAACCGCCTCGGCTTCGCGCGCTGGCTCACCTCGCCCGAGCACCCGCTCACCGCCCGCGTCACCATCAACCGCATCTGGCAGGAAATCTTCGGCACCGGCCTTGTCGCCACCTCCGAGAACTTCGGCCTCCAGGGCGCACAGCCCTCCCATCCGGAACTCTTGGATTGGCTCGCCCGCGATTTCATCAACCACGGCTGGGACCAGAAACGCGCGATCAGGCAGATGCTCCTCTCCGCCACCTACGGCCAGGATTCGTCGGCCTCGCCGGAGCTGCGCGAGCGCGACCCCGACAACGCCCTGCTCGCCCGCGCTCGCCCGCCGCCTCACCGCCGAGCAGCTGCGCGACTCCGCGCTGGCCCTCTCCGGTCTCCTCGTGGAAAGCATCGGCGGCCCACCGGTCAAGCCCTACCAGGCGCCCGGATCGATGTGGAAGACGCTCAACAACTTCCTGCCGGAATACAAGGCGGACAGCGGCGAAGGCCTCCACCGCCGCTCGCTCTACACCTTCTGGCGGCGCACCACCACCCCGCCCAACATGACCATCTTTGACGCCGGGACGCGCGATGTCTGCGCGACCCGCCGCATGCCGACCAACACCCCCCTGCAATCCCTCGTGATGCTCAACGACCCGCAATACGTGGAGGCCGCCCGCAAGCTCGGCGAGCGCATCCTGAGGGAAGGCGGCGCCACCGGGGAATCCCGGGCGAAATGGGCCTACCGCGAGGTCACCGGGAAAGAACCCACCGCCGAACAGCTCACGCTGCTGCTTGACCTCATCGCGGATCAGCGCACGTTTTTCACATCGGGATCCTCCGATGCCGCCGCCCTGCTGAAAGTGGGCGAATCGCAGGCCGACCCCGCGCTTGATGCAATCGAAACCGCCACCTTCGCCGCCCTCGCCCAAGCACTCCTCAACCTCGACACCAACATCACCCTGCGCTGACGGGACGCACATCCGCGCCAGCCCGCCGCGCTCCGGAGATTGCCCGAGAGGCAGCCCTTGCCTCGGAGCCATCTTGTGGCGTAGCCTTGCTCCCCACCCGATGAACCCGAGTTCCCTCAAGAAATACCGCCCCTTCCCGGCGATCCCGCTGCCCGACCGCACTTGGCCGGACAAGGAGATCACCCGCGCCCCGATCTGGTGCTCGGTGGACCTCCGCGACGGAAACCAGGCGCTGCCGCAGCCGATGTCCATCGAGGAGAAACTGGAGTTCTTCGAACTGCTGGTACGGATCGGTTTCAAGGAAATCGAGATCGGTTTCCCCTCCGCCGCTGATACGGAATTCAATTTCTGCCGCCGCCTGATCGAGGAAAACCGGATCCCGGACGATGTGACGATCCAGATCCTCGTGCAGACACGCGAGCAGCTGATACGCCGGAGCTTCGAGGCCATTGCCGGCGCGCGGCGCGCCATCGTGCACATCTACAACTCCACCTCGCCTCTGCAACGCCGCGTCACCTTCGGGGATGCCTCCCGGGAATCGATCAAGCAGATCGCCATCGACGGCGCAAAGCTGGTCAAGGAACTGGTGTCAACAATACCCCAGACCGAGGTGATCATGCAGTATTCGCCGGAGTCCTTTTCCGATACGGAATTGGATTTCTCCGCCGAGGTTTGCAACGCAGTGATCGATGTATGGCAGCCGACCCCGGAGAAAAAGATGATCATCAACCTCCCCGACACCGTCCAATGGGCCACCCCGAACGTCCATGCAGACATGATCGAGTGGATGGGGCGGAACCTTGACCGCCGCGATTCCATTTCCATTTCCCTCCACACGCATAACGACCGAGGCACCGGTGTTGCGGCGACCGAACTCGGCCTGATGGCCGGCGCGGACAGGGTGGAAGGCACGCTTTTCGGCAACGGCGAGCGCACGGGGAACCTCGACATCGTCACCCTCGCGCTGAACATGAACAGCCACGGTATCGCGACCGGGCTGGATTTTTCCGGGCTGACGGACATCCGCCTGAAATATGAGAAATTCACGCGTTTGGTGGTTCCGGAGCGCCAGCCCTATGCGGGTGAGCTGGTCTTCACCGCGTTTTCCGGCAGCCACCAGGACGCGATCAAGAAAGGCCTGGACCGCCGCGAAAGGGAAACCAGGCTAGATCCCGCGACGATGTGGGGCGTGCCTTACCTGACCATCGATCCGCAGGACATCGGGCGCTCCTACGAGGCGATCATCCGCATCAACTCGCAGTCCGGAAAAGGCGGCGTCGCCTACGTGCTGGATCGCGAGCACGGCTTCGACCTTCCCAAGTCGATGCACCCCATCGTCGGGAAATACATCTACGACCTCGCCGACAAACAGGGCGGCGAACTCACGCCCGACGAGATCCGCGAGGCGTTTTTCGAGCATTTCGTCAACGTCGCGGAGCCGCTCCAGGTAACGGAATACGAGCTGATCCACAAGCCCGGTGGTGGCAACGTCCACTGCAACGCGGTCGTCTCCATTCATGGGAATCTCCACCGCATCGAGGGCGATGGCAACGGGCCAATCAATTCCTTCGTCCACGCCCTGGAAACGGTGGGCATGAAGGATTTCAAGGTCACCGACTACCGGTCTCACGCCGTGCGCGGCGGCTCCGATGCAAGCGCCGCCGCCTACGTCCAGCTCCAGCACGATGACGGGCGCCTGCTCTGGGGCACGGGCGTGGATTCCTCCATCGAGATGGCCGGCCTAAAGGCGCTGGTTACGGGATGGAATCTGCTCAGATAGGAACCTGGAATCCTGCAGCCAGCCCGCCATAACCTCACCCAAGGTCGGGCTGCCGGAGGTGGAGGGCTTGGAACGACCAATCGAATCATCAATCCGAAAGGCCCCATTCATGCGCCCGAGCGCGTCGTAGGCGCAGGCGCGAAAAGTATCTGGGAGATGGATTGAGAAATGTTGCAATGAGACACCTGACCCGGATGGCAGTGACTTAAGGCACTTTCCGGCTCGTTAGCCTCCAGGAATCCAGCGACCGGGAGCGGGCGGGGAAGCTGGAGGATTCGCTCCCAGAGGCCATGAGGCGGAGGAAGAATTGGATTTCTTCGCGGCGGATGGCTTGGCGGATGGGTTTCATGGTGCCCTTGCTCAGGAACACTGAAGGGGATCGCCGCCCCATAGGTTTGGGATGAGATCGCGCCAGATCGTGCGCATGTCGCGGGCGCATTGCTTGAGTGGCGGCAGGATGCGAGAACCCGAGCTTCAAGGGGGTCATCGACAGGCTCAACCAGTGGCTGCCGGCCGTCCTCTCCGCAGCTGCGGCGAAACTCCGCAAGCGCCTGGTCACAGACCTGATCGAGCTCATCACCAACGCCATCTCGGAAGGGATCAACTACAAGATCCAAGCCATCAAGGCCAATGCCCGGACCCTCATGAACTTCAAAGACTACCGCACCAGAATCCTCTTCTTCTGCGGCAAGCTATCACTGGTTCCATAAAGATCTGCGAAGAGCCTCGGATGGACTTCGAAGCCTTTCATGAAATCGCTCCGCTTCACGATCTCCAGATCAATCTGCCGGTGTTGTGACACCGATGGTGGTTGACGGTGGAGACCGCGGCGGGAGGTGGCGGCTATGGTACGATGACCACTTGCCCGGCTTCCAGTCCGGAGGTGATTTCCGTTTCCTCGGCGGATGAAATGCCTTTGGTCACAGGGCGCTTCTCGGTCTTCCCATCGGCCAGCTTGACCTCAACCTCCCAGCCCTTCGGGCCGTATGCGATCGCTTTGGATGGGATTGTGAGAGCGGCGTCCGCGGCGTAGGATACCAGGTGGATCGCCAGCGCCTGACCTGCTGCGACCTGCGATTTTTCCGGCCACTCCGCCGCGAAGGTGGCATTGTAGGTTTGATCCGGGTTCGGGGTGGCGCCCAGCGATTCCAACGATACCTGGATGCTCATGTTTCCGCGTCCGGAGAGCGTGGCGGCTCCTTTCGCTCCGACAGTGAGAGCAGCCGCGGTCGCCTGGTCCGGAAAGGCGTGGATGGCCATCTTCGCGGATGCCGGGATGAAGGTGGCGAAGGCTTTCTTGACCGGTGCGGAACCATTACTGTGCAGACCCTTGATGAGCTCGCCGCTTGTCCATTTTCCGTCCTCGATGGAACCATGGTAAAAGGTGCCGTCGGCGGGTGCCTTGATCTCGAAGAGAGCGCGGTCTTTCTCAAGCTCCGCGAGGGTCTGCGTGTTGCGCCCGAGCGAGGCTTCCAGGCCGGCGACCTCGATTTTTTTCAGCTCGATGGAACGCGGCAGATCCTTTTCGCCCTTGGCGAGCTGCAGTGCGGTGTCGTCGCGGTTTTGGGTGAGGGAGATGGCCTCGCGCGGCAGCGAAACGCTGAGGGTGCGCTCGTGGTCGAGCATTTCCATGCGCAGGGCGAACTCCGCGTATTCCACGGCATCCTTCTGGTTCTGGAGGATGATTTCCTCGGTGTCCTCGGTGATGTCGTCCGCCTCATACATTTTGAGGAGCTGCTTGAGCTCCTCCTGCTTCGAGGCGAGCATCTGCTCGTTGCGCTTGAGGGATTGCGCGGCCGCTTCCTCCGCGGCCTTGCGGCGGGTTTCCGTGAAATAGGCGAGTTCCTCCGCCGCTTGCTCCGCCCCGCGCTTCAGCCGGGCAAGCTGCTCGGGGACGGTCTTCTCAAGGGTCGAGAGATCGAGTTGCGCTTGTGCGAGGCCTAGTGTCTCGGCGGAGATGGAGCGGCGGGTGTCCTCGATCTTGCGGGCTATGCCCTCGGCATCGCAGGCAAGGAGGGTGTCTCCTTTTTTCACGGAGCTGCCATGCGCGGCGATCTTGGTGATGGTGAATTCCGTCCAAGCTTCCGCGTCCAGGACGATGGGGGTGCTTTCCAGTGGGAGCGCGATGGCAGGAAGGCTGTGTGTGACGGAAAAAGGTTTCATTTCCAAGGTGAGCTCCCCGGCATGGGCGGTCGCGGCAATGAGTAATGGGACGAGATGTTGGATGCGGGTCATGATCAGGGGCGGGAAGGAAAGCACAAAGCCGGGATCGACTCAAGCGGCACCTCGCGACTTGCGCGCGAGCCAGATCGGGACGTAACGCGGCTTCTTCGCCATCGGCACGGCGGGCACCATATGTTCGACGACCTCGTAGCCCTCGCGCTCGAGGTTGCGGGTCAGGGTTGGCATTTTCCGGGTGGATCCGATCGCCAGAAGGCCGCCGGGTTGGAGCGCCTCGTAGGTGGCGGAAAGCCAGCGCTTGTCGTTGACGAGCAGGCGCTGCTTTCCGGCGAGAGGGGCGGAATCGAGGTGGATGAGGATCGCGTGGAGGCAGCCGGATTGCTTGTTGAGGGCGTTTGCGCCCGCATTTTCCTCGATCACGACGCGCGGATCGGCGAGAGGGGATTCCGGGAAAAACTCGCGGTTCCACTCGGGCAGTGCGCTGCGGCTTTCCGCCACGGTGTAGACGGCGCGCTTCTGCGGGAGCTCACGGATGATGGCAGCCAGCATGTTTCCGAGCCCCAGCCCCACGAGCCAGATCCGCGGCTGCCGTGCCGGGCGGAACGGGGCCGCCGCCAGCTTTGCCAGCTCTTCTTCCGCCGCCCTTGTGGCCGGGCCGCAGATTTGCTGGCCGTGGATGCTGAGGTAGCGGCGGCCGTCGTGCTCCTGGAGCTCCAGGTGGCTGCCGTCCTCAAGTGTGGTCTCTGCGAGGGTGATGCGCGGTTTCATTTCTGCTTGCTGCTTGCCAGCTTGATGGATTTTTGCTATTCGACAACCACCATGTCAGAAGAAACGCCAGCACCGGAACAAGCCGCACCGCCCGCACCGGAACAGACCCCGCCTCCAGTGGCCGCCCCGCCAAACGCACCGGCCGCAGAGGAAAGCTATCCCAAGGAACAAACCGACAAGAAGCTGATCGCCGGCATCCTTGGCATCGTTCTCGGCTCCTTCGGGGTTCACAAGCTTTACCTCGGATACACAGTCCCCGGTGTCATCATGCTGTCCGTCGGCCTCGTCGGCTTGTTTGTATGCGGATTGCCGACCATGGCCGTCGGCATCGTGGGACTCATCGAAGGCATCCTTTACCTGACCAAGACGGATTCCGAGTTCGTGAAGACGTATGTGGTCGGCAAAAAGGAATGGTTCTGAGCCTTCCTCCACACGGCGCGAGCAAAAACCAGAGGCCGGTTACTTCAGCGAGGACAGGAAGGCCACCAGATCCCGGATCTCGGTCTTTTTCAGGATCAGGCCCATGGGGGGCATGGTGGAAATGGCTGGCGGTATGGAGACGATGTCCGTGCGCTTGCAGACGGTTTCCTCGTTTGTCTCCATGTTCCTGACGACGACCTCGTCCTCGTTCTCGCTCACCAGCAGGCCGGCGACGATTTTCCCGCCCTTCATGGTCACCGCGATGGCGGAATATCCTGCCGCGAGCTTGGCGCTGGGGTTGACGATGGACTCCAGGATGTAGGCGGATTCGTGGCGGCCGCCTATCCCTGCCATGTTCGGGCCGGCATCGCCTCCGCGCTCGCCGACCTTATGGCACTGGCGGCAGTTGGCTGAGCCGTTGTTGAAGAAAATGCTTCTACCGTTCTCCGGGTTGCCGCCTTCCAGTGCGACTTGGAAGGCCGCGAGGGGATCGCCCTTGTCGATGCCCGCCTCATGATCCGCAACCGCCATATCGAGCTCGGGGCCGCCGTGTTTCGTTGCGGCCTCGATGATGTCGAGGTGGATGGCGGGCGGCTGGTTCTTCAGATCCTGCATCAGGTTGAGGAGGGTGGCAGGTGCCTGCGGATGGGCGAGCGTTCCGAGCAAGGCGATGGCGAGCTGCTGATCGGAGGGTTCCCCCGAGGCAAGGATGTTCCCAATCACCCCGAAGGCCTCTTCCGGGGAGATGCGCCCGAGCGCTTGAAGTGCGGCGGCGCGCATCTTGGGATCGCTGTCAGCGGTCAATCCAACAAGGGTTTCTGTGAAACCGGAGGGCTTTTCCTTTTCGAGTTTCCCCAGTGCGGCGAGCCTGACCTGCAAGGGGTTTTTCGCGCCGGTGAGCTGACCCATGAGGGTTTTGGTGGGGATTTCAACGCCGAATTTCCCGGCTAGGCCGAGGGCTTCGACAAGCAGGTTGCCTGTGCTGTTGGCGAGCAGCGGAAGCAATGCGTCGTGGATTTCCCCACGGACTTCCTTGCCCAGCGGCTGCTGCCCTTTGATGGGGCGATACATGCCGGTGGTCGGATCGGTGGGCGGTGATTTCTCGAAACGACCGAGCAGCCAGAGCGCCTCAGTGCGGGCGTTTTCGGAAAGCGATTTGTTAGATGCGACCTCGATGAGGCGGCGGGCATTGTCATCGCCCCCGGCGCGGATCATGGCGTTGAGGATGCGCAGATCGACGGCCCATGTGGATTTGCCGAGGAGGTGGGTTGCGGCGGCGAGGTCTTGGCGGGCGCCCTCGATGTAATTGTCGTTGATCGCCTGCACGGTTTCGACGGCGATGGAGAGATCCGTGTCCTTGAGGAAATGGCCGATGCGGCCGTCGCCGAAGCGGCGTAGGGCGAGCACCACCGCACGGCGGATGGCGGGGGACTCGCTGTTGGCAAAGGCATGGACCAGATCCGCATCCCCGATCCCGATCAATCCCTGTACGACGCCGTGGCGGAGGTATTCGTCCCTGTCGTCGTTGTCCTTCGCGACAGCCATCAGTATGGGAATCTGTGACCTGGTGCCGAGCTTTCCGGTGGCGATCGCCGCGAGCATGCGGGTGCGGAGGTCGGAATCGGCGAGGCATCCAAGAATGGCATCGAGGTCTTCCCGGTGGCCGGAGTCCCCCAGCGCCTTGACGGCTTGGCCGCGCACCTTGGAGTCATCATCCGAGCAGAGTGCGGCGAGTTGTTCCGCCGATTGCGTGTCCTTTTTGAGCCGGGCGAGGTTCCCCAGCCCCCAGACACCGTGGAGGCGGGTGGTGAGGGGCTCGGTTGAGGCGGTGGCTGCGAGGAGGAGGTCGCGGTTCTGGACATCATCAGAAAGGGCGACCTGGGCGCGGAGGCGGACGCGCATGTCGGGATGGCGGAGGAGGCCGGCGAGTTCCTGTGCGGGCAGCTTGTTGAAACCTTTCGCGAAAATTCCGCGGACTTCCTTGGTCTCCGGCTTCGCGGTTTCCTTCGGATCCTCGAAGGTGAAGACGTTTCCGAATCCATGCGTGGGCCAGCTGCCGACATAATCGGTGACGTAAGCCTTGCTGTCGTAGCCGAACTCGATGTCCGTGCAGAGCATCCCGGAGACAAAATTTTCCTTCTTCTCAACCTTGAAGCCCGCGCCGTTCGGCTCCATGCGGAAACCGATCACCGCGCTGTTCGCGCCGACGAAATCGCAGACGAAGAAATGGTTGTCCCATTTTTCCGCGAGGCCGGTGCCGGGGTTGTAGGCGAGGCCGGAGGGTCCCTTGGCGACCCATCCGGCCGGGGCGAGTATGGCGCGCGGGCGGAGCTCGCTGTCTGGATCCCAGTGGCGTTCCCTCATCCAGTTCGTATCGTGGCGGCTGGTGCCGTAGATCAGGTTCGTGAATTTCTGGAACGCCTGGTGGCCGCGCTGCCAGCCGGAGTGGGCGCCTTCCACGACATCAACGACGCGGGCCATGTCCTGCATGTCAGCCTCGTTATCGACGGAAAACAGGTTCCCGTAGCGATCGAACGCGACCTCCTTGGGGTTGCGCAAACCCGTGTGGATCACCTCCAGCCCGCTGCCATCGCGCTCCATGCGGAACACGGCGCCCTCGTACTGGCTGTAGAGGTGGCGGCCGTCCTTGGTTTTGAGGTTGTAGCCTCTGTCGCCGATGGTGAAGTAGATGCGGTTGTCGGGGCCGAGGACGAAGCCGTTGAGGTCGTGGCCGCTGAGGCTCACGGAAATGCCGTAGCCTTCCTGCAGGGACTCGCGGTTGTCTGCGGCGAGATCACCATCGGTATCCTCTAACAGCCAGACGTGCGGGATGCAGGCGAAGTAG
Organism: Akkermansiaceae bacterium; assembly: GCA_017798145.1. Taxonomy (NCBI): domain Bacteria; kingdom Pseudomonadati; phylum Verrucomicrobiota; class Verrucomicrobiia; order Verrucomicrobiales; family Akkermansiaceae; species Akkermansiaceae bacterium. The sequence goes on along the minus strand of CP059069.1, from coordinate 1,825,252 downwards.
ATTTTGCCGTCGAGCTCCATCACGCCCGCCGCCGTGCCATCCAGCGGATCGTTGAAGCCGTCCGCGAAGATCTGGGAGTGGTCGGCTTTGCCATCGCCGTCGCGATCCTCGACCACGCGGATTTTCTCCGAGTATTCGGTGAAATAGGAGAGCGGTTTCTTATCCGCGTATTTCTTGTACATCTCCAGACGCCCGGCGGTGGTGGTGAGCTGGTAGTCGTCGGCGACCCATGGGTTGCGGCGGTTGTCCTCCACGCCGCGCTCGAAGCGGTGTGTCTCGGCGATGTAGAGTCGGTTCTGCCCGTCGAAGGTGATAGCGGTGGGATCCTGGACGTTGGGCTCGCGGGCGAAAAGCTTCGCTTCCATTTCCTGCGGGTATTGGATGGTGGAGAGAATGGCTTCTTCCGAGGTTTCCGCAGGGATGGCTTCGGGGTTGGCTGTGCCTTCTGTTTTCGGGGGGGGCTCGTCAGTGACGGCGAATGCGGATAGGGAGGAAGCGAGGGAAATGATCAGCCAGGGCAACTTGCTGCGGCATGTGAGTATGGAGAGCATGCAGGAGATTGTGGCGGATGGCTCCGGGATACGATCAGAAAAACTCCGATCATTCAGGAGGATCAGGCCTGAAGATAGATTCGATTTCACCAGTCAACCGGCCTGAAAAAGAAGGGGTCTTTCACATCCGTCGAGCCTTCGATGATTTCCGCGAGCTGGGAAGCCCACTTTTCCGCCTCGCGGCGGAGGGTGCCGTAGAAAGTGAAGCTTTGCGCATCGATGATGCTCGCTTCCGGGGTTTCGTTGTCCGCGAAGGCAAGCAGGGTTTCCCCCGATCTTGCGTCCCGGAGGCGACCCTCTATGGCGATCGAGGGCTGACTGAGGATCCCGACAAGAGGGACCGCAAGGTTCGCGATTTTCGCCGAAGGGCGCCCGGGAATCGCCTCCACGAGATTCGTTTCAAGAACCAGCGTGTTGCGGGATTTCGAAGGCTTGGAAACGATGGTGGCACTGCGTCCCGGGAGTTCGTCGAGTTCTTTCCTGAAAGCTTCCGTCGTGCCGTCCGCAAGCTTGGCCACGTCTTTGGAATACTGGTCCCCGATGTTACGGAAATTCACGGCGTTGAGGCTGTTGTCGAGGGAGCGGAGTTTGTCGGTCCTGATGGGCACGACTTCGATCTTCGAATATTTGCTGAGATCCGCATCGGCCTTCCGCCAGGATCTCTGGAAAGGCAGGCTTTTGTCGGCGGTCAGCTTCTTGTCATCCTCTCCGAGAAATCCTGTCGAGGGGAGGGAGGGTGCGCAGGAAACGAGCGCAAAGACGGGCATCAGGAGCAAGAAGGTGGTTTTCATGTGTTAGGAACCTACCCGCCCAGTCGGCAAAGGCAAGGGGGGGGATTGGTGCGGTGCGGGCTTTCACGGCTCGGGCCTACCGGTTTTGAAAGGCAGTGCGAGCAGGATGAACAGGACAAACGCCAGGCCTTGCATCGCGAACAGGTAAACCGGCCACGGCCCGAGGTGGTCGATGAGGGAGGGGTTGTCCGGTGGGCGGGAGGCGAAGGCGAAGTTGGTTTTCAGGGCCATGTTGACAAGCAGGGCGACCCCTTGGTAGGCGACGGAGATCCCGAAAACCTTGAGCGGCGATTTCCACCAAGGCGCCTCCGGCCGCCATTTCAGGACGAGCGGGATGTAGAGTGCGGCGGCGACGATGGCGAAGTGCTGGACGAAGAAATGGATGAAGGGAAGGGAAGGAGGCCCGATGGTGATGGCGGGGGTGAGGAGTGCCTGGAGAGTGGCGGCGAGCCCCCAGAAGTAGGTGAGGGTGAGGAGGAAAGGCTTTCTCGTAAAAAGCGCGAAGCCCGCCACGATGGCAGCAAGGTCGCAGAGGTGGAGCGGCAGGACGTTATCGAGGGCGCGGGGGTGGTTGTGCCATGCGAAGAGGGCGAAGGGGTAGGCGGAGAGGTTCAGGAACGCCAGGATCGCGGTGGCAAAGCGCTCGTTTTTCTCCGACCGCTTCGCGCAAAGGATCACCAGCGCCGTGATCGCAAAGCCAACGGCGAGTGTGATGTAGTGGACGGATGTGAAGGGGCGGAAAGGCATGGAAAGGTCACTTCGGTGGGAATCGCATCCTTTTTAGTGATCCCCGCCGGGCTGTCGAATCCTACTTGCGCTTTTTCCCTTTGCCTTCCTTCTTGTCGCCCTTTTCACCAGTGTGAATTTTTCCCGGAACGGCCTGCGGGTTCTCCGTTGGGAGCTGTGCCTTCACCTCGGTGAGGCAGGCGCTGAGCTTTGCCGAGAGCCCGGCTGTCTTGTCGGGCATTTCCTTTGAGATGTCGCTCTTTTCCCCAATGTCGTCCCTGATGTTGAAGAGCTTGTTCTCGCCGGTTTCGTAGAAGTGGATGAGCTTGAAATCGCCGAGGTAGATGGCGGAATGCGGGGTGTCCCCCTGGTAGTGGGGGAAATGGAAGACGAGTTCCTCGCGGGGGCGTTTCACGGGCTCCTGCGAACCTCTGAGCTGCGGAAGGATGGAGCCTCCATCGATGTCCTTGGGCAGTTCGGTGACCCCGGCGAGTCCGCAGAAGGTCGGGAAAAGATCGAAGCCGACAACCCGCCCGTGGCACCAGCTGTCCGGAGCCACTCCCGGGCCGCGGATGATCAGCGGGACGCGGATGCCGCCTTCCCAGAGGCTGCCTTTTCCGCCCTGGATGCTCCTGCCACCGCCTTTTCCACCCTTGCTCCCTCCGGCTCCGTTGTCGGACATGTAAATCACCCAAGTGTTTTTCGCGAGGTCGAGGGTGTCGAGATCCTTGAGGATCTGTCCTATGCCTGCGTCGAGGTCATAGGTGATGGCGGCGCGCTGGACGATGTGCGCGGGGGCATTCGGAAGAAGCGCTTTGAATTTTTCGACACTTTTAGGGTTCGCGTTCTCCGGGTAATGCAGGGCGTGGTAGGACATCTGGATGAAGAACGGCTTCCCGGCTTCGTGCGATTTCTTCATGAACGCGGCAGCGCGTGTGCCCATGCCCACGATATCAACCGGGTTGTCGCCCTTGAACTGTGCGGCGTCGCCGTTGCTCGTTTCCCCGTCGCTTTCGTCGTAGCCGTGTTTTTCCGGACCGCCTCCGTTCAAGTGCCACTTTCCGTAGTGGGCTGTCGCGTAGCCGGCGGTTTTCAGGAGTTCCGCGACCGTGGTCTCGTCCTCGCGTATTGATCTTCTGTGGGCCGGCGGGATGAGCTTGTAGCCATCGGTGGCGGTCATCACGGGGGAGGCTTTTGTCCATTGGAGGCGCGCGCAGCTCATGCCTGTCTGGAGGCTGATCCGTGTCGGCGAGCAGACCGGTGACGGCGCGTAGGCCGCGCTGAAACGCATGCCCTCGGCGGCGAGTTTGGCGATGTTCGGGGTTTCGATGGATTTGTTTCCGGCGAAGCCGACATCGTTCCAGCCCATGTCGTCGATGAGGATGAAAATGACGTTGGGTTTGCCCTTGCCGATGGATGATTGGGGCTTGGGTGAATCCGGCTGTGCGGGTGTCTTTTTATCCGGTAAGCGCGGCTTGATTTCGCCTTCCACCTTGAGCTCATCGGGGCTGAGTTTCCCGTCGCCGTTGGCGTCATTCTTGTCCAGGAACCGCTTGAATTGCCCTGTCATTTCGGCGGCGGAGACCTTGGAGTCATCGTCACTGTCCATCTCAAGGTTGTGTTGCCTGACGAAGCCGTCCAGGGCGGAGTGGACGCCGCTTTTCCCTTGGGTCATTCCGGGTTCTGTAAGGTGACCGTCCTTGTCCGCATCGTAGCCATCGAAGACCGCTTTTACATCGGCGAGAAGTTCTTCAAGTGTGAGGGTGCCGTCCTTGTTGGCGTCGATTTCCGGCGCGTGGACGAGGATCCATGGGGTGCGCGGTGCGTCTCCCGCCTGCTCTTTTCCACGCGGTTCTTCGGGGCGGTCACGTGGGCGTTTGCCTTTTTCCCCCGGTTTTCTTTCGCCCTTTTCACCATCGGGTCGGCGCTGGTGCGGTGTGTAGGATTCCTTGGTCGTGGTGCCGTCGGGCGCGACGAATGCGAAGTCGGCTCCGCCTTCCGGTTTGGTGCTGTAGTCGATGCGGTGGGATTTCCCTCCGAGCTCGTAGGTGAGCGAGTAGCGCCCCTCTTCCGGATTGCTAAAATCCGTGATCGCCGCGCCGCGCAGGGGCTGGGTGTAGGGACGGATGCCTTGGGTGCGGGGTTGGTCGGCCACCTGGTCGTCGCGGATCTCGACCTGGCCTTTCAGCCCGCCGTTGAGGTAGGGGTAGTTTAAGCTGGAGTGGTAGTGGTAGCCGAGGACGCCGTGTTCGTGGCCGTTGAAGGCATCGAGATCCTTGGCGGGTGATCCGTCGGGTTCGTTGAAGCCATAGAGCGGGTAGCCGTCCATTGCGAAGCCGATCGGCTGGGTGTCGCCGACGAGCCTGCTCAGGAAAGTGGGCGGGAGGTGGTAATGGTAATCATCGGCGCGTCCGGCATGGCCGCCGTATTCATCGAGTTCCCCGGCGAGCTTGGTGTCGGTGCGGCCGTCCTGCTTGATCGGGTTGAAAATCGGAACCCCGTTGATTGCTACGGCGATGGCTCCCTTGAAGAGGCTTGTTTTCGCAGAGACCGGGCTGGGCGAGGGGACGGGATGGAGCGGGATGTGCCATGCGTTTTCACCGAAGAAATCCTGGGGAAGGGGAACCTGCTGGTTCCATGCTGTGATGCCTTTCATCATCGGGTGATCGGGCAGCGAATTCGTGCCGACGATGACGAAACGCTCGTCCCATTTGATCTCAAGCGACTCGGCAAAAGGCGCGAAGGCCTTGGCTTGCGGCGGAGCGGAGGGATCGAGGCGGTGCGAAAAATCATGGGGTGCCTGGATGCCTGCAGTTAGGAAAGGGGCGGAGCTTGCCGATGGGAGGATATGTCCCTTTGGCCAGTTTGGATTCGCCTTGCGGCCGTCCGGAGCGGATGCGATCCGGGTGCGGAAGATGACTGTGTTATCGAGCTTGAGGTCGTCGCTCCAGATCCATTTCGCCCCTTTGAAATCATGGTCGAAGTAGGGCTTTTTCGGGTCGATCTCCTGTTCGGTGAATTCCTTCGCATTCGCCCATGAAGAGTCGTCGAAGTCGGTGGCGAACCAGTTTTCCGGGATGGGGGTTGCACGGACTTTCGGGTTCGCGGTGTCCGAGTTGATGGGGCCGTGGAAGAAGTCCTTCGCCTTCCATGATGCGGTGGTGACGGTGCCATCGGAGAATTTCAGGATGAAACCGCCGTCGCCAATGCTGGTGTTGTCATACTCCATGCCGGTCTTGGGATCGGCATTGTCGCGCGCCATGACAGCGATCGTCATGGGATACTCCGGCAGTATGTCGAGGGTGACGACGTTATGCGGGATGAAAGGGATAGGGTCGGTGGCGACAAGCTGGCCGTTGATGTAGAGGGCGAACCAGTTGTCCGCGTAAATGTTGGCCTGGATGGTGTCCTCAATGCGCGGCTTTTCGATGTGCTGGGGCGCGGTGTGGAGGTGGCCTTTGCCGCCGACATCGTGTGCGGCAGCGGTTAGGGTGAGGGCAAGCAGCAATCGGAAAACCATGTGCGATTAAGCTCCGCCGGCATCCGGAAGTTCCGGGCGCTTCTCTCTAGCCCCGCATTCAATTGTTGGGCTGGCCTTTCCGAAGGCGTGCGAGATCCGCAAGATCCTGTGGGCGTCCGGTGGCTTGCTTGTTGCGGATGAGTTGCTCCTTTCCGATGGCATGGATTGGAAAGCCGTCGAGGGATATTGGGACGCGGGAAGACCATGCCTCGTCCCATGTGACCCCGCTGATGCCGGTGAGCAGGTCGATGCGGTTCGGGGCACGGCCTAGCTGGATCACCTGCCCGGCATCGAGGAAGTCCTCCCGCGTGATGCCGGCGCTTCCGAATCCGAACGTTTCGAGCACACCAAATAGCTTGTCGGCGTTTTCGGGCGATACGAGCACCATCAGGTCGATGTCCTCGGTGAAACGGGGCGCTCCGTGGAAGGCGAGCGCGTATCCGCCGACGAGGAGAAAATCAACTCTCCGCGAGAGGCACAATTCGATGAATTCTCTGATGTCCTTGTGAAGTGTCATCGGCATCCGGGTAAAACATGGCTCCTCGTTTGAGTATCTCCGCGAAAACTTCCATGGCCACCTCGGGATCCTCGATCAGGGGCGGGATGCCCTCCGATTCCAGAGGGCGCTTGATCGCGATGATTTCCATCGGGAGAGTTTGGCATGAGGCGCGGGCTTGTCGAGTAAGGAAAGCCGCCCTCCCAGGCGGCTGGATTTTGCTGGGTGCTTTGCTGCCGCCTGGAAGGACGGCTTTCCTAAGATCGGATCTCTGCAGTCGCGGGGTTTTGAGAAAAGATCTGTGCGGCGATGGACTGGATCTGCTCGTCGGTGACGGCGAGGAGATTCTCCCGGGCTTCCTGCGGCGAGGGGATGTGGTTGAAAAACAGGAGCCCTTCCCCGGCCCATGCGGTGTGGGAGGAAGTGGACTCGAAGGCGAGCTTGGATTGGGAGATGGCGAGGCGCTTGGCGCGTTCGAGCTCGCCGGGGCGGGGGCCGTTTGCGACTAGGTCTGCGGTTTCCTTGAAAATGGTTTCGAGGGATTCCTCGCGGGAGTCGGGGTCGAGGCCCGCGACGATCTGGAGGGCTCCGGTTTCGTGGAAAAGGGATGTCTCCGATCCTACCTGGTAGCAGAGGCCGCGTTCCTCGCGCAGCTCGGTGAAGAGGCGGGAGGAGGAGGACTCGCCGAGGATGAGTGAGAGCAGGCGCAGGGCATGGCGCTCTTCAGCGCGGCGGCCGGGGGTGTGCCAGGCGAGGGCGAGCTGGAGTTGGTCGGTTGGTCGGTTCTCGATGATTTCCCGGGAGGAAGAAGGAGTGTAGCCGAGGCGCAGGGGCGGTTTCCTGAACTTTTTCGGTAGGAGGGGGATGAGTGCGGAGAGGATTTCATCGGCATCCATCGGGCCGGCGGTGGCGATGACGAGGTCGTTGCGGAAATGGTGCTGCTTCGCGAAATTCACGAGGCCGGAGCGGGTGATTTTCTCTATGGATTCGACCGAGCCGGAGATGGATTGGCCGAGGGGGTGTTCCGGCCAGAGGGCGGAGGCGAGCAGATCGCCGATGTGGTCGGAGGGCGACTCGCGGATCATGGTGATTTCCTCGCCGATGACGTCGCGCTCCAGGTTTATCTCGTTTTCCGGGAAGGTGGAGTGCCAGACCATGTCTGCGAGGACTTCGATGAGGACGGGCATGAGCTCCGCCTCGCCCTGGGCTTCGTAAACGGTGTGATCCTCCGAGGTGCAGGCGTTCGCCTGGCCGCCGCCGGACTCGATGGCGAGGGTCAGTTGTTTCGCCGAGCGGGTCTTCGTGCCCTTGAACGCCATGTGCTCTGAGAAATGCGCGAGGCCTGCGGGGATGTTGCCGGTTTCGTCGCGGGAGCCGACGGGGAGGTAGATCGAGAGAGCGGCGCACTCGGATTCCGGGAGATGGGCATGGGCAAGGCGCGGGCCGCCGGGAAGATCGTGTGTGGAGTAGGTGGCGGGCACGGTTGGAAGCCTAGCTTCCAACCGTGCCAAGTGCCAAGTGATCAGTGATCGGTGGAAGAATCTAATTTCGGAACGATTCCGGCGAGGTCGGCGGGGGTGGTGATCTTGGGGTTGGGCGAGGTGGAGGGGACGAGCTTCACCTTTCCGCCGTAGGCCTCGATGGCGGAGCTTTCGTCGGTGACCTCGATGTCGCTTTCCAGGATGCGCTCGTAGGCGGAGCGGATGAGATCGGCGTGGAAGATCTGCGGGGTTTCCATGAACCAGAGGTTTTCACGGGGGACGGGGGCTGTGGTGAAATCGTTTCCGTCGGAGCGTTTCAGGGTCTCGGTGACACGGCGGGCGAGGGATGCCGCTCCGTGTTCCTGGGCGGCGGCGATGGTGGCGAGGATGTCGGCTTGGGAGACGAGGGGGCGGGCGGCGTCGTGGACGGCGACGAGCTCCGCATCCGGGGAGACGGCGGCGAGGCCGTTGGCGACGGAGAGGTGGCGGGCGGTGCCGCCATCGATGCGGCGGACGGGTTTGCAGAAGGTGGCCGGATCGAGCAGCTCGGAGAAACGCTTTTCCGGACAAACCACGATGATTTCCGTGATTTCATGGCAGGTGAGGAATGCATCGAGCGTGTGGGCGAGGACGGGCTTGCCTGAGAGGGGGGCGGCGAGCTTGTCGAAGCCCATGCGGCTGCTGGATCCGGCGGCGACGAGGATGGCGGTGGTTTTCATTCTTCGGGATGGATCGGATGGGAAATGCGATCATGTGCGAAGGCAATGCCTTTGCCGATCGCCTCGCAGGCGAAGCGGATCTCATCCGGTGTGATGCAGAGCGGAGGCATGAGCACGATGGTATTGAGGATGTTGCGGGTGACGAGTCCGTGGCGGCGGGCGGCGGTGGCGGCGGTTTCGCCCATGCCATCGTGCAGCTCGATGCCGGCGATGAGGCCGCATTGGCGGATTTCCTTGACGGCGGGGTGCTTGCGGAGGGCGGCGAGGGATCCGGCCAGGGCGGCAATTTTTTCGGGCATGGATTCGAGGGTGCGGTCTGTCTCGAAGAGATCCAGGGAAGCGAGGGCGGCGGCGCAGCCGATAGGGTTTGCCGTGTAACTATGCCCATAGTAGAATGCGTTTTCCCTGCCGCCAAGGAAGGTTCGGTAAACGGCATCCGTCGTGAGCGTCGCTGCGAGGGGGACGGTGCCGCCGGTTAGGCCTTTTGCGAGGCAGAGGAAATCCGGGATCACGTTTTCCCGCTGGCAGGCGAACATGGCTCCGGTGCGGCCGAAGCCTGTCATGACCTCGTCGAGGATGAGGTGGATGCCGTTAGCCGATGTCCATGCCCCCAATTGGGCGAGCATCCCGGGTGGCCAGGGACGCATTTCGTTCACGCCCTGGATGAGGGGCTCGATGACGACCGCCGTCACGGTGGATGGATCCGTGGATTCCAGGACGTGGAGGGAAGAGAGGAATTCCGTTTCGAATCCGTAGCTGCGGAAGCGGGAAAAGAAGCGGTTCACGCCGCCCAGCGAGGCGGCCCCGAGGGTGTCGCCATGGTAGGCGTTGTCGAAGGCGAGGAAGCGTGTCCGTTTTTCCTCGCCCGTCTGCATGCGGGACTGGAGCGACATTTTCAGGGCGGCCTCCACGGCGGTCGAGCCGTTGTCGGAGAAGAAGACCCGCTCCAGTGAGTTTGCGGGGAAATAGGAAACAAGTTTTGCAGCAAGCTCGGAAGCCAGCGGGTGGCCGAGGCCGAGGTAGGAGGAATGGTCGAGCGTGGCCGCCTGTTCGGCGATGGCCGCCGCGATCTCCGGGCGGCAGTGGCCGTGGATGTTCGTCCAGATGGAGGAATTCCCGTCGAGGTATCGCCCACCCTCCGCATCATGAAGCCAGACGCCTTCCGCACGGACGATCATCAGGGGATCGTGCCCCGGCGCGCACCATTCGCCCTGAGGGGTGAATGGGTGCCAGCAATGGGCTTTGTCCAGTTGGGCCGGCATGTGGGTGGATCGATTCGAGGATGTGCTTCAAAAGGCGCCGGAGCGCACTTCTCCGAGCTTTCCCAACTCCTCGGGGATGCGGGCGGAGCCTTCGGGCGAACTGCAGGAGAAAATATGTTTGCTGGTATCGATGATGCGCGTTCCCATGGCAGCTGATTTCATGGGCTGATGATGCTGCCGTTTGGGGAAAGCTCCAAGCGATAAGAATATTCGGCCGCAACTTCTGTTTCCACCAATTCGCCGGGCAGCGCGGTTCCCGGGCGGTGAGTTCTTATTGCGAGACATTTTCCGGGACGGGTTCATGCTGGCGGCATGAAGCGGAGGAATGCGATTGTGCTTTTGGTCTCGGGTCTTGGGTCCATCGGATGCAGGCGGGAGGAGAAGCCGAAAGTGATCGGAACGCCGTGGACAGATCTCAGGGGCAAGTGGAGCTGGGTCGGCGGCGGGCAGGTGGAGGAGGAAGGCGAGTCGCTGCGGATCGGCTGGGGGGAGGGGCTCACGGCTGTCCGCTGGGATGGCGAAATCCCACGGCCGCCCTTCGAGATGGAGATGCAGGCGAAGCGGGTGGACGGGACGGACTTTTTCTGTGCGGTGACGTTTCCAGTCCGCGCGGAAGGCGAGTGCGTGACGCTGGTTGTTGGCGGATGGGGAGGGGGATTGGTCGGTATCTCGTCCATCGACGGCAAGGACGCATCGGAGAACGAAACCACCTCCCACCGCAGTTTCGATACGGATGTGTGGTATCGCATCCGGCTGCTGCGGCAGGGCGAGAGAATCGCAACATGGATCGATGGGCAGAAGGTGATCGATGTCGATACGACCGGGAAAAAACTTTCGCTGAGGTATGGGCCGATCTCGGATTGCGCACCCTTCGGCCTCGCGACGTGGCAGACGACCGGCATGATCCGGAACGTGCGGTGGAGGCCGCTTTAGTCTGCGGCCATCTCATCCCGGCACCATTTCAGCGCCATGAGGCAGTAGCCGGTGCCGTAGGGCTGGTGGTAATCGTAGAGCGGGTAGTCCCACCAGGAGCCGTCCTTTTCCTGGCGGGAAATGATGAGGGCGGCTAGGCGCTCGGCGTATGGCTTGCGTTTTTCCGGGGGCAGGAAGCTGACGGATTCGGTGAAATAATAGACGCCGTAGTAGTAGAAGTAGCCGGAGATCCTGAAATGGATGTCGTGCGGGCGGGGGCGCTTGCGGGCGATGGATAGGAAGCCCTCGCGGGCGAGGAAGCGGTCGGCCCATTCGGTGATGACCTCGTCGGTGATGCCTTCGCGGCCGTAGGCGCGGAGGGCGGCGTTGCATGCCTGGGAGCGGGATAGGGAGCCGGCGGGGCGGTTGATATCGGCCCGTGGGCGCATGATGTGGCTGTGGGAGTAGCCGTAGGATTTGTCCGGAAACTGCTGGCGCTTGATGGAATCGAGGGAGCTTGTGACGATCTTTTCGTCGAGGGTGACTCCCATTGATTCCCGAGACTCGTGCATGGCCAGTAGGACGGTGGCGGAGCTGAAGGAGGTGGTGATGCCGGTGGGCTCCTGGGTGGTGATGTCGTCGAAGAGATCGAGGTATCCCCAGCCGCCGTTGACATCCTCGTAGCGGGCGACGAGTTGAACCTGTTGCTGGGCCAGTTTTCTGTAGAGGGCTTTCTTTTCCGGATCGGTTTCGCGCAGCCAGAGGCGGGTGAGGGCGCGGAGGCCGTAGGCGTGGCCCCAGATGTTGTAGGTGGTGGTCTGGTCGGCGCGGCGGAGCTTGGGAAGGTGTTCGATGGACCAGGCGGTGGCTTTTTCGATGGCGGCGGCGGCTTCCGGGCGGGTGTCTGCGGAATCGAGAAGGCCGGAGAAAGCGAGGCCGGAGGCACCGGCGCGGAAGGCGTCGTGGGCGCCGGGGAGGGGGGCGTAGATGTTCAGGCCCTTGGTGCGGGTGGCGCTGCCCCAGGAGCCGTTTGCGTTCTGGTCGGCGATGAGGAAATCGACGCCCCGGGTGATGGCGGCGGAGATGGCTTCGGGGGTGGCGGGGGGGAGGTCTTTGACGGCTGGCTCGGCGCGTGAGGTGGCTGTTAGGAAAAGGGATGCGGAGATGATGCGGAGGAGAGTGTGCATGATGATTTTGGGGGAGAGGCGACCGGAGATCGCCGCTACAGGGCGTGGATGGAGATCTTGTGCTGGGTGCAGAGGCGGATGACGGTGTCCTTTTCGAGCAGGATCGTTTTCCCCGCCTCTATGCCGATGGCGAGGATGCCGGCCTCGGCGCAGTTCTCTATCGTCTGCGGGCCGATGACAGGAACGTCGAAGCGGAAGTCCTGGTTTGGTTTGGAGACTTTCACGAGGACGGTGTCCTTTTTCCTGCCGAGCTCGCCGCCGCGGCGGATGCAGGCGTTGGTGCCCTCGAAGGCCTCGACGGCGAGGACGGTGCCGTGGCGGACGACGACGGACTGGCCGATGTCCAGGGCGGAGGTTTTCTTGGCGATCTCAAAGCCATATTCGAGGTCGCCGAGCGTGCGGGGCTTGATGACAGGTCCGGCGACGTGGCCTCCCGGCGGGAGATGATCCTCGAGGAATGTGGTGGCGGGCAGGAGGGTGATGCCGTCCTTGGCGAGTTCGTCGGCGATGGCTCCGAAAAGTGTCTCGGCGTTGCGTTTTTTTACCCGAGCAAGCATCATGAGGATGCGGAGGTCGGGGCGGAGGTCGAAGAGGTTTTTCGGGGAGATCTGGCCCATCATCACGGCTTCTGTGACGCCTTCGGAGAGCAGGAACTTGATGAGCCTGTAGAGCTGGCCGACACGGACGTTGCGGTAGGCATCGACCTCCTTTTCAAGGGCGGGGGCGGTCTCGTTGTCGAAGCCGACGGCGACGAGCCGGGCCTGAGGCTCCGCCTTGCGTGCGGCGCGGACGAAGGTGGATGGATAGACGCCGCTGCCTGCGATGATGCCTATGCTGCGCGGGGATTCCATTCTGCTGCGGGAAAAAGTGGAAGTAGCGGCTGTGGGACTCGAACCCACACTCTTTTGGAACTCGATTTTGAGTCGAGCGCGTCTACCATTCCGCCAAGCCGCCGATGGGTCGTCATCTTCGCCGGGCGTGAGATTGGGGCAAGCGCTAAAACTCCAAATTCCCGGCCCGGATTCGAAAATGTCCTGCGGGTGCGACGGAAGGAAGAAGCCCGCCGGAGGCGCGGCTCTCCCTATTTCGGGACGAACTTTAGGCCGACGCCGTTGATGCAGTAGCGGAGGTCGGTGGGGGTGCCGAAGCCCTCGCCTGAGAAAACGTGGCCGAGGTGGCCGCCGCAGATGGCGCAGTTGACCTCGGTGCGGGATCTGCCGCCGGAGTTGTCGGGGCGGGTGGTGACGTTCTGCGCCTTAGCGGGATCGTAGAAGGAGGGCCAGCCGCAGCGGGAGTCGAACTTGTGCTCGGAGGAGAAAAGCAAGGCCCCGCAGCCTGCGCAGTGGTAGGCACCGTCTCCCTGTTTCTTGAACTCGTGGTATTCGTCGCCGTCCGGCGGCTCCGTGCCGGCCTCGCGGAGGATGTGGTATTGCTCGGGGGTGAGGATTTTTTCCCACTCGGCCTCGGTTCTGACAACCTTTCCGAGCGGCTCTTCGGGGGCTTTGCTGAGGGTTTCCATGGGGGTCAGGCGAATTGCTCTTCGAGGACGCCCTTGCCGAAATCGCGGTTCAGGCGGGCGATGTGGTCGACGGATATTTCCTTGGGGCATGCGGCCTCGCACTCGTACTGGTTGGTGCAGTTTCCGAAGCCTTCCTTGTCCATCTGGCGTACCATGGCGAGGGCGCGTTTGCGGCGCTCCGGCTGGCCCTGCGGGAGGTGGCCGAGGTGCGAGACTTTCGCGGAGACGAAAAGCATGGCGGATGCGTTCTTGCATGCGGCGACGCAGGCGCCGCAGCCGATGCAGGCGGCGGCGTCGAAGGCGCTGTCGGCATCGTCCTTGGGGATGGGTATGGAGTTCGCATCCACGGCGGATCCGGTGCGGATGTCGATGTAGCCGCCGGCGGCGATGATGCGGTCGAAGGCGCTGCGGTCGACGATGAGATCCTTGACGACGGGGAATGGTTCTGCGCGGAAAGGCTCGATCCAGATCGTGTCGCCGTCGCGGAATTTCCTCATGTGGACCTGGCAGGTGGTGATGCCCTTTTCCTTGGAGTGGGGGACGCCGTTGATGGTGAGCGAGCAGGATCCGCAGATGCCCTCGCGGCAGTCGTGGTCGAAGTGGATGGGATCGTCGCCATCGCCGATGATGCGCTCGTTGACGATGTCGAGCATTTCGAGGAAGGAGGCTTCCGCGGGGATGTTCTCGGCGGGGTAGGTGTGGATGCGGCCTTTGGAGCGGGGGCCGCTCTGGCGCCAGACTTTGAGGGTGAGGTTCATAATGCGGTTCGTTTTACGTTTGGAAGGAAAGACAGGAAGGGGCGGAGGGCAAGGACAGATGTTGCTCAATCCTTTGCGGACCAGTTCAGGCCTTTTTCGGCGCGCCACTTCCGGTAGGCTTTGAACTGTTCCTTTTTTGCGAGGGTGCGGCGTTCGGGATCCTCTTTGAGGAATGTCTCGAAGGGTGTGCCGGGGCCGACCTCTACGATGCCGGGCTCGGCATCCGGCTCGGCGAGTTTCTCTGAGCGGCTGGAGCGGGAGAGCCTGGCGGAGAGGGCGGCGAGCCTGCCGTTCATGCGGAGGAGCTGGAGCAGGATGATGATCAGGATCGCCGTCGCGATGTAGGCGAGGACGATGATCTGGAGAGGGAATTCCGGGTTTGCGGCGGGAGGCATGGGATTGTCTTATCTGATGTTGGAAATGATTTCACCGTCGATGAGGCGGGTGCGGATGGCTTGGCCTGGCTTGGCGGATTTCGTGGAGCGGAGGATGTTCCCGTCCGCATCCATGGTGATGGAAAAGCCGCGCCGGAAGGCGGATTCGGGGCCGAGGGTGCGGATCATGGTCTCGAGTCGCTTGAGCTTTTCCGCGCGGTTTGCGAGCTGGTGGGCGGTGAGCGTGCGGAGATCCTTGCCGAGGGTGGCGAGCTTTTCAAGGCGGCGTTCGATGATGCGCAGCGGGTGGAGTGCGCCGTGGCGGAGGCGGATCTCGCGGAGTTCGCCAGCGCGGGCGGTGATGCCGGTGGCGGCGGCCTGCGCGAGCTCGGAGCGGAGGGAGTCGAGGCGTTGGCTTGGCTCGCGGAGGAGGTTTCTGAGGGAGCGGGCGATGCGGTTTTGCAGGCCATCCAGTTTCGCGGCCAGTTCGGCGGCATCGGGCACGGCGAGCTCGGCGGCGGCGCTTGGTGTGGGTGCGCGGAGGTCGGCGGCGAAATCGGCGATGGTGAAATCGATCTCGTGTCCGACTGCGGAAATGACCGGGATTTCCGAGGCGGCGATGGCGCGGGCGACAATTTCCTCGTTGAAGCACCAGAGATCCTCCAGCGATCCGCCGCCGCGCCCGACGATGAGCAGGTCGCAGCGGGGGTAACCGAATTTTTCCGGTGCGTTGAGCTTTCCGATGGCGGAGGCGATTTCTCGCTCCACGCCCTTGCCCTGCACACGGACGGGAAAAAGCACGGGCTGCACCCAGGGGGCGCGGCGGGAGAGGATATTGAGGATGTCCTGGATGGCGGCACCGGTCGGCGAGGTGACGATGCCGATGGTGCGCGGGAAGGCGGGCAATGCCTTTTTCCGGGAGGCGTCGAAAAGCCCTTCCGCGTGGAGCTTTTTCTTCAAGGCCTCGAAGCGCGCCTGCAAGTCCCCCTGGCCGGAGCGCTCGGCTTTTTCTACAATCACCTGGAGCTGGCCGCGGGCGAGATAGACGGTGGCCTCCGCGAAAACCCGCACCTGCGCCCCGTCCTCCAGCGCCTCGGATCCCTCCTTGTTGCGCGCTCCGAACATCGCGCACTGGATCTGAGAGCCCTCGTCCTTGAGCGAGAAATACCAGTGACCGCTGCTCTGTTTCTTGAGGTTCGAGACCTCTCCCTCGATCCAGAGTTTCCCGACCTCCACCTCGATGGTGCGCTTCATTTTCCGCACCAGCTGGCTCACGGAAAAGGCTTTCGCCGGTTTTTTCGGGATATCGGAAAACAGATCCACTTGCGGGATACTCTGCGATCAAGCGCCCGCCGTCCAACACGGATCTCATGGGGAGGCGGGAAAATTCGATCCAGAGGGACTCGTTGACATTGCGGGGGATGGGAGACATTTTCGCCGGGTGAACACGATGACAATTTTGCTTGGGGCAACCTTCGCGCTGCTGCTTGCGGCGGTGGTGCTCTCTTTCCAAGGGATGAAGGACGGGGTGAGGAACGCCCCGCAGGATGAGATCGCGAGGTTGCGCAGCCAGATCGACCAGCTCCGCATCGAGCAGGACAGGCTTGCGCTCGAAAAGCAGCTTCGCGAAGTCCGCGAGAACCCCGTTCCGCAGACCGCCGGCCCCTCCGAGATCGAGAAGATGAAGGCGGATCTGGCCAGGAAGGAAGCGGAGATCGCAGCTCTCGCGGCCGAGAAGGAGGATGCCGAGAAAAAGGCGGACACCTACCGCGACGAGGCCGGGCACAACGCCCAGCGCAAGCTTGAGGAGAGCGACAACGAACTCCGCCGCGCCCGCATGATCCGGGACGCATTGCTCATAGGCCGCGTCACCGAATACGTGAACAGCCCGGAGGTGGGAGCCATCCTTGTCATCGAGGTTGTCATGGCTGAGCATGTCCAGTCCGGAACCATCCTCGCGATCCGTCGCAACACCGGCATCCTCGGCCGCGTCAAGGTGACGGAGGTGAGCGCCGAGGGAGCCATCGCCAGCCCCATGCCCGGCTTCGGCCAGATCGATCCCCAGCCGGGCGACGAGCTCATCATTCCCCCCCAATTCTAATTTCACATCCCATGGAAAAAACAACGGTCGGCCTGATCTCCCTGGGCTGCGCAAAGAACCTGATCGATTCCGAGGTGATGATCGGCCACCTGGCCGAAGCCGGGATGGCCCTCACACCTGATCCCGAGCTTGCCGATGTCCTCATCGTCAACACCTGCTCGTTCATCGACATGGCGAAACAAGAGTCCATCGACGCCATCTTCGGCGCGGTGAACGAGCGCGGCGAGAACCCGGAGCGCGCGAAACAGAAAATCATCGTGGCCGGCTGCCTGTCGCAGCGTTTCGCGAAAGACCTGCCCGGCATCATGCCGGAAGTGGACGCATTCATCGGCCTCGACCAGATCACCAAGGTCGCGCCCATCATTGAGAACCTGCTGGGCAAAAAGAACTCCGACGAAGTCCGGAAAACGGAAGGCCCCGCCGCCACCGACGATCCCCGCGATTTCGTCACGCTGAAGCCGAAGTACGTCCCGGACTACACCACGCCGCGCTTCCGCCTCACGCCGGATCATTACGCCTACGTGAAAATCGCCGAGGGCTGCAACCACACCTGCACCTTCTGCATCATCCCGAAAATCCGCGGCGTCCACCGCTCCCGTACCCAGGATTCCGTCCTCCGCGAGGTCGAGGCGCTGGTGAAATCCGGCGTGAAGGAGATCAACCTCATTTCCCAGGACACCACCTACTTCGGCATGGACCAATGGGAAGGCCAGCGGCCGAACCCGAGTTCACCCGTCGATTCCACCCGGGGAAATTCCCTCTGCACCCTCCTGCGCGAGATCAACAAGATCGAAGGAGATTTCTGGGTGCGCCTTCTCTACACACACCCGGCGCATTGGTCGGACGAGCTCATCACCACCATCGCCGAGTGCGACAAGGTCGCGAAATACGTGGATATCCCGCTCCAACACATTTCCGACCGTATGTTGACCGCCATGAAACGGGTCACATCGGGCGATTACATCCGCGATCTCCTGCGCCGCATGCGCGCGGGCATCCCCGGGCTCGGCATTCGCACGACGTTCATCGTAGGTTTCCCCGGCGAGACGGAGGAGGATTTCCAGGAGCTGTTGGAGTTCATCGAGGAATTCCGCTTCGAGCGCGCCGGGGTTTTCCAATACTCCAAGGAAGAGGGCACCCGCGCCGTGAAGCTCGACGGCCACCTCCACCACATGACCCGCAAAAGCCGCTGGTCCCGCGCCATGTCCGCCCTACAGAAAATCGCCTCGGAGACGAACCAGTCACAGGTCGGCAAGGACGTCCGCGTCCTCGTCGAGCAACCCGGCGTCGGCCGCACCCAATGGGATGCGCCCGAGATCGACGGCAGCGTCATGGTCGATGAGAAACTCCCCGTCGGCTCCTTCGCGAATGTGAAGATCGGCGACTGGCGCGGGTATGATCTCGTGGCGGCGCGGTGATATGGAGAAGAGTGCGTCCCGCCTCTTTTGCACAAGCCTGGTCCCTCGTGCTCGATTCTCCACCAAGGAGCCGGATGCGTGCTTCTCCATATTGTCCGTCGGCGTGTTTCCGATAGGTTTTTTCTGTCCGGTTTCACTTTCCTTTGGCGGAGCGGAACTGGTGCTGCACTTCCACAGGTGTGAGTGGGCGGTTCCATTGCGCGATCTCGTCAACCCAGCCGGTGAAAGGTAAGCCCACAGAGCTGGCCGGACTTCCTCCGAACTGCACTTCGGTAAGGATTCCCTGCTGCATCCCGCGGAACTCGGTGCTGCGGGCTGCCATCCTGCCGTCGAGATAAAAATTGACCGCGGAAGGGCTCCAGCTTGCGGCGAGGTGGTGCCATTTCCCATCGGCGATGCCATTCTCGGTGGTGAGGAGCAAATCGAAGCGCCCGTTTTCCATGAAAAATCCGGCGCGGCCATCCGCATCAAGCTGGAAGCGGATCGCGTTGTCCGCCGGATGCTCCCCTGCCGTCCAGAGGATCTCCCGGGCGCGTGCCCCGGGTTCTTTGCGGATCCAGAATGAGACCGCGCCTTCCTTTCGGTTTGCATCCGCGGGTGCGGCGGCGAGATCCGTTCTTGGCTCGGCACTTGCGGCGCGGGTGGCGCGCAGCGAGAAGGAGGTGATCCTTCCCGATGTTGCGGAGCCGTTGGTCGCTAGGCCTACGGAGCGGATCTCCTCGTTGAGTAGTTGTGTGGTTTCGCGAACCATTTGGTAGCTCTCTTCGTCGGGCCGCTTCGCGAACCAAGTGGCCTTCCATGTTCCGCCGCCTCCGCTGGTGTCCAGGACGATGCGCAGATCGATGTCACCCTCAGCGGCTGAAAGCGTGCCATCCCAATCGCTGTCATCCGCCAGCCCGCCGTTTGTGCCGGAGGTGCCGAGAAACGCTTTGTGCGACCCGTTCGATCGAATGCTGCGTGCCAGCATCCATGCCCGGCCGACGACTGCATTCGTGATGAAGCGGTTATGGACGCCTGTGTCCCTGCTCTGGCCGTTTGCGAAGCCCAGTGCAACCCATGAACCCGCCCCTTTGAGCCAGCGTACCGATGCATCGAGGGTATAAACGACACCTTCCACCGGCACGAAGGCGAGCGTGGCGCTGCCTTCTCTCGGCGCGAGCTCCCCATCCTTGCCGAAAACCGGGGCGGCGATCCATTTCGCGCCGGAGCTGGAGGCATCCGGCTCTGCGTCATCCAGTTTGCCTTTCCCCTTGAAATCCTCGCGGAAGAGGACGCCTTCGTGGAAGGGAGTGGTGCCGAAGGAAAGGGGCGCACGAACCGCTTTTCCGGTGAGATGTGCCGAACGGTTGCCATCGCCAAACCCGAGCCAGCCACCCCCCGGGACGGGGCCGATCGCCGCTGGCGCTGCACTCGGATGATGCCGTCCTGTCAGTCCTTCCGGGGTCTCGTTTTTCAGCGCCCCGGTCGCCCCGTCTCCCAACCTCCAATATCCGGTGGGGTTCTGGCCGCTGACCGTGGTTGCATAATTCGCAGGAGCTGCCAGCAGATCGGCGAGTTCGGGAAACGGATCGCGGGCCAGTGACAGGCCGGTGGTTTCGCCGTCTCCTGAGATTGCGAAGCCCCGGCCTTCCGGCGTCAGCGTGATGATCTTTTTCCGGTCGGCTTTTCCGAAGACCTCGACCTTGCCCTCGATCAGATGCACCTCAGCCGGCCCCTCTTTCGGCACGCGCACTGCGAAGCGCGTGCCGATGTCGCGGACCAACAGCTTCGGAGTGGCGACCTCGAAGGAATTTTCCGATCCGCCTGAATCGATCCACAGCCAGCCGTGGCTGAGTTCCGGCTTGTCCAGTTGCGGGAAAGAGACCCTGGCCGGCCCCTGGATCACCATCTCCGCTCCGGATCCGGCTCTGAGCCTCAGGGTTCCGGATTTCACCTGCACGATTGAGCCGGCGGTGACTTTCCGGTTGTCCCTACCCCGTTCGCGCGGCTCCGCGTCCACGCTCCAGAGCGTGCCCTCCGCTGCGTCCGCCGAGAGTGGCACCGGTTGCTTTGCAACGAACATCGATGCGATGATCGCCCCGAGGATCACCAAAGCCGCCGCTGCGAATATAGCCCGCCGGAAGAACCGGATCGGGAGCTGGGATTGCCCGACGACAGGCAGGTTTCCCTGCTCGGTCTGGATGGCGGCCTCCGCCTGGAGCATGGCAGCCATCTCGAAATATTCCATGTATGCCGCCTGTGCCTCGGTTGAGCGGGCGATCAGCGCCATCAGTTCGTCACGTTTTTCAGGTGCAAGGGTTCCCTCCTCGAGTTCCTCGAGAGCGCTCCAGAGTGCACTGACATCGAAATCGCCCCCTGCTGAATCGTTTGCGTTCATGGGTTCAGCTCCTCCATCCTGGTTTTGTGGGTCACGCAGGTTCTGAGTGCCATGCGGATCCGGTGCAGGGAGACCTTTAGGCTTTCCGCGTTCCTGCCCACCTCAGCCGCCAGTTTCCCGAGGCTGTGCTCGCCGATGTAGCGGCGCAGGATCAGGCCCCTGTCCACCGGGCGCAGTTGCTGGAGGCAAGCCCGCAGCGCCTCCAATCTCACCTCCGTCGATCCAAGGTTCCCTGTCTCCACCCGATCAATGAGCTTCGTGAGGGTTTCCTCGGGCATCGCCCATTCCTTGCGGCGGGATTGGTCGCGCCACGAGGAAAGCACCTTGAACTTCGCCACCGAGAACATCCAGGATTTGAAATTCGTCCCGATGCGGAACTCGCCCCGCTTCTGCCAGATCTCGGAGTTCGTTTCCTGGATCACATCGTCCACCTCGGAGCTCCCAGGCAGCAAGGACAGCACGAAGGCACGGAGAGCCGCCTGATGGGTGACCACCAGTTGCACGAAGGTTTCTTCCGGATCGGGTTGTTTTGCCATGGCGCGTCCTGCAAATGATTATTCCAGAAAGCCGCCGCATGTAATCCGCAATTTCCTTTATTTCCGGAAGGGGACTCCGGCTTCCGCCTGATCCGCCCGTCTGGGAAGTTTTTTTCAGAAAAGCGTTAACCGTGGCGCACTGATTGGAATAGGTGGCAGTGAAAGGTCGATCTGCGACCTGACAACGAACCCAACGAGAACAAATCCAACCGACCAGAACATGAAAAAATCCCTGAATATCATCCTTTGCGCATCCGTCCTCTCTTCATTGCCCGCTTCCGCAGTCGTTCTGGCCGCTGGTTGGGATACCTTTGGCAGCGGCGCAAGCACGGGACCAAGTATCACCAACCTCAGCACAACAGCCACGCTCTCGAGCACCTCGACCTGGGGACAGTGGAACGGCGGGGGTACTAACTCCTCGGGAGCGAGTACCGACGGCACTTTCGGAAGTCTGAGTTCTACGGTTGCGTCTGCTTCTACGTTCGGTGCTGGTGAAGGCAGCAACTCGGGTTCAAACCTGAGTCTGAATCGGAGTAACAAGCCCGGCTCCCTCATCTTCAGCCTGACCAACAACTCGGGATCCGACCAATCGCTGGAGGGCTTCTACTTCGACGCGGTCGGACGGTTCGCCCAATCGGCCAAAGACTGGTCTCTCACCTTCAGTGGTGCCATTTCCGGGACAGCTGCCAGCGGAACGCTCACCGAAAGCGACATGATGGCGGCGACTGCGGCTCAACGCAACTGGTTCGTCGATCTCAGTGGCTTGACAGACAGCACTTGGGAGAGCGGTGGCACAGCCATATTCACCCTCGCCTTCAGTGGGGGTGCCACCTCCACAGGTACTGGCGGCGGACAGGAAACCTTGGTCGATAACATCGGTATCACGGTCGTCCCCGAGCCATCCGCTGCACTGCTTGGAGCTCTCGGAGTCCTCTGCCTGCTTCGACGCCGCAGATAAGATTAGCAGATTAATTTCAGACCCCATTCCGCCAGCCGGGATGGGGTCTTTTGTTTCCCGCAATCAGGAGAAGAGTGCGTCCCGCCTCTTTTGCACAAGCCGGGTTTCTTCGTGCTTGATTCTTCGCCAAGGAGCCGGAGGCGTCCTTCTCCCTAGGCGGGTGGTGAAAGACGATCCGGGTTCTTTTGGTATTGGGGGACGGGTCTTTGTGTGGCCTGTTTCGATCCTCTTCCCTGATGAGTCTTTTTCGCCCTGCCGCCTTTGCCTTCATCCTGCTCGCCACCTGTCCTTCGGTTTTTGCGCAGTCCCCGGCCCAGGAGGAAGCTCCGGGACCGGTGCGCTACCGTGACTTCGGTGCGAAGGGGGACGGGAAATCCGATGATTTCGAGGCGCTGGCCAAGGCACATGATTTCGCAAACTCGAAAGGCCTCCCGGTAGAGGCGGACAAGGGGGCTACCTACTACATCGGCGGTGCCGACCGCACCATCATCATCAGGACAAACACGGATTTTGGCACTGCCAGATTCATTATCGACGATACCGATTTGAAAAACAGCAGTGCGAATGTCTTTCAGGTGCGGTCCCTGCTGAATTCATTCAAGCCCAAAGGGATCAGTTCCCTGAAGCGGAACCAGCCCCGGATTGATGCGAAGTTGCCGGGCGCTTGCATCCTCGCGGTCACCAACTCCAATGAGAAACGCTTCATCAGGCTCGGCAAGAACCAGAACAGCGGTTCACCGCAGACCGATGCGTTCCTTGTGGATGAGAAGGGAAACGTCGATCCCAGGACGCCGATCATCTGGGATTTCGACCAGGTTACGGATGTCCTGGCGCGACCGATCGACGAGGCGACGCTTTTCATCAAGGGAGGCAGGTTCACGACGGTTGCCAATGCCTCGGAAGGCACAGGGTATCACGCGAGGGGGATCTCCATCATCCGCTCGAAGGTGGTGATCGATGGGTTGGAGCACCGCATTGAGGGCGAGGGGGACGTGGGTGCGCCATACTATGGTTTCATAAACATCTCGGGCTGCGCCAACGTGATGGTGAGGAACACGGTGCTCACCGGACACAGGACCTACAGCAAGATCGGCAGTGCGGGCATGCGGGTGGCCATGGGTTCGTACGACATCACGGCCACCCGTGCGCTCAATGTATCGTTTGTGAATTGCAGCCAGACCAATGACATCATGGACTCCAAGTACTGGGGGATCATAGGCACGAACTTCTGCAAGAACATCACCTATGACGGATGCACCTTTTCGCGTTTCGATGCGCACCAGGGGGTGACGAACGCGACGATCCGCAACTCGACCCTCGGCTACATGGGAATCAGGCTCACCGGAAGCGGCACTTTCCTCGTGGAAAACACGACGGTGAAAGCCCGGCATTTCATCCACCTGCGCGAGGATTACGGCAGCACCTGGGACGGCGACATCATCATCCGGAATTCCAGATTTCTCCCGCCCGGAGGAGGGATCCCCAGCGTGATCGGCGGCTCCAACGACGGGCAGCACGATTTCGGCTACACCTGCCACATGCCCGCGCGCATCGCAATCGACGGTCTCCACATCGCCGACCCCGAGGATCCGAAAGGCGACATGGGTCCGGCGATCTTCGCGAATTTCAATCCCAAGCTGACCGACGGCTCATATTCGCAGGGGTTTCCCTACATCATCACCCGCGAGGTGATCCTCAAGGATGTCACCACCGCCAGCGGCAGGCCTCTGCGGATCAGCGACAATCCCTTCATGTTCAGAGATGTGAAGGTGAGCGGGCTGTAGCTGGGTGAAGAGCGCGTCCCGCCTCATTTATGGAAGCCGGGCGACCCGTTCCCGATTCTCCGCCAAGGAACCGGAGGCGTCCTTCTCCTTACCCCGTCGTGCGGAGGCCGCTTGCGATGGCGTTGATGGAGAGGAGGAGCTTCGGGAGCAGTGCGTCCGCGGCGGTCTGGTTTTCCTTTCCGAGGTGGCCGCGCCATTCCTTGAGGAGGGAGATTTGCTGGTGATGGAGGATTTTCAGGGGCTCCTCGCGGATGGCGAGGGTCTTGGCCATGCGGGGGCGGCGGTCTGCCATGGAACCGTCGAAGAGTTCTGTTAGGAGCTTTCCTGTTAGGTCGAATTCTTCGGTGATGCGTTTCGTGAAAGTCTCGCGGATGGCGTTGTCCTCTACCAGCCCGGCGTATGCCTGCATGAGACCGAGGTTTGCGGAGGCGAGGTTGGTCTCGACGTTGGTGAGGACGTAGGAGAGGAAGGTGGATTTTCCGACGGCTTCCTTGAGTGCGGCGAAGTCTTCGGGCGATTGCTCCTTGAGCTCGGAAAGGGCGGAGCCGACGCCATACCAGCCGGGCAGGTAGTAGCGCGCCTGGGTCCATGAGAAGACCCACGGGATGGCGCGGAGATCGGAGATCGAGTGGGATTTCTTTCCGGTGCGGCGCGCGGGGCGGGAGCCGATGCGGGAGTTTTCCAACGCGTCGATGGGCGTGGCCTGGCGGTAGAACTCGATGAAGCCCTCGGCGCGGAGGAGGGACTGGTAGGCCTTTTGCGAGGTGGCGGATAGGGTGTCGAGGAAACGCTCCGCGGGATCGGGTTTTTCCGGGAGGTGCCTGTGGCGGGCGGTGTTGATCGCGGCGCCGGCCAGGAGCAGCTCGAGGTTGTAGGTGGCGTTGGCGAGGTTCGCGTATTTCTGGGCGATGGTCTCGCCCTGCTCTGTCATGCGGAAGGAGCCGGACATCGCGCCATGCGGCAGGGCGGCCATGAACCAATGCGTCGGGCCGGCACCGCGGGAGATCGTGCCGCCGCGGCCGTGGAAGAAGCAGAGCTTCACGTTTTTCTCGATACCCGTTTTCGTTAGGGCGGATTGGGCGCGCTGGAGGGCGACCTGGGCGGCGAGGATGCCGCAGTCCTTGTTGGAATCCGAGTATCCGAGCATGACCTGCTGCTGCGGCTTGGCCATGGCGGAGATGGTGCGGGCGGTGAGCGGGTGGTCGAGGAAGGCGCCGAGGATACCGGGGGAGTTGTGGAGATCGTCCATCGTTTCGAATAGCGGGACGACGGGCATGGTGCAGGCCATGCCTTCCGGGGAATGGAGCATCAGCCCGGCCTCGCGGGCGAGGAGATAGACGGAGAGCAGATCGGAGAGCTGGCGCGTCATCGAGACAATGAGCGAGCCGAGGCCGGCGGTGCCCCGCTCGCGGTGGTGGCGGACGAGGACGCGGTAGGTGTCGAGGACGTTGTCCGCATACTCGCCGATGCGGGTGCCGTCGTGGAGGAAGGGGCGGTTGGACTGCAGCTCGGTGTTGAGGAAAGCCAGGCGTTTTTCCTCCGGCCATTCCGGGAAATTCCCGCCGTCCTCGATTCCGGCGGCGCTGAGGATTTCGGCGATCGCCTGGTCGTGGAATTCGGAGTTCTGGCGGACATCGAGGGTGGCGAGGTGGAAGCCGAACATCTCGATCTTGTGGCGCACCGGGCGGATCGCCTGCTCTTCCAGCAGGCGGCAGCCTGCGGCCGAAAGCGTGCGGGAAATGAGGTCGAGGTCTGCGGTCAGCCCGGCGGGTGAGGTGTAGCCAGGGAAACCTTTTGCCTGCTCCTTGAGGCGCAGCGCCATGAGGCTGGCGAGCTGCCGCCATGGCTCCTCGCCCTGGCGGTCGAGTATTTCCTTCACCCTGCGCTCGTTGCCGATGGTGAAGGTGAGTTCGTCGATGCGATCCTGGAGTTCCTCGGGCACCTCGCTGAGGTTGCGGGAAACGGTGAGCTGGGCGGCGAGGTTGATGAGTTCCGTTTCAAGCAGATGCAGGGCGGCCTTGCGCAGCTCGCCGAGGCTGGATTCCGTGACCTGCGGGGTGACGAGCGGATGGCCGTCCCGGTCGCCGCCGATCCACGAGCCGAAGCTAAGGTGAGGGACGTTCCCGGCGGAGCGGAGCAGATCGAGCGGCAGCCCGGCATCGCGCCATGCCTCGGTGAAGTGGAGATCGAGACGGTTGATGGCGGTGGGGAAAAGGTCGCGCAGGTAGTGGATGGCGTTGCGCAGCTCCGAGCTGATGTCCGGGCGGACGAGGTGGATCTCGGCGGTGAGCCAGAGGGTTTCCAGGGTGGTGACGACCCGCTCGCGGATGCGGCGTTTCTCGCGCTCGGTGTATTTCGGGTATTCGTTGCGGACGAGCTCCTCGTAGAGCGCTCGCTGGCGGGCGCGGACGGACTCGCGCTTCGCTTCGGTCGGGTGGGCGGTGAGGACGGGCTCGACATGGACCTCATCGAGGACTTCGAGGATCTGCGCGGGCTTGAGGCCGATGGCCTGGAGATCCCGCAGCGCCTGTGGCCAGAGGCCGCGGATCGAATCGGCGCCGAGCGCCTTTTCCCGCTCCCGGCGGATCTCGGCGGCGACGCGCTCCTCGATCATGTTCAGGAGCTGGAAGCCGATCGAATAGAGTTTCGGCAGGTCGTCCGGGGTTTTCGCGCCGGCCTCAGGGACTTGCCCCGACCACGGCATGTAGGGCAGGAGTGCGGATTGGCCGGCGCTCTTCAGCGCGTCCTGCAGGCAGCCGAGGAGGTAGTTGAGGCGTTCGTCGATCAGGCCGAAGCCTTCGATGCGTAGCTGTTCGCGTGTGTTCATCTAATTTTCAACTTTCAAAATTCGCCTTTCGAGGAAGAGGCCGGACGCGGGGTAGCATGTTGCAGGCCGGGTTGTTTGGGAAAAGAAAAAGCGCGGGAACCTCGGGGGAGGCCGCCGCGCTTTTTTGGGGAGATTTGGAGCTATACGGTGAACAGGGATGTGACGGACTGGCCGCCGTTGATGCGTCGGATGGCCTCGCCCAGCAGGGGTGCGATGCTCACCGCCTGCACCTTCGGGCCGTGTGCCTGGGGTACGGAATCGGTGGTGATGACCTCTTCGATGGGGGAGTTGGCGAGGCGCTCGTTGGCGAGGTTGCTGATGATGGCATGGGAAACCCCGGCGAAAATGCGCCGTGCGCCGTGCTTGTGGAGGATTTCCGCGGCGGCACAGAGGGTGCCGGCGGTTTCGGTCATGTCATCGACGAGGAGGACATCGCGACCCTCGACATCGCCGATCACGTTCATGGCCTCGACGCGGGTTGCGGAAATGCGGTGCTTGGCGACGATGGCGAGCTCCGCCCCAAGCGCGTCCGCATAGGCGCGGGCCATTTTCACGCCGCCGACGTCCGGGGAGACGACGGTAAGGTTCGAGGTGTCCGGATGGCGCTCGCGGAGGTAGCCGATGAGGGCGGGCTTTGCGTAGAGGTGATCGACCGGGATATCGAAGAAGCCCTGGATCTGCGGGGCGTGGAGATCCATGGTCAGCACGCGGTGAACCCCGGCCGAGGTGAGCAGGTTTGCCACGAGCTTTGCGGTGATGGGGACGCGCGGCTGGTCTTTCCTGTCCTGGCGGGCGTAGCCGAAAAACGGCATGACCGCCGTGATCCGCTCCGCGCTGGCGCGCCGTGCCGCATCCACCAGGATGAGCAGCTCCATGATGTTATGGTTCGTCGGCGGGCAGGATGGCTGGATGATGAAGATATCCTCGCCGCGGACGTTCTCGTTGATCTTGACCGCCGTCTCCCCGTCCGGAAAGGCGTCCACCTGTACGTCGGCGAGCGGTTGGCCGAGGGTTTCCGCGATTTTTCCGGCAAGTTCGCGATGGGCGGTTCCGCTGATGATTTTCATGGGCGGGGGGATTGTTGACAGGCTTGGCGGCCTCGGCAACACTTTGCTCCCATTTCATCCACGATGCGGGCGATTCCCACCGGATTCCCGGAAGTTATTTCCCTGGATCGAGATCCACGCTTTCCGAGGGTTTTATCCCGGCACCTTTCAGATATTGGATCGTGTTCAGGAGGTATTCCATGTATTCGGCTCTTTTGGACGGGGTCACCCCATCGGGCAGGTTGTCGCCTGCGGTGCCGATCCGCTGGCTTGCCTGGGTGAAAAGGAACATCGCGTCCTCGGCACGGCGATCGGACCATTTCCTCACGGCCATGCGTCCCAACAGCAGCCCTGCGTGATAGTGCGAGCTTCCGCCGTAGGGAAGTTTCGCCGCGAGGTCATATTGGGCGAGGGCTGCCTTGGGTTCCCCGGCGGCTTCCAGGGTTTGCCCGTAATTCTGATGGATCAGCACGCGCAGGACGCGGTTTTCCGTGCCGTGCATCCAGGAGTCCGCGAACGCCTTATCGATGTGCCGTGCCGCGATCTGGAAGTCGGCGAGCGAATCGGCGGGTCGGCCGGGATCATATTCGGAAAGCGCCTTCCCATGGAAATGTTTCGCAGAGCTGAGATAGGATTTGAAGGCCGCCTCCATGCCTCCCTGGAGTTGGATGGCACGGGTGTAGGCGGCTTCCGCCTCGGCGTGGCGCCCGAGGTTGCTGAGGAGATTCGCGTAGCCAACCGCAGCAGCCGGATCGTAGGGGTGAAGTTCTGAGGAGGCCTGGAAATCGGCCAGAGCCTGCTTGATGAAGCTCCGGGAGATCTCTGCGGACGTTTCCGCCGCTGCCGCCCTCTGGCAGGTGAGCCCGCGTTTCTGGTACAGTGATTGCAGCGGCCAGATTTCGATGGCGCGGGCAAGGGCGTCGATGGCGGTCTCGTGGCCTGGCTTTTCCGGCCCGAAGTGGCTGGGCCAGAGGATGATGGAGACCCTTGTCCCGCGGGTGCCTGCCAAGGCGAGGGAAATGATGGCTCCGAGCCCGAGCACGGAAACCAGCGAGGCACGCAGCCATGGGCGCAGGCCGGATGGGTTCGGATTGGCCGTTTTCCCGAAACAGGCCGCAGAGATGCAGAGGGCGAGGAGCACCGCGCCCGGTGCAATCCTGAATATCCCCTCGAAATTGGATTGCAGGAAGAGGCCGACAAGCCCGGCAAATCCGCCGATGCGCCAGCCGTCCGCATGGGGCGATGCCGCCGAGCGCCTGTCCATGGCCGTCCTTGCCATGCAGGCGATCACGATGGCGCAGAGGAAGACGACGAGCAGGCTTGCACCGATGATACCGTAGTCCGAGGCGGTCTGGAGCAGCTCGTTGTGGACGTGCTCCGGCTTGTTGCTGCCTATCCCCATCTGGCCTATGTCCCAGAAGCGGAAGCATTCCCAGCTGTAGCTGCGCGCCCCGCCGCCCCACAGCGGATGGAGCTGGATGCAGGAGATGGCAATGCCGATGAGGTGCCAGCGGATTGTGTTGTCGAGGAGGCCGGCGAAGCCACCGGATTCGTTGCGGGCTTCCTGTGCGTCCATCCATACGGCGACCAGCGCGAAGATGATGCCCCCTGCGATGAGCGGCACGGCGATGACAGCCGGGGCGAACCATTTCCTCCCGTCGCGCTTGCCGATGACGAGCGTGAGCAACATCAGTGCGCCGAAGCCGCCCGCCCCGCCAAGGATGGCTCCGCGTGACCTTGTGAAATAGATGGCGCAGAATGCGAGCAGGGCGATGATTCCCAGCAACAGCCTCACGATGCGGTTTTCCCTGGAATGCATGGCCAGGCCGCCGAGAAGCAGGGATACGGCGATGAGGAATGATCCGCCGTAGCTGTAATGCGCGTAGAAACCCGTTGGATACCGAGAGGTGATTTTCGAGAAAAACGGAGAAAAGCCCGGGTCGCCAAGCTGCCTTGCCATGACCAGAAGGCTGGCGCAGGTGAGCAGCGCGATTCCCGCGATGATGATGCGCAGCGCAGCGGTGCTGCTCGCGGCCGCACGGAAAGAGACAAAGGTCGCCACCGCCATGGCAAGCAGCAGGATGTCCGCCTGCGCGGCCTCAGGGACGGGGGTCAGGAACGCCCTCGCCGCCATCCAGGAAACCAGCGCGGCACCAAGCGCCGCGATCACCGTATCGCCCGCCCCGCCTTTTTCCCTCCAGAGGGCGGGTATGGCAAAAAGCGCTGCACCCGAAAAGCAGAGCATGGCCGGCCCCCAGCTCCATATCCTCAGCTGCGGGCCGAGCGTGACTGTTAGGATGAGTCCTATGGTCCAGAGTATGGAGGAGAATGCGGACACCGGGCTTGGTTGGGGGAAATCGGGGTTACTTTGCGCCCCTTCCGAAAAGGACGGCGGGTACGGTTCTGAGCATGATCTGGAAATCCAGCCACAGCGACCAGTTGTCGATGTAGCGCAGATCCATGGCCACCCAATCCTCGAAACTGGTGATCTTGTTGCGGCCGCCCGCCTGCCACTCACAGGTGATGCCCGGCTTCACGCTGAGCCTGCGCCTGTGGGAGATCTCGCTGAAGGCATCGACCTCGTAGAGCGGCAGGGGACGGGGGCCTACCAGGCTCATGTCCCCGGCCAGCACGTTGAGGAGCTGCGGGAATTCGTCGATGCTCATTTTCCTCAGCAGCGCGCCGAACGGGAAAATCCTGGGATCGCGGTCGAGCTTGAAGACCGGGCCGTCCATCTGGTTGCCGTGTTCGTCCTTGGTTTGCTGGAGGAGTTTCTCGGCGTCCGCGACCATGGTGCGGAATTTCCACATGCGGAAGGGCTTCCCGTAGCGCCCGGCGCGCATCTGGGAGAACATCACCGGCGCGCCGGGGCTGGAGATCTTGATGCCGATCGCGGCGATGATCCACACGGGAAAAGTGACGATGATGCCCAGCAGGGCGCCGCTGCGGTCGATGATGTCCTTCGCCATGAGCTCCCATGAAAGCTCAGGGGTGGAGCGCAAGACGAGCATGGGCTTGCTGCCCACCGAGTCGAACACCGGCCTGGCGATCTGGGTGCGGATGAAGGACGCCGCGATCCATGCCTCCACGCCATGGAGCTCGCAGGCCTCCACCGCCGACGCGACTTTCTCGAAAGGGGTGTTCCTGTTTGCGAAAATCACCCGGCTCACGGATTCCCGTTTCAGGATGTCGTAGAGTTCCTCGGGATCGCGGGTGCAGATATCGAAGTGTTCTGCGACATCCCAGTCCGCTATGGCCTCCGCATCGAGATCGGCCAGCAGGTCGGCGATTTCCTCCTCCGATCCGGCGATCACGACCCGTTCCTTCCCGATCCCGCGCTTGCTCCTGCCGAGCATGATCTGGTGGGTGACCCTGTCGCGGATGAAAAGGATCACGAAGATCAGCACCCCGCCGAGTCCGAGGATGAGGCGCCGTGTGCCCTCGAGCTTTCCGAAGACGGCGAAAAGCGAGATCGCGAGGCCGATGATGAATATGCCCTGGATGAGCTGCCAGGCGGATTTTCCGGCGTGTTTCCTGCCCATCCTCTCATAGAATCCGAAGCGCTCCAGGACAAGCGGCGTGAAGGGGACGGCGATGTAGAGAACCCAAACCATCGCGCCGAGAGCATCCGTATCCGGTGTGAATGATGAAAAGGATCCCTGGATCAGGTTTCTTGCGAGGCTTGCCAGCCAGAATGCAACGAAAACCAGCGAAGCGTCGATGATCTGGATCGTCTGGATCCTAAGGGAATCTTTGCGGGACATCGACATGGTGGAATCTGCGGAAAATCGGGGTTGATCTGTGGATAGTTTCGTTTTTCTGGCTGGCGCTGCAATCCTTGATTTCGTTGGCAAGGGCACACGGCCGTGTTGCCTATGGGGTTGACAGCCGTTTTCCGCCCATTACATTGCTCGGTCTTCACCAGCCAGATGAATGAAACCGAGAAGAAACCCCTTCCCAGCGGCGGCGTGGCATCGCTGCCGGGATCGGATGCCCGTTATGGGCTATGGGTTTCCGCAGCATTGACGGCTGTGCTGGTGCTCTGGTTTTTCTGTTTTGAGCAGAAATACGGCCCCGGCCATACCCGCACCACCTTGGGCTGGCTCTACAGCGCCTGGAATCCGGCCACGGACTACGAGCACGGCAAGCTCGTTCCCTTTGTCATCTTCGGCCTGATCGCCTACCGGTTCAAGGACATGCTCAAGGCCGTGGCTCCCGGCAGCGCGTGGGGCCTGGTGTCCGTGGCAGTCGGTTGCCTGCTCTATGTCGCCGCCTACAGGACCCTGCAGCCGCGCATCGCAGTGGGCGGCCTGCCCTTCATCCTCTGGGGATCCGCCCTGAGCCTCTGGGGCTGGCAGGTTGCCAGGATGCTCGCTTTCCCGCTGTTTTTCCTCTGGATCGCCATTCCTCTTCCCACCTTCCAGCAAGCCACCACCCATCTCCAGCTGCTCGCCACCGCAATGGCGCACCACGGCTCAGGCCTGCTGGGGGTCGAGACCTACACCCAGGGTACGATGGTGCTGCCGGTGAAAGGCGATTGGAAACCCCTCAGCATCGCGCACGGCTGCAGCGGCATCAGGTCTCTCATGGCCCTGCTCATGATCTCCGCCGCCTGGGCCTATGTGGCGAAGATCCCGCTGTGGAAAAAGGTTTTCCTTTTCCTCTGCGCGTTCCCCCTCGCCATCATCGGCAACGCGCTCAGGGTCATCTCGATCTTTGTGATCGCGGAATACGGCGATGCGAAATGGGCTTCCACCACCTGGCACGATTGGTCCGGCCTGCTGCTCTTCTACCCGTTCTCGCTGTTCCTGCTGCTCGTCATCCACTCCGTGCTTGAGGGAGGCCTTCCGTGGAAGGCCGCCAAGCGCAAGCAAACCCGCCGCACCACGGTTGCGAAAGGCCAACAGGAATCCACCGCATGATCCCCATGAAACACATCCACTGGGTGCTGCCCCTCTTCGCCGGCGGGCTCATGGCATCGGTTCACCTGCTTCCCGAGGCCGGTGAGATGGAGGAATCCGCCATCAGCATGGATCTGCCCGCGCTCTCCGGCTACTGGATGTTTTTCCCCCAGCCCCCGAGCCCTGCGGAAACCGAGATCCTCGCGCCTGACACCCGGTTTTCCAAGGCCGTCTGCCTCTCCGCGCGTGATGGCGAGATCGACCTCGCGACAGGCCTTGCTGCTCCCGACGAGAAACCGGACAGGCTGGATCTCTCCGTCGTCCTCTCCGGCCATGACCTGAACAATTCGATCCACCGCCCGGAGCGGTGCATGCCTTCCCAGGGGCATACGATCACCAACTCCACGGACGTGATGCTGGAGCTGGCCAACGGCCGTTCCCTGCCGGTGAAACGTCTCATCTCCGTGCAGAGCATCCCCACCAACGAGGAGCACACCGAGCACGTGAACCTCGACTGTGTGACCTACTACTTTTTCGTGGGGAAAAGCAGCATCACCCAGGATCACCTCAAGCGCACCCTGCTGGACATGAAAGACCGCCTCCTGCTGGGCGTTGACCAGCGCTGGGCCTACGTTTCCGTATCCCTCTGGTATGGCAAGCTGCCATGGAAGGAAAAGGAGGTCTCCATCGGCGAGGCGGACGCCAAGATACGCGGATTCCTTTCCGAATTCGGCGAGAATCAGATCGACTGGGAGATGATAGGGAACTGAGGCGCGCGCCTTACCCGGAAATCCCCAGCTCCCTCAGCAGGCGCCCCACCGCTTTCCCGTCGGTGTGTGCATGCGATAGCTGCCTCATCCTGTCCCTTCTCGTGGCATCAGGATCCGCGCCATCCAGAAGTTCCCCGAGGGCGGCCAGCAGGCCTGCCTGGTCGCTGACCACCGGGCCTGCGAGATGGTCTTCGACGGGTTCCACGGTAAAACCGCGTGAATCCTTGTATTCCGCCAGGTCGGGGAACGCATGGATGATGGGGCGGTCTAGCAGAAGATAGTCGATGACTACGCTTGAGATATCGCTGATCAGCAGCTCCGTGGCACCCAGTGCCTCGTAGAGGGACACGCGTTTCCGGCCAAGCCAGGCATCATCCACCACGAGGAGATGGCTCCATTGCCGCAAGCCTTGGAAGGCCGCCATCGGATGCGGCTTCACCAGCAGGATTGAGTTCCTTTGCGCGAGGAATGCGTTGAGGGTTTCAGGCTCAAGATCCGCCATCCCGAAGGCGGTGCCTGTGTCGATCCCGTCTGTCCTGGGAAGCCCCCGTACACTTTTCCTGTATGTGGGCAGCCATGCCAGGAGCTTCGTGCCCGCCGGGAGGCCGAGTTTTCCCATCACTTCACGCTTTTCGGAAAACAGCCTGTCGTTGCGCGGCAGCCCTACAGCCAACATGGCGCCGGAAGGGCTGATCGTCCGCCGCATGATATCCCCCCAAAACGGCGATGTGGCAAGGGTGTGGCTGGATCGGATCGCCGGATCGCCTTCGATCATGCCGCCAATTCTCTTGATCGGCATGCCGTGCCAGACATTCACGGAGACCACGTTGGAAGGGAAGCGCCTCGTGTAGCACGGGTGTGTGAAAAAGACGTATCTTGCGAAACAGAAGCGCAGCCACCCGCCGGGGCTGTCCTTGGATACCCGCAGCGTTTTCGCTCCCAAGTCCCATGTCGGCGGTGCATCCGTATCGCCCGCCAGCAGGATGACTTTCCGCACCGTGCTGCCTTGCAGCGCCTGCTCCAGCGCGATGCTGTTGTCCTCGCCGTCGGGCCACGCCCAGATGACCGCGTGGTTCAGCTTCGGGGTGAGGCGGTGGACCGCTCCGGCAAGTTTCCTGAAAATCTCCCTCACCCTGTGAATTCCACGTTCGATGATTCAGTGACCCGCAGCTCCGCCTTGATCTGCGTGGTGCTGATGCCTTCGGTGCGCGAAAGGTAAACGACCTCGCACTGGGTTTTCAGGTGGTCGAACTTGCCCTTCCAGTCATCGCCCATCACGAAGACATCGATGCCGTGCTCCGCCACATCGCGTTCCTTCTGCTCCCAGCCGTCCTCCGGGATGACCAGATCCACATAGCGAACCGCCTCTAGGACGAGCTTCCGCTCCTCGAAGGAGTAGAACGCCTTCTTGTTTTTCAGCGCATTGAAACTGTCGCTCGACAAGCCCACGACGAGGAAGTCACCCATTTCCCGGGCTCTCTTCAGGAGGTTGATGTGTCCCCGGTGGAGCAGGTCGAAAGTGCCGTATGTGATGATTTTTTTCATATCGGGAATGGGGGCGATCACATGCGGTCTCAGGAATCCCTGCGTTCCAGCACATAGATCATCTGCCTGGCGAAAAGGGAGGGAAAAATCCGCCACAGGCCGAAAAAACCGTTCTGTCCCGCATACTCGCGGACATTGAACCCGCAGTGAGCCGCCCAGACGTGGAAGTCGCGCACAGTCCAGAAACGCAGGTGTTCCTTGATGTGATAGACGATCGCCGTGAGCGGCATCTTGCCACCCAGCGCGAGGCGCAGGCGGTTGACGACAAACCCAAGGTTCGGGATGGTGATGTAGAAGACATGCGCCTTGGTCTTGAGGAATTCCCTCATCAGCAGTTCAGGCTCAGGAAGGTGCTCGATGAGCTCCATCGCGACAATCACATCGACTTCGCGGAAGCTTGTCAGGTCGGGAGAATTGAGATCACCCACAAGCGCCCCTTCCAGGCCTTTCTCCCCGAGTTTCCTGATCGCGGCGGCGGAACCGTCGATTCCGAGGAGATCCAGATCCGGCCTGATATCCCGGGTGTATTCCAGGAAAGCCCCGTCACCGCATCCGATGTCAAGAACCCTGCCCCTCTCGGGAAGCCTGCGGGCAACCCAGACGAAGCGGTGCTTCGGCTCCTGCCTGCCCCTTTTCTCCCAGTAGTCGTCATAGTCCGAGAACTCGTTCAGAGGCATCGGATCGAGGAAAATTTCGCGGAAGATCTGGAGGATTTTTCTTATCATTTGTGACTTTGTCTGATGGATGGCTCAGGAACCCGTGAGCCTCAGCACCGCTTTCCAACCCTTCGCCGCGATCCAGAGAAGCCCGTCGATGAGCCCGTTGAGGTAAGGGTCGCGGAACAGGGTGATGCCATACATGCGGCGGACGGCGCGGGATTCCACGAACTGTTTTTCTGCGGATAGGATTCGATCCATCTCCCGCGTTTTTCCGAAATTGCGCTGCGAGAGGTTCCCGCCGTGCATGCGGAAATCCGCCAAGGTGGCCGGAACATGCCGGAAACATTTCCCTGCGGCATCCAGCCGGGCGTAGAACTCGCTGTCCATTGCGTAGCGGAATCGGATGTCGAGCCGCAGCCCCTCGTCGATCACCGTGGATCTCCTGTAAAAGGCCGCCGTGGATCCGACATAGCAATGGTGGTGTATGTGGACGAAGCGCGACCACTTCGGGGCTGTGACATGCCGGAGGTGGGCTCCGGCTCCGTCGATGAAATCCCAGTCGCCGTACACCACATCCGCATCGGTTTTTCCCAATAGGGGCAGCAGATCCGCGAGGGCTCCGGGCTTCAGCCTGTCATCGGCGTTGAGCCACATCACCCAATCGCCCTGCGCCCGGGCGAAGCCCTTGTTGATCGCGTCCGACATCCCCTCGTCCGCTTCCTGCCGCCATGTGGCATGCGGGAATGCTGCGGCGACCGCAGCGCTGTCATCCGTCGATCCCCCGTCGATCACGAGGTGCTCCAGTGTCACTCCCCCCTGGGCGGCGACACTCTCCAGGCACTCTCCGAGAAAGCGCCCGTAGTTGAGGGATGGCGTGACGATGGTGAAGTCCATGCGATTATCTTTTCAGGATTTCCCTAACCTTCATGGCAACACGATCCGCGTGCAGCCTAGCACACCATGCCGTGGAAATCCCAGGGGCATCCCGATCTCCGTTGTCCCATGCCGCCAACTCCCGGACCAAGGCCTCGGCGTGCCCGCATGCATCGTCGGTGGAGGCGAGCTGGCCGGATTTTTCCGAAACGAACCA
Organism: Akkermansiaceae bacterium; assembly: GCA_017798145.1. NCBI lineage: Bacteria > Pseudomonadati > Verrucomicrobiota > Verrucomicrobiia > Verrucomicrobiales > Akkermansiaceae > Akkermansiaceae bacterium. The sequence goes on along the minus strand of CP059069.1, from coordinate 1,788,944 downwards.
ATCGAAGGCGGCCATCGTCACAGAGCGCCCGGCCACCACCGAACAGCCGGAGCAGAGTGCCTCGGCCGCCGCGATGCCAAAGCTCTCGTAGGCCGAGGGGCTGTAGAAAACCCGGGATTCCCCGAGCAAGGCAACGAGTTCCGCGCGCCCGATCATACCCGTGAGCTTCACCCGCTTCCTCCCCGCATCCGGCAGGCAGGAATGCCATTTCTCCAACCCGGGTGCCGCCTTTCCCGCAATGACGAAGCATACCTCATCATCGGTTTCGAGCACTCTCCCGATGACTTCGGCCAGCAGCCATGTCCGCTTCTGGATCCCATCGTCCCAGCGCCCCACGCAGGCCACTTGCCGCCGCTTGTTGCCGCCCGGAAAACGGAAGGCGGGTTCCACCGAATGGGGGATGACCGTAACGCGATCCGCCAGCCCATCCCCGCCATGGTGGTGGCAGAGCCTCCGCACATACCTTGCCGCACCCGGCGAGACGCAGGCGATCGCGTCGCCACATTCCAGGTGCCTAACACGGAGGCGCTCGGTTACCAGCAAGCCGCCGAAAAACCGGAACACCGAGAGTTTTGCGAAGCGCAGCCAGGAACCTACACCCCGCCCTTGGCCGCCGTAAACCCACTGCGCCCGCAGCCAATCACCCAAGCCCACATGCGGGCTCAGGAAACCCCCGCTGTCCAGGTTGAGCACGAGAGGTATGCCCGCCGCATGGATCGCGGCCGCCACCTTATGGTATTTCGGATGCCCCCATGCATAAAGGACCAGGCCATCGATTCCCAGGGACTTCCACCATGCCGCCGATTCGAGATCCGGGTAATCCGTCCGGATCAGGTCCGCCCCGTCTTCCGGTTTCCGTTCCCCCGGCATCACCGCCCGGCTTTCGATGCCGATCATCTGCAGCCCACGGCATAGCAAGCCGCTGTCGCGGGCGAAGAAATCCTCGCCTCCGCCGAAGGCTACCGGAGTGCAGGTGTAGATCCGCATTGGGAAACAAATGTTGGAACGCTGGAGCCTGAAATGCTCGGATGAATGAGGGGAGGATGCATGTCAGTCGGATTCCGGTTTCCCGATATTGGCGATCCATGCCCCGCCCCAGCCGAACAGCGCGAATGGCAAATACATCAGCCCAAAGCGATCGCGCAGGAATCCGAAATCGGGAAAGGACTGGACGATGCTTGAGAACAGGATGGCGCATGCCATCGGCACGAGGGTGACGAGAGTGCAGCAACGGAACATCGCCCTAGCCGGGTCTCCGCAGCACCGGAACCTGATGAGGAAAGCCCCAGCCACGGATGAGAGCGCGGTGAGGGCGATCATCGCCGTCCCGGCCCATGGCAGGGAGTCGTTGACGAGAGCCAGCTTCCTGCGCGACATGAGCGGGGTGAAGGCCGCAGTATCGATGAGATAGAAGGGCAGGGATACGGCGAGGACGGACAAGGCCACCGCGCTTCCCGCCGCGACGGCCTGCCTGAATCCGGCTACCCTCCAGATCGTACCTGCAAAAAGCGGGAGGAGCAGGATGAAGTTCGCCCGCGAGGCGAGCCCTATCCCCAGCAACACGCATGCCCCCCAGCGCTGCCATGCAGGGGCGGTGGGTTCCGACCACGCGGAAACGGCGAGAAGCAGGAAGAGGGTGACGAAGATCCCGTTGGAAATCAGGTCCCCTCCGGAAACGAACTCATAAACCATCGCCGGCGAGAGGGCGAAGGGGGCGGCCAGAACGAAGCAGGCAAGCGCCTTGTCATTGAACCAGCGGGAAGCCGCCAGCAGGAAAGCGGCAAGCCAGAAAATGTTCTGGTAGCCGCTGTTGCCAAGTGCCGAGAAAGGTGCGGATAGCAGGATGGAACCCGGGAAAAGCGAAAGCGGCCCGGGAAAAACGCGGGGCGGGTAGTAGGGGTTCTCCCCGGCGGCCAGACGTTCCACTGCCAGCTCCAGGCCTTCGTTCCGGTCGCTGCTTTTGCCGGGGCCCTTGCTGTCCTCATACGGATGGAGCACGATGAAGCCCACGAGCATACCGCATACGCCGACGATGGAAAGAAGGCGGAAACGGCGCTTGATCCATGGGGCGAGGCGACCCCCGAACGCCGCGACGCACCATACCCCGGCCGTCACCGCCGCGAGGTAAGCCGCCACACCGGCCAGGCCCGCGTATTTCTGGACAAACCCGAAGGACGGAAACGCCAGCAACAGGGCCAGCAGCCAGATGCTGCGCGGTATGCCGGGGGATGCGCTCATGTTTCCTGTCCCAAGGTGCCGAGATCCATGAACCATGCCTGGAGCAGGCTTTCCTCCTCCTGCCCCACCCAGCCGTTGCGTATGAGATTCCCGTAGCATGTTTCCATCATCGATTGCATCGATGCGCCGGGTGCGAAACTCAGGGCGGAAAGCTCTTCTCGCATCCTGTCGTTGTTCTCGTATCCGGGGAGCTCGTCGATGAAATCGCGGTGCAGATCGTGCTCGTTGCGTTCCTGCCAGACGGTCGGCCTGTGGAAAAGGACGCCGTGCCCCAGCTCATGCAGGATGCGTTGGGCGACGAAGCTCCGCCAGATGTCCGTCATCCGGAAGCTGCAGTTTGCGGGCAGGTAGAGCAGCGGAAACGCGGATGGGAAAAACGTCGTGTTCTGGCTGTTGAAAGGGCACCAGGCACCTCGCCCAAGCAGCACAGGGCCATCATCCAGCTCGAAGTCGAAGGGCAGGGGGTAGAGCATCCGATACACCGCATCGACATCGGGGTCGTTGTCTGCAAGGCCTTGCTGGATCGGGCAATCCTGGCTTGAGAATCCGCCCGCTTCGGGTGCCTCGCCCCTTGCGTGGGTGAGGGGCAGCCCCCTCGGGTAGATGAAATTCCGCGTGAAATAGCGGTAGGCGTTCACCCAGCCCTCGGCGGCCACCTTCCGGCAAGAGACACCCGGCTCCCGTTTCCGCCAGAACTCCTCGCGGGGGAGGTTGTCGTCATCGGTTTCCACGATCACCGTGGCACCCGCACGCATGGCATCGAGGTAACCGATGTTCTTGCGCGTGTAGGAGCGCTCCGGGCAGATCTCCCCGAGGGCGAAGCCGCTCGCCCGCTGCTGTTCGAGGGAAAGGAAGCGGCATCCCTCCAAGGCGAAATCGGCAGGGCTCTTCCCATCCCCCGCGACAACGAAATCCCAGCCGTGCCGGACACAGCCCTTTGCGAGTTCTTGCAGGGCTTTGTTGGGCGCGTTGATCGATGTGATGACGAGGGCGGTGGGCATGTTTTCTCAGAGGGAAGGGGAGCGGCCTGTAAGTCGCAACAGGAAGTAGCGGAGCAGGACGGCGATGGAATTCCGAACCGCCCCTTGTGATACGCCGGGAGATGGTGCGCGGTAATGGATGGGCACCTCGATGAGTTTCTGCGAGCGCAGCAGGTGGCGTAGCTCCGTCTGGTAGAAATGCGCCTTGGAGAGGAGAGGATAACCCACAAGCCGCTCAAGGATGGGGCGGCGGAATCCCTGGAAGCCGGATGTCATGTCGGCCAGCTTCGCGCCGAGCAGCCAGCGGGCAAGCACGGTGCCGCCCTTGCTCAGGAACCTGCGGCCGAAGGGCGAGTCCACCATGGAGCCGCCGTTGATGTAGCGGCTGCCGAAGGCGCAGTCGTTGCCCTCGTTGAGCGCCCGCAGGAACGCGGGGATGGCCCTGGGATCGTGGGACAGCCCCCCGTCCATCTCGATGATGATTTCATGGCCGCCCTTCAGGGCTTCCCGGAAGCCGTTCATATAGGCATCCACCACGTTCCGGTTTTCCGGGATCCATTTCGTGATGAACCGGGAATCCCTTGCGGAAAGTTCCTCGCAGCACTCCAGCGTCCTGTCCTTGGATACCTTGTCGATGACGAAATACACCGCCCCGCCCTCCATGGCATCCATGACGGCTGCCAGTGCCTCGGCAAGCTCCGGAAGCTCGGCCTCCTCGTTGGCGAGCGGGATCACCACCGCCCAGTTATCGGGATATCTCGACATGGGATGTTTCAGAAATAAGTGCGCAGGAGCTCCAGATGCCGGACTACCGGGCTGGCGGTGATGAAGTTGTGGAGATTCCAGATCACCGGGAAGCCGAAAAACAGGAGATACCAATCCCTTGCCGGGATCCGTTCCAGAATGGCCGGGATCTTGAGCCGGCGGAAAATCCCGGCAACCGCAGCCTCCAGCCATGCCGGCGGCCGCCGCCCGCAGAGATGGAGCATGAGCGACGAGGCGACCCACAGGAACAGCCACCTTCCGTAGTCTATCCCCAGGAGGAAGAGCGGTGAGATGAAAACCAGCTGCGCCACGAGCAGCGCTGTGACCCTGACCCTTGTTTCCGTCCGTATCGAAGATTCCGCCCGGCACCCCGTGAAGAGGATGACCAGCAGGAAGGAGATGGAGAACACCGAGATCCAGCAAAGCGGCTGGTAAAGGCCGGAGGTGAGCATGTAGCCGCTTTGGTGCAGTCCTTCCCCGGCTGTCCAGCCGAGCGCCGCGATCGAAGCGGCGGGCTCGATGGCCGCCTCTCCCGGCGCGAGCGTTTTCCACAAAGGCATCCAGGATTCATGCACGGCTGCCGCGATGGCGGGGGTGCCGTGATGCTTCGCCACGATCAGGAAAACCAGGGCCGCGGGAGCCAGCGAAAGGGCTCCCAGCGAAACTTCGCGCAATCCCGGACGCCGCTTCCCCATGAACACCAGCGCGGGCAGTGCGTAGAACATGAAGGTCTCGTGGCTGAGGATCGCAAGCGCCGCCAGCAGGTTGGCAATGACCGCCCTTGGGAAGCCAGGCAGGCCGCTGTCCTGCGCTTTCAGGCAGCCGAGCAAGAGCAGCAGCCCAAGGCAATCCTTGCGGACGAAGTCTTGGTAACCGGGGAACCCCATCACGATGCATGAAAGGATGAGCGCGGCCGGAAATACCGCCGCGCCGCGCCGCAGGAACCACGCAGCCAGCGATAGATAGAGCGCCAGCGAAACAGCGATTGCCAGGAGGTTCGCACCGATTCCCGTGACTTCCTCCAGGAAGCCCAGCAGCGTTCCCGGCAGCCCGCGGCGGACGAATCCGCCCGCATAGTTGATCAGCCAATCGGTGATCTGATAGCTTTCATGGCCCCAGGAAAGCGCGCCAACGAACTGGGTGACCGTCGCACACACCAACAGGATCCCGAGAATCGCTGCGGTCGGGGAGGGCTTTTTGGGCATTGTCGGAAGGTCGAAGGTCGGAAGGTCGGAAGGTCGGAAGGTCGGAAGGTCGGAAGGTCGGAAGGTCGGAAGGTCGGAAGGTCGGAAGGTCGGAAGGTCGGAAGGTCGGAAGGTCGAAGAGGAAGATGTCGGAGATCGCGTCGTATGACTTTTAGACTTTCAGACGATCCGCAGGATCCATTACTTCCACTTTTTCTCAGAGATCGGAGCAACGATGTCGCGGGAAAACCAACGTTCCGGCATGATCACCTCCTGCCCCGGTTTTTCGCCCAGCCACGCCGCCCACCAGGAATAGCTGCTGTTGGCGATGATGTGGTGGGAAGCCAGGCTCATCAGGTGCATGTCGTGCAGCGGGTTACCTGAGCCGATGTCCACGATTTCCGTATCGGCATCGCGGAATTCCCCGCGGCACCATGCGGGATCGTCCGAGAAAACAAAAAACCGCGCATCCGGCACGCGCTCCCTCATGGATCCCATGGATGCCCGGTAGTAATCCCTGTCGCACACCGCGAATGCCGGGTGATGCAGGTAATCGCCCCGCCGGACATGCACCGCAACCGTCCCCCGGGTTGCGATCCCGCGTGCCGGTGCACTACCCATGTCCACCTTCCCGCCCCGTCCGACCAAGCCCAAAAGCTCATCCCTCAGCTCCCCGGCGATGGATCCGAAATACAGCGGCGTTTGGAAAAAGCCCGACAACATGCAATTGGAGGGCGCATCCGCGATCCGTGGATCGAACGACTGGTCTTCCACAGGCTCTTTCAGGACGGGAAACCCGCAATATTCCCAGATGTGTCTGCCGTTGAGTTTGCGCAGCGCCCTTTTGGGAACCGAGAACCGGCGCACCACCTTCGCCTGCAGCGGCTGCTTCAGGAAATGCGAAACCTCAGACCAGCCCTCCCGGTTGAACCAGGACGCGTCCAGCACCAGCGGCACACCGTGTTTCCGCGCCAAAGCACGCCCTAGCGCATACTGGAACATGTTGTTGCCGGTGCGGCCACGCAGGACGATGCGGATCACTGGATTGATTTTGGATTTTGGATGTTTGATTTTGGATCGAATGGCACGGAATCATGCGGATGATTTCACGATCGAGGTGAGGATGCGGATGATCCTTTCTATCTGTTCGAGCGCTGGCAGAGTCTCTGTTGGCGGCAGGATGTTGCCATCCTTGGTCAGACGGAGCCAGTAATGGGTCTCGCGTGCCTCCTTCGAAGCAATTGACATCTTCGACCGGAAGTCAGCCCGGCTCTGCGCCGCCTGGGCTTCCTCGACATTTGCACCAATGCTAGTACCCGCCCTCCAGAACTGAGAAGCGAGATCATACTCCATCCGTTCCCTCATCAATTTGGAAATCCGCATCACCTCCAGTGCAAATGCATAGGATTCATCAACTATCAGGTTATCCTCTTTCATCTTCTAGAAATCCAAAATTCAAAATCAAACATCCAAAATCAGCTCTTCCTCGCAGCCACGATCCCCACGCCGGTCTGGCATTTCGCACCCGCCAGGGACTCGTATCCATCTCCCTCGCTCACGTTGCGATCGTCATCGATCACCGCGCATCTCTCGATCTCCCAGCCTTCGGAGAACCAGGAAAGCATGGTCTCGGGTGTAGCGCCGCCAATCCCCAATCAGCGAAAGCCAGCTTTTGGGTCTAATGCCTGCGTTGCGGAGAAGATAGCGGATCATAGGGATTCGGTATTATCGATCCGGAAGGTCGGGCTGCCCCGACTCCTTGGCACTGGCCACGCTGCGGAATCCCTCGACCATGCGATCGACCACCTTGGCAGCCGCAAATCTCTCGCGCAGTTCAAGGCCGATTCGGCGGACATCCGGCGCGGGCATCGCAAGGACTTGGTCGAGCGCATCCCAGAGCGAGTCCGGATTATCGAGCTGAAAAGCTCCTGCGGAGGTGGATTCTCCCAAGATTTCCTCGACCGAAGTATCCCTTACGAAACACACCGGCGTCCCGAGATAATATGCCTCGATCGCAGGCAGGCCGAAGCCTTCGATCTCCGAGGGAAGGATCAGCGCTTTGGCCTCTCCGATCACCGTCTGTAGTTCATCATCCCCAAGGAAATCGCGGCGGCTGATACACGAGTGGGCCGCGATCAAATCTTCCGATTCCGGGGGGACTTGGCCGATAAGCGCGAGCAGCGGCGGGGTTTCCCCCGTTTCCGAGCGTGCGATCCACCAGCGGATCAGGTCGTGGGTTCGCTTGTGGGGCTCCCGTGAGGCAAGATGAACCGCATAATCTTTTTTCGGAGGGTCTTCCGGCTGGGGAATCGTTTCGTAGAAGCAAGGCTCGTAGGTGACCAGGATTTCCTTCTCCGGCAGGCCTTGCCTCCGCATGAAGGTTCGGATGCTTTCCCTGGAGCTTCTGGAGACCGTGAAAATGGCATCGGCATTCTCCAAGGTGGTTGTGAGCATATGCCTCCAGTACGCATACTCGGCGGGCTTTCTCCAGCCGGGGTAATGATCCCAATAGTGCTGGATGATCGTATCGTGGACGGTCACGACCATTGGCGCTCTCAGAAGGCTGAAACGCGGCAGGAACCCTTTTGGGAAATACCACACATCAGCTGCTTTCCCGAACCAACCGAGCACCGGGTGCAAATGGTCGGTCATCACCCGCATGATGCGGGAACGGGTGCTCCATGGAAGAACCGTGTTTTTCGCGCCCGCTTTTGGGCCTTTCTGTGATGAGGAGGAGGAAAGCACATTGAGCTCCAGGTCATCCCGCTTCGCCATCTCATCTAGGATCACCTTCGACATCCTGGAAATGCCCAGGCTCCGGTCATGTCCCGGGTTCTGGTCGGCGAGATACACGGATACGTTTAATGCCGTCATCCGCTGCTTCGGCTCGGTGCGCGGCTCCGTCCGTGGCGACGGCGAATCGGCGACGGCAAGGAACGCCCCGTTGACCCGTTCCACGAAGCGCTCGGGTCGGAAATGATCCCTGTAAAAACGGACGGAAATCTCTGACTGCGCTTCGAGACGCGCCCTGTTGCAGAGCATGGAGAGCAGGGCGTCCGCATAGGCATCGGGCGATTTGATTGGCAGCAGGGTGGCCGTCTCGCAGCCCCGCATCAGTGCGGGAATCCCGTTCCATAGTGTGCTGATGACCGGCAGACCCGACCCAAGCGCTTCCATCAGGACGATCGGGCTCGCCTCCGAAGGATAGTGGCTTGGGAAGAAAAATACGTCGGCGTTCTGATAGGCCTCCCATTTGTCGTTTCCTGTCAGTTGCCCCGGAAACTCGACGATCCCGGCAAGTCCGAGTTCTTCGTGGAGCCCAAGCGCCTCCATCTCGAATTCGTTGTTCATCCACCGTCCCACGATATGGAACCTGTAATCCCCCCCGTGCCCCATATCGCGGAGATTGGCTGCGGTCCTGAGGATCTCCAGCACACCCTTGCCCTCCTGCAGGCTGCCGACGAATAGCACCTTGAGCGGTTCGTCATTTTTCGGCCGCTTCGGAGGCAAGGCCGGGACGTCGATCCCACAGGGGCACCAGATATGCTGCTTCGCCTCGTAAACCCGGTGCGGCGCGACCTTCTCCTCCGCCACCTCAAGCGCCATGTCGGCTCCATGATATGCGATTTGGGCCAGCCACTTCCTGACAGAGCCTCCTTCGGTGAATTCCGCCAGGCCGCTTGCGTGGAAAATGAAAACCGTTCGCGCCGCCTTGCTCCGGACGAAGATTAGAAAAAGCACATCCCGCAGGAAAGGCACCCATTTCGCACTGGCCGGCGGATATAGCAGAATCGTATCGGGACTGCGCGCAAGGGAGCGCCGGGTGCGGATGATGAGACTCCAAAGCCGGAAAATCTTCTTTGCCTGGAAGCGCCCGACCTCATCCATTTCGTCGCTGTAGTCCATCCGGATGCATTCCGCATCGAAGCCCGGCCAATCGTGGTCGAACAAAATCTGGGTCGCTACCGCCTGTCCGTGCCATGGCGGCGGAGTCTGGCCGAGGAGTGTGATGTATCCTTTTGAAATCATGGTTTGGGTCGCGGCTCGCGGCTCGAAGGTCGAAGGTCGAAGGTCGAAGGTCGAAGGTCGAAGGTCGAAGGTCGAAGGTCGAAGGTCGGAAGGTCGGAAGGTCGGAAGGTCGGAAGGTCGGAAGGTCGGAAGGTCGGAAGGTCGGAAGGTCGGAAATCCAAAATCAAACATCCAAAATCAATTCAACCGCTGCTTCCAGCACATCCTGATTGTCCTGATGCCCGGCGCCCTGTTTCCAGGCGAGGCTGGCAATGATGGGCAGGATCCGGTTTTCTCCCCAGCCGGTCTTACGAAGGTATTCGGAGCATTCCGGCCGATACAGATCCGAAATCGTCGCCCTGATGGCATCCTCCGGTGACATGCGCTTCACCAGCCGGTGATCCTGAAGGAAATAATGAACCAGATCGATCCCCGGCATTCCGGACGAATGCCCCCACTCCCAGTCCAGCACCACAGGCGAATCGTCTTTCCGGGTGCGCAGATTCCATCGTGTGAAATCCCCATGGCAGATCGCGGGCCGCAGGGATTTGTGCGAGAGCTCCTGCAATGCCTCATGGCCGTTCGCGGAGTCCAGCGCGGATTCGATCCATTGCCATTCAGGGAAGTCGCTGATCGGCTTTTCCGGGAAGTCCCCCACCCAGCCTTCCAGCAAGCCAAGTGCCTCGGCGAATCGCCCGATCGGGATCGGATCCCCCTGAAGATAGGGCATACGCAAAACGGTGACATCGGGGCTGGTATGAAGCCCCAGCAAATCCGGAACGCCCTTTGCGACCGATTGCAATTCCCCGAGCGCCTTCGCTTCCTTCTCCAGAACCTGGCGCCCTTCGGCTCCAAAGGATATTTTCGCAACCTCCCACTGCCCGTTGAATCTGTAGCTCGCGATCGCCCTCCTGACCCGGTGCTCCGGACTGCCGAGAAGAACCCCGCAAGTACCTGATTCGACTCCCGATAATGCAGGCGAGAGGTCTTTCTGTCGCGCTTGGATAGGCTCTTCTGGAAGCGCAAAGCCCTGCAAACCCATGCGGCTTAGTCTGCGGATGGCTGCCACCATGCCGCGCGCCAGAAGCCGCTGCGGCTGATACAGCCCAAGGGCGCGTGCCCCTGGCTCTTTGACCGCCGGCAAGCCCAGCAGGATGCGCCCATTCCGCCGTACCAATCTCAACGACGATGCAGATGGATCGATACAGGACAGCACCTGGACGAGAACTTCATGGTCGGTCATCGGGATCAAGGTATGGTTGCCCATCCGTTCTTCGCAGCAAGGTTCCAGTCTAGCCTTTCGTCTGCCGCCCATGGAGAGCCCTCAGGGCTCCTTTCTTGAAGCGGTAGATGTGATAGAGAAGCCCGTCCACTATCAGGCTCAGGTTCTCATCTTTGAAAGGTTTGATCCCGTAAAGTCTCCGGATCGCACGTGGCTCTGCAAGCTGGCGCTGCAGGCGCAGAAGGTTGTTCATGTCGCCTTTGCCTAGGCTCTTCTGGCTGATGCTCTGATCATGCAATCGGAAATCCGCAAGGATCTCGGGCATATGTAGGAAGCGTTTCCCGAGGTGTGCCAAGCGCGCGTAATATTCGCCATCCATGCAGTAGCCAAAGCCATCATCCAGCAGGTGCCCTTCCGCGATCGTCGTTTCCCGCCGGTAGAAGCACGCGGTGGATCCTATGTAGCAGCCGTTCTGTACCAGGATGCGGAAATCAAAAGGGATCGCGGGCATGCGCCGGGTGGTCATGCCCTCACCATCCATATAATCCCATCCCCCGTGAATCACATCCGCATCTGGACGGGAAGCGGCGAACTCTTTCACCCGCCTCAGCGCATTCGGTTTCAGCCGGTCATCCGCATTGAGCCACATCACCCACTTGCCCTTCGCACGGCGGAATCCCTTGTTGATCCCATCGGTCATTCCCTTGTCCGGTTCTTGGAAAAACTGCGCATGCGGGAAACGGCTCACGACTGCGGCGGTGTCGTCCTTCGATCCCGCATCCATCACCAGGTGCTCGAAGCTTACCCCCTCTTGTTCTACTACGCTCCGCAGGCACTCGCCTATGTATTGCCCGTAGTTGTAACTGGCGGTGACGATTGTGAAATCCATAGCGTGGTTCTGGGCTTGGATGCTGTATCCTAGCGACCGTTTTTCCGCGTCCTCACGGCGACACAGGCATCGTAATGGGACTTGAGTTGTTCCGCCTTTTTCTCCCACGAGTAGTTTTCCAGCACCCGTTCGCGCGCGCTGGCACCCATTGCCTCCCGCAATCCGCCATCCCCCGACAAGCGGACGAAGGCGTCAGCGAGATCGCTGACGGTCGCTTCCAACGAACGGGGCTTCACCCGGATCCCCCAGGCATCGTCCACCATCATGCGCGCCCCTTGGTGGTCGAGGCAAATGACAGGCAAGCCGCAGGCCATGGCCTCAAGGACGATCGCCCCCGAGGTGTCGCGTATGCTAGGGAACACAAAAAGATCCGCATCGGCGAATTCCTGCGACATCTGGTGGTGGCTGCGCCTTCCCACGAATTCCACAGCGTATTCCAAACCGTTCGAGCGTACCCAGGCCTCTTCGGTCCTGCGTTCCGGCCCGTCGCCAGCCAGCCGCAGGCGCAGATCCCGTTTCTCGTGGAGCGCTTGCCGGAACGCCAAAAGCAACAGGCGTGTCCCTTTCCGGGGCTCGAAGTTGCTCGCATGAAACAGCCGGTTCCCCTTCCCGGATTTTAGGGTGGGTGCGAACTGTTCCGGGTCAACCCCAACATCAATCATCTCCGAACTTGAGCCGAGTTTCGCGTTTCGGAACAGATTTCTCGTCTCCGAGTTGGCGAAGAGAACTAGGTCGCACGATTCCAGGGCACCGCGTAAGCAAGGATTCCATGCGGAAACAATGACTCTCAGGGACCGCATGGATTCCCTGATCCGGCTTTTCGTTCCCAGCGTTGCCGTCAGACCCACGGGGGCGCGTTGGCCGCCGCCGACCGGCCCCCAGATCCTGGCTCCGGGGAACCGGCGCAGAAGCCCGGGTCTCACCTCGAAGCTGTTGAACGTGACATGGTGAAACACGTCGTAGTTGGCAAGCTCCCGGACTTTTGGGATCGCTCTTCCCGCGCTTTTCTGCCAAAGTGCGTAGTATGCTTGGGTGGATAGAATGCCCCTTGCCTTCAGCCCGGTGAAAAAGGGGGAGAGATCATGGTAGATGAATTCGGGCTTGGAGCCAGAAAGGGATTGGAGGGCGCTTTCGATGGCTCCCCGGTTGTTGGAGCGGGTCAGGACGGTAATCTCACAGTGCCCGGCAAGCGCCAGCGCAAGGTTCCATCCGGTTCCTGGCTCGCTGCCTTTGCCCGGCTCGCAGGCATAAGCGGATAGGAGGACTTTCATTCGGAGAAGAAGGTTAGATAGGGGGCGACTTTGAAAATCAGGCGGTTGGAGCGCCCCTATCTGATCCGCTGATGTTCCTCCATCCGCCGGATCACATCGGCGATGACCTGTTCAAGTGGACGGGAGGCGTCGATCACGAGTATCCTCGGGTTCCTGCGGGCGAGTTCCAGATACCTGGCACGGCTTTCGTTCAGAGTCGCCAGCCCCACCTCCTGCTTCCTGGAAAGCAGAACCTCGGCGGATGCGTCGAGGTAGAAGACCAGATCCGGCTGGGGCATGCAGGCGGAGGCCAGCCTCGCCAACCCCAGGGGGGCGCCGTAGCGGTAGCGGAGCGGATCGACGGTTAGGTCGGCGTGGTAGCGGTCGAACATCAGGATCCCGTCCCCCGCTTGGGAACGGAGACCTCCCCACCAACCCGCCCACCATCGGATACCCAGGTAGCCCAACTTCGCCAGGGAAGGGATGTAGCCTCGCGGCGGCTTGCCGTGGGGATCATCTGCGTTGCCGCGTCCCTTCCCCCCGCGCCCGCTTTTCGGAGCCCAATGCCCCCTGCTCACCCGGGATCCTACCGCAGCAAGGTGACTTTGCAGCCCCTCCAGCACGCTGGATTTCCCGCAACCGTCGCAGCCAAGGAACGCGATGAACATGATTGGGATCGTGGGAGTGGGTCACTAAGGGGGCGCAGGCGACCCTAACTCAGGGTGAGGCGATCATGAAGAAAGGCAGCAAGTGCCTGCTCCTGAACCGAGCTCTCTTGGATTGGATCAACCCGATGCAAGCAGCGGGCGGGGATCAGATGGGTTCCCATCTTTCCGATCTCGGGCAATATGATCATCGAGGTGCAAACAAGATCCTTGAATAGCAGTATCCGCCAGCGGGGCGCCCGAATGCATCGGCGGAAGTACAGGTGACCGAAGACCTCCTCAAGGCGGGTCGCCGTCATCCCGTATTGGTCTGTCCCGGCGATTACGACCAGTCCCGTCGGTTCCAGGATGCGCGCAAAGATGCGCTTGATCCCGGCTTTGGAAAAAATGGATGGGCGGGCATTGCATTGGGAGTGAAAAGCTGTGAGCGCCGCGTTGACCCCCGCGGGATCCCACGACGTGAGGGCATGCCCCCATTCGTCCCTCAGCCACATCTCGCATTGCGCCCGGCATTCCTCCGGATATCGGGCGAATTCGGCCGCGCACGCAATCGTATCCTTGCCCTTCGCCGCGGCCTTGGCGAAGCGGTAGCGGAGCTCAGTGGCGGTGGCGAGGCGGTAGCCTCCCCATCCTAGGCGTTCCCGCCCCGCGAGCAGTTCCTCCGCTTCCATAAACAGCGTCCCATTGCGCTGGTAATCGGAACAGGCGTCCAAGGCCACGGCGCAGGCAGGATCGTCGATCGCAGAGCATACGAAAAACGAGGCAGTTGTTTCGTGCCGGAGAATCTGGCAAAGCCTCCAGCCGCGTCCGGCGCAGTAAGCTTGGATCAGCGCGGGCAGTCTCAGAAAATCGATATCACTCACCGCAAAATCCACATCGCTTAGTTCTTCCTCGAAACCGTTCTCTCCTCCGTGGAGCACGGCGGAGCGCACGCCTTCGCCCTCCAGATAGGTGAAGAATCCTCGTGCAAATGCGGCGGTTCTTTTGTGGAGGCGAGTCACGGTTGGTCTGAGGTGGCGAGGTTTCGCTGAGGCCACGGGATAGCGCCACCTTGCTGAGGCAGCTGCAAAAGGGGAAGAGAGGTAAGACCAAGACGGACTGAATGGCTTTACTTTGGCTTGTTATTTCACTTCACTTTGGCGTGCGCTCTGTTGCGAGGGCGTGTCGCCTATGAGAAGAGCATGCACAGCCTCCGGCGGCAGAAGGTGAATTGGGTGGTACGAGCCGAGACGCCCTACCGTTTTAAAATCCGGTTTGTTCCAACGACCGTCGCCCCGTCGGGCATCTTCTTGTTCACCACCGCGTTGGCTCCCACTGTATCATTATTACCGATGGTGACCGGACCAAGTATTTTAGCACCAGCACCGATGTAAACCCGGTTGCCGATCTTGGGTGCGTCCATCACGCCACTGCAGTTGTATCGAAAGGTTTTAAGGCGCAGGCGTGAATTTTTATCTGAAGCAAAAGTTGATTTATCTACTCTTGGATCACTTTGCCAAACTTGAACCGTCGACGAATGCTCTTCTCCAGCTGTCCGATTACTCGCACAGAGGAGCGCAGCATCAGTCCTGTGATTCCCTGTTTGCCAGGCGCCTCGCCGAAGCTGTGGCGGGTAACTTCCGAGGGATGCCGGGAATCAATGGAGAGTGGCTCCGTGCCTACGCTCAAGCCCACGATTTTTTCACGGAGACAGCAGAGTGTCAGCAAGGCTTGGTCGTGCCTGTGCGCCCTGAAGCCAGGCAATTCCATGAGCCCTTCACGGCTTGGATCATCGCTGATCAAAGGACGTTGAGAACAAAGATCAAGCCAGTGGGCGGCAATTTCCTGGCTCTTGGATCCAGCTCTCCAGATGGAAAAGCTCGCTTGTATGGGAATCGCTCCGTGCGCTTCTGGACGATCCATCTCCGTTGCGACAAATGCCTCGCGTTTCGTCCAGACGGAATTCAAGCCGTCCCATGGGATATACACTCCGGGCATCAGATCTTGGCCTTGTTCTTCCATCCAGCGGATGAATGGAGTAATCGGTTGATCCAGCAGCTTGAATGGATAGAGCCGCCCGACATCGCAGTAGAAAACGATGTCCCCTTGCGGCACCTCACGCAATTTTTCGGCGATGATGAATGGCTTCCATGCCCAGAAACCGGAGCCTCTTTCGGTTAAACTGATTCCCTTGCAGCGATCTTCGAATCCCGCCCCAAGAAGTTTTTTCTGAGTCCACGATGTCACAGTATCCACCACACCATTGATACGAGCCGAGGCGGCGAGGAGGATCTGGCGGTGTCGGAAGCGCGGTGTCGCGTAGGTGACGAGGTGAATTCTCATAAGATGTGGATCGTCTTGGTAGGGACGATCCCGTTGCGGTCGTCCCTGTTTCCCGCTGGATGGCGGTAAGGGCAGACAGTGGAAATGACCATGGAAATGAGGAGGATTTAGCCCCCCTCGCGTGAGAGTGGAGAATAGACGGAGGGCAGCGCCTCAGCCCTACCTGCCCAAGACTTCCTGGTAGATTTCAACATGACGGGCTGCGACGACGGCTGGGGCATATAGGCGCGCCATCTCATCGGCGGCTTCGGGTGAGCGGGGCGCTCCGGCTTTCAGCCAGCGGGCGATACCCGTCTTGATTCCGTCGATGGACTCGTAGAGTTCGGCACCAGGAATACCGGTAGCAATGTCCTTAACGCCGCCGAGGTCAGCTCCGAAAAACTTCAGACCTCGGGCGAAGGCCTCTGCAACGACGAGTCCAAAAGCTTCTTCGGACGGGAAGTGGATGAAGCCGTGCGAGCGATCCAGTAGATCAATTAGAGGCTCCGTTTCGAGCACGCCACCGTATGAGGCGTAGCCGTAGGTCTCCGCATGTGCTAAAGCCTCGCCAAAGCGGCTCCCATACGAGGTCGCTGTCGAGAAGTGACCGATGAAAATGATTTTGAACTTGTATCCTTGTTCTGCGAGTTCTCGGGCGGCTAGGAGGATATCGAGCTGGCGTTTGCGTGGGCAAACAAGGCCGATGTTGACGAGGACGGGAACTAGGTTGGTGGTTTCCGGGTCGATTCTGGCTTTGAAAAACGCGGACCGGATGGCATTGGGTACCCGCCAGGTCTTGGGCGTTCGGGGAGCCACCAGTTCTTCCGTGTAGCGTGAATTGCAAAAAACTCCGCGAGTCCGTCGCAGCGTGTGATTTTCCAGCACGGAAGCAGCTTTGCCATACCACGGGTGCCCATGGAGCCCCAACCGTTCGATCTCCGCCATGTTGCCATGGATAGTGACAACATTGGGATATCCGGAGTGGACGGCGGAAAAGGCGCAATCGCGCTCCGTCCCTTGGCCGTGCACGATATCCGGACGGATATCCCGCAGGACGGACCGGACGGACCGGACGCAGCCCTGATACAGCGTGCTCATCCATCCGGATTTCGGAACCAGCAGGGGATGATAGAAAATGTTGTCCGCCAGTTTGGGCGAGGCTGCGACAGGCTGGCGGAGGCAACTGACCACGTGCACCTCCACGCCTGGTAGTTCCGCGAATCCTGAAAGCAATGCCTCCGGAGCCATTCCGAAATAAGGTTCCGGGCGACCGTAATCCTTGAAATGCTCCCGGCTGTCAGTCGTGACCTGAACGATTCTCATGCTTGCTTTTGAAAGACGCGATTGTGTCCAACCTGGAGGATTTCTTCAAAACGCGACGCGTCGATCTCTGACGCAAGGCGTGAAGGGCCGGGGTGGCCGCCGGTTGCGAACGCGGGTGGACGATACCCGGTCGTCAAACCGGAGTCATCCAGGACAATCAAACCACCTGTCTCGACAGCTTCCGAGCAGACAGCCCAGTCTGCCTTCACGATTTCATAATCGTGGTTGCCATCGATGTAGATGATGTCCCAAGAACGTGATCGGATCAGATTGACTGCTTCATCGTCTGTCGAATAGGCTTTGAGCAGTTCAGGGCTAGGAAGGCTGAAATGATGAAAGTTTTTCAGTGTGTCTTCGAGATAATCGATGCCACGAAGGTAATCGGAAACTGAATCCCCGACACTCGAAAAGGGCGAGATTCCGTGCACTTCGCAGGAGATCCCTTCCATCTTCGTGATGAGAGAAACCAGGCTGATGGTCTGTCCTCGGTAGATCCCGATTTCGAGAAAGTTCTGGGGTTTGAAACGCCGGATCAGGTTCCACCACATGACGTGGAACGCGTCTTCTCCATAGCCCCGCTGATTCTCTTGAAAATATTGACGGTGCTTCCTGAGTTCCGCAGGCAAGGAACGATGAAACTCACGAAACGATGTCTCATAATAAGCCGTTGGATTTTTTACGGCGAATTTGAAATCGCTCGTGTAATTCGTTTCTCCCGGTGCTACCTTCAACAGTTGGCGCCTTGATTTATCAGATTTTGCACGTAGCCAAAAACCCTTGAGATTTTTAAGAATTTTCATTGATGTAGTAACATTTCATTTAATCAGATAGGGGTTAACTGAGAACCTTATCGTAAAATTTTTCATAATTATCGACCATAGTTTCAGGAGAGAAGAGGTTTTCCGCTGTTTTGCGACAGGCTTGTCGTGAAAGGATTCCAATACTTTTGACTGCTTGAATCATCTCCTCGGTTGAATTGCAGCAGACTCCTGTAACTCCATCTTCTACGATTTCTGGCACAGCACCTCGAGCGATAGCAATGACAGGAGTACCACACGCAAGAGCCTCCACCATGACAAGGCCGAATGGTTCGTCCCACTCGATGGGCATAAGAAATGCAGCAGCCTCACCCAAGAGTTTATTTTTTTCAGCTGCGCCTACCGGCCCGATATAGGTGATCTGCTCTGATAGATGGGGTTCGACCTTTTCCATGAAAAATCGGTCAATGTCTGGGTTTGTCGAGCGATTGCCGGCTATGACAAGTTTCCGTCCGCATTCTTTCGCAATACGGATTGCGGTGTGGGTTCCTTTGATTTCTTCGATTCGCCCGAGGAAAACGAGCGGAGCATCCGGTTTAACTCCGCCTTGAAATGTGAACTCGGTGACTTTGATTGCATTGTGGATGGCTGTAGTCGGGGCTATGTGTTCCAGAGCTGGAACCATGTGCTTGCCAACTGTCGTGAACCAAAGATTCCGTCTCGGAATAAAGCGAAGCCTCTTGGCAAAGGGCTCTCGATCCGGTAGAGCATGGAAAGTCTGGATGATTTTTTGGGAAAGTGGCCACATCAGGGCGGTGAGGTCGAAATGCGCGGACGTGTGAACGATGTCGTATCGATGCCGGATGCTGTGCACAAGCAGTTTGACAGCGTTGACTGACCTACCCTTGCTGGTTAGTTCCAACGATGGGAGTGGAAGGATTTTGACTCTGCAGGTAGATTCTGGATGGCAGGCAAGTGTCACGTCCCATCCTCTTTTCGCAAGTCCCTCGGCGAGGATATCCACAATGCGCTCGACGCCTCCGTAGGTGGGCGGAGGAACTCGTAGATACGGATCTGCTACCAAAAGGATTGATTTGCCAGCCATTTTTGAATTTTCTAATCGCACCAAACACGGCGCCCTAAAAGATTGGAATCTTGCTTTACAAAGATCACGTCCATTTGGCAGAGCGCGCCGTCCAGCGGGCGGCGCAGAAGGCTGCAAACATCGTACACTCTAAATCCATTTTTACTCATAAAGTCAATAACATCGGCAAATGCGGGATTATTCTGATAGACTTCGATGATTGAAACCTCCATAAGTATCGCCGTGGCGGCGGCAATGGCGCTCGCACCTCCCCTTAGCACTTCAAGTTCAAAACCTTGGACATCAAGTTTAATGAGATCTGGTCTAGGGAACTTTCCCTCTAGAATTATTGAATCCAATGTTCGCATTGTCGATTCAACTTTGCGGGTTGGAGTACCGGCATTATCCTGAAGCATAGAGGAGGCCGTGGGTGAATTTTCATATTCATGAAAAACCACCTTTTCGCCATCGGACGATCCCATTACTGCAATCCGGTAGTCGATTTTACCTTCAGCTTCTTGCTTGATCCTTTCGAGAACCGAGCGTTTGCCTTCTTGGGCTTCCAGCATCAAAATTGTCGCTTCGGGAAACTCTGAGTGCGCAAGTGCGGCCCATCCCCCGTTAAACGCGCCGATATCCAGGATGAACTTTGGGTCAAACCCCAGTTTGGTCATGTTACGAAAACTCCACTCCATCGAGGGGATTTCGTAATTCTGTCGGATAGCGTTACCGAATAACTTGTCAATAAATCGGAGTATTTTTTTGCGCATAGTTATGGTTGTTTATTGATTTTTTATTCCTACGTATATACCCGTATTATTGCATATTCTCTTGCAAAGGAGATGTCGAACAGGAAATTTTCCGATTTCACTGCAGGCGAGGTAATCCTTGGTCACCAATTCTGTTAGTCCGCCTTTAGATGTTATTTGTCTGATAGCTTCCCATTCGATGTGATCATGAGCAAATATATGAATGTCGCCCTCATCAGGCAAATCGTCCATGTTTCTGGGTTCCGAGACTTCAGGAGGCAGTTTCCCCGCCAGACGTTTCGCCAGACGGGGAATACCAAACCAAGGCCGTTGCAGTAAGCGATAGAGGCGAAGTCCTAGTGGTGAAGACCACGAATCGGTGCTGGCTTCGTGGTCAATGTAAAGAACACCGCCGTGATCAAGCACTCTGACCAACTCCCGCACAGCTGTTTCGTAGTCAGGAACATGGTGGAGGACGGAATACGTCGCGATGAAACCGAAATGATTGTCGGGAAATGGAAGGGGAAACTCCCCGGTCATTGTTTTCGTGATTAGTCCGCCACCCGCCAAAGCATCAGGGAAGCGACGCCGTACGAGTTCGCACATTCCTCCGGACACATCAGCGGCGCAGACTTCGCGCCCTGAACCAAGGAGTTTTGAAGTTAGGTTGCCGGTTCCGCAACCGAAGTCGAGGATGCGTGGATTATCTGTACGTCGCTCGGCAATAGCCTTGTCGAGTTCCTTCCGTAACCGGCGTTGTTCCGTGGGGTTAAAAATCTCTATGTGGCGGGCGTCATAAGACTGATCGCCTTCAACTTCGGCGATCTGGTCGTGCTTACGGGTGTTGTAATCGATCAATTTCTGCTGACTTTGCATTTTATAAAGTTTATGGGTGATTGTTTCTACAATGTTGAATTTTGGATAGGGATTGGATCGAATAACTTACCAAGACGAATTGCCGTTCCTTCATACGAGTACCGCACCATAGTGGATTGGGAAATTCCACCACAAGTTTTAAAGATTTCCCGGGATGCCTCGCGTATCGCTTGGCTCAAACCTTCTACTGTATCTGTTTGCAGATAGATCGCGGAATTTTCCAGGACGTCCTCCACCCCGCCCGCCCGGGTAGATATGATCCGTATCCCCGCATTTAGGTAGTCAAAGGTTTTCGAGGGATAAGTCACGTTGGATATGGGATTCGTGGCATTCTGGAGATTGAGGCCGTAGTGACTGATCTTTCGGATCTTTGTAAGTTCTTTCTGGGACACTGAGCCGTGAAAATGAATGATGCCCGGATGTCGGATTTGGAGGGAATGAAACCGATCCACGAAGTGACCCTGGCCGGTGATGTGAAACTGTGAACCGGCGGGAAACTCTCCGGTTTCAAGATAGTCGAGAAGGAGGGGGATTCCCCGCTCGTAGTCCAGCGATCCCGAGTAGAGGAAACAGATAGGCTGCCCTAAAGGCGGTGGCGGATTCAGTTCAATTCCGGTTTTCAGGATACCCGGGACACAGACTTTCGGAATGTCATCAGGCAAGCGCCCGCCCAAGGTCGGAGTTGCGAGAATCGCGCCTTCTACGAGCGGGCGTCCCAGCCACTCGGCCAAGCCGCTTATGCATCTCCAAATTCCTTTGTCGATGAGATGTTTGCCGTCTTCATATTCCAAGATTATCCGATTTTTTCTTCCTAGAAAACGACAGTAATAAACTGCAATGATGTAGATCAGCTCGTAATTATCGATGACCAGAGCATCCCCCGTACGGGTGTGTCGAGCCACGTGGCGGGCATAATGGAAAAAATCGACAAAGAATCGAATTTTCCGAAGCCCCGCTCCTTTCGAGAAGATTTGGGTTTGCGATCCGAATTGACTGGTTGTTTCGGGCGAGGCTTCGGCTCTCCCTCTGCCGCGTGGGTGAGGGCTGAGGAGAACCACCGGTTTGCCCACAGCCTCTTCGATCGCCTGATAGAGAATGATTCGTTTTCCAGCGCTTGTGCAGATGACTGGATTATCGTGCCGAGTTTTTCGGTAGTGATCGTCATAAGCTCCGGAGAGAATTACGACAGTTTGCGAAGGGGCTGGCATAGGATCCTTGAGCTGGTTTTTCAGCTTGGGTTTGCTCCAATCGGTCTCTCGAAGATCGCGTCACAATAGGTGCACACGTGATCACGATTCCGCGACATGTTGTAGAATCCGATGAGTCGATAGCCGAACGAATCGAGATATCTTAGGAGTTCGTGAAACCTCCCTTGCCCGTCGTATTCCTGATCAAAGATCACTTCACAGGTAATCAGCCCCACCTGATGTGAGGAAATCATTTTTTCGCCGCCCTGAAGCACCATCAGGTCGTAACCCTGACAGTCCGTTTTCAGCAGGTCGATCCACCCGATGTTCTCACGAGCGCAGATCTCATCCAGAGTTTCCACCGAAACTTGGATTACTTCCTGGGTTTTTGTGTAGTCGGCATAATCGCTTTCCAGGGATTCGGCACTAGTTGGGAGCAGGGAGTTAGTCATTGAGGCGCTGTTGCGGTGAAATTCCGCCTGCGCTGCTGCGGAACCCAGGGCAAGTTCATGGATTTTGACTTTTTCAAGGTTAGAGGCACAATTTTTCAGGATTTCCTGAGATTCCGGATCCGGTTCGAAACAATGGATCATCGCATCGGGAAAGCTTTTGCGGCAGGCGATTAGGGTTTCTCCATGATGTGCCCCGACATCCATGATGATCGATTTCTCGGATGGCTGGCGTCGCATGAGTAGCGCGAGATCGTTCCAGTAGTTATCACCGAAGTGCTTCGTTGATCTAATTTGATAATCGAATGAAGATAGCGCGGATTGAATTAGTTTATTTATCATTTTTTCGGTAGGAAGCTACGGATTTTTTGAAGAATCAGGGCAAGGTCGATCCCTGATTCCTTCTGGATCAGGATCAGCAGGTGTGCAGAGTAGGCGGTAATGACGAGTGCGCAGATAGTAATACCATGCCAGCCCGGTATGAGAAGTGAAACGGAGAGGCAAACACCAAGAACGATGGCGGATTCCAAGAGCAGGGCAGAAGTGTGCAAAGTCCAGTGAACACCTCGCCTGTGCATTATAATCACAACACCGAATAGATACAACAAGTTCGTGGCAAGCAGGGCGATACCGATGCCGATCACACCGAAGACCTGGAGGAGGAGAAAAGAGGAAGTGATCATGACTGCACCCATCGCCAGCTCGCTGATCATGATGACCCGTGGACTGCTGGTGGCGAACAGGGTGTATCCGAGCGGGCATGACGCAAAGCGAACGGCCATGGCCGCAAGCATCCAGCGCATAATCTCAGCACCCTCCACGAATTCATTGCTGTAGAGCAATTGCAGAACAATCGGGGCAAGTGCTAGCAGCCCCAACGTGGCTGGCATGCCTACCGACATGGCAAGCACGGTTTGCTGGTTGAGCAGGCGCTTCAAATGGCTGCGGTCGCGTGCAGCCTGAACGAGGGCGGGGTAGAATTCCGTTGCCATGGCGGAGACCAGGATGCCGATGTAGAGGTTCGACATGGTTGCGGCGGCTCCGTACAAACCTACCTGGTGAGAGCCTTCTGCCGTGCCGTAGTATCGGGTGATGAAGAAAAGGTTTAGCCAACCGGACGCGGTCAGCCAGATTCCATTCACGGCGAACCCGGAACCGAGTTTGAGCAAATCAACCGAGTGGTGGGCGGTCACCGGCTCCAGAGGCGGGGAAACGACAGGACGGTAGCGCTTGAGGAAAGAATGGTGAACAATCAGGGAGACAACAGCCAAGGGAAGGAGTGCAGCGACTCCCCCTGCGACTCCCATCAGGGAGACCAGAATGATATTCAGTATTGCACCGACGAACGATGCGATGATCTGGCAGAGTGCGAGATCCCGTGACTTCCGCAAGCCTTGTAAGAAAGCCAACTCGACACCTAGCAGCGGGGTGAAGATCAGGGACAATGCTCCAAAGCCGTACCACCAGAATTTTCCCTGGTCGCCCAGTATAGTGTGGCTGAGAAAAGGCGATGCGGCAGCGAGTGCCAGACACGCGGCAAAGCCTGCGATGAGCGCGGTACGGGCGGAAATCCGAAAAGTCCTGTCCAGCAGGCGGGGGTCGTCACTTCCGGATGCCTCGGCAACCCTGCGGGTGGTTGCGCTATCTAGGCCGCATGCAAAAAACACCCGGGCGAGATCCGTGGATGAGGTCACAAGATTGACCAGTCCTATTCCCGAAGGGCCGAGCAAACTTGCCACGATCTTGGTGCGGACGATAGAGATCAGGATGGTGATCACCTTTGCTCCTGCGAGCGTGGACGTCGACTTGAGCATCCCGTTGTAGGATGCCCGGTCTTGGGAAGGCTTTTCCACAGGTTCTTATGGATAAATGCACCGGACTAGCCAAACCTTAATGGAAAGGGTCACGATTCGCGATGCTCAGGATGGCTGGAAAGCCTTCCGTTATGACCTTCATCGCCGCCAACCTGGCTCCCGGATGCTCCGACAAGGGGCAGATTACTTTGAAGAATCCGCAGCATTGCGATCGTGCCCAATGTGGTCGATGCGACCTGCACAAATGTAAGGGCACTGAACGGAAGCCAGATGGGAGCAATGATGGCGGGGATACCAAAGAACAAGCAGGTCGAGAAATGGTCTGTGTTTCTATAGCGCTTGATCAAGCGGTTGGCGTGGACTGCCGTACGTAACATCGCTATGAAAAAGATGAAGAAGCCGACGTATCCAACGGTGCGAACCGAGCTGACGAAAACGCTATGGTAGTTTCCTGCAGCCAGCACGCCTTCCCGATATGCGTCAAATCCAGACATACCTCCCCTGGTTCTTGTCGCCTCGGTGAGAGAGGCTTGGTAGGACAGTTCCTGAGCCGTGAAGCCTAGACCATCACCAAACATCTTGTTTTGGATCCAGCGTTCCGAGGTAAGCGCCTCCTGCCACATTTCTACGCGCCAATCGGTAGAGCCCTCCGCGTCGTCCAAATATCGTTGTTCCCAGGTGCCGGGCAGGAAGGCGAGTGAACGCTGGATATTCGGTGGTAGGGGGGTCAGAACATTGACGAGCGCAAGCAGCACTAAGCCCGCAGCCCCGACCATTGCAGCGATGAAAAGCTGAATGAACCCACCCCGGTAGTAAATGCCAATGGCGTAAGTGAGACCAACTAGGGCAATGGCACTCCGGAATCCGCTCAATCCTGCGAAGGCCAGGGTAAGCAGAATCAACGGAGCCCATACAGGATGAAAACTGGATAAAAGAGGTGCGCGGAATGCTGAAATCCAAAGTGCAATATTTGTTCCAGCTTCCATTAGAAATCCGCGCCGCGTCGCACTACCTGCGTCGATGGCAGCACCTGTATTCGATCCTCCGCTCGAAAGCGGGTCGAAATTTGTCCCGCTCCAATAACCTAGAGTAGGAAACAATCTACCAGCAACTGAAATTCCGAAATTACTAAGGCCTCCCAAAATTGACAATCGGATTGCGGTTCGAACATCGCCTTCCGGCATTCGCAGTCCGACAAGAATCATGGTGGACACAATCGTGATTGCAAAAATAAAGTATGGTTTCGCCCCCACCGTATCTCCACCGAATAGTGACAAGCCAACAGGATTCCTGAGGTAAACCTGCGCTATGAGAAGCACGGTTATCAAGACCCAAACCTCAAGTTCTGTCACAACCAGCCTATATGGCAATTTGCGGATCAGAAGAAGCATCACAGAGAATCCGATGACCAGAATCTGTGCTATGAACAGAGTATTCGGTTGTGATGGGATAGAAAGGTTAAGGTTCAAAGATCCTAGAAGGGGGATGAGAAGCCAGATTTTCCGGCCTAGCAGCAAGCAGACAGTAAGTGTGCTTGCTCCCAGTACCCAAGCGATTGCCTCGAACTGTGCGGTGGCTGCAGCGATACCTAGATACACCGCCGCAAACGCCGCTATAATGAGAACGATAAATAGCTTGATTTTGTTTGAGTCCATATATGAGAAGAAAAATTTTAAACTTTAAAGTTGAAATCCGAAACTGTAAGGGAAGAATATCGGAATGTCTAAAAGTCGAAAGTCGAAAGTCTGAGTGCCAGGGGCTTAGGAGGAAGGGAACGCCAAGGGTCCAAGTTCGCCAAGCGAGGTTTCAGGGGGGAGCATTTGGGAATATACGCTGAGAAGCGAGAGAGGCGCAGACGCCGAAGAATGGAAAGGGCGCCTACGGCGAATACCGGTTTTTCCAGATCTCGAATCCGGTGAGGGTTTCCTTCAGGTCGAAGGCCGCTTCTTTGAGGATTTTTTCGTGATCCTGGCCGCTATATCCGATATCTGGTCGGTGGATCACAACCAGATCTGCGAACATGTAGCTGGATGGGGCTTCGGATTTGAGGCTTGTGAGCATCCAGTGGAAGGCCGGGACACCGCCCTTGCGGTAGGCGTAGTAGCAGGGGGTGCTGAGATCGGCCTGCCAGAGGACGGCCTTGCCTTCGGTAATGGCCTTGCTGGCGATGTTGGTGGCCTCACGGAAGTCGTCGCGGGCATGCTTTTCCTGGAAGCGGAGTGAGGCGGTGGACGCGATGCCGATGAGGACGGCGAGGCTGGCGAAGGCGAGGGCGGCCTTGTTTTTTGCAAGCGCCCCGAAGCAGATTGCGATGGGTAGGAGGAATGCGGGTATGACGGGGCTGAGGTGCCGCCCCAGCACGCGGAAATCCATGAGGATTCCGATGATGGCAAGTGCGAGGATGGGGAGGAGGGTGGCGCAGGCTGCACCGAGGATGTTGCGGGCTGGGTTTTCGGAAAACCATTTCCTGATGCCGAGGCACCATGCAGCGCAGAGGCAGGCGGCGGCGGGGAGCAGCCAGGCAAGCTGGGGCAGGATGGCGGCAGGGGAGGAACGGAGTTCGTTGCGGCTGGGGCCCAGACCGAGCAGGCCTATCATCTCGTAGGCTGCGAAGCCGATGCTGAGTATGCTGCCGCCATGGGCTGCTGCGCCGTAGCCCCCCAGGAGCGTCCAGGCATAGAAAGCGCCGATGGCGAGGAAGGGAGGGGACCAGAGGAGGGAGCGCAGCCAAAAGCCCTTCGCCTTCAGCCAATCGGGGCGGATGACGATGGCACCCAGGGCAAGCCCGCCGGCCCAGATGACGGCGGAGAGGCTGGAGAGGCAGAGGAAAAGGGCGGCACCGAGGAGGGCATGGAGGCCGTCGAGGCTTCCCTTGCGGCCTCTGGCGACGGCGATCAGGGCGGCGGCGGCGATGGCACCGCCGGCCATCTGCATCGTGTAGGGGCGGAGCTCCCCGACGTAATAGAGCACGAAGGGTGAGGTGAGGCAGACGAGTGGCCAGAAGCGGACGTTCCGGAGGGCGACGACCATGAGGACGAGGAAGGGAAGGTTGATGGCGCGGAGGGCGTATTCGGTGTTGCCCATGACCTTTTCCCAAGCCCAGAGGGAGATCATGTAGATCGGCATCTGGACATCGGAACCCTCGAGCTCGAGGTTCATTTTCCACCAGGTCTTGAAATCCGGCATGAGCGCCTTGAACGCGGCGCTGCCTTCGTCCATCCAGAAACTCTGTTTGGTGATTGCTGCGGCTCCTACGGCCAAGGCTAGGACGACGAGGCCTAGGGTGGAGAGGGATTTTTGGAGTTTTGGGCTCACTTGGGTGGGCGGAGGGCGGGAGATTGGGAGATTGGGAGATTGGGAGATTGGGAGATTGGGAGATTGGGAGATTGGGAGATTGGGAGATTGGGAGATTGGGAGATTGGGAGAGCGGGAGAGCGGGAGAGCGGGAGAGCGGGAGAGCGGGAGAGCGGGAGAGCGGGAGAGCGGGAGAGCGGGAGAGCGGGAGAGCGGGAGAGCGGGAGAGCGGGAGAGCGGGAGAGCGGGAGAGCGGGAGAGCGGGAGAGCGGAGTACGGAGGGCGGTTGGCGGATGAGGTTTAGGGCAGAAAGTGGCAGAAATTCTATTCCTCCTGAGCTTGGATACGGATGGCCTCAAGATGATGCGGCGAGATGAACAATCCGGCTGCGACAACGGCATCGAGCGCGCGGCTCGCGGATGGGATGATTCCGGCACGCTTGGCCATGAGGATAAGACCAAGGGTTCCGACAATACGGAGACCCATTGCTTGAGCGCACCGGCGGGCGGCCAAATCGTCAAGAACCGCGACTGCATTGGGAAATTCCACAGCTAGAGAAATCACCGCAGATTCTCCAGCTCCCAGATCCCATGCCATGAGAAAAGGTGAAACAAGCGTTGTGGGATGAATGAGTGTAGAATTTCCAGCAATCCAGCCAGAAGCGGGATCGCCCAGATCCCTTGCTGCAGCGACTTCGCTGGCGACCGCTTCAGGGATCCAGACTTCATCCCCCAGCGGGAGCAGCCGATCCAAGAGGCCTGCTTTGGCGAGAACGATAATCGGCGACGCGTTGAAAACCAGAATCACGGAAGAGGGGAAAGAGAAATCAGGTCTTCCTCCACTCCCTGAAACGGTGAAACACTCAAACGGGATAGCTGAAGCACGAAATCCTGGCGGGATTGTCCGGCCAACTCAGCGGCACGTTCTTGACTCAGGTTACCGGTTTCATAGAGCTTGGCGGCGGCCATAAGACGGAGACAGGCAGCAAACTCAGCAGGTGCTTGACGCAGTGCGGAAAGCGCGGAATCTGGGATGTCGAGTTCTACTTTCATGTAGAAAACATGAAGGGTAAAGGTGTAGGAAGCAAGGCGAAGGTCAGGGGGCGGAGAGCGGGAGAGCGGGAGATCGGGAGATCTAAGGTCTAAGGTCTAAGGTCTAAGGTCTAAGGTCTAAGGTCTAAGGTCTAAGGTCTAAGGTCGGATGTTCGGTGACAGCCTACTGCCAACTGCTTACCTGGGTATACCGGATTTTCTGAGCTGGATGAAGAGCTCGAGGCCTTTGGATGCGAATTTGAGGAAGGGCACCGAGGGTTCGCCTCCTTTCCTGGGTGGAAAGTTGATTGGAATGCTGCCGTGGTGGATTTCTGGGGATTTCGCAAGGCCTACGGCGAGCGCTACATTTGCTAGGAAGATATCAGGGGATACGGATCGGATCGCTTTGGCGCAGGATTCCGAACGCATCAGGCGGTAGGGAACATTGGCATCCACGCAATCGGCTTTTGCGATTAGCCTGAGCAGGGTGCGGAGAACCGCGCTTGCAAGGACGCGCCTTGCTCCGTCGCTGCGGTTTCGTTTCCCGTAAATGACATCGAAGTCTTCCCTCAAAGCCCAGAATTCCTGGAAATGGGATGGCTCCGACTGCCCGTCGGAGTCGATCTGGAGGATGAAGGGTATTTTCCGGTCGAGGGCAATTTTGTAACCTTCGATGCAGGTCTGGCCGTGGCCACGGTTCGGGCGGGTGAGGATTTCCAGGCGATCACCGAGTCCGGATTTCAGGGAATGAAGGAGATCCAAAGTCCGGTCGGTGGAGCCGTCGTCAATGGCGAGCAGCCTGAAGTCCGGTGCGTGGGAAACCAATGTTGCGAACCATTCCTGGATTACAGAGGAAATCGATTCCTCTTCGTTGAAGATCGGCAGGACGACAAGAAGTTGGGGCTGCGAGGCGATCAAGTTGTGGATTGTATTTTCCGGGACGCCTTGAGTTTGCTTCGGAGAAAGCCGAGTCCCAGTGCGGCGGCGATCAGGATGGAGATGCCGGCAGCGACCATTCCCAGATCCCCTTCGAAGATGGCTCCTCCCGTGAGCACGAAGCCGATGACGAAGATGCCGTTGAGCGGGACGGAAATGGAGATGTAGGTAAGGAAAGGGACTCCCAGCAGTCCGAGCACGTAGTTCTGGATGAAGAAGGGGATGCCGGGCGTGATCCGGAAGAGGATGGTCAAGCGTCGGAGGTTATCCGGGTGGATGTTCTTCCACCTCTGCCAGCGCTCACCGAGCAGGCGGATCACAATGGCTCTGGCTGGGCCTGCGGCGAGGAAATGCGTCCATGCCATGTTCAGCGCGACGGCGGCGATGGTGATGGCGCAGGTCTGCCATGTGCTGCCCCAGACAACCCCGGCGAGAACAATGAGCGGGCTTGCGGGGAAGCCGAAGCCGGGCAAAAGGACAATCGCAAGAAAGAGAAAAGCGGGGTGGGTGGTGCACCATGCGCTGATGACATCCACGATCGAAAGCGCTTGCCTGATTAGATCGGGATTTCGTGCCAGGATGATTCCTCCTGTAATGGCCGCAATCGCTCCCAAGGCGGTAAGAATCGCGATGTTTCGTTTTGGGAGGGTCATGGGCGGAAGATTGGGAGATTGGGAGATTGGGAGATTGGGAGATTGGGAGATTGGGAGATTGGGAGAACGGGAGATTGGGAGATTGGGAGATTGGGAGATTGGGAGAACGGGAGAACGGGAGAACGGGAGAACGGGAGAGCGGGAGAGCGGGAGAGCGGGAGAGCGGGAGAGCGGGAGAGCGGGAGAGCGGGAGAGCGGGATATTGGGAGGCGGAGGGCGGAAGGGCGGAGGGCGGAGGGCGGAGGGCGGAGGGCGGAGGGCGGAGGGCGGAGGGCGGAGGGCGGAGGGCGGAGGGCGGGGGTCGGGGGTCGGGGGGCGCTTACTTGGCTTGTGACTTTTGACCTTCGACGTTGTGACTTTTGACAGCGCGCCCCGCGCTCCACTAGAGCGAAAGCTCAGTGAGATAAGATTCAAAATCGATCAAGTGCTTTTCGAGGATTGCCTGGAGGATAGGCAGTTGGATGTGTTGGTAGCTGTGCACCGCGATGTTCCGGAATCCGACCATGTGCTTCATCGCGGTCGCGGAAGGGGCGCCGAGCATGCCGTTTTGAGCCAGGAGCTCGAATGCGTCCCGGCTGGATTGTGGGATGCCAAGGCGTCCTTGGGCGACGCGGTGCATGGCGAGATCGATGGCGGCCTCGCAGGCGCGGAGCAGGTTCAACACAATGGAGTCCTGTGCGGTGAAATCATCCAGGCGGCCTGGATCGTTCCGGTATTCCTCCGCGATGCGCCTGAGGCAACGGCGGATGATCGCGGCTTTGTTCAGGTCGATGTCGTCGATCATGATGCGAGAACGGCTTGGCGCTCTTCGTTGAGACGGGCGTAGTCCGCCAGCGTCAACATTTCGAATTGCTGTTGTAGCGCTGGTGAGTCGGCGGCGATAGGGGTTCCCGTTCGGAGGACTTCTTTCGCAAATACGGTGCTGGCCTGGGTCAGGTTAACGAGATCGACCTGCCTTCCAAATAGCTCCGTGAGTTCCCCGGCAATCCGGAAGCATGCGACGGGATCCGTGGCAACAGAAGGAAGAAAGGCGATGTCCATGTCGCTTCCCTGATGTTGCGAAGGCGTGCCGAAGGAGCCGAAAAGATAAATCACCGCCGGTTTGAAGGCTGCTAGAGCCTCAATGAGCTGGAGTCGCTGCTTTTCGGAGATGCGGGGCATGGAATGAAAGCTGAAAAGTGAGGGGGAGTGTCGGAAGGCGGTGGGCGGTGGGCGGTAGGGCGGTAGGGCGGTAGGCGGGAGGGCGAAGAATCGCTTTGCGATTGGGGAGGGTCTGGACTTTAGACTTTCGACGTTTAGGCCTTCGAAATCGCGCCCTGCGCGCGAAGCGCGAAGCGCTAGACGATCATGCCTGCGGCCACGGTTTCGTTGGTGCCGGGGTCGATGAGGATGAAGGAACCGGTGTTGCGGTTGCGGCGGTAGGAGTCGTGGATGAGGGGGACGGCGGTGCGGAGGGTGATGCGGCCGATGTCGTTCATGGAGAGGGAATCGACTCCCTCGATCTTGTGGAGGGTGTTGACATCGACCTGATATTTCACTTCCTGGATGATGGCTTTCGTTTCCTGGGTGGTGTGGCGGATGATGAGCTTGGCGCGGGGCGGCATGGGCTTGTTGGAGAACCAGCAGACCATGGCCTCGATGTCCTGTGCGACCTTGGGCGGGTTGTTGGATTTCACGAGCGTATCGCCGCGGGAGATATCGATTTCCTCGGTGAGGGTGAGGCAGACGGATTGTGGGGCGAAGGCCTCGGTTTTCTCGCCGTCGGGCGAGTGGATGGCCTTGACGTGGGTCTTGAATCCGGAGGGGAGGACGGTCACTTCATCGCCGGGCTTGAAGACCCCGCCGGCGACGCGGCCAGCGTAGCCGCGGAAGTCGTGCCATTCATCTGACATGGGGCGGATGACCCATTGGACCGGAAAGCGGGCATCGACGTGGTTCTCCTCCCCGCCGACATAGACGTTTTCCAGATGGTAGAGGAAAGTGGAGCCTTCATACCAGGGCATGTGTGCGGATTTCTCGACGACGTTGTCGCCGTTGAGCGCGGAGATGGGGATGGCGGTGATGTCGACGATGTTGTCGAGGCGGGAGGCGAACTCGCGGAAGTCCCGGACGATGTTGTCGAAGACCTCCTGTGAGTAGTCGACGAGGTCCATCTTGTTGACGGCGACGACGAGGTGCTGGATGCGGAGCAGGTTGGCGATGAAGGAGTGGCGTTTCGTCTGTTCGATGACGCCCTTGCGCGCGTCGATGAGGATGATGGCGAGGTTGGCGGTCGAGGCACCGGTGACCATGTTGCGCGTGTACTGGGTGTGGCCGGGGGTGTCCGCGATGATGAACTTGCGCTTGGGCGTGGCAAAGTAGCGGTAGGCGACATCGATGGTGATGCCCTGCTCGCGCTCCGCCTTCAGGCCGTCGGTGAGGAGGGCGAGGTTGACATTTTCATCGCCGCGGCGGCGCGAGGATTCCTCCATGGCCTCGAGCTGGTCCTCGAAAATCGATTTGGAATCGTAGAGGAGCCGGCCGATGAGGGTGGATTTGCCGTCATCTACGGAGCCGGCGGTGGTGAATCTTAGAAGGTCCATGGAAAGAAGTGGAAAGGGATCGGTTGGCAGTGATCAGTGGAAGAGGAAATGGGTGATGGAATTTCAGCGTTCGGGTTGGGGGAGCAGTTCGCCGTTTGATATGATTTTGGGTTGCTTTTCGGCTTCCTCGAAGGATTCGGTAATCACGCCGTTGTCGCCAAGGCGCTGCACGAGGAAAGCCGAGAATTTGACGTGTTCGACCTTGATATGACCAATTACGATTGGCTCCTGCGTCAAATCGGCGCCCTTGTTGTCTGGAGCGAAAGTAAAATAAAGAAGGAGACTACCTTGTTCGCTCGTTGGCTCGGAAATGACCGTTTGCGTTATCCATTCACCTGCGCTTTCAAATGCTTTTCCTCCGAACGCGCTCCCACCAGCGGTTCCTTGGATTAGTTTGAATCCGTTTACTGTTCGGTTGGTTTTTGGAGTGAAGTGCCGGATGGAGATTTGCGTGGTTCCTCCTATCGAGATTGGGATCATTTTCACTGGGAGCGTCACGTATGGATTTACCCCATTGGGCAGGATCTTGAATTCCAACGCGGTAAAGTCTCCGTATTGTTTGGAGAATTGATGACCAATCGCACTAAGCGCGATACCTGAAAAATCGCTGTCTGCGAAATCTCTCTCGAAATGAACGTAAGAATCCACCACATATCCTTCTGCACCAACAAACTCGCCCAAGACCTTCGCCGTCGTATCGCCAATTGATTTGTCTGCCTCTTTTACATTGGAAACCGGGCTGTCCATGCTGACTTTCCCGCGCATGTCATAGCGGACAATGACCTCGATGTTGTCGCCGTAGCGGCGGATTTTGAGGGCGGGGCGGGAGGTTCCGTCGCTCCTGACATTGGCGAGGAGCTTGCGGGCGCTGACGAGGGTGGCGTCGGACTCGATCTCGGCCTTGATCTGGCGGGCGAGGAGAGCTTGCTGGAGATCGCCGGACTTGGTGAGGGAGACGGCCTGTTGGTCAAGGAGAGCCAGCATCTTGTCGGCGGTATCGGCGGACTTGCGGGCGGCCTCCTGTTCGATCTCAATGTGTTTCTTGAGGTAGATCTTCCTGGGTGCTGCGACATCGAGGGAGATTTTCTCCGGCAGGGCGGCAAGCGGCCATTTCCCTTCGGAGATATCTTTCGCCTCGTCCTTGGTGAGCAGGACTTCGTCGAGCCGGCCGGCGCGCTGGAACTTCGCCTCGATGCGGGCGAGTGCGCCGAGGTAGCTCTCCTTGAGGGCGTCCATGGATCTGGTCTTTTCGAGGCGGATCTCGGATCGCTTGTCCTCGTAGGATTTCTCCAGTTCCGCAAGCGTCAGCGCCTTTGCCGGCAGCGCGAGGAGCGCGAGTAGCAGGAGGCTGAGAAGTTTTGTCGGAGTCATGGTAAGAAGTGGAAAGTGATCAGTTTCCAGTGATCAATGGCAAGAGGTATTAGGAGAGGGAGTTGTGAAAAAATTGGGAGGTAAGTAAGACTATCCTCGTTGGGTTAAGGCGAGGGCGGCTTTGTATTCTTCTGTTAGGTGGAGTTTTTCTAGGTGGTGGGTGAGGAATGTGTGGTCGAGTTCCTGTTGTTCGATCATGCCGGCGATGTCGCGGAGGTGGCGTTGGTGCTGGGATTCCTTGTAGAACCCGAGCTTGTGGATGATGACGTATTCGGGTGGGGCGAGGCTGATTTCACAGGCTGCGGTCGGAACGCGGCGGGTGTGTTCGAGTGCCCACGGAAGGGCGGGATGGTTGCGGGAGAGGTAGATATCGGCTTTGAGGCCGGTGTTGTGATGGATGATGTTAAAATGTCCGTTGGCTTCGCGGCGGGACTCGATGGCGATGACTTCTGTGGGCGGGAGGTAGTAGTCCGCTTCGGGGAAAAGTGCGGGGAATTGGCTTATCTGGTTGGGGTCGGGTAGCACGACCATATCGATGTCGAGTGTGTTACGGGGCTCACCGTAGATGGAGCTGGCGACCGAACCGGCGATCATGTAGCGGATCCCGGCGTTTTCCAGGGGTTCTACGAAAAGGGATATGAAGTCAGGGTCTTGCATGGAGCCAGACACGGGCGAGTTTGGTTTCGGTTTCCTGGGGGCTGTCGGCGGGGTATTTCATGCGGAGGCCCATGCGCTTGAGTTCGCGGGCTTGTCGGACTGTCGCGGCGAGGAGGTTGTATTTTTCGCTAAGGGACATGCGTTTCCAGATCGCAGTTTGTTGTGGAGCTGGAGAGGACATGGTGGGTGAAAGCTAAAATTCTGAAAACTGAGAGGCTCAGAGGTAGGGGAAGAAGAGGATGAAAACCACGAAGTGCTGTCTGAAATTTCAGATTTTCAGCGTTTCAGGTTTTCAGCATTTATTCAGAAGTATCCTTCTTTCTTCCTGTCTTCCATGGCTGTTTCCGAGCGTTTATCGTCGGAGCGGGTGCCGCGCTCGGTCTGGCGGGCGGCGGCGACCTCGGCGATGACCTCGTCGAGGTTTGAGGCGGAGGAGCGGACGGCGCCGGTGCAGGTGGCGTCGCCGATGGTGCGGAAGCGGACGACTTCCTTGGTGACGGTTTCGTGATCCTGGGGTTTGAGGAAATCGGTGACGGCGAGGAGGGTGCCGTTGCGCTCAAAGATCTCGCGCTCATGGGCGAAGTAGATGGAGGGGAGGGGGATGTTCTCGCGCTTGATGTACATCCAGATGTCCATTTCGGTGAAATTGGAGAGCGGGAAGACGCGGAAGTGCTCCCCGGGGTTCTTGCGGCCGTTGAAGAGGTTCCAGAGCTCGGGGCGCTGGTTTTTGGGATCCCACTGGCCGAAGTCGTCGCGGTGGGAGAAGAAGCGTTCCTTGGCGCGGGCTTTTTCCTCGTCGCGGCGGCCTCCGCCCAGCGCGGCATCGTACTGGTGTTTCTCGAGGGTGTCGAGGAGGGTGACGGTCTGGAGCTTGTTGCGGGAGGCGTTGGGGCCGGTTTCCTCGGTGACCCGGCCGGTGTCGATCGATTCCTGCACGTAGCCGACGACGAGCTGGGCGCGCAGGAGTTTCACGAACTCATCGCGGTAGTGCATGGTCTCGTCGAAATTGTGGCCGGTATCGACATGGACGAGCGGGAAAGGCGGACGGGCGGGCCAGAAGGCTTTTTTCGCAAGCCATGCCATGACGATCGAGTCCTTGCCGCCGGAAAACAGGAGGGCGGGGTTCTCGAATTGGGCGGCGGTTTCCCGGAGGATGAAAATGGCCTCGGCTTCGAGCTGGTCGAGGTGGGAAAGGTTGTAGTTGGGCATGGAAAGGTGAAAACTGAAATGCTGAAAAAGCTGAGATCCTGAAAGGGGAATCCTGGCGGGGGCGGACTTTTGTGTCCTGTTGCGGGTGCGGTCAAGTAATAATTAGTAACTTGGGTGGCTTAGTAAGGATTTATCGGATCGCTTCACAATTTCCATTGGTTGCCGGTGAAACGGACGGGTTTTTCGGGACGGAGGGCGGCAGGGAGGGTGGAGATGGATTTCAGGAAATCCATGATAGCGACGGGGGGGTGCGCGGGGATCTGCAGTGTAGGTTTGCCGGCGAACTGCCGGATGGCATCACATTCCTTGTCTGAGAGCCGAGGCATAGGTCAGTCGGAGTTCGGGGAGTGTTTCCGCGAGATCAAACAGATCCAGGTAATCGGCGAGGCGAGGCCAATCCAACCGGAGGCTGTTCTGTGCGGAGTGTTCGATGAGGGAGTGGATGTCGTTCCAGTCCGACCGGTGCCGGGAGGGATCGTTGCAGGCGGCTTGGATCTTGAGGCCAATAATGTCCTCAACGTCGGCGACGGGAATGGTGTGTTCCGGGGTGAGGGGGAACTGCTTGGCCCGCAAGATCATCCCCTCTGCAATGGGGCGTAGGGCGTGGAGAATATCGATTCTACCCAATGCGGGATCCGGGGAGATGTAGTGGGAAACGTTTTCGGAGTGGAATTCGCGGTTGTAGCCGAGTTTCAGCAGAATGATGTGCGCCTCCTTGAGGTCATCCATGAGCAGGATGAAATCTGCATCCAAGGTGGAGCGCTGTATCCCGTGAAAACTGATCGCGAGACCTCCGATCAGGGCAAAATGGAGTTTGGAGCGCTGGAAGGCGGAGACGACCGTGGGGAGGGTTTGGCCGAAGTCCATGATTCAAGGCAGGGATTGGGAGACTTTTGGCAGGATGGCCTCCACAAGCTCGATGGCGGCGTCCTCGATCGTGAGGGATTCCGTATCGAGGGTGAGGTCGGGGCTTTGGGGGGGCTCGAAGGAGCCGTCCTTGCCGGTGAAGTGCTCGATCTCGCCGCGCGCGGCCTTGGCGTAGAGGCCTTTTACGTCGCGCTGCTCGCAGGTTTCGTAGGTGGCCTTGACGTAGGTCTCGAAGAGGTTCTGCTCGCCGACGATGCCGCGGGCGAGGTCGCGGAGCTCGCCGCGCGGGGTGATGGCGGAGATGAAGACGATGACGCCGTTCTCGACGAGGATTTTGGTGATCTCGGCGAGGCGGCGGATGTTTTCGAGGCGATCCTGGTCGGAGAATCCTAGGTTTGCGTTGAGGCCGGAGCGGACGTTGTCGCCGTCGAGGATGATGGTGAAGCGGCCCTGTTTGTGTAGAACGCGCTCGGCGGCGTTGGCGATGGTGGATTTCCCCGAGCCGGAGAGTCCGCACATCCAGACGGCAAGGCCGCGCTGCTGGAGGAGGGATTCCTTGTCGTGGCGGTTGAGGAAGCGGTGGGTTTCTGGGAAAATGTTCATGGGGTAAAAGCTGAAATGCTGAAAACTGAAATGCTGAAAATGGGTCAGAGGCTGCGCCTCACTCTTGATACGATGGTTGTGAAGATTGCGATGAGTTCACCGGCTTCCCTGTGGGCGGCGGGCAAGGGTTCATCCTTAACGCTACAGTCTTCGATCAGGAGTTCTAGCCAAAGTTGCGTCTCGTCTGCTTCCTGGAGAAGGCCGTCGAGTTTGGAACAGAGTTCGGAATCGGAGCGTGCGCGGGACGCCTCGCGGGCGTGTGCGGCGACGGATGTGCCCGACCGGAGCATCTGTTTTGCGAGGACGTTTACTTCATCCCGTTGGCGCGGGAGAGCGACGAATATCCGTATTACCGATGATGCGAAGTCCTTTGTCCGCGTTCTGAGTTCTTCCGATAGACGCATTGGGTAGAAGCTGAAATGGATCAGAGGCTGCGCCTGGTTCGAAATACGATGGTTGTGAAAAACGGGGTGAACTTGCCGGCATCCTGTTGGGCGGCGGGCAAGGGCTCATTTTTTAGGATACATGGAGCTCGCAAGGCCCACACCGATTTCAGCGTTTCAGCGTTTCAGTTTTCAGCTTTTACCTTCTCAGCTTCCTTTGCCAATGATGAAGGTTTCGAAGCCGTGTTTTGCCAGGGCTTCAGCGGGGAGGATGGCGCGGCCGTCGAAAACGAAGGCGGGCTTGAGCATGAGGTCGTAGACTCTGGGGAGATCGAGGGTGCGGAACTCGTCCCACTCGGTGAGGGTGGCCAGGGCGTGTGCGCCGGTGACCGCCTCGTAGGGACTCTCGGCGATCTCGATGTTGAAGTCGATGATATCCTGGGGGACGCCGACCTCGAGGAGGTCGCGGTGTATCGTTTCCTTGGTGACGCGTGGATCGTAGATGGCGACGTGGGCGTTCTCGGCGACGAGGTCGCGGACGATGTGGATGGCTGCGGATTCGCGGGTGTCGTTGGTGTCTTTCTTGAAGGCGAAGCCGAGGATGGCGATGCGTTTGCCCGAGACCGTGTTGAAAAGGGTGCGGACGATCTTTTCGACGAAGCGGGACTTCTGCCAGTCGTTCATGGTGACGACGGAGCGCCAGTATGCGGCGGCTTCGGGGAGGTTGAAGGACTCGCAGAGATAGACGAGGTTGAGGATGTCCTTCTGGAAGCAGGAGCCGCCGAAGCCGACCGAGGCTTTGAGGAATTTCGGGCCGATGCGTGAGTCGTAGCCGATGGCGCGGGCGACCTCATCGACGTCGGCGCCGGTCGCCTCGCAGAGTGCGGAGATGGAGTTGATGGATGAGATGCGTTGGGCGAGGAAGGCGTTGGCGACGAGCTTGGAGAGTTCGGAAGACCAGAGGTTGGTGGTGATGATGCGTTCGCGGGGCACCCAGGTGGCATAGACGTCAACGAGCGCTTGGAGGGCTTTCTGGCCTTCCGGGGTTTGCTCGCCGCCGATGAGTATGCGGTCGGGGTTCTCCATGTCGGAGACGGCGGTGCCTTCGGCAAGGAACTCGGGGTTGGAGAGGACTTGGAAAGTGGCGTTGCCGGTGGAGTTGGCGGAGATGATGGTCTGGATCGCGGTGGCGGTCTTGACCGGGATGGTGGATTTCTCGACGATGATCTTGTTGCCCTCGGAGACTTCCGCGATCAGGCGGGCGGCGGACTCGATGTAGCGGAGGTCGGCCGCGCGGCCTGCGCCGATGCCGTAGGATTTCGTGGGGGTGCCGACGCAGACGAAAATGAGGTCGGCGGCGGTGATCGCGGGCTTGAGGTCGGTGGTGAAATGGAGGTTCCTCCCGCGCGCGGATTCCACGACCTCCCTGAGACCCGGCTCATAGACCGGGAGCGTATCTGAGTTCCAGGCATCGATGCGCGCCTGGTTCATGTCGCAGACCGTGACCTGGATGTCGGGGCATTTCGCGGCGATCATCGCCATGGTCGGGCCGCCGACGTAACCGGCGCCGAGGCAGCAGATGGAAGATATTTTCATAAAGGCTGAGAGGCTGGGATGCTGAAATGATCAGTCGCGCATTTGGCCGCGGAGGGTGTGGAAGAGGAAGAGCGTGTTGTAGGTGAGGTAGCGTTTGAAGAGGCGGCGGGGCTCCATGGCGAGGCGGTAGGCCCATTCGAGGCCGAGTTTCTGGAGGATGGGGGGGGACTGTTTCACCTCGCCGGCGTGGAAGGCGAAGGCGGCGCCGATGCCGAAATAGACGGCGGGGGGGAGCAGGTGCTTGTTGCGGGCGATCCAATGTTCCTGTTTCGGGCAGCCGAGGCCGACCCAGACGAGGTTGGCTCCGGATTCTTGGATTTTTCGGATGATGTTTTCCGTTTCGTCCCCCGGCCATTCGCCGAAGGGGGGGGAGTGGCTGCCGGAGATGACGGCACCGGGAAACTCCGAGGAAAACTTGGAGGCGAGCTTGTCGAGGGTGGATTGTTTGCCACCGAGGAGGAAGTGGCGGAATTCCTGTTTGCCCTGGGTGGCTCTGATGGTCTCAAGCATCAGGGTCGGCCCGTAGACGCGGTCTGTTAGTTTTTCC
The DNA here is from genome assembly GCA_017798145.1 of Akkermansiaceae bacterium. NCBI lineage: Bacteria > Pseudomonadati > Verrucomicrobiota > Verrucomicrobiia > Verrucomicrobiales > Akkermansiaceae > Akkermansiaceae bacterium. Next base: position 1,749,473 of record CP059069.1, on the reverse strand, counting down.
CCTGCGGGGAGCTGGGCGTTGACCGACCAGACGAGGGGCATTCCGTCAGGGGTGATGAGGTCGAATTTTTCCAGCGATTCATGGAAGGCGGGATCCGAACGGTAAAGGGCGGCGACGTGGGTGTTGGCGGCCTCGACGGCGTAGGGGCGGTCTGCGCGGGCTGCTTTTTCGAGGATCCAGGCCACCGCGCCGGCGTAGTCGGTTGCGGCCACAGGGAGGCCGATGACGGGCTGAACTCTCAAGATTCAAGTTTCAAATTTCAAGGAAGAGGCCACGGCGACCGAAGACCGCCGCCACTACTCCTTGGAGACCGGGATGTGGTGGCCGTGGGATTTGAGGAGGGAGTTCTGGCGGGCGGTGTTGAGGTCGGAGGCGACCATTTCCGCACACATTTCCTCGACGGTGATTTCCGGGATCCAGCCGAGCTTTTCCTTGGCCTTGGTGGGATCCCCGAGGAGGGTCTCAACCTCCGCAGGGCGGAAGTAGCGGGGATCGACGCGGACGATCACATCGCCGGGTTTGACGGCTGGGGCGAGATCCGGATTTGCGGAGCTGACCGTGGCGGTCTCATCGACGCCGGCGCCGGAGAATTCGAGTTCGATGCCCGCTTCCTTGGCGGACATGCGGACGAACTCGCGGACGGAGATCTGCTTGCCGGTGGCGATGACGAAATCGTCGGGCGTTTCCTGCTGGAGCATCATCCACTGCATGCGGACGTAGTCCTTGGCGTGGCCCCAGTCGCGGAGGGCGTCCATGTTCCCGAGGAAAAGGCATTTTTCCAAGCCTTGGGCGATGTTCGCCATGGCGCGGGTGATCTTGCGGGTGACGAAGGTCTCGCCGCGGCGGGGGGACTCGTGGTTGAAGAGGATGCCGTTGCAGGCATAGATGCCGTAGGATTCGCGGTAGTTTACGGTGATCCAGTAGGCATACATTTTCGCGACGGCATAGGGGGAGCGCGGGTAGAAGGGGGTGGTTTCCTTCTGGGGGATTTCCTGGACGAGGCCGTAGAGCTCCGAGGTGGAGGCCTGGTAGAAACGGGTTTTCTTTTCGAGGCCGAGGAAACGGATGGCTTCGAGCAGGCGCAGGGTGCCCATGGCATCGACGTCCGCAGTGTATTCGGGTGCTTCGAAGGAAACGGCGACGTGGGACTGTGCGCCGAGGTTGTAGACCTCATCCGGCTGGATCTCGGAAATGATGCGGGTGAGGTTCGAGGAGTCCGTCAGATCGCCGTAGTGGAGCTTGAAGCGCGAGTGCTCGACGTGGGGGTCTTCGTAGATGTGGTCGATGCGCTGGGTGTTGAACAGGGATGCGCGGCGCTTGATGCCGTGGACTTCATAGCCTTTTTCGAGGAGGAATTCCGCGAGATAGGAACCGTCTTGGCCGGTGATGCCGGTGATGAGTGCTTTTTTCATAAACTTCAGAATTCAATCTTCGACGTGAGAGGAAGGGTTGGAGTTGGTGCGTTGGCTTAGTGTGGTGGCGGCCAGTTGCCCGAGGCTGAGGCCGATGAGATCCGCGATCCAGTCTTTCAGATCGAGGTTGCGGTAGGGGATGAAAGCCTGGGATAGCTCCTCGAGGGAGACGATCACTAGCAGGACGAGGCTTGTCTTGGTGATGAAGGAGGGCAGCCGGGAAGGGCGCTTGTTAGGGAAGGCGAGGTTGCAGAGGAAGCCGAGTGTTCCGAAGAGGCCGATGTGGCCGAGTTTGTCGCCGTAGGGGATGTGATCGAGGAAGGGCCACCATTGCTTGCCATGCCCGCTGTCGGCGATGACCACCGTTATGATCAGGAATGCGGCGAATCCGTATGCTGTGGCGCGGATGAGGTCTTTCTTGCGGCTGGGCATGCGGATTGGGAATCAGAGCCTTGCCGCGCCGCTGGCGAGGGAGGCGAGGAAATCCCCGTATGCTTCCGCGAGGCCGGTTTCGAAGGGGATCTCCGGCGTCCAGCCGGTGGATTCGATGAGGGAGATATCGAGAAGTTTCTTCGGGGTGCCGTCGGGCTTGGTAGGGTCGGTGAGTATCTCGCCGCTGTAGCCGGTGGTTTTCGCGACGAGTTTCGCAAGGTCGAGGATGGTGAGATCGGAGCCGGTGCCGACGTTGACCCAGTCGGGTGGATTGGGCAGGGAGAGGAGGTGGAAGCAGGCGGCGGCGAGATCGTCGGTGTGGAGGAACTCGCGGCAAGGGGTGCCTGTGCCCCAGATCGTGACGGAGGGAGCCTCGCTTTCCTTCGCCTCGTGGAAGCGGCGGATGAGGGCGGGGATCACGTGGGAGTTCTCCGCGTGGTAGTTGTCGCCCGGGCCGTAGAGGTTGGTGGGCATGGCGGAATGGTAGAGCAGGCCGTGCTGGGCGCGGTAGTGCTGGCACATTTTCAGCCCGGCGATCTTGGCGATGGCGTATGCCTCGTTGGTGACCTCCAGCGGCGAGGTCAGGAGGCAGCTTTCCGGCATCGGCTGGGGAGCCATTTTCGGGTAGATGCAGGAGGATCCGAGGAACAGGACGCGGGGGATGCCGGCGCGGCGTGAGCCCTCGATGAGGTTTGAGGCGATAGCGAGGTTCTCGTAGATGAAATCGGCGGGGTAGGTGGAGTTCGCATGGATGCCGCCGACCTTCGCGGCGGCGATGATGACCGTGTCCGGTGCGTTGCGTTTCAGGAAATCGAAGACATCGGCCTGAGATGTCAGGTCGAGCTCGGAGCGGGTGGCGATGAGCGTCTCGATGCCGAGAGCAGCGGCCTTTCGGACGAGTGCGGAGCCGACCATGCCGCGGTGGCCGGAGATGAAGAGTTTATTCATTGGGAGAAGGAAGAAGTGGCTAGTGCCGAGTGATCAGTGATCAGTGGAAGGCCGCTTACGCGAAGCGTTTGATGAGTTTCTCCGCCGCTACGAGCGCCATGCCGGTGACCTGATCCATGTTGTAGTAGCGGTAGGTGGCGAGGCGGCCGATGAAGGTGGTGTTGGTTTCCGCCTCGGCGAGGGCGGCGTAGCGTTTGTAGGCGGCGGCGGCGTCTGGGGCCGGGACGGGGTAGTATGGTTCCTTGGAAAGATCCCAGTCGTCGGGGAACTCGCGGACGATGGTGGTGGCTTCGATGCGCTGGCCGGTGGCGTGCTTGATCTCGACGATGCGCGTGAAAGGGACTTCCTTGCCCGGGTAGTTCACCTGCATGGCGGGCTGCCAGAAGCCGGGTTTTTTGGAAACGCTTTCGCGCGCGACGAGTTCGGCGGCGGTGAAGGATTCGTGCTCGAAGCGCAGCGAGCGGTATGGCAGCGGGCCGTATTTCCGGCCGAAGTACTCATCGATGGCTCCGGTGAAGATCAGGTGGTCGTGGGGAAATTTTTTGCGGGCTTCCGCGAAGTCGGTGTTGAGGTGGAGGGTGGTGTTCGGGCAGTCGTCGAGGATGTTTTCCAGCAGGGCGGTGTAGCCGTTTTTTGGGAGTGCCTGGAATTCCTCGGAAAGGTAGCGGTCGTCGCGGTTGGTGCGGATGGGGATGCGGCCGCAGACGGAGGGGTCAAGCTCGCGCGGGTGGCGCTTCCATTGTTTGAGGGTGTAGCCCTCGAAGAAGAGCTCGTAGAGGCGGGGGCCGACCTGGGAGAGGATGACTTCCTCGGAGTTTTCCGGATTCGGGATGTCGTGGCGGTTTTCTGCGAGGTATCGTTCGAAGTCCGCAGTGGTCGCCGGTTTTCCGATGAGTTCCTCGAAGGTGTTGAGGTTGATGGGGAAGGGCCAATAGCGGCCTTCGGCATGGGATTTGATGGTGTATTCGACCGGGTGCCAGTCGGTGAAGGCGGATAGGTAATCGACGATGCGCCGTGAGTTCGTCCGGAAGTAATGCGGGCCGTAGTTGTGGGTCAGGACGCCGGCCTTGTCGTGGGAGTCGTGGGCGTTTCCCGCGAGGTGGGGGCGGCGGTCAACGATCGTGCATTTGTGCCCCGAGTTCGAGAGCCGGTGTGCCGCCACGAGACCCGAGAAACCGGCGCCGACGATGAGGAAGTGCATGGGGTACATTCTGAAGTTCCGAAAGCTGGAATTCTGAAATGGTTTCAGCGAGTCAGCTTTTCAGGTTTTCAGCTTTCATTTCGATACGCTGCCGCCCTTGGTCGATTTCCCCGCTTCTCGGGGAAAAACCTTCGGTTTGATTTCTTGTGGTTTGGTGTCCCCTGCGCACAAGGCGGGGGATGTCTTGATGGAGAGGCAGTCTCCGGGTTTGTTCAATCAAAAATGAACAGAGATGGGTTGCCGGTTCGGTCGTTTCAGAAATGGGGTATTGGTTTTCCCGGAAGCAGGATGGAGAAGAGGTCGAGATCGACGGGCTGTACTTGGCCGAGGAATTCGAGCAGGACCTTGACCCGTTCCGCAGCCGGGGCGACGCTGCGGATCACGCCCTTCATGCCACGGAAAGGGCCGTGTGCGACCTCCACCTCGTCGCCGACGGAGATGGAGGGTGCGACGGTGAGGAGTTCCGCATCGTCGGAGGATTGCTCGCCGACCTGGCGGATGAGGTTTTTGACGAAAGCCTCCGGGACATCCGGGATTTCCGTCCCGAAGCGCACCAAGCCGCGGACGCCATGGCAGAAGGTGACGGCGCGCTCCATTTCGGAGAGATCGAACCTGGCGAGCAGGTAGCCCGGGAACAGCGGCTCGAGCCACCAGATTTTGCCGCGGCGGGTGGCCTTGCGGTATCGGATGCGCGGGCAGAAGACCTCGATCCCCGCCAGCTCCCGCAGGTGCTTGGCGGCGATGTGTTCGCGCTTGGTCTGGGTGCGGACGCAGAACCAACGGGGCATTTCCGGTCGTTGAGTCATTGTCCTAGGATTTTCTGGAGCATGGGTAGCACCTGGCCGCCGCGTTTCATCCATGATTCGAGGCGCTCGAGGCGCTCTTCGTAAAATTCGCGCTCACCGGCCCCCACATCCGTTTGGACGGCTTCCTGAAGCCGTGCGAGCTTGGATTTCCCGCTATCGAGATGGGGGCGCACCTGCTCCCGGATGAAGCCACCAACGAGCCGTTTCAGGTCCACGGCGGGCTCGTAGTAGGTGCGGCGGTCGCCGTTGCCATCCGCCTCGCGGACAGCGCCTAGCGCCTTGAGCGTGCGCAGCCCCTGGCTTGCCGAGCCTTTCGAGATGCCGAGTGTGCGCACAAGGTCGTCGAGCGAGAGTGTCACGGGGGAAATGAAGAGGAGACCGTAGATTTCACCCAGCGAACGCGGCAGGCCGAGCACCCGCACACCGTCCACGAAATAATCCACCACCTGCTGCTGGAGCGGGTTCAGGCCTATGGTTTTGGCTTCAGGCTCCTGGGAGGGAATGTCCACAACCCCTGATTATCCAAACCGGGCGGATTGTTCAAGTTTTTTTGAACTACGGGATCGCGTGGGTGGGGTGGGGGATCCGGGCAATCAAAACCCAGTCTGCCGAATCGAGCCGGGATGATGCTTGACGGGTCTTGTCCACGGTTCCTAACTTTGGCGAGCGATGGGGTCGCGGTGATTCCCTCCAGCTTTCCAAAACTTTGAAACATAAACTCGTGGACCTCCAAGAAATCCGGAAAATCGTCGAACTGATGAATGAGCATGGGCTCACCCACTTCGATCTCACCAAAAAGGACTTTCACCTCAAGCTAAAGAAAGGCGCGGATCTCGAGGATCTCGGGAAACTTCTCTCCAGCATCCCGTCCGCCCCTGCAGCTGCTGCTGCGGCTCCGGTCGCTGCCATTTCCGCGCCTGCCGCGGCATCCTCCACCCCGGCTCCCGCCGCCGCCGAGGGAGCGGAAATCACCTCGCCGATGGTCGGCACCTTCTACCGCAAGCCCGCGCCGGACGCGCCGAACTTCGTGGAGGTCGGCACCGCCGTTTCCGAAGGGCAGACGCTGTGCATCATCGAGGCGATGAAAGTGATGAACGAGATCAAGGCGGAGAGATCCGGCACGATCTGCGCCATCGTCGCCGAGGACTCGAACCCGGTGCAATACGGCGACACGCTTTTCCGCATCAAATAACCCACGCCCGCCGACGAAATGTTCAACAAAGTCCTGGTGGCAAACCGCGGCGAGATCGCGCTCCGCATCATCCGCGCCTGTCGCGAGCTCGGGGTCCAGTCCGTCGCCGTCTATTCCGAGGCGGACATCGATTCGATGCACGTCCAGCTCGCAGACGAGTCGGTCTGCATCGGCCCGGGGCCGAGCAAGGACAGCTACCTCAAGCCCGACCGCATCATCGCCGCCGCCGAGATCACCGGTGCGGACGCGATCCATCCCGGCTACGGTTTCCTTTCGGAAAACGCCCGTTTCGCCGACATCTGCGAGACCTCCGGCATCGTTTTCATCGGCCCCTCGGCGGATGTGATCCGCATGATGGGCGACAAGGCCACCGCCCGCGCCACCGCCGTCGCGAACGGCGTGCCGATCACCCCCGGCTCGGAAATCATCCATGACCCCGACGAAGCCTATGCGAAAGCGATGGAGATCGGCCTGCCGGTGATGATCAAGGCCACGGCCGGCGGCGGCGGGCGCGGCATGCGTCCCTGTTTCAAGGAAGAGGAGTTCAAATCCCTTTTCCAGGCCGCCTCCAACGAGGCCATGGCCTGCTTCGGCAACGGCGACTGCTACATGGAGAAACTGGTGCTCAACCCGCACCACATCGAGTTCCAGGTCATCGCCGATTCGCACGGCCATTTCATCCACCTCGGCGAGCGCGATTGCTCGATGCAGCGCCGCAACCAGAAGATCATCGAGGAATGCCCCTCGCCGCTCATCACCCCGGAAATGCGCGAGCGCATGGGCGCGGCTTCCGTGAACCTCATCAAGGCGATCAACTACCAGAACGCCGGCACCATCGAATACCTCGTCGATGAGGCGGGCGAGAATTTCTACTTCATGGAAATGAACACGCGGATCCAGGTGGAGCATCCGGTCACCGAGGAGGTGATGGGCTGCGAGCTGATCAAGGAGCAGATCCGCGTCGCCGCCGGCGAGTCGCTTTCCCGCCACGTCCTGGAGGCCAGCCCGCGCGGCCACTCCATCGAGTGCCGCATCAACGCGGAGGATCCCTACAACAAGTTCATGCCCAGCCCCGGCACGATCACGCTCTGGTATGCGCCGGGCGGGAAGGGTGTGCGCGTGGACACCCACGTCTATTCCGGCTACTCGGTGCCGCCGTATTATGACTCGATGATCGCCAAGCTCATCATCACCGGGGCGACCCGCGAGATCGCCATCGCCCGGATGAAGCGAGCCCTCGGCGAGTTCACCATCCACGGCATCAAGACGACCATCCCCTTCCAGCAGGAAATCCTCAACCATCCGGATTTCGAGAACGGAACCTATGACATCGGCTGGGTCGGACGTTTCCTCGAAGAAAAGGGATTGTGAAAATCGCCGCTGACGCCCGGCTCTACGGGATCGTTGATTTCGGATACGTCGCGGAGGACGCGATGGAAGATGTCGCCGCGAAACTCCTCTCAGGCGGCGCGGACATCCTCCAGCTCCGCGCCAAGGGCATCCCCTTGGAAACCGTCGCCGCCGCCGCCCGGAAAATCATCCCCCTCTGCAAGGCGGCGGGCGTGCCTTTCATCCTCAACGATTATCCCGAACTCGCCTCCGAGCTCGGCGCGGACGGAGTCCATATCGGGCAGGATGATGGGGCCATCTCCGATGTCCGTAGTAGGATTGCGGATGGCATGATCATCGGCCGCTCCACCCACAGCCTCGCCCAGGCCCGCCAAGCCCTCGCCGACGGCGCGGATTACATCGGCTTCGGCCCCTTGTTTCCGACGCCGACGAAAGAGGGCAGGCCTGCGATTGGCCTCGAAGAGATTGCTCAGATGGAAAAGGACGTAGGATCCCGGTTTCCGGCCTTCTGTATCGGTGGGATCAAGCCGGAGAACCTCGGCGAAGTCATTGCCGCAGGCGCCCGCCGCTGCGTCATCGTCTCCCACCTACTCACCGCCCCTGACATTTCCGCAGCGACAAGTGCGTTGAAATCCTCCATACCCGCCCCGTGATCGCACTCGCACAGAACCAGCTCTGGAAAAAGGAAGACCGCTATTTCCGCATTGTCATCTGGGAGCGCCTCGCCATCCGCTACAAGGAGACAGATGGCCCGGATGCCGCCGAAGGGACGGTTCACGACGTCACGAAAAAGGAATTCTGCCGGCTGATCAAAGGCGCGGAGCTGGTGGAAGAGTAGGGCGGCTCAGATCCGGCTCGCCCTTTCCTTGATAAGAGCGATCAGGCTTTCCATTTCCTTTGTCAAAGGTGCCTTGGGCAAAACGAGCAGGAGCTCGGACTCGATCACGGGCGCAGTGAGTTGCACGATAGCGCACCCCGCGTGGGGGAGTTTGGCGGCGTGGCCGGGCATGAGGCCGACACCTCCGCCGGTGCCGATTTCCGCAAGCATCATCGGCAGTGAATCCATTTCCGAGACGATGCGCGGGATGAATCCGGCTTGTTGGCAGGTCTCGATGAGAAACTCGCGGCGCTTCGGAAAAAAGGCGTTGGAGAGCGAGACCCAGTCCTCGCTTTTCAGCTCGGCGAGTTTCACTGATTTTCTTCCGACGAGGTAGTGAGTCTCGGGGAGCACTACTACGAAGCGGTGTTTCGAAAGGCGCAGGACGTTGAACAGCTTTCGCTCCGCATCATCGAGGTTTGCGAGGATCGCGGCATCGAGTTCGTGAAGGCGTAGGCGGTCGAGCTGCGCGCGAGGCGGGAGATCGAAGAGGCTGACCTTCGACTTCGGGTGGCGCTGCAGGAATTCCCGGACGACGGGTGCGACGAGGTCGTCGAGAAACGGAGAGAGAAAGCCCAGACGCAAGGTCGGTCGGGCGTTTGCGAATTGTTCCTGAACCTGCTGCACCACCGATTCCGAGTCGCAGAGAAGTTGCCGGGCCTTCACAAGGAAGAATTTCCCCGCTTCGGTGAGATGGATGCGCTGCTTGATGCGGTCGAACAATTTCAGCCCCAGTTCCTCCTCAAGCAACCGGATCTGGCGGCTCAGGGCGGGTTGCGAAACATGCACTCGCTCCGCCGCCTTCGACATGCTGAGTTCCTCGGCGGCCGCCACGAAATACCGGAGCTGGTGAAATTCCATGTGGCGGAGCTTACCGGATCGGGTTATAACTTCAAGGCATGAACTTCGTGCGAAGGTGATATTATGCGAATCCGCTGACGGCTGTCATTGTGATGTTGTCATGAAAACGAACACTTCCAATCTCACCGTCCGCCGCTCCAACGAGCGCGGGCACGCGAATCACGGCTGGCTGGACAGCTACCACACTTTCAGCTTCGCCGATTACTACGATCCGGCGCACATGGGCTTCCGTTCGCTGCGCGTGATCAACCAGGACATGGTCGCGCCCGGCGCCGGTTTCCCCACACACCCGCACCGCGACATGGAAATTTTCAGCTATGTCGTTTCCGGCGCGATCGCGCACAAGGACAGCATGGGCAACGGCCGCGAGCTGCTGCCCGGCCAGATCCAGCTGATGAGCGCGGGTTCCGGGGTGACCCATTCGGAGTTCAACCCCTCGAAGACCGAGCCCCTGCACCTGCTCCAGATCTGGATCACGCCGGAGGGGAGGGGACTCACGCCATCCTACACCGAGTGGCATCCATCCCCCGGATTGGATGACAAATCCAAGGTGTTGGTCATTTCTCCGGACGGCCGCGAAGGCTCCGCAGTCATCCACCAGGACGCCCATGTCTATCGTCTGAAAATGCAAGCCGGCGAAACCGTCAGCCATGATCTTGCTGCGTCCCGCGGGCTCTGGCTGCAGGTTATCAAGGGCAACATTTCCGTTGGAGGCACCTCCCTGGATCCCGGGGACGCGCTGAGCACGGAGTCCGTTGGAACCGTACATTTCGCTGCAACCGGCGAAGCCGAGGCGCTTCTCTTCGATCTCGCATAAACAAAAACCGAAAACAAAAGAAACATGAAACACGCACCAACCATCGCCGCCGGCCTTCTCGGCCTGCTCTTCGTCGTATTCGGACTGAATTTCTTCCTGAAATTCATCCAGATTCCCTCGCCTCCCGAAGGTTCACCCCCTGCCATGTTCCTCGGGGCGATGTACATGACCGGTTACCTCGCCTTCGTGAAAGTCCTCGAAATCTCCGGGGGCATCCTCGTCGCGATCCCCAAAACCCGGAACATCGGCCTGCTCCTGCTCGGGCCGGTGATCGTCAACATCCTGGCTTTCCACATCTTCATGACCAAGGGCGCAGGACTGGCGGACCCGGTTGTCATCCTTGTCACGATTCTCCCGCTTTACCTGCTTTGGGTCGGTAGGAAATCGTTCTGCGGGCTGCTGAACTGATCTTCCGGAGGTTCACGGCGTCCTCAGCACCCTGTAGAATCTTTGTGCGGGGAGGGCGCCTGAATCCGTGAAGCTCAGTATCCCGTGGTTCGTCTGGGTGGGGAACGTGGAACCGGGCAGGGTGTTTTTCCACTCACCCAGCTCGTCGCTGTGCTGGATTTGGTATGATCGTGCCGGATCACCGGTCCAGCGGATAACGAAGCCACCGGCACCGTCCCTTGCAGCGGAGTTGAGCTGGAGGGGCATCATGCGCACCTGCCAATCCGCGATGAGCATCCAGTTGTCACCCCAGCTCAATCCGCTGCGCCGCCATTCCGCGCCAACGCTGCCGAGCGTGCGCCCGGCGCTCGTGCCTGTCAGGGCGGTGAAGGGCACACCGTTGAAAAGGGGGATGCCATCCAGGTAGGCGCTCCAGCGGTTCATCACGAGATCGATGCGCACCAGCAGGAGGTGAATCTCGCCGGGGATGAAATTGACCTGGGTGTTGGTGATGCCCACGCCGTCACCGTAATAGATCCAGGAGCTGTTCGCCTCATTGGCGAAGCGGATGTGAGCCAAGCGGGTGCCGTGGCTTATATTGAAGAAGGAAATCCAGAAGCTGTCCCGGAAGGCGTTGGTGGAGTCCTTGATCCCGAGCAGGGACTCGAACTCGATGATGGGTTCGCTGTTGGTCGCCGGGTTGAGGTTCACCGAGCGGCTGACTAGGACGGGATTGATGGCTCCTGCCGGCGGGGCGAACCCGATGAAGGCGGTCTTGCCAAGGCCGCTGCCAGGTATTGCGTCCTGATCGATGCCATGGGAGCCGCTGGTGGTGGAGTTCCCCACCCAGTTCTCGGTGCCAACCAGCCTGTTGGGGCCTGCCTGGAAGTTTTCGAAATCCGTTTGGTAAACGGTTTGTCCGGGGCAGGCGAGGGATGACACGACCATCAGCTGCATGGACAACCATGAAAGTCGGCAGGATGAGTTGGGTCTCGGCGGCATCGTAGCTGGGTTTGTGCTGGGAAAGGTAGGCGAACGCAAAAAAGAAGCAATCCGCCTGACGGATTGCTTCTTTTGCGATTTTGCGGGCAGGCGCCGGCTCAGCTGTTGCTGATGGGCGGCAGTTGCGGGCGGTCGAGGCGTCCGAGGAACTCCGCAAGGGAGACCGATCCGTCCTTGTTCGCATCCAGGTGGCCGAAAATCGCGGCGATTTGCTCGCGGGTGCGTCCCTTGAGCGCTGGGATGGATGCAAACTCCTCGAGGCTCATCAGGCCGTCCTCGCCGGCGATTTTTGCGAACCTGGCTTTGCGGGCGGCGAGGATGCGCTCGCGGAGGGCTTCCTTGGCAGCGGCGCGCTCGGCATCGTCGATCACGCCGTCGCCGTTCGTGTCCCAGCGGTTGAGGCGGGCGGCGGTCAGCCTGGCTTCGCGGTCGGCCTTGGCAGCCTGGCGCTCCTCCTCGTCGAGGGCGCCGTCGCCGTTCACGTCGTATTGGCGGAGGGCTTCCGGCAGGGTGCCATCGCTGAATGTCTTGCCTGCGTTGTCCTCGGCACGGAGCAGATGGCTGCCTGCGAGAAGCAGCACGAGGGTGAATGTCTTTTTCATGTTGTATGTTTTGATTCGGTTTTTTTTGCGGAGCCGAATTTCGGTCTCTCAAAGGGTATGACGCCGCGGCGGGCGGCTCGGTTACAAAAATTATTGGTTGAGCAGGTCGAAAAGGTTTTCGCCCGTTCCGGCGTCTTCCTCCGGTGCTGCGCCGTCGCGGGTCGATTCCTGGAAATCGGCGTCGATCCGGTTGATGATCTCCGTCCACCAGAGGCCGTCATCGATGAGCATGTCCTCATAGATGGCCTGTTGGCCCGGATCCAGCTCGGCGAGGATGGCGGTGCTGATGTCCTGCCCCGCGCCTGCGGTTGCTGAGGAAGGAGCGTCGGCAGGGTGCAGCACCCCGGAGGGGGTGCCGATGACCATGGAGGGGTCAAATCCTGGGGAATTCCGCGCTAGCAGGGGGAAAAGTCTCCGCTTCTGGGCTGCGGTGAGGTGAAGCTGGCTGTCCAGCTCATTGAGCCTGGCGAGGGCGTAGGTGCCCACCTTGGCGGCCTTCCCATCCGACGGGACGGTCTCGCCGCCCGCTTGCGCCGCATCCCGCACAGCGCTGCGGACGCTGAACCCCTCGGCACCCGATGATCCTCGGGCTTTTCCACGATCCACATGGGATGTCGAGGCGGCGGGCTGGCGGATGGGGGAGGCCGACGGTTTCACGCCATTATCATTGGCATCTGCGATCTCCCCGGGTGCTCCGCCCGCTCCCCCGAGGACGATCCTGGCAACCAAGGTCATTGCCAGCACCATGAGTGCGCAGGCGGCGATAAAACTGGAACGGTTCACGGCGGTGGCAGGGCTGGGTTTCGCTAACCAATGATAAACCGCCTATTCGGAGAGAAGTTGCAGGGATTTGCGGCTTTTTTCGAGCCGTTCGAGCTGGCTCTCATTCAGCGAGGGCGCGATGCGGTCATGGAGATCGAGGAGTTCGCGCAGGTAGGCCTGCCTGGACTCGCCCCGGATCGCCTCGATCCTGGCGGAACTGGCGTCCAGCTCCTGCCGTACCGCCCCAAGCTGGGAGTCATCCAGCTGCAATGCGGAGACGAGGCGCTCGGCGGCGGAATCCTGCCAGGAGACTCCGGGCTTGGCCGCGGGCCGGGCGGAGTCTCCCCCCTTGGCAGCGCCCATGCGGTGCCCGATTCCATATCCGCAGGCAAAGATAACGGCCAGTGACGCGATGATGGTGAGATAGTCGCGGAGGGTGGGTTTCATGGTTGGGTGGGGTAGGCGGGGTTTTCGGACGGCAGGGGGATGAGCGGGATTTCCTGTTTCCGGTAGCGGGAGAAGATTACGACGCAGATCCATGCCAGCGCGACGATGATGGCGACGACCAGGGAAAAGCGGCACCACAGCAGCCTCACGAAAATGGCGGAGACCATTTTCCGGAAATCGGAAGCGCGGGGAGCTGGCACTGCCGGGGGCGCTGCCTGCGGAGGTGCCTTGCGTGCGGCATCCGTGAGGAGCTTCCAGGGGTCTTCGTTTTCCTCGGTCATGTGTTAGGGGTCCGGGGTGAAATTTCGTTGAGGCGCTGGAACTGGGCGGCAAGCTTGCGGCGGGCGCGCATGGCGGTGACCTTCACCTTGGATTCACCCCAGCCGGTGATCCCGCAGGCATCCTGCACGGACCGGTTCTCGAGGTCGAGCAAGCGGATCACGATCTGCTCCCGGGGCTTGAGTGTGGCCACCAGCTTGTCGATGAGTTCGTAAAGGGCGTCCCTGTTCCCCTCGCTGCCTTCCATGCTGCCGCCCATGCTCTGCGATAGCATGTTCGCCTCGGCGGGATCCAGGTCCGTCCAGCTGATGGCGGGGCGGGCTTTCATTTTCCGGAGCCAGTCGTGACAGGTGTTGATCGCGATCCGTTTGGCCCAGGCCGCCATTTTCGCGTGATTCTTCAGGCCGTGGATGCCCAGGAAGATGCGTGTCAGGGTCTCCTGTACCACATCTTCGCGATCCGCGCTGCGGCGTAGGTGCGTGCACACCGTCCGGCTGACTGCCGGAGTGAGGTAATCCAAAAGTTCCTGCCAGGCCTTGTCCTCCCCTCCGAGCACGCGCCGGATCAGATCCGCGTCCGGACACGGTTCTGGGGCTTCCTCCTGGTAGCTTGGCGGCACCATGCATGAACCTCCGCGGCGCGAAATGGTTGCGCGGAAGGTCAGGGAAGAATGCCATGGTGTCCTGGAAGGCTGCTGGGTCTGCCCCGCCGCGGATTGACAGAATGCCGCCTGCCGAGACGTATCAGCGTTCGCCATGAACACGGGTTTCCCCAACCGGTTTTCTGTGCTATCCGTCTTCCGCCCGTGCGAAATTCCTTCATCCATGCCTTCCTGCTAACGACGCCCCTCGCGGCGGCGATCGACTTCACCCGCGACGTCCAGCCCATCCTGAACAAGAACTGTATCGCCTGCCATGGCGGGGTGAAGGAGGCAGGCGAGGTGTCCTTCATTTTCCGCGATCAGGTGCTTGGAAAAGGCGAATCGGGGAAAACCGTCGTCGTCCCCGGCAATCCGGAGCTTTCCGAAATGATCGCCCGCGTCACCACGGACGATCCCGACGATCTCATGCCGCAGCCCGATCACGGCCCGCGCCTTAGCGATGCGGATGTGGAAACGCTGCGCCAGTGGATTTCCGAGGGCGCGGAGTGGGGCGAACATTGGTCGTTCACCGCGCCCGAAAAACACGCGCCGCCCGCCGTCAAAAACACCGCCTGGCCCGCCAACGAAATCGACAGCTTCATCCTCGCGAAACTCGAATCCCAGAACCTCGCCCCATCGCCAGTCGCCAGGCCCGCCGAATGGCTGCGCCGCGCATCCATCGATCTCATCGGCCTGCCGCCCACCATCGGAGAGCTCGATGCCTTCGAGGCCGCCGCCGCGAAGGATTTCCCGGCCGCCATCGCTGCCGAAACCGACCGCCTGCTCGCCTCCCCGCACTTCGGCGAGCGCTGGGCTTCCGTCTGGATGGATCTCGCCCGCTACGCCGATTCGGAAGGCCTCGGCAACGACGGCAACCGCGATGTCTGGAAATACCGCGATTGGATCATCAAGTCCTTCAACGAAAACCTCCCCTACGACCAATTCCTCATCGACCAGCTCGCCGGCGATCTCATCCCCGGCTCCACGCTCGACCAGAAACTCGCCACCACTTTCCACCGTCTCAGCCAGACCAACAACGAGGGCGGCACCGACGACGAGGAGTTCCGCCTCCTCGCCGCGATGGATCGCAACGTCACCACCTGGGAGGTTTTCCAAGGCCTTTCCATGAACTGCGTGCAGTGCCACAGCCATCCTTACGATCCCATCAAGCACGAGGAGTACTACACCAGCCTCGCCTTCTTCAACAATGCCCGCGACGACGACGGCCCGGGCAATTTCCCCGTCCTGCCCATCCCACTCGATCATGCGGATTACCCCAAAGCCAACGGGCTGATCGAAAAAATCAGCACCCTCGAGCGAGACATCCACGACACCTGGCTCACCGTCGACGCAAAGACCTTATGGCTGCCGGTTTCCAAGCTCACCGCCTCATCCCCGACCGCCGAGATGAGCGTCGTGGAGAAGGACGGCTTCGCGGAATTCCGCGCCACAGACAATGCGAAGTCCGGCTCCGTTTACACCCTCGCCACCACCCCGCCAGCCGAACTCACCACCCTCACTGCCTTCCGCCTCACCTACCTACCCAAGGACGAGAAAAAAGCCCTCACCGACGCGGAATGGGGCGCATCGCTCAACCACATCAAGGCCGAGAAAATCACCGCCGATGGCAAGGCGGAACCGCTCATCCTCACCGATGTCATCCCCGACGAAGCCCACCCGCGCGAGGATCCGCTCGGCTCAATCCGCGGCAAGGGCGGCGCATGGGGCACACACCAGAAATTCTTCCGCCCCCGCCACGCCACTTTTGTCCTTGGGAAACCCGTCTCCCTCGCCGCCGGGGAAACCGTACGCCTCATCCTGAAAAACGGCGGCACCTACCTGGCCTCCTTCCCCATGGTCGCGAAGCGCGGCCGCATCGCCTTCAGCGCGGATCCCGCATGGATCGCCATGCAATCCGACCCCGGCATCGCCTCCGCCCGCCGCGAACTCCAGCAGGCCAAGGCCGACCTCGCGAAGATCCCCAACGTTAGGATCCCGGTCATCATCGAGCGCGCTCCCGAGCACTCCCGCCTCACCAATTTCTTCAACCGCGGCAACTGGCTCGACAAAGGCGATGTCATCCCCGCCGCCGACACCCCGCACGTATTCCCAAGGCTCAAGCCCGATGGTGAAAAACCGACCCGCCTCGACCTCGCGAAATGGCTCGCCTCCCCGCAGAACCCGCTCACCGCCCGTGTCGCCGTGAACCGTTTCTGGCTGGAGCTTTTCGGGGTTGGCATTGTCCCGACCCCCGAGGATTTCGGCTCCGCCGGCGAAAAGCCCACCCACCCCGAACTGCTCGACACGCTCGCCGTCGAATTCGCAACCGACATGAAATGGGACATCAAGAAACTCCTGCGGAAAATGGCCACCAGCGCCACCTACCGCCAGGCCAGCGCCGTCAGCCCGGAACTGCACGAACTCGATGCCGACAACCGCCTCCTGGCCCGCGGCCCGCGGCAGCGCCTCACCGGCGAGATGGCGCGCGACGCCGCCCTCACCGCCTCCGGCCTGCTCCACCCCCAGGCCTTCGGAGAACCCGCCTACCCGCCGCTGCCGCCCGGCGTCTGGAAACCCTTCGTCGATGGCGGCCGCTGGAAAACCCCTGAGCCGGGCAATCCCCAGCGTTACCGCCGCGCGGTTTACACCTACTGGAAACGTAGTATCCCATACCCCACCTTCTCGACCTTCGACGCCCCCAGCCGCGAGCTGTGCAGCAAGCGCCGCATGCCCTCCAACACCCCCGTCCAGGCGCTTGCCGTCCTCAACGACCCCGCCTTCCACGAATGCTCCCAGGCTCTCGCCCGCCGCATGAAAAACGAAGCCCAAGGCTCCGCCTCCGACAGGATCTCCTTCGCCTACCGCGCCGTCACCTCCCGCCCCATCACCCCTGACCGCCTCACCGAGCTCACCGCCCTCTATGATGAGTTGGAAAAAACCTACAGCTCAGACCCCACCCTCATGAAAGGCCTGGCAGGCACCCCCGACGGCGCGGCCTACACCGTCGTCGCCTCCGTCCTCCAAAACCTCGACGAAGCCATTACCCGCTAAGTCCGCAAGCCAGGCCTTCCACTTCTCACTCGGCACCAGCCATTTCTTCCCATGAACCTCTTCCAGACACTCCACTCCGAGAAGCTCCAGCACACCACCCGCCGTCAGTTCCTCCGCGACTGCACAACCGGACTTGGCGGCATCTGGCTCGCCTCCCAGGGACTCGCCAACGCCGCCGGGCCATTGAAAATTTCCCACGATCCCTCCGCCCCGCTCGCCCCGCAGCCGCCCTCCTTCGCGCCCAAGGCCAAGCGCGTGATCTATCTCCACATGGTCGGCGCACCCAGCCAGCTCGAGCTATTCGACTACAAGCCCATCCTGAAAAAATACGACGGCAAGCAATGCCCCAAGGAATACCTCGAAGGCCAGCGCTTCGCCTTCATCCAGGGGGTCCCGAAAATGCTCGGCCCGCAGTTCGAGTTTTCCCAGCACGGGAAATCCGGCATCTGGATGTCCGACCGCCTGCCGCACCTCGCCAAGCACGCCGACAAGCTCTGCGTCATCAAGACCATGCAGAGCGACCAGTTCAACCACGGCCCCGCCGAGCTGCTCATCCACACCGGCAACGCCAACCTCGGCCATCCCTCGATGGGTTCATGGGTCACATGGGGGCTTGGCTCGGAAAACCAGAACCTGCCAGGCTACATGGTTCTCATTTCTGGTGGGCGCTTCCCGCGCGTCGGCTCGTCGCTCTGGGGCAGCGGCTACCTGCCCTCCGTGTACCAAGGCGTCCAGTGCCGCCCCTCCGGCGATCCCATCCTCAACTCCGCCAACCCCGCCGGCATCTCCACCGATATCCGCCGCAAAGCCCTCGACTCCCTCAAAAACCTCAACGAGAAGACCTACGAGGAAATCGGCGATCCCGAGACCGTCACCCGAATCGCCCAGTATGAAATGGCTTTCCGGATGCAGGCATCCGTTCCGGAAACCATGTCCATCGACAACGAACCGGCCCACATCCACGAGATGTATGGCACAAGGCCCGGCAAGGAATCCTTCGCCAACAACTGCCTGCTCGCCCGCCGCCTTGCGGAGAACGGTGTCCGCTACATCCAGCTCCACGATTGGGGCTGGGACTCCCACGGCTCCAACAAGGAGGAGTCCATCAAAGGCGGTTTCATCGGAAAATGCGAATCCATCGACAAGCCCATCGCCGCCCTTCTAACAGATTTGGAGCGGCGTGGCATGCTTGAGGAAACCCTCGTCGTCTGGGGCGGGGAGTTCGGCCGCACCTCCATGCAGGAAAACCGTGGCGGCGGCGCGGCCAACGCATTTGTCGGCCGCGACCACAACCCCAACGCCTTCTGCGTCTGGATGGCCGGCGGCGGCGTCAAGCCCGGCATCTCCTACGGCGAAACCGACGACATGGGATACCAGGTCGCCAAAGACCCCGTCCACATCCGCGACCTCCACGCCACCATGCTCCAGCTCATGGGTTTCGATGCGAAACGCCTCTCCTACCCCTTCCAGGGACTCGACCAGAAGCTCATCGGAGTGAAGCCTGCGAAGGTCATCAAGGATATCCTCGCGTAGCGAAAGCACCCCTCCCATTTCCCTGCCGGAAGCTTGACATCCCCCATGGATGCCGCACTTGGGGTTTGTCATCGTCGAATGGCTCCGGTGGGGGAATTTGAAGTTTGAGTTCCCAGGTTTCGAAAACTAGGGTCTCCCACATGCTTTCCACAGAAAAACTCACCGGCTTCGCGGACGAGGCCTCCCGCGACATTCACAAGCAGATCGCCGCCACCAAAGCCCTCGGCTGGTCCGCCATATCCACCCGCATGATCGGATCGAAAAACATCCACGACTTGCCCGAGGACGAGTTCCAGGCCGCAGCCGACGCCCTCGATGCAGCGGCCATCACCGTCCCGGAATTCGGCTCCGCAATCGGCAACTGGGGCAAGAGGATCGATTCCGATTTCGCCATCACACTCGCCGAGATCGAACGCGCCATCCCGCGCATGAAACGTCTCAACACCCCGATGATCCGCATCATGTCCTACGCCCAGGAGCCTTGGGGACAGGATCAGAACGAGCGGGAACGCTTCCGCCGCCTGCGCGAGATCACCAAGCGCTTTTCCGACGAAGGCATCACCGCCATACACGAGAACTGCATGAACTGGGGCGGCTTCTCCGCAGAGCACTCCCTCCGCCTCGTCGAGGAAGTCCCCGGGCTGAAACTCGTCTTTGACACCGGCAACCCTGTCTTCCAGCGCGACCGCTCCAAGCCCGAACCACACCCATGGCAGGATCCCATGGAGTTCTGGCTGAAAGTGAAGGAGCACGTCTCCCACATCCACATCAAGGACTGCATCAACCCCGTATCCGACGGCGTGGAGCCCGAATACACCATGCCTGGCCTCGGCCAGGCCAAGCTTCGCGAGATCCTGACGGATGCCCACCAATCCGGCTACAAGGGCTGGATCGCCATCGAACCCCACGTCGCCACCGTCTTCCATGCCCCCGATCCCTCCGCCGTCGATTGGGACCAGTGCTACGATTCCTACGTCGAGTACGGCCGCCAGTTCGTCCGCCTCGTCGCCAGACTGTAAGCGGCAACGCCGCAGCGAGACCTGCGGGCGAATCATCCAATTGCGAAACGCACCCTGCATGAAACGCAGTCAATCTTCCGCTGCCTGTCCACAAACCATGGTCTTTTTCGAAGATGCAAGGATCGCGCGGCTTAATGGGATCGGTCAGCTCTGCCCAAGGGGATCTTTAGGGGTCAGGATCTTTAGGGGTCAGGTGTCGCATTTTAACATTTTTCCCACACGGCCTCCCCGGCACCCACACCTTCGCCTACTTCTACGATGGCGATGGCAACCTCGACCACCACACCCGCCCCGACGGAAGCACCGTTGACTACGACTACAACCTGCGTAACCTCCTTGAGGCGGTCACCGCAGACGCCGCACCACCCGTGGCAGAATACACCTACAACGGAAGAAACCAGCTCTCCACCACCAAAGTGGAGAACGGCCTCTTCACCGCCACCCAGTCCTACGACGACGCGGGCCGCCTGTGGGGGCGATCTTCGGTCGCCCCATCCACCGGCGCCCTCGACACCACCGCCTACACCCTCAGCCCCGATGGCCGCCGCACCGGCATCACCCGCAACGGCACCGCCGAGACCTACGGCTACGACTCAGCCCGCCAGGTGGAAAGCGCCAGCATCCCCCTCACCGGAGGCACCCGCACCAACGGCTACCAGTACGACGCGGCAGGCAACCGCTCCACCGCCACCACCAACGGCACCACCACCAGCTACTTCGCCAACCTCCTCAACGGATACACCTCATGGAGCGGCGGCATCCTGCCGCCGTCCCACGACGCCAACGGCAACCAGCTCACTACCTACACCGGAGCAACCCTCGCGTGGGATATCAACAACCAATTGACCTCCGCCTCCAATAGCGCGGGCGACACCGCAACCTACGAGTACGACGCCCTCGGCCGCCGCACCAAACGCAACGAAACCATCTCCGGCGTCACCACCAGCACCTGGTTCCTCACCAACGGCTGGAACGTGGAACTCGAATATGAAAACGGAGCCTACGCCCGCCGTCTGACATGGGGCATGGATCTTTCCCAAACCCTCCAGGGCGCGGGCGGAGTCGGCGGCCTCGTCATGCTCGAAACCCAAATCTCCTCATCCCCCATCCCCAATTTCCCTTTATATGATGGCAACGGCAACATCACCGCCTGGGTCAACTCCAGCGGCACAGTCACCGCCCGCCAGCGCTACGACGCCTTCGGCAACATCATCGAACAGACCGGCACCGCCCCCAGCCGCTACGGGTTCAGCACAAAACCCATCGACCTTGTCACCGGTTTCCTCTACTACGGCTATCGCTTCTACGACCCCAAAACCGGCCGCTGGCCGTCAAGGGATCCGATCGGGGAACAAGGCGGCATTAATCTGTATGGGTTCGTGGGGAATAGTGGCGTTAATGGAGTTGATCTGTATGGACTTAATGAATTAATTATCAGCGGTGGGTGTAATGCACACAAAGGTGGATGGGATGGTGCAGCTCAAGCTTCTGATGGCATTCTTGGAGATCCATTGCGAAGAGGTATTAGAAAAGTCAATCCCGGAATCGCCCATGATAGAAATTGGAAAAATTTTATTACGGCAGCCGAAAAAGAAATCGAAGAACGCAAAGGAAAATTAGCCAAAGGCGAACAGATTGAGTGGTTTGTTGAGTGGCATTCATATGCGCGTCGCGCTCAGCTTGAGGGTCTTGATGTAAATGCCTACCGTAAAGAAATTCAAGAGATTGCGAAAAAACATGAAGTCGCGTTGAGATTTTATGGGTCAAAAATGGAGTTTATTGGTAAGCTTCACACAAGCGTATTTGGCAATGGATATCGAACAGGTAACGAGAAAATAAGTAGACTTACTTATTTCGGACATGGTCGTCCCGGTTCGTTTGATTTTGTTTATCCAGGAAATCAGAATGGGTATTCTCTGTTTAACGAAGATATTGGGATGATAAGTAAAGAGGTATTTTCTAATCATGCGATTGCAATTAGTTGTGCATGCAACTCTGCGACTGCAACAGAAGGAGGGGGTAAGTCATTTCGTGATGTCTGGAAAGACCATTTCGGCTGGGAATTCTACGGCGTGAATAGTCGAACTAGCTATTTTAAACCGGAATCACCGACTCCAACTGAGGGAGGTAATTGGGTGCCTTCACCACCTGATGGATTTGAATGAAAATCAAACTATATATATTATTCGTTGCCTTATTGGTTATCTGTGTATTAATTGGATTTCAATTTACAAGCATCCTGCCGCCAGAAGTTTTAAATCATGCATCCAAAAATGATCCAATTGTTTTATTGAGATCAAGGTTAAAGGATTCTGATTTTATACGTCTTAATAATGATGGAGATACTTGGGTGAAAAAAAGAATAATCGGTAAATGGGTGGTTGAAATTGATTCTTATCAGGATGCCTCTCTATCAGGAGTGCTAAATTTCCGAAGTGAATATCGGCATCCTTGGTTTAAATTCTTGAATCGTAGTAGAAATCATAATTAAATGGACCCACGCGCCAACCAATAGCGTTGTCCGTGGCATCACACATTCCCCATCACACATTCCTATCGCAGGTTTCCAGGAAAATTATCGTAAGTTCCCAGGAAAATAGAACAGAATCTTGCAACTACGGGGGTTGCAGGATGGGGAAGGGGTCATTCCGGGGGATTTCGGAGGCGTGGTATGGAGCGTTTTGAGTCAGCAAACGGAGTCTTGGGATGCAAACCCCGCTCCCGGCCCGCCGCCCGCCTGCTCGCAAACTCGCCTGTGCGGGCACCGCGCCGTCCGCTCGCGCGGGCTTGTTTCGCGGGGCGGTCGCTAGGCGTTCCGGCCTTCCCTCAGCGGCTTACCTGGTCGCTGGCTCGCGCCCAGCCTCGCCACTTCGTCCAGGCCTCCAGCCGCTCCCTTCGCCGTGGAAGCCCGCCCGCCGTGCGCTCCCCTAATTCATTAATTCATGGGGACATACAAAATAATTCTGGGACGAAAAAGGGGAAGGGCGGCGGTGGCTGCGCCGGGTTACACGGCGAAGAATGAGTCGGAGTATCTGGAGGGGGCGACCGGAGATCGCCCCCACTTGCCGGATCTGGGGATGGCGGGGATGTTGAGGAAACGGGTGAGCTATTTCACGGACGGTGCGGTGATCGGGAGCAAGGCGTTCGTGAACGATTCGTTCGCGGAGGCGAGGTGGAGGTTCACGGAAAGGAGGAGGGGTGGGGCGCGTCGGATGCGGGGCAATGGCAAGGCGGCGGCTGGGGTGCTCTGGAGTGTCAGGGATCTGCGGGTTGGGCTGGGTTGAAGGGACGTGGGGGGATTCGGACAATGACAGACAGATTGCCAGCAGCCTTGGTGCAGGCCAGCGGTTGGTCAATTTACCTGAAATCATCAGTCTTTTGGGGTCAGGTTCGAATGGCACGGGATTAAGCCCGATTTCGATCACGGAACCCTTGCAGGGAAAGGGATCCGTCGCCAAGGCAAGGCCTTGTGACCTGCCTCACCACAACAAATTCAACGACATTCCCAGCGCTTCCGGAAGCTGGCGTGATTCAAGCTGGCTCAACGAAAAGACGCTTAATCCCGTGCCATTCGGATCAGGTTCCTCATCGTAACATCCTTTATTTATTTTCCTCAGACTGGTTAGATTCAATCTGTCTGACTTACGCCTGGGGTCATGTAGTCACTTGAGCAAAAAAGGGGGCCTGCGGCATGAACCGCAGGCCCCTGTTGGGATTGGTTGCTTGGATCAGCCTTTCAGATCGAAGCGGTCCAGCTCCATGACCTTGGTCCAGGCGGCGATGAAATCCCTGACGAATTTCTCTCCGCCATCGGCGCAGGCATAGACTTCCGCCTGGGCGCGGAGAATGGAGTTCGAGCCGAAGACGAGATCCGCGCGGGTGGCGGTCCACTTCGGCTGGCGGGTCTTGCGATCGACTCCCATGAAGGCGTTGCCGCAGGGCGATGCCTGTTTCCACTCGGTTGCCATGTCGAGCAGGTTGACAAAGAAGTCATTGCTGAGTGTGCCGGGTTTTTCGGTGAGGACTCCGTAGGCTTCGCCGTCCGCGTTGGTGCCGAGCACGCGCATGCCGCCGATGAGGACGGTCAGCTCGGTGGGCGTGAGGGTGAGGAGCTGGGCTTTGTCGATGAGCAATGCCTCGGCGGGGATGCTGGATTTCCCCTTGAGGTAGTTGCGGAAACCATCGGCGAAGGGCTCCAGCGGCTCGAAGCCTTCGACGTCTGTCTGTTCGGCGGAGGCGTCCATGCGGCCCGGGGTGAATGGGACGGTGACCTGGTGGCCGGCATCCTTGGCGGCTTTTTCGACCCCGGCGCAACCGGCGAGGACGATGAGATCCGCGAGGGATACTTTTTTCCCGGAGGCGTTGAACTCGGACTGGATGGCCTCCAGCACTTCGAGGACGTGGGCGAGCTGCGACGGTTGGTTGACAGCCCAGTCTTTCTGCGGGGCGAGGCGGATACGGGCGCCGTTCGCGCCGCCACGCATGTCGGAGCCGCGGAAGGTGGAGGCGGATGCCCATGCGGTGGAAACGAGCTGGGAAACGGTCAGGCCGGAGCCGAGGATTTTCACTTTCAACGCGGCGATGTCGCTTTCACCGATGAGCGGATGATCCACGGCGGGGATGGGATCCTGCCAGATCAGATCCTCGGCCGGAACCTCAGGGCCGAGGTAGCGCACCTTCGGTCCCATGTCGCGGTGGGTGAGCTTGAACCAGGCACGGGCGAAGGCGTCCGCAAACTGGTCCGGATTTTCCATGAAACGGCGGGAGATCTTTTCGTAGGCCGGATCGAAGCGCATCGAGAGATCCGTGGTCAGCATCGTGGGCTTCTGTTTTTTGGAGGCGTCGAAGGCGTGCGGGATGACATCGTCCGCATCCTTGGCGACCCATTGGTGGGCACCGGCCGGGCTTTTCGTCAGTTCCCATTCGTATCCGAACAGGTTCTCGAAGTAGTAGTTCGACCACTGCGTGGGGGTCTGGGTCCATGTGACCTCAAGGCCGCTGGTGATCGCGTCCGCGCCTTTCCCGGACTTGTAGGAACTCATCCAGCCGAAGCCCTGTTCCTCGATCCCCGCCGCCTCCGGCTCCGGGCCGACGTGATCCGCCGGGCCGGCTCCGTGGGTTTTCCCGAAGGTGTGGCCGCCTGCGATGAGGGCGACGGTTTCCTCGTCGTTCATGGCCATGCGGGCGAAGGTCTCGCGGATGTCGTGGGCGGCTAGCAGGGGATCCGGATTGCCGTCGGGGCCTTCCGGATTGACGTAGATGAGACCCATCTGGACGGCGGCGAGGGGGTTTTCGAGGTCGCGCTCGCCGGAGTAGCGGGCGTTGGGCTTGTCGCTGGTGGCGAGCCATTCGGTCTCGCGCCCCCAGTAGACGTCCTGGTCGGGTTCCCAGACATCGGCGCGGCCTCCTCCGAAGCCGAAGGTCTTGAAGCCCATCGTCTCGAGGGCGACGTTTCCGGCGAGGATCATGAGATCGGCCCAGGAAATCTTGCGGCCGTACTTTTGTTTGATGGGCCAGAGCAGGCGGCGCGCCTTGTCGAGGTTGCCATTGTCCGGCCAGCTGTTGAGGGGGGCGAAACGCTGTTGGCCGCGGCCGCCGCCGCCGCGACCGTCACCGGTGCGGTAGGTGCCTGCGCTGTGCCATGCCATGCGGACGAAGAGCCCGCCGTAGTGGCCGAAGTCCGCCGGCCACCAGTCCTGGGAATCGGTCATGAGGTCGGCGAGATCCTTTTTCACGGCGGCGAGATCGAGGCTCTTGAATTCCTCGGCGTAGTCGAAGGAGCCGCCCATGGGGTCGGACTTTTCGGAATGCTGGGTGAGGAGCTCGACCTTGAGGCGGTTCGGCCACCAGTCCAGGTTGCTGGTTGCACCGCCGGTGGTGGCGGAGGTGTGGCCGAAGGGGCATTTTGGTTCTGACATGGTATCGTTTGGTTTGGGTATTGTGGTTTCTGGTTTGGGAAATTTCAGGGGTGGCATGTTTTGCGGCATTCCGGGCAAGTGCCCCAGAAGACAAGCTCCGCCTCGTCGATGTGGAAGCCGCAATCCGCGCTGGCGGTGAGGCAGGGAGTGTGGCCGACGGCACAATCCACATCGATGGTCTTGCCGCAGCTGCGGCAGATGAGGTGGTGGTGGTTGTCGCCCGTCCTGTCCTCGTAACGTGCAGGGGATCCGGCGGGTTGGATGCGGCGGATCAGGCCTTTTTCCGCGAGCAGGCCTACGGTGTTATAGACTGCCTGCCGCGAGATGGTGCCGATTTCCGCACGGACATCGGTGGCAATCTCATCCGCCGTGGCGTGAGGCCGCCCGGATACGGCGCGCAGCACCGCGAGGCGCTGTGCGGTCACCGGCAGGCCGTGCTTGCGCAGGAGTTCGATGGGAGGGGTCACATATCCAAGACCATCGATAATCTGGACTTTGTCAAGGGCTAGATGTATTCAATGCGATCCGCACCCTGGGAAGGTGCACGAGTTTGGGGTTTCCGGCCCGGCGGGGCTTTCGGCAAGGACGATGGGAAAGCTGGATCTCCGCTAGGCCAGCAGGCCCTTGACGATTTTCGTCCCCGGCTTGGTGATGTTGGTCAAACGCTGGCCGACGCCCTGGAAGGGGAAGGTGAATTTCTCGTGATCGTAACCGAGGAGGTGGAGCATGGTGGCGTGGAGTTCGTGGACGGAAACCTTGTCCTTGATCGCCTCGTAGCCGATGGGGTCGGTTTCGCCATATGATGTGCCGGCTTTCACGCCGCCTCCGGCCATCCAGATGGTGAAGGCTCCGGGGTTGTGGTCGCGGCCGATAAAAGACATTTCCCCGCCGCCGCGGTTTTCGCGCATGGGCGTGCGCCCGAACTCGCCGCCCCAGACGACGAGGGTGTCTTCCAGCATGCCGCGGCGCTTGAGATCCTTGAGGAGGGCGGTGATGGGCTTGTCGATCTTGGTGCAGAGATCTGAGAATCCGAAGTTGAGGGCGGTGTCCTTGCCGGTGCCGTGGGAGTCCCAGCCCCAATCGAAGAGCTGTATGTAGCGCACGCCGCGCTCGGCGAGGCGGCGGGCGAGCAGGCAGTTGTTGGCGAAGGATTCCTTGCCTGGCTCCGTGCCATACATCGCGTGGGTATCCTCGTTTTCCTGTTTCAGGTCGAAGGCATCCGTCGCGTGCATCTGCATCCGGTAGGCCATCTCGTATTGTGCGATGCGGGTGACGGTCTCCGGATCACCGGTCTCCTCCGCGATGCGCTGGTTGAGGCGATCCATCGTGTCGAGCGAGCGGCGGCGCATCTCGCGGGTGACGCCTTGCGGGTTTTGCAAATAAAGCACCGGTTCCCCTTCGGAGCGGCACTGCACGCCCTGATAGACGGAAGGGAGGTAGCCGGAGCCCCAGACGGATTTCCCCGCATCCGGATTCTTTCCGCCTGATGTCAGGACGATGAAACCCGGCAGGTTCTGGTTTTCCGAGCCTAGGCCATATGTCGCCCATGAGCCGATGGACGGTGCACCGGGATTCTGAGTGCCGGTGTGGACAAGCAGCTGGGCGGGGCCGTGGTTGAACTGGTCGGTATGCATCGACTTGATGATGCAAAGCTCGTCCGCCATCGTGGCGAGGTGCGGGAGCCGGTCGGAAATCCATGCGCCGCTCTCGCCGTGCTGCTTGAAGGGAAACTGCGGGCCTAGCATTTTCGGGATGCCCTGGATGAAGGCGAACTGCTTGCCTTCGAGGAATTCCTTGGGGCATTCCTTTCCATCGAGCTTTTGGAGCTCCGGCTTGTAGTCGAAAAGCTCGTGCTGCGAGGGTGCTCCGGCCATGTGGAGGTAGATCACGCGCTTCGCCTTTCCCGGGAGCTGGGGCACGGCGGGCGCGAGAGGCCGGGCGGGATCCTTTACCAGTTTCGCTGAGGCTCCGAAGGCGTTTCCTCCCATGCCCGCCATCCACATCGCGCCGAGGCCCGTTGTGCATCTCGAGAGGAAATGGCGGCGGGTGAGCTGGGTCAGCTCCTCCATGCGGAGGCGTTGTTCGAGGTCGTTCATTTCGAAAGGGCGGCGTCGAGGTTGAGGATGGTGTTGGCGGTGAGTGTGAGCGCGGGATCGGCTCCGAGCTTGGCGGATGTCGTGTGGTCTTCCCTTTTCAGATCTTCGTAGAGGGAGGTGAGTTCCGCAACCGTTTCCGCATCCGCATGGATTTGTGTCGCCGCGAAATAAGCCCAGCCGAGCTGGTCTGAGGTGCTGCCGCCGCGTTGGCGCATCCTATCGGCGAGAGCCGCCGCCGCCTCGATGTGGGCGGGGTCGTTCATGGTGACGAGCGCCTGCAAAGGGGTGTTGGAAACGATGCGGCGGGCGGTGCAGACATCGCGGCTCGGCGCATCGAAGGTGAGGAAGCCGGGGAAGCCGCTGGTGCGCTTCTGATAGGTATAGACACTGCGGCGGTACCTGTCCTCGCCCTTCGATTCGTTCCATTTCGCGCCGCTGTACACCGAGCTCCACACCCCGGCCGGCTGGGGCGGGAAAACCGACGGGCCGAACATTTTCGGAGCGAGCAGACCGGAAACGGCGAGCGCCTGGTCGCGCACCATCTCCGCGGTGAGCCGGTTGCGCGGGCCGCGGGCGACGAGCTGGTTTTTCGGATCCTTCTCGATGAGTTCCGGGGTCGCCTTCGATGTCTGGCGGTAGGCGGATGACAGGACGATCTCGCGCAACGCCTTTTTCATCGACCAGCCATGCTCGCCTTGGAAACGCAGCGCGAGGTGATCGAGCAGGGCGAGGTTGCTGGGGGCGGTGCCGGATGTCCCGAAATCCTCCGCGCTCTCCACGATGCCGATCCCGAAAACTTCGCCCCACAGGCGGTTGACCATCACGCGGGAGGTGAGCGGGTTTTCACCGCTGACCAGCCAGCGGGCGAGGTCGAGGCGGTTGCCGTCTTTTCCGCCTTCGTAGCCCTGTTTGAGAAGATCCGGGACATCGGCCTTTACGGGGTGCTCCTTGGTCATGCGGTTGCCGCGCGCGAAGACGCGGGTGTCGCGTTTGCCATGGGTCGATCGGTCGCGCATCACGGGCACTTCCGTGCCTTTCATTGCGGCCAGGCGGTCACGGTTCGACATCACGCGCTGCCATTTCTCCGCCCGCTCCGCATTGCTGCGCAGGGTTGCGTAGCGGTCGTCCTCCGCGACCTCGATGCGGAATTTCCTCAGGTAGGTGCCTTGGCTTTCGTTCGCGTTCGCACCCTGTTTCAGAGAGACCTCGATGCGCTCGCCCTCACCCATCCCCACCCGCGTTTCCGGCAGCAGGACGAACCATCTCGGCCCGGTGAGGCGGGGGTATTCCCCGAAGCCAGCGCCGCCGCCACCCGCGCCGCCCGGGCCGATGAAGCGCTTGAACTTTTCGCCGCCCGGTTGCTGGGCGAAGGCGCTCATCGGATCGGAGGGGCCGACGAGGTAATCGGCGATGACCTCGGCCATGGGTATGGCGGTGCGTTTGCCGTCGGCGGAAACCTTTTCCATCAGGAAATCCGTGACCATCACGCCGATCTGCGGCCAATCCTTCGGGTCGTCGCTTTCCGGGAAGATGGAGATTTTCATGGCATCGAAGTCTCCGGTCATTCCGGAAACCTTGTGGGTGACGCCTCGGCGCAGCGTGCCCTCGCTGGTGATGAGGCCGGATTCATCCGCTTCCAGGGTGCCGAACTGTGGGGTGAGCTGGATGTCCCGCAGGTTCGCCCACGCGACATCGGAAATGCCGCGCCCCTCCGCATCGAGCTCCTCGCGGAGCATACGGGTTTCTTTCTCCAGTTTCAGGAAATCCGCCCCGGCGAGCTTGAGTTTCGGGAACTCATAGTTCAGGTCCGAGTCCTCGCTCTGGTTGTAGAAATCCATGAACTCGTAGAACTCGTCGTGCGCGATGGGATCGTAGGGATGCGAGTGGCACTGCACGCAACCGAACGTCGTCGCCTGCCAAGTCGTCCAGGTGGTGGACATGCGGTCGATCACTGCGGCGACTCGGAATTCCTCGTCATCGGTGCCGCCCTCGGTGTTGGTCTGGGAGTTTCGCTGGAAGGCGGTGGCGAGGATCTGGTCGGGTGTGGGATCCGGCAGTAGGTCGCCCGCGAGCTGTTCGATGGTGAATTGGTCGTACGGCATGTCCGCGTTGAGGGAGCGGATCACCCAATCCCGCCACGGCCAGATATCGCGGTGGGGGTCTTTTTCGAAACCGAACGTATCGGCATAGCGGGCGAGATCGAGCCAGACGGCCGCCCAGCGTTCGCCATAGGCGGGCGATGCCAGCAATTTGTCCACCGCCTCCTCCCGTGCCTTGTCGCCATCGGTTTCCCATGCCGCCTCAAGCGCCTTCACATCATCCACCGCCGGTGGGAGGCCGGTGAGATCGAAGCTCACACGGCGCAGCCATTCGGGCGCGCCTGCTTCCGGCGAAGGCGATAACCCGGCATTCTCGATTCCTTTGAGGACGAACCTGTCGAGCGGCTGGGAAACCCACGCCTCGTTCTTGAGATCCCTGACCTCCGTTTCCGCCGGCGGCATGAAGGCCCAGTGCTCCTCCCACTTTGCGCCTTGGGAAATCCATTTTTCCAACACCGCGATCTCGGCCTCCACGAGCGGCGGGCCGTGCTTGGGCTTCGGCATGATTTCATCCGGATCGGTGTGTCTCACCCGCCTGATCATTTCGGATTCCTCGGGCTTTCCGGGGACGACAGCGATTTTCCCCGACTCCCCCTCGATGAGCAGGCGCTCTCGGAAGATCATCGAGATCCCTCCCGCCTCTTTCACGCCGCCATGGCAGGCGGTGCAGTGCTTCAGGAAAATCGGCCGGACATCGCGGTTGAACAGGATCTCCGCCTCCGCAACCGCAGGATAGGGCATGATGAGTGCGACCGGGAACAGGATATTGAGGAATCTTGGCATTTGGAAAAACGTTGGGACATACGCACCCGCAAGGCATGGCCTTTCAGGATGCGGAGGCACGCAAGGAAACGCTGCGGGACTCGTGATTGGAGGTTGGCGGTCACGGTTGGATCGTGCATCTTCCCCGCAGCCACAAGTATGAAAATTCTCTCCCACAAGGACGCTGCCTATGCCGCGTTTGTCAAGCGGCTCCGGCGCAGGGCCATCCCCGAGGATTCGGTGCGAGACCTCGTTTCCGACATCATCGGGAAAGTCGCGTCGCAGGGTGATCGCGCCCTCGTTGAGCTGACCGACCGCTTCGATGGCGCAAAGCTCTCCGCGAAAGGCCTTTTCGTGAGCGAAAAGGAATTCTCGGAGGCGGCGGCCGGGGTCACCGCAGAGACTCGCGAAGCCGTCCGGCGCAGCCTCGCCAACATCCATGCTTTCGCGAAGAGAAGCATGCGCAAGGACTGGTCAGGAAAAAACGCGGAAGGCGCAACCGTCGGCGAGCGCTTCACACCCTTTGACCGCGTCGGCGTCTATGTCCCCGGAGGCAAAGCCCCGCTCGTTTCCACCGCGCTGATGACCGCCGGTTTCGCGCAGGCCGCGGGTGTCCCGGAAATTTTCGCCGCCACCCCCTGCGGGGCCGATGGGAAGGTGAACCCCGCGTTGCTCTACGCCCTGCATCAGGCGGGCGTCACCGAGGCGATCAAGGTCGGCGGCGCACAAGCCATCGCCGCAATGGCCTTGGGCACGAGAACCATACGCCCGGTTGACCGCATCTTCGGCCCGGGAAACCGTTTCGTGGTCGAGGCGAAACGCCAGCTTGTCGGCGCGGTGTCCATCGATCTCCTGCCCGGCCCGAGCGAGATCCTGATCCTTGCGGATTCCTCGGCGAAGGCCGCCTACATCGCGGCCGACATGCTCGCCCAGGCGGAGCACGGGGGCGACAGCATCGTCGGCTTCGCCACCCCGTCCAAGGGCTTGCTCAACCAGGTGGTGCGCGAGATCGAAAAGCAGTCCGCCACACTCAGCCGGGCCAAGATGATCCGGGAAGTGCTGAAGAACGGAACCTTCCTGCTGCACGTGAAATCCATCGAGGAGGGCATCGCGATCTCCAACGATTTCGCCCCGGAGCACCTCTCGCTGGTGGTGGAGGACGAGGCCGCCGTCCTCGCGCGGATCCGCACCGCAGGGGCGATCTACCTCGGCGCGGATTCCCCGGTCGCCGTGGGCGATTTCCTGGCCGGCCCCAGCCACACGCTGCCCACAGGCGGCGCGGGCCGTTCCTTCTCCGGGCTGCGCGCCGATCAGTTCCAGCGCCGCACGAGCATCGTGAGAATGGGCAAGGCAGCGGTCAGGAAATCCCTCACGGTCATTGAGGAGTTCGCCCGCCTCGAAGGCCTGGACGCCCACGGGAAATCCACCTCCATAAGATTGCAACGATGAGTCCGGAAGACCGCGAGTATTCGCCGAAACGATTCGCCATCAGCGGCGTCTCGTGCCCTGCATGCCACGCAAAGGTGGATCGCGAGGCCAAATGGTGCGGGGCCTGCGGCTTCACCGGCGCGAAGACCATGGAGATGTTCGGCGACAGTCCGCCGCCGCTTTTCGAACTCCTGGATGTCGCGGATGTCTGGGATGGAAAGGATCAGGCAATGATAGGGGCTGAGGTCAAAGCTTTCCGGAAAAAGTTCCCTCAGTTGAATTGGCGTATCTGCGCGGTCGCCCTCGATTCCGGCGTGAGTCTTCCGCTCTTTGGCTTCTGGTTGATGAACGCCTCTCCCCTGCTCCCCGGGGAGACTGGGGAAGACCGCGAGTGGACTATCCTCCTGCTCATCGATTCCAATTCCGGCCGGGCTTCCGTCACCGCCGGATACCGCGCCGAGGTATGGCTATCCGACGAGATGTGGGACACGGCGCTGGCCGAAACCGCTGAACCCCTGCGGCGCGGCCACGCCGGCAAGGCGGTCGTCTCCTTCCTCCGCAAGGCAAGGGTGCTCCTCGAGGCGGCATGGAAGCGCTCCCAGAAACAGCTCACCTCACCATGAAGATCCTCGCCGCCTTCCTAGGCCTCCTTCTCTGCATCCCTGCGGGTGCGGATCAGACACAGTCGAATTTCAAATACGGGGAGCGAACGGGAAACTCGATTTTCGATCCCAAGGGCGTCCTCACCCCTCAGGAAAAGGATGATATCTCCGCACCGCTGCGCGAAATCCTGAAAAACGAGGGCATCGATATCCTCGTCGTCATCCTTCCCGAGATCGGAGATGCGCCCCCCATGCATGTTGCGAGGGAATTCGCGGAAAAGTGGGCGACGACAACCGTGAATTCCGTTGTGCTGCATGTGCCCGGCAAGCAGGGTTCGCCATGGATTTTTCCCGGTGAGGTCATGGCCGCGGCACTGAAACCGGAATCCGTGAAACACATGATCGCCGCAGCCGAAAAGCGCGCCGCAGCCGAGCCTACGGATTTCGGCAAGGTGCGCGCGGCCTCGGTCGAGGCGGCCGATGCGATCCGCTACTGGCTGGGCGGCGCATTGTTGCACACCGAAGAACGGATCAACAAGCGCCTGGAGTTGCAGTTGGAAAGGGATAGACGGGAACGCCTGCTCAAGCTCTCGGCCGCCCTGGGTGCCGCCGCACTGATCCCCTTGGCTTTCGCTGCCGTGTTCCTCACCCTGAGGATGAGGGGGCGGGAGGGATTGCGCTTCCCACAGCTGCGCAAGTCGGCCAGGCTCGGTGCGCCTTACTCCGGTGGTGGCAGCAACTGCTCAAGGCCCGTCTTCTAGCCTCAGACCCGCATGAACCCACATCCGACATTCATCGCCCTGTCATTCGCCCTCTGTCTGCCCGCCTGCGAGAAGGATGGCAAAGCCTCGCCCGAAGCCGCCCCCAGCAGCCCCATCGCCCTTGACATCAAGGCTGCGGACATGCCCATCCTGCCGGTCAAGAAAGGCGATTTCTGGAAATATGATTTGCGCGTCGAGATTCCGGCAGGGATCACCTCGGAAGGCAGCGCCGCCGTCGAGCTGGACAACGAGATGACCCGGACTTTCCTCGGCAAAATCGCGGTTTCGGAGAAGCTGCCCGATTCACAGGCGTTTGATGTGGTTATCCCGGGCCAGGAGACCGTGCGCGAATATGTGGATATCCTTGAGGACAGGGTGATGATGCTGGGCACCGGCAAACCCGACGTCCCCGGCGCGAAGCCGCTCTGGCTGAGTACGGCCATACCCTTCGTCATCGCAGGGATGCGTCCGGGTCAGGAAGTCGCGCCGTTCAGCATCCAGGAAGGTGCGATCAACAGGGAGATCCGTGTCGTCGCCCGCGAAGCGGTCGAGGTGCCGACAGGCAAACATCGGGCAATCCGCCTGCTCATGGTTGGCAACGACGGGCAATTCGACATCCGCAAGACGACATGGTTCGCACCCGGCATCGGCATCGTCAAAGAGGAGAAAACGAGATATGTCGGTGACAGGCTGATTTATAGGGAAACCGCAGTTCTCACCGAGACGAGCGTTTCCATCCCTTGAAGCGGAACAAAAAAACATGCCCATTGCTGGGCATGTTTGCTTAGGGAAATCCAACCTGTGCGCCTAACGCCTGCGGCGGAGGACAAGAAGGGAGCAGCCGATCGCTCCGAGCAGCGAGGTGCTTGGCTCGGGAACCGCGTTGAACTCGACCGATTGGAGGCCGGCCTTGCCATCGCCTTTGCCGGGGGTGCTGGCAAACTGGAGCCAGAATTTTTTCGGGTCGCCGGAAACCGTATCGAAGGCGAAGCTTTCCCCTGCGTTCACTCCGATGTATTGGAACGTAACATCGGTCGGCGTAAGGCCCTTGAAAGTGATTTCGATCATCTCGTTGTTGTCGAAGGAGATGGCATTCGAGCCCGTGGAAGGCGGGGTGTAGGAGGCGATCTCAAGGACACCTGATACCGGGCTGAAATCGACATCCCCATAGCCTGGGACATTGATCGTGATTGGCAGGGCATCGCCGATGCTGCGTCCTGAGAAGTCCAGGGAGAAGGCCGAAGCAACGGAGCTGAGGCCACAACATATAGCCGCGATTAGCGGAAGTTTCATTTTCATGGTTTGGGGGGGTGGGGGAATGTCCATGATTCAACAGACATGCGTAAAATCTCCACGAACAGGGCGGCTGACAAGATAAATATATAACTAATTTTCAAAATATATGTAACTTGATAATATTAAGATTTGCTTATATTCCCCGCAGGTGCCCCCAAGCTCGCGGTTTGACTTCCTGCCTTCCCGCGCATTGAGTGGCTGCAATGAAAACGTTATTTGGCTTGCTGGCCGCACTGGCGGGGGTTTTTGGGGCGCATGGCGGCATCGTCGAGAAATCCGTACCATATGAGCAGGGCGGGGTGGAACTGGAGGGGTTCCATGCCTACGACGATGGTTTCGATGGCAAGCGCCCGGGCATCCTCATCATCCACCAATGGACGGGACTCACCGATTACGAGAAAATGCGCGCCCGCATGCTGGCGGAGCTGGGCTACAATGTTTTCGCCGCAGATATCTACGGGGCCGGCATACGGCCCCAGCCTCCGGAGGCGGGTGAGGAGGCGGGGAAATACAAGTCGGACAGGGAGCTATTCCGCGCCCGCATTCTCGCCGGGCTTGAGGTTCTGGAGAAAGACGAAAGGACGGACACCACCAGGATCGCAGCCATCGGTTACTGTTTCGGCGGGACGGGAGTCCTGGAGCTTGCCAGGGCCGGAACCAAGATTTCCGGTGTCATCTCCTTCCACGGCGGGCTTGCCGCTGCGGAAGGCATGGGCGCAAAGGCGGGTAAAATCCCGGCAAGGGTTTTGTGCCTCCACGGTGCCATCGATCCCTATGTCCCGCCTGCCGAGGTGGAGGCTTTCCGCATTGAAATGTCCGATGCCGGCGCAGACTGGCAGCTGACCATGTATGGCGGTGCCGTCCATGCCTTCACCCAGAAAATGGCGGGTGATGATGCCAGCAAGGGGGCCGCCTACGATGCGAGGGCGGACGCCCGCTCATGGGAGGACATGCAGAAATTCTTCGCGGAGATTTTCGTGGAATCCTGATCCAATCCCGCCCATGCCAGAATTTTTCGATTGGCCAGCCTTCCTTCCGGAATTTTCCGCCGCCGCCCGCGCCTGCGGCTTCCGTCACAGCACCCTCATGGAGACCGCCGACGGGCCGCTCATCGCGTGGGAGAAAGACGGCGATGTGCCCATCACATATCTCTCCTCCGGCATCCATGGCGATGAGCCTGCCGGGCCGCTTGCGCTGCTGGAAATGATGCGTGCCGGATGTTTCCATGGCACCAACCGCTGGATGATCTGCCCGGCGCTCAACCCCGGCGGCCTTGCCCTCGGCACCCGCGAGAACCGGGCGGGTCTGGACCCGAACCGGGACTACCTCCTGAAATCCAGCCCGGAAGTGGCCGCCCACACCGCTTGGCTCGCCACCCGCCCGGTGCCGGATCTCTTCGTCTCCCTCCACGAGGACTGGGAATCTCAGGGCTTCTATCTCTACGAGATCAATACCGGCGCGGACGATCCCCGCCGCGCCGCATGCGTGCTCGCCGCCGTTTCCCCGCATTTCCAACCGGAGCCCGGTCCGGAGATCGACGGTCACGAAGTACGCGGTCCCGGCTGGATCCATCACCGGGCCGAGGCGGATCTCCCCGAGTCCTGGCCTGAGGCCATCTACCTTGCGAAGAGCGGCTGCCCGCTCTCCTTCACCTTCGAGACGCCGAGCTGCGCCCCCTTGGGCAAGAGGGTTGCCGCACACATCGCCGGATTGTCCGGGCTGCTCGGGCGTCCGGCATGAAGAGCGTGCTTGCGTTCCACGGTGCAAGGCGTAAGAAGTTGGCCGTGAAGCCACTAAACCTATTCGCCGTCGCGATTCTCTGCCAGCTCCCGGCCATGGGTGCCGTTTCCCTTGACGCAAAGGACGACTCCTCCGTCCTGCAAGCCTCCGATCCAGCGCTCAAGGATCTCGGGAAAACCGACACGACCGCCCCCGCCGGAAAGGCCGACGAGGCTTTCGCCGCAGGCGAATTCGACGAGGCGGTGCGCTTGGCCACGCCGCGCGCGGAAGCGGGCGATGCCGACGCGATCTACCTGCTGGGCTTCGCAAGCGAAACCGGCAAGGGACTTCCGCAATCGCGCGAGCGGGCGCTGGGCTACTACAGGCAGGGTGCTGCGAAAGGTCATGCGGACTCCATTTACCGGCTCGCCATAAACCTGGCTTCCACAGGGGCGGCGGCCGATTCCAGGGAGGCGCAGGCATTGCTTGAAAAGCAGGCGGAAAAGGATGTCGCGGTCTCCGGGCGCATCCTCGGGGAGCTTTTCCTGCGCGGCCGCTTCACCGAGAAGCCGGATGCCGAGACCGGTGTTTCATGGTGGAAGAAGGCGTCTGCCGCCGGCGATGTCGCGTCGATGAATTTCCTGGCCGCCTTCTACGAGGGCCAGATGGGCTTTCCGGAGAAAATGGAACCGGAGCTGACCCTCCAATACTACGGTGCCGCCGCGGCCAAAGGCGACACCTCGGCGATGGTCAACCTCGGCTCCCGCCTCCTAACCGGTGATGAGAAGCTCCGCGACGAGAAAAAGGGCAAGGAGTGGATCGCAAAGGCCATCGCCGAAAAGGATGCATCCGGCTACCTGGCGCTGGGCATCTACCAGGAAGGTGTGAAAAAGGATGAGAAGGCCGCCCTCGCGGAATACGAGAAGGGCGCCGCAGCAGGCCAGGTGGACAGCATGATCCGCGCCGCCGGGATGTATGCCAATGGCAAGGGTGCGGAAAAGAACGAGGAGAAGGCCACCGAGCTCCTAGAGGTCGCCGCCGAAAAAGGCAGCGCACAGGCGCACCTCGAGCTGGCGGGGATGATACTCAACAAGGAGAAGCCGGATCTCGCGAAAGGCTACTCGCACCTCCTCACCGCTGCCAACGGCGGGCTTGCCTTCGCGCAGAATGAGCTCGGCATCTTCTACCTTTCCGGAAAACTCGGTGTCGCCGATCTCTCCGCCGCCGTCTCATGGTTCGGCAGGGCTGCGCAGTCGAATTTTGCACCCGCCCAGAACAACCTGGCGACCCTCCATGAGCGCGGGGCCGGCGTCCCCCAGAATTTCGAGAACGCCCTCCAGCTCTACACCCTCGCCGCGCAGCAGGGGCATCCGGGAGCCACCCTTGCCATCGCCCGACTGAACGCAGCCGGCGCGGGCACGAAGCAAAACCTTGAGATCGCATGGGCGCTGGCGACGATTGCCGGTGAGCGAGGCGAGGAAAACGCCGCCGCCTTCATCGAGGAAGTGGAGAAAAACCTGACCAAGGAACAGCTTGCCGGCGCGAAGAAGGAGCTGGAGAGGCTCAACCCAGGCAAGGCGGGCGAATAGCCGCCCGGCCCCGGCATGAAAATCCTCATCACCGCAGGCCCCACCCGTGAGGCGATCGATCCCGTCCGCTACCTGACTAACCGCTCGTCCGGGAAAATGGGTTATGCCATCGCCCAGGCCGCCGTCCACGCCGGCCACCAGGTGCTCCTCATCTCCGGGCCGACCTCGCTGGATGTTCCCGATGGGGTCGATTTCATTCCCGTCGAATCGGCGGCGGAGATGTTCCAGGCCGTTGGGAATTATCTCCCAAAGATGGATGCGGCCTTCTTCGCCGCTGCCGTCGCGGATTACACGCCCGCCCATCCCGCCGGGGAGAAGATCAAGAAATCCGGTGACTCGCTCACCCTTGAGCTGGTCAAGACCAAAGACATACTCGGCTCTGCCCGCAAGCCCATCGGATTTACCGGGTTCCTGTCAGGGTTTGCCGCTGAAACCGAAAACCTCGAGGCCAATGCCCGCCTCAAGCTGGAGGAGAAAGGCTGCGATCTCATCGTCGCCAACGATGTTTCACGCGCCGACATCGGCTTCGACTCTCACGACAACGAAGCCCTCCTCGTCTTCCCGGACCGCACCGAGCACTTCCCCAAGGCACCCAAGCACGACCTGGCGATCCATCTTGTCTCGATGCTGGGCGCTTGAGTGCGGGCGGCAAAGGCTCTCGGCGTGGTTATCGGAACCCTTTTCCTAGGACGGCTGCGAGACCTCTCACCGCTTCCTCCGGGTGCCCGGCGGAGAGGGTGATGCGCAGCCGGGCGGTGTTCCTCGGCACCGTGGGGTAGCGGATGGCGGGGGCGAGGAAGCCTTCTTCCGCAAGCCCGGCGGAGGCCGAGAGCGCGGCCGCGCTTTCCCCGATGATGAGGGGGAGTATTGCGCTCGGGTGATTCGGGCGCAGCAGGGAGACGTTCCTGAAAAGCTTTTCCCGGAGCCTTTTTCCCCCGGCGGAGCGGACGAGGCCGAGGGCTGCGATGGCCGCATGGGCAAGGGCGGGGGCGGGGGCGGTGGTGTATATGAAAGGGCGCGCGCGGTTGATGATGAGATCCATCCAATCGCGGGACGCGGCGAGGTATCCGCCGGACAGCCCGAGGGCTTTGCTGAGCGTGCCCATCTGGAAATGGACCCGGTGCTGCACCCCGAGCTTCTCGGCAAGGCCCATGCCGGTCGGGCCGAGGACGCCGAGGGCGTGGGCTTCGTCGAGCAGGAGTTCCGCCCCATGGAACTCGCAGATGTCTAGTAGTTCCCGCAGGGGGCAGAGATCGCCGTCCATGGAGAAGACGGATTCGGTGGCGACGAGGAGGCGGGCGGAGGGGTGCTTGGCGCGGAGCGCGGCAAGGAGCCTGGCGAGCTTGTCCGTGTCGTTGTGCGGGAATGCGCGGAGGGTGGCGGCGGACATGCGGGCGGCATCGATGAGGCATGCGTGGGCCAGCTTGTCGAGGACGATGAAATCGCCCTTCCCGCAGATGACGGGGATGGCGGAAAGGGCTGTGGCGTAGCCGGAGGAGAAGGTGAGGGCGGCTTCTGAATGTTTCGCCGCAGCGATGCCTTCCTCCAGCGCGGTGTGGGCATGCGAGCTTCCGGTGACAAGCCGGGATGCGCCGGCACCGGTGCCGTACCTGGCGATGCCTTCCGCGAAGGCGGCGGCGATGTCCGGGTGGTGGGAAAGGCCGAGGTAGTCGTTGGAGGCGAAGTTCCAGAGTTCCCGCCCGTCGCGGGTGATCCTCAGTCCCTTGCTCTCCCCCGGGCTGAGGCTGCGGAGGAGGTTCCTTTCCGTCAAATGCCCAAGCTGTCTGCGCGGATCCATCGGCGGGGATGTGGCGCCTACTCCGCCCCGGGCCGCTCCAGTGCCCAGCGCATGAGTTTCTCGGAGTCCGACCAGATGTTGGGGGTGTTGGATTTCAAGACCACGCAGGCGACGGAGCGGCCGTTGAGCGTGCCGGTGGAGATGAGGCAGCGGCCGGATGCGTTGGTGGTGCCGGTTTTCATCCCGTTCACGTAAGGCAGGGTCTTGAGGAGCTTGTTGGTGTTCTCGATGGTGCGGGTGCGGCCGTTGTTGTAGGTGAAGGTGAACGATTTCGTGGCGAAGTAGGAACGGAGCAGCGGGCTGCGGTAGGCCACGCGGGTGGCTATGCCCATGTCGCGCGCGGTGGAATACTGGCCGGGTTCCGTGAGACCGTGCGGGTTCTTGAAATGGGAGTTGCGCATCCCGAGCTGGGCGCATTTGCGGTTCATCAGGTTGGCGAAGCCTTCCTGGCTGCCGCCGACATCGCGGGCCAGGGCGCGCCCCACATCGTTCGCGCTCTTCACCATGAGGACTTTCAGCAGCTCGCGGCGGGTGTAGCGCTCGCCGGGCCTGAGGTAGAGCTTGGTCGGCTCGCAGGCGGTGTCATCCGGCTGGATCACAACGGTCTTGTCGATGTCGCCTGCGTCCAGCACGCAGAGGGCGGTGATGATCTTCTGGGTCGAGGCCACTGCGCGGACGCTATCGGCGTTTTTCGCGTAGAGGTTGCGCCCGCTGTCCAGATCCACGACGAGCACGCTCTCGGCCACCACGGCAGGTGGCGGAGTCCTGGGTATGGAGCCGACCCGAACCGGGACGCTTCCCTGCGGCGGCTGCTGTGGCCTGCGCTGCGGCGGGTTCCCGCCGCACGAGGTCATGGTGAAGATGGTGAAGAGGCAGATTGCGAGCTGTCGCAGATGGATCATGGGCGGAGGATGCGTTCGGTGCTCCCGGCGGTCAAACAAGAAGAAAGCCGTGCGGGTTCGGGAATTCCGGCGTGTGCCGTGCGCACGGATCCGTGAATCGCCGGGAAGCGGATTGCAGCCTGAAAATCCCCCTTTACCGGATGCTCCCGGGGACTTCATAGTTCCCGCGCATCGCATGAAGCATTTTCATCAGAAACCGCCCTCACCATGAACCCAACCAGTCTCCTGAAAAAATCCGCCATCGCCGCCACCCTGCTCGCCGCCTCCGCGCTGCCGCTTTTCGCCCAGGACGAGGCACCGGCTTTCGACAGCGGCAACACCGCGTTCATGTTCATCTGCAGCGTGCTGGTGCTGCTGATGACCCTGCCGGGCCTCGCGCTTTTCTACGGCGGGCTGGTGCGCTCCAAGAACACCCTTTCCATCCTAGTCCAGTGCCTGGCAATGGCCGGGGTGATGAGCCTGCTCTGGGTCATCTACGGCTACTCCTTCGCCACCACCAACAGCAATCCCTTCATCGGCGGCGCGGAAAAGCTTTTCCTCAAGGGAGTGACGCCGGACAGCGATGCAGGCGGCTACCCGGAGACGATCTTCGTGATGTTCCAGATGACCTTCGCGATCATCACCCCCGCACTCATCATCGGTGCCTTTGCGGAGCGGATCAAATTTTCCGCCGTGATGATTTTCAGCATCATCTGGTTCACCATCTCCTACCTTCCGATCTGGCACATGGCATGGAACACCGACGAGGGTTTCTTCCACCGCTTTCATGTCCTTGATTTCGCGGGCGGCACTGTCGTTCATATCAACGCAGCCGTCGCCGGCCTGGTGGGATGCCTCATGGTTGGCCCGCGCAAGGGCTTCGGGAAATCCCCGCTCACCCCGCACAACGTGCCGCTTGTCGTCATCGGCGCCTCGCTGCTCTGGGTCGGATGGTTCGGGTTCAACGCGGGCTCCGAGCTCGCCGCGGACGGCACCGCGGGCATGGCGATGCTCGTGACCCAGGTCGCCTGTGCCACGGCCGTGGTGGTATGGATGGCCATCGAGCGCATCCTCACCGGCGTTGTCACCGCGGTCGGCGGTGCCACCGGCGCCGTCGCCGGTCTTGTCGCGATCACCCCGGCGTCCGGCACGGCGGGCATCCCCGGCGCGCTCTGTATCGGAGCCGTTTCCGCGGTGCTCTGCTACTACGTCGCGATCAAGCTCAAGCACAAGCTCGGCTTCGACGACTCGCTCGATGTCTTCGGCGTCCATGGTGTCGGCGGCATAGTCGGAGCCATCCTCACAGGCGTGTTCTGCTTCGAGGGTATGGGCGGATCGGGTGCCTACAACGACACGATCTCCATGGGTTCGCAGGTGTGGGGGCAGACGGTATCCGTGCTGATCACCATCGCCTGGAGCGGGGTTGCGGCTTTCGTGGCATTCTCCGTTGCGAAGTGCACCGTCGGCCTGCGGGTGGATGAGAAAAGCGAGCAGAGCGGCCTCGACCAGACGGATCACGGCGAGAGCGCCTACACGGATCTTCAGGGCTAGCGGAATCTTTGCTCAGGCTGGTTTTTCAGCCTAAGTCCCGGCGGTGACCGTTTCCAGCCATGGCTGAAACGCTGGAACGCACCGCAGCTGGCGGGAAATTCCGTAATTCGCCTACGGTGCCGTCAGCAACTGCTTCATCCTCAAATGTTCGGCTTTCCGGGTCGTCTTTTATGCGATACCTCAAGTCAAGCATCATGATGTCGAGAGTCTCAATCCTATCTGGCCTCCCGGATTTACGGCGAATGAGCCTTCGTGCTCTTGCCATCTTCCTTGCGCTATCTTCCCTACAAATCGGCGCCGGGCATACAAGGCCGAACGTTATCATCCTGTTCACCGATGACCAAGGCACGCTCGATGCGAACTGCTACGGCTCCACCGCACTCATCACCCCGAATATCGACAAGCTCGCGGCGAGCGGCGTGAGGTTCACCCAAGCTTACGCGCATACGGTGTGCTGTCCGTCTCGCGCGGCCTTGCTGACCGGAAGGCATCCTCAGCGCGGCGGGGTGACAGACTGGACGCAAGGGCAAATGGGGGGAGCCAAGGGCATCAACATGGCGCTGGCGGAAGTGACGCTGGCGGAAGCCCTCAAGGCTGCGGGATACCGCACCGGCCTCTTCGGGAAATGGCATCTGGGCGCCCACCGCGACCACGGGCCGGAGCAGCAGGGCTTCGATGATTTTTTCGGGATACGCGGCGGCTTCATCGACAACTACAATCACCATTTCCTGCATGGCAATGGCTTCCACGATCTCTACGAGGGAACCACGGAGGTGTTCGCGCCGGGCGAGTATTTCCCGGAACTCATTGTAAGTAAGTCCCTGGATTTCATCGATGAAAACCGGGACAAGCCGTTTTTCCTGTACCTCGCACTGAACCTTCCCCATTACCCGGAGCAGGCGCTCGCGAAATTCGATGAGCTTTATGCCTCGCTTGAAGATCCTGCACTGCGTTCCTATGCGGCGATGATCTCCACCACCGACCACTACATCGGTCGGGTTGTGGATAAGCTGGACGAACTGGGGCTTCGCAAGGATACGGTCATCGTCTTCATGAGCGACAACGGTCACTCGGAGGAAACGTTCATGCGGATCAGGGGTGATAAGCACACCAGCGGGCTACCCAAGGGGCACCTTTACGCCGCGAGCGGCGCAGGCAATACGGGAAAATGGATAGGCCACAAGGCGACCTTCCTGGAGGGTGGCATCCGAGTGCCCGCCATCATCAGCTATCCTGGAAGATTGCCGCAAGGAAAGGTGCGCGACCAGATGATGACCGTCATGGACTGGTTTCCCACGGTCATGGAGCTTTGCGGGATCAAGCGCGAATCCGGTGCCGCCGCTCTTGATGGCCACAGCCTCCTGCCGCTGATCGAATCCGCTGCTGCCCCATCGCCCTACGGCGGTGTCCTTCACTTCGCATGGCGCGGCGACTGGGCGGTGCGCGACGGGGATTGGAAGCTGATCTCCATGACCCCGGGGGGTCTCGATGAACCCGTCCTCTCCCTCCACAACCTCACGGGCGAAAACCCGGAGGCGGTGGATCACCTCAAGGCCGAACCGGAGACCGTAGCTCGCCTGCGGGCGCTCCATGAGGCGTGGCATAAGGAGGTTTCCCCGAAGAAGTGAATGCCCCCGGCAGAAGGCTCGGGGATCACGGTGGCAGCCGGGCTGTTCCAGCAATGGGCGGTGCTTGTGCCAAGAGCGTTGGCGGGCGACCGAGTCTCATGCTGGTTGCAAGTTCCGGGAATGTTGCAAGTGGCCGCACGCCCGTCATGGGAATGGCACGCCGGGGCAAGTCTCCGATTTCATCCGGGCCGCAGGTTCGGCGTCTTGGTTACTGTGGTGTGAACGGAGCGGTTGGGTCGCGCAACATCGCGGGATCGATCAGGACATCACCTTCGTCGCAACGCTTCAGGAATCCATCCACATAGACGGTCTCCCCCACCTTGGCGCTCTCAGCCATCTGCCTCATCTCATGGAAATTGCATTTGATCCCATTTTCCAATTCGACCCATGCCTCATTCGGATCCGAGACTTCGACCTTTGTAACCACGCCCTTTACCGTAATCTTCTTGCCCACCCATGCCTTGCCCTGGGTGGTCACGCTATCCTGAAGAAACTGCGCCTCCGGCTTGCCGTAATCCATCTGCCAGCCCCTGCCGCATCCGACAAGAAGACATGCGACAAATGGAAATGCTTGCAAGAGATGCTTTGTTTCCATGGTTGTTATTTCGCCATACAGCTAGGGCAAAACTCCTGTCTCGGAGCAAGATGAAATTTTTCCGTCCCAGGTCAATGCAGGATTCATTGGCGGGTCTGACCTCCACGAAT
The DNA here is from genome assembly GCA_017798145.1 of Akkermansiaceae bacterium. NCBI lineage: Bacteria > Pseudomonadati > Verrucomicrobiota > Verrucomicrobiia > Verrucomicrobiales > Akkermansiaceae > Akkermansiaceae bacterium. The sequence goes on along the minus strand of CP059069.1, from coordinate 1,705,022 downwards.
TTGCTTTTCTTCCGAAGGCACCTGAAACAGCCGTTGCGCCGGCCCGCAACGCAAGTTTCCGGGAAAATTCAACGGAACCATGATGAAATAAGGGATTGGGGCGCTCAAGGTGGGGCGGGGGAGCAGGAAAACATCCAATATCCTGAATTCATGGGTTGTTAGGCGGGGATTCCCCAGCTTGGGAAGCACGGAAAGATTTTGGTGGGCAGTGTGCGCCGGAATGTGGATGATGCACCCGAACCGCGACCCCCAATGAAAGCACTGATACCCGCAAGCGTCCTTGGCGCGATCACCCTCGGCCTCGTCGCCTACAATCCGGCCACTGAGCAGCCGCCTGCCGGTGCCCAGGAAAAGATCGCAGCCGCCCTGCCGGCGGATGCATTCGCGAAGCCCGTCAAGCCCCGCAAGCTCCTCGTGTTCTCACGCACCGCAGGCTTCCGCCACGCCTCCATCGTTACCGGTAAGCTGGCTCTCACGGAGATGGGGAAAATGACCGGGGCGTTTGAAACCGTGGTGAGCGACGACCTTGCGAATTTCGAAAAGGACAATATCGCCGGGTTCGATGCGATCTGTTTCCTGAGCACCACGCAAAACCCCTTTGCGCCCTCTAAGGAGGAGATGAAAAAGATGTCCGACGAGGAAAAGAAAGCCGCGAAGCAACGCGAGATGACCCTGCGGGACAACCTTATGTCCTACGTGAAGCGCGGCGGCGGTTTCGTAGGAATCCATGCGGCGACGGACACCTTCTACGACTGGCCGGAGTACGGCGAGATGATCAACGGCTACTTCGACGGGCATCCGTGGAATGCCAACAAGAAGGTGAGCATCTACGTCGAGCCGGGGATGGAGAAACATCCGCTGGCGGCGATGTTCGGCGGGGAGCGGCTTGAGTTCAACGAGGAGATCTATCAGTTCAAGGAGCCCTACGACTCCTCGAAGGTGGAGATGTTGCTCCGCCTCGATCCGGAGAAATCCGACAAGGTCGGCGGGATGAAGCGCAAGGACAGCGACTACGGTGTGGCATGGGCGCGGAACTGGGAGAAGGGCAAGGTTTTCTACTGCTCCATCGGCCACAACCACGAGATGTACTGGCACCCGAAGGTGCTGGCCCACTACCTGGCCGGCATCCAGTGGGCGATGGGGGATTTCAAGGCAGAGCTTGCGGAAGGGAAATAAAGTCGCGTTTTCATGGATTTCATCTCGGAATATTTCTACGTCATCATCCTGATAGTCGGGGCTATCGCGCAGTGGTTGAAATCGCGCTCCGAGGCGAAGGATGAGGGCGGCTACCATCCCGATGAACTCGAGGAATTCGAGATGGAGGCGGAGCGCCGGATCCCGAGGCCTGCCGTCCCGCCGCCGCTCCCGCCTTCGGGAGCTGCAGTGCCGGACGCCGTGCGCCCCGCCGTTCCCGATCTGCGCAGGCAAAGCCCGCCGCCGCTTCTCGAGGCTTTCGATCCAAGCGCCGAGCTCAGCCGCCAGCAGGCTCTCATGGAACGGGCGCGGGAGTTCAAGAAGGCCAAGAGCGCGCGCACAACAAAAGCGCCGAAGCAGGCCGGAGAACGGGCCGTTTCCACCGCGCCTGCAGGGAGTATCAGAAATCGCCTGCACAAGCGCAGCGAGCTGCGCAGCGCATTCGTCCTCAAGGAGATCCTCGAAAAGCCGGTCGGGCTGAGGTGATTCCCGGCTACCGGGGTTTTCCGAAATCCAGGTAGCCCAGAAGCCGTTCCGCCGTCCTCGCGCCGATGCCCTCGACCTTTTGCAGGTCAGCCGGTTCATCGTAGGGGCGGCCTTCGATGATGCGGTTCGCGGTGACCTCGCCGATGCCGGGGATGCGCATCAGTTCGTCGCGGGCGGCGCTGTTGATGTTGACAGGGCTTCCCGTGAATTCCCGCTTCGCCCCGGTCGCGATTTCCAGCTCCGCCTCCTCCTCACGCTGTGCCCGCCTTTCCTCCGGGAGCTGATCCCAATCGGTCTTCTTCCATGCTCCTTTTCCCAGCCTTGCGGCGCGCAGCTCCAGGTCTGCGAGCTCGGCGCGGTATTCGTTGCCGGACTTCCCAAGGGGTGTCTGCTTGTAAACGCCGAAGGCGCGGGCAAGGCCCATCTTGACGAGATGGCTGGCGAGATCCTCGCCATCGGCGGTGGTGACGAAGCCGTAGATGCGCTGGTATCTCCCGTCCCCGCGCGCATCCGCGAAAGAGGTGTGCACGGTGAACGGTTTCCCGAGAGCCCGAACCACTTCCTCCGCTGCCAGCCCGCCGAGGCTTTTGGCAAGCGCGATGGATTTCTCCGCAGCCCCCCCGAAACCGGAGATGCCGAAATACCTCCGCTGCTCGCGCAGCCTGCGGGCATCGCTTTCATCCGTGACGTGGTATTCGATGCAATCCGCGCCGTAGAGTCGCACGGTCAGCTCTTTCCCATCCGCGGTTCTAACAAGAAAACTGTCGCCGTCCGCCCATCCGGTCTTTACCAGCGTGCAATTTTCCAGCTTCTCCAGCGGAGCGGGTGCGCCCCAAGAGATCGCTGAGCTGGCGAGGATGGCGGCGGCATGTCGGAGCGGGTGCACTCCGCATCTGTAGGCGATTGCCCGCTGGCGGGCAATCGGGAATGGTTTGCTATCGGAGGCGTGCCGGAGTAATGTAAACATGAATCGTGGGAAAGGATCCGCGTTCCACACCGCCCGCATCCATGTTTGGAAAAATCCTCCGCAAGCTCAAAGGCGATCCCCGCCCTTACCGGCGAGAACGCCCGCTGCAGCCTGCCGCCGAGAAGCCGAAGCTCGGCCTCGCCCTCTCGTCCGGCGGTGCGCGCGGGCTCGCCCATGTCGGTGTGCTCCAGGTGCTTGAGGAAAACGGGATCGAGATCCATGCAATCTCCGGCTCCTCGATGGGCTCCTACGTCGGCGCACTCTGGGCGGCCGGCTTTTCCGGCGACGATCTGGTGAAGCTCGCCGAGGAAATGCACGACCGCCGCCAGCTCTGGAAACTCGCCGATCCGATCTTCCCGCCTATGCAGGGACTTTTCCGAGGCCTCAAGGCGAAGGCTCATCTGGAGCGCTCGCTCGGCAATCTGCGCTTCGAGGATCTGGAAAGGAAACTCCTCGTCATCTCCGCCGATCTGGACACCAAGGAGCGCCTCGTCCTCCGCACAGGGAAAATCGCCGATGCGGTGCACGCCTCCTGCGCCATGCCCGGCATCATCGCCCCCGTCATCCTCAACGGACGCCGCTGTGTCGATGGCGGCGTGGTCGATCCCATCCCGGTCGGCGCCCTGCGGAAATTCACGGACGTGGACAAGGTCATCGCCGTTTCCGTGATCCCTACCTTCGAGCAGGTCGATGCCGGCATGTACCGAGGCGATGAGGATGAGATCCCGCCTCAATCGCTTGCAAACCGATGCCTGTCCGCCATCAACCGCAACATCAACTTCCTCGCGAAGGGAAACATCGTGGACACCTTCCGCCAGTCGATCCGCTGCGCCCAGGTGCGCATCGCCCACGATTCCCTGAAGCGAGCCGACATCGCCCTGCGCCCCGAGCATTTCTCCGCGCCATGGAACGACTACGCGAACTTCGAGCGCTTCATCGAGGCCGGCCGCAAGGTCGCACTCGACCACCTGGATGATATCCGCGCCCTCACAGAGACCCGCTCCGATGAAAAACCCGACAAGCAAATGGTGGGCGAACGCGTCGCCTGAAGCCCTGCGCCTCCACCAGGACGCGCTGCTCAGGCGCTTCCTGCAAACCCGCGCCGTACCGTTCGCCAGGTTCTACCGGAACATGTTCTCGGAAAACGGAATCGATCCCCGCGACATCCGCACCACCGACGATCTCACGCAACTGCCTTTCACCTCCAAGGCCGACTTTGAAAACCCGCGCGACTTCGCGATCATCCCCGATGAGGCCGCCCTGAAAAAGGAATGGCGCACCATTTTCAGAGCCCTCACCGCCGGCCCATCCAACGCGAAAGCCGCCCTCGAAAAGGAACTCCGCCCCATTCTCCTCACCAGCACCACAGGCCGCTCCTCCGCTCCCGTCCCATTTCTATACACGCAGCATGACATCGCCCGCCTGACGGAAGGGGGGCGCCGCCTCATGCAGCTCTGCCAATCGGATCCGTCCAACAAACACGTCAACGCCTTCCCCTTCGCCCCACACCTCGCCTTCTGGCAGGCGCATTACGCGGGCACCGGACACAACACCTTCATGCTCTCCACCGGCGGCGGCAAAACCGTCGGCACCGATGGCAACATCCGCATCATCGACAAGATCGACCCCGATGCGATCATCGCCATGCCCACCTTCCTCTACCACCTACTGCAGGAGGGGATGGCCGCCGGATCCCGCTGGAAAAACCTCAAGCGCCTCGTCCTCGGCGGCGAGAAAGTCCCCGCCGGCATGCGCCGGAAACTCAAAGAGCTCTGCTCCGAGATGGGTGCGGAAAACGTCGCCATCATGTCCACCTACGGCTTCACCGAGGCGAAGCTGGCCTTCACCGAATGCCTCCCCACCAACGGCGAGCACCCCTCCGGCTTCCATATCTACCCGGACATGTGTTTCATCGAGATCATCGATCCGGAAAGCGGCGAGCGCGTCCCGGACTGCCAGCCTGGGGAGATCGTCCTCACCCACCTCGACTCGCGCGGCACCATCGTCCTGCGCTACCGCACGGGCGACCTCATCGAGAAAGGCATCACCCGCGAGCCATGCCCCCATTGCGGACGCACATGCCCGCGCCTTTTGGGGAAAATCTCACGCGTCTCGGATTTCAGGAACCTCGCCATCGACAAGCTCAAGGGAACCCTCGTCGATTTCAACAAGCTCGAAAACATCCTCGACGACACCGAAGGCCTCGGCGCATGGCAGATCGAGCTCCGCAAGCGCAACGACGACCCCCTTGAGTCCGACATCGTCCTCGTCCACGCCGTCGTCATGAAAGGCGGCGAGGAACAGCTCCGCGAATCCATTTACCACCGCTTCCTTTCCTCCACCGAATTCGCCCCCAACGAAATCCAATTCCACAGCTGGGATGAAATGCGCAAACTCCAGGGCGTAGGAAAGGAACTCAAGGAACAGAAAGTCAAAGACAACAGGCCGAAGGCCTGAACCAAAGAAAGGCCTTTTTCACCGCCAAGCCAGCCCAATGAAACCTCCAGATTCTCAGACCACAGTCTTCCTTGGCGAACTTGGCGGTTCAATTACAGCACTGCCCAAATCTTCCGCTTCCGAAGAATCCGATCTGTGCCGATCCGCGCTCATCCGCGGTTTCTCTTCCTTCAAGTTTATCGTTTAAAATTTAAAGTTCCCCATGTTCATCATAGCCGCCACCCGCACACCCTTCTGCAAGATGGGCACAGACCTCGCCGCCCTCACCGCCGACGATCTCGGCCGCGCCGCGGCCACCGCGCTCCTGGCGGAAACCGGGATCGACCCCGCCGAGATCTCGGAAGTCATCTTCGGCTGCGTGGCACAGCCCGCCGAGGCCGCGAACATCGCGCGCGTCATCGCCCTGCGCTCCGGGATCCCGCAGCACGTCCCCGCCATGACCGTGCACCGCAACTGCGCCTCCGGCATGGAGGCGGTCACCGCCGCCCACCAGCGCATCGCGGCAGGGCAGGGGGATCTTTTCCTCGTCGGCGGCACCGAGAGCATGACCCATGTCCCGCTGCTCTTCCCCCATGAAGCAGCCCAGCATTTCTCAGATCTCAACCGCGCCAAATCCTCCGGCCAGAAACTCTCCGCCGCCGCCAGTTTCAACCTCTCGGATTTCAAACCGCGCATCGGCCTTGAGCTGGGCCTAACGGATCCGTTCAGCGGCCTGATCATGGGAGACACCGCAGAAATCCTCTCCCGCGAATTCGGCATCACCCGCGAAGCCCAGGACAAGTTCGCCGCGGAATCCCACGCCAAAGCCCTGGCCCACCGCGAACAGCTCAACTCCGAAATCTCCCCCGTCTTCTGCAACGGAACAGCGATCACGGAGGACAACGGCATCCGCACCGATTCCACCCCTGAAAAACTCTCCACCCTCCGTCCCATCTTCGACCGCACCACCGGCACCGTCACCGCCGGAAACTCCTCACAGATCACCGACGGAGCCGTCGCCCTCCTCGTCGGCACCGAGGCCGCCGCCAAGCGCCACGGCCTCGAACCCCTCGGCCGCCTCGCCGCCTATGCATACTCCGGCTGCGATCCCGCCCGCATGGGACTCGGCCCCGTCCACGCCATTGCAAAAGCCAAACAACTCTCCGGCCTCACCCCGGACGATGCCGACCTCATCGAACTCAACGAAGCCTTCGCAGCCCAAGTCCTCGCCGTCCTGTCATCCTTGAAACATCCATCCACCCACCATCTCGACCTCCCCGCCTACGAGATCCCCCTTGAAAAACTCAACCCAAGGGGCGGAGCCATCGCCCTCGGCCACCCTGTCGGTGCCACCGGTGCCCGCCTCATCCTCACCGCCCTCGACCAGCTCCGGGAAACCGGAGGAAAACGCGCCCTCGCCACCCTCTGCATCGGCGGCGGCCAAGGAGCCGCCCTCTACCTCGAGCGCCCCTAGCGTCCCTGGTCTTCCGCTTCTCACTGATCACCCGGCACTTCTCACTCCCATGAACATCTCCCTCACCTTCTCGAACTCCACAGCGATCCTTGTTTTCGACCGCGAGGGTTCCTCGGCCAACATCTTCGACTCCGCCACCCTCGCGGAACTTTCCGAGCGCCTCGACGAGCTCACCGCCCAACCCGAAGTCACCGGACTCCTCATCCGCTCCGCAAAACCTCACATTTTCATCGCCGGAGCCGATCTGAACGAACTCTCCACCGCGCGCGGCGAAAAACTCACCCGCCTCATCGCCACCGGCCAAACCCTCTTCAACCGCATCGCCGACCTGCCTTATCCCACCGTCTGCGCGATCCACGGTGCCTGCGTCGGCGGCGGCTATGAGCTCGCCCTCGCCTGCGACTGGCGCGTCGCCAGCGATTCCCAGGAAACTGTAATCGGTCTCCCGGAAACCCAGCTCGGCATACTCCCCGCATGGGGCGGCACCACACGCCTGCCAGATCTGCTGGGTCTGCAGGACGCACTCCCGGTCATCCTTTCCGGAAAAATCCACTCCCCCGAACTCGCGAAACGCAAAGGCCTCGTCGATCAGACCGTCCCCAAGGAGCACCTGAAAGCCCACGCCCTCAGCTTCCTCGAAAAAGGCAAGCGCCACCACACGAACAACCCCATCACCCACAACCAAGCCGTCGCAGCCCTCATCCGCGTCCAGGCGCAGAAAGAGCTTCTCAAGAAAACCCATGGCCACTACCCCGGCCCCGAGGCCGCACTGGAAGTGGCCGTCGCTTCGATAGGAAAAACCCGCGCCCAGTCGCAGCAGGCCGAACTCGAAGCCATACAGCGCCTCGCCACCCTCCCGCAAACAGCCCAGCTCATCCGCCTGTTTTTCCTCCAGGAGCGGGCGAAGAAACACAAGCACAGCTCCGCAGAGCCTCGCGAAATCAAACGGGCAGCCGTCATCGGAGCCGGCCTCATGGGTTCCGGCATCGCCTACTGGCTTTCCACCAGGAAGATCGAAACCACACTCCAGGACATCTCGCCCGAGGCTCTCGCCCATGGCATGAAATCCATCTCCGGCCTCTATGCCGATGCGCAGAAGCACCACGTCTTTTCCAAAACGGAAGCCGCCCGAGGCCTCGACCGCATCCATCCCGCCAGTGGCAGCGTTCCCCTATCGCGCTGCGATCTCATCATCGAGGCCGCCGTCGAGAAGCTCTCCATCAAACAAAAAATCTTCTCCGACCTCGCCGCCCGCTGCCGTCCCGATACCGTGCTCGCCACCAACACCTCCGCCCTACCCATCCACGAACTCGCCTCCTCAATCACCCATCCCGAACGCCTCGTCGGCTTGCATTTCTTCAACCCCGTCCACCGCATGCAGCTCGTCGAGGTCGTCCGCACGGAATCCACCTCCGACGAAACCCTAGCCACCGCCGTCTCTTTCGTCCGGAAAATCGGCAAGCTCCCCGTGGTGGTCAAGGACTCGCCCGGCTTCCTCGTCAACCGCATCCTCATGCCCTACCTCGTCGAGGCCGCCGCCATGTTCGAGCAGGGCGGCGACCCCGAGGAAATCGATCAGGCCATGCTCGACTTCGGAATGCCCATGGGTCCGCTGCGCCTTCTCGACGAGGTCGGACTCGATGTGGCCATGCACGTGGCAGGCACCCTCGCCGCCGCATATCCGGGCCGGATGAAGATTCCGAAAATCGTCGGAAAGCTCCTCGAAGCCGACCACACCGGGCGCAAGGGCGGCAGCGGTTTCTATGTCTATGACGCTGGATCCCCCGCCGTAAATGCCGAGGCCATCGGCTTTCAGACCGGTTCCGAGGAAACCCCGAAAGACACCCGGGAAATCCTCGCCAAGCTCATGGCCGCCGAGGCGAAACTCTGCCTCGACGAAGGTGTCGCCGAAACCGCCGACGACATCGACCTCGCCATGATCCTTGGCACCGGCTACCCGCCATTCCGGGGCGGCCCGCTGGCAGCATCGCTTGCCTAGCATCATACCTTGCGCATCGCCGCAACCCGTCGCTCAGGGTTGCAGGAAGGCCGTTGCAGTGCGCGCCCCCCCTGTGCGAAAAATCCCGGCCCTTGGATTCGCGGGGTGACATCCGGGGGCGGCTATGTGATGTATCCGGCACATCATGTTCACCGGACTCGTCGAATCATTGGGAAAAGTCGCCACGCTCGCGCACCTCGGCGAGCAGGCTCGGTTGGGTATTTCCATCCCTTTCGCCGGTGAACTGGTGTTGGGCGATTCCGTGGCGGTCAACGGTTGTTGCCTCACGGTGGCCGGGATTTCCCCTGAGGCCGTGCATTTCGATGTGCTGGCGCAAACCTTGCGGGTGACATCACTGGGGAAACTTTCCGAGGGTTCCCTCGTGAACCTTGAGAGGGCGCTGCGCGTCGGCGACAGGCTGGGCGGGCACTTCGTGCAAGGCCATGTCGATGCGGTGGGACAGATCGTTTCCCTCGAGGCAAACGGGCAGGATCATGTGGTGGAGGTCTCGCTGCCGGCCGACATCCTCCGGCTCTGCGTGGCGAAGGGCTCGATTGCGATAGACGGGATCTCGCTGACCATCGCGGACCTGAAAGATGCCTCGGCCGTTTTCTGGATCACGCCGCATACGTTTTCCCACACGAATCTGCTTGATGCGAAGCCAGGTGACACGGTGAACCTTGAGGCGGACATGCTCGCCAAGCATGTGGCGCGCCTGCTGGAACGCTAGTTCCGGCCTGCGGCGGGTTTCACAGATCCTTCACACAGCGGAAGCCGGTGGTGGCAGGTGGGGAGTCATTCTCAATCGAGTGACGGGCACCGGGGCGGTAGCGCATGCAGTAGGAGACGTGGCAGAGGTAGGAGCCGCCCTTGGTTACGTGGTTTGGCGCACCGCCGGACTTCTGCCCGGTGTTCATGTTGATCCATGTGTCCGGTCCCTTGGGATCGCATTTCTCGCATTCGCTGCGGTATTCCGGATCGTAGAAATCGGAGCAGATTTCCCAGACATTGCCTGCCATGTCGTAGAGGCCGTAGCCGTTTGGCGGGTAGGATCTCACCGGTGAGGGGCCTGCGAAGCCGTCCTCGCGGGTGTCCTCGGTGGGGAAAGTGCCCTGGAAGGTGTTGGCCATCCATTTGTCGCCGGGCTTCAGCTCGTCGCCCCAGGTGTACATTTTCCCTTCCAGCCCGCCGCGGGCTGCAAATTCCCACTCGGCCTCGGTGGGGAGGCGTTTCCCAGCCCATTTCGCGTACGCGGCGGCATCGTCGTAGGTGACACAGCTGACAGGGAAATCGTCGCGTCCCTTGAGGTCGGAGCCCTTGCCGCGCGGATGCTTCCAACTTGCCTCGGGATCCCACTTCCACCATTGCAGGTAGGCTCCCGGCTCCATGACAGGCCCCTCGAATGTTTCCGGCGAATTGAAAATGATGGCTCCGTTTTTGAGCGGAGGCGGCGGGAGCTTGGCGAGGGCTTCCGGCGGCAGGGTGGAGATATCCAGCTCTTGCTCGGCAAAGGTGACGTATCCGGTTTCCTCAACGAATTTGCGGAACTGCGCGTTGGTCACCTCGGTTTCATCGATCCAGAAACCGGAGACCTCGATCTTCACCTTCGGGTTTTCCTCAGGGAATTCCTTCCTGCCGTATGGAGTCTCGAACACGCCGTCGGAACCCATCATCGTCGTGCCGCCCGGGATTTTCACCATCCCCTCCTTCTTCTCGTAGGTATCCGCAGCAGTTTCAACGGGCTTCTTGCAGGCGGTGAGGGCAGCTGCAAGCAGGCTCATGGCGATCAGGTTTTTCCTCGGAAACACACCAGAACTTACGTCCGCGGGGAGTGCAATCCATCAAAAAATCCCTTCCGAGGTTCTGGATTCCCTATTTCGCGAAAGCTGCCTAGTCTCCTGCCAGACGATGAAAGCCAGAATCACGAAAGACTTCCGCTTCGAGGCCGCCCATACACTGCCCTCACTGCCGGAAGGCCACAAGTGCCGCCACATGCATGGGCATAGCTTCAAGGTGGAGATCCACATCGAGGGCACGGTCGATGAGAAAATCGGCTGGATCTACGACCACAAGCTCATTTCAAACGCGATGAATCCCCTTCTGGAGCAACTCGACCATTCCTACCTGAACGACATCGAGGGACTGGAAAGCCCAACCATCGAGATCATGGCCGGCTGGTTCTGGAAAAAACTCGAGCCGCAACTCCCCGGTCTCGCCGAGATCGTGATTTTCGAAACCCCCACCGCGCGCTGCTCGTTCAAGGGCGAGTTCTAGGGATACACAAGCGTCGGCAACCGCCCGACAAACTGCCTCGCCTGGCCGCCCCGTTGCGGCCAGGCGACCATCCCCAAGCCTGCCCTATCCTTTGTTTTCAAATGTTCCCTCGTCGGGGAAGCCTACGCTTCACCGAGTTCTTCAGCTCCGATGACCTTGGAGCCATGATGGCGTGGTCAAAAAAAACTTGATGCAATGGGTTGGCGTCCAATAATCGGCGGATGATTTCAAGACTCTCCTTCGGGGTCAGTTTTAAGGCCTCATGTTTGCCGGTTGTATGCGCAATCGCCGTATCGACGCATTCCGCCCAAGCCGCGTTGCTCGCTTACGATCAATTCGTCGGCTACACGGCAGGTAATCTGGGCGGCCAAGGGCAGGGCTTTGGCTGGGCGAACAACTGGACCGGGGGACTTGTCGATGCCGGTGGAGGTCTAACCTACGGTTCCCTGCCTGCATCGGGCGGCAAAGCGCAGACAGCAGTGACCACATCTCAATTCACCGGCATGAGCAGGAATCTTGCGTCAGGGATTTCGAGCGGAACGGTTTATGTAGGTTGGCTGGCCGAAAAGGGCGGCAGTGATCCGACACAGATGTGGCTTTCCCTCAACACAAGCGCTAACAACGACCGGATTGGTGCAGGTATCTGGCCTTCGAGCTCCACCCAATGGCGCCTGATTCGAAATGATTCAGGGTCTTTCGGTGACCTGAGTTCCGGCAAAGCGATCACAGATGAAGCGGCGCATTTCGTGATCAAGCTGGATTTGAGTCCAGGGAATCCGGATACGGCCCGCCTGTTCGTGAACCCTGCAAGCGCGGGCGATCTCACCAATGCCAATGCGGACGCAACCTACACGTTCTCTGGAACCGGCATCGCAGCCGACCTGACGACAATTACCCTCTCCAGGCAGAATGCGAACACCCCCAATGGCGACGGTCAAATCGATCAGGTTGCTTTCGACGAAATCCGGATCGGAACCGAGGCGGCGGATATGTTTTCCGTGATTCCCGAACCTTCCTCGGCCGCGCTCATCGGTTTGTCGACTTTCCTCATGCTCCGCCGCCGCAGGTGCGCTCCTTGAGCCAATACCCCGATTGGTTCAATTGCTCGAGGACAGAGGCAAATGCCAATCTTCTTCGGCTGGTTATTCACCAAAGGGTGAATGGACACGCAAAATGTATGACGAGACGATGACCTTCAATGCCCCCACGGTTCGCTGTTCCTTCAAGGGCGAGTTCTGACGGAAGCCCCTGCCGGAGAAGGCTTCCGTCCGATACCCCGGGATGGGGTCAAGGCTCTGGTATGACGACCTTCACATCGTCGATGTAGTAGCCGCCGTAGTTCGTGATCGCATCGCTGGTGAAGCGGAACTCGACGCGTATGTTCTTCCCACCCACGGCGGGCAATGGCATTTCCAGGGTCCTTTGCGCCCATGCCGCACCTGTCCCGTCGCCTTCGATGTTGAGGATCCCTACCCCGGCGATGGGGGCATCCGCGTTGTCGGCATCCAGGATGCGAACGGAAGCAAAGTCCCCGGTGAGGTCGGTATCCACGAATTGGGCGAAGGTGAGGGTCGCCGGGCTGCCGCCCGGGATCGTGAGGATGGGTGATTTCAGCGTGATGTCGGTGGAGGAGGTGTACTCGCCGCCGTTCGAGGAAATGTTGGTCCCCACACAATGGTCAGGGCTGTTCGCGCCGCCCACGGGGCCTGTGGCATACCCTCCGGTAGGATTGCCCACTTCCCAATTCGTCCCGGCGACGGGGCCGTTGCTGACCCATCCGGCCGGCAGGGCGGTGTCGGCGTCGAAATTCTCATCCAGCAGGATGGGGTTGAACACGATCTGTCCGACTCCCACACGTATGAAGAGCTTATCCGTCGGCGTCCCGCTCACCGTTGCCGTCACCGTTGCCGTGCCTCCGCCTGCCAGCGGAGAGAAATCCACGGTCGTCCCCTCGCCGTCTGTCGCGCCATCCGCATGGAAAGTTGCGAGATTTTTCGACCAGGAGTAGGCCGGGGCGGTGATGTCGCTGACCGGCGACGGATTCTGCGGGTGGGTGAAGCTGAAACTGCCGCCGCCCGGTGTGCCGAGAATGATGCCCGGCGTGAAAGCGCCCGGATCGGTGCCGAAGAAGTTTTCCAAGCCGTTGGCGTTGCCGTCGCCGTCCGCGTCATCATGGAAGCCTGTGAGGGACCCGACCCCCGGAAAACCCGAGATCCAGTTCGCGAAGTTCGGTTCCACGTATTGGATCAGGTATCCGTTATCATCGAGGGCCAGCGGGCTGATGCCCGGCACGGTGATCTGCGCGATCTGGTTGGCGGACAGGCCGCCGGAGTCCGTGCCGAAACGCAGCGAGGAACCGGATACGAATGTTCCCGAAACCTCGATCGTGCCACCTGTCCAATCGACCTCGCTGCTGTCCGCGAAGGCGAGTGCCCCTCCGGCACCCAGGTTGATGAAGCCCGCCGCCGTCGGATCCAGGGTTCCCGTCTTGTCGCTGAATGTGGCGGCATCGAGCGTGCCCGCACCGAGGATCACAGGCGCCGTGTCGGGGAGCGTGTTGTCCGCTCCAAGGGCGATGGTCCCGGCATCGATCCGGGTGCCGCCGGTGTAGGTGTTTGCCCCGGAGAGAATCACAGTGCTGGCGTTCTTCCACTTGCGCACCGTGCCCCCTCCCGAGATCACTCCGCCGAGTTGCAGGCTATGTGCGGCATTCGCACAATGGATGTTGAAAAACTTGCCCGTGGCGGTGATGACCGGATTGGTCACACCGTTGGGAAAGCTTTCGTTTCCGGGAAGGTCGGCACGGCTCGTCAGGCCGCCGCGCGGGGAGGTGTTGGTGATCAGGTTTTCGGTGATCGTCAGGGTTCCCGTCCCCAGGGAGGTGTAGGTGCTGAAGTCCACAACCGCCGGGTTGTTGGTGGCGGTGGTCGTCAGGGTGATCCCGCCTCCGAAGCTGTTCCCGGCATTGGAAAGCCCCAGATACCGGCTGTCGCCCGTGACGTTGAATCCCCCGGGGCCCGTGCAGGTCTTCGAGATCCAGATCCCCTTGTTTTCGCTGCCGAAGGCCATCGGCAGGTTCACAAGCCCACCGCTGAGCACAACATCGTTCTTGATGTCCTCGTTGTTCGTGAAGATCCGCCCCTCGACGCGCGCCTGGATCACCGTCACGCCTCCGGCGAGGGTCAGCGTCCCGGTTCCAAGTGCTTGGATGGAATTGTATTTCAGGGTTCCCGAGTTGATCGTAACACTCGAGAAATTATTGGAATGGATGTTCGGGGTGCCGCCAAATTGCTGGTTGAGCGTGTCATCTCCGATCTGAAGTGTTCCGGGTCCGTTTTTCACCAAAGCCCCGGAGGAAATCGAATTCGCAACACCGGTGGGGACGACCCCGGAAACAAGCTTGTAGGTGCCGGCGGAATCCACCGTGATCCGGTTCGGTGCAGTGCCCTGGTTGACGACCTTGATGACCCCGCCAGCCGGGTTGTTGAATGTGACGTTGGCTCCGTCGGTGAAAAGGGTCGAACTCCCGATCCAATTCGGTGTGACGAAATCCCAGTCTCCACCGCCTGCGATGTTCCATGTAAGCTCAGGGGGAGGGGAAACGAAGGTAATCGTCCCTGCCGTCGCGAGGGCGCTGGTGTCCCATTGCCCAATGGGGGGAAGGCTGATGCTGTTGATCGAACCCGCCAGGGTCGAACCTCCGGTAAGGTCGAAGAGCGTGAAAACCTCCCCTCCGACAAGCGTCCCCGCTAGCAGGGAGATCTCGACATCGATGCCGTTGAGGTCGATCACGCTCGGCTGGGTGTCCGGAACGTAACTGTCGGAAGACGGGGCGTCCGTGATCTCGAAGCGTGATGTGATCCTCGGATAACTCCACGGGCCGGAGAGGCGGGCGTCGCTGGCGACGCTGAAATCCGAGGGGCCGTCGGTGGTGAAATTGATTTCCGAGAATGCCGTGCTGGAGCTATCGCTTAGATGGAAACTGCCGATCTCCCAGGCCGGGCCGGGGCTGCCGTAGGGGCTGGCAGGATCCTCCGGCTGGTTGTAGGCATCGTCCCAGCCGCCCCTGAAAGTGATTGAGACGGTGTCCCCCCGGTTGACCGGCCCTATGGTTGCGATGGTTTCGACCAAATTACCGGCGAGCCAACCGGTGGTCGCGCTGTTGAAAGCCCACCTGCCATCCGTCCATACCGAGCCGATCAGGTTGTTTTTCGTATAGCCGTTCTGGGAGAATGCGTTCTCATCCACATACGTTTCGCCGGCTCCGTTGATGTTTGCGAAAACCACGCCGCCGTCCCAGTCATCCTCGAAATTGTAGCGGTGCGTGAATTTGAGGGTCAGCATCTGGCCGTCCACATGGGTGGCGGGCACGACGAACTGCGGGCTCGTGAGGCTGGAATAAACGATGCCGGCCCCGCCTGCGGCCTGCCAGTTCGCCCCGTTGTTGGGCACGGTTGCCCTGCCGCCGTCCACAGCCAGCGGGGTGGTGCCGATCACGCCGGCTCCGCCGACATCGATGGTTGTTTGCGCCGTCGCGCTCCCCGCGCCAAGCCCCAACCCCAGCGCCGAAGCCAGGGCCAATATGCTGTTATTCCGATTACCCATGATTTTTCCGTAATGTGTGTTTTTTCGCCCCGGGAAAGAAGGAGCTAACCCAGATTTCCCATACAAGCTTGCTGGATCCGGTGCGTCGATCTTTTTTCTGCCCAAACGGATCCGTGGGATGCATGGGGGGTGCAAGAGGCCAGGGAAGCCTCAATGCAGTCCTGCTGGAAGAGGGGCGATTTGCAGCTTTGCCTGCCATGGGTGGCAAGGCATGATGCGCCCCGGGCTCCATGGGCTTGGGTGTCGGAGGCGCCCTGTCTCCCGCCTTGTGGGAACAATTCCTCGGCGAGCCTGTGAAATATCCTTGCGTCCCGGTGCTCGTTGCATCAATTTCCCGCCCCCAACCACTCGGGACGTAGCTCAGCCTGGTAGAGCGCCTGCTTTGGGAGCAGGATGTCGTCAGTTCGAATCTGGCCGTCCCGACCACCCAAAAACCTCCCCTTGCGGGAGGTTTTTGGTTTTCCGGAACGGTCGGTGAGATCCTTCCGCGCGGCGGAAA
Source organism: Akkermansiaceae bacterium (assembly GCA_017798145.1). NCBI lineage: Bacteria > Pseudomonadati > Verrucomicrobiota > Verrucomicrobiia > Verrucomicrobiales > Akkermansiaceae > Akkermansiaceae bacterium. The sequence goes on along the minus strand of CP059069.1, from coordinate 1,689,088 downwards.
GTTCGAAAGCAGGAGCCGCTTGCAGCGGCTGAGTTGCCCCAACCGAAATCCGGAGGAGCATTTCGCACGCCGCTTGGGCGGAACGGGGTGGAGCCAATCTGGCCGTCCCGACCATTTTAAAGGAACCGCCCCTTGGGGGTGGTTTTTTATTTGGCGGGAAGGTCTGTGAGAACCATTCCGCTATGGCGGAAGTTCGAAAGCAAGGCGAGTTGTTAGCGAGCAATATACTCTCTCATTGCCGGAGGGCCATGCACTTCGCTTGGAGGTTTTGGAGAAACCTCAATCTGGCCGTCCCGACCAATTTAAAGCCACCCACAGGCGGGTGGCTTTTTTGTTGGCTTCCAGATGGGAAGCAAGTTTGAAAGCCCGTAGGGTTGCTGGTAGCCGCATTCCGCTTGGACTGGGCGTAATGCAGTCAATCCGGCCGTCCCGACCACACTCGATCACTTGGGTCAACCAAAGTTTTTGGGGTCTTTGGCCAGTGGAGTCGATCGAGTTGAGTAACCGTGCTTGCGCCGCTTTCCGATGCCAGGATTGAAAATATGTGTGGGATCAAGTTCCAAATAAAATTCCCTGAGAGCCGGCTCCGCCTTGAAGATGTGGCTGATGTTGTGTTCGGCCGGCAGCTTGGCACCCTTCGCCTCCAGTCGCTGCTCCATGACTGTTTTGACGACTTCGGTTTCCGTGCCTTTCTTGAAGATGTAGTCCTGGTGAAAGACATTGCACATGAAGTGTCCGTAGTAGAGGGTCATGATCAGGTTCTCGGTGATATCGGCGGGCAGTTCCTCGATCCATTCCGGATCGTCGCCCCGTGGCGCCACGTCATGGGCGAGCACCTCTTCGGCATTCATTTGATGCATGATCTGGTATTGGATCGCAGCGCCCGCTGCTGCGAAGCGGTGCAGCAACACAGCCGCCTATTCCTCTTCACCGCACTCAAAATAACAGAGATCGCCGTCCTGGCTCCAGGTTTCCAGATATTGCCTGGCCTCTCCGACCCCCTCATCCGCCGTGTTGAGGCAGGTAGTATTGGAAGCAGTCGCGCTATTCCAACAGCCTCGGGGATAGGTGGTTGGGGAGAATTTGCCGATGAGATGCAGCACGATGTCGTTGGTTAGATGACCTGATCAGGCGTCGGTTCGATGGCTTTCTGTGGGATTGGATTTGCAGCCTTCATGTGCATTCATGCAGTCATCGTGACTCTCGCCTGTCGGCACCTCCTCGGTTAGCAGATTCAGGAGATGGGAGGAGAGCGCCAGCCTCTTGTCGCGCCTGTCGCGCTTGTGCTGGCTGAGCACCTGGAAGCGGGCGATGGAAAACGCCTAGGCGAGGAAGTTCGACCCGGGCCGGTAGCGGGCACGGCTGCCCGGCATGAGCGAGGCAATGAAGGCGTGGATTCTCGTTTGGGAAGCGGTCAGTTGCTGGACGATCTCCTGCAACTGCTGCCCGTAGCCCCGGGTCGTTCCGGGGTCCGGCTCTCTACTGCTCACCTGTTTGGAAAGGCTACGAATCACCAAACGTTACCGAAAAATCAGCCGCTTCTTCCCCGAATCCCGTGGAGAAAAGGCCAAGGGGCTGATTCCGGCTGTCCCCGCTTTGGGGACTGGCGCATGGAATGGGCGCCTGCTTGGCTTTTCCCCTGACGCAAACGGGCGCCCCGCCTGTAGCCCTTGGGTTCCGGCATGGTGGCAAGCACATTAACAAACCTGCGTAGAAAGGAAGACCCATGATGAACACCGATGCCACCGAACCAGTAAGCCCTATGTCCTCGGATCGCGGGGCTTGGGTGAGATTTTTTGCCAGAAAGGGCGAATATCGGGAGTATCGGAATTCGATGGAAAAACGTGCCCTTCTGCTTGGCTCCTTCGTCTTCGTCCTGCCGCTCGTCGCCGCGCACGCAGAGCCGTCGTTCGTCGATGAAGCGGGGAAGCACCTCACCATACTCGCTGCCGACGGCGCACCGGTGTTGCGTTACGAATACGCCCACGAGATCGGGGATGATGGCAAGGTCACGTTCGACACCGCCAAGGTCTTCCACCATGTCCTCGGTCCCGGCGGAAAGCCGATCACGAAAGGCCCCGGCGGAAAGTATCCCCACCACCGCGGGATTTTCATCGGCTGGAACAAGATCAGGCACGACGGCCGGAACCACGACCTCTGGCACGTGCGCGACACCACACAGAAGCATGTCTCGTTCACCGAGAAGAAGAGTGCCGCTGAATCGGCGAGCATGACGAGCCGCATCGACTGGATCGGAAACGAGGGCCATCCCGTCCTAGAGGAGTCCCGCACCCTGACCGTGCACTTCTCCGACGAGGGTGCGTATGCCCTGATCGACTTCACCAGCAAGCTGACCGCCGCCCACGGCGCCGTCGAACTCGGGGGTGACCCGGAGCATGCCGGCATCCATTTCCGGCCGAGCCAGGAAGTGGCCGGGAACAAGAGCGCCCGCTACACCTTTCATGAGGAAGGCATCACGCCCAAGAAGAACCCCGGCCTCCCCTGGGTCGCCCAGACCTTCGAGGCCGATGGCAAGACATGGACCGTCCAGCACATGAGCCATCCGGATAACCCCGACGGTTCACGCTGGTCCGCCTACCGCGACTACGGTCGCTTCGGCGAGTTCCCGGCCATCAAGCTGGCCGACGGCGAGTCGATCACCCTCCGCTACCGGTTCCGGGTGACCGAGGGGCCGTCGCCGGAGCGATCCCAGCTGGGCACCGCCTACGAAAGCTTCGCCAAGTAACCGCCCCGCCCCGGGCGGATGCCGCAAGCCCCTCTCCCAACGGCTCTCACCGCAAAAGCAAAGTCCTGGCAATTCTCGTAAGCCTCGAAGCGAGGCGACCAAGTTCCAAGCATGAAATTAGCCAAGGGCGAAGTGAAAACCTTTGATTCCTAACAACTCCCAAATGACTTGCTGATATGCAGATGCCGAACCTCTCCCGTTTTCCGATCCTAATTGTTGCCTTCAGCCTTTACCTGGGACTGGCAGGCCTCAGTGCGGACACCAAGACACCGGGCAAGCCGAACATCGTGCTGATCATGACCGACGACCAGGGGTGGGGACAGACGGGATACTACAACCATCCGGTGCTGAAGACACCCAATCTCGACGCGATGGCCGCGGGTGGTCTGCGCTTCGACCGCTTCTATGCGGGCTCGCCAAGCTGCTCGCCGACAAGGGCGAGTGTGCTGACCGGCCGAAACGCGAATCGCACGGGCGCACAGGCGCATGGTTGCGCTCTGCGCTTGCAGGAGATGACGGTGGCGCAGGCGCTTCAGGGCAATGGCTATGCCACGGGACATTTCGGCAAATGGCACCTGAATGGAACGATCGGTCCCGGAGTTCCGTTGTTCGGGGATGACAAGCACAATCCGGGGGCGTTCGGTTTTGATGAATGGCTGTCTGTGACAAACTATTTTGACCTGAATCCGATCATGAGCCGCAAGGGTCAGTTTGTTGAACTCAAGGGGGATAGTTCGGGCATCATTGTGGACGCAGCCCTGGAGTTCATGAAAGATGCGGCGAAGGACGACAAGCCCTTCTTCGCGGTGATTTGGGATGGCTCACCTCATTCGCCATCTGTCGCAAGCGAGGAGGACAAGGCGGCCTTCGCAAACCTGAATGAGAGGAGCAAGAACCATTACGGTGAGTTGGTTGCCTTTGACCGCGCGGTGGGGGTGCTGCGCGCAGGGCTGCGTGAGCTGGGAGTGGCGGAAAACACCATCGTGTGGTTCAATAGCGACAATGGCGGATTGGGAAATATCAAGCCTGATACCGTCGGCGGACTGAAAGGATTCAAGGGCAGCCTCTGGGAAGGCGGGATCCGCGTGCCGGGCATTGTCGAATGGCCGGCGGTGATCAAGCCACGGGTTACCGATTACCCGGCGTGCACGATGGACATCTTTCCGACCATAGGGGAGATCCTGAACCTGCCTGATACGGTTTTTCTCAAGCCGATCGATGGCGTCAGCCTTTATCCGCTGTTCAATGGAAAGCAGGGAAAACGTGAGACCCCGATCTTTTTCCGGCATGGAAGTGAGTGCGCATTGGTTGACAACGACATGAAGCTGCATACCGGCAAGCTGAACCGTGAGGAATTTGAGCTGTTTAACCTGAAGGAAGATCCGGCAGAAGCGACCAACATTGCCAAAGCGCATCCGGAAGTTTTCGAGCGGATGAAGGCGCGTTATCTGGAATGGAATGCCACCGTTGATGCTAGTGTTGAAGTCGGGGATTATCCGGAAGGCAGGGTGCTGCCCCTTGATGCCTATGCCCAACGCCACAAATGGGTGGATGACGATCGCTACAAGCCCTACTTCGATGAATGGAAGAATCGTCCGGAGTATGCCAATGACATCAAGAAAGCCCCTAAGAAAAAGGCCGATAAATAGGCAGCAGTAACCTCCGCTTCACCGTCTTCCGGTCCGGCTACGCGCTCTTTCCGGAGGCTCCCTCACAAAGCAAACACCTGGCGGTTCCTCATCGCCCTTGTCATTAACCATCCGACCCACCCAGCTCATGCGTCATCTGTTTCTTGTCTCCGCCCTGTTCTGCGCCGGCGCGATGGCGGCACCCCGCCCGAACATCATCCTCATTTTCGCCGATGATCTCGGCTGGAAGGATGTCGGTTATCAAGGCAGCGATTTCATGGAGACGCCCAATATTGACCGGTTGGCGAACGAAGGGATGGTCTTCACGGATGGATACGCCGCGGCAGGGAACTGCGCCCCTTCGCGCGCCTGCATGCTGTCCGGAAACTACACGCCGCGCCATCATGTGTATGCCGTCAGCAGCACCGATCGCGGACCAAAACAGTCGCAGCGCCTCGTTCCCGCGCCTAACAAGAGCGGCCTTGCGGCGGATAACATCACCTTCGCCGACGCCATGAAGGCCGCAGGCTATGTGACCGGCATTTTCGGCAAATGGCATCTCGGTGGCAAGGACGGTGCCGGGCCTGACGAGCAGGGCTTCGATGTCGTGAGCGAATCCCATACCGGGTGGAAAGGCGACAGGGTAGGGAAGACCACCCCCAACCCGAAAGGCATCTACTCGCTGACGAAGGCTGCGGGGGAGTTCATGGAGAAGAACAAGGACAAGCCCTTCCTCGTTTATCTCTCCCACTACGCCATCCATACAGGACTGCAGGCACGGGAGGAAACGCTGGCGCGCTTCAAAGCGAAGACGCCGGGGAACCAGCACCGCGATCCGCTGTATGCCGCGTGCACCTTCGATCTCGATGATGGCGTCGGCCTATTGATGGAGAAGCTCAAGGAACTCGGCCTTGAGGAAAACACGATCGTTGTTTTCACCAGCGACAACGGTGGCACGCAACAGTCCTCGCAGGAGCCCCTGCGCGGCAACAAGGGCGGCTATTACGAGGGCGGAATCCGCGAGCCCTTCATCGTGCGCTGGCCCACTGTGACAAGACCCGGCAGCAAGTGCGACGTGCCGGTCATCAACGTGGATCTGTTCCCCACCTTCCTGGACGCGGCCGGAGCGTCCGTGCCCGAGGGCAAGGCGCTCGATGGCGAAAGCCTGCTGCCGCTGCTGAGAGGCGAGGGCGAATTGAAGCGCGAAGCGATCTTCTGGCATTTTCCCGGCTACCTCGACGATCCGGTGATTCGCGGTCGCGAACTCGACGTGAAGACGGGATTCCGCACGCGGCCGGTGAGCGTCATCCGCAAGGGCGACTGGAAGCTGCACCTTTTCCTCGAAGAATGGCAGCTCGACGGTGGCCGTGAAAAACTCGCCACCAATCGCGCCGTTGAACTCTATAATCTGACCAATGACATCGGCGAGCGCACCGATCTCGCCACACAAAACACCGCCAAGCGCGACGAACTTCTCGACGACCTCCTCGCCTGGCATCAGTCCATCAAGGCCGTTGTTCCGTCCGAGCCGAATCCGAAATACGATCCAGGCGCCAAAGCCGGCAAAGGAAAAGGAAAAGGGAAGAAGGCGAGGTAACCAACCCAGTTCGAAGCGTATGACCAACCCCCATCCATGAATGAACAGGCTCCCATTTGACGTAAAATCAGCAAAGGAATGTGGCGAGCATTCGCCGCTTCCGGCAAAAATCCGAGGTATTTTGAAAAGTCAATCCCGTGCCCTTCGTCAGCTGGATCTTCACGATTCTTTGATCCTAAGCGAAATGATATGAAACATGCTCCTTTTGGTAGCTCCGAAACAACAAACAACCCAACCTTCCCCATGAAAACAGTCAGCAGTCTTCTCTTCATCACCATGGCCTCCATCTCGATCCGGGCCGGTGAAATTTCCCCCGACCAAGTGGAATGGATCGAAGGCAAATTCAAAAGGAACGGGGAAAAGGCTATGGAAGCGCTCAGGAACCTTCCGCTCAACACGGATTCTGAACCGGACTTGGGCACTGGTTTCAAACCTCTCTGCAATGGCAAGGATCTCTCCGGTTGGAAGGTTCTCGGAGGCGCACACTCGTTTGAGGTGGCGGAAGGGATGATTGTAGGCAAGTGTGTGCCGGGGCAGCCCAACGCCTTTCTTTCAACGGAGAAAAACTACCGTAATTTCATCCTCACCCTCGAGATGAAATGGGAGGTGGAAAGCAACACGGGCATCATGGTTCGCGCGCAAACGAGGAAAAAGCGGGATGAGACTGTCGTCTACGGCACACAGGTAGAAATGGAAGGGCCTTCGCAGAGTCGCGGCTGGTCAGGCGGAATTTATGGCGAAAAGGCCGGTGGTTGGAAGTATCCGCTTGTCCTGGAGGCGCATAAAGCGATCCGCAATGCGGTCAAGGCCGACGACTGGAATCGCGTCACCGTTATGGTGCAAGGAGACACTTATAAGACCTGGATCAACGGGGTGGCTGGTGCGAATTACACGACCAATGAATACCCGGAGGGTTTCATTGGCTTGCAAATCCATTCGGGTAAAAGCGGCACCGTGCTCTTTCGTGGCATCAAAATCAAGGAGTTGTAATACCCGTAGTCTCCGGAATGCCATTGTAGATCCGTGCTATTTCCGAGGCCTGGCAGCCAGCACCACGGGAAACACCAAAGACCCCCAAACCCCTTTATGAACCCTCATTTCTCCGCCTCCGGCTCTTTCAGCGGCATTCACCCCCAATGCAAATTCCTGGCAACCAACAACAATAGAACCATGAAACTCCTCTCCTCCTGTGTCGCCATCCTCGTCGGCGTCCTGCTCCAATCCTCCGCCCCTGGCGCCGAGAAGACGGGCGGGGATCCAATGGACTCCACCAACTGGCGGAAGTGGGCGCCCGATCCGGCACCGTTCCTCGAACCGGAGGAGTCGGCGAAATCCTTCAAGGTCGCGCCGGGCTTCCGCATCGAGCTGGTGGCCGCCCATCCGATGATCAAGGATCCGGTCTTCGCCGAGTTCGATCTCCAGGGCCGCCTCTGGGTCTGCGAGTTCCAATCCTACATGATGGACTCCGAGGGTTCGAACTCCAACGACCCTATTAGCCGGGTCCAGGTGCTCGAGGACACCGATGGGGACGGCCGGATGGACAAGGCCACGACTTTCCTCGACAAGGTGGTCAACCCGCGCAGCCTGTCGATCGTCCAAGGGGGCGCCCTCGTGGCCCTGGGAAACGGCAAGTTGGTGTTCTGCGAGGACACCGACGGTGACCTCGTCGCCGACAGGCAAACTCCGCTGATCGAATACGCCGCGTCGGCACCCAAGAACATCGAGCACGCCGAGAACGGCCTGCATCATGCGATCGACAACTGGATGTACAACTCCAAGTCGGAACGGCGCCTTCGGTGGAGCGGCGGAAAGATCGTCTCGGAGCCCACCAAGTCGCGCGGGCAGTGGGGCATGGACTCGGACGCCTACGGGCGGCTTTACTACAACTCGAACAGCGTCTGGTTTTTCACCGACTCGGAAATCTACGACAGCCTCTACGGCTCCTCCAAGGCCCCGACCCGGAACGTCCGGGCGATCCGTGTCAACACGGCGCTCAACCGCGCCTACGAGCCCGACATGATCCAGGAGGACGGCCGGATCAACGGCGTCACCTCGGTCAGCGGCCTGGCCGTGCACAGCAACGGAGCCTTCGGCCGCGAGTGGGAAGGGGCGATCTTCAGCTTCGACCCCGGAACCAACACGGTCGGCGCTTTCCGGCCGGATGCGCCGATGCCGCGGACCACCGGCTACGAGCATGTCCTCTATCCCGATGACACCTGGACCGAGCGCGAGTTCATCGCCAGCACCGACGAGCGGTTCCGGCCGGTCAACGGCTTGTTCGGGCCGGATGGCTGCCTCTACATCGTCGACCTCAACCGGGGCATCATCCAGGACAAGAGATTCCTGACCCGCTATCTCCAGCGCCAGTCCGAGGAGCGCGAGCTTGACCAGCACATCGGCAAGGGCCGCATCTGGCGTGTCGTTCCCGAATCGTATCAACGGGAGGCGGCGCCGACAGGCCTCGTCGAGGGGCTTTCCCACCCCTACCTCTGGTGGCGGCTGAACAGCCAGAAAAGGATCGTTGAGACGGGCCGTGAAGATCTGGTTCCCGAAATCGAGAAACTGGCCGCGAGCGGCAACCCGCAAGGCAAGGTGCACGCGATGTGGACGCTGGCGGGTCTTGGCAAACTCGATCCCGGGGTGATCGAACGAGCGCTCGGGGACGACGACTGGTTCGTGAAACTGACGGCGCTCCGCCTTGCCGGCGAGGCCACCGGCCAGCCCAAGGGTTTCCCCGAAAGGTTCGCGTCGAAGGCCAAGGCTTTGGCCGGGGACGGGACCGACCTCGTCGCCTCTTACGCCGGGGATCTGTCAACGAGGGGCTATCCCGATCGTTCCGCCTCCGTTTACAAGGACAAGGCTCCCCGCTGGGTCTCCAAGGACAAGGATCTGAAGAAGTCCTACCTATCCGGTCGTGTAACCTTCGGCGAGTACTGTGCGGCCTGCCACCAGCCCGACGGCAGGGGTCTCGAGGATGTCGCCCCCAGTCTCGTCAAGAGTGACTGGGTGAACGGCGATGCGGACGTGTTGATCGCGGTGGCGATGCACGGGCTGGTCGGTCCGATCCAGGTGAACGGCAAAGCCATCGGGGACGTCCAGCAAGTCATGCCGCCCCATCACTTCCTTGATGACGTGCAGATGGCCGACGTCCTGACCTATGTCCGCAATGCCTGGGGCAACAAGGCGGATTCCATCACCGCGGACGAGGTCAAGGTCTACCGCGGAAAGCATGCCGACCGGGAGGAGCCGTGGACACAGGAGGAACTCCGGGGAAGGTAGGAAGCAGGCAGCTTCGTCCCCGCTTTGGGGACTGGTGGATGGCTCGGGCGCTTGGTTAACTTCTCGGCTAACGCGGAATGAGAGGCTCTGCTTTCCAGTGACAGCCTCTGCTTTCCAGTGACAGCATGACGAGCGGAATCTCGAGAACATGCATGGGACGAGCGCATAGAAGGGAACCCGCCCGAACAACAACTTCAGAAACACCGAACATGACCATGACCCCCAGCGTCCGATCCACCCGATTCCTTCATTGCCTCGTGGCAATGAGCCTGTACACCGCCGTTCCGCTATCCGCCCAGCTCCCCCTTCAGGAAGGTGACACCGTCTGCCTCATTGGCAACGGCCTCGCCGACAGGATGCAGCACGACGGATGGGTGGAGACGATTCTCCAGAGCCAATTGGCGGGGAAAAACATCATTTTCCGCAACCTCGCTGTTTGCGGGGACACCGTAACATCGCGCCCCCGCAGCAAAGGCGTGCCATCGGTGGAAGCTATCCTCGCCCACTGCAAGGCGGACGTGGTTTTCGCCTTCTTCGGCTACAACGAATCCTTCGGCAAAGCGGAGGGATTGCCGAAATTCAAGGGCGACCTCGCCGCGATGATCGACGAATACCGGGCCGCGAAGTTCAACGGCGAGTCGGAACCGCGCATCGTCCTCTTCTCACCCATCGCGCATGAGAATCTTGGCGATCCGCTCCTTCCCGACGGGTCCGCGAACAACGCGAACCTCGCCCTGTACACGGAGGCGATCAAACAGGTCGCCGAAGCAAAGGGCGTCGCCTTCGTCGATCTCTTCACCCCATCGCAGGCGCTCTACGCAAAGGCGGAATCCCCGCTCACCATCAACGGCATTCACCCGCTTCCCGAAGGCAATCGCCGGATCGGCGAGGTCATCGCCGCGGCGGTCACCGGCAAAACCGTGGCCGCCACGCCCGCCATGGAGCCGCTGCGCCAGGCGGTGCTCGACAAGAACTGGCACTGGCACAACCGCTTCCGGGCCACCGATGAAAACGATATCTGGGGCGGTCGTTCCGACCTAAAGTTCGTGAACAACCAGAGCAACGCCGAGGTGCTCCAGCACGAGATGTCCATGCTCGATGTGATGACTGCCAACCGCGACAAAAAAATCCACGCCGTCGCCCAAGGAAAGGACCACAAGGTCGATGACTCGAACGTGCCGAAGCCCATTCCGGTGATCTCCAACGTCGGCGGCCGCAGCAAGAGCTCGAACCCGCAGAAGGAGGGCGGCACCGATTACCTAAGCGCCGCCGAAAGTCTCAAGAAACTCAATGTCCCCGAAGGTTTCGCGGTCAATGTTTTTGCCGACGAATCGAAATTCCCCGCCTTCGCCAACCCCGTGCAGATGCAGGTCGATGCCAAGGGCCGCCTCTGGGCCGCCTGCTGGGCCACTTATCCGAAATGGGAGCCGCTCACGGAAATGAACGACAGCCTGCTGATCCTGCCGGACGAAAACCGCGACGGCGTGGCGGACAAGGCGATCGAGTTCGCGAAAGTCCACAACCCCCTCGCCTTCGCTTTCTGGGGCGGCGGCGTGATCGTGGCATCCCAACCGGACATCCTTTTCCTCAAGGACACCGACGGCGATGATGTGGCCGATGTCCGCATCGTGCTGCTGCAAGCCACCGGCTCCGCCGACACCCACCACGCGGCGAACAATTTCACCATCGGCCCGGACGGCGGCCTCTACTGGCAGAGCGGCATTTTCCTCCAGCACAATTACGAGCATCCGTGGGGACCTTCGCTCGCTTCGACCGCTTCCGGCATGTACCGCTTCGATCCGAAACGCCACACGATCCAGTTCATCGCCGGGAACAGGCCGAATCCGCACGGAACCAGCTTCGACCGCTGGGGTTATCTCTTCGCCACCGATGGCACCGGCGGCCGCGCCTACCAGGTGCGCCCGGATGGCAACGGCTTCAACATGTTCCCGCTGCTCAACAAGGAGGTGCGCCCCGTGCCCTCAAGCACCATCGTTTCCAGCGCGAATTTCCCCGACGACCTGCAGCAGGATTTCCTGATCTGCAACGTGATCGGATATCTCGGCATCAAGCGCTACGAACTGAAACGCGACGGCCACACCTCCGGGAAGAACACCTTCAAGCAGGGCGAGATCTGGGGCGAGCCGACCCCCGATTTCGTACGTAGCGACGACAAGAACTTCCGCCCCACGGACGCGAAGTTCGGCTCCGACGGCGCGCTCTATATTTCCGACTGGCAGAACGTCATCATCGGGCACATGCAGCACAACATCCGCGATCCCAAGCGAGACAAGAAGCACGGCCGCATTTTCCGCATGATCCACAAGGATCGCCCGCTGCAGGAACCCGTCGCCATCCACGGCCAGCCCATCCCCGCGCTGCTCGAGGTGCTCAAACACCCCGTCGATGGTGTCCGCGAACGCGCCCGCATCGAACTCGACACCCGCGCTCTGGCCGAGGTCCAGCCGGCCATGCTCGGCTGGATGAAGCAGTTCGATCCGAAGAAGGCGGAGGACGCACATCCCCTGCTGGAAGCGCTCTGGTGGCACCAACGCCACAACATCCGCGACGAAAACCTTCTCACCGCGATGCTCGAATCCCCCGAACCCCACGCACGCAATGCCGCCGCCATGGTGAAGCAGTTCTGGGGCCCGGCCGATCCCACCAAGGCCGCCATGCCCAGTGTGATTGCCGACGCCCGGGAAAAGAAGGTGAAGGTGAAGGTTCCCGGCCACCTCGAGGGAAAGGACGCGAAATCCTACAAACTCGGTGCGGAGGTTTTCCATCGGGAGGCTCACTGCGCCACCTGCCACCAACCCAACGGCAAAGGCCTTGATCCCGCCTTCCCACCTCTCGTCGGCACCCCATGGGTCACCGGCAGCGAGGAGCGCATGGCCAAGATCGTCCTCCATGGCCTTCACGGCAGAATCGAGGTCAACGGCAAGGTTTATGATCCCGAGAAAGGCGTGCCGCCAATGACCGCGTTCGGCTCCATCCTCAACGACAAGGAAATCGCCGCCGTCCTCACCTACGTCCGCAATTCCTGGGGCAACAAGGCCGCACCCGTCTCCGCCGACACGGTGAAAAAAGTCCGCGAGGCCACCAAGGATCGCGACATTTTCTGGAAACCCGAGGAACTCCTCAGAGACCACCCGCTCGAACCATCCAAATGAAACTCATCCGCATCCTCCTCACCGCGGCAGTCGCCGCCACCGCCGCCCGAGCCTCCTCCATCGTCTATGAGGGCGAGGCCGGCCTGGGTGCCGGCAAGCACATCGTTTTTCTCGCCAGCGACCACGAATACCGCGCCGAGGAAGCCTGTCCCGCCCTTGCCCGCATCCTCGCCAAACGCATGGGCTTCAAATGCACCGTGGTCTTCGGCGTGGACAAGGAGGGATTCATCAAGGCCGGCTCTTCCACTGTCTCCGGACTCGCGGCGCTTGAGGAAGCGGATCTCTTCTTCATCTTCGCCCGCTTCCTCAATCTCCCCGACGAGGAAATGGCGCACATCGAGAGCTACCTCGAACGCGGCGGCCCCGTCGTCGGCCTGCGCACCTCGTCCCACGCGTTCAAGATCCCGGCGGAATCGGAATACGCCAAATATGGTTTCAAATCCAAAGCCGCCGGTTATGAAGGCGGTTTCGGCCACCAGGTGCTCGGCAACACCTGGGTGGGGCACTATGGGAAAAACCATGTCCAGGGCACCCGCGTCGTCACCGTGCCCGAACAGCGCGGCCACGTGATCCTGACCGGGGTCGGCGAGACCGCGTTCACCCATGCCGGAGCCTACGTGGGAAAAGCCGCGCCGGACTTCACCGTCCTCGCCACCTCGCAGCCGCTCGTTTCCATGGATCCCGCCGCGGAAGCGGACGCATCGAAACCACCCATGCCCTGCGTCTGGACGCGCGAATACGCCGCCAAGGACGGCGCGAAGCACCGCGTCTTCCACAGCACCCAGGGCGCATCCCAGGACTTTCTCGACGACAACTACCGCCGCATGATCCTCAACGGCGTCCTCTGGGCGGTCGGCATGGGAAAGGAGATCAAACCCGGCCTCGATTTCTCCTTCGTCGGCCCCTACCAGCCTAACAAGTTTTCCTTCGGAGGCCATGCGAAGAAGGTCAAGCCCTCCGATCTCACGGGCTGGGAATCCCCCATCATGCCGAAATCAGCCGATTGAAACCCATATGAAAGCAACATATATTTTATGCGCCGCGCTGCTTGTTACGGCTCAGGCTGAAGAACTACCACCAGCCGGATCCGCCAAGGCGAAGCCGAATGTCCTGTTCCTGGTTTCCGACGACATGAATTCGTGGTTGCTGGAGAATCCGGACCGTTACACGGGAAAAGTGATCGCGCCCAACTTGCGGAAGCTCGCGGACAGCGGCGTGAACTTCAGGAATGCCTACACGGCGGCACCCGTGTGCTCGCCCTCGCGCACCGCCTTTTTCTCCGGCGTGGCTCCCTGGAAATCGGGCGTCTACAACAACGCGCAGACCATCAGCAAGAGCGAGGCAATGAACCGGGATGCGGTGCTGTCGCTGGCCGGGTTGTTCAAGAAGGGCGGATACGACACCTTCGGTTACGGCAAGATCACCCACGGCTGGGACCAGAAGGAGCACTGGAATGAACATGTCGGCCACAAAAGGGATCCGGCTCCTCCCGGAGCCCCTCTCGCCGGACTCAGCGGGGGCGAGAAGGATTGGGGTCCCATCCATCTCACCGAAGAGCAGATGAATGACACCGGCGGCGCCAACAAGGCCATCGCGGTTCTGGAAAAGCGGCACGAGAAGCCCTTTTTCCTGGCATACGGCACCTTCAATCCCCACATGCCCTGGTATGTCCCGCAAAAGTATTTCGACATGTATCCCCTCGACCAGATCGTCCTTCCCGAACTCAAGGCGGATGACCTGGATGACCTGCCGCCTCTGGCCAGGGCGGTGAGCGACGGGCCCGGGAGCTTTTCCCAAAAGGTGATCGAGTCCGGCAAACACAAGGAGGCGGTGCAGGCCTACCTGGCCACGACAACCTATGCTGACGCGCAGATCGGGCGCGTCCTCGACGCCCTCGAAAAAAGCCCTTACAAGGACAACACCATTGTCGTTTTCCTCACCGACCACGGCTTCCACCTGGGGGAAAAACTTCACTGGCAAAAAACAACCCTATGGGAAGAGGGAACCCATACCTTGTTGATGTTCCGTGCACCTGGAGTCACCGAAGGCGGGGGCGTGTCCGAACGGTTCGTTTCCCTGATGGACATCTATCCCACCCTGGCCGAACTCTGCGGACTCGAGCCCCCCGCCTACCTTGACGGACGCTCGCTGGCCCCCCTGCTCAAGGACCCGATGGCTCCTTGGAAAAGCACCGCCATCACCGGATTGTGCGATAAGATCAAAACGGACCGGTCCTACCTGAGCATCCGAACCGAGCGCGGCCGCTACACCCTCTACGCGACCGATGAGGAGGAGTTCTACGACACCACCAAGGATCCCCATGAATGGACGAACCAGATCGAGAATCCCGAGTATGCCCCGTTGATCCGGGAAATGAGGGCTGCCCTTCCTTCCGATCCGGCGGCTCCCTTGTCCAGCGCCATGGCGGACCGGCGGGGGAGCAAGAAGACGAAGGAGAAAAAACGGGGCGCTTCCGAATGATCGGGTTCGCGTCTCCCAAGTTCGAGACCGATTGCCGGAATGCTAACCGAAAGCTGTCGGCCGGTCATGACAGCCTGCCGCGATGGAGGAAAGCGCTAATGTAACCGGTTCGTCGCGACAAGCTCGGTTTGATGAATGGGATCAGTGCAAGGTCTGCAGGTAGTCGATCAGGGAGGCGAACTGCCGGAGGGTGAGGGTGTCCGCCAAGCCGGGAGGCATCATGCTCGCCGGAAGGACTTCCTCTTTCTCCACCTCGGCCGCCTTCAGGGTCTGGCTGAGGCCGGTGACGCTGCCGAGTTTGATGGTTGCGTCGTCGCGGGAAGTGACGAAGCCGGAGGCGAGCGTGCCGTCCTTGAGCGTGAACTGATAGGTCTGGAAGCCCTGGGCGATCTCGGCTCCGGGATCGAGGATGTGCGTGATCAGTTGCTCACGGTCAAAAAGATTGCCGACGGATCCAAGGTAGGGACCTTTCTGGGGTTCGTCGGGGAGAACCGAATGGCAGGCGATGCAGCTCTGTGTGGTGAAGAGCCGCTTTCCTTCCCCGGCGTCACCCTCCATGGCGAGGATCGCCTTGGTCACCTCTTCGACGCTGAGTTCGCCCACAAGTTTGCCTTCAGTGTTCTGAAACGACCGGAGCGTCTCCTTGGCAAGCGCGGCGACCGATGGATCCTTGAATTTGCCCCGGAGCACGCTTTCGAAAGCAATCGCACGGTTGCGGGCGATGCTTTGGACAAATTCCAGCGTAGGTTCCTCACGGGCCATCGCTGCTACCAGTTTCTGCCGATCCTGCGGATCGGTCAGCGGGCTCTGAACCACGGCGCAGACCATATCGAGGAACAGCGCCCTTGGTGTCTTGCCCATTTTCCTGACCTTCGACCATGTCTTCGGAATCCGGTTCATCCGCTTGCCGCGGTGCGAGGGACTCTGGACGAATTCCTGGCTCAGCGCGGCTTGGAGTTCCTCGTCCTCCTCGATGGCTGCGAGTGCTTCCAGATTCGCCAGGCACCAGTCGTCGTAAATGAAGCCTGTGACGTTGAGCGCCGCCCGAAAGGCCGCGATCCGCATGGACCGCGGGCGCGCCGGATCCGTCACCACGGACAGGAGGTCGGCTTGTTGTTCGAAAGTGTGGTCGGGTTGCTCGAGCAATTGCTCGACGGGGTCGATCGCGATAGGCAGATCGAGTTGGGCGAGATCAAGATTGTGCCGGCGGACCTCGTAGAGAACCGCGCCTTGCGATTCCTTGTCCATGCCCGCCACCACACCGCGGAGGGTGGACGCAATCTTCTCCGACTCCTCCCAGGTGACGCCTTGGTAATAGGGGCCGGCGCTGTAAGGACGGGTGCCCCACCATGCTTCGCCATCCCACTCCTTCTCGCGATGATAAAGGCGGATCAGCGTTGAGACGAGATCGAGGATCCGGCCGGGATCCTTGTTACGTCCCAGCAGCGCGGTGAGCTTCGAGACATTCTCCGACGTGTGAATCGTGCGGAGCACGGCGAGCGCCGGTTTCCACAATCCGGGATTCTCCAGGGCGGCGTGAAGTTCGCTCACGGGCTCCATTTCGACGAGGGCACGATACGCCGTATGTGGAATCGCCTCGTGCCGATGGGCCACGTTGTTTTTCAGCGGCTCCCTCGGCCCCTCGGAGGAGATGGCGAGAAGCTTTCCGGTCAGGTCAATCAGACCGAGCTTCCGCACACCGACCACGGCCTGAAGCCGCAACCGAGGATTCTCGCCGTCGAGGAGACTGGTGACGACCTCGGCGAGATCGAGATCGTCCCGATCCTTCCTGTCCAGCAGGGCGCGCAGGGCATACTCGCGAAGTGCCGGATCGGAAAGGAAGCCTTTGACGATCTTCGCGCTGTCCGGTTCGTTCCGCAGATTGATCGCAAACAGGGCGGCGATCCTCGCTTCGAGCGACAGGGCGTTGTTTCCGGCCGCCTTCTTCAGCAAGGACATGATCTCGGAAGCCTTGCTCCGGATCAGCACCGTCTGGGCCTGCTGCCGCAGCACGTTCGATCCCGCATCGAGGAACCCAACCAGCGCATCCGGGGAAGACGTCTCCAGATCGGGGAAGGGGCGGTAATTCCAACCATCGGGTTTCGCCTGGACAATGTGGCCCACGATGGCGCCGGGCTCGATGCGGGCGCCGCCGTTCTCGAAGTTGGCGAAGTAGAGCCGCGAACTGCCGTCGACATCGAGATCGACCATCTTGTTGATGCTGAGGGTCACCCGGTCCTTGTTGACGAAAGTCGCTTCATGGGGCGTCAGTTCGTGGGTATAGACGCGTCCCCAATTGATGGTGTGGAAACGGCGGTTGAACCAGTCGGGGAATCCGGGCTCTTCCAGATAAAGCGCACCGCAGCCCGATCCGCCGCCATAGACGAAGAGGGGAGGCATGGTTTCCTCGCTGAAGTTCTTGAACAGGTTCGGGTAGCCCATGTGCGCCAGCGGCGTGAGATGATGCAGGCGCATGTCCCATCCGTCGCCGTCGTTGGTGTTGTCGAGGGCCAGGATGTCGAGCCTCGGGCTGATGGCGATGTCGTAGGTGTTGCGGGTGCCGCGGGCGTAAACCTCGAGGTCGCTGCCGTCCTTGCGCATGCGGATCACGCCCCCGGTCATCAGGCGGGCTTCCGAGCCATCGGAACCGACGGCGCTCGCGCCGAAGTCGCCCACAGCGACGTAGATCCATCCGTCGAGGCCGACCCGCAGGTCGTTGGTCGAGTGGTCGCCGCCCCGTTTCCATTTCAGATCGTGGGCGAATCCGCTGGCCAGGACCTTGTGCTCGTCAGCGACGCCATCCCCGTCGAGATCGCGGAAAGAGGAAATGAAGGGAGGATGGGCGAGATAAAGGGTCCCATCGATGAAGTGTCCGCCGCGCGGGGTGTCGATGTCCGGGATGAAACGGGTGCCGAAGTCGGCCTTGCCGTCGTCGTTCTCATCGACAAGACGCCACACCGTGCCCTGGTTTGGCAGACGCCCAAGGCCGGCATTGCCATCGCAGAGTGCGAAGACGGCACCGCCCGGCTCGGCCACGACCGAGACAGGGCAATTGATCTCAGGTGCCTGGGCGAAGAAACTAAGCTGATGCCCCTCGAATGCGGGCAGACTGCGGAACGCCACCTTCGGCCCCTTGTGGTTGAGAACCAACCGCTCCGCTGAGGGCATGGGGCTTGCATTGGCCCCGGCCTTGTTCTCCGACGGCGCCGCATCTTCCCCGGAAAGCTTGCGGACGCGCAGGTTGCGCCATGCGATTTTGAAGGGCCCCGTGCCCTCATGGATGCCGTGGAGTTGGAGGGCGATGTAGCCGCTGGGATGGGTCTTGTGGCGTTCCGCGGGAATCGTCGTCTTGATCACTTCTTCCCCGTTGATCCAGGTGGTGACCTGATCGCCCTGCGCCAGGACACGAAAGCGGTTCCACTCGCCATCCTTGAAAAATGTGTGTTTCCGTCGCTTGTCCTTGGGCGTCAGCCATTCGCCCCAGCCTTGGCCGAAGATGTTGCCCGAAAAGGTGCCGCGTTCCGCGTTCTTCCCGGAAATATCCACCTGCGGCCCTTCAAGCGGCCCCGTGTTCTTGCCGGGCAGGGAGCGGATCCGGGAGCGGATCTGGACGCCGGAATTCAAGTCCGGATCGATCAGCTTGCACTCGAACTCGAGCTCGAAGTCGCCGTATTCCTCATCGGTGCAAAGGAAGGTCGTCCCAAGCCCGGATGTGGCGGTTCCGACGATGGCGCCGTCCTCCACCTGGAAGGAACCGCTTTTGTTGCGTTCCGTCCAACCTTCCAGAGTCTTACCGTCGAACAGATCGAGCCATGGTTCGGCGTGGAGCGGGGCGAGGGTGAGGCAGAGCAGCGCCAGCATTCCTGGCAGTCGGGGAATCATTCTTGGGGTGTGCATGATGGAGGGTGGGGAAGACGTTCGCGGTTTCAGCTATTCCAGAGTTATTTGCCTTGGTCTCAACTCCATCCCAAGACGTCGTGCATCAGTTCTTCGATGAGCCGCTTCTCCGGCAGGGAGATTTGCGAGGTTTTCAACCTCCTCAGGACAACAAACGCCATAAATACCCACAAGTCCCCAAAGCGGGGACATTGCGTCTCGGAAGACGGATTTTCCCGACCGCGCGTGAGGAGGGCCGCGGCCTGTCAGGCACGGTACTTGATGATCGCCTCGACCTTGCTCCGAACATGAAGTTTCTGGCAGATCCGCTTCACGTAGGTGCGGACCGTTTCGATCGTGATCTGCAGCTCATCCGCCACCTCCTTGTAAATGTAACCGGAGGCGAGAAGGCCGAGAACCTCGTGTTCGCGCGCTGAGAGTTTCTGGTTCTCATCCTCGATTTCGCGATCCTGTCGGAAATGCCGGGCGACTTTCCGGGCGATGTGGCTCGAGAAGGGCGCGCCGCCCGAGAATACGTCGCGGATGGCGTTGAAGATGTCGTCGGGGCTGCTGGTCTTAAGCAGATAGCCGCTCGCGCCCTCCTTCAGGGCTCTGAAGATGTTGTCCTCCTCGTCGTAGGCGGTGAGCATCACCACCTCCATTTCGGGTTTCGATTTTTTCAGTTCGCGGATGCAGTCGATACCCGACCGACCGGGAAGTTTGATGTCCATCAGGACCACGTCGGGCGGTTCGCAGGGAATGCGGGAAGAATTTCTGCGGACGAGAGCGCGTAGAGACATTCGATGTCATCCGGACGCTCGAGGATTTTCACCAGCTGTTCTTGCAGGCGGAGGTCGTCCTCCACGACGACTACGGTTTTTCGATGGAAAGCCATGCTGATCTACCCTTCTCGCATGAGGATGGGCGCTGTCAACAAGACTCGTAGGCCGCATGGATCGAGGTTCAAGATGTCGCACCGGCCCCCGATCGATTGCATGCGCTGGCGAACGCTCTCGAGCCCGCTTCCTCCCGTGTCTCCGGGCGCGCTGACCGCACCCTCCCGGATTCCCACGCCGTCGTCGCTGATTGATACGCTGAAGTTGCCTCGGTCGATCCGGATCCTGATGAGAATCTCGGACGCTTCCGCGTGCCTCAGCGCGTTGTTGACCGTTTCCTTGACCGCGAGCGAGAAGTTGTGGCGGAACTCGTGGCTGATCGGTTGGTTGTGCTCGAGGTCGGTGTCGTCGATCCGGCAGCGGATGCCCGCGAGCCGACAGAGTTCGCTGACAAGGCGGCACAGGAAGTTGATCAAAGACTCGAGGTCGCAATTTCTTGGGTTGAGCATCCATACCGATTCCGAAAGGGCGCTGACCAGTTCGCCGGTGAGTTCCCGGATTTGGCGGAAGGCCGCCTGTGATTCGGAATCGGCGGTTATGGCCTCCGCGTTGGCCCCGATCAGGGAAATGTGCGAAAGGCGGGTGCCGAGGTCGTCGTGCAGATCGCGGGCGATGCGGAGCCGCTCGTCGGAGAGCAGCCGGGCGTGCCGGAGCTGGCGCCTGATTCTTCGTCGCACGAGAGTCCGGATCCAGAGCCCGACGAGGCTGCCGGCCGCCGCGAGGCAACCCAGCCAGAACCACCATTTCTCCCAGAACACACCGGGAACATCCACTGCGAGCACCGAGGCCCGTCCGGTGGGGATGCCGTCGACCGTGAGTTCCTCGACAAGGAAACGGTAGGCGGCGGCGGGAAGCCGCTCGTAGTCGAGTTCGAAGGCCCCCCCGAGTCCGACCGAGTAGGCTTCCTGCCATTCGATCTCAAGTTGTTCGCCGGGTCGAAGCGCCGGGAGTTCGTAGTGCCCGCTCGCGATGTCGGCGTGGGCCTCGAGGTCGTCGTCCACGATGACGAGAGTCGGCGGTGAGTCGTCATTGTCGTCCGGATATGTGAGCGAACCCATGGTGGGCCGGCTTCCGGCTTTGTTCCAGCGGATCGGGCGGGAGTCCGGCCCGAGCGCGTCACGCATCAGCCATCGCTCCGGTCCGTCGGCGGTGGGGAGAGAGCGGATCGAGATTCCGCGGATCGCGATGACCCCGACCGCGCTCAACGGTCCGGAGGAGGAGACGGCCACCGAGAGATATTCGGCGTTGTCGGGCACCCGGATCGTTTCCTTCCGTGAAACAAAGGAAAACGGGGTGTCCGATCCACTCCACCCGGGAGTCGCGTGCTGGGCAGCGAAGTCATGGTGAAGAATCCGGTTCCCTTCTTTGTCGATGAACCGGACGACGAACATCATGGTTCCGCTTCGCTCCTGCCACGCTTTGTCCGCGCCCTCGAGGCGGTAGCGCACCCGCAGGCTGGCGGGGACGACCTGAAATTGGAGGGAGGATGCGTTCAGTGGAGCAAGCGCGATTCCGTTGTCATGCTCCAGCCGGGTCTCGTCGGCGAATACCTCGATGGCGGTTGATGCAGTTTCTCCCGTGGCCGCAACGGTGCACGCAGCGAACACCGCTGTGCGCAATAGTGCGGCGAACAATGGGAAACGAGGGGTGATCGTGGTTGTGGGTCGTGGCACGTGGAGGATCAAGGTCTGCGAACGGTAGGCGTCCTGCTGCGTGGGAGCGAAACAAGTTCAAGGCAACCGAATCTAGGGTGCCCCATCGTATTTTGCGAAGCGATTTCATCGAAGTCCCCGAAATGGGGACTAGAAGCCGAAACTCACGCGAGCTTTAATGCGTCTCTTGAGCAACTTTCAAAAATTTGGTTTCATACCGCACCCGCAGCAAAGGTGGGTGGACATCAACGGTTTTGCACGGCGGTGCCATATGACTGCAGTTGCCTTCCTTCTCGCGTCATTGGCGGGATCGGCGGGCACGAAGCACTCGCCCTCGTCGCGCTTCATGTCCTATGAGGGACGGGTCATGACCGGATACCAAGGCTGGTTCAGGACACCCGACGACGGCTCCGGGAGCCGCTGGACCCACTGGGGCAAGCGAGGACGTTTCGACCCCGACCATGTCAGCATCGACCTCTGGCCCGATGTGTCCGAATATCCGAAGACCTACAAAACGCCCTTCAAGCTCGCGGATGGAGGTCAGGCGCGGGTCTTCAGTTCCTGGGACGCAAGCACGGTCGATACCCACTTCCGCTGGATGAAGGAACATGGGATCGACGGGGCGTTCATGCAGCGATTTTTCCGAGTCACCACAACGGCGGAGCGGCGTCGCGAAGGCAGGGTGATCCTCGGGCATGCGCTGGATGCCGCCGCGAAGCACCAGCGAGCCGTGGCGGTGATGTACGATCTTTCCGGCATCGCCGCGAACGGTCAGGATTGCGCGTCCGTGATCGAGGACTGGAAGGAGATCGTCGATGAGCTGAAGGCGACTTCCCGGGGACGGGATCAAAGTTATCTCTACCATCGGGGAAAACCGCTGGTCGCGATCTGGGGCCTCGGCTTTGCCGGGCGCGACTACGACATCCGGCGCATCGGGGTCGACAAGCTGATCGATTTCCTCCGAAACGACCCTGAGTACGGTGGGTGTAGTATTTTGCTCGGGGTGCCCACCCATTTCCGGACCCTGCGGGCCGATGCCCGACCTGATCCCTACCTCCACGAGTTGATGGAAAAGGCAGACGTGATCCTGCCGTGGATGGTTGGGCGGTACAGGACGCTTGAGAGCAGGGAGCGTGAGAAATTCGGTTCGCAGGTCCGGGACGACCTGGCTTGGTGCAAGGAACGGGGCCTCGACTACGTGCCCTGCGTCTATCCGGGATTCAGCTGGTACAATCTGAAGGCTGGGGATGCCGAGCTGGATCAGATCCCGCGCCAGGGAGGGAGGTTTTTCTGGGAAATGATCCACGGCTCGGTGGAAGCCGGTGCGGAGATGCTCTACGTGGCGATGTTCGACGAGGTCGACGAGGCCACGGCGATTTTCAAGCTCTCCGCCGATCCGCCGCAGGGAAATCCGCCCGCGCGTTTCGTGGAACTCGGGGACGTTCCGGGCGATCACTACCTTTGGCTCGCCGGGCAAGGCGGACGCCTGTTGCGAGGCGACATTCCCGCCAACCCGGAACTCTACCGCCGGACGGATCCGAAGACGAGAAATCAGGAAAGTGCCCCGAACCCGGCCAACTGACCCATCACCCATCCCATCATGAACACCGAACAATCAAAGACTGAACGATTCTCCGCGAGGCAACGGAGCATCGGCTCGAGAGCCCTGCGGATTGGAAGCCTGCTGCTCGTTCTCGGCCATGGTTTCGCGGGCGCGGCAGAGTCGCGTCCGAACATCGTGATGATCGCGGTCGATGACATGAACGACTGGATCGGCTGCCATGGGACGACCCCATCGGCCATCACTCCGAACATCGACCGGCTGGCGGAAAGGGGGGTGAATTTCACCAACGCCCACACCGCCGGAGTCTTCTGCGCGCCGTCCCGGGCGGCCCTGTTTTCCGGGCAATTTGCGTCTTCCACCGGCTGCTATCAGACCGCCCACTATTTCGTGAATCGTCCCGAGCTGCGACCGCTCCAGGTCAGCCTGCAGGAAGGCGGCTATGCGACCTTCGGTGCCGGCAAGCTCTTCCATCATCCGGAGGGCCACATCGATGTCCGCGGCTGGACCGAGTTCTTCCTGCGAAAGCCCGACCAGTATCGCCGAGCGTGGAGCCTCGACAACTGGAGCGAGGAAGTGCCCTTTCCCGAGCCCTTCCCCGCGAGCATCTACAACCGGACCTACAACAAGGGGAAGGATCTTGGTGGAGGTCTGTTTCTCGAATGGGGATCGGTGCCGGACGAGCGGGAGGAGGAACTCGCCGACACAATTCGTGCGAATTGGGCGGTGTCCAAGCTCGGCGAGAAGCACGACCAGCCGTTCTTCCTGGCGGTTGGTTTCTACACGCCGCATTTCCCGAACTACTGCCCCGAGAAATACTTCAAGCTCTACGAAGGAAGGGAGGTCCCGCTGCCGCCGATCAAGGATGACGATCTCGACGACCTTCCCGAGACCATCCGGCGCCAGAAGACCAACCGCAAGAAAGCCCACCACGACCGGCTGGTGGCCATCGATGCGGTGGACGACGCCGTCCTCGGTTACCTCGCCTGCATGAGTTATGCCGACGCGTTGGTCGGTAGGATCCTCGATGCGTTGGAAAAAAGTCCGCACGCCGACAACACCGTGGTGGTCTTCTGGAGTGATCACGGATACCACCACGGCGAGAAGGGCGACTGGGGCAAGCACACCCTCTGGGAGCGGACCTCGAATGTGCCCTTCATCTGGGCGGGCCCGGGCGTGGCAAAAGGCGCTGTCAGTGACGTGACCGTGAGCCTGATCGATCTCTATCCCACGCTCGTTGATGTCTGCGGTCTGCCAACGCCTCCCCAGCGGCTGGAGGGGGAATCGCTGGCGGGTACGTTGAAGGATCCGGCCACTGCGGAAGATCGCGACGTGTTCCTGCCCTACATGGAGCCCGGTGGCTATGCCGTCATCAACCGCGACTGGCGATACATCCACTATCCCAACGAGCAAGAGGAACTCTACGATCTCCGGAAGGATCCCAACGAGTGGAACAACCTGTTGCACGGGAAGCCCGACGCGTATCGGGACCTGATCGGCAAGCTCAAGCGTGCCGCACCCGCAACTTTCGCGCCCCACGAGCGGCAGCTGAATCGCAAGCGGGAATTGATCATCGAAGGGAAGAACTTTCACTGGAAAACCGAACCCGGGACATCCAGCCCGACCGCTACCAAGCGTAAATCCGGTAAGAAATCCGGGAAACAGAGTGATAATTGAAATGAGAGCTTGTTTATCGAATCAGGGATCCGGCGACAATGCCGGGCAAGAAACCCGTATCAGATGGAATCGCACCGTGGGGTGGATGGTTGGCCTCGCCTTGTGTGCGGCCGGTGGGACGAACGCCCGATGCGAAGGCACTCCGCAGAAACCCAACATCGTCCTGCTCTACATCGATGACTGGGCGTGGAACGGCACGCCGGTTCAGATGGACGACGGCATGCCCAATTCGCGGATGCCGATCCTGCGGATGCCGAACGTGGAGAAGCTCGCGCGTGAAGGGATGAAATTCCGCAACGCCTACGGGTCGCCCCAGTGCTCGCCCGGACGGGTCTGCGTGCAAACCGGCCAGTCCTCGCCGCGCAGCGGCTACACGGTGTTCATGAACGATAAAGGCCAGGACTATTACGACGCGAAGTCGTTCAAGGGCTTCCCGGTGGTGCCCTGCGTGTCGGACATGACGATCGACCCCGGCACAGCGACCATCCCCGAGGTGCTCAAACCGCTCGGCTACGTCAGCGCGCATATCGGGAAGTGGCACATGCGCGGTGATCCGGGAGCCGAGGGTTATGCCCTTCACGACGGGGACACCAGCAACACTCCCGGGAACACCCTGGGCGCGGGCGCGGCGCGGCTGCCCGATGATCTGACCGATCCGAAGCTGATGTTCAGCGTCACGCGGAAGGCGATCGGATTCATCGAGGATCAGGTCAAGGCGGGCGTGCCATTTTATCTGCAGATCTCCCACTACGCGATGCACGAGGGGCGGGAATGCCTGCCCGCCACCCGTGAGAAGTACACCCGCCATCCCGCCGTGCAGGCCTACTACGAGGAGAAGGGCGTGACGGCCGACACGGTGAAGCGCAAGGACGACCCCGCCATCTGGCTCGGGATGGGTGAGGATCTCGACGGCCGCATAGGCGCGGTACTGAACCGGATTAAGGATCTCGGCATCGAGGACAACACCTACGTCGTCGTGGCAGCCGACAACGGATACCGCCATTCCTTCCTCCCGGGCCTCACCCAGCCGCTCCATGCGCACAAGTGGTGGGTCTGGGACGGTGGGATCCGGGTGCCAATGATCGCCCGCGGCCCGGGGATCAAGGCGGGTTCGGTGTTTCATGGCAACGTGGTCAACTACGATTTCCTCCCGACCTTCTGCGAATGGGCCGGAGGCGACCCCGGCAAGCTCAAGGACATCGACGGCTTGAGCCTCGCGCCCTACATGGCGGGCAGGGAGCCGGACGAAGGTTTCCTCAACCGCAACCTCTACTTCCACTACCCCCACTACCGCACGACGATGCCCCACTCGGCCATGATCTCCGGGACGAAAAAGGTGATGCATTTCTACGAGCGGCCGGAAACCGCCATGTTGTTCGACATCGGCGACGACCCGGGCGAGGTTCACAACCTCGCGGCGGACCAACGGGACGTTCACAGCAGGATGTTCTCCGAAATGATGGACTACTTCAAAAAGGTCGGAGCGCGGATCCCCAAGCCGAATCCCGACTACGACCCGAAGGTCTATCAGAAGGAAAAAGAGTACCGGAAACGGATGGAGTGGGGCCCGTTCGAGGGCCGGCGTCCCCTCGATGCCGACGAGAAGCCAGCGACCGCGACTGACGAATGACCCAAAGCAATCGACTACTTATGCCATATTCATATCACAAACTCCGGACCCTTGTCCCGCCTCCGGGCAGGCTCTTGTGCGCCATGTTCCTGTCGTTTCTCCCGATCCATGCGGAGCAAGCCGTGAAGCCCAACATTGTGCTGATCTTCGCCGATGACCTCGGCTAAGGCGACGTGGGTTGCTATGGGGCAAACAAGGTGAAGACTCCCCAAATCGACCGTCTGGTAAGCGAGGGCCGCAAGTTCACCGATGCCCATTCCGCGTCCGTGGTGTGCACGCCCTCTCGCTATGCCTTGCTGACTGGCGAGTATCCGGTTCGCAAGGATCATTACCCGCCGGATTTTCTCAAGACCGGCCTTGTCATCGACACTGAACAGCAGACCATCGGCAACGTCGACATGATCGCCACCTTCGCAGTGCTTATGGGAACCGAGCTGCGTGCCCGCCAGGGGCGGGACAGTGTGAACGTACTCAGCGCACTGACCGGTGATCCGACGAAATCGCTGCGCGACCACCTCCTGCTTGAGGCGCGACAACCGAGCCATCTGGGCATCCGCAATGGGAAATGGATGTATATCGATGCCCGGGGTGCTGGAGGTTTCGGTGATTCGAAGATAGGGTTCCACGGGCTTGGTGGACCCGCCGCCATTTAGTTCACCTAACGCAAGAACAGCGACATTCGGGACGGACGCATCAAGCGGGATGCTCCGCCCGGCCAACTCTTTGACCTTGCGGCAGATCCTTGCCAGGAGGCTAACGTCTATCGCGATCACCCCGAAGTTGTGAAAGAGCTGAAGGCTCTGTTGCGCTCCTACACCCCGCCGGTTCCTGCCGCAAAGCCGAAGAACAGGTGATGCGCTTTGCATTTACCGCCCGGCCCATCACGAACCGACGATGAGGCGCTCTCCTTTGGACCTCACGCCACTGCCGACCCGGTGCCAGTTGCCCGCTTGGACCGCGACCTATGAATCCGCCCCGTCTCTGCCGTTGCACCCGCTTGCCGCTTGCCCGTGGCAGAGTGTTTCGCGGTGACGTTCACAAGCCATCCCCGGTCGGTCTTGGTGTATCTGAATCTGGCGGGTCGAGGCACTCCTAACGTGTCACCGAATCAACCCTAAAAGTCAAGAATGGTCCGAACATGGTGTCCATGACGACGGATGGTCTAATCAGTGCCAGCAATCGTTGATAAACTGTCTCTTTTGGGAGCAGGATGTCGTCAGTTCGAATCTGGCCGTCCCGACCACCCTCCCCGCATGGGTTGATAACTGACTTGTCTCTCTATTTTCGCTAACAGTGTCATGGACTTGCTGCAAGGATTTTGTCATCGCACGCATTATCCCTGCCTATGGCATGGTGAATCCATGCGGGGGTGGATTTCCTTTTTCAGGTGACAACGAACATGAAGCGAGAAACCCGCTATCCTAAGGTCGTCCTCACGCTTGTAAACAGCGCGGGGATCGACGACACGTTCAGGTCATTCATTTCCCGCCGGGTGCCGGGCCAACCGAACCCCTCTCCACGAATTCCGCTTTTGTGTAAATCTGGCGCCGGTCATCCTTGCCGTTGGCGATTTTGTTGACCCAGCGGACGACGCGGGGCGCCCATAGCCGGTTTTGCCACCGGATGCAGCTGATGGACGGCTCGCACCATTCGAAGGCCGGATCGTCGTCGCAGACAAGGGAAACGTCCCGGGGTGCGAGGATGTTCCTGTGGGCAAGATAGATCTGGGCACCAATCAGCTCGTTGGGCCGGTCGAAGATGAGGGCAGTCGGGGCGGTCGTGGCGAAAAGGGAATCAAGGCACTTCCTCAGTCCGGCCGGGGTTTGTTCCCAGTCCGGAATGTTGTACGCGCCGGTTCTGATCCCGTGGAGTTCCATTTCCTCGAGAGCTTCTCGCAAAAGAAGCGCGGGAAACGGCTTCCTATTGCTCCTTGGCTGAAGGAGAACGATGCGCCGGTGCCCCAACTCCACCAGCCGACGGATTGTGGCACGGAAGGCCGGGATCTTGGAGAGACCGGTTCCCGCCAGCGGCAGCCTCCGGAAACGTCCGAAGAGGGCAAAGGTCGGCACCGATTCCGCCACGAACCATTCGAGCACTTCCTGTGGGGCCGAGAAGACCACCCATGCGTCGGTTCTGGTCTGTTTCACCAATCTTGCGATCCGGTTCGTCTTCATACCCAGCTCCATCAGACTGTGCTTCGCGATGGTCACTTCATAGCCCTCTTCCCTCAGGCGTCGCCGGATTTCCACCACATAGTCGAGCTGGATGTCGGCACGCTCGTATGGCAGGAGGGTGATCCGGAACCGGGGGGTGGGAGCCCCGTCAGGCAGGACGATCCGGGATCTCTTGCCGTGACCCTGGGGCAGGAGGAAGCCTTCGTGTTCCAACTGCTCGACGGCGGCGGTGACGGTGTTTGAACTCACTCCGAGACTGTCGGCCAGACTCCTGATCCCCGGCATATTGCCCGACAACTCGCCCTTCGATATGCTCGTGCGCAAATGCGCGGCAAGCTGCTCCGATGCGGTTAGCGCCTTGAAGGGTTCCATGCCGAAACTGATACTTTATCAGATACAGTTGTCAAGATGATTGTTGTTCGACAGGCGGACTGACTCGTTTACAGAGTAATGACAGCCTTCGCATACAGCCCTCTCATCATCCAAACCTGCAGCAATGCGCTGTCCCATGAACCCACCGATTCGCACCGCTCCCCAAGCCCGAGGGTTCGCCCTCGTGGTCACCCTAACCCTGCTCGTCTTGCTGACTGTGCTCGCACTCGGACTGCTGAGCCTATCGGCCGTCACGCTCCGCAGCAGCTCTCAGAACGTCGCCCTGATGGAAGCTCGCTCCAACGCGCGCCTCGCACTGATGGTCGCAATCGGCGAGCTACAGAAGGAACTCGGCCCCGATCAGCGCATCTCCGCCAGCGGAGCCATCTTGGCGGAAACTTCCGTCCCCCATCCCCACTGGACCGGTGTCTGGGATTCCTGGATCGCAGGCCCAACTTCCGCCGCACCTGTGAATCCCGGCTACCCCAGCGCCGAAAGCCATCACCAGACCCTCGGAAACCAGCCCGCCGAGTCCATGCACCCCGACTATGGGAACAAGGACAAGCACTTCCGCCGCTGGCTGCTCTCGCTGAATCCCGACGAAGCCATTGACCCCGCGACGCCTGCCTCACTTGCCCTCGCCGGACAACCCATGCCCGACCAAGATGAAACGGCGATCCGACTCGTCGGCAAGGGCTCCCTCGGGGAATCCGCACCTGCCACGGATTTTGTCAGCGCGCGCCTCATCGGTATCAAGCCGTCCGTTCCCCGAGGCCTGCGCCGCGGCCGCTACGCATGGTGGGTGGGCGACGAAAGCCAGAAGGCGCGCGTCATGAACGACTCCTATCAGGGCGAAACCCTTGCCTCCGCAGACAGGATCTTCCGCGCCCAAGCCCCCGCCTCCACCGGCACCAACAGCATACCCGGACTCACCAACCTCGACCCCACACAGCAGTCGAAGCTCAAGGGCTTACCTTCCCTCGACACGCTCGATCTCGTCCCTGGCGTCACGGAAATCAACGACGGCGGCACCTACCGCGCCTCCCAGAAAAACTTCCATTCCGTCACCCCCTTTTCCCGCGCCGTCCTGGCCGATGTCCGCGAGGGCGGGCTGAAACGCGACCTCAGCACCCTGCTCGAACGCGCCATCGATCCCGCCGAGCGCACGGATGACTTCATGCTCTACAGGTTCAACACCAAGGACGCATGGGCGAACGATCCTTCGAAATACCCCACCTTGCCGGACACCCCGCAGGAATGCGTGCCGATCCAGGATCTCGCCGCGTTCTATCAGCTCTACGATCAGAGCAAGAAGGCGGGCATCAAATACGACTCATCCCCGCTTTCCGATAGCATCCAGGTCAGCACGCCGGATCAGGGCACCTACACCACATACACCACGGGGTATCAGCGGGAATACACCACGCTCTACCGCAATCCGGTGCCCATCAAGATCCAGTTCGCGATCTCGGTCCAGGCCGTCCCGATCACGCAAGCGGATCGCGATGCGGTGCACGCTGGCGACCCTCAAAACATGCATATCCCTCCGACGGATACCCATAAGATGCGTTTCGCGGTGATTCCCGCCGTCACCCTTTGGAATCCTTTCAACGTGCCGATCGTCATGGAAGGAGGCCAAACGCTGGCTCAACAGATTGTCGTGAAGCCGCCGCCGCTCGCGATCGTCGTGCGCAAAAAACGCTCCGACGGCACGGTCTACCAGGCGAACACGGCCTTGACTTTTTCACGCATGGTGACCGGTTTGGGTGAGAGGCGCGCGGACATGTTGCGCCTGAATTTTGCCAGAAACGAACCCATCGTCCTCCAACCGGGCGAGGTGCAGGTCTTCTCCGCCCCCGTCACCGGAGACTACTTTCTCTTTCTCGGGAAAAGCGAATATCATGCTCCGCAAAACCTGAACTCGGAAAAAAATCTGGTGGATGCCAAACGGGGCTGGGATTCCACCAGTGTCCTGCCACTCCGGTTTTCCGCTCATGGCGGGTATCCCGGGTCTTGGCGATTGAAAAAAGATGCCTACAATACCAACGTCCTGGTGGAGCTTGCTCCTAACGGGAACCCCTACCTCAGGCGCCTGAACTACACGATGAATGGCTCGGATGAGTTCGAGTTCACCATCTACAGTGAATCAGCCCAAAACACAGACAATAAAGCGAGAGTGGCAAGCACAGGTACCTCACCGGTCGGATCCGCCTTCAGCTTTCATCTGTCCCAACGCCTTTTCTCTTCCGGGGGTGGCCAAGGCGGCCACGGCTTCCTCAACCTGCGGAACATGGGATTGAATTCACGCTACGGATCGCCCGAAAGGCCGATTGCCTTCAATGGCGAGATCTTCGAACAGGGAGCCGCCACCATCGAGTTGGGAACTGCCATGGAGCCGATCAGGGCCAGCGTGATCGCGGCCGCGACCGCTGCGGGGGAAAGCGTGCCGCTGATCCAATTCGGGCTCATGGCGGGCTGTGAAACCAGCGAACTTGCCAACGGGGGGATCTTCGCAGGCAGGAAATTCCCGAGCCGTCCTTTCCTCCACTCCAGTCCGCTGCAACTCGGTTTCATCGACCAGTCCGACCCGACCGCGCCCTACAATCACGGCTGGAACTGGTGGATCGACGAAATGAATTCGATCCTCGAAGCGATGGTTCAGGAGTCGCAGAGCGGCAATGGGTTTCACGGCGGCGGCTACACGGCGGAATCCGGAACGACTCACGTCGTACAACAGGAAATCCCGGTCACGCCACCCATCTCGATCGCCGCCCTCAGCCATGCCCGCATCGGCGGCTTCACCCTGGCCAATGAAGCTCCCGCCGGACATGGATTCACCGGAATGTCGGGTCAGCAGATGGAAAGTTCCGGTGGAACCTTGGGGCGTATTGATGATGCCAAAGCCACCCTCGGATTCCAGCGTGTCACCGCCACCGGCCAGGGCGGGCTTTACCCGCACGTTCTCCAGGCGATCGGCAACTCCTACGCGAATCCCAACCTCGCCGCCGGTGTGGCGTTCAATCCCGCGTGGAAACGTTTCTATAGCCAGGACGATGGGGAGCGCGAGGTGACCTTCGCCGATCATTCCTACCTCGCCAACAAGGCACTCTGGGATGAGTTCTTCTTCTCTTCCATCACCCCGCAACCCGACACGGTGGAAATTTTCGGTGGCTCAGGCCGCGATGCGAAACAGGTGGCCTCGGACTTTTTCTCCGGTGCCAGGCCTTTGCCCAACCGGCGCATCGTGCCTTATTCCAACGGGCCGGACGCCGCCGCCCTGAACTCGCTCTTTGCGGAAAAGGACGTCTTCACCGACGGCCTTGCCGACAAGATCGCCGCCCACCTCATGGTCGAGGGCGGATTCAACATCAACTCCACCTCGGTGGACGCATGGAAGGTTTTCTTCTCCAGCCTCAAGGGCAAACCCGTCGCCTACCTGGACGGCGGCAAGACCCCCATGGAAGCGGACACCGGCGAGAACGCGCCCGTCGGCATGGGCACGCTGCCCAACGGCGAAGTTGCCGTCACGGCGGATACCGAGGATCCGCGCGATCCCGCCCAGTGGAAAGGCCTGCGCGGCATCACCGATGCGGAAATCGACGCCCTCGCCCAGGCCATGGTGTGCGAGGTGAAAAAGCGTGGTCCGTTTCTATCGCTTTCGGAATTCGTCAACCGCAGGCTCGATGCCAACAACACCGACGGCACCGCCCTCAAGGGCGCGCTCCAAGCCGCCCTCGACTACGACGGCTCCGACAACGCCGGCCCCGAAGTCACGATCAACAGGAACTTCCGTGACGCCAGCCGCAAGCTCGACAGCGAGGTGGGCGGCATCGACTTCGCGTTCAAGGACGCGGCCAAAGGCCCGGCCGCCTACGGCAGCTCCGCCTATGTCGATCAGGCGGATGTCCTCCGCCAGTTCGCGGAGCAGCTGACCCCGCGCGGCGACACCTTCGTGATCCGCACCTACGGCGACTCCCTGGACGCCGCAGGCAACGTCATGGCCCGCGCCTGGTGCGAGGCCGTCGTCCAGCGCACCCCGGATTATGTGGACGAGGCCGACGGGAACCATGTCAAATCCTCCGACCTGAAATCCGCCGCCAACCTGCGCTTCGGGCGCTCCTTCCAGATCGTCTCCTTCCGCTGGCTCAACTCCTCGGAAATCTGAACCCATGAAATTTCCCGTCCCCGCGCTTGTCCTGCTCGCCTTCGCCTCGCCCCTCATCGCGCAGGAGCCCGAGGTGACCCTGCGTTTCCTCTCCTTTCCCAAAAACGCGAGCCCGCAGCCCGTCGAACTCCTGCTTGGCGAAGGTGAGACCATGGAGGTGAAAATCCCCACCAACGCCCTGTCCCAGCCCTACAAGGTCAAGCGGCTTTCGGCATGGGCGGTGGGCAAAATGGAACCCGCCGGAGAGGCGGACAAGCCGCCCTCTTTCACCAGCTACGGCTCGGCCCCGTCCCTCGCCTCGCCCGACCAGCTCATCCTCCTCATCCGCAATGGAAAGGAGAACTCCGACGGCATGAGGGTCATCCCCATGGACAACAACACCCGCAGCTTCGGCGGCGGCCAGTTCTTTTTCATGAACGCCTCGAAGGTGGACATAGCCGGGGATCTCGGCGGCACCAAGTTCGCCCTGAAACCGGGACAACGCACCATCATCGCCCCGAAGGAAACGAAAAAGCGCGAAAGCACGGGAGCGAACCAGTTCTTCACCGAATTCTTCTTCCGCAAGGAAGAGGAAGCACGCCCCTTCTTCTCCAGCACCTGGCCCGCCAACGACAAGGCGCGCAGCATGGTCTTCTTCTACCACGATCCCCACAACGAGCGCCTCCGCATGCACACGATCCGCGACTATATTCCCTGAAGAAAGGTAAACCATTCGCAAAAAGGGACGGATTGCCAAAAACTAGCCCTTTATGGGAGACAGTTGCTAAAGCGGATTTTTCCGGGCATGTGCAAGCCATCTGCTAGTTTTGCGCGTCTCCGACAGTAAATGATCCAAGCCCCGAAGGGCTCAAAGCACCACTCCCGCCATCCGGATTGCAAATGACATTTCCCAGCAACCATTCCCCAAGAAGCGGATCCCTATCGGTATTCTGCGCCATCCTCTGCGCCTGCGCCGTTCATCCGGCGGCAGCCTCGGACGAAAAGGGCAATCCTGAATCTGCCTTCCAGGTTCCGGAAAAGATCGAGTACCTGCTCGAGGACCATTGCTGGAAATGCCACGACTACGGAACGCAGAAGGGGGAAATCCGCCTCGATGACCTCGCGGGAATGGAGAACCCGAAACGCCTGGATCTGCTCAACCGGATCCAGGAGCAGGTCTATTTCAAGCACATGCCGCCGAAGAAGGAGGATCAGCCTTCGGAGGAAGACCGGAAAGAACTCCTGGCTTTCATCTCGGGCGAACTGGCCAAGTATGAGGCATCCACGCTGGAGGGGAAACTGCAGAAGCCCGAATACGGCAACTACATCGATCACGAAAAGCTCTTCTCCGGGGAATACAAGGATGTCCCCGCCTTCACCACCGACCGCCGCTGGCTCATCAGCGAGTTCATCTTTAACGCCAAGTTCCAGCGCATTCTTGAGAACAACGCGAGCCTGAGGAAACCTGACGGTTCGAAAATTCCGGTGGTGGGCAACTACAGGAACCGGGAGGTGTCTTTGGCCAATCCCTTCCTCCTGCCCAAAAAGGCCGCGATCCGTTACTACGCCAACGAGGATCTGACCGGCGGTCATCTTTCCAGCATGCTCACCAACTCGCAGAACGTGGCGGAATACATCACGGATGTGCATGCGCCCAGGCGCGGTGGCCGATACCTGCCTGCGTTGGTCGAAGTGCTGGCGATGGAAGATCAGCACAACAAGACCCTGGCCGCCCGGGTGAAGTTTCTCGAAGAACACATCGAGCGAATCTGCACCGAGGTGCATGGCGACAAGCATGAGGCCATGCTTCCCGAGTTCGTGCCGGTGAAGCTCGAACCGCTTCCCGAACTCAAGGAAGGGGAGGTATACAAAAAAGCCCCCCCAGGGATATCCGCCAATGTCTTGAACGGCCTTGGGGGTTCCAGCCTCGTCTTCGGGACGCTTGCGGATCCCGAACTCTCCCGGATGAGTGACGATCAGTTTCGCGAGTATTGCGAGCGCATCTGGTTCTACCGCGGCGACTACGAACGCACGATCCAGGGTCGGATGGGCATCTTGAGGGAGTATGTCCCCGAGTTCCGTGAATTGGCGGCGGAGCGGACCAAGAACAGCAAGCCCGTCGAATACAAGCCGCTCGCCGAAGAGGAAATGGAGGTCATCCATGCCGCCATCCTGAAGCATCGCAAGAAAGGGGATTTCTATTCCGGCTTGATCGAGAAGTGTGTGGCCGGCTGGGAGCAGGAGTTCGGGCAGGAGCGCATCGATGCCGGTCCACCCTCCGGGGAATTGCTGTCACAACTGGTGCAGCAGCTTTCCGTGTTGATCCTCGAACGCGAGCCGACCTCCCAGGAGATTGCGGAGTATGTGCAGCTCACCAGCAGCTACATGGGCAAACTCGGCCGCCGCAAGGCGGTGCAGAAACTGATCCAGACCTTCCTGCTCACCACCGAGTTCGCATACCGCAACGAGTTCGGGGCCGGAGAACCGGATGAACACGGGCGCCGCATGATGTCACCGCGCGATGCCAGCTACGCCATCGCTTACGCCCTGACCGATCAAAGTCCTGACGTGGAACTGGTGAAAGCCGCCCAAGAGGGCCGCCTCGGCACCCGCGCGGACTACGAGCGTGAAGTGAAGCGCATTCTCGCCCGCCGCGACATCAACTACGTCATCGACCCCATCCTCGAGGACAGGAACTGGGACGAGAACTACACCAGCCTGCCGATCCGCAAACTGCGCTTCGTGCGTGAGTTTTTCGGCTATCAGGGAGCATTGGAAATTTTCAAGGACGAGAAGCGCTTCGGCAGCGACCGTCTGAGCGAGTCCACCAACCGCCTGGTGAGCGAAGCGGACCGTCTGGTCGAGCATATCCTCAAGCAGGACCGGAACGTGTTCGAGGAATTGGTCGGCACCGAGAAGTTCTACATCTACCACAATGGTGACAGCGACCGCCTGAGGGAGCGCTCGGAGCACATCAAGAAAATCTACGCCTATTTCAAGGACAAGGATTGGAAGAACTTCACCTATAAGGATCTCGAGGAGCACAAGGAGTTCCTCACCCAGTATCCGACGCGGAGTTTCAATCCGAAAGACCTGAGTAAGGGCAACCGCCAGGGCGATGGGCTCACGCTCTTCAAAAAGTCCATGGCCTCGATCACGGACCGCCTGGACAACGGGCAGGAACACGCCGCGCCCTTCGACATGTATCGCGGCTACGGCACCGATTTCATGTGGGGCGGCAACGTGGCCCGCTTCTGGGGCATTCCCAAAGGCGATTGGCATTGGTCGCCCGAGCAGCCGATGAAGATTGAGAACCGCAAAGGCATGCTGACCCATCCGGCCTGGCTGGTGGCGCACGCCTTCAACACGGAAACCGACCCGGTCCACCGCGGCAAGTTCGTGCGCGAGAAGCTGCTGGCCGACACCATCCCCGATGTGCCCATCACCGTCGATGCCCGGATTCCGGAAGACCACAACAAGACCTTGCGCCAGCGCCTGGCCATGGCCACCGAGACCAAGAGCTGCTGGCACTGCCACGAGAAGATGAACCCCTTGGGAAACACCTTTGAAATGTACGACGACTTCGGCCGCTACCGTATCGAGGAATTTCTCGAGTATCCCGAGCATCTGCTTGAAAAGCGCCCGGACAAATTGCCGGACGGGGATCACATGATGGACATCCGCGACATCTTCAAGACGCTGCCTGTCGATGCGACCGGCTACCTTGACGGCGCCGGCAGTGAATCTCTCGACGGGGAACTCAAGGATGCGGTCGATCTGGCCGGACGCCTGGAGAAATCCCCCAGGGTCCGCCAGTCCTTCATCCGCCACGCTTTCCGCTACTTCATGGGTCGCAACGAATTCCTTTCCGATTCGAAAACCCTGATCGATGCCGAACATGCTTACGTAAACAACGGGGGCAGCTTCGATGCCGTGATCGTTTCGCTCCTGACCTCCGACTCCTTCATCTACCGCAAACCAACAGAAAACTAGACCTATGTTCAGCAGAAGAAATTTCCTCAAAACCTCCGCGCTCGGTGCCGGTGCCATGTCGCTCGCGCCATCCTTCAACCAGTTGTTTGCGGCTCCTGCGAGCGCTGCGACTGGATACCCCAAGCGCTTCATCTTCATCCGGAAATCCAGCGGCCTCCGCCCGCTTGAAAGCGCGCTCCTCAACTTCTCCGCCAAGGACAAGGCGCTCGACGAGCAGAAGCAGCCCTTGGTGGCCGATCTGGACAAGCACGAGCTGCCCAAGTGGCTGCGCGGCCTCGACAACCACAAGGAGAACATGACCATTCTCCAGGGCCTCTCCGCGAAGATGAGCGAGAACGTCCACTACTCCTACTCCTCCGTGATGGGTTGTTTCAAATCGAACAACAACACCCTCAGCGCGATCAAGCGGACGACGGTCGATTTCGAGCTCGCGAAACTTTTCCCGTCCCCCTTCGGCCACGTCGAGCTTTCCTTCGCCGGTGGGCGCACCGGCATCGTCTCGGGCTTCTCCGCCCCCGCGCCGCAGACCCGCAACTACTGCTACGCGGATCCCGACACCGCACGCAGCGAGCTTTTCAAATCCGTCCTCAACCCGGACGCCGTCAATTCCGACAACGACATGCTCGCCTTCCTCCAGGGCAAGGAAGGCCTGAAGGAGAGCGGGTTCAAGGGCCACGAGGTGAAACGCCAGGAGGCGCAGGTGGAATCCATCGACAAGATCCGCGAGCGTAACAAGAAGCTCATCGGCATTTCCGGAACCCTCGCCAAGTTCCTGCCCACACTCGACCCCGTCCATGCCAACGGCGGCGAAAACGCCAGCACACCCGAGAAACAGGCGGCCATGACCGACGTTCTTATCGCCGCCATGAAGGCCGGCCTGACCAATGTCGTCACCTACACCATCGACGACCTCGGCACCCCCATCACCGGCCTGCCGGGGAACGAGACCGACCGCGTCGGCATCCACCCGCTGGGTCACGACGAAGCATTCGGCGGAGTGCCCGCCTGGATGACCCGCGAGCAGATCCGCATCAGCCACATGAACCAGGTGAAAACGATCGTCGAGAAACTCAAGGCCACCCCCGAGGGCAACGGCACGATGTTCGACAACACCATGGTCATGTATTTCCCCGAAAACGGCGAAACCCACCACGGCATCGGCACGGAATCCCCCTTCATCATCATGTCCGGCCGCAACTGCGCCCTGGACATCGCCGGCCGCTACATCCGCCTGCCCTACCTCGGCAACCCGGGCCACAAAACCCTCGGCAACTGGTACACCACCCTTCTCAACGCCCACGGCAACCCCATCGAGCATTACGGCGACCTCGACCTGGAAATGGCGCGCAAGAAGCTCCCGCAGACCGGCTACATACGCGAGTTCATGGCGTGATATGCGGGAGCGGTCACCACGCCTTGATCACCACCACGTCCTTCATCGGGTAGTGCTTGCTGTTCAGCGTATGGATCTGGCCGCCTCCCGTCAGGGCGGTGGCGGCGAGGATTGCATCGTTCGGATCGATCCCGTGGCTCGGATTCCATTTCCGGAAAATCCGCCCGGCCTCATCGACTACGGCCTGGTCAACCGCTGCCGTCCGGATCCGGGAGAGCAGCGTCATCGTGGCCTCCTCCTCGTGCGTCCGCATGAAGAACAGCACCTCCGCGCGCTGCATCGCGCCGGTCCACAGCTCGATGTCGGGGTCTTCCGCCAGCCCGCGTAGGTAGTCCGCCGCCTTGCGCTCCCCACGCAAGTGCCAAATCAGGATATCCGCATCGATCAACGCCTTCATCGGCGGCGCCTTTCGAAGGATTCCCGGAAGGCCGCACGTGCGGCCTCGACCGTTTCCTGCGCGCTTTCGTCGCGCTGCCAGGCTCCGAACGACTGATCCAGAAACCCTCCGGATCGGCTCTCACCGAGGGTGGACTCCAGCAGCATCACCGCCTCCTCGATGACCCGCTTCTTGCTCGTTTTAAGCCGCCGGGCCAAGCCGCTGATGCGCGCCGCCACGGATTCGTCGAGCCGGGTTGAGAATACTTTGTCCATCGTTGTTTTTCTTACGTAAGAAAGTTTACTCTTACATGCTGGGGTTGTCAATCTCCCGTCAACCCACCACCAGGCAGGGTTCCAACACTAGGGAGAGGCTGACAGTTTTTAAGAGTTTTAAACCACGAATGGCGCGGATGGACACGGATGAAGAGGATAGGAGGTTTCAGTTGGAGACGCGTTTGATCTGAAGGCTGGCAAGTTTGAAATTGAGGAGAAGGGCAGTTTTCAGGCCGGTGATGTTGAGTTAGCCAAGCATTTGGGCGATGTGGTTATCGTTGAAGGAATTGACCACCTTGGGATCAACGATGACGGTGTCGTTGACAATGAGATCGGGGATGAGGGTGCCGATGAGATGCCCGTCGTAATGGACGGGGTGTTGCTTTTGCTGATCGCAGACAAGGCCTTGCTTTGCGAGTTCGATGACGAGGGCTCGCTCGTAGAGCTTTTCATCCAGGCCGGGCTTGAGCTTGTTGAGCACATTCATGGCCGCGCCGATGATGATTTCAGTGAGTTGTTCGTCGTTGGTGAGCATGGGATACCGATACAGAAGCCGTCATTCATGCTCAAGCATCCGTGCCGAATATATTGACCACGGATTTCACGGATGAGCACGGATAAGAGCGGGCGGATGGCGATTCTTTCGATCTCGATAAGCTCCTTTCCTCCGCTACAACCGTTTTCCAGTCGATTATCCAGATCTTC
This sequence comes from Akkermansiaceae bacterium, assembly GCA_017798145.1. NCBI lineage: Bacteria > Pseudomonadati > Verrucomicrobiota > Verrucomicrobiia > Verrucomicrobiales > Akkermansiaceae > Akkermansiaceae bacterium. Next base: position 1,649,460 of record CP059069.1, on the reverse strand, counting down.
ATCCGTGATAATCCGTGAAATCCGTGGTTAAAAACTGTCACCTTCCCAGGCACAGTTGGCGCGAGAGAAATTCGATCTTATCCAAGCGGTTTGGTTCCACATGCAAATGCCCTGCCGCCCCCGGTCTGCGGGTCATGGCGCGATCAATTCGACATCGGGAAAGTAGCTTTGGTATCGGCTCACATCGCGCGTGAGGATGGGGATGCCGAGCACGGCGGCATGCGCTCCGATAAAAAAGTCCGCCGGAGGAGCAGTCTTGATGCCACCGCGAAGGCGATAAGTCCGGTAGGCTTTCGAGGCCAGAAAGAGCGCCTCTCTCGGCATCTCCAGGTAGATCAGGCCGAGAGTGACGAGAATCCGCTCAACATCCTCGATCTCACCCGCCTCATAGCCCAGTTCTGTGTAGATCAGCGGGTTGATCGCCATCCGGCCCACCACCCGGCTCATTTGGTCCGCCGACCACGCGGCCCAGCGGGGATCGTCTTCCAAAACGTCGAGGATGACGTTCGTATCGACCAAAATGAGATCGCAATCAGTCATCCCCACGCAGCTCTTTCATGATCCCGTCCGTATCGCGCCCGTTCGCCCGGTTTTTCCATGTGCCCCGCACCGCCGCCAGCCGCTCTCTCATTTCCCCGACAGTCTGCGGCGGCCTCGGCGTCTCCTCCTCGTTGACCATCCGCGCCAGAATCGCCCGGGCTTCCGCCTCCATCGAACTTTGGTTCCGCGCCGCACGCATGCGCAGCTTCTGCTTCACCGCTTCATCAAGGTTCCGAATCGTCAGCGTCGTGCTCATGAAACAATTGCTAGCATCGAAAGCAATGCTGTCAATCACGGAGACATCAACACCGCAGTCGTTCCTGCCCCCTGCCCCTGACCCAAAACTGTCACTTTCCGAGATACACTTGCTCGGATACATTTTTCTTCACGCCGCGCGGCCCTCGTGATTTTCTTCGATCCGTCGGCAATTTCTGACCTTCCTCCGGCCAGCGGACGCCTAGAATCCAAACAAGACAACCAAGCCATGAAGCCTAAACACACAGGACACAACCCCCGACCCCCAAAAACAATGAAATCGAAATACACAGACCACTTGAAAACCTGTTCAAGGCCCTTGGCCGTTCTCGTGGCGGCTCCCATCCTTGCCCTTGCCCTTGCCACGGGAACCGCCGATGCAGCCACCCTGCTCGCATCCTACGCTGACGGGACTGCTGCCAATGCGGCTGCCTTCACGAACCTGACCACTCCTTCGGGCTACACCGCATCCGCCCTGAGCCAGAACGGACTGGTATCCACCACCGCCACAGCCGCGCAGGGGTTCACCACGCCAGCCGGGCCGAACGCGGGGAGCGCCGCTGGCTCCCAATGGATTAACCCCACCGCAGGCACCGTTGCTGCATCACCGGCCTTCGATGGCGACTACTTCCAGTTCAACGTCTCGGGCTCAGGTGGAAACCTGATCGATCCAAGCGAACTATCCTTTGATTTGTCAGCGGCCAGCTCCGGTGGCACCAACTACACGCTTTCCTATGTTGTATTTGCCTCGACGGATGGAACCAACTTCTCCAGCGCGGGATCCGGCAGCTACACTCTCAACGTGAGCAGTGGAACCATGGGTGTTCCCGCGACGCAAGTGATTGGCCTGACATCGCTGGCAAATTCAGCGTCCTACACATTCAGGATCGCGGTGGGTGACAACAGCAGCCAAAACAACAAGACGAGCATCTTCCAAGGCTTCAGGCTCCAGGGCGACGTCATCCCGATCCCCGAGCCAAGCACCGCTCTTCTCGGCTCCTTCGGCCTCCTCGCCTTGCTTCGCCGCAGGCGCTGATCTCGGCCTCGGCGCGAAAGGTAACCTTATCCCAATGTGGCGCTGTGATCCTTGTGATCGCAGCGCCACATTTTTGTGATTTGTGGGTAACGGACGGTTATGGCACCTGTGTGCACCGGGTATGATCCAAAGCGCCATCTTTTCAGATACAGTTGCTGCGTGAGAAATCCGATTTTCATCCGAGAGTTTTTTCCATCCGGCGATGTAAGATACCGAGCTGCCACCGCTGCGGACAAACCAAGCCCTTCCAAACCGAAACCCAAGCTACAAGAAGCATGCAATCAAGAATCCACTCCCTCGCCGCCTTGCTCCTCATGGCGTCCCTCGCCACTCTCTGCCCCGCGCAATCGGACCGCCAGTCGCAGCCCTTCAAGCTACACAACATCTTCGGCAGCGGCATGGTTCTCCAGCGGGACAAGCCGATCAAGGTCTGGGGCTGGGCGAAGCCCGGGGCAAAAGTGACGGTGGCCTTGGGCAAGGAGTCCGCAGAACCCACCACGGCGGCCGCCGCGCCGGTCGAGGTGTTCGGCTACGAGGAAGCCTACAAGGGGCTCGGCAAATGGGAAGTCAGCTTCCCGCCACGCGAGGCCAGCACCGAGCCGATCACCCTTACTGCGACCCACGGTGGGGAAACCATCACGCTCGACAACATCCTTCTCGGCGACGTTTGGGTCATGCACGGCCAGAGCAACATGGCCTTTCCCGCCGCCAAGACCGACGCCGCGGACCTGCTTCCCCAGGCGGATTTGCCACTTTTGCGCCTCTTCTCGATCACGACCAACGAGCAGGCCACCCTGCAGGACGACATCCGGCCCGAGGCGATCGACACGGTCAGCGGCAGTTGGGATGTCTCCTCCCCGGAGACGGCGCGAGAGTTTGCCGCCATCGGGTATGTCTTCGGGTTGAATGTGCAGCGCACCCTCGGAATCCCGATCGGCCTGATCAAGACGGCCCGCGGCGGCGCCTCGATCGAAAGCATGGTGCCCGCCCACAAGTTCGACGAGCATCCGCTGACCAAGCGCTACGCGGATCATGTCCGGGCGCGGATGGCGGCATTCGACCCCGAGGCCGAGGCCGACCGGATCTGGGGAATTGAAAAAGGCCGTGCCAAGAAGAATAACAAACCCGAGCCGGAACGGCCCGACCCGAAAAATCTGAGATCATGGAATGTGCCCGGCAAAAGCCCCAGCGACATGGCCAGCGTGCACAACGGCTTCCTCGGGGTCTTCAAGGGCCTCAACATCAAGGGCCTCGCCTTTCACCAAGGCTTCAACAACACGCTCGGGGACAATGCCCGCCCCAAGCGCTACCGCGTGCTGTTGAAGCTCATGGTCGAGGGGATCCGCGAGGACTTCAATGACCCGCAGCTCCCGGTGGCCGTGATCGGTTTCTGTGCGGACGGCAGCGCGGCGCAGGGGCCCGAGAACTTCGAGGTTCAGTCCATTGCCATCGCCCCGTTCATCCGTGAATCCCAGCGGCTGGGCCTCGCCGATGTCGGCGACCCGGAGAACACGATTTTCATCCCCGGCTATGATGTGCAGGCTCCCGGCCTGCATCCGGGAAGGAAACGTGATCACGGCTGGCGTGCGGCCAAATGGGCGCTCAGCAAAGTGTATGGCGTGCAGGGCGCCCGCTGGCTGGAACCGATCAAGCTCGTGTCGGCGGAAGCCCACGGGGATGTGATGGTCCTGGGCTTCGACATGCGGGTCCAAACCAAGGACGGAAGTAAAATCCCGCGGGGTTTCTCGATCGCCGGTGAGGACGGGATCTTCTACATGGCTCACGCCCGCTATGCGGAATATGGGAAGGGAACCTACTGGACCCATGGTCACCGGTCGATCCAGGTCTGGAGCCCGATGGTCGAGAAACCGGTCGCCGTCCGCTACGGCTGGGGCGTGGCTCCGGTGGGCAACCTTTACGTCGCCGGCGAACAGGACCAGCCCTTCCCGAGCTTCCGCACCGACGACTGGGACTACCCTGAGAGCGAGATCCCTGACGAGAAGCCGGACTTCGATTGGAAGAAAGCGTCGGCCGACGCCACTGCCCGGGTGCGCGAACGCCAGCTCAAGGAATCCGCCATGGGAGAAGCGTTTCTCGAAAGGCTCGACCAGCTTTCGGTGCCGATCGTGCCCCTGGAAAAGGCGGCACAGAAAGGAAAGTAGGAGAGCCACGGCGTACCCCTCAAGTTAATCGCTGGGAACGCGATTTTGTAACCCGCAAGCTCATGATGGGAGAAAGAAACGGACTTTCCGGGATTGCCCGCTTCGCTGCTCATGGGCATGCGGGTGGAATACCCGCGATCCCAGCCTCCGACGCCGCAACCACCGCGGGAGGCGCCACGATAAGCTCGGTTATCCTCCAAGAACAGTTGGACACCATCACTTTCGCGCAACGCAACCCTACCGGCACCCGGATCGATGACGAAATCCGCTTTGGAGCGACTTTCGCGGATGTAGCGCCGATTCCCGAGCCCTCCGCCGCCCTCCTCGGCTCGCTCCGCCGTAGGCGCTGGAAATACTGCTTATCCAGAAGCCCCCGGAGGTTTCCTTCGGCGGGCTTTTTCGCGGACTGGGTTCCGGTTCCAAGTTTCCCATAACGATCCCTTTGGAGATATAGTCACTCCGATGGATCCCGAAGTTTTTCCGAGAAATTTCGCGGGTGCCGTTGTATGGGAAACTGAATCCGATTCGGAATCTGCGCAGACAAACGGAAAAACCTTCACAACCTGCCGAAGGATATCAGCCCGGGCGTTTTGCTTGCCGGGTGTGTTCTCGTCTCCGCGCGCCCGGCGGCTGGAAACGATCTGATCGCCGCCAAGGCCGCGCGAGCCCAGCAGACCCTCGAATCCAAGGATCTCTCCGCAGACCGCCCGGATCTCGTGGCGCGGGCGGAGAAAGTTTTCACGGCATCCCATCACCCCGACCCCACTGGCCTCTCGACCGCCTCCCCGAAGAACCTATCGAAAGCAGGAAAGCCGCCTAGAAGGTCAAGCGCGAGCGCGACGCCAACAAATGGGCACCCGAAAACGCCAGGCCGCTTTCCGGCTGAAACTGTTACTTTCCGGGATACACTTACTCAGATAAATTTTTCTTCACGCCGCGCAGCCTCCGTAGTTTTCTTCGATCCGTCGGCCTGCCATGCCCCATCCGGCGACCGGATGCGGCTGAAATGCCGGCAAATCAATCCCCCAATTCCGAAAAAATCGAATCGCGGCCAACTTCGCATCCGTAATCCTCCCCACCGGCCATCAACCAACCCGAATCATTCAATCCCATGAAACCGAAAACCACGCTCCGCCACTTCCTCGCACTCGCCGGCAGCTCGCTGCTCGCGATATCCTCCGCTTCCGCACAATCCACCCTCTACTTTGACGGAGGCACAACCGACATCGCCGGCAACGGCAACGGCTCCAGCGCAGGCGGCGCCGGCACCTGGAATACCACCACAAAAAACTGGGACGCGGGTGCCGTCCCCTACGTCGCATGGAACAATGCCAACGGTGACAATGCGGTCATAGCCGGCAGCGGAACCCTCACGGTCGACGTGCCCGTCACGGTCGGTGCGCTCACGCTCAGCTACACTTCAGGCACCCGCACTATTAATGGGTCGGAAATCACCATCAACAGCGGCCTCAGCTTGGGTAGTCTCGCCGGCCTCACTTGGAACGCCCCGATCAAACTGGGCGGCGATCAGATCTGGAGCCACGGTGGCAACAACACCACAGCAAAAAGAATTCTAGGAGGCACGAATCTCAATGGCCATCAGCTGACCTATAACTCTAGCAATACCCCTACCAACGGCAGTTTGCTGAACCATGGATCGATCACCGGCACGGGCGACATCGTCAAGGATGGGACCGGACGCGTTACCCTCTCGTCAGGAACGGGAGATAACACTTACACTGGCAGCACCACCGTCAAAAATGGCATTCTCGCCATGGGCAGCGCTACGGCTCTTGGAAACGTTAACAACCAGCTCACCGTCAACACCGGCGGCACTTTGGACATGAGCAATCAGAGCCTGACTGTCGGCAACCTCACCGGCACGGGCGGTGTGATCACCAGCACGCACACATCCGGTACCCGCACCCTGACCATCGGCAGCGGTAACGCTGGCGGCGGCAACTTCCAGGGCGTGATTGAGAACGGCACAACTGGCAGTACCACCGCCCTCACCAAGACAGGCAACGGCACCATCACCCTCTCCGGCAACAACAGCTACACCGGAGCGACCAACGTCAACGCGGGCAGCCTCATCATCAACGGCAATTCATCCACCGCCACAGGTCTCGTGTCCGTCGCGGCCGCAGGAACGCTCGGCGGTAGCGGCACGGTGGGCGGTGCCACCACCATCAACGGCAACCTGCGCCCCGGCACCAGCCCCGGTGTGCTTTCCTTCTCCAATTCGCTGGCACTAGCCAGCACATCCACCACCACCTTCGAGATCGATGGCGTAACCCGCGGCACCGATTACGACGGTGTGAATGTCGGAACCACCCTGGGTCTGGGAGGTGCATTGGTCTTCGATATCGGGGCGATCCTATCCAGCACCACCTTCAACTTGTTTGACGTGACGGGCGCCACATCAGGCGACTTCTCGGCGGTGTCCCTCACGGGTCTCTATGGAACCCAATCGTTCACCAACAACCTGGGGGTCTGGACAACCACCACCAACGCAGGCAATGAGGTTTGGACGTTCACCCAAAGCACCGGTGATCTGAATTTGGCGGTCATCCCCGAGCCCTCCGCCGCCCTCCTCGGCGGTCTCGGCTTTCTCGCCCTGCTCCGCCGCAGGCGCTAGATGCCCGACTTATCCAAAAGCCCGCCGAAGGAACCCTTTGGCGGGCTTTTTTGCTGGATGGGTTCCGGTTCCAAGGTTCCCATAACTACTCCTTTATTAGATACAGTTAGTCCGATGGATTTCGAAATTTTTCCGAGAGATTTCGTGGGAGCCGTTGTATTTGAAGCTCAATCCGATCCTGAATCTGCAAACCCGAAATGAAAGACCTCCACAACTTCCTGAAGAACATGCGTACCGGCGTTTTGCTGACCGGGTGTGTTCTCGTCTCCGCCCGCCCGGCTGATGGAAACGAGGTGACAGCCGCCAACGCCGCGCCAGGCCAGCAGACCCTCGAGTCCAAGGCCATGAACGTGCTCGAAACCTACTGCTTTTCCTGCCACGGCCCGGACAAGGAGGAGGGTGACACCCGTTTCGACGTCTTGGAGACGGTTGATAGCGTCGATCTCCAGGCTTTGTTCCTCAGCGCCCAGGATGCGGTCCATTTCGAGGAAATGCCCCCGGAAGACGCCGAGAAGCAACCGACCGACGCGGAGCGGGGGATCCTGCTCGAATGGTTCAAGTCGCAGCTCACCGGCGACGCCTCCAAGAAGCTTGAGGAAAAGATGCGCCGCCCCAAAGCCGGCAACTACACGGATCACAAGGAGCTGTTTTCCGGCAAGCACGCCGACAAACCCGGCTACACCTACGACCGCCGCTGGCTGATCAGCGAGCATATCTTCAACGAGAAGTTCAACCGCATCCTCCAGCTGAAGCCCTCCCGCAGGATCAACGGCAAGAACGTCCCTGTGCAGGGCGACAGCAATCGCCGCGAGATCATGCTGACCAACCCGTTCCTGATGTCCACCAAAGCGGGGGTCCGCTACTACGCCGACGAAACGCTCAGCGGCGGCACCCTGCTGACCATGATGACCAACGCGAAGGACGCCAGCGCCTACATGCTCGGGATCATCGAAAACGATAAGGAATATCTCCCCACCGCGCACGAAATGATCGCCCGCGAAGTCGCGAACCGGAAAACCCTGGAGAGCCGGGAGAAGTTTTTGAACCAGCACATCGAGCGTGTGCTAATGGATTTATACGGCGCCGATCACCAGCGCCTGCTGCCCAAGTTTGTCCGGGTCGATGTGCCGCCTCCGTTCGATCCACGCACCGGGGGGCAAAAGGCGCCCTACCACGCGGCAAATCCCGGCAAGGAAGAGGTGCGCTTGATTTACCATTCATTCCTGCGCCTCAAAAAGCCGGGCCAATCCAAGGAACAGCTCATGGAAGCCTGCGAGCGGGAATGGTTCAACCACGGCCATTCCGAGTCCAAGATTCAGGTCCGTCTCACCTTCCTGATCAATTACTGGGACGCATTCCACGAAAATACATTTAGCCATGCTCAATTTCTCCAGGGTAATCGGACGGTCGAATACAAGCCGCTGGCCGAAGAGGAAATGCAGGCCATCGCCGCGACGATCCGCAAGCATCGCAAGCCGGGCGACCGCTACCAGGATGTGATCGACAAGTCGCTGTCGGCCTGGGCCGCGGACTTCGAGAACGAGCGCATCGCCGCCGGTGCGCCGAGCGATTCACAGCTCGATGCCTTGATCCGTGAAATCGTCATGCTGATCCACGAGCGTGAGCCCGCGACGGATGAAACCACGCGTTACCGCGAAATCGCGAAGAGCTACTCGGGCTCGATGACCCGACAAGACCTGATCACCAGCATGATCCAGATGGTCATCCTGAGTTCGGACTTCGTCTTTCGCTCCGAGTTCGGAACGGGTGAACCCGACGCACACGGCCGCCGCATGCTCTCACCCTACGATGCCAGCTACGCCCTTGCCTATGCGCTCACCGACGCCAGCCCGGATGAGGAGCTTGCCAAGGCCGCGGCGGAAGGCCGGCTCAACACCCGAGCCGATTACGAGCGCGAAGTCCGCCGCATGCTCGCGAAACGCAACCAGTTCTACATCATCGATAAGAACATCGACACCACCAGCACTCCGAGCTTCACCAACCTCCCGATCCGCGAGCTTCGCTTCTTCCGCGAGTTCTTCGGCTACGACAAGATGCAGGGCATCTTCAAGGACAACAAACGCTTCGGGGGTAATTACCAGGCCATGCAGCAGCGAATCGTCCAGGAGGCGGATCTTCTCGTCGCGCACATCCTGGAATCCGACCAAAAGGTCATCGAGAAGCTCCTCACTGGCGATGAGTTCTATGTTTACCACTCGGGTGACAACGAGGAAATGAAGAAGTGGTCCGAACGCGTCGCGAAAATCTACAATCACTTCAAGGATCTGGACTGGCGGAACTTCACGATCGAAGACCTGAAAAAACACCGGGAATTCCTCGCCGAAGTCAACATGCGCGGCATGGATCCGAAAAAACCTGATCTCCGTCATGGCCGGATGGATCCCCTGAGGATGTTCAAAAAGGAGATGGAAAGCTTCGATCTCCGTCTCGGCAAGGGCCAGACGGCCGCCGCTCCCTATCCTTCGTTCGATGCGCACAATTTCACCGGCGCGGTGAATCCGTACGGCGGGCAATTCATGGGTCCCGAGGTCGCGCGATTGTTCAACATCGACATGGCCGATTGGGACTACCCGACCGAGCAGCCCGCGAAGGTCGAGAATCGGAAGGGGATCCTCACCCATCCCGCCTGGCTGATCTCCTTCGCCGGCAACTTCCAGACCGATCCCATCCACCGCGGCATCTGGGTGCAGGAAAAGCTTCTGGCCGGTACCATCCCCGACGTGCCGATCACGGTCGATGCCGTCATTCCCGAGGATCCGCAAAGAACCATGCGCCAACGCGTCGACGCCAAGACCAACAACAACTACTGCATGCGCTGTCACGAAAAGATCAACCCCTTGGGGCTGCCCTTTGAAATGTATGACGACTTCGGCAGGTTCCGGACGGTGGAAGCCCTCGAATATCCCGAAAATCTCATCGAGGAGAGGCCGGAGAAAAACGTTGATCCGGACTTCGATAACCGCAACATCTACAAGACCCTGCCCATCGACGCCAAAGGCTACCTAAAGGGCACGGGCGACAGCTCGCTGGACGGAGAGGTGAAGGACGCCCTCGACCTGATCGATCGCCTCGCGAAGTCCGACCGCGCGCGCCAATCCATCATCCGCCACGCCTTCCGCTACTTCATGGGTCGCAACGAAACCCTCAGCGACTCGAAAACCCTGATCGATTCCGACCAGACCTATCTTAAATCCGGCGGCAGCTTCGACGAACTGATCGTCTCCTTGCTGACCTCGGACTCATTCATCTACCGCAAGCAACCAACAGTAACCGAATAACACCATGGACACCACCCGCAGATCCTTCCTCAGAACATCCGCCTTCGGCGTGGGCGGCTTCGCCCTCGCCCCCACCTTCAGCTCGCTGCTCGCCAACACCGTCCAGGACGGGGTGAAAGGCGTGACGCCCAGCCTGCTGGGCGGCGTGCCCCGGCGCTTTGTCTTCATCCGCAAGGCCAACGGACAACGACCCAATGATCTCGCTTTGCCCACTTTCACCGCAGACCAGGCGAACCTCGAGAAAAAGAAACAGCCGTTCGAAACCGATCTGCGCGATCACGAATTGCAGGAATGGATGCGCCCGCTCGAAGGCTACAAGTCGAACATGGCGCTCATCCAGGGCTTCTCCACAAGGATGAGCGAAAACGGCCACTACTCCTGGTCTTCCGTGATGGGCGCCTACAAGTCCGGCGGGAACTCGCTCAGCGGCATCAAGCGCGCGACCATCGACTTCGAGCTCGCAAAGCTCTTCCCGTCGCCCTTCGGCCACGTCGAACTCGCGCTGCGTGGCAATGACGCCAATTTCGAAACCGGCATCCAACCCGGATACTCGGCGCCCGGCCCGCATCAGCGCAACTACTGCTACACCGATCCGATGACCGCCTACAATGAACTGTTCCGGTCGGCGGTCGATCCGAAGTCGGCGGGTTCCGGGAATAAGATGCTCGCCTTCCTGGAGAACGAAGAAAACCTGAAAACCAAGTTGCTGCATGGCTATGAGAAGGAAAAACTCTCCAGCCACATCTCCTCGATCGAAGAGATCCAAGCCCGCAACGAGCGGCTCGCGACCATGTCCGGCACCATCAAGCAATTCCTCCCCAAGATCGACCCGATCCACGCAAACGGCGGGCCGCTGGCCAACAACATGCAAAAGCAAGAGGCCATGACCGATGTCCTGGTGGCCGCGCTTGCCAGCGGGCTCACCAACGTCGTGACGTACACGATCGACATGCTCAACACGCCGATCATCGGGCTGCCCGGCAACGAGACCGATCGCATCTCCATCCATGAGGTCGGCCACAATGGCGGCTACTCCGGCGTTACCGCACCGCAAATCCGGGAAAAGATCCACCATTCCCACATCAACCAGGTCAAGACCATTGCCGATAAACTCAAAGCCATCCCCGAGGGAAACGGCACGATGTTCGACCACACCATGATCATGTATTTCCCCGAAGGTGGCGAAACCCACCACGGCCTGGGCTGGGAGGCTCCGTTTGTCATCGTCGCCGGGGACAAGTGCGCCCTGGACATCCTCGGCCGCTACACCCGCCTGCCTTACCACGCGACCGAAGGCCACAAGACCATCGGCAACTGGTACACCACGCTTCTCAACGCACATGGAAACCCGATCCAACACTACGGCGACCTTGACTTGGACATGTCGCGCAAAAAGCTGGATCAGGTCGGGGCCATCCGGCAGTTCCTGAGAGCCTAGAGGCGGTGCGGGGCACCCAGCGCCTGGGGATGATCCCGGGCGCGCCTTGATACGTTCCATCCCCGGGAATCCAAGGATGCGAAATCCCGCAATAACTGTAACTTTTTGAGATACGGTTGCCAAGGAAGATTTCGGATTTCATCCGCGAGAAATGCACTCGAACCATGGTATCGTCAGCCAGTGGTTCGGCGCAGACGACAGTCGCTGTCTCAACACATTTCAGAAAACCAGCCCATGAAGCATCATTCGTCCATCCTCGCAGCCCTTTGCGGCTTCGCCCTTCTCTCGGTATTCGCCGTGGCGGCATCACCCGAGGCACCGCAAATCAAGCTGCGCAAAGACGGCAACATGAAGGAAACCCTTGTGGATCTCACTCCGGAAGGCATCAAGCTCGAGGCGGAATACACCGCGATGCTCAACTCGCTGCGCGAGGAGATCCAAAGGGAAATCCCTACGGTGGATGATGCGAAGCAGGCCGCCCTGATTGAATTGCTGAAAGCGGAGCTCGGCTCCCAGAAAGAGCTCGCTGCGGTTGACAAATCGCTGCGCATCTCGCGCCAGAGCGAGGACAAATACAACGCCCTTGTCGAGCAACTGCGCAGTGCTCCTTCCCGCGTGACGGCCGCCGAGAGGAAACTGCAGGAGCTGGTCGCATTGCCGGACAGCGATCCCGCCAAAGCCAAGCTCGTTGCGGATCAACAGAAGCAGTTGGAGAGCGCCAAAAAGCAGTTGGAGAAGCTCCCTTCGGATGTCGAGAAAGCCAAAAAAACCTTCGAAAACGCGGCTGCCGTCCAGGCGGAGCTGATGAAAAAGGTCGAAGCGGCGGAACAAGCGGGCATGAGCGCGAAGGTGGAGACACGCAAAGCCCTCGATTCCCTCGGCTTCGGCGGAATCCTCGCCAGCGACAGGCTGGACACCAAGCTCGCCCAATTCGTTGTCCTTTCGGAGGGGCATCCGCGTTTCCTCGCCCAGTTCGCCCAGGAAAGCCCGACGAACAAAAAATTGCTAGATCAGCTTTTGTCCGACACCCCGCTGATGCTGCAGATGCTCGTCGCCGACGGAGCCAAATGGGGCAAATACGGCGAAGCGGTGAAAATCTACCAGTCCATCCTGCAAGCCAGCCCGAAGGCCAAGGAAGGCGTGCTGCAGAGACTGGCGGTTGCGACAAGCCTGGAGCATGCCGTGCCGATGTTTATGCGGAATGGTGATTCTCCCAAGAATTACACGGAAACCATCGATCCCTTGAAGCGTTACCTGAGCTTCGAAAAAGCGTTTCTCGCAGGCGAACTCGATCCCGCATTCAAGGATCTCACCACTTGGGAGCTGACCGCCGTGGTCGACGGCGAGGATCCGGACGAAGCCCATGCCTGGTGCCGAGAAATGATGCGCAGCTATCGCCCGGATCTCATTCAGCGGGATTACAACGACCTGCGTTACAGCCAATCCGTCGATTCCGAAATCCAGTATACCAGTTCGTTTGTCAAAGAAGACCGTCCCGAGCTGATGTTCATGCAGAACGTCCTTGCCAATGGCGGGATTTGCGGACGCCGCGCTTTCTTCGGGCGCTTTGCGCTCAAGTCTTTCGGTATCCCGACCTTGGCTCGCCCCGAACCCGGCCACGCGACGCTGGTCCAGTGGACACCGGATGGCTGGCTCACCTACCTCGGCGGTGATTTCGGCAACCGTGCCCGCGTCCCCCCCTACGGTGCGGACATGCATTTCGTGGCCACCACCCAAGCCCGCGAAAACGAAACCGAATTCATGAAGGTGAAGCGCGCCCAATGGATCGGCGATGTCATGGGCGAACCCAAGGTTTACGGAATGCGTGATCCCAAAGTGGTGCCCGAAATCTGGCATGCGGCTGCCATCATTGAGCAGGATCGCATTGCGGATGGCAAAAGGCCGAACCGGATCAATCCCTACAAAGTCCCGAGCCCCGTCACGGAAGCCCCGGCAGCGGAACGCGCGGTGAGCGTGGGCACCTCAGGCGTGATCACCATCCCCGCCGTCGCGACCAAAATCCCTGCGGACAACGTGGCGCGAGCCGCATGGGGTCAGCACAACGCCGTCTCCTTCGCGGAAAGCAAGCTCGGCGGCATGCAGCTGATCTATTCGCGTTATGGCGGCTCGCAGTTGCTGGAATACAACTTCGAAGCCCCGAAGGCTGGCAAATATGACCTCACTTCGAGAATGGCCAGTTCCCGTTGGGACATGAGCCTGCTCGTTTCCGCCAACGGCGCGGAACCGGTGGAGATGGAGATCCCCTTCAAAGCGGGTCTGTGGGAAACCAGCGCACCCGTCATCGTGGATCTGAAAGCGGGTTCCAACACCCTGACCTTCGCCCGCCCCGAGGACATGCGCAAAGGCATCGCGATCAGGGATTTCACGCTCACGCCGGTCAACTGAGGAACGTATGAGAAACATCATCAGCATCCTGCTCCTCACGGGTGCCCTTTCCTTTGCGGCGGACAAAAATGAAGTGGCAGGCACCATCGTTGGTCCCACGGGGATCATCGGTTCCGTTTCGAAGAATCAGATCCAGGTTGCAGGTGTTCAGGAGCAATCACCCGCCGAAGGTTTTCTCAAGAAAGGGGAAGTGATTGTCGGCGTGGGAAACACCGCTTTCAAGGACGCCAGCCGTGACATGGCGGCAGCCATTGACCTTGCGGAAACGGAAGAAGCCGGCGGGAAAATGACCCTCATGCTCAAAGGCAACAAAACCGTCACCATCACGCTGCCGGTTCTGGGGAGCTACAGCAAGACCGCGCCGTTCTCATGCGCCAAGACCGACAGGATCATCACCATGACGGCCGAGCGCCTGATGGAAGGTCATGGAGACCGGCTCGCCATCGAGGAACTCGCCCTGATGGCGACCGGCGAGAAGAAATACATGGAGGCCGCCTTTGAATCGATACGCAACAAGGACTGGGCGAAAGGCGATGGCGAACTTCTGTCTCCCCACCAATACTGCACATGGTATTGGGGTTACAGGGCCATCGTTTTGGCGGAGTATTACATGCTGACCAAGGACGAGTCCGTCATGCCCGCCTTGCGCTCCCTGGCCTTGAGCCTCGCCAAGGGACAGGATAGCCGCGGGGTTTACGGACACCGTGTGGCTGACCCTAACAATTTCAACAGGATTCCCGGCTACGGCCCGATGAACCAGACCACGCTCAGTTGCATGATGGGAATGCTCATGGCCAGGAAGGCGGGCGTCAACGATCCGAAGCTCGATGCGGCCATTCGGACAACAAACAGCCATATCCAGATATACGTGGGCAAGGGGACGTTTCCCTATGGTATGGGAAGTTCCAACAGTGCCGGATTCAACAACAACGGCATGAGCGGATCCGCGGCCGTTTGTCTCGAACTGCTGGGCGACAAAGCCGGGACCAGGTTCTATTCCATCTGCTCGGCCACCAGTTACGATGAGCTGGAGCAAGGGCATGCAAGCGCCTTCTTCAACCCATTGTGGACGTCGATCGGAGCCGCCCGCTCGGGTCCCGAAGTGACCAGCGAGCATTTCAAGCGAACCCTCTGGTTCTACAACATGCGTCGCCATGGTGACGGCACATGGTCCGGCGATGACAAGGCGGGAAACATCGATGGCGTGGCGCTTCTGAACCACTGCCTCGGGCGCAAGGCGCTCATCGTCACCGGCCGTGAGATGGACCCCTCCATTTGGGCGAAGGGCGATGAGGTCATGGAAACGATCATGGTCAGCAAGACCGATCTGAAGGACAAGAGCCCGAAGGAGATTCTGGAGATTTCCAACAGCCATCCCATGCCCCAGATCAGGCGCATGGCGATAGGGGCACTGGGCTCCCACAGGGAGGAACTGACGCCCTCTTACGTGGAATGGCTCAAGACCGGCACGGATCAGCAGAAAATGACGGCCATCAGCCAGTTCGGTTGGTGGATCAAGCCCGAAGTCAAACTGCCGCTGCTTCCTGCGATCGGTGCAGTCCTGACAGATTCGAAGGAATCCGAAGAACTCCGGGAAGCCGCGGCCCAGTCGATCGCCTACATGGGAGCGCCCGCACAGAAATACTACATGGATCTTCTCAAGTTGGCTGACACCACCGAAGAGGTGAACTTTGGAAAGCTCCTCAACACCCTTTGCGCGCATCCTTTTCAGTCGGATCTGGTGACTGACAAAGAGCTGCTTTACCGGGTCGCGCTCAGGTTGGCGGGTGACCGGGACCAACATCCGAGGGGATACGGCATGGATATGCTGGTGGGGATGCCGCTGGAAGACTTCCACCTCGTGGCGGACAGTGTCATCCACGTGATCGAAGGCAAGGATCCCGACTGGACAAGCTACAGCGCGCCCCAGCAGGACGTCGGTCCGGCCATCGCTCTGCTGGCGAGCCTGAACATCAGGGAGGGTCTCGACTACGCGCTGAGGATCCCCGAGTTCCGCCCCAAATCGAAAGCCATGTTCTGCCACCGCGCCACCTGGGTGGCGCTCTCCGCCTACGGTTCCGCGGCGAAGGGGGCTTTGGAAAAGTATCAAGCAGGCCTGAAAGATACGAATTTCAAGCGTGCGGGGAACCTGTATCAAGCGATGGTGAAAGCCGTTGAGGGCGATCCGAATCCACCGCGTAAACTGATTTCCATGCAGGAGGCGATTGCCGCAGGAAAATAAACTCACCCCATTTGACCTCATGAAAACAACCATCCGCTCGCTCGCTGCCATGCTCTGCATGGTGCTCCTCACTCCGCTTGCTTCCGCACAAGTGGCAGCCCAAGCAAAGATCCTCAAGCTTCACAATATCTTCTCCAGCGACATGGTCCTGCAGCGCGGCAAACCGATCAAGATCTGGGGCTGGGGAAAACCCGGTGACGAGGTTTCCGTGAAACTCGGCACGGACACCGCCACCGCCGTCGTGGCGAAAGCGGCACCCGTGAATGTCTTCGGACAAAGCGAGGCCTACGCCGGCAAAGGGCGCTGGGAGGTGACCCTGCCCGAACGGGAAGCCAGCGCCGAACCGCAGACCCTGACCGTCAACTCCGGCACCGAGAAGGTGGAGCTGTCGAACATCGTCGTTGGCGACGTGTGGGTGATGCACGGGCAGAGCAACATGGCTTTCCCCCTGCAAAGCACCAATGGCCGGACCCTGGCCGCCCAGGCGAACATTCCCAACCTGCGGCTATTTTCGATCTCCACCAACGAACAGGCGTCACTCCAGGATGACATCCTACCCGATGCGGTGACCACCGGCGGTTGGGTGGTCTCCAGCCCGGAGACGGCGGCCGAGTTTTCCGGCATCGGCTACGTGTTCGGCTCGAACGTCCAGCGCTCGGTCGGCATCCCGATCGGCCTGATCAAGGTCGCGCGGGGAGGGGCTTCGATCGAAAGCATGGTGCCGCTCCACAAGTTCGATGAGGATCCGCTGACCAAGCGATACGCGGACCACGTGAAAGCCCGGATGGCCGCCTTCGACCCCGAGGCCGAAGCGGACCGCATCTGGGAGGCCGAAAAGGCACGCGCCAAGAGATTGAAACAACCCGAGCCGGAAAGACCCGATCCGAAGAACCTGCGCTCATGGAACGTGCCGGGGAAAAGCCCGAGTGACATGGCCAGCGTGCACAACGGCTATTTCGGCGTCTTCAAGGGCTACAACATCAAGGGCGTGTTGTTCCACCAGGGTTACAACAACACGATAGGGGACAACTGCCGGCCCAAACGCTACCGCAAGCTGATGGAACTCATGGTCGAGGGCTGGCGCGAGGACTTCAACGATCCGAATCTGGCCGTCGGGATCATCGGTTTTTGCGCCGATGGCGGGCAGATGCAGAACGGGGAAAATTTCGAGGAGAGATCGATCGATACCGGGCCCTACATCCGCGAATCACAGCGGCTTGGGCTTGCCGAGGCCGCGGGCACGGGGCCCGCGGTGTTCATCCCGGGATATGACGTGCAGGCACCCGGCCTGCATCCGAACAAGAAACGCGAGCACGGCTGGCGTGCGGCACGCTGGGCGCTCAGTGAGGTTTACGAGGTCAAAGGATTCGATTGGAAATCGGTGAATCTGGTTTCGGCGGAGCCCAAGGACGACATGATGGTTCTTACCTTCGACGGGAGGGTGCTGCCGGACGACGGGGAGAAAATTCCGCGCGGTTTCTCGATCGCCGGCGAGGACGGCAAGTTCTACATGGCCCATGCCCGCTTTCAGGCCTGGGAAAAGAAAGACGCCCGCCAGCAAGCCAACCGGACGATCCAGGTCTGGAGCCCGCTGGTGGAAAAGCCCGTCGCCGTCCGCTACGCCTGGGGGAACTGCCCGATCGGCAACCTCAAGTGCAACGGGGATCAGGATATCCCGCTGGCGAGCTTCCGCACCGATGACTGGGACTTGCCCGAAGAAGAGGACCCGGCCGTGAAACCCATCTCGCGTGAGATTGATAAAGAGAGAAAAGACGATGCGAAGGCGCGCCTTGAATACCGCCGCACCGAAGAAGCGAAACGCGCCGTGGAAATTCTCGAACGTCTCAAAACCCTGGGTCAGCCCAAGTAGTCAAGACATGCACCCTAACTTCTCCGTCCTCGCCATAGCTGCGGCTTTAACCAGCTCGCTGTGCGCCGAGGTAAAGCCTAACACACTGTTCTCCGACGGTGCGGTGTTGCAACGTGGACAGGCGATCCCGGTCTGGGGCACCGCCCGCGATGGCGAGAAGGTCACGGTCGAGTTCCAGGGGCAGAAGGCGACCACCACCGCCGCCAATGGCAAGTGGAGTGTGCATCTCGACCCCCTCAAGGAAGGCGGCCCCTTCACCATGACCCTTACCGGCGACAACACCGTCACCGTGAACAACCTGCTCGTCGGCGAGGTCTGGCTCTGCTCCGGGCAATCGAACATGAACCTGCTTTTCTCAAGGGTGCACAACGCTGCGGAGGAGGCTCCGAAAGCGAACTACCCGGAAATCCGCTCCTTCAAGGTGCCAGTCACCGTTTCCTTAACCCCGCTTGCGGAAGCGAAAGGAGCTTGGATCGCTTGCTCGCCCGAAACCGTCAACGAA
Source organism: Akkermansiaceae bacterium (assembly GCA_017798145.1). NCBI lineage: Bacteria > Pseudomonadati > Verrucomicrobiota > Verrucomicrobiia > Verrucomicrobiales > Akkermansiaceae > Akkermansiaceae bacterium. The sequence continues at coordinate 1,631,072 of CP059069.1, read as the reverse complement.
TTCTCCGGAGTCGGCTACTTCTTCGCCCGTGACATCCACCGCAAGCTCGGCGTGCCGATCGGCTTGATCCATTCCGCCTTAGGCGCCACACCCGCGCAGGCATGGACCAGCCTCGAAGGGCTGAAAACGGATCCCGTAATGCAGGAATACGTCGATGCCGTCATCCGCAGGCGGGAAAACTACGAAGCCGAAACCGCCACATATCCCGCGAAACTCGCCGAGCATGAGACACGGTTGGCTGAATGGAACGAGACCAAAGCCAAGGTGCAAAAGGAAAAGCTCAAGGCATGGAATGAGGCTGTGGCAAAAGCCAAGGAGGCCGGCCAGCCCGCGCCCCGCCGGCCCAGACCCCCGCGTCCGCCCAAGGCTCCCGTGCCGCCCGAAGGCCAGCCCACCGATCCCGCAGTCCTCTTCAACGGTATGATCGCCCCGCTTGTCCCCTACGGCATCAAGGGTGTCCTCTGGTATCAGGGAGAGTCGAACTCCGGCCGCGCGAAGGAATATCTAACACTTTTCCCCGCGATGATCGCCGACTGGCGGACGCGTTGGAAGCAAGGCGATTTTCCCTTCCTCTACGTCCAGGTCGCACCCTGGGGTGGGATGCCGCCCGAGATCCGCGAGGCGCAGTTCCTCTCCCTTGGCAAAGTCAAGAACACCGCGATGACGGTCACCACGGATTTCGGCGACGCCGATGACATCCACCCCAAGCAAAAGGAACCCGTCGGCCAGCGCCTCGCTATCGCCGCCCGCGCCCTAGCCTACGGCGAGGCCATCGAATACTCGGGTCCGCTCTACGATTCGATGAAGGTGGAAATCGGAAAAATCATTCTCAGCTTCCAGCACGTTGGCGGTGGATTGATGGCAAAAGACGGGCCGCTCAAAGGATTCACCATTGCCGGGAAGGACAAGGAATTCGTGCCCGCCAGGGCGGAAATCGAAGGTTCCACGATAGTCGTATCCGCCGATGGCGTGGCCGATCCGCAAGCCGTCCGCTATGGTTGGGCGAACGTCCCCGACGTCAACCTCTTCAATAGAGAAGGCCTTCCCGCCTCGCCCTTCCGGACGGATGTCGATTGATTCCAATCTCCCCACTGTCATGACTCCGAATATCCCCAGAATCCTCACGATCGCGTTCCCCATCCTCCTCGCTGCGGCACCCAGCCTCACCGCTGAAGAGCATTGGACACTCGGGGCGGAAAGCGGAATCTCCGCCGATGCCGTGACGCTGTTGGCCGGAAAGGACGAATATTCAGATCATATCGAGATGGGAGGGCGGACGGTGGATGCCATCATCGAGTGGAAGGTCTCCGCGACCGGAGCTCCTGAGCTGAACCGGATTGTCCGCTTTCCATTGTTGCGCCAGAAAAAGGACGATACGCACGGCAGCGTGAAACATGCCTTCCATTCGGGGGACGACCCGCTGCCGTCATTGGATGGCAAGCCCCTTCCGGATCAAAAGCTGGTCCGTGTTTCCATCCGCGAAGGACTGACGATCACGACACTTGCCGGGACGCTTGAGATCCGGCGCACGGTTTTCGCATCGACCGCGTCGGCCGCAATTCTGGAACGCTGGGAATTCAGGAACACCGGGGATTCGCCTCTGGTCATCTCGATCCCACGGACAGTCGAGGAAGTGGAAATCCCTGCGGCCGATGGGAAATGGGCTCCCCACCTGATGCGCACCGAATGGATCGGAGCCGGGGAGTTTTCCATCGCTCCGGGTTCGACCATGCCTGCGGGACTGGTATTTTCCGGGCGCGAAGGCGCGGTCGGCGCAGTGCCTGCCGACGCGGCGTTGTTTCCCGACATCGGCGCGGAATGGGCAGCCCGCAAAGCCTTGGCCGACAGGTTGGACTCCGCCATGAAGCTCACCACTCCGGATCCGGCGCTCAACAGGATGTTCGCCATGGCAAAGCTGCGGACCGTCGAATCGATCAACGCCACCCGTGGCGGACTGATGCAAGGCCCCGGCGGCCGTAACAGCTATCTAGCCTCGATGTGGTGCAACGACAATGCGGAGTATATGGCTCCCTTTCATCCCTATCTGGGCGATCCGGCCGGGATCGAATCCGCCCGCGTGACCTTTGCCTGGTTTGCAAAACACATGAACCCGGATTTCAATCCGCTTCCCTCGTCCATCATAGCGGAAGGGCGTGGGATCTGGAATGGTGCCGGCGATCGCGGAGATGCCGCAATGGTCGCGCAGGGAGCGACGCGTTTCGCCCTCACCTGCGGCGACAGGGAGATCGCAAACGAAGTCTGGCCGCTCATTGAATGGTGCCTCGAATACTGCGATCGGAAAAAAACAGCGGACGGAGTGATCGCCTCGGACTCCGATGAACTGGAGAACCGTTTCTCAGCCGGCAAGACCAACCTTGCGACCTCATCGCTAGCCTATGATGCCCTTGTTTCCGCCACCCATCTTTCCCGCGAGCTCGGATTGCCCGATGAACGCGCCAAAATCTATCAGAAGCGGGCGGAGGAACTGCGGGCGGCGATAGAGAAACATTTCGGGGCGACAGTTTCCGGATTCGAAACCTACCGCTACCACGAGGGCTTGGAAAACCTCCGGGCTTGGATCTGCCTGCCGCTGGCCTACGGCATCACGGATCGCGCAAAGGGCACCCTCGATGCCGTCTATTCCCCTGAGTTGTGGACTTCCGACGGGCTGCGCACCGATGCCAAGGACAAGACCTTTTGGGATCGATCCACCCTATTCGCCCTGCGCGCCACGTTCATCGCCGGAGACACCGAGCGGGGGATTCAATACTTGGATAGCTTTACCCGGCAACGGCTGCTTGGCAGTCACGTCCCTTACGCGGTCGAGGCTTTCCCCGAACACGGAATGTCCCACCTATCCGGCGAGAGCTGTCTCTACGCAAGGATTTTCATCGAAGGGATGTTCGGGCTCAGGCCGACCGGATTCCGCTCATTCGCAGCGACACCACGGCTCCCCGACGGGTGGGCATCGATGAGAATCGGGCGCCTGCACGGCTACGGCGGCATCCATACGCTGGATGTCAGCCGCAGCGGCCATGCGATCCGGTTGGTTGTCACCGACACTCGAGAAAATGTGCTCTACGATCAGACCATGCCGGTTGGCGCGGAACACGCCGTGACAGTCACCGGTAACCGAGACTAGCCTCTGGTGATCCGATGATCGGCTTGCGTGAAGCCGGTATGACTCTCGATATCCCGATGACAACGGGCCTTTCCCCGAGCGGCAGATCAAGACTCCGGCGGAAGTCGAGGCCTTGCGCACGGGTAACCGCGCCAGCGAGGCCGGTTTTCGCATCGTTTCCAAGACGCTGGCCGAGTCGGGAATCCGAAATTGAAATCTGATCCACGGCGGCAAAACCCTCACTTCAGGGCGCTTGCGCGACATGACGAGAACGTATCTGGAAGGCAAGGCCAGCGACGCACAAAGGCGATTGGTGCGCACCGTCAGGGAAGCCCACAAACTTGCGATCGGCATGATAAAGCCGGGAGTGACCGGCACGTAAAATTGTCACCGAATCAACCCTAAAAGTCAGGAATGGTCCGAACATGGTGTCCATGACAACGAATGGTCTAATCAGTGCCAGCAATCGTTGATAAACGGTCTCTTTTGGGAGCAGGATGTCGTCAGTTCGAATCTGGCCGTCCCGACCATTTTTAAGAAACCACCCCTTGTCGGGTGGTTTTTTTATTCGGCGGGGACAGGCAGTGAGAACTCTTTCGCGCTGCGAAACGATCGAACGCCTCCGCCGCGCGTAGCGGAGCAATTTCTCTTATAAAAATCCGGAGGAGGATTTTTTGAAATAGCTTAGACGGAACGGAGTGGAGTCAATCTGGCCGTCCCGACCGTTTTCCTCACTGCATGTTGTAGCAGCATTTGGTTTCCTGATTGGCCGATGAGGGCAACCGATCCTGCAGGTTTAGTTTTGTCGTCGTATTGTGGACTAGATGGAGCAATACGTTTGCTATAATGTCAGGCCAAAGCGTGGTCGGAAGGGGGGTTCCCCGCATGACAACAATCGTTAGAATGAAATATCTCGTGACGTCTGCGCTCGTATCGGCGCTCTGCTCAATGCCGATTTCCGGTGCCGAGGCTGCGAAGCCGAGAAACGTCATTTTCATCGTGGTCGATGACCTGCGCACCGAGCTCGGCTGTTACGGCGTTGAAGAGGTCATCTCACCGAACATCGACAGATTGGCGAAGAAGGGCGTCCTGTTCCACAATGGCTATGCGCAGTATCCCGTCTGCAATCCGAGCCGGTCGTCTTTCCTTTCGGGCAAGCGGCCCGATGAGACCGGCATCGTGACGAACACCCTTCCTTTCCGGAAGGCCATGGCGGATTTGGTCAGCCTGCCGCAGCTGTTCCGCCAGAACGGATATTTCACTGCGGGAATCGGCAAGATCTTCCACCTCGCGGAACCAAGGGACGGCAAGCAGGTGCTCTTCGAGGATCCGCTTTCGTGGCAGCATTTCTACGACGGCACGAAAGATGCCACCAAGCTGGGACGCACGGGTGAAGGGCGAAACCTGACCCACGGAAAAATCCCATGGTGCACATGGCTGGCTGCGGCAGGCGGGGATGAGGATCAGGCGGACGGGCTGAACGCGAAGGCCGCCGTCCGCATCCTTGAGGAACACCACGACAAGCCGTTCTTCCTTGGACTCGGATTCCACAAGCCGCATGACCCGTTCATCGCGCCGAAAAAATACTTCGATCTCTATCCGGAGGGTGAAACCAAGCTCGCGGTGGAGCCCGACGACCGCTCCGAGCAGGTCAGGTATGCGATCCCGAACCACACCGACTTCGCATCGTTCACCGACAGGGAGCGCCGCGAATTCAAGCGCGCCTACCAGGCATGCGTCAGCTTCACCGACGCGCAGCTTGGGAAAGTCTTCGACGCGATGGATCGCCTCAAGCTATGGGATGATACGATCGTCGTCCTCATCGGCGACCACGGCTATCACCTCGGCGAGCACGAGTGGTGGAACAAGGTGACCGTTTACGAAAGGTGCGCCGGCGCTCCGATGATGGCATGGGTGCCCGGCGCAAAGGGCATGGGGCAGCCTACCCATGCGCTCATCGAGTTCGTTGACATCTATCCGACCCTCATCGACTGCGCCGGCCTGAAGGCTCCGCATCCCCTTTCCGGCGAAAGCTTCCGCGCGGTGCTGGAAGACCCGAAGCTGCCGGGGAAAAAGGCGGCCTACACCCAGGTGAACCGAGGCAAAACGGTCGGGCGCAGCGTCCGCACCCAGCGCTGGCGCTACACGGAGTGGGGCAAGGATGGAAAGGACGGCATTGAGCTTTACGACCACAACGCAGACACGGGAGAATACCACAACCTGGGCGGAAAGCCCGGGTATGCGGAAACCTCCGGGGAGTTGCGCAAACTGCTCGCAACAGGATTTCAAAACGCGAACTAGACCATGGCCATGCACACACCGTTCACCACCCTCTTTGCCATCATCCTCACGGCGCTGCCATGCGCCCTGCGCGCAGCCGAAGCCCAGGGCCAAGCCAGACCCAACATCCTCTTCATCTACACGGACGACCAATCCTACGAGGCTCTCTCGGTGGTGCAAAAGGAACTGGGCGAAAAAGGGAGATTCCCTTGGCTCAAGACCCCGAACCTCGACCGCCTCGCCGCCGAGGGCGTTCGTTTCCGCAATGCCTTCGTGAACAACTCGCTCTGCTCCCCGAGCCGCGCGGTGAACCTGACCGGACGCTACAACCATGACGCAGGCAACGGCATCGCCTCGAACTTCCGCCCCTTTCCGGTCAAAAACATCACCCACGCCACGCTGCTTCGGAGCGCCGGATACACCACCGCCTACGTCGGCAAGTGGCACATGGGCAGTCAGCGCGAGCGCCCGGGATTCGACTATGCCGCCACCTACGTGGGCCATGGGCGCTACCAGGACTGCCCTTACATCGTCGATGGCAAGAACACGCCCACCAAGGGCTGGGTGGACGACGTGGCGACGGACTATGCGATCGATTTCATCGAAAAGCAGAAAGCCTCCGCCAAGCCATGGTCGCTCATCCTCGGTTTCAAAACCCCCCACCAGCCATGGGAGCCGCCGGATCGCGCAAAGGATCTCTACACAGGCGAATTGTCCCGGACTGTGCCGAACGTCAACACCCCGCCGATCTACGCTCCGAACCCTGTGCGCGCGGCGAAACCCGTTCCGAAAAAAGAGCCCACAAACCTCAATTATTTCCGCTGCGTCACCGCGATGGACGACTGCATCGGCCGCTTGCTCAAGGCGCTCGATGAGTCCGGTTCCGCATCGGACACGATCGTCGTCTTCACCTCCGACAACGGCTTCTACCTCGGCGCGCACGCCACCGGCGACAAGCGCAGCGCCTACGAGGAAAGCCTCCGCGTCCCGTTCATCGTTCGCTACCCGGCCCTGGGCGAAAAAGCTCGTGGACGCACCGTTGACGAAATGGTGCTCAACCTTGATCTGGCGAAATCGCTCCTGGATTTCGCAGGCGTTTCCCCACATCCGGAAATGCAGGGCCGCAGCTGGCGCCCTTTGCTCACCGGGGAGGATCCCGCATGGAGGAAAAGCTGGTTCTATGAATATTTCACCGAAAACCAGAAGGGCACCCGCGTGCCGGACATCACCGCCGTGCGCACCAAGGACGCCAAGCTGATCAAATACCGCGGGTTCAGGCAGTGGACGGAACTCTTCGATCTCAAGGCGGATCCCTACGAAACCCGCAACCTCATCAACGATCCCGCCGCCGCACCCCTCAAGGCGAAGCTGCTCGCCGAGCATGACCGCCTCGCCAAGGAGGTCGGCTATCATGTGCCGGCCTTCGTGGACCGCCCGCCGGACTGGGGCAAACCCGGCAGCCTTGCCGGCGATCTCTCCAACCCATAAACAGCGGCTACTCTTTCATGAAAACCCTATCGAACCTGAAACTGGCGGGTTGGTGCACGGCCATCTTCTGCCTGACACCAACTCCTCTCTCGGCAGCGCCGAATATCCTCCTGATCTTCGCCGACGACATCGGTTACGAGGCTCTCAACTGCTACGGCGGGCAGGATTTTGAAACGCCCAACCTCAACCGCATGGCCGGACAAGGCCTCCGTTTCAGCCGCGCCTACACCAGCCCCGTCTGTACGCCTTCGCGCGTCAGCCTCCACACCGGGCTGTATGTCAACCGGCACGGGCACGACACGGTGTTATCGGTTCACCTGGGCACGGACAAGGCGGTGGATTTTCGGAAAATGCCGACTTTCGCCCAACAGATCCGCGCCAATGGCTACGAGACCAGCCTCACCGGAAAATGGCAGCTCGCCACCCTCCAGCGGCACCCGAACCACATCCGCGACGCCGGTTTCGACTCCTGGTGCGCCTGGCAAATCTGGCGCGACGGTGAGAAAACCGACCGCCACTGGAATCCGACCTTCAACCAGGACGGCAAAATCCGAGAGGACATCGCCGACCGCTTCGGCCCGGACGTCCTCGCGGATTATGTCATTGCTCAGATGCGCACGGCCAAGGCGGAAGGAAAACCGTTCCTCATCGTCCACAACGAGCTGCTCCCCCACTGGCCCATCGTGGAAACCCCCGACGATCGCAAACTCAAGCGCAAGCCCAGCCTCCCGCACTTCATCCACTACATGGACAAGCTGGTGGGGCGCCTTCTGGACGAGGTCGATGCCCTCGGCATCCGGGACAACACCTACGTCTTTTTCATGGGCGACAACGGCACCTGGGAACCCGATTTCCAGAACCCGAAAGCCGGGCAACCGGGCGAGGGCGAACACACCCGCCACACCACCGCCGGCAAGGTCAACGGCGGCAAAAACCAGCTCAACGACGGCGGCAGCCACGTCCCCCTCCTCGTGTGGGGGCCGTCTTCCTTACCCTCCGGCAAGGTCTGCGACGACCTCGTCGATGTCGTCGATCTTTTCCCCACCTTCTGCGAACTCACCGGCACGGAAATCCCCTCGTCCATCGCCATCGATGGCCGCAGCCTCGTGCCGCAGATCCACGGCAAAAGCGGCATCCCCCGCCCATGGACGCACAACGCGCTCAGCCGGAGACTCGGCGGCGAAACCCTCTTCGATGGCAGCTTCCGCCTCTTCCGCGACAACGGCAAATTGATCGACGCCCGCGCCCTCCCTTTTGAGAAACCCGCCGACCCATCCGATCCCCAAGCCGCCGCCGCCAAGGCGACGCTGCAAGCCGTTTTCAAAACCATCCGCCCCGATGGCCCGCGACCGCCCGTCCCCTTCATCAATGCCGAGGAGTAATCACGATCCCATCCCGTGAAAAAATCCTTCTCGCCGACGGCCCGCCCAACCGGGGAAAGCCCGGCAGCCTTGCCGGTGAACCCAACGAACGATCATCCATGAAACTGACATTTGCCCTGCTCGCCTGCCTGCTGATGCCGCTCGGCGCCGCGCAGGAAACCCGGGACATTGTGATGAGCGTCAATGGCATCGAGATCCCCATCCTCATCATCACCCCTTCGTCAGGCAAGGGGCCCTTCCCCGTCGTTTACAACGTGCACGGCGGAGGCTGGAACGGCGGCACGGAAACGGTGGTTCCTCCCGCAAGCGTCCCGCCCGAAGCGAAGTTCCTCAGCGACGAACTGGGCATCGTCTATGTCGGCCTCGCCTACCGCTGCAAGGTGCAGAAGGGGACATTCAAGCTCGCCATGGAAGACCTGCGCGCGTCGATCCAATGGTTCGAGGCACGGGCTGCCACCTACAAGGCGGATACCTCGCTCATCGCCTTCACCGGCGGCTCGGCGGGAACCCCATTGTCCGCCATGCTCGCCCAGGAAATGCCCTCGTGCGCGGCCTATGTCGGGCTTTTCGGGGTCTATGATTTCACCAACAACAAGGAGTCCCTCTTCCCGGATGAAAAGGCGTGCTCTCTCTTCGGCCTCTCGTCACCGGAGCAGAAGCTCGCGTCCTCCGCGTTCCATCACATCCGGAAAAACCCGCCCGCGACCCTGCTCTTCCACGGCGGCAAGGACATCCTGACCCATTCCTCCCAGAGCATCCGCTTCGCGGAAAAGCTCCGCGGGCAAGGCGGGCAAGCCGAGGCCGTCATCTTTCCGGAGATGAACCACGGGTATTTCAACCCCCGCTATCCCGCGGAATACAAGGCGACCACACTGAAAATCGCCGGGCTGTATGCGGAGAATCTCAAGCTCGAAAAATCGAAGGTCGATGCCCTGCCCGCCAAGCTTGACAGGATCCTGAGCCCCTTTTTCCCGGTGGATGAAATCAAGCCGGCCGCCATAGCAGGGCAATGGAAGGGCGAGACCGACACGCTGGCATTCCAGGCGGGCGGAGCGGGCACACGAACCGATCCGAAGAACACCAGCCGCCCTTTCACCTACAAAATTTCCGGAAACACGATCCTCGTGGATTTCGGAAAAACCAAGGAGACCTACTACATGCAGAGGGATCTCCGCGTGATCTACAAGTTCCACCCCGAAGGCCGGTTCGCGGGAAACAAGCAATGGTATCAGAAACAGAAATAGCTCCGATCTCGTCATGAAAGAAAAAACGAGAATCCATTTCTCCGGAATCATCGGCCGTTTGCCGGGCTCTGTTCGAAGGAATGGATTTCGAGTTCTCAGTCGCCAAGCCGTTCGTGATCCTGATGACCCCATGAAGCGGGCGCGGATCCCGGCAAGACCGGCGAGCGGAAGGCCCGCATCGATGTGCTGGCGCGCGCCACGTGAGTTTCTGCGATGATCCGAAGCACGACCCCGCCATCATCATCATTCATGAAACTTACCACCAAATGATGGGGCGGTTTTCCGAGGTGTCCTCGATCCGATGCCGGAACTACTTTTGAAACTCGCCAGCCCTGACAACCGGGATGTAGGGAAGAGCCAACCCAAGGCCGTCGCTTGCCCCGGCTGGCGCATCTCCATCCGGCCTTACCGGGCTGCGGAAGAAATCATAGGTTCTGTTTCAGGAAGAGGACGACGGCCTGGGTGAAGATGTCGGCGTTTTCCTTTTTCCTGTATCCGTGCCCTTCGTTGAGGGCGTTCATATACCAGACCTTCTGCCCTTGGGCGCGCACGGCCTTGACGACCTGCTCTGCCTCCGTGACGGGGACGCGGGGATCGTTCTCACCCTGCACGACGAAGAGCGGGATTTTGATCTTATCGACGTTGGTGAGGGGGCTGATCTTTTCGAGATGGGCCCGCATCGCAGGATCGCGTTCGTCACCGTATTCGACGCGACGGAGGTCGCGCCGGTAGCCTTCGGTGTTCTTGAGATAGGTCAGGAAATTCGAGATCCCGACCACATCGATGGAGGCCTTGAGCCGGTCGCTGTAATGGACGGCGCAGGCGAGGGCCATGTATCCGCCGTAGCTGCCGCCGATCACCGCGACGCGGTTTTCGTCAAGGTCGGGCTGGGTGGCGATCCAGTCGAGCAGCGCCCCGATGTCTTTCACGGAATCCTCGCGCTTGAAGCCGTTGTCGAGGTTGAGGAACTCCTTTCCGTAGCCGGCGGAGCCGCGGACATTGGGAAAGATCACCGCCGTGCCGAGCTGGTCGATCCATAGCTGGGTGCCGCCGCTGAACCCTGGCCTCGACTGGGCCTCCGGCCCGCCGTGGATCGAGATGACCACAGGGTGCGGGCCGTCGCTTTTCGGTTTGTAAACGAAGGCGGGGATCGTGCGCGGCTTGCCGTCAACCTGATCGAAAGTAGGGTAGCGGATGAGTTCCGGCTCGCTGAATGTCTCGGTGTCGAGGCCGCCGACTTCGGAGTATGTCCAGCGTATGAGCGTGCCCGCATCGAGCGGGCCGGACCCGAGTGTCAGCACGAAGGCATCGGACGGCGTCTTGGCGCTGTTCATCGTCATCGCGAGGCGTTTGCCGTCGGGGCTGAAATTGATCCCGCCGAGCAGGCCGACCTGGAGGTTCTCAAGGCACTTGTATCGGAATGTCACGGGGTCGAGCAGGTAGAGGCGGCTCAGGCCGTCCTCGTTGGTGACGAAGGCGGCACGCTTGCGATCCTCGCTCAGCGCATAGGAGGTCACGTCCCATGGGATGTCCTTGGTGATGATGGATGTTTCGCTTCCGTCCGCGAGCTTGCGATGGGCGAGCTGGAGAAATTCGCCGCCGAGATCGGTGAGGAAAAACAGGCCCTCTTCGGTGGGGTCGAAGGAAGCGCCGAGGTTGCGGCCGGGCGAGTCACTGTCGCCGGCAAAGAGGGTGAGCTTCCTCGTTTCGGTATCGAGCAGATGAAGGCGGGACTTCACCGCGCTGATGTAGTTCTGCACGATGAGGAGCGGTTTCTTTTCCGAAAATCCTGACGGCCCCCAGAACGTGCCGTCGGGGGATTCCAGAAGGATTCGGTCGGTGCCCGGTTCGTCCGGCTGCATCATCCAGATGTCGTTGGACGCACCGTTGCGCTTCGTGCTTTGGTAGGCGAGGAAGCGGCCTTCACGATCCCAGCTCGCACCCCCGTTTCTGGATTTTCCGTCGGTGAGGATACGGCTGGTGCCGTTGCTTGGATCAAACAGGTAGAGCTGGGTGAACTCGCTTCCGCCTGTATCCATTGAGAAAATGAGCTGGTGGTGCTTGGGGCGCCGGGAGGTGCTGCTTACCGGCTCCTTGAAAAACGTGAGCTGGTGGCGGGCTCCACCGGGTGCGTCCACACGGTGGATCTGGCTGACTTCGCCGAAGCGTGTGGCGATGAACATGCTCTTGCCGTCCAGCGACCAGTCGAGGTGACCGGCGGAGCGGACGTTCTGGTATTGGTTCATGTCGTCCGCGAGCCGGGCAGGGATTTCGGGAATATCCTCAAGGATGAGATTGCCGTTGTTCAGGGTGCGGCGCTCGACCCCGGCGGAGGCGGAGATGAGAAGGGCTGATGAAACGAGCAGGAGGCGATACATGGGTTGGATTAAGAAGCAATTCTCGGGTTTGGAAAGACTTTGAAGGTGAGGGGCATGCTCACTCAAACGCATACAGGTAGCCGTCCGAGCAAAGGATGAGCGCGCGGTCACCGTGGATCGCGGGGATGGATTCGTGGAAGATGCCGTCCACGCGGGTGCGCCACACCACGAGTCTGGGAGCATCACCAAGCCTTCTGCAACAGGGTCCGGGCGGGCGCGTTGTAGGTCTCGGGGAAAGGCACGGATTTTCCAGTCAGATCCGACAGAGCCCTGTGAATCCGCTCCGCGAGGTCTCGGCACGCCCTGTCCTGGCGTTCATCACCGGGTGGCGGGGGCACCGGGTAGGCGGCGATCAGAGCCTCTTTCACGGCGGCACGCTGGTTCGGTGATCGGCCCGCAATCGCCGCCAGGGCATCCACGGAAACGCTGGTCAGCCCATTGAACCACTTGCCCGTAACGGCATGCGGGCGGATGGCTTCGACAGCGTGGCCCGCGCCCAGTTTTCCCAAGGCCTGAACCGCCTTCATCCGCATCACGTTCGGGTTCTTGCTCCCCACCGGATCGCGGACGAGTGGCAGGAGGCTTTCCTCGTGTTCCGCCCCGCCGCTTTCCGCGAGTACCTCGCAAACCAGAAAACGGATGTGGTCATTCGGAATCGCAAGCAGTTCTGCCGCCTTGGCGGCGATGGCCTCAGGCTTCGAGTCCTTCAGGTGCCGCAAGGCCAGAAGACGCACCACAACATCCGGATCCCCGAGGGCGGCGATGGCGCGCCCGTCGGTCAGGTTCGTCTCCACTTCCACGGCCCGGGCATCCGCCTTGCGCAGCAATTCGTGGGTCAACGCGCCTGCTTCACCAACTTTCGCGCTCTTGACGGCGGCCGAGAAACTGGCGAGCGACCGGTCGGTGTCTGCGATGACTTCGAGCGAGTAGGGATCGACCAGGAAGTGCTGCGGGTAGGCACTGATGCCGAAGCGAAGCGCCACACGTTGGGCGGCGCGGTCCGCTTCGCTGCCGCTGAAGTCCTGGAAGAGATACATCCAGATCACATCATCATAAAACTCCGCGAGCTTGGGATCCGAGAGTAATCCCTTTTCCATTACGATGCAGTGCGGACAGTGCGTCTTGGTAGAATAGATGAAGATCGGCTTTTTCCTTTCGAATGCCATCCGATGCGCTTCGAGGAAATCCTTGGTCCACGGGGGGCCTGCCGGCGGGGTCTTGCTCTCGGCATGAGCCGATGCCGCGAAGGCGGCAAACGATAAGGCTGCGGCGAAGGTTCGTTGAAGGAGGTTCATGGGGCTTATGGTCATTGGAATGAATACAGAAATCCGTCCGAGCAAAGGATAAAAGCGCGGTCACCGTGGATCGCGGGGATGGACTCGTGATCCTCAGGCCATCAACTCCGAAAGCGGGCCTCTGATGTCGAGGTGCTTTAGCTTGGAAGCGGGCTGACCAAAGGTCTTGGGCGCTGGCATTCCGGCCGCATGCATGAACGAGAGGTAGTAGACGGAATGGGATTCGATCGTTCGCCACTTCGACCGCTAAGCGAGTTCGTGTAAAGATGCCGGAACCCAAGGTTGCGATTTTCATAGGATCACTGGGCGATCAGGCCGGAAAGCCAATGGGTCAGGTTGAGGAGAAACTGCTGGTTGTCCGGGGCGGCGGGGGAGTTCAGTCCCATGGCCTCTTTTTTCTCCCCGATCTCCTGGGCGGTGAACATGGCGGCCTCGCCGAACACGGCCACCTTCCCCTTTCCAAATTCCAGCACGGCTCCCTGGCACCAAGCGTCGATCGCCTGCCGCGGAGTCTCGTTATCGAATTTCCAGGCGATTGAGGGATTCAAGGAATAGGAACCCTCCGGAAAAACCAGAAGCGGTGTGGCGTCTTTGCCGATTTCAAAGGCCTGTCCGGTGAAGGTGGCGACCTTTTCCACCTGTTCCTTGGCATTTCTTCCTTTCAGGATCGCATGCTCCCGCAAGGTGCCGGTTGCCTTGGCGAAAACGAGCGGATTGGACTTCTCCGAATCAAAGGCGAAACCATTGGAAAAGCGGAAATCGAAGGCTTTGGCCAAGTCTCCGGCAGCGCCGGGGAAAGGCATGTGATCGGCAAGCAGCAGCAAGGATCCGCCCTGCTTCACCCAATTCCGCACCGCCTCGATCTCCGCCGGGGTAAATGCGGAAGGCGTGGGCAGCGCCCAGTCGCTCACGTTCCGCTCATGCAGCGCATTGGCGATGACCACGATACGAAAGGGCTTCAAGGCCTCTGCGGTGAACGGCACTTTGATCGATTCAACCCGATAACCATCGGCTCGCAAGACGTCGGCGAAAGGACGGTAGCGCCCTTCGGCGGTGTGGAAATTGTGATGCGCGGCATCGATCCCGACCATGGGCCCCTCGCCAGGCGCGAAGGCGGGATCCTCGACCACGGCACGGAAATTCGAGTCGGTGGTTTGCCGGGTCTGATCGGCTTCTTGTGGCTTGAGTTCCGGGCCGGCGGGCTCGAAGGCGCCGCGCACCTTGGCGGCGTTGGTGGACCCGGGATGGTCGCGCAGGAGGATACGGAAAACGCGGGCTCCGTCGTCCATGCGCTTTTCCTGCTGGAAGGCGTATCCTTCCCAGAAGAGGGCATCGTCGCAGAGCGAACCGGCCGAGGGCGATTCGATGAGGTCGCGGAGAATCCTGCGGCCTTCGGCGTGGCGGCCAGCGAGGATCAATCCGCGGCCGTGATAGAAACGCATCACCGGTTCGAGCACATGTCCCGGGTTGGCGGCGAGCCACTCCGCGAAGCGGCGGGTGCCCTCCTCACGCAGCCAGGTGTTCATGGCCTCGGCACTGATCTTGCCCTTGGCGATCTGGGTGTCGCGCAACGCCAGGGCCTCCGCCCCGGCGTCTCCGAGTGCGGCGCTGACCCGCTCACGGCAGTGGCGGTCTATCTGGCGGAGCGCCTCGTCCGGGTCGAGGCCGGTGGTGGTGGAAAGGAGTTCCTTCCAGCCTCCGCCCGCGGCCAGGCCGGCGGCGAAGGCCTTCACGCTGCCCGGCCGGTGCTGTTCCATCCACTCGAAGGCGAGGACGTCCTCGAGGTAGTCCCCCAGGTCGTGGTCGGGATTGGCGACTCCGTTCAATGCGTCGAGCGGGTTCTTCCCCGCGAAGGTCTCGCTATTCAGCTCCGAACCGAGGCGCCACTCTAACTGATCGGCCGCCCACTGGGCCAGCCCCTCGATGATCCATTCGGGCAGATCGTCGTAGGACTGATCCATCACGTTCTTGAACCCGGCGTGCTTCATCTCGTGAATCGCGGTCATCCGGTAGTCCTCCGGGTCGCTGACGACGTGCTCGGAGTAGAACTGCATCACGGTCACCGGCTGGTAGTCGCGGCAGATGGTGAAGACCTCCGCCATGAGGCCGCTGTTATTGCCGGGCTCCGTGTCGCGGAAGGTGAAGTTGATCTTGCCCGTGAGATCGACGTCCAAGCCGAGGCATTCGCGGATCATCTCACGGCCCTGGCGGATGTGGGCGGGGAGCGCCGCCACGGCGGCCTCGAAGCGGTAGTCGCCCTCATACTTCCCGGAGTAGGGCGCGATGCCGTTGGCGTCCACCGTCCATGGCGGGTTGATCATGCCCAGATACTTTCTGGCGTTCACGGCATAGGTGGAGTTGGGATGATCCTTGAGGAAGGCTTTGAGTCCTGTTTCCGCTTCCTTGAAGCGCCAGAGGCGGAACTGGCTGTGCGGGATGAGAAAACGCCAGTAGTCGGCACCGGGGCTATCCGGTGCGACCTTGAGGTTCTCGCGGCACTGGGCGATGCACTCTTCGAGGGCGCGCATTCCCGAGAGGCATTCGGTGAGTTTGAAACGCACCTCATCGATGGCATCGAAGTCCGGGTGGTCATCGAGGATCTGCCGCAGCAATGACGCGGCCCGTTCGTAGCTCGAACTCGCCATCCCCGCCATGGCGGCGAGGTGGAGTGCGTTTGCGATCTGGGGGGAATCGGGATGGGATCGGAGGAAGGCTTCGCCGAGTTCCAGGGCTTTGAGGTTTTCCTTGGCCTCGGCGGCTGAGCGAAGCTGCTGATAGGCTTCCTCCGGCGTGGGATCACCGGGCTCCGGGAGCTTGGGAAATGTGATGTGCATCCACTCCACCCAGCGGTGGTGCATTTCCTGTATGGCCGGCGTCTGGCGCAGGATATTGATGCGCGCGTCGATGCAGGCCACGGCCGCCTTCTGGTTGGCTGCTACGTCGCGGTTGTTCGGGCCGACGAGGCTCTCGATGTCCGGAAGCGGTTGAGCCGGCTGGATGTTGAACGCCGCGAGAAACGACTCGGCGTCGCCGCCCTGATCGGTGTTCAGGACGGTCATCGCATAGCGGCGGTATTGCTCGGGATAGTTCTCGTTGAGCCAATAGGTGAATGCCCACGCGTAGGCGTAGAAGGCCGAGTGGAATTGCGTTTCGCCATCGCGGATGAAGTCCTTGCAGAAGTCCTTTTCGGCGTAGTCCGAGCGCCTGAACTGTTCCCTGAGGGCGGCCGAGATGCCCTTGAACCACATCGGGTCGCGCAGCGTCAGGAGCATGGGGACATCGTAGAAAATCCAGTCGTCCGGGGTGATCTGCAGGTGGCGGTCCTGCTGTGGGTAGGAGATGTTCTTCCCATCGTCGAAGTGGGTGTGAATCCTGCGGATTTCGCTGGCCCGGCGCGGGCGGTTCAACTCCCCGAGCACCAGCGTTTCGCCATCGCCGCGATGGCCGGCGAAGTATTCCGGAAGCCCTTCCGTGAAGCAGTAGTTCCGATATTTCGTCGAAGGAATCTCCGAGTAACGATCCATCAACTGATGGAACGTCTCGTGAATGGTGATGATCGATGGGTCGCGGGTCGGATCTTCGTAGAAGGATACGAACTGCGTCTTGGTGCTGTAGAAAGCCTTGGAACCCAGCGTCTTCTTTCCGCTCCTGGCCTTCTCCATGTATTGCCCGTAGGCCTTGCTGTCGTGAAAGGCGAGCCAGACAAACGGTTCGGGATTCTCCGGGGTGTCGTCGCGGGTCGAGCGGAGTTCCCAATCCGCCCGGATGGGCCGCCAGTTGCGCCAGATGCCGCGGGCCAGGTCTTCGATGCGGCGCTTTCGCGCATCGTGGGCTTCGGGCGTCTCTTCCGGAGAGCGGGTCATGACCACCACAAACGGGCGGGCGACGAAGATTTCGTGGTCGAAGGCTTTGAGCAGCGGATTGGCCCGCAGCGTCTCCGTGGTCGCCTCCGCCAACCGGTCAAACGGATCACCGGCGGGCGAAACAACCTGATCGTCATTCTCGCTGGCAAGCTGCATTTTTTGGATGGAATCCGCACTCCATGCTTGCTGGATCCGCTCGTTCCAGAGCCGTGCCTTTTCCTTATCCCCTGCATCCGCAGAGACCTTTGCCATGGTTTCGAGAAACCCGCGCTCCCAGGTGAATGCCAAGGCGGATTCGGCGAGTTCGAGGGCGGCGGAAACTCCCTGTTTCGCGGCAACCGCCCTCATCAGCGGCGCAACCCGCGAGATGGGCAGGCGCTTCTCATTCAGCAAGCGGGTTGCCGTTTCGATGGCGAGTTCGTCACTGCCGGTGATCTCCGCCGCATCGATGAACCAATTCGCTGCAGTCATGTCCGTAAGCGACAGGCGCCCGATGGCGGCGAGGGTTTTCCGCGCCGCGTCCTCGAAGTGGTTCTGATGCTGGCGCACCGCCACGAGAGACAGGAGTTTGACGATTTCCGCCGTCGGAAGTTTTTTTCCGGACTCCCATCGGATCGCCTGGTCGGCGACTCCCGCAAGCCAACGGTCGGCATGGGTCCATGATCCCATGTCTTGTGGCAGCCAGTAGTGCAGGAGCTGGTCATGCCTGCGCTGGCCGATCGGCGTGAATTTCCCCGATGCCATGGGGTTATCCAAGAGAAGCGGCAACCCTTTCAGAGCCTCCTCGGTTTCGCCGGCAGCAGCGAGGAAAAGGGTGGCCCTATCCACGGCCGGGGTCTTGGAATCGGAAGTTGATCCGAAGGTCGCGATGACTTTCCGGCACATGTCCGGGCAGCGTTGGTAAACCTCATGGGCGGCGAGTTCCTCCGACCAGATGGAGAGCGCAAAGTTGAGGCTGCTGTTTCGGGCGTTGATCGAGCGGGCATCGTCGGCGGCGACCGAAAGAACGGATCCGATGGCCTCGATGCGGGCGGTTCCGGTGAGGTTCCTGCGTATCTCCTCGATCAGAAGGTTGGCGTTTACCGAAGGCCGGTAGTAGGAAGTCCCCGTAACGACATTGGCTCCACACCAGCGGTAAAGGGAGAGCGCTTTTTGCACTTCACCGCGTTTCGCCAGGCAGCGGGCGAGACGGACTTGCTGCCAGAGATCTTCCGGCGCCACTGAGGTCAACTGGTCGGCAAGGAAACGATCGGCTTCCTCTCCGCCCACTTCAGGATGATTCTCCAAGGCGGTTAGAAGAGCGAGTTCGTCGAGGGTGCTCGCTTCTCCGCTTTGATAATGAGCCAGAGCCTTTCGCACGAAGGGCTCGGCACCTTGACCGGCGATATCACCTTTCACGACCGCCTGGAGAAGCTCTTCGAAATGCGGCCCTTGGTAATCCTCCGGCTGAAAGGTGCCTAGCCATGTCGCCATTTCCTTCGCCAGGAACTTTTCCGAGCCGATGGCACTGAACAGCGTTTCGTCCGACCGCATCACCGGCGGGATGGCAGGGGGCGGGCCAGTCGGTGTCATCAAAAGGAAGGCCTTGAGTCCACCCGGCTCAGGCGCAGGGGTTTTGGGGTCAGCCGGCTGATTCCTTCGAGGCGCGGTTGGAGCCGACCAATCAAAGTAGCGACTGTGGGCCGGGCCGGGCAACCGGAACACCGGACTCATGCTGGCCTGATCCATGGCCGAAAAGCGGCGCCACAAGCGGCGGACTTCGAGTTGTGCCTTGTCGAACTCCCCTGACTCGTAAAGCGCCTTGATCGTATCGGTGGATGGCAGGGGAAGAGGTGTTTCCTGGTTTCCCGCTTTCGGCGGAAGCGCCTTTACGGTCGGCTTGCTGGGGAAAGAAGTTGGAGGGCGCGCGGTAGTTTCACGGGCAACCGGTTTCGGCGAGGATGATGCGCCAGCCACGGAAAAGGCATTGATGGGGTGCGCCAGTTCGGTCCATGCCTGCCGCAGTTCATCACGATAAGACTGCTTGTCCGGCTCCAGTTCCATGAGTTCCTTCAGGACACCGATCGCTTCGTAGTAGCGGCCTTGTGCCAGCAGCTTTTCACGCAGCTCCTGACGGAATCCGGTTTCCTTGGGAAACTTGCGGATGGCCGCGTCGAGGCTCTCGAAAACCCGGTCGGAGCCGCCGATTCGGTCCAGCAGCAGCAGCCGTCTTTCCTCGAGCAGGACGCTGCTTCCTTCGGTCTTCTCGATGCTCTCGAAGCTGGCGAGCGAGGCACTCACATAGGCGGCCGGTGCATTGGCGAGCAGAGCCAGGACCTCGGCAAACCTCTTGTCGTCCTGCCAGGCCAGTGGGATCAGCCTGGCAGTTGCCGCCGCACCCTGTTCGTCGTCGTCGCCCTGCAGCCACACCCGCACCTCTTCAAGGGTGAAGCCGAACTGCTCGTCCTTCTCCTTTGCCCGTTTGGCGAAATCACCCAGAAGACGTGCTTGGAAGCCGAGGTTGTTCAGAACGGGTTGCCCACGATAGTAGCTGCTGCGTATGGCGGTTCGGTAAACATTCAGCGAGTCACCGGTGGCGTCCAGCACCGCTTCCCCGATCAATCCGCTGAAGAGGGTTTCGGTCGCGGCATCCATTTCAACCGGATACTGGAAGGCGAGACCGAGGAGCAGTCCGAGGCGATCTTCGGCCTTCACCTTGCCATAGGTTTCGCGAAGAAGTGTCTGATAGTCGTCCTTTTCGAGGAATGAGAAGATAGGGCCGAGATAGAAAAAATAGCGCCACCCTTGGCCCAGGATGTTCTCCGTTTCGGGACGAAGGAGGTCGATGGGTAATTTGAGATCGCCACCGGTCACCATACGGAATTGTGCGAAGCTGTACGGCCGGAGGTTTGCTGTGGCTTCATTGCCCTGGCCTTTCAAAGTATCCCCGAGATAGGCGATCAGGCGGTCGCGCTGGTCCTGCCCGAGGTAGGGAAAGGCTCGTGGAAACAGGGAGAAACTCAGGCTGAGTCGCTGCGTCTTCGGTGCCTGGTTGATGGCGAGACGGACCAACCGCTCCATGGCCGCCGAATCGCCGGTTGCGCGCGCGACACCGAACAGGGCATTGTAATTGTCCCATGACCATTTCTTGCCGAGGATGGTTTCGATATCCCGCAGGAAGGCACGGGCTCCGGCCTGATCACCGTGGATGGACATCTGAAAGATCTGCCGGGAAAGACTCCCGGATCCGGATGCGACAATCTGCCCGGCTTCTTTGCCACCGGGGTTGCTTGGATTGGCATCGACCAGGTCGCGGGCTCCGTTTTCGTAGCCCCAACTTGACCAGGATGCCGCGATGCTGGGAAGCAGGCCTTTGTCGCCCGGGAAGGCCTTGAGAAGGACTTTCTCGAGAGATTCGGCCCTTTCGATTTGCCCGGCCGCGAGCGCCAGCCTCCTCATCAACTCACTCCGCCTCATGATGCGAGGTGCGTTGGGCAGGTTGAGGATCTCCGAACCGGCGCCGCGTTCCTTCTCCACCCTCGCCACATCTGCCCGCAGTTCGGAGAGCAAATCGTCAAAGATCGCCAGGTATTCCTTCCCGCCGGGATCGGAAGTCGCCAGCAATCCGGTGAGAATCCGCACGGAATATTTATCGAAGTCGTCGCTGTTACGGCGAAAGTAGTAGTTCTGGTCCGAAGAGCGGGTGGCGCTTTCCTCCTTGAAGCTGAAGAGAGGCTGCGCGGCCATGACCACGTCGAGCGCGCGGCGGTAGGCGAGCGCGGCCTCTTCATCACGGCCCAGGGACTCCCTGATTTCACCGACCTTGGTCAGTGTCGCCACGTCGTCAGGGGCGGTGAGAAGCAGCTTTTCGTAGCTCCGCAGTGCACTGAGCATGTAGCGCTTCTCCTCGAAGGTGGAAGCCACCTTGCGCCGGTAGCCACCTTGGTCGAGACCGTCATCGGCATTGTCGAAGGTCTTGACGGCGCTGCGGATATCACCGCTTTCCAGGAAGATGGAGCCGAGGTCGAGATAGACTTGCGGCGGGATGATTTCTCCCATCCCGACCAGGCGACGTCCGAACCGAAGCACGTCGTCCTTGTTCTTGGTTCCGAGCCGCGCCAACTCCATGAGCTCACGCAATTGCGGGGTCCGGCGTTCGCCCGCGATCGGGAGGGTTTCGGACTGGGCAAGGATCATCATGTCCTGATCCTTCAATTCCTCCGAGATGTCGCTGAGCAACTGGTAAAGGTAGAGCTTGTCCTCCTTTCCGGCGAGTCGCTCGAGAATCGCCCGCCTCGTCCAGCGCAGGGTTTGAGGAGTCATCCGGGCCCCCGAGCGGGGGTTGTTCATGTTCAGCAACCCGTCGACCGCGATGGTGAACAGGTCGTCCTTTTCGGCATTCTCGACGAGGTATTGGAAAATCCCCATGGCCTGTTTTCCTTTGCCGAGTTTCTGCAGGGATTCCCCCAAAAGGAGATAGGCGTCGATGCGGTCCGGGTGCTGGCCGATTCCGCGCAAGTAGGCGGCGTTGGCCTCCTCGTGCATGCCGGCGATCTTGAGAACCCCCGCTTCAAATTCGGCGCTCGCCGGATTGGTCTCCAGGCCCCGCATTTCTAACAGGATGGCCTGCGCCTCATCGTTGCGGCCCCGCTCGAGCGCGCTCATCGCAAGCTGGGTGAGGTATTCCGAAGCGCCTTCGGGATCGAGTTCCATCAGTTTGCGCAGCGTCTTCTCGAAGTGATAGTAATCGTTGCAGATCACATAAACGCGTGCCTGCTCCTCGAGCATCTTGATCTCGGTGCCACCCGACAGCTTCATGAAGTCGTGGATGATTTCCGAGGCGGAAACCGGATCGCCGACCTTGGTGTAGAGCCGCACAAGGAGGGCGCTGTCACGCTTGTCGGCGGTGCCATCGGCGAGTTTCTCTTCCAACTCGATGGCGATGTCGGCGAGCTTGCCCAGCCGGGAGGCGGTGGCCATCAGCCGATCCTCGATGTAGCGGCGGCGCCCCGGGGAATCGATCCGCAGCCAGACGCGTTTCCACGCATCAAAGGCCTTCTCCTCCTCGCCCGTCTCCGAGTAGAGCCAGGCCAGCCGCGTTTCCAGGTCGGATGAAAAGTCCTCGGGATCGCGGGCCTTGCGGAGGTTCTCCAAAACCTCGACGGCCTTGTCCTGCCGGCCGAGCTGTTCCCACGACTCCGCCAGGCGAACCCGGTCCGAGGCATCAGGGGCGGCGAGTTTGTCCATGCGCGTCAGCACGACCTTCATCTCGTCCTCCCGTCCCCGGGCCTTGTGTTGGTCGAAGATGAATTGGAGCGCCGCAAGCGGCTCCCTGCCTTCGCCGTCTTCAACCAACTGCTCGGCAAACGACGTGGCCAGTTGATCGAGCCCCAAGGCCATGGTGGCATCGGCCGCAGCCAACCAGTCGCGCCGCTCCGCCACCTTGCGGTAGTCGTCCCAAACCGCGATGCCCTTGTCACGTTCGCCGCGTTCGAGGTAGAAGCGGGATAATCCGATCCGCCATTCGAGGAGGCGGGGTTCCTTGCTGATCATTTCCTCAAAATTCTGGACGAGTAAATCGTTCCGTCCTGCCTCGCGGCAGATGTCGAGCAACTCGCGGCGCATGTCGGCGGTGAATCCATCACCGGCCTTTTCCTTGGCCGATTCAAAAAGAGCCAATGCCTGATCCGAGTTCCCTTGCTCGCGCAGGAGTTCGATCCAGCTCATGCGTGCCTCTTCCGACAGGTCCGGAGTGGCCGCGAAACGCGCGATCAACCGGTCGATTTTTCCATCATTCCGATACGCCTCGGCGAGCAAGGTCAATGCGTAGCGGCGGTCGCGCGTGAGCTTGGCGGAACGCAGGGCTTCCCACGCCGAATCCTGTGCCTTGGCCATGTCATTGGCGGCCATCGACCACTCGGCGATACGTATGAGTTGTTTGAAGGCCTCATCGCCCTCTTCCGCCGCCTTGTAGAGTTCGAGCGCTTCCTTTGGCTTCCCCGTCAGAGCAAGCACGACCCCGGCGCGATTCCGGAAAGCCTGATCCTGGGTCTTTGCAAAGGCGGGCAGATCCTCTCCCCCCGCTTCGATCCCGGATTCGGTGGATTTCAAGAGGGCCAGGCGCAGTTGAATCCGCTTGCCCAATGTTTCGTCAGGTTTGGCATCCAGCGCTTTTTGATACTGCGTTGCGGCTTCCGCGGTCTTGCCCTGGGAATCGAGAATTTGCGCGATTCGGAAAAAGACCAGCGGCTCGGCTCGCAACCCGGCGGCCTTGCCAAACAGTTCGAGGGCTTCGTCGAGCTTACCATATCGCCATTGGAGCGAGGCGGTCAGCCAGATGGTTTCGAAGGATTTTTCGTTCGCCTGGATGAGACTTTCAAGCCGAGTAATTAGCGGCTCCAAAGCCTCGTCCTCGATGAGGGCTGACTGATAGAGCGCCTCATCGTCAACCTGGAAAGCCTCCCCCTGCAAGGTGCGCTGCAGCTCCGCTTCGAGTTTTGGAGAAATATCGGCACGGGCTTGCGGGTTTGATGCGATTCCCAGCCCGATGATGATCCAGAACAAGCCGAAGCTTCTTGTTCCTGCTGAACCGGCGGCAGGCCAACGGCGATAGAGGATATCGCCAAGGTAGGTCAACAAGGCAAAAAGAAGGCACCACGGCCACAGGCGGAGAAGGTCGGATGCGGTTCCGGCACCACCCACATTCGGATCAAGTCGGGAAACCGATTCAAGCGAGAGGCTCTTCCCACCTGTGGTGGTGGCGAGAAGGGCGAGATCGAGTGCTCTTGCCGGATCGACATTCCCTTCCGGAGCCACTGCCTGCGAAGCGGGCGACACCAGATGAGCAAGGCTTCCGGGCCAGCCTTCCGCACCACCACGAAAATGAAGGGTTTCCTCCGCGCTCGCTGAAATCGTCGCAGTGAAACAATCCGGCGAACGTTGCTGCAGAACAACACGTTCGGCCAAACCATCTTCATTGATTTGCTCCACCACGGGGAGGTTGAGTTCAGGTGTCAGGCGTCGCGCGATGATGCGGGCTTCGGTCGGCGAGCGTTCGATGGTATAGGCAAAGGGCTGGGGATGTTCGCGGGAGGTGCGGGACAAGACCCGCATCAGCCAGGCTCCGTAGCCGTCCCATTCGCGCCACGGGGCGGTGCCTTCGCCGACGGGTTCGGTGGTCAAAGCGCTCACCCGTCCGAGGCCGTGGCGCCAACTGGCAAGGATGGGATGGCACTCGGTTTCCGTCTCCACGGCAACCTGGGCGCCGGGGCGCAGTTGGGTCTCCACGTATCCGGAGAGCTGCGGTTTTTCGGGTCGGGGGATCTCTCCCCACCATCCGCTCGGGCCGCCCATGCTGACAAAATGAGACCCCGGCCGATACGGAGGGATCTTCGAGGTGGAGGGTTGTTTGAAAAGAACCTCCGGGATATTGAAACGGTCCGAGGCGGAATAGAAATGTCCCTTGCCCCAATTGGCGATGTTGACGAGGAATTCGCTATGCGACGCGCCTCCTACGAGGACGGTGGAAACGTTGATTCCTTTCGCCGCCATGCGCCGCATCAGGCTTTCGAAGTCGCCGCTTTCCACGCCGCCGTCGGTCAGGATAAGGACATGCTTGTAACGCGTCTGGACGTTTTGCATCGCGTAGAATGCCTCCTCGATGGCGGGCAGGATCACGGTTCCGCCACCTGCATCCATACGGTTGATCGCGCGCTGGATTTCGATGGCATTGGCCGCCGACTGGATCGGGGCGGCCCATTGCTTGGTGCCGTAGAATTCGACGATGCCGACCTTGTCATGCGGCAGGAGCCTGCGGATCGCGAGGCGGGCGCATTCCTTGGCCAGCTGGACCCGTTCGCCGGTCATCGATCCGGAGGTGTCGATGATGACCACGAGCGTGGTGCTGGGATCGCGCTTCTCTTCCTTCTGGATCATTTCCACAGGAAGGATCGAGGCCACAGGGGTGTCAAAGTAGCCGCCGGTCCCGTAGGCACCCTTCCCTCCCGCATAGAACAATCCCACTCCGTCTTCCTGCACGGCCTTCACGATGGCCTCCTGCAGAGGAAGTGGAATGCTGTCCGCCGGGCGGTCGTCGATCACCACGAGATCGTAGGCGGCGATACCGCCGGGATCTTTTGCCAGCGAATCGACCATGTCTTGGGAGGGCTCTGAAAATTCCACGCCGGGTCCCACGAGGGTGCTTATCTTTTCCCGGCTGTCGGCCAGACGCTCGGAAAGGTAGAGCGCCCGGATCGGCTCCTGCACCGCGAGGGTGGAAGCGAACTGATTGTTGTCCGGATTGGAATCCGTTCCGGAACGCACCTCCACTCTGGCGGAGACATCTAACAGACCCGCCCGGGAGGGTTCGAATTCCAGCTCGACCATGGAGCTGCCGGTGGCGGCGAACGGAGTGCTCCGGGCGAGGACTTCCTCCCCGGCCGTCAGCGTCACGACCACTTCCTCCGCGGTTCCTACGACATCCACCGAGACGATGCCCGTTTGTCCCATCCGGAGCGGCGATTGGGAATCAATGGCGGAAGGATAAATGTCGTTTTTGGTATTTGCGACCGCGACGGCGTGGACAGGGATCCCACGCTCGACGAGCTGGCGAACGGCATGACCCCAATGAAGGTCGGTCGCCATGCCGTCGCTGATGACGGTGACCGCACCTCTGGCTCCTTCCGGAATCAAGCGAGCACCGGTATTCAGGGCGCGGCCCACCGATGAACCTTCTAGCCGAACCGTTTCTCCTTCGAAAATCTGCGGCACCGTTTTCTCGTCCCCACCGAGAGTCACGACCCGCATGCGGGACGAGTCAGGGAGACTTTTCGCCCATGATTCGGCGGCTGCGGTGGTCGTCGCATCGACGCTTTCCGAGCGATCCCAGATCAGCACCTGATAGGAATCATCGAGATCAGTGGGAACAGCAGGGCGTGCCAGCGCAAGGATGAGCAAGATGGCGACGGCGGAGCGGATCGCGGCATGCCATCGGTTGGTTGCCCGCCGAGGCAGGAACCAGAACAAAGGCACCAGCAGCAGAAGCCAGAGCCATGAGGATTCGACAAAAACAAGGGTCATGGGATGTAACTTTTCTGAAAGAGCCACCACTCACCGACGATCATCAGGAGGGCGATCAGGACGCACCAGGCGAAGAGGTTGGGCCAGCGGCTGGAGGCGGTTGACCGGGTGATTTGGGAAAGGGCATCGGCTTGGGGCGACCCGATGGCGGCGAGCGAGACTTCGATCTCTTCCCCATTTCGGCTCGTGTAGAGACCGGCCCGGGGTGGAGCGTAGTCGCTGCCCGCGAGGGAGAACTGCCCCCGATGCACCGAGCGTTGGCCGGCGATCGCGAAGGGCTCGATTGACCCGACGTCCGCCAGCCAGTGGATCGCGGTCGACATGAAAAGAGGGAAAGCGCTGGTGTCCATGAAATCGGAGTTTTCGCCGATCAGTTCGACTCCGATCTGGACCCGGCGCTGCGGTCCCGGAACAAAGCGGGGCGACAGCGTGAACCCGGCGATGGGTGCGGAGTCAGAACCCAGTTTCCAACCGACCCGATCCAGACCAGTTCCCGCAAACCGGGCTTTGAGTTCTTCGAGTCCGTTGGCGTCAAGGTCGGCTTCATGAATGATGGCGATGTCCTTGCCCGTGACCAGCTCGATGGCTGGCAGCGATCCATCCGCCGCCCCGCCAACCACGACCTGCGCACCTGCCGCATCTGAAACGAGAGCCGGGTCGGCATCGATCACGTCACGGAAACGGTCGTCGAGATTCCCGTCCACGGACACCTTGATGCGTTGCCGGTCGGGCAACCTGAGGCGGGCTTTGTTGTCGAGCGTCATGGCGTCGTCCGATGCCAAGCTCACTTCCAGGATCTCGCCTCGGGCCGGGAGATCACGCAGATAATAGGCACCGGCCTCCTTGGTGGGCGTCGCTTGGAAGGGCTGACCTCCGAGGGAAACGGAGAGGCTGGGATTTTCAGTGCCGACGATCTCGATCAAGGCATCCACCCGCTCAAAGGAACCACTTGCCGCTTCGGCGACGCCAAGGGCGGTGATGCCGACATTGCTTCCGGGTGGCTTGAAATCACCCGACCGAAGGCGTTCGGCGGTAACGGACTCGGGAAGTTGATCGAGGATGCTTTCGCGGACAGGGGCGTCGCCAACGACCAGAATCCGCAATTTCCCAGACCCCATGTTTTCCGCGGCGATCGCCAGCAGTTCGATTTCCAAACCCGATGGACTGGCCTCGGGTTGGTGTTTGGCGAGACGCGTTTCTAGCAGGCTTGCTTCCTCACCGTGATCCAGAATCAAACGGGCTTCCGCACCGCAGAGATAGACCCGCCGCCGATCATCTGACACACGCCCCACCTCTTCGATCAGCAAGGCCTTGGCCTCTTCAAAACGGCTTCCCTCACTCATCCCGGCGGATGCGTCCAAGAGAAACACATGGTTCTCATCGGCTTCCCGTTTCCAGCTCGGCTGCGCGAAGGCCAGCCAGATCAGCCCACCGATCACCAGCGCCAGCAGGTAGGACCATGGATGGCGAAACCGGCGTGTCATCATGCGCGCCCGGGTTTCTTCCAGTGCCTGTTTCCAGAACAAGGTGGTGACCACTTCCCGTTCGCGGAAGCGGACACGCAGGCGTTGCAGGACAAACAGAAGACCGGCAATGACGGCCAGACCCGCGAGAAACGACAAAGGATCCAGGTTCGCAAAATTCATACGACGTACCTTCCTCCTTCGAAAATCCCAGCCAGCTGAGGCACGATTTCCTCATCCACATCAATGCGGAGCAGTCCCGCGTTCCGGCTCTTGGCGAAGCCGGCGAGATCGGCTTGGAACTGATCGTAGACCTCGCGGTAACGCTTGATGAGGGCCGGCGTGATCGACAGATCCTCGGCTTCCCGTGACTCGCAGTCGATCAAACGCACATCACCGCGCAGATCGGGCTGGGCGTCGCTCCGGCGATGCAATTGCACGAGGAGGAGATTGTGCCGCACCTGTTTGAGTGCCGAGACCACCGCCCCGATGCCACCCGGATCAAAAAAGTCCGAGACCACCACCAGAAGCCCGCGCCGCAAGCCGAAGCTGTTGAAGCGCTTGATGGCAGCGCGGATGTCGGTGGCTCCGCCCGGTTCCAGTTGGGCGAGCCGGTCCGCGAAATGCATCACCTTGCCCCGTCCGGTCTGCGGCCGGGCCAGGACTTTGCAATCGTCGCTGAACGGAAACAGGCCGGTCGAGTCGTGATGGTTGAGGCTGATCGAGGCAAGGGCAAGGGTCGTGCGAAGGCTGGCAAGCGCGCGCGGAGGGGACTCCAGAAAAAGGCTCCGCGAGATGTCCGGCATCAGGTAGAGCGGGAGATCCTCGAGCTCTTCGTAGAGGCGGAGGAAGACCCGGCCCAGGCGTTGATAGATATTCCAGTCGATGGATCGAAAGTCATCCCCTGCCGCGTAAGGGCGGAAATCCCGGAAGTCCGTGCCGTGCCCCAGGTCGTGGGATCGTTGCTCGGCAAAGCGCCCGTCCCGAGGAACCCGTCGTGCCACGACGCGCAGGTGCGACAGCGATGCGAGAAAAGCCGGATCGAATATTTCCTCTTTGTTCAGCGGGGGCATGATCTGTTCGCTCAAGCCAGCGCCGGGGCGTTGGGCTGTTTCACTGTGGAGAGGACTTCCTCGATGATCCGGTCGGCGGTGATGCCTTCGGAGATGCCGTGGAAATTCACCATGACGCGGTGACGCAAGGCCGCCATGGCAATGTCGCGGACGTCGTCGCAGCTCACCGCGAAGCGCTCTCCGAGAAGGGCGCGGACTTTACCGGCGAGAAGGAGGCTTTGCGCGCCGCGCGGGCTGGAGCCGAGCGAGACAAACTCGTTGACCATGGGCGGCGCATACTGGCTGCCGGGCTGTGTCGCCATGACCAGCCGGATCGCATAGCCTTGCACGTGCTCGGGCACGGGAACGCCACGGACGACACCGCGCAAGCGGTTGATCTCCTCGCCGGTGGAGACTTTCTTCACGACAACGTCATCGCTGCTGGTCGTGCGATTGAGGATGTCGTGGTATTCCCCTTCGGTCGGGTAGCCGACGACCAGTTTGAAAAGGAACCGGTCGAGCTGCGCTTCGGGCAAGGGGTAGGTGCCTTCCTGCTCGACCGGATTCTGGGTGGCCATGACGCAATAGGGCTCCTGCAATTTGATGGTGCGGTTGCCGACGGTCAGTTGCTTCTCCTGCATCGCCTCTAGCAGGGCGCTCTGGGTCTTGGGTGTGGCGCGGTTGATCTCGTCGGCGAGGACGAGACTGGAAACCAGCGGTCCCTCGCGGAACTGGACTTCCTGACCGCCTCCGGATTTCTCCACGAGAACCGAGGTGCCTTGGATGTCGGCGGGCATCATGTCCGGGGTGAACTGGATGCGCGAAAACTTCAGGTCGAGCGCTTCGCCAAGGGAGCGGACCAACATGGTTTTTCCCAAGCCCGGAACGCCTTCAAGCAGGACGTGGCCGCCGGCCATGAGGGCGGTGAGCACGCCGTCGATGACGTCTTTCTGGCCGACCATCATTCGACCGACCTCGGTCTTGACCCTTTTGAAGGCGGTTCGGAACTCCTCGGCCTCCTTGGCCGCGCTGCTGGATGTGTTTTCGCTCATGGTTCTGTAATTGATGGTTCGTTGTTAGAGGGGGAAGTCTCCGAGGCTCGGTTTTTGAGAAAGTAGTCGCGGACGATCTGACGCATCGGGGTATCGAGGGTGCGCTCGGAAAGGTGACCTGCCGGTGAGCTGCGCCGGCCGCGATCCTTGGCGGTGTCTCCGGGCATCTGTTCGCCCTGGGGCTGGACCCGCTCCTGGTTGACCTTGACCCGGCCGGGATTCGACTGGCCCTTGACGTGATCGGGGATGGGGACTCCCAGAACGAGCCCGGCCACGCCACGGGATTTCTTGCGCTCGCCCGGTCCGCTCCGTCCGTTCGCATCCGGGCTGGCTTGATTGCCGAAGCCGATGCCCAGGTCCCGGTTCACCGGTGGGCGGCGGTCGCGGAGATTCGGTTGCAAGCCTCCGCGAGCCTCGGATTCCGAGTCTTCGTCATCCACTTCCTCCTGCTGATCGAACTCTTCATTGTCCGCGGTTTCGGTGCGGTCCTTGCTGGCCCAGTCGGAGGATGCCGGGTTGCGGCTCGATCCGCCGGAGCTGCCGCGACCCGCGGTGGCTCCCGATTCATCCTCGGCCTTCTTGTCATCCGCGTCCGACTCCTTGTCCTTCTGGGGTTTCGGTTCCTTCTTTTTCGCGAGTTGTTGCTCTTCCGGCTCGCTGGACGGCGCCTGGCTTCCGGGCATGCCGCTCGATTGGCTGGCGCGCCCGGAGGATGCGGCTTGTGAGGTCTGGCCACCTTCCGAGGTGCCGACGGAAATCTTATCGCGCCCGTCCAGTTGACCGGACGGCTCCTCGCTGATCTGGGTGAGAGCGGGTGCTCCTTTCGTAGCCTTGCGCGCCAGTTTTTCCGGATTCTCCGGCTTGGGTTCGGAGGTCTTGATCGGTGACTGTTCCGGATCGGTCGGCGTGTTTTCGAGTGGTGCTGGTAGGTGAGCGGTAGCGTCCGCGATTCCGCCTCCCGGTGGTTGTGGTTCACTTCCGCTCCGCAGGATGGTGGGAAGGAAACCCCCTATCAGGAGCAGAACCAATGCGAGGCCGAACATTGCGGCGAGGCGTTTCAGTTCACTCAGTGGCTTGCCCCAGTTCCATTCCAGCGAGGTTCGGCTCGCCTCTTCCATGGCAGATCCGGCATCGGCAATCGCGGCCTCCATGAACGGAGTTCGCTTGGGTGCCGCGAGAAATTCATCGGCCGTCTGCAGGCGGTCTTTCAGGTCCAGCGCTTCATCAAACACTGCCAGCCCTTCGCGTCGCTCCGGGCGTTTCCGACACAGTCGAATGGCGTGATACCCGAGGTAGAGAAGAGGTGGCAGGGGACAAAGGAAAGCCATGAGACCCATGGACGGCTTCCATGGTTTTCCGAGGATCCAGCCGAACATGATGATGACGATGGCCAGAACGGGGATCACTATGAGAAGAGTCGCGGCCCGTGGGATCCGGGCTCGAAAGCCATCGCGCAGGCGGCATTTCCACAGCCATGAGCAACCTGTCCACGACAGCTTTTCCAGCGAGGACTTCGCATCGGTCTCTGGAAAATTCGTGTTCATTCGGCGGCGGGCTCTTCCGGCACGGTGGGATCGATCTGGATGGCCTGCAGGATTTTCTTGGAAGCGCCATCCCTGACGTAGGCGACGATGGTCAGTTGGCGGGGATCCATCTTGGCGGCGAAGAGCTGTGCGCCTCCGGCACGCGATTTAAGATACCCGGTGTTCTCCAAAACGATTTCTTCCAAGGAGCGAGAGAAGGGAATGACCATCTGACCGTCGGAGGGTTTGAATTCGATTCCTTTCATCTGCTCCGTCAAGGCGGCGCGCGCGACCATGTTCTGGATGATGACCTTGCTCAGGCTCGGATAGAGCACCCGCCGCTCGGCCAATACGATCTGGATGGTGGGAGCCGTTGGCGAGCCGTCGGTGGGCGAGAGGTCGGTCACTTTCAAGGAACCGGTTAGGTCGCCATCCCGAACCGAGCCGGTGAGTTCAAGCTTGTAGCGGCTTTTCTCGGCGAGGCTCGGGCGGATGAGCTTGCGGCCTTCAAGAAAGATCTTCTCCGCATCTTCCGGGCGACCTTCTCCGGGGAATAACCGGTTGCCGTTGACGAGTTGCATGGCAAGGGAGGCTTGATAGAATCTGGCGGTCTCCTCCGCGAACTTGTTGGAGAGCGAATCGGGTGGCAGCTGTGGATTCAGCAAGTGGTAGGTCAGCATGGCGACCTTCTCCCGCGGGAAGTAGGTCATCACTCCCTCGTTGCCCAGCGCACCGCCGATGGCGCCTTCCTCTTTGCCGGGCTTCTTGTAGTTGGCGTTGGTGAAAAACTCGACCAGGGCGACGCGGTTTGTTTCTTCCTCGGGTGTGGGGCGATAGCGGGTGGCGGCGGCGTAGTTGTAGGTCTTGCCGGCGATGAGCGGGGCGATGGTATCCACGGAGAGTGGCGTGGTATCCCCCATCAACCGCTGGACGCGGGCGAGACCTTCCAGCGCCTGCTCACCGGTCTCGACCTTGGTGACCGCCTGAACGTATCGCGAAAGAGCACGGTTGTAGCGTTTCTCTTTCTCATAAAAACGACCCAGGTTCAGATTGACCCGTCCATCGTCCGGAACCCCGAAGGCGGCGGAGAGAAGATGGCGCCAGGCACGCTTGTTTTCATCCTGCCCAAGAAAGAGTTCTCCCAGCGTGGCGTGCAGTTGGTGAACGGAATCCGGGTAGCGGTCGGTGCGGCCGCCCTCGATACCGAGTTCGCCGGCGAGCACCGCTTGCTCGGGATAGCCGGTTTTCAAAAGCTCCTTCACCAGATCAAGCGCCTTGGTGCTGATCATGTCATCCGGCCAGGTGACCCTCAGGCGGCGTATCGCCGATTCGATTTGCCCGGGGGTGGCCTTTTCAACGAGTCGGTCGTTGAGGAGTTTCTCCGCCCCTTCGGCGCTAAGCCGTTCCTTGGGATATTTCTCCAACCAAGCCTCAAGCCGGTCGGCATCGCCGGAGGCCTCGGCCTCGAAGTATTCGCGATCCGCCACCGGAAAGATCGGTGGAGAAGAGATAAAGCAGACTGCCGTTTTGGTGCTTGGGTCGATGGTCAGGTGCAGGTGCTTGAGCAAATTGAGACCCAGCACCCCGATCGACTCAGGCGGATCCGTGTAGATCACCTCCTGCGGGCGGAAGGCGACACACTTTGCGAGGTTGAGTTCGCCCAGCTTCAGCGGATCGATCTCACCGGCGGGAAAGCCTTGGATATCGCACCATTCCCGATCGATGAGGCTGTCGTAGCTCGTGGTGGACACGGCCATGGCATGGATCCTGCCGCTGGCCAGTTGAATGGGCAGCCAGACGACGCCGTCGGTGACCGTGATGCCCACTTTCAGTTTCTCATCGCCGGGTTCTTCGTCATCCGCAGCGGCTTCTTCGCCGTCGGCCTCCTCCCCGCCAGGGAGTGCGAGTTCCATGCGTCCTTCGTGCAGATCAAAAGTGACGCGATACTTGCTGAGAATTCTCGAACCGATCGAGCCGACCAAGGCGTCTTCATTGAGTTCCTCGGAATGGAGGCGGGTGAACTCCCCATACTCATCCTCCGGCCCCTTCTCACGCCGATCCACCGTGATGTCAAAATCCGGGAAATGGATGGTGATGGGGATGGTCTGTCCGAATTCGTCCTCAGTCCTGAGAGCCTTGGCCGCACTATCATGCAGTTGAAGCCCGCTGGGGCTCTCATAGTCGATGAAGAGGTTCACCGGAATCCGGCTGTGAACGGTGGACAACTCCACCGCGGCCACCAGACGGCCACCGACAATTCTGACCGGGATGCTTCCCTCGCGCGAGAGGTTTTCCTCCATCTCCATGACCGGAAGTTCCTCCTGAGCTGGCAACGGCGACGGAAGAAAAAACATGGCAACCAGCCACACAATCAGAATCCATCTGCCTGGTAATCTCATGATTGCGTGTGGTTGTTCTCCCATTTTGATGAATCGATTCCCCAGCGAAACAGGGACGGAATACGGTTTGAAATTGCCATTACTTACATCCCTGGTGAACCAAGGCGGTGGTCATGAACCTGGGATTTGCGGGCGGAAAGAAGAATCTTGACCGAGCGATTCATTGGATACGTTTTCTGGAGGGGCTAAGATAGCGGTTTTCGTTCTGTTGGACTTGTTGTTCTGAAAATCGCCATTGGATGGAGTTCCTCGTATTCAGGCAGCAACGAGGCTATCTGGAAGAAAAACATCCTCGACCGCTGCATTACTTTGGGGTGCAATGAACTACATGCAACCATTTCATCTGAGATCCGCCGCCGAGCAGGTGGCGGAGCACTTGCGGGCCGGGCTGGAGAGCGGCGTTTGGCGGGAGGAGATGCCCGGGGAGACCGCGCTGGCGAAGGAACTGGGCGTGAATCCCAAGACGGTGCAGGCGGCACTTGCCCTGCTGGTGCGGGAGGGGGTGCTCGGGAACCAAGGGGAGCGCAAGCCGCGCCGCATTCTGGCGGCACATGGGATTGCCAAGCGTTCGCTGCGCATCGGCATGCTGCTGGGCGATGCGTTCGACCGTCAGGCGGAATACATCGCGGAAATCCATCACCGGCTTACGGCCGGCGGACATGCGCCGTTTTTCGCGCGGAAAAACCTCACCGATCTGGGTATGGATGTCGGGAGGGTGGCGGCCTTCGTGGAGAGAACCCACGCGGATGTCTGGCTGGTGGTGGCGGCTCCCCGCAAGGTGATCGAGTGGTTCGCAGCCGGCCCTCGCCCGGTGTTCGGGCTTTTCGGATCCATGAAGAACCTGCCGATCGCCGGCGGAGGGCCGCAGAAACTTGATGCCTATGCCGAGGTGGTGCGCACCTTGGTGGCGCAAGGCCACAAGAGGATCGTCCTTCTCGCACGCCTGTCTCGGCGGGAGCCTGTGCCTGTGGATCACGAGCGGGTTTTTCTGCGAACGCTGGGCGAGGCGGGCATCGAGGTGGGCGATTACCATTTTCCCCGCTGGGAGAATACCCGGGAGGGTTTCCAGAAGTGCCTGGAGGGATTGTTCCGCGTGAATCCGCCTACCGCCCTGGTGGTCCAGGAAACGACCTTGTTCAGCGTGGTGCAGCAGTTCCTTGGCGCGCGGGGAATCCGGGTGCCGCATGACGTCTCGCTGGTCTGCGATGACCCGGATCCCACCTTCGAGTGGCGGGTGCCGAGCGTCGCCCATATCCGGTGGGACAGCGAACCGTGGATCCGGCGAGCGTGCCGCTGGGCCGACAACATCGCCCGCGGCAAGGACGACCGCCGCAGTGTCGTGAGTCACTCGGAATTCGTGAACGGGGGCACCATCGGGCCGGTGCCGAGGTGATTCGGCGCCATTCGTGTTTACTTGGACTGCTGCGCGCGTGGCCGGCTACCCGCCATTTGTGATCGTATGCCCGGTGGATGGAAATCTCCGCGCCCAGGTGACGGAAAAACCGGCGGCCGCCGCCGATACCGGTTTCATCCGATGGTCGACGCGATGGTTGA
Source organism: Akkermansiaceae bacterium (assembly GCA_017798145.1). Classification (NCBI taxonomy): domain Bacteria; kingdom Pseudomonadati; phylum Verrucomicrobiota; class Verrucomicrobiia; order Verrucomicrobiales; family Akkermansiaceae; species Akkermansiaceae bacterium. Next base: position 1,595,921 of record CP059069.1, on the reverse strand, counting down.
TGCTTTCGATCATGGCGTGTGAGGCGGGTTCGGCCCTGCATACAGCCGGGACAGAGCTTCGGTGACGCGGGCAGGTATCATGTCGAAATCCAAGCAAAGCATTTAGGAACGATCGATGGTATCGTCGATGTCGTATCCCAGCGGGGTCACCAATTTGAGGGTGACGCCCGGCACAGGAAGATCAACGGTCCAGGCGGGATCCCCCGGCTTGAGGGTGGGCAGGGGGATTTCCCCCTTTTGTGAGCCCTTCTCCCACACCAGCTTGTAGCCCTTGAGCGTGTAGCTGGGAAGGTGGCCGAGCGGGCGCGTCTTCACCGTGGCGGTGACGCCATCGACCTTGAGAATTTCCACCGGACTGTGCATTTTCCGGATGGTGTAATAGGCCGGTTTGATCTTCCGGTGCTGATCTACCACGCCCCACGAGCGGAAGCCGGTGGGCGGGGTGTTGCGGAAGTTGCTGCGGTAGTCATTGAAACACCACAGGCTGGCGCCAAGAAGATTGGGGAACTGACCCCGCGCGAAGGATTCCCATCCGGGAATGAAGGCCGGATCGAAATCCGCGTTGGCGCCTCCCACAAGTTGCCGGATGCCGCACTCGGAAAGGAAGAAGGGCTTGTTAGGCCAGCGGGCGGCCTGGGTGGCGAACTTTTCCGGGAAGGTTCGATACATGTTGATCATGGGCAGGTCGGCCTGCTCGACCGGTTGTTTCTCCGTTCCCGCGATGTCGGTGCGGTAGCTGTTCCAGGAGGTGAAGGTGACAAGACGGTGCGGGTCGAGTTCCTTGCGGACGTAGTCCATCATGTTCTCGTGGTAGCCGAGATACTGATAGGATTCGTTAGATACCTCCCAGCCGATGATGCAGGGGTGATTGTAGTCGCGCTCAATCATTTCCCGGAGCCATTGCTTGGTCAGCGGGTTGTCCACCACGGTGGTCTGCGGATCGTCGCCCCAGACCGGGATGCCGACGACGATCATCATCCCTTTTTCGTCCATCCGGTTGAGGAGATTCGTCGCCTGCGGCACGCAGTTGATGCGCTGCATGTTCGCGCCGGCCCGCTTCATGAGATCGACATCGCCATTCACCAGCGCGTCGGGTTCGGTGTTGCCGTATTTGCCCGCATCGTCGGCGACGCGGTTGAAGCCGACGAGCCGAACCGGCTCGCCGTTGAGGCGGAATTCGGTGGCACTGATCTCGATCTTGCGGATGCCGAAGCGGTCGCTGACCGCGTGCTGCACATTTCCGGATACCGTCAGGGTGGTTTCGAGATGATAGAATTCCGGGTGGTCGAAGTGCCAGAGCCGCACCTGCTCCTTGGGCAGGTTGAACTTTGCGGAGACGTCCTTGGTTTCCCCGGCCTTCAGCGTGTGGGTGGCGTTCACGAGTTCCTTGTCCCAGGAGGCGAGCCGGGAAGTGACGGTGACATCCGCCGGGGTGGCCGCGGTGTTCTGGAGGCGGTATTTGACGGAAACAACCGCCGTGCCGGCCGCGAGATCCGGGTCGCCGTGAATGTGCTGGAAGACAAGGCGGACCGGGTTGTTGCCGGTCAGTTTCACACTGCGGCTGATGCCGCCCCACGGCCACCAGGCACCGCGCTTGTAGGTGTTGTCCGCGCTGACGGTGATCTCATTGGGCTTTCCGAAAACCAGCTTGTCCGTCACATCGAACTCGAACGGGGTGTAGCCGCCGACGTGGGTGCCGATGCTTGCGCCGTTCAGAAAAACCTCCGCCTCGTGATAGACCGCGCCGAAATGAAGCCGCACCGATTTCCCCTGCAAGGCCGGATCCGGCGTGAAGATCCGCCGATACCAACCGACACCGACGTAGGTCGAAAACTGAGGCATGGAGTCCCAGTTTCCCGGGACGGCCATATCAACCCACGACTCCGGAGGATTCGAGACATCGGTGGTGAAGCGCCAGACGCCGTCGAGCGACTGGCTTGTCTCGCCGGAAATGGGTTCTCCCGCCGATGCCCACCCGGACGCGCCGAGCATCAATAGGGGAATGAGAATACGGAGAGTTGATCCCGCGCGGTATCTCCCGGTTGGTAGCGCTGGGCTGGATACGCGGGCCGCAGACAGATGGGATCCCGGAGGGGTTGTGAGGAAATTGAGCAATTGAGATTTAGAGGTCATGATGATGGAAAGTGCGCCTGCCCGGGCGACAATTGCTGCGGGATTTCCAATTGGGATTGATTCCACCCGAGTGCGGATGTTGATGCCGCCTTTCTGGGTCGATTTGTCAAAGATGCGAAACATGTCGGTGCCGTTTTTTCGGCATCAATCCACCTTGGGCGGCTTGCCGGTGGGAACGGGCGGGGTTTTCTTCACGCCGCTTTTGTCGGGTTCGGCGCCTTTCGCCGACTTGAACGGCTTGAAGCCCTTGGGCAGTGTCAGCACCTGTCCCTGCGCCTCAAGGCGGGGCTTGAGCTTCGCATAAGGCAGATCCTGCACCGCCACGTCCTGGTCGGCCGCCAGCGCCGCCGCGATGCCCGCGCTCTGGCCGATGAGCATCCAGGTCGCCTCGATGCGCAGCGAGGACATCGCCACGTGGGTGCAGGACAGCGCCACGGGAACCAGCAGGTTGTCGCATTCGGCGGGCTGCGGGAGGATGGCGCGATAAGGCACATGATGCGGGTAGCCGATCCGCTCCGGCATCTGGCGCACCGGGAAAATGGTGCCCTCGTTGATCACGCCGCCGCCCTTGATCGCCACCCGGCGGCAGTCGTGCGAGTCGAGCGGGAAAGAGGCGACCATGATCGGATCCGGCTTCGTGGGGTTGTCGAGGATGTCCGCCTGGGTCATCACATGCAGGCCCTTCATGCGGCGGCTCGCGCGCACGTAGAGCTGGGGCGGGAAGTGGCCGTAGTCCGCGAACTCGTCCGCGCAGAGTCCCCAACCGGCGATGTCGTCGCGCCGTTTCTGGCTGAAGACCGGATCCGTTTTCATGAAATGAATCATCTCCAGCGTGTATTGCTTGTGCGCCTCGAGGATCGCCGCACGCCCGGCCTCGTCCGCCTCGGCCCAGTCCTTCGCCCCGCCGATCAGCCCGATGGAAAACTGCGAGCCGATCGCGTTGTTGGCGTCGATCTTGTTGTTGGGCACCGGCAGGTAGCTGAAGCTCACCTTTCCCTCGCCATGGCGTTTCACGAAGCGGCGGATCAACTCGAAACGGGCGGGATCGTAATTCTTCGGTGCGGGCATGGCGACCTTGTTGGCCGCGTCCTTGGTCATGGGAATGCGGTAGCTGTAAACCATCAGTTCATCGTCGCCGATCTCGTCGGGGCCTTTCCCGACGGCGGTGATCAGCGGCAAGGGCTTGCCCTCGTCGTCGAAACCGTTGATGTCCATGCGCGCCTTGGGATACTGGCGTCCGGCGTAGGATTCCCCGAATTCGGCGCGGCTCTCGCGGTCGATGCGCCAACTCACGCCTGCGGCGGCCATCAGGTCGCCCTCGTAGCTGCCGTCGATGAAAACCCGCCCGGTGAAGGTGCCGTTGCCGGTGACGATGCCGGTGATGCACGGGCCGTTCCTGGTGACCGATTTCAGGTAGCGCCCGGTGAGCACCTTCACCCCGGCCTCGGCGAGCATGGCATCGGTCACTCGCTGCGCGACAAGGGCCTCGTAGGACCAGGTGGCCTGGTTTTTCACGTTCACATCATAGGGCAGGGTGACGCCACGGCTCTCGTAGTCCTTCTGGATGCGCAGGTGCCACTCGTGGAAAAGCCCCATCAGCTGCTCGCGATACATCTGGTCGGAGTCGCTGAAGCAGAGGCCGCCGGTGTTCATTCCGCCGACGTGGGTGGTGGGTTCGAGCAGGATCACCGAGGCGCCCTCGCGCGCCGCGCCGATCGCCGCGCAGTAGCCGCCGGGAGTCGAGCCATAGACGATGACATCGGCGCTGGTCTGGGCGCGGCAGACGGTTGCGGCGGACAGAAAAAGCCCGCAGGCCAGGAGCAGTATGCCGATATATCTTGCGGCTGGGGACGGCATTGGATTGAGAGTTTTCGTGAAGTTTGGGAAGGGACGAGGGATATTCATGTTAGTGATTCATGGGGTTTTGAGGCCTGATTCATTTGATCGCGTGGACATAACCATCCCCGGCGAGGACGAAGACCTTGTCGCGATAGATGCAGAGGGTGGATTCCTCGACGCGCTGGTTGAACTTGTGGATCCAGAGTGGTTTTCCGGTGAGGGCGTCGAGGCAGTAGAAGAAAGGGGTGTTCCCGGAGCCGATGTAAACGCGGCCGTTGGCGATGGCGGGTGCGGAGAGGCCGCCGCCGTCGGGGAAGGTCCAGAGCACCTCGGCGTTTTCGGTGTCCACGCAATAGATCCGTGAGGCGGTGGGGACTCCGCGGAGGCCTTGGCCGACGCGCGCGGTGTAGTAGGCGCGGTTCTCGAAGAAGGCGGGCGTCGCGTTGAAGTTGGAGAAATTCCCGGCATGCTGCGGGTTCTTGTTCCCTTCGCTCAGGATGGCTCCGGTCTTCGCGTCGAAGCTCATGAACACGTTCGCGTGGTGCGGCACGTAGATTTTCCCCTCGTAGGCGATCAGGGTCCCGGAATCCAGTTCGATGCCGTTGACCTTCCAGACGATCTCGCCGGTCTTCTTCTCGAACGCATAGAGCGAACCGCTCCATGATCCGAAGAAGACCAGGTCGCCGTCGATGGCGGGTTCCGCTGGGATGGACTTGGCGGTCGGGTACATCCAGACGATGTGGCCGGTTTTCGCATCGAGGCAGACGGCGTATCCGTTGACGGTGGGGACATAGACCATGCCGTCGTCGTAGGCCGCCGATCCCCAGACCCAGCCACCGGGAAGCGTCTGCTTCCAGACGAGTTCTCCCGTTTTCGCATCGACGCAGTAGAAGAACCGCTCGCCGCCCTGCTGTCCGGCGAAAACCTTGCCCTCACCGATGGCGGGACCCACCGAGATGGCACCGCCCATTTCGAACTTCCAGATCTCCTCACCCGTGTCCGCATCGACAGCGAAAAGGAATCCGGCCGCGTTTCCGAAATAGACGATGCCGTCCGCGGCGGTCGGCTTGGATTGGTAGTAGGTGCCGCCGGAAAGCACATCGGTGAAGATGCGCTCGCCCTTTTCGTTTTCGTAAGCGTTCAGCAGGCTGCGTTTCCAGAGGACTTCGCCCGAGGCACCGATCCGGCGCAGCCACAGGTCGCTGTCGCTGACCAGCACGGAGTCCCCGGCGCTCACGAGGTCGGAGTAGACCTGATGGGTGGAGATGGTTTTGCTCCACTGGATCTTTCCATCCGTCTTGTTCAGGCATGCGATCTTTCCATCGACGCTGGCGACCAGCAGTCCCGTGGAAGTCATCGCCGGTTTCGAGCGGATCCAATCGGACAACTTGGTCTTCCATTCGATCTCTCCGGATTTGGCGTCGAGGCAATAGAGATGCTTGTTCGCTCCGCCGACGTAGATTTTCCCGTCGAGGAAAAGCGGGACAGTGAATTGCTTGCGCGCGCCTTTTTCGGGTGCCTCCACGCGTGTTTCCCAGACGAGCGATCCGTCGGATTCCTTGAGCGCGTAGAGCACGCCGCCGTTCGATCCGAAAAAGACGTTTCCGCCTGCTACTGTGACCGCCGTATTTACCGCACCCTCCGCGTGGAATTTCCAGGCGACCAGGTCATGCCTGTTGGTGCCGGCCAGTTTCAGCGAATACAGGTAGCCTTCGCTGGTGCCTTGCAGCACGCGATCCTCGGTCATCACCGGCTCGGCGAGGGCATCGATATCGCCGACGTTGAAGTCCCATAGCCTGCGTTCGTTGTCCGCGTCCGCGCAGATCAGGCGGTTGAAATTCTGGCAAACGGCGGGGTAGCCGTAGATGTCGTGGACGCCGAAGGGATAGACCGTGTATTTCCCGTTGCTGGCCACCGGTGCCAGCTGCGTGCGGTAGTCGATGTGCCCGGCGAATTTCCGCGAAAGGGTCTTGCCGGTGTTCTTGTCGAGGTAAACGAGGTTGCGCGCCTGGCCTTCGTTGCCGCCGTGGCTGTTGACCTCGCGCAGGATGATCCTGTCGCCCGCGATCACCGGCGTGGACATGATCGCCGGGTATTTGTAGATGCCGAAAAGCGGATGCATCTGGGTGGACTTCCAGATCTCATTTCCGGTCTCCATGTCGAGGCAGAGACTCGTGGTGTGCATGCCGGGGGAAGCGACATAGACCCGGTCGCCCTCGACAGTCGGCCGCGCATACCAACCGAGACCCACCGGAAATTTCCAAGCCAGCTCCCCCGTCTTCGGGCCGGGCGCGTTGGTGTGGCCGGTGTTGTGCTTGTTGCCCTGGAACATCGGCCAATCCGCCTCCATGTCGCCGCCGGTTGGGGCCGTCGCGGGGTCGGCGGTAAAGGGTTGGTAGATCGTGCCGTTCCGGTTCAGCTTGGCCTGGATTTCCTCCAGCTTGGCGAAGCCCGCGTCGATGATCCGGCTCATCTCGCGCAGTGCCTCTTCACGCGCCGCGCCCTGCCGGTTGAGCACCGCGTTCTCCAGTTCGTAGTATTTTTTATCGATGTCGAAAAACGGATGCGTGTCCGCGCCCTGTTGCTGCAGTGAGGCCAGCCAGAGGAACATCAGGAGCGAGCGCTCGCGGTAGGTTTCGGCCGACGTGGGCGCGGTCCTGATCTCTGCCCTCACTCGGTCTATATCCGCATCGTGGGCGGTCACCGGGGCGGCTGCGGCTCGCAATGCGAACGTTCCGAGTAAGAGAGGGAGGAGGAAAAGGCGTTGGGTAAGCATCCGTTCAAATTGGCAGATGTTAGAAATATAAATTCAGTGATGGGTCTCGGGTAAGCTACAGTCTCTGCCCGCCCTCCAATAGCATGCTTTTCAGCTCCCCGTAGCCCACCTGCTGGACGGCCACGCCTTTGTCGATCGCGAGAACCGCGGCGGTTCCGGCGCTCTGGCCGAGGATCATGAACACCGGCTCCATTCGGATCGAACCGAAGGCAACGTGGGAGGATAGCGCCGCCATGCACAGGCCGAGTATGGCAAATGGCCAGAACTTGGGGCGGGCTTGCAAACGGTTTGGGGAAATGTCGGATTTTTTCATGGTAGGGAAAGTCAATGTCAGCTTGGCAGGAGGTGGAGTTTGTAGGGAGGGATCCTGCCGGAGTTCCACTGGCAGAGGTAGAGGTCTTTGTTGTGATCGATGCAGACATCATGGCCGTTGTTGACGAGGTCGCCTTCTTTCATGAGAGCCTTGAGTGTTCCGTTTTCATAAAGCGGAGTTGCGCCGCCGGGGCAGGAGATGGCTTTGTTGTCCTTATCGAGGATGAGGATGAACCCGCGTCCCGTCCACATGCGGTAATCGTTTTCACGGAAGCCGAAGCACACGGCGGAGTAGAGGTTTTCGCCGTGGATGACGGGGCGGCTGAGATAGGCGCCAGGATAGTATTCCGTGCGCTGGTGTTTCCCATCGAGGGAGAACCAGGCGAGTTCGTTGCGGATGCGGGCGGTGCAGACGAGCAGCGGTTCCGGGCCGCGGGTGTCGAGCGCGATGCCGTGCGCCTGCATGAATTTCCCGGGCTTTTCCGGCATCGAGCTCCTGCCTCCGAATTTCCCGAGAAACTTTCCCCCGGCCGAGTGGCGGAGGATGAACTGCGAGCCGTAGCCGTCGATCACGTAGATATCGCCATTCGGGCCGATGGCAGTCTCGGTGGGGTGATAGGGCAGATCCGCCGTGTATGCGCCGGTCTTGTGGGGCGGATCGAGCTCCAGCAGAACCTCGCCGTCCAAGGTGGTTTTCACGACCCTGCCTTCGGTCATCGTGATGTGGAGGAAATCGACACCGCCCTCGCGCTGAAGGGTGAGGCCGTGGGCGGTCTTTGAGTCCAAGGTCCAATGGTCGAGCAAGGCGCCATCGGTGTTGTAGATGAGGACGTTGTTCTTCGGATGGTCGGTCACGAGGAACAGTCGCCCGTCGGAGGCCTGGATCATTTCATGGCAGTTCTCCAAGGGGACTTTCGCATGATCCGCCTTCGACCAGTTTTTCTCCACGCGGTAGCGGTGGCTGCCGTGGCCGACGATGACGGGCGACTCCGCGGTTTTCGCGGCGGTCAGGATGTTCGGCGCAGCGGCGAGCGCGGCGGTGGCGAGGAAGCGGCGGCGGTGCATCATGGGATCACTTCATGGTTATCTTTCCGGCCGTTCAATTGACGACTCTTTACGGCATCCCGGCATTTTGCATGCTTGCCCTGGGATCGGTGACACTTTAGGTTATCCTCATGCAAGCTCATCGTGCCGAAACCACATTGTCCGAGGATGGCGTGATTACGTTGCGCGGCATTCCTTTCCGTCGCGGCGAGTCCGTCGAGGTGATTGTCCTTCCCTTCGCTACCGCTCCATCCAACGGCTCCCGTTATCCGCTGCGCGGCAAACCGGTCACTTTTCTCGCCCCTACGGAACCCGTGGCGGACACTGACTGGGAGGCTGCGGGGTGATTGTCCTGGATACCCATATCTGGGTTTGGTGGGTTCATGGCGATCCTGCGCTGGCCGCATCGACTCGCACGTTGCTTGATGAGGCCGAGCAGGAGGAAATCGGTGTGAGCTCGATTTCATGCTGGGAGGTCGCCAAGTTGGTCGAGAGCGGTCGACTTACTCTGCCGTGTCCTGTTTCCGATTGGATCCAGCAGGCACTTTCCTATCCCGGCATAAGGCTCATCGAGCTTTCCCCGAGCATTTGCGTGGAGTCCACGCAGCTTCCGGGCACATTCCACCGCGACCCCGCTGACCAAATCATTGTCGCGACATCCCGCATCCTGGATGCACCCCTCGTTACCGTTGATCGCAAGATTTTGGATTATCCACACGTCCGGCTTTTCCCAACCAACGCCTGAAGAGGCATAGGAATTCCGAATCGCAAAGCGATGGTTAGGGCGGCGGTGCATGGCGTTTCAGGCGAGGACTTTTTTCACCACGTTTCCGAAGACATCGGTGAGGCGGAAATTGCGGCCGGCGTACTTGTAGGTGAGCTTGAGGTGATCGATGCCGAGCAGGTGGAGCATGGTGGCGTGGAAATCGTGGACGTGGAAGGGATCCTGAATGGCCGCGAAGCCGAAGGCATCCGTTTCGCCATAGGTGGTGCCGCCCTGGATGCCGCCACCGGCGAGGAACATCGCGCCGCTCTTGGTGTGGTGGTCGCGTCCGCTTCCGCCCTGGCTCATCGGCGTGCGCCCGAACTCCCCGCCCCAGATGACCAGCGTGTCTTCCAATAGCCCCCGCCGCTTGAGATCCATGACGAGGGCGGCGGAGCCACGATCGACTTCCTTGGTCTGTTGCCTGATCTTCTTTTCGATGCTGCTGTGGTGATCCCAGCCGGTGTGGTAGAGCTGGATGAAACGCACGCCGCGCTCGGCCATGCGCCGCGCCATGAGGCAGTTCGAGGCGAAGCTGCCGTCCGGCTTGTCGCCGGTGCCGTAAAGCTCGCGCGTCTCCGCGCTCTCGCCGGAAAAATCCGCGACCTCAGGGACGCTGGTCTGCATCTTGAAGGCGAGTTCGTATTGGGCGATGCGGGTGCGGATCTCCGGGTCGGCGGCACGCTCGCCGTAGATCGAGTTGAGCGAGGAAATGCCGTCGATGGTTTCCCTCTGGAGGGTGGAGTTGATGCCTGCGGGTGAGCGCAGGTAGTTGAGCGGATCGCCCGATGAGTAAAATTCCACTCCGGAATGTTTCCCGGGCAGGAAGCCGCTGTTCCATGCGACCTGCGGCACCGGCTGATCCTCCGGCCCCGAGCGCATGACGACGAAATTCGGCAGGTTGTCCGCGATGCTTCCGAGGCCATACGAGATCCATGAACCCATGCTCGGGCGGCCGGTGATGGCGGTGCCGGTGTTCATGAACATGTGCGCCGGATCGTGGTTCACCTGATCGGTCTGCTGGGTGCGGACGATGCAGATGTCGTCCGCGATTTTCTGGATGTTCGGGAGGAGATCGGAAATGTTCTGCCCGGATGTCCCGCAACGGGTGAAGTTCACTTTGCTGCCGTAGCATTTGAGAGCCTCGTTCTGGAGAAAGGCGAGTTTCACGCCCTTGGTGAGTTCCGCGGGCAGCGGCTGGCCGTTCCGCGTGCGCAGCTCGGGCTTGTCGTCGAAGGTGTCGAACTGGCTGGGGCCGCCGGCCATGTAGAGGAAGATGACACGCTTCGCTTTCGGCGTGTATTGCGGCAGTGGGGGAATTGGCGACTCGTTCGCAAGGAGCTGGCCGAGGGCGGTGCCTGCGAGTCCGGTGGACATGCGGTTGAGGAAATGGCGGCGGGTGATCATGGCGGATGGGAAGACGGGGTTTTCAGGAGCGTGTCAGGAATTCGTGGAGGTTGAGAACGAGCCTCGCCATGTTCGTCCAGGCGGCATGCTCATCGGCGGGAAGGGCTTTTCCATCCTGATCCTGGCCGATCGCCAGCAGGGCTTGCGCTTCCTCGGCGTTGGTTTCGAAATGGGTTTTCCATTTCGAGAGGTAGGGAGTGATGACTTCGGTTTCGTCCGGCGAGGGTTCCCGTTGCAGGGCGTAGCGGAAGAGATTCGCGAAACGGGTCTTCTCGTCCGGCGCGGAAGCCATCACGCGGCGGGCGAGCAGGCGGGAGGCCTCGATGTAGATGGGATCGTTGAGCAGTGCCAGCGCCTGTCCGGGCGAGTTCGTGACCGGGCGCTGGGCGGTGCATTCCTGCCGGGTCGGCGCGTCGAACGCGAGCATGGACGGGTGCGGGTTCTGGCGTTTCCAGTAGGTGTAGAGGCTGCGCTGGTGCTGGTCTTCCCCGTGTGCCGTTTCCCAAATCTGGTAGCGGCTGCCGAGCATGATTTTGTTGGACTGCTCCCAGTAGGCATCCGGCTGATAGGGGAAAAACGATTGCACCGGGATGGCCTCCGTTTTCCTCAACACCCCGGCGGCGGCGAGCGCGGTGTCGCGGATTTCCTCCGCGTCGAGGCGATGCGGCAACTGGCGGGTGATGAGGCGGTTCTTCGGATCGATCTCCGCCGTCTTCGGATCCGGGACGGAGGAAAGCCGGTAGGCATCGGTGGAAACCATCAGCCGGACCATGTGGCGGACGTCCCATCCGCTCCCGATGAACTCGGCGGCCAGCCAGTCGAGCAGGTCGGGGTGGGACGGCCAGTCGCCCTGGTTTCCGGAATCCACCAGTGTCTCGCTGATGCCGCGCCCGTAGAACTGGTGCCAGAGGCGGTTGACGAAAACGCGCGCGGTCATCGGGTTTTCCGGCGAGGTGAGCCAGTTCGCGAGATCAAGGCGGGTGAGTCCTTTTTTCGGCCCGCCATTCACAAAGTGGGATGGGAAAGCGGGTTCGAGCACCGGGCCGGAGTTGTCCATGAAATCGCCCCGGTTACGGAGGCGGGTGATTTTGCGCGGGCCGGTTTTGCTGACCAGGGTGGTATCGGCATCGCGGCGTAGCATGGAAAGCTCGCGATTGATCGCGTCCAGTTCCGCGACGAGATCCGGGCGCTTCGTTTCGGCGAAAGCGATGCGGATGGATTTCTCATGGATGGGCCTGCGTTCGGCTTTGCCGAGCCGTGCCGAGAGATCCACGAGGTTGGGGAACTTGTTGCGGTCGTCGCGGTTGAGCGGCAGCTCCCACCAGTAGCGGATCATGGGTGTCTGGAGGTTGTTCAGGAAGGCGCGATGGGGATCGGTGCGGTAGCCGCTCGCGCCCCAGGTGGCAGTGCCGCCGATCTGGATCCAGCCCATGCCGACCGGGAAATATTCCGTCTTGGGGAACCTCGCGGCAGGGACATCGAGCCGCACGCATTTTCCGGCTTCAGGCAGCGGGCCCATGCGGATGAGCTTGGTGGGCTCCAGCCACGGATAGTCGGCTTTCAGAAACGGATGATCCTCCTGCCCCCAGTAGTAAGTGACATGATAGTCCCGGTGCCAGCCCATGCGCCCGTAGGCTCCGTTGACCGTCTGGAAAGCGATCAACTCGGGCGTATCTGCGGGATCGAGAGTGACGTTCGTGTAAAGCCCGAGCACCTCCTTCGGCAGCGGGCCGGTGATGAACTCGCCGACGAGATGGCGGTCGATGGTGCCTTGCGCGGCGGTGACTTTGCGTCCCCCGGCCGTTTGGGAAAACTCCCCTTCGACGACCTTCGCAGGAGGTATGACGGCGGGCACGCATTCGAAGTCCACCGGCGCTTCCTTCTTCGATTTCTCCGCCGCATCGCTCGCTGCGATGATCGCTTTTTCCCACTCCGCCAGTTCGGCGGGATCGTGTTCGCTTTCGTAAAGCTCCTTCCGAACCGACTCCGCTTGCGCGCTGAGCTCCGCGTCTTCTCTAACAGACTCAGGATCCCCGTGAAGGTAATGGACCGGCACACGGCGATCCCCCGGCTGGTAAACCCCCGCCTCGATGAGGTCATCGAAGAACGCAGCGAGCGAGTAGTAGTCTTTCGCGGAGATCGGATCGTATTTGTGATCGTGGCATTCTGCACAACCGGTGGTCGCGCCGAGCCAGACGGTTCCGAGGGCGCGCACGTGCTCGCCCTTCAGAGCGTGCAGCGCCTCTTCCTCGATCACGCCCGCCTCGCTGTTGGTCTTCACCAAGCGGTTGTAGGCGGAGGCGGTGAGCGTGTCGTCGGTCGGGTTCGGCAGCAGGTCGCCGGCGAGTTGCTCGCGGGTGAAGCGGTCGAAAGGCATGTTGTCGCGGAACGCCTCGATCACGTACTTCCGGTAACGCCCGGTCGCGATCGGCTCGTCGCTGACCATGCCCGAGGAGTCAGCCCAGCGCACCAGATCCAGCCATCGGAGACCTTGGTGTTCGGCGTATTCGGTCGATTCCGTCCATTTCCTGACAAGTTCCTGAAACTTCGCGGGCGAAGGGTCATGCTCGAAATCGGCAACCTCCTCCGACGTGGGCGGCAGGCCGCGGAGGTCGAAGCTCAGCCGCCGGATCAGGACGCGCGGTTCCGCTTCCGCGACCGGGGAAACGCCGTGTTCCTTCCACGTCTGGCGCAGGAAGGAATCGATGGGGGTGGCCGCGCCCTCCTGCGGCACCGGTGGACGTTCGAGCTTTTTATAGACCCAGTGCTCCTCGTATTCCGCGCCCTGCTCGATCCAAAGCCGCAGCGTTTCCACCTGGTCCGGCTTCAGTTTGTAGACGGAATCCGCAGGAGGCATGACCTCATCCGGGTCACCCGAAGTGATGCGCTTGAAAAGCTCCGAGGCCGCAGAGTTTCCCGCCACGATCGCGGACTCCTTCGCTTCCGCCTCGATGTCCAGACGAAGTTCGGCCTCGCGCTTGTTCTTGTCGAAGCCGTGGCAGAAAAAGCAATTCTCCGAAAGGATGGGCCGGACGTCCCGGTTGTAGCTGACCACCCGCTCCTCGCCGCGGCAAACACCGGAAAGCGCAACGATCAGAAAGATCGCCGAAACCGGATGACGGGAGACGACCTGTGCGGAAAGATGAGCGCGTGATTTCATTTCAGCTAAAGGCTAGTTACGGCACGGGTGTGGCGGGTTCTCCAGCGGGGGGGCTGTCCTGGAGCTTGCTGATCCGGAAATTCCGGTAGCGCGCGGAGCGGGTGAACATGTGGCGCAAGCCGACGCGGCCTTCGTTCACCGCCGGGAGGTGCGGGTTGCTGAAATGGAAGTGGCCGACGCGCTCCGGATTCTCGACACGCATGAAAAGTTCGCGCCCTCTTTTGATCACCGTGATGTGGTGGGGCACGTCCTGGGCGAAAAAACCTTCGGGCTCGTAGTCAGGTGCCAATTCGGTGCCCTTGAGCCCTTTGCCCTCGGGCAGGTAGCGGCGGGCGCGGATGTAGGAAACGCGGTTTTCCCCGGAGTTCGGAAACGCGGCGTAGCTGAGATGAACCGTGTGCATGTGGTCGAAGTAGGTCGCCATTGCGGGCACCTTGCGGAGTTCGTTCCATTGCGAGATGTCACGGGCATACGGCTCTTTTCCGCTGCCCGTGGCCTGGATGTAGAGGATGTTGACGCAGCGCGTCTCGTTGTCGGTGCGGGTGTATTCGTAGCCGATCTTCAGATCCCCTTCGAAGCTTTGCTTCGTCCACAGCACCATATGGTGTGCATCATTTCCAAACTCCGGGCCGGCGGTAAGAGCCATGCCCTCCGGCCCGGTGACCACGGTGCCGACCTCGCCGTCGAGAAACCATTGCTTCCGCCAATCGCCGGTGCAGGGGTCGGAAAAAACCTCCTTCCAGTCTGCTGCGGCTGCTTTCTCAAACGCAGCCTTGTCCTGCGCAGGCTCCGCCATGAGGGGCGTGGTCAGGCAGGATGCCAGGAGGATGGCGGCGGTGCGGAAAAAGGATTTCATTTCGAAACGTGGTAGTCTGCCCCGTCAAGGCTTTTGAGAACCGATTCCTGCCATTGGCGGAGGTCGGCCTGGAGCTTGCGGGTGAGCTCGGGTTGTTGCTTGGTGAGGTTGAGCTTCTCGCCCGGATCGGCTTTCAGGTCGAACAACTCGATGCCGGTTTCGCCCTTCGTTTCGCGGACGACGAGTTTGTGATCGCCTTCGATGATGGACCGTGGGCCGAGGATATCGGCCTCGTTGACGGCGGGATAACGGAAGTTGAGGAAATCACGGGTGGCCTTGCCGCCGCTGAGCTTGACCAGCGGCGTGGTGCCCGCCTGCAGGGCGGGATCGATGTAGGGTTGCGGATTCGTGGCCATGAATCGGCGGGTGTCGAAGTCCCAGAATGCCATGGGGGTAGCACGCGCGTCGAGGGTGCCATTGATCACGGGCATGAGGTCGGTGCCGTCGAGCGGCCGATCCGGCAGCGCTTGTCCGGTGATGGCGGCAAGGGTCGGCAGCAGGTCGCTGGTGGTGGCGCGGAAGGAGGTGGAGCGGGGCTTCGGGATGCGGACGGGCCATTCGATCAGGCCGGGCACCAGCGTGCCGCCTTCGTAGATTTGCCCCTTCGCTCCGCGGTGGGGAAAACCGAGCGCGCTCTCGGCGGAGGTGCCGTTGTCACCACAGTAGAGCAGCAGGGTGTTTTCCCGCAGACCGGTTTCCTTGAGGTGCTTGCGGAGCATGCCGATGGCGCGATCCATCGCGGTGATTTCCGCGTAGCGCTCCCGCAGAACCTCGCCTTGCGGACGCCGGGTTCGGGTGCCGGTCTCGTTCGAGGTGAGGCTCACCATTTTCGTATATTTCGCGGGCAGGTCGTCATAGAGCGCGAGATCCTGCGGGAGGCCGCTGTAGGGTTCGTGGGGGGAGCCGAACCAGATGACCTGCAGGAGCGGCTTGCCGGCATCGCGGGCGCGTTCGATGCCCGCGATCGCCTCATTGACGAGCACTTCCGAGCTTTCGCCCTTGAAGACCTGGGGCGGGCCGCCGTTGCGCGAGAGCGGTGGATCCAGTTCGAAGAAGTTGTCATGGGACAGCCATTCGTCGAATCCCATCGCGCCAGGATTCAGCGGGGAGCCCTCTTTCACCGCGCCGACATGCCATTTCCCGAGGTGCATGCAGTGGTAGCCGGCCTTGGACAGCAGGTGGGCGATGGTGATTTCCTCCGGCCGCAGCGACCAACCCGGCGCGAAGGTGCCCATGCGGTTCGGGTGCCGGCCGGTGAGGAAGCTCGCGCGGGTCGGCGAGCAGCTCGGATGCGCGGCGTAAAAGCGATCGAACTTCAGCCCCGTGGCCGCCATCTCGTCGAGCACCGGGGTCTTGACGTGAGGATGTCCGTTGTAACCGGTTTCCTCCCAGCCATGGTCGTCGCTCATCATGAGGATGATGTTCGGCGGCGCGGGCGCTGCGCACACGGGAAGCCAGAGGGCGGACGCGAAAAGTGTTAGAATCTTCATGGGAAAGGAGTCAGGGGCGGATCATGGGGCGGACGAAAAATCGAGCACCTGCCGGACCGGGCCGACGGTTACGGCGATACGATCGCTGTTTGAGGCTCCTTTGAGAAAGGGGCTCTCGTAGACGGCCTTGGGATGGAGATCGATGGGCGAGCCGTTGATGCGTGGCAAACTGAAGGAGTCCCGGGCTTTCACATCGTAGCGGAACATTTCGAGGCGCTGTTTGGCCTCTCCGAAACGGTAGTCCACCTTGTCGGCGCTGACCACGAGTTCGCATGCGCGCAGGCTTTCGCGAAAGCGGTCGAACGAACCATGGGTGGTGACGTCACCCGCATGGAGCAGGATGCGCCCGGTGTCGTTCAGCCCGGTGAAATCCGCCGGGGAGGCGACCCTGCGGGCCTTGTCCCAGCGGTGGCCGCCATCGAGGAATTTCACGGCGGCGAAGGCCTTGCCGGTGCTGGCAAAAATCCAGCCGTCCTCGTCGATGATCTCGAGTCCCGGCGCATCGAAGTCCATGCTGATTTCCCCGGTGCTGTAGGATCCGCCTTCCTTTACGTTGGCGATTCGCTGGAGGATCATCACGTTCTCGTGCTGCACGCTCCAGAAGGAATGTTGCGGGCGCCCGCCCCGGGTTTTCCCGATGACCACCCCGATCGAGCCGACGCGATCCGCGGAGGGGTCGTCGATGAGCAGGCCGCACCAGCGTTTCTGTCTCGATATGCCGGCATATTCAAGGGAAGGGTTTTGCAAGGTGCTCCCGAGCAGGTAGTGCGGAGAGCGCCAGGCGTAATTGACCAGCGCCGAGTCGGGGGCGATGCGCTGGGCTTCGCCGTCCGCCCCACGGGTCTCCGACCGGCCGAGAACGCGGTTGCGGATTACGAAAGGCCTGACCGCCGGAAACGCACGCTTATCCAGCAGGATGGCTGCAGCCGGGAGCTGGTAGCGGCTGGTCTCGATCACCCGCGAGTGGCTGGAGCCGGCCGGCTGGCCCGCGCGGGCGAAGAGCAGGTTCTTGTAGCCGCTGAAGCCGTTGGGAACACCCTCGGCGCGGCTCTGCCCGCCGCCGCGCCGTCCCCGCACCGAGATCTGCGCCTCCTCGATGAAAGCGAGGTCGAGCAGCAGCCCGAAGCGGTGCCGGATGACCGGATCGGGCGAAAGCTCGTGCAGGTTGAAAAGCGCGGGCCACGAATATTTCTGATAGGTGGTGGAGCCGATCTCGATCCAGAGGCCGGTCTTCGCGCGGCTGCGCGGCCATTCGCGGAAGAACCGGGTGTAGGCGGCGGCATGCTCGGCGACGCTGTGCCCGTCATCGAGCTTCCTGTCGCGATAGGCGGGATCCTCTTTCAGGAATGCGGTGATGAGATAATACGGCGGCCGTCGGTTGAGATCGTGGTTTTCCGTGCCCAGGAGCAGGAATTGGTCGTCCGCACCCACCTCGGAAAGGCGGCTCGCTCCACGGACCCAGAGCCAGAGGGATTCCTTCATCGCCGCCTCGGTCTGCGGATCCAGGCGACCGGGGAATTGTGTGCTGTTTGCGTGGAAAAGATACAGGATCCTCACGTAGTCGGTGATGGAGAAGAAAGACCATGGCAGTTTGCCGGGATGCTCCGGCGATGTGGTGAGCGCGGGGTCCGGCTTCGATGCGATGAAATCATTCGCCTGTTTGAGCAGGCGCGCATTCGCCTCATCGGTTTTCTCGTTGAGGTAAAGGGCGCTGAGGCACCAAAGGTTATCCCCCCAGACGCCGGACGGCCACACGGTGCCGCGAGCGATGGTTTTCCGCAGGTTCTTTTCGCGCAGTTGGAGTGACTCGGCATGTGTTTCCGCGACGAGTTTCCCATGCCCGGCGAAACGCTCATCCACCGAAAGGGTGTCGGCTTGGACCAGATCCACCGCGCCGATCAGGAGTGCCACGGCGAGGAACCGATGCCGGGAGATCAAGATAGGGATGGTGGGGATTCGGATCATGTTCAATACGGGTCAGTCAACGTCTCCGAATTCGGGAAGCGAGAGAACCCTCAGGCCCGTATTCTCATCGGGAAGAAGAAACAGGAACTCGCGTGCTTTGGAATCGCTTGAGACGTAGCGGTCGTAGCATACGACCAATTTATCGTCCTTATCCTTGTAGCCTGCAAGCATCCGGTACATGCCGTTGGCTTCCGGGGTCGCCTTGGAAACCTTCGTGGCTGCCGGTTCCACGGTAAGCCGGGTTCCGCCGAGAACCACCAACGCGCTGTTTTTGCTGAGATTCATGACAAGGGTCGAGCCGCGCGCGAACCCCTGCTTCGCAGGATCGATTACCTTTGAGCGATAGTTTTCAGCAGCCGGATCGGCCACAATGACCGCGAGAACGGAGCGGGCACGCGGAGGAACGTTGAATTTCCCTTTGGAAACCAGACCTTCGGGTGTCCGGCGGGTGAGGTGGGTCTCACCGGCGGGCACTTCAAGCCAATCGGTGATGAACGACGGCCTCGCTTTCAATTCCCCGTGCTCCGTCCATTTCCCATCCTCGCCGGGGGATGCGAGAACCAACACTTCGTCCTGCGCGAGGGTCGACAGGAAGACCAGGCGGACTTTCGGGGCGGAATCCCTGGTGCCGCCGGGTGTGGCGGTGGATGCGGGTTCCGCGACCAAGCACGGGGCGAATGCCATGGCCGAGCAGAAAACAGCGGCGAGCAGAAAGGAAGGGTGGTGGTGAAGCGAATGCATCGGACAAGCGGTTTATATCTCGGAAGGCGCGAGCCAGCGGAAGGAAACCATCCGGAAGGCTCGCCCGAAGAGTTGGTTGACAGGGGAAACCGGAGTGACCTCGGGCGGATCGCTTGGATCAAGGAATTCCGGCACGCGCTGGACGACCGCCTCGCAGTAAGCGGTCGCCTGGATGTTGCCGGCCTTGTCGCGGCTGTCGCCGTAGGCACGGACCACGAAGGTATCCGATCTCACGCTGGTCTGGGAACCGAGGGCGGTGAGGATGTTTGCCTGGCGGAGGTGACCGGCGGCTCCGATCGCGCGGGCGGGCGCGGGCTCGTTAGCCACGCTTCCATTGCCATCCAGGGGATCCAGATCGGCTTGTGTGACCTTCCGGTTGCCCGCCGTGAAGCGGTCGTTGAGGCCGCTCTTGTCGATGGCCGCCTGAAGCGCGCCGAGAACCTGCTGGCCGGAATCGCCGGAGTTCGGCCGCCGGTTCACGAAATCCGCCATGCTGAGGAAAGGGCCGCGCGCTTTCACTTCCTCCACGGTCGCCTTGGCCAAATCCGTGATCTGAGCGTCGGTAAGGTCGCGGAGGCCGCTCCAGTCGCCTTGCGGGCCGGAGGTTGCTTCACTGGCCGTGTAGCCGAGGGTGCAGAAGGGGTTGGTGAAAGTCTTGGTCGAGCCGAGCAGCTCCTGGCCGGCCACGCTGCGGAACATCGCGGTCCATGCCTCGGCGGAGGTGGAGTTCACGTTGAAGGCTCCGTCGATCAGGAGGTATTTCCCGAGGGTGTTGAGCGCCGCGCCCTTGAACCCCTCCCCGGTGAACAGCTCGTCGAGCGCCATTTCCGGAGACTTGTGGGGATGGAAGCGGAAACGTGTGTTCCTGAGCGTCCCGGTTCCCTCCGCGAGATCGCGGAACTGGGCGCGGGGGGTGCGGAGGTCTTTCATGGGATTGGCGGCGGCGGTGCCGCTACCGTCCACGATTCCGGAGAGGAACCAGGAATCCCAGAGCGCCGTATTCACCATCCATGACGGGTCGGTGGCCACCCGTCCCACGGTGCCGCTGCCGCTGCCCGGGCGGTAAACCTGACCGGGCGCGAGGAAGGGATTTGTGAAGGAATTCCCGATCGCCTTGGAGATGACCGGAAAGCCGGCCCCGAGGGTGCTGGCGAGTGCCGTATTGTCCGGATCGACACCCGGGCCGATCGTGCCCCAGGCACTGCTGACCTCCCCGAAGTGGGCGCCGAAACTGCCGGCGATGGCGTTCTCGAAGGCCCCGAGCGAGAGCGGCGGGGCAAGCGGGATCCGGCGCTTGATCACCCGGAACTCACCACCGACCGAAGGCTGGCGTCCGCCGCCGTGATACACGTTGCGCCCTCCCGCACCGGCGGCGAGGGAGCGGAACTGGTAGTTGAGCGGCTCCGCCGTGAACAGCAGCTGGGAGGCATGCAAGTCGTGGGGAATCGCATTCCGCCAGATCGCACCTCCCCCGGTAGCGGGTTCATCGAGCAGGAAGGGCCGCGAGGGCAAGGCGTCGGGATTGTTCGCGCTGGAGCTTTGTTCCACATTCTTGATGACGCTCATCACCATGATCGGCTGCGGCTTGTCGATGAAGTCGCTGACCGGCCGAACCTGGGGCGGAAGGATTTTCTCCGGGAGGAAAGCATTCATCAGGTCGCCATCCGGCGCGCCGCTATCCTTGGTCAGGTTTGCGGATTCGAAGATCCGCCTGCCCCCCGGATTGCCATGCCACGCCTGGTAATACATGTTGCTGTTGGAGTTGTTCCTCGCGGCCGTGGTTTTCAATAGCTCGAAGTCCACCATGTCGGCCTTTTTCAGCCCGGTGACATTCAGGTTCCACGACATGCTGACCCCGCCGCTGGGGACGAATCCACGGCGGATGTTCAGGTCGTATCCGCTTGCCGTGGTCGATCCGAAGGCGGCGGCTTCCCCGGGTTCGAGATCGAAGCCATCGGCCGGCATTCCGCCGAAGCCGCCCTCGATGTAGCCGACGAAAAGCTTGTTTTTCGGGGGGATCGTCTTCCTTTCGAGGATGGAGCCGTTCGCCTTCGTGATCTTCAGTTTCACATCGTAGGGCAGGGTGATCAGGTCCAGGAATTTCACGAGACCCGGCGGGAAGCGCAGTCGCACATCGTTGGGGTTGGCGAGGACGACCATCCCGTCGCACATCATCTGCATCTTGTAGATGGGGTCGGCCGCAGTGCCGCCGGTCTGGACCGCCTGCAGGCACAGGATGAACTGTATCGCTTCGATCGCGGGCTTGCCATACATGTAGAAGCGGTCCATGGCGAGACCGTCCGCGCTATCCTTGGTGGCAAGCGTCGGCACCCCTCCGGACCAGTCGATCTCGCGGTGGATGTTGTGGAAGAGGGCGAGTTCCTCGAGATTGATGCCCCATTCGGCCGCCTTGTAACGCGAGGAGCTCCATGGCCCCACAAACGACCTGTTGGCCACCACTCCAGCCGGGGTGATATCGAAGCGGTTGATGCGCCCGTCGGCGAGGTAAAGCGGCTTGTCCTCCAGCTCGGAAAGCGGGCGGCTCAGGAGCTGCGTGAGATCCCGTTTCAGCCGTCCCGTCCTCACATCGGCCAGCACGCCTTCGCTGTGGACGGTGAGATCATGGAAAGAAGAGCCCAGACCGGCTTTCCCCAACCCGGCGGCGAGATTGACCTGCCCTTGGGAAAGCGCCATTTCCCTCTGGCCGTCCTTCCATTCGAAATTCCCGAGCGCGGCGAACACCCGATGGTCGGGATGCGGCGGGGACTGCACATGGAACAGCGGGTTGGAAACGTCCTGCACCAACGGGCTGTCGTCCGGCCCCGCGTTGATCCTGGCCTTCATCCCTTCATCGGATGTCCACCATGCGATCCGCCCGCTGCGGCTGCCTGCATCCAGTTTTTGGGATGGCACACGCACTTGGTCAACCGCCGCCGAAGGCGAGCCGAGCGTGCCCGGTCCCACCAGCAGGATCTCGTCAGCGGTTGTCCCCGCTTCGCCGGAGACCAGCCATTTGCGGAAGACGACTTTCCGATCTCCGGGCGAATCTGCCACATTGCTCGCAGGATCCGGAGCCTTCCAGGCATCGTAAACCGCGGTCCAGTGCGGCCGCCCGCCGGAGTCCCCACCCGCCAGATCGTGCGGTGCGGAAATCCTCGAGTCCGGCCCAAGCTCGGACTGCAACTGGCCGATCGCCAGCATCAGGGCCATCCGGGCGTTTGCCTGCGCCGCGGCCATGGCGGAGTTTTGAGACGATGCGCGCAGCGAGACCGCCGAAAGGCTCAGCAGACCGACCGCCAGCAGCACCAGCAACACCATCATCGTGAGGGTCGCCACAAGCGCAAAACCACGCCGGGCCATGCGGCGGTGACCGGCGGATGATGGATGGGACTCGGATTTCGGGTTCATGCGGAACTTGGGTTTGGCGCGATCATGCAAGACCTGATGATGCGGATACATGGTAATTACAGGTTTTAATGATCGCTTGCTAGTCACCATTGCGACGACACGCCGGTAGCTCCCTGCGGGTCCGGGTGTTTCCGTGACGCGGCACCGCGCCATAGACCTGTTGGAAATGCCGCGTGGCAAGGGGATTCCCTTCGCTCGACTTGCCTGCTTTTCATACAGGTTGGAACCCGTGCCGGGGAGACCCTGGGGACTCCCGCCGATGCGGATTCAGGGCTTCGCCGGATACGCCTCCATCCGTTTCCTCATGTCGGCAAGGGTGGCGTCGTGTTCGGGTTTGCCGACGAGGTTCTCCATCTCGAAAGGGTCGCCCGTGAGGTCGAAGAGCGCCTCCTCCCCGCCGTTCCACCGCACGTAGTGCCAGCGATCCAGATGGACGCTCCGGCCACCCATTTCCTCGGTCATCCGGGCTCCGCCGGGGAGATTCGGCTGGCGGGGCAGCTGGGCGTAGGCGGGGTGCGGCCACTCACGGTCCGGCTGGCGCATCAACGGTGCGAGGCTGCGGCCTTCGGCATGATCGGCGGCGGGCAGGCCGGCGAGATCGAGTGTTGTAGGATAAATATCCAACAGCTCGACCACGCGCCCGCAGACTCCGGGCGCGATCCCCGGGGCGCGGATCATCATCGGCGCGCGCAGGCTTTCCTCCAGCAGGGTCATCTTGGACCACAGGCCGTGCTCGCCGAGGTGGAAGCCGTGGTCGCTGACGAAGATCACGATGGTGTTGTCGCGGAGTCCCAGTTCGTCGAGGGTGTCGAGCACGATGCCGACCTGCGCGTCGATGTAGGAAACGCAGGCGGCGTAGGCGGCGCGGGCGGAGAGCGCCTCGTCGCGGGTGCCGGTGACCGTGCGCTGCGGGCCGAAGAGGTCGAAGTTCGGCCTCAGCGCGACGGCGGGCAGGTAGGTGATCGGCGGCTCGTCGGGGTAGCGGAAACTCTTCGGCAAATGCGCGGCCTGCGGGGTGTGCATGGCGAAGTAGGCCTCCGGCGCCATCAGCGGCGCGTGGGGTTTCTTGAAACCGACGGCGAGGAAAAACGGCGCGTCCTTCATCCGCTTCATCGCGGCGGCGGCGGAGCGGGAGAATTTGCCGTCTCCCGCCGCGGTGTCGCCTCCGGGGATGGCCCCCCAGTTGTCCCAGGGGTTGTTCTTTTGGCGGGCGGTCTTCGCATCGGGCTTCGGTTCCACATTCCGGTCGGGCTTCCCGGTTTGCGCGGGCTGAACGGGCAGGGGCTTGCCGGTGCCCGGGCCGGCATCCCACGAGGCGCCGTCTTCGATGGGCGTGCTGCCGCCGTGGAAAATTTTCCCGTATGCCTCCGCGCGCCAGCCCGCCGCCTGGAATTTCTGCGGCAGGGTCCGGATGTCCGGGCGCTTCCAGCGGAAATGCGTGTTGTTGTCGATCACCCCGATGCTTTCCGGCCGCAGTCCGGTGAGCATGCTGGTGCGGGAGGGGTTGCAGAGCGGAGCCTGGCAATAGGCCCGCGTGAACCGCGTCGCGCTCGCCGCGAAGGAATCGATGTGCGGCGACTTCGCGCTCTTGCTGCCGTAGCAGCCGAGTTCGTAATTCAGGTCGTCCACCATGATGAGCAGGACGTTCGGGCGCGGCGCGGAGGATGCGAAGGGCACGGCGACGAATGCCGATAGCAGGGCGGTGAAAAGGAAGAGGGGAAGTTTCATTGTATCGGGTTCAAGGAAATGCCCCGTTCCGGCGGGCGGAACGGGGCATGGAAGACGGATGCGTGGAAACCGCCGAAGAATCAACGGCGACGGCGGAGCAGGCAGAGTGCTCCCAGAGCGCCGAGCAGGGCGGCGGAGGGCTCGGGGACGACCACGAAGTTGGCTGCCGCGATTCCCCGGGCTGCCTGAGTTCCTGTAGTGCCGGTGAAGTTATAAGAGTAAGTGTCTCCAACGGAACCCGTAGTAACCAATTTATAAGCGGCGGCATAGCCGTTGGATCCGACATCCGTGTTCTTGTTGATTTGGACTGCGGGGAGATCGTCGAAAGGGCCGAGGTTGGTGTCGATCGCCCACATCGTGAAGCTGTCATCCGCAGTGTCGATGCTGATGCTGGTGCCGGTGCCGAAATCGGCGTCAAAGACAGCAATCGGGTCACCATTGTCACTCTTGATCGCTGCGATGCCGATGCCGACGCCATTGGATCCGCCACCGAAATTCAACACGATGTCCCCGCTGGACGCGGTGGTGTTGAGGTAGTAGATGCTGACGCCGGTGCTGCCAGCTGTCGGGGTCGCCGAATTCATGCCGACATTGGCATAAGTCACACTGAGTCCCCCTCCCCCTTCACGACTGACGGTCACCACCAGCATGTCGAAACTTGCGCCAGCGTCGTAGCTATAGGTATAAGTGGCCACATCCCTCGTCAGAGTGCCGCTTTGACCACTACCATTGGTAGCGGCGAATCCCGTATTGACAAGAGTGATCGCGGCGTGGCTGGAGGTGATGCCGAGCGCGAGCGCGGCGAGAACGGGGATATATCTGGTGTTTTTCATGGTTTGTTTCATGGTTTGTTTGCTTCCTTTTGGAGCCTATCATCTCAGCACATTTCAAGGCACTCGGATAGTCCCCAAAGTGAGGACGGAATCCGAAACGGTGTTGTGCCGGATTGTTTTGTCCGTAAAGGATCAGAATGGATCATCCGATGGGAGGCAATTTTTTTCCCACTCGACAACCTGCCCACCTTTCAGGCAAGTTTGCGCCATGCCGGGACCGCGATTCCTCACCATCACCGAACAGGCCGCCGTTTATTTGCGGGAGCAGATCGCGCAGGGGAGGTGGGCGAAATGGATGCCGGGCAGGCATGAGCTGGCGCGGGAGCTGGAGGTGAGCAACCAGACGGCGGAGAACGCGCTGGCGCTGCTGGAAAAGGAGGGCGTGCTGGAGGCGCAGGGAGCGGGCAGGCGCCGGAAGATCGTCTCGGCGGAGGGCGGCCGGGCGGCCTCGCAACTGCGGATCGCGATGTTGCTATGGCGGCGGCACGGCCCCTACGGCCCATACATCAGCGATCTCCAGCACCGCTTGATCGAGGCGGGGCACGAGCCCTTCCCGGCCGAGAAGGGCTTGATGGAGCTGGGGATGGATGTCCGGCGCATCAAGCGTTTGGTGGCGCAAACCAAGGCGGACGCCTGGATCGTGCATGCCGCCTCGCGGGAGGTTTACGATTGGTTCGCCGAGCAGCCGTTTCCGGTGTTCGGCTTCCTGGGCAGTTTCCGCGGGCTGCCGATCGCGGCGACCGGGCCGGACTTCGGGCCGCCGTTCCGGGAGTGCACCGAGGAGCTGGTGCGGCTGGGGCACCGGCGCATCGTGATGATCGCCCGCCCGAACCGGCGGACACCGGAGCCCGAGCATCCCGAGACCGAGTTCCTCGATGTGCTCAAGGCGCATGGAATCGAGACGGGGGATTACCATTTTCCCCTGTGGCCGAGCAGCGACAGCGAGGGTTTGCACGCCTGCCTGCGGAAAATCTTCGTAGCGACCCCTCCGACGGCGCTGATCGTGCAGGAAGCGAAGGTCTTCGTGGCCGTGCAGCAGTTCCTGTCCTCGCGGGGGATCGCGGTGCCGGGCGATGTTTCGCTGGTCTGTCCGGATGGCGACGCGGTGCTGGATTGGCAACAGCCTAGCGCGGCGCAGTTCAGGGCGGACAGCGCGCTCTGGGTGAGGCGGACGGTGCGCTGGGCGGTGAATCTCAGCCACGGAAAACAGGATCGCCGCCAGATCCTCTACCCGGCGCGCTTTGTTCCCGGCGGAACCATGGGGCCGGTACCGAGGCCGCGGCCTTGACGGTTTCCGGCAGTCACGGGCTCCGGGATGCCGGCATCGGGGGTCAGTTCGGAATGGCACGGGATTAAGCCAAGAAGGCAGGGACGTTTTTCCAAAACGTCCATATCTGACGGCTTGTGGGATCCCATCGGTTCCTTTCCGCGCGAAGCTCCGCGAGATATGGACGACAAGGATTGTCGTCCCTGCCTATTTCACGAAAGACGGCTTAATCCCGTGCCATTCGGGTCAGTTCGCATCCGTGTTGACCGGCTCATCGACGACCATGGGCGGCGGGAAATCGGAGGCCTTTTCGCCGCCGCGCTCGCGGAGGCGGATGTTGTTGATGCCGCCGGCGGGCTGGTTCAGGGGGATTTCCATCCCGCCGAATTCGCCCATCATTTTGTAGAGCCTGTTCTCCATCTGCTTTGCCTGCGCCTTGAAGGCGGGGTCGTAGAGGAGGTTCTTGCTTTCGTCGGGGTCGCTCTGGAGATAGTAGAATTCATCGGCATCCCAGAGGCCGTAGTAGGTGATGTATTTGAAGCGGTCGCTGCGGATTGCGAAGGTGGTGGGGGTCTGCGGGAAATTTTTCTCCCAGTAATAGACGTAGAGGAAATCGTCGCGCCATTTGGTTTCCTTGCCCTCGGCCAGCGGCAGGAAACTCTCGCCGTCCATGTGCGCGGGTTTTTCCAGCCCCATCGCCTCCATGATGGTCGGCGCGACGTCGATGTTGGCGACCATTTCGTCCACCACCGTGCCGCCCTTGATGAGGGAAGGGCACTGGACGAGCATTGGCACGCGCATCGAGGCCTCGTAGGCCACGCGCTTGTCGATGAGGCCGTGCTCGCCGAACATGAAACCGTTGTCGCCCATATAGATCACCAGGGTGTCGTCATAGACGCCCATGTCCTTGAGCTGCTGCATCACGCGGCCGATGCTGTCGTCCACGGAGCGGAGCGCCTCGCAGTAGCGCTTGTAGTAGCCCTCGATGTTCAGCTCGCTGTGGTAGGGGAAATCGACGCCGTGCCAGGAGTTCCGCTGGTCGCGCAGCCAGCGGGGCTGGAGCAGGTTGCCGGGGGTGCTGGCCTCGGTCGCGGGGCGTTTGAAGGGCAGATCCTTCAAGCTGTCCTCATACTTCGGCTCGGGGGTGAAGTTCGCGTGGACGGCCTTGTGGGACAGGTAGAGGCAGAAGGGTTTTTCGGAAGGCTTCTGCTGCTTCAGCCAGTCGATGGCGTAGTCGGTGAGCTCGCCGGTGATGTAGCCCTTCTGTTTCACGCGCTTGCCATCGACGTTGAGCGTGTAGTCGGGCGATGGCGGATAATAATTTCCCTGCCCGCGGAAGCTGACCCAATGATCCCAGCCGGGCTGCGGCTCATCGCTTTCCCCGCCCATGTGCCATTTGCCGATGAAGCAGGTCGCATAGCCGGCCTTCTGGATGTATTGCGGGAAATAGACCGTGCCCTTGGGGATCGCGCGGTTGTTGTCGATCACACGATGGCGGAAGGTGTAGAGCCCGGTGAGGATGGACGCGCGGCTTGGGGAGCAGAGCGAGGTGGTCACCAAGGCGTTTTTCACGTAGGCGCCGTTCGCGGCCATGGAGTCCATCACCGGGGTCTTCGCGAACTGGTGGCCGAGGAAGCTCATCGCATCGTAGCGGTGGTCATCGGAGAGGATGAAGACCACGTTGCGCGGCTTCGCGCCGGGGATTTTCCCGGGAACGATTTCCGTGGGAACGGGTGCGGATGCGTGAAGGGCAGTCGTAGCGGCGAGCAGGGTAAACAGGATTGCGGAGAAGCGCGGGACGGGGGTTGCGGTGGATTCCATGATGGTCTTGGGTTGGTGCGGATTGAAACGGCACATGATCCGAGTCAATCCCCCTTCTCCGCCCCTTGCCAAGGATAACCCGCCTTTGTCATCGCTTTGGGGACTGTTGCGATATCCGGTTTATCCTGCGGATGGAATTGCGCCCAGGCAGGGACGTTTTTCCCAAAACGTCCATATCTGGCGGCCCGTGAGATCCCATCGGTTCCTTTCCGTGTGAAGCGCCGCGAGATATGGACGGCAAGGATTGCCGTCCCTGCCCGTGGGACGCGCCCGGGCAGGGACGTTTTTCCCAAAACGTCCATATCTGGCGGCCTGGGTGATCCCATCGGTTCCTTTCCGTGTGAAGCGCCGCGAGATATGGACGGCAAGGATTGCCGTCCCTGCCCGTGGGACGCGCCCGGGCAGGGACGTTTTTCCCAAAACGTCCATATCTGACGGCCCGGGTGATCCCAACGGTTCCTTTCCGTGTGAAGCGCCGTGAGATATGGACGGCTCGGAGAGACCGTCCCTGCCTGCGGGAACGGCAGGGGCATTTTTCCCAAAACGTCCATATCTGGCGGCCTGGGTGATCCCATCGGTTCCTTTCCGTGAAAACCGCTGCGAGATATGGACGGCAAGGATTGCCGTCCCTGCCTTTTGGTTTGACCTTCTGGCACCGTTGATCCGCAATTTGCCTTGGTTTGGCGGAGGAATTTTCAAAACGGAAAGCAAGGGGTGACTTTCACCGCCCGCCGTCATGGGCACCGGAGAACGCGGTTTTCTTCATCACGATCAATTGCCAAAAACGCGGCGAACCGCAGCTCACGCTGCCCGGGGTGGCTGAGGGATTGCTCGATGCATTGAGCTTCTACCAGGATCTCGGCAAATGGCATGTCTTCCTCGCGCTGCTCATGCCGGATCATTTCCATGCCTGATCTCCTTCAACAACGACAAAGGCCTTGGGATGGGGAATCTCATCAAGAGCTGGAAACGATACACGGCGAAGACGTTCGGGACCGAGTGGCAGAGGGATTATTTCGACCACAGGGTCAGGGGGGATTCCGACATGACCGACAAATGGGATTACATCCGTGAAAATCCTGTGCGTGGCGGTCTCGTGGATTCATTCGAGAAATGGCCTTATGTTTTGCGGGGTGATGGGACAAGGGGTTGGTAGGCAATGTCCCGGCAGGGACGTTTTTCCCAAAACGTCCATATCTGGCGGCTTGGGTGATCCCATCGGTTCCTTTCCGTGTGAACCGCCGCGAGATATGGACGGCAAGGATTGCCGTCCCTGCCTTGGCCAGATCTGGCTGTCATCACTTTGTGGACGGCCTGCGATCACCTCGCCACTGGACATGTGCGGTTCGCTCTCTTTGAATCTCCGTGATGAAAAAAACAACCCTGCTTATCGCATCGGCCTTCGCCATGCTCGCATCCGTGGCAAGCGCCGAGGACGGCTTTGTCTCCATCTTCAACGGCAAGGACCTCACCGGCTGGAAGTCGAACGAGGAAACGCCGGGCTCCTTCTCAGTGGAGGACGGTGCCCTGAAAGTCAGCAACGGGCGCGCCCACCTGTTTTACATGGGCGCGGACGGCAAGGCGTCGTTCACGGATTTCGAGCTGAAGCTCAAGGTGAAGACCCTGCCGAAGGCCAATGGCGGAGTGTATTTCCATACGGAGTATGAGGACAAGGGCTGGCCTTCGAAGGGCTTCGAGTGCCAGGTGAACGCCACCCACGGGGATCCCAAGAAAACCGGCAGCCTTTACGGCGTGGTGAATGTCCTCGTGCTCGCGCCCGGCCAGAAGGCTCCTCCAGGGAGCCTGGAGAACATCGTCGTCGAGAAAGCGCCGAACACCGACGGCGAGTGGTTCGACTACCACATCATCGTGAAAGGGAAGACGATCACGATCAAGGTGAATGGCAAGACCACGGTCGAGTGGACGGAGCCTGAGGGCTTCGATCCCGCGAAAGCCCTGCAGGGCATGCCCGGCCGCAAGCTCGGCAGCGGCACCTTCGCCATCCAGGGCCACGATCCCGGCAGCACGGCGTATTACAAGGACATCGAGCTCAAGGTGGGTGGCTGAGGTATGGACGGCAAGGATTGCCGTCCCTGCCTGCAGAACGCGCCCGGGCAGGGACGTTTTTCCCAAAACGTCCATATCTGGCGGCCAGTGAGATCCCATCGGTCCCTCTCCGTATGAAGCGCCGCGAGATATGGACGGCAAGGATTGCCGTCCCTGCCCGCGGAACGCCCCCGGGCAGGGACGTTTTTCCCAAAACGTCCATATCTGGCGGCTCGTGAGATCCCAACGGTTGCTTTCCGTGTGAAGCGCCGCGAGATATGGACGGCAAGGATTGCCGTCCCTGCCCGTGGAATGCGCCTAGGCAGGGACATTTTCCCAAAAACGTCCATATCTGACGGCTTGGGGGATCCCAACGGTTGCTTTCCGTGTGAAGCGCCGCGAGATATGGACGGCAAGGATTGCCGTCCCTGCCTGCGGAACGCGCCCAGGCAGGGACGTTTTTCCCAAAACGTCCATATCTGACGGCTTGGGGGATCCCATCGGTTCCTTTTCGTATGAAGCGCCGCGAGATATGGACGGCAAGGATTGCCGTCCCTGCCCGTGGAATGCGCCTAGGCAGGGACGTTTTTCCCAAAACGTCCATATCTGACGGCTTGGGGGATCCCATCGGTTCCTTTTCGTATGAAGCGCCGCGAGATATGGACGGCAAGGATTGCCGTCCCTGCCTGCGGGAACGGCAGGGACGTTTTTCCCAAAACGTCCATATCTGACGGCTTTGGGGATCCCATCGGTTCCTTTCCGTATGAACCGCCGCTAGATATGGACGGCAAGGATTGCCGTCCCTGCCTGCGGGAACGGCAGGGACGTTTTTCCCAAAACGTCCATATCTCACGGCTTGGGGGATCCCAACGGTTCCTTTCCGTGAAAAACCGCCGTGAGATATGGACGGCTCGGAGAGACCGTCCCTGCCTTGTCATCACTTTGGGGACTATCGCGCGCTTACCGTTTTTGGTTTGATCAAGTGCGTAAAGCCTCACATGCAAGGCTCCCGAACAAATCCAAGAACCAAACCCGATATGAAAAATCCAACAAGACTGGCATTGCTAGCCATCCTCCTCGGCGCCCCTGCCGCCCATTCCGCAATCATTGTAAACCTGCTCCCGGGCGATGC
Source organism: Akkermansiaceae bacterium (assembly GCA_017798145.1). Taxonomy (NCBI): domain Bacteria; kingdom Pseudomonadati; phylum Verrucomicrobiota; class Verrucomicrobiia; order Verrucomicrobiales; family Akkermansiaceae; species Akkermansiaceae bacterium. The sequence goes on along the minus strand of CP059069.1, from coordinate 1,565,200 downwards.
CAAGCGTGCAGGTGGTGCTACAGCTGGCGTTACACCATCAGGAATAGTACAGGCGGATGGGATGGCCTTTAACATCACATTCACGCCGACGGCCGCCGATCTCACCGGCTTGGTGACCCTTATGGAAATTGGTGGTCAAACCAGCGGCACAGCTTTGTATTTGCTGGATGGCACTCCGATTTTCCTCTCGAAGTCCGGTGGCGGCAATGTTTACACCCCCACTGACACATCTTTTGGCGACGGGAGTGGCATAGCAATCCTGCACAGTGGTGGGGTTTTGACTGCAGGCGTCCAAACAGTGGCCGCCCTCGTTTACAGTGGAGCGGGCGGCGCTTACTCCTTCGGAGTGGGTTTAAGTCCCATAGTTGATAGCGGCACAGTGACCAGCCCTCAGGCAAACTGGAATGGAAACAATTCCCTGTCAGTCGGAACAAGAAGCGTCAATAATGGTGACCGTGCTGGCACGTTTAGTTCAGCGGGAGCATTCAATCAGGATCTGAAATCACTCGCAGGCACGATTGATGGCGATGCGTATTTCTGGAACAACGGCACTGCGTCCATCGTCCCCGAGCCCTCCACAGCCCTCCTCGGCGCACTCGGTATGCTCGCCCTTCTCCGCCGCCGCCGCGCCTGATCCGCATCAGCGGCAAGGGGCTATCATAAGGCTTCCTTCCCAAGCTCCCATCCGGAAACGGACGGGAGCTTTCCTTTGCTACCAAAACCTTTTGAAATGAAATCGCCCAAATCGAAAGCCTTCCGCCCCGTGACCCTGCTGGCAGGTGCCTGTTGGATGGCCTGCGCCTGCGGGGCGCTGGCAGCCGTGCAGGTGGACTTCAGCCATTCCTACACGGGGGCTGCAAGTGCGATCCAGAACACCGGCAACATCACGTTGTCGTTTGCGGTGGATGCCTCGGGCAACGTCTCCCTGGACGCCTCCTGCACCGATCCGGATCCGGCCTCCTATGTGAACGAATTCGACGGTCCGGTGGGGACGGTGAGCGATCCGGCGATGTGGGGGCAGGGTTTCTCCATCGTGCTTTCCTCCACCGGGAGCGGTGCCCTGCGGATCAACAACACCGGCGGCGGCCTCGCGCTCCAGGGCGGAAACGCGCAGCTGATCGATGCGGATGCCTCGGGCGTCAACGAGGTGATTACCGCGACCCTCAGCGCCCCGGGGACGCGATTCAGCCTGCAGGGTATCGGCTATGTCGGCGTCTCAGGGGGCGCGAACCTCAACCTCTCGGGCACCGTCCACATCCTGTCCGGATCCAGCGGCACGGCGGACGTCTCGTCTCAGGGCGTCAACGGCACGTTCACGGTCGCCTCGAGCGCCAGCGCGGTCGGACAGGGCTTCGTCCTCAGCGGGCTCAGCTTCGACATGGTTGCAGCGCCCCCGGCTCCGGGCACCAGAGCTTTCGACAACGGCTCGGGAAACAGGCTCTGGACCACCGCATCGAACTGGAACCCGGACGGTGTGCCGGCCTCCGCCAACGATGCCGAGATCGCGGGCTTCGATGTCATCCTGAACGGCGCGGCGGGCGGCATCTCCGAGCTCCGCATCATCAACGGCTCCCTGACACTGTCGGGCAGCGGCGCGCTTTCCATGAAATCGATGACCATAGGGCGGAACATCGAGAAAGCGGTGCGGCTGGTGATGGCGGGATCGGGCGTGTCCTTCGGGTATTCCGGCGCATCCTCCACCGATGAGTTCGCGGTGGGCACCGCGGCCACCGTGGAAACGAAACCCGATTCCGGCGGCTGCGAACCGCTTGAACTCGGCAGCGCCAAGCTGGTGCTCGACCGCGGATCCCAGTGGATCCTCGATGGCACGGATTTCACCGGCTCTTTCAATGTCGGAAACAGGTTCGTGCTGGCGAACTTCGGGTCGTTTTCCGGCAGCACGGCGGGGGTGCGGACGCGCAATTTCGATCTCCCTGCAAACCGCCGGCTGCAACTCACCCAGACCGCGACCTCCCTCTACTACGAGGTCGTCGCGCAGACCGCCGCCACCGGCCCGAACATCATCATCGTGAACGTGGACGACATGGCGGGCGGCCAGCACTTCGGCTTCGAGGGGCGCGACTGCATCACCCCAACCCTCGACACCCTTGCGTCCACCGGCGTCCGTTTCACCCAAGCCTTCGCGGCATCCACGGTCTGCGGCCCCTCGCGCTACTCGCTGCTCACAGGGCGCTGGGCTTCGCGCAACACCAGCGCGCAGTTCATCGCCCGCTACCCGCTCGGCACGCTCGGGCGCTTCGGCGTTTCCGACACCGAGCTGGAAACCGATGGGGAAAACCTCGGTGCGTGGCTCCGGCAGGCGGGTTACCGCACCGGCATGGTCGGCAAAGGGCATTTCACCGATGATGACCTGAACTCGACCGCAAACTGGGCGGCGAAGGGCCTGCTCACCTACCCGCAGGCCGCCGACCCCAAGACCGATGCCGCGACCAATGGCAAGATGAAGCACAACCATCGCGTGCTCTGCCAGCGCATGCGGGAATTCGGCTTCGACTACGTGGAAAGCTACTACAAGGCGAACCTCGCGGAACTCCGCAACGATGCCCTCAACGTCCACAACCAGGAATGGATTACGAAAGGTGCGCTGGATTTCATCGAGGAAAACCACGGCGAACGCTTCTTCCTCTACATGGCACCCACCATCAACCACGGGCCGGTGCGCAACGACCTGAGCAAGACCCTCCTCGCCGACAAGGGCTACACCAGCGCGGGCTACCTGCCGGACGAAGACTACACGTTCATGCCGGCACGGCAGGCGATCGTGAATCAGGTGACCGGCGCCGGAAAGGATCTCATCTCCGCCCGCGAGACCTGGCTCGATTATTCCATCAAGGCCATCCTCAACAAGCTCACCCAGCACGGCATCCGCAACGACACCCTGATCATTTTCACCTCCGACCACGGCGAGAAAACGCTCAACGGCCCGCTGGTCTGGGGGAAATCATCGCTCTACGACCTCGGGATGAAAGTGCCGTTCGTGATGAACTGGCCCAATGGTGTCGCCTCGCCGGGACGCAATTATGGCGAGATCATCAGCCATGTGGACATTGCGCCGACCTTGCTCGCGCTGACCGGAGCTTCCGCCCTGCCGACGCGCCCGGTGGACGGCGTGAGCCTCGTGCCCGTGCTCAATGGCGGCAACGCGGCGGTCCGGGATGATCTTTTCTGCGAGATCGGATACGCGCGCGCCGTCCGCACCAGGGACCGGAAATACATCGCGGTGCGCTACACGCCATCGGTTTACACCCAGATCGCGAACGGCGGAACCTGGCCGCAATTCGGTGCGAACTCGCAGCCGACGGGAGGAACCATTCCACGACCCTATTACATCAACAACAGCGGCCTCGGCGCGGGTGTGGCCAACACGAACCCGACCTACTTCGACGACGATCAGCTCTACAACCTGAACACCGACCCGGACGAGAACACGAACCTCTACGGCCAGGAGCCCGCCACTACCTACGACCTGAAGAAACGCCTCGCCAACTACATCGGCGGCATTCCGGATCGCCCGTTCCGGCAGTTCAGCGGCTCCTCCACCGAGTTTTCCCCCGCGCCGACAGCCGCCCCGCAGCCGCCGGGAAATCTCCAAACGCAGTTGCTCTCCCCCAACTCCGTGAAACTCGACTGGACCGATGCCTCGGACAACGAACTGGGTTACATCGTCCGCAAACATGTGAACGGCGGCCCAGGCGAGATCGTCGCCGAGCTGCCTGCGGGAGCGACCACCGCAACCGTGCCGGTGGATGCGGGGGTGGAGGATATCGTCCTGAAAGTCGCCGGATACAACGCGATGAACGATGCCCAGGCTGCGAACCCGGTCGACCTGCTTTCCCCCGATGCCTGGCGTTTCCGCATTTTCGGCGATGTCGATCCCGGCCTGAGCACGTCCTTCAGCCAGTGGGGCAACGATGCCGACGGCGACGGGGTGCCAACCCTCTGGGAGTATGCCTTCGCGACCAACCCGCGGCTCGCCTCATCCGTGGCGCGCCCCGAAGGCCGACTGACCAGGGTCGGAGAGGATTCCTTCCTCGAATATTGGCTGCCAAGAGACCGCCGCCGCGCCGTTCAGATCGCCGGCTCGGTCTCGATCGATCTCTCCATCTGGAATACCGGACTTCCACATTGTATCGTAGCATCCGATGAGCAGGATCATCTACTCCTACGTAGTTCCACACCCGTAGGCGACGAGTCAAAGCAGTTCATGCGTGCGGAAATCATTGAACCCTAGGCTTCGATGTCATCACTTTGGGGACTATCCCGATCCTGAGTTCCATTGTTTGGTTAATAAAAATCTAATATGGGAATCTTGAATTCCCACTTGTGGCTGAAAAATTCAAAAACAACCCATAGACGCAAAATCTTATGAAAAATCCATTATTCGACCCCAATCGCACGCGCTGCAGTGTTCTTCGAACGAAAAGACCGACCTGTCTTTCCAAATGCCTTTTGGCGATTCTTGGCGCGACAGCCCTTAGTTTCCATGCTTTCGGCGCGGATACCGATGTCGGCCTCAAATTTAACGGGCAAGGCGGTGAAGACACCCAAGCCGGCATCATCACGGTCAATATCACCGCCGACACCGTCACCTTGACCGGGACTGCCGGGGCGCGGACCGTAGCGCTCAATCCACCCAAACGTGACGCATTTCCCTCGTATATCGGCGGTAGCTTCACCATCAATTTTGAGGCGCTCGGCACGATCGCCGACAATTTTGATCCGGCCGACTTCACCGGCGGCCTCGCAGACGGGGTGTTCTCGGGTAATACTGAATGGGCCGTCAATTCGGATATCAACGCCAACGTCAACACGATTATCGGTCAGGGCCTGGTCTTTACCTTCGACTTCACCAATTTGACGGGTGCTAACGGAGTGAATCTTTCCGCCATTCGCATGAACAACGATGGGGACGGCGCACGAGTCCGATACCTCCAAAATGGCACGACCGTTTCCACCGCAGTCTATAACGGCGGCGGCGCGGTGGGTAGCAACGTCACGCAGTTCGTCACTCAGGCGCTCGAAACCGGCGACAAAATCTCCTTCCATACGGGCGACACGGGCAATCCGAGTGGCAACGGGCAGGTGCGTCTCACGGAACTATTCTTTGATTTCATTCCCACAACCATTTTAGCGCCTGATCTGACCGCATCCGTGGGCACCAGCGAAACGGTCGTTCTTGACTGGAATGATGATCTCTCCGGCCTTGCCACCTCCTATGAGGTCTACCGCAGCACGACTTCCGGCTCCTACGGGGCGCCGATCGCGACCTTGACCGGCGGCACCTTTGCCAGCGAGTTCACCGACACCGGCCTGACCAATGGCACGAAGTATTTCTATCAGGTCGTCGCGACCGATGGAGTGTCTCCGGCGACGAGTAACGAATTCGAAGCCACACCTTATGCGACGGTCGAGGGTTCTTCCGTTTATGCGCATTACGATGCCTCGAATGCCGCGAATGTGACGGTGGCTGGTTTTAAAGTAACTGATCTAGCAGACCTTTCCGGCAATGGTTATGGTGCCGAAGATGGCAACGGCACACAGTTCGGCGATGTTCTGTATCCCAGCACCAGCCTCAGTCCCACTGGATTGGCGGGCTTGGATATGGGCTCTACCCGCAACACGCTTAGGACGCTCCTTCCAAATGAGCAACCGGACTTGCTGGACTTCACGAGCGCTGCAAATGCTCTACCCTACTCGGGTTTTGCCTTCTTCGCTGTGGTCAAGGTCGATTCCATTCTGGCCGGCACGAATTCGATCCTCGGCAACAATGATAATGTTAGTAACGGCAGCCTAATGCTTCGTTTGGACGGCCCAGGCAATTCACCGAGGCTTTTTATAGGCAATCAAGACTCGGGAGGTTTAGGTAATGGCAGTACTTCCACGACGATCGCGAACGCCGGCGCCAGCATCGTCGCTGGAGATACCGTGGTGATCGCTGGGAATTACGACAAGGCGACTGGGGCCCTGGAATTCTGGAATTCAAATGCTGGAACCTCGGTGACCGGGACGGTCCCCGCAGCAGATTTCTCCAACACTAGCCAAAATGCTTCAGCCCTCTTTATCGGAGGCACCAACAATGCCACCCAGTTTATGGATGGCATGTTCGGCGAGTTGAAGCTTTTCCAGGGCAAGCTGACTCCTTCGGAGTTCGCCGCCGAGCAGGAGGCCTTGGAGGTCAAATGGATTGGCACAAGAACCCCGGCCGGTTTGGTCGCCACCGAGGAACCCGGCGCGGTCGCGCTGGATTGGGATGATCAACTCGCGGATTCCTACACGGTTTACCGCAGCCTCACGGAATTCGGCGGCTACTCCGCGATTGCCGGACCGCTGACCTCCAGCGATTTCCTCGACTCCAGCCTAATCAACGGGACGACCTATTACTATTATGTCACGGCAACTTCCGGTGCCGATGTGAGCGATCCCAGCGCCACAGTGAGTGCCACCCCGTTCACACCGATCCCTGGGAATGCACTCTACGCCCACTACGATGCCACGGATGCAGGCAGCGTGACCGTCGTGAATGGGAACGAAGTTTCCATTTGGGCCGACCAGACAGCCAATCTTTTTGACGCCACGGCGGCTGGGGCAGGCGCTCCCATCCTGTATCCGAGCGTGCTCGTCACTTCGTCCGGTCTCGCAGGTCTGGATACGCGCGCAACGACAGACAGCAAGCTCCTCGTCTTTGATTCGACACAGCAAAAAGATTGGCTCGACTTCAGTTCCGCCACGAACGGTGCCAAGGAATACAGCGGATTCGCGGTCTTTGCGGTCGTCCGGCCGATTGCGATCGGAGGTGGGACGAATGACATCGTCTTCTCCAACCATGGCAATGCGACCACCACGGAAAACAGTTTTGCTCTCAGATACTTCGAAGGTCGTCCCCAGGTGGTTGCGGGGGCCCAGTTGATCTCCAGGGATCCAGTCGTTGCTCCGGGTGAAACCGTCGTCCTTGCGGTGAATTACAACTCTGAAACCGGGAATATTGAGCTCTGGGATTCCGAGTCCGGTGATTCTGTCACCACGGCAATCTCAGCCACGAACTTCGCCAGCACCCAGCAAATGTTCATCGCCGGCACCGAAAACGGCGGCGCAGGCATGAACGGTGTCTTCGGTGAGTTGAAGATCTATCGCGGAACCTTGACACCGGCGGAGTTTGCCGCCGAACAAGCCGCCCTCACCGCGAAATGGATCACCGGCAGCCCGGGCTTCTCCTCGTGGATCAACCAACCCTTCGCCGGTGGGGCGACGGTTCCCCGAGTCAAGCAAGGACCCAATCAGGACTTCGACAAAGACGGCATCAGCAACCTGCTGGAATACGCCATCGCTGGAGAGGACCCGACGGTCAGTAACCCGACAATCGGCACCTTCACTGCTAGCAGCCTCAGCTTCACCAAAGCCGCAGGCACCAGCGGGCTAACCTACGCAATTCAGGAGTCCACCGACCTCGGCGAAACGGATGACTGGTCTGAGGTTACAGGCGATTCATACGTGAACGATTCAGGAACCATATCCTACGCGTTTTCGCCAGGAACGCCGGAAAAGAACTTCCTACGACTGAGGGTAATTTCGAACTGATCTAGCAAGCTATCGCATCAGCCGATGTGAAGATTCCATGGGGCCAACGGCTTTTCAAATTCAACCGAGGGCATTAACTATTTCTCAAAAGTTCTTTTACTTTTGGGGAGTTGGGCGCTCTAAACAGAGCGCAGGATTTATTGCTTTGCTGTAAGCGAAGGAAACTCTGCCTCCTTGACATGATTCAAGCGGCGGATTTTTCGCGGCGGGCGGGGGTGAGGCTGGCGATGTAGAGAGGCAGTTCATCCGCGCCGAGGTCACGGAGCCGTGATCCGTGTCATCACTTTGGGGACGATCTGCGACACTAGCTCTTGCCGGGTTCAGCCCTGGAAATTTCGCAGTCTGCGGCCAGCAAATCCGAGCCTTTGAAGATGGCACGTTTCTGCGCCCGGATTGGGAATGAACCCTGTGTAACTCCCCGTCATCAGTAATCCTTTTAATAGGAAACAGAGCAGTCCCATGGGCTTGCGGTTGGAAGCGGGACGCTGGGAACTGCGGTTCGGAAGGAGGCGATTCCTGCTGCGATAGGCGGTGAACCGACCCGAAGGTCAGTTGCGCATCGTGTAGTCCTTTGCGCGCAGCTCGGTCATCGTAAGGCTCTCTAGGTGGCCGTCCACCATGACGACATTTACCTTGCCTCCGTGTCTTGCGGCCGGGGTATGTGAGTTACTCCACTGGGCGGGATTTGCCCAGATCGCATACCAGCCGCTTTTGAGGTTGTTGGCTTGGTTGGCGGCATCCCCTACCAGCCAAGTTCTGGATGGGTTGGGGATGCTGGCGATGCGGGGGGAACTGGAGCCGGGCACCGAGCCTTTCTTGACTTTCAGGACGGTTCCCTCGGCCGCGCCGTAACCGTTGTAATTTCTCTGGACAATCGTGCAATCCGGGCACGCCCACACGCCGGCACCGGTGCCGACTTGTCCATTCTTGTTGGTCACTTTTTCCAGATAGCCGTTGTCCGAGACAATGACCGGCCAGATTCCCTTGAGGCTATCGCCGGAGCCGGTCCTGTCCTCGAGCGGTGGCAACTGGCCGTTGTTATCCGCCGCATATGCAAGCATCGCCGTTCCGATCTGCCGGAGATTCGATGCGCAGGTGACTCCTCTTGCCTTGGACTTGAATTTCGACGCACCCAAGAATGAAAGGACGGCAAGGACAGCAATGATCGCGATGACGATCAGCAACTCGACAAGGGTGAAGCCCTTTTCCGCAGCGATGCGGTCTCCTCCTGCTTTGCGTGGCAACTTCATGTGTCTTGGGTTTCCTTCCCGGACGGGTTGGCATCGGTTGCATCCGATGGTGGGGAATTGAACAATAGATATCAGGAGCCGCCTGGCATACCTAGTCCCCAAATCGACGACAAGGGAGGCTGACCCAGGGAATGCCGTTTGAACGCGCCCAGGCAGGGACGTTTTTCCAAAACGTCCATATCTGACGGCCTGATCCATCCCATCGGTTCTTTTCCGTGAAGAGCGCTGCGAGATATGGACGACTCGGAGAGACCGTCCCTGCCTGTTGAACGCGCCCAGGCAGGGACGTTTTTCCAAAACGTCCATATCTCAGGGCCTGGTGATCCCATCGGTTCTTTTCCGTGAAGAGCGCTGCGAGATCTGGACGGCTCGGAACCGGAGCGAAGCGGAGATGGCCAACGGCAAAGACCGTCCCTGCCTGTGGGAACCGCTGCGAGATATGAACGGCTTGGAACCGGAGCGAAGCGGAGATGGCAAACGACAAAGACCGTCCCTGCCTGGGGAATCCGAGTGCCATTCGGATCAGAGCCACGACCCTGCTTCTCCTATGTCATCGCTTTGGGGACTTCCCGTTCGCGGGCAGGTGGAAAACAATGGGGAGGTTTGGCAATTAAGGACGCGCAGCGTTTGGATCCCGGCCCTCAGGCTCCCTTAGGGGCAAGCACAACGATTACAATGCAGAGAAACCACATAACAATCCTGGTAGTGTGTCTTTTGTCCGTCGCTCTGGTTGCCGGGCTTACAAAGGAGCCGACCCAACCCGAGCAGCACGATACGCAGCAGGCAGCAGCCGCGACGCCCCCTGAGCCTGTGGAAGGGAAAAACAGGGATCCCCTGGTTCCATTTCGCGGGGAGAACATACGGGGTGTGGATACCACCACCCTCCGGGGCAAGGTCATGACAGGCTACCAGGGTTGGTTCAACTGTCCCGATGATGGTGCGGGTCTCGGCTGGACGCACTGGGCGCGCAATACGTCAAAACCCTTCGCACCGGGGAATGTCACCGTGGATCTCTGGCCGGACATGTCGGAAGCCACTGCATCGGAACGCTTTCCCACCGGCTTCAAACATGCGGACGGTGAAACCGCTTACGTTTTCAGCTCATACAACCGGACTACCGTGCTGCGGCATTTCGAATGGATGCGCGACTACGGCATCGACGGGGCTTTTGTGCAACGGTTCGCGAACGGCTTGAGGAAAGAGTCCACGCGCCACCACAAAGATGTGGTTCTTTCGAATTCCCGGGAAGGGGCGAACTTGGCCGGCCGCGCCTATGCGGTGATGTATGACCTGAGCGGACTGGGCGCCGGAGGGACCAGGGCCGTTTCCGAAGACTGGAAGATGCTGAGGATGAAAATGAAAATGGGGCAGGATCGCGCATACCTGCATCACGAGGGCAAACCGCTCGTGGCGGTCTGGGGCCTCGGTTTTGGAGACTCGCGCAAATACACCCTCGAGGAGTGCCGGGTGCTGGTGGAGTTCCTGAAGGCCGACGGCTGCGCGGTGATGCTCGGAGTTCCCACCGGATGGCGCGACCAATACCGCGATTCCACAAAGGATGCCGGGTTCCATGATTTGCTGAAACTCGCCGACATCATCAGCCCATGGACGGTCGGCAGATACAGAACGCCCGGGCAAGCCAAGCTTCACGCCGCGAAGTATCATCGAAAGGACATGGAATGGTGCAGGCGGAATTCAATGGACTATCTGCCCGTGGTTTTTCCCGGTTTCAGCTGGCACAATCTGAAGCCGGAGGATGCCTTAAATACCATCCCGAGGCTAAAGGGCGAATTCCTCTGGTCCCAGTTCGTTGGCGCGAAAAGAGCCGGAGCCAACATGATCTACGTGGCGATGTTCGACGAGGTCGATGAGGGCACGGCGATCTTCAAATGCACGAACTCGCCCCCGGTCGGCGCAAATCCGTTCCTCACCTATGAGGGGCTGCCAAGCGATTTCTACCTGCGGCTCACCGGCGAAGGCGGGCGACTCCTCCGCGGCGAGCGCAAGATCCAGGAGTCCGTCCCGGAGATCCCGGTTGCGGCCGCGAGGAACTGAGAGCAGTCGCCCCGACTCCAGTCCTTGCTTCCCTCACGCCGTGCGATTCGCTAGGGTGGCCACGGTCGTCAACCGATCTCCCGTTTCCACAAAAACCACGATGTGAAAAAATCCCACCTAGCCCTGGCACTTTGCGCACTCTTTAGCGGGTCGCAGTCGGCTCTTGCGGCGGAGGGAGCCACGACGATCGACGTTTTCGTGGACAGGGAAGCCGAGCCAAGGCATGGCGACAAACTCGAGATCCCGGCGGGAACCAACACTCTCAGGTTCCAGATCAAGTCTAAGGCTCCGCGGGTCCGCTTCATGCTTGAAGGGCTGGATGAGGAATGGGACGAGCGTTCCGAACCGAACCTCCTGTGGGTGCGTTTCACCAACCGGCGCGGAGACATTGTCCGGAGGTTTCCGTTTCCCGTGTCAGGTAGCAGCGCGGGTTGGAAAGGCTCCCTTGAGGCGTCGGAATTCACACCCAGGGATGTCACTCTCACCGTGCCGCCCGGTGCGGCGAATGTTGTCGTCGTGATGTCCAGCGCGGGGCCGGCGGCGCTGGTTGGCACCTTCGCGATCAAGGATTTCGGCGTCGTGCTGGTGCCTAAATCCGGTGAGCCGCCCGTCACCCTCATGGCGGACAGCCGCCTCGCGGAAAACGGCAAGGCGGCATGGGCGAAATCCGGCACGCATCCGTCGATGTCCTCGGTCACGAAACTCGATGGAGAAGGCGAAGGATCGCCCGTCCTCGTGATCACCGACTACGATGTGAACGCACACGCGGATCTCGTGTCGATAATCCGCGGCCCGGTGGGAATGAAGCCCGGAGATACGATCCAGATGAGTTGGAAGGAAACCTACAACATGGGGCTCGGCGACAATTTCACCGTGACCTACGACCGCCTGCCTCCCGGCAAATACAGGCTGTTGGTGGAGGATCTGACCATGAATGGCAACCCTCGGGGATCGGGTGCGGTGGTCGGGCTCACGGTACCGGCGATCTTCTGGAAAACCCCGTGGTTCTGGGTCATCATTGCCTCCGTCTCGGTCGTGGTCGGGCGCTATCTCATCCGGCGCAGGATCCGCCTCCACCTCCTCCAGGAACAGATGATCTCAGAGGAACGCCGCCGCATCGCGCTCGATCTCCACGACGACATCGGCACCCGCATCTCCCACATCTCGCTTGTGGCCTCCCATGCGGACAACACCATCCCCAACGAGGCTGCGCAAAAGGCCTTCGGCCAGATCTCATCCATGTCACGGGATCTCATCGGCGCCCTTTCGGAAACCGTCTGGATGCTCAACCCGAAGAACGACGACCTCGAGTCGCTTGTCGATTTCCTTTACCGCCTCGCCACCGAGCTCTGCCGCCTCAAGAGGATTCGCTGCCGCGTGGATGCAGCCTTCATCACCGAGAACGAGCCGATCCCCTACGATTTCAGGCACAACGTGAGCCTGGCGGTGAAGGAAAGCATCAACAACGTCCTCAAGCACTCCGAGGCAACCGAGTTCAAGATGAAGATCGAGCTCCACCAGCGCATCCTCACCATTGCCATCACCGACAACGGCATCGGGATGACTGAAGAGTCGCGCAGCGACGGACTCGGCCTGGCGAACCTGACCCGCCGGATGAAATCGATTGGCGGTTCCTGTAACATCGACCAGCTTGAAGAGGGCGGGATGCGCATCGTGCTCAACGCCCCCTTGTCCCGGAAACCCAATAGGAAACCAGCAGCATGATCCCCAAGAAAAAGACCGTCGTCATCGTCGAGGATGACATCCAGATCCAGGAACACCTCATCGAGATCCTCAAGGTCGCCGATGACATCGAGTTCCTCGGCGCCGTTGGATCCGCTGAGGAGGCGGAGGATTTCATCCCCGGCCTTCACCCTGATGTCGTCCTCATGGACATAAACCTGCCTGGCAAATCCGGCATCGAGTGCATCCGCGAACTGAAGCGCCGCCTGCCTAAGCTCGAGGTCGTCATGCTCACCGCCTACGAAGAGGAGGACAATATCTTCCGCGCCCTCAAGGAAGGAGCCAGCGGATACATCCTGAAATCCAGCAACTCGAAGGACATCATCGAGGCGATCCGCGATGTCTTCGCCGGCGAGTCCCCTTTCTCCGGCCCCATCGCACGGAAAATGGCGATGTTCTTCCGCGAGAAGCGTGAGATCGAGGACGAGCGGGAATCCCTCTCGCCCCGCGAGACCGAGGTGCTCCGGCTCCTCGCCGCCGGATACATCCACAAGGAAGTCGCCGACGAGATGGGCATCACCCTCCCGACGGTCCGCACCTACGTGAAGCGCATCTGCTTCAAGCTCCACGTCCGCAGCAAGGTCGAGGCGATCATCAAGTATCTATCTTGAGCGGGTTATTTATACATGGTGTAGTTCCCGTCGGTGAGATCCTGCATCGTCATCGCCCTGACGTGGCCGTCCACCATGCAAACATTCACTTTGCCCCCATGGCGCGAGGCTGGCGGGTGGCTGGAGGCCCAACGCGTGGGCTGCGGCCAGATCGCGAACCAGCTCTTGTTGATTTGGTCTGGCTTTTCCGCTGCGTCGCCGACGAGCCAGGTACGGGCTGGATCTTCGATCGCGCTGAGCCGCAATGATCCTTTTTCCGTTCTGCCGAGCCGGGAGTTCACCGTGCTCATCCTGTCGCTGTATTGGAAAATCGTGCCTTCGACCACGCCGTAGCCACGCTGGTTGTTGTTGCGGAAATCGCAGTCCGGACAAGCCCACACGCCCTCGCCTAATTTCGGCGGGCCGGGCATGCTGGTGTCCCAGAGGTAGCCCTCCCTAGCCATCAAAACAGCCCAGTTACCGTTGCCGCTGCCGTTCGGGTTTTTGGCCTCCAAGGCGGGCAGCTGGCCGTTGCGTTCCTGCGCGTAGGAAATCATGGCCGTTCCGATCTGCCGGAGATTCGATGCGCAGGTGATTCCTTTTGCCCTGGACTTGAATTTCGACGCACCCAAGAATGAGAGGACGGCAAGGACAGCAATGATCGCGATGACGATCAGCAACTCGACAAGAGTGAAGCCCTTTTCCGCAGCGATGCGGTCTCCTCCTGCTTTGTGTGGCAATTTCATGTGTCTTGGGTTTCGTCTTGGGTTTGCTTCCCGGACGGGTTGGCATCGGTTGCATCCGATGGTGGGGAAGTGAGTAATAGATATCAGGAGCCGCCCGGCATACCTAGTCCCCAAATCGACGACAAGGGCGGCTGACCCAGGGAATGCCGCGTAAAACAGGCAGGGACGGCAATCCTTGCCGTCCATATCTCGCAGCGGTTTTCACGGAAAGGAACCGATGGGATCAGCCAGGCCGTCAGATATGGACGTTTGGGGACAAACGTCCCTGCCCGGGCGCGTGAAGCAGGCAGGGACGGCAATCCTTGCCGTCCATATCTCGCGGCGGTTTTCACGGAAAGGAGCCGATGGGATCACCCAGGCCGTCAGATATGGACGTTGGGGACAAACGTCCCTGCCCGGGCGCGTGAAACAGGCAGGGACGGCAATCCTTGCCGTCCATATCTCGCGGCGGTTTTCACGGAAAGGAGCCGATGGGATCTCTAAGGCCGTCAGATATGGACGTTTGGAGACAAACGTCCCTGCCCGGGCGTAAGACTTGTCGTTCTGTTCTGAGGGCGGATGGCCTCAGATGTTTTCCACGCCGAGCTTGGCTAGGATTTCCTCCGGGACGCCGGGGTAGGGGCCTCCGATGGGGACGTTGCCGACGTAGCCGAGGGATTTCCATGTGCTACTATGGCTGTAGTATCCGCCGAGGGTGAGATTGCGTAGCTTGCGGAAGAAGGCATTTCCAGGCTTGAGCTCCTCAGTGATTTTCCCGGAGCCGCAGATGCTGTCCAGGATGGTGGTCTGCTGCGCGGGTTCGAGGGAAACGAAGTTTTTTCCGTGGAGCGAGGCGGAGCGGTCATCGATCCAGGTGAGGCCGCCGCGTATCGCTTTTAGGTCGGCGATGTTCTGGTCGTAAGGTGCTCCGACCCATTCGTTGAGAAAATCGGCGAGTCCCAATTTGGAGGGGGAGGGGGCGTTTTCATCACCGGGGATGAGCAGGTCGCAGAGGACGGTGAGTGTGGCGAGCTCGGCCTTGGTGAGCGGCTTTTCCCAGTGGATTGTGGGATTGAGGAAATCCGGATCCCAAGGGTTGCCGGGCGGGCGTTTTGCTTCCTCGGCGACGATGTGGCTGGGGAGCATGGCCCCGGCGGCGCTGGCGGCGGCGAGAAGCCGGAACATGTCACGGCGGGAGAGGAGTGAGGGTTGCATTTAAAGAAGTGGAAAGTGATCAGTGAGCAGTGGAAGACTTGGGTTGTGATGGAAGACTGTTAGATGTTTCCGGATTTCATTTCGGCCATCAGGTATTCGGAGGAGCGCCATGCTAGGGCCATGATGGTGATGGTGAGGTTTTTGTCGGGGTTGGAAGGGAAAATGGAGCCGTCCATGAGGAAGAGGTTTTTCACATCCCATGTCTGGCCGAAGGAGTTGCAGACGGAGTCTTTGGCCGTGGGACCCATGCGGGCGGTGCCGGCTTCGTGGATGATTTCGCCGGGCTTGTTGATGGCCTGTGCGGCGGGGCGGGGGCTGGCTGAGCCGCCCATCTCGGTGATGATCCCCGCGAAGGTCTCCTGCATGTGCTTGACCTGGTTGAGCTCGTGGTCGGACCACTTCCAGTGGAAGCGGAGGATGGGGATGCCCCATTTGTCAACGCGGTCGGGATCGAGCTCGGTGTAGCAGTGCTCGTTCGGAACCATTTCGCCGCGACCCTCGAAACTGATGGAAGCGCCGTAGTAGCGGCGGGCTTCCTCCATGAGCTTTTTCCCGTAGGTGGAGGGGGATTTGCCGTCGAGGATCGCGAGGGAGTTCATGTTGGGCATCCTTATGCCGCCTCCGACCTCGATGTGGTAGCCGCGTGGGAAATCCAGCTTGTCGTGCTTGCCATGGTTCCACCACGGGGCATAGACGTGGCCGCCGCCGGCGCCATCCGCATTGTAGGGCGGGAGGTTTTCCAAGGCGGGGATGTGGCCGCCAAGCGCGGATCCCACGGAATCGACGAGGTTTTTCCCGACCTGTCCCGAGCTGTTGGCGAGGCCATCGGGGAAAAGCTTGGACTTGGAGTTGAGCAGGATGCGGGCGGTCTCGCAGGTGGAGGCGGAGAGGATGACCACGCGGGCTTTCACCTCGGCATCGCGGCCGGTGGGCTTGTCGATATAGCGGATGCCGGTGGCTTTCCCGGAGGCGTCGAGCATGACCTCGCGGACCATGGCATCGGTGATGATGTCGAGGTTGCCGGAGGCGAGGGCGGGCGGAATGAGGACGGTGGTCGACTGGAAATTCGCGCGGATCGAGCAGCCGCGTCCGCAATCCGTGGCCCAGAAGCAGGCGGCGCGGTTCGACATGTCCTTGGCGACGAGCTTCCGGGCGAGCGGGTTGTCCGGGAACATCCGTGCGGCACGTGCCGGGCCGTCGAGGGGCTCGCTGAGGACGGCGCGGTGGATGGGGTGGATGGGGACGCCGAGCTTCGCGGCGTGCTTTTTCGCGAGGAGCTCGTTGGCGCGGGCTTTCGGCGGGGGCTGGAGGATGCCGGGCGGGGAGTCCGGGATGTTTTCCATGCCGACGTTCGTGCCGTAGATGCCGGTTATGAGTTGGGTCTTATCGTAGTAGGGCGCAAGATCCTCGTACGAGATGGGCCAGTCGTAGCCGAGGCCGTCGCGGGTGAAGGGCTTGAAATCGTAGGGGCCGAAACGGAGGGAGATGCGGCCCCAGTGGTTGGTGCGGCCGCCGAGCATGCGGGCGCGCCACCACATGAAATTGTGTTCGGTGCCGGATTTGTCGGAGTAGGGCTCGCCGGGAACCTGCCAGCCGCCGTCGATGGTGGCGTCGTAGTAGCCAAAGGGCTTTTCCGTGGTGCTCTTGCCGCGGAGCGGGGCTTGCTCCGGGGTGTTGAACATGGGCGTCTCGCTGGCGGGCTCGTAGTTCCTACCGGCCTCGACCATCAGCACTTTCATGCCGCCGAGGGCGAGCTGCATCGCCATCATCCCGCCACCGGCTCCGGAGCCTACGATGATTGCGTCATATTCGGGGAGGGTTTTTCTGTCGGTGAGGATGGCCATGGGTTTCTTCTTGGGTGAGGTTTTCAGCTACATTAAGAAGCAATGCCCGGCTTTTGTAACGTCCCCAAAGTGCTGACAAGGCAACGGCTTCCATGGATGGCAATTCGCATGTTAGACCGTTTCTCAATAGTTCGTTCGCCCATGGGGAGTGCGTTGTGCAGACCGAGCGCAGGATTTCGGGCTTAGCGAGCAGTCCGCGTATGGTGTCGAAGAGTTTCTCGGAGGGTTCCTTGCCGCACTTGGTGAGGAAGCCCGCCAGGTGGTGGCTCTTGAGGTGCTGCCAGAGCCGTTCGATGTGGTGCCAGCACAGGCACTGCGACTTCTATCAGTTCGTATTGTCGAGAACCAGCACGACGCGTTTCCCATCCTCATCGGGAACCTCCTTCGGCATGGTGTCCAGGCAGGCCTCCGTGTCGTTGTGGGGGACGAGCTGGCCGTCGGCGGGATTGACGGCCCTTAACGACATTCTGCCGGACATACCCTACGTAGTAGGGCTGGCGGGCGCGCGGGTCGCACTCGAAGCCGGTCTCGTCGCCAAAAAACGTTTTGACGCAATGATCGGAGAGAAGGCCGAGGAGCTCTGCGGGAAGTCTTCGTGCTGCCCGATCCAGAGTTCCCTGTCTGGCGGCTCGGGCACGGGCCTGGGGATGCGCCTGGGCAGCCAGCCGCAGAGCTTGACCGCCGTCCAGCGGCGCTCTCCCCCGCGATGGACGGGTCGTCGACCAAGGGCAGGATCTCCCCACGGATCGAGCCGGGCGGGAGTGTCCTCGGGCGACCCGGGCGGGGGCTGTAGGAGATGCCGTCGAGCCCCATGGAATTGAAGCGCGAGATCCAGAGCTGGAGGCAGCGCTAGGTGACGCCGCCGTGGGCAAGCGTGAGTTCGAAGGAACTTCCGCAGAGTAGCAGGTGGATTGCGTTGAGGCGCTTCCGTGCCTTCCGGTCGGGGCAGCAGTCGATGGCAATCCGCCCCCCCCCCAACGGGGCAGTTCTCAGGATCGGGAAGTTGACGGGTGCGGCAGATGCACAAGGAACGCAGTCCCTCCGGCGCGGTTCAGCCCAAAATGCGGTTTTCACAAAAAGACTTTTGAGAAACGGTCTAAAGCTTTTCTGCACACTGAAGCGACCGGGTTCCCCGGTTCTGGCAGGGTGGGGGTGCACGTGCTGGAACCGCTCGGATTCTTGGGACGGGATCTAGTCCGCCTTGGCGGCTTTATCTGCCGGAGAGGATGGATGGGAGATGGAACTCTCGGAGTCGAGTCTTGGAGCCGAGTCTTGGAGCCGACCTTCCTCCTAACCGCCCGCTATTGCGAATAGGGGTTCGCTTACAAACATTCATTTCTGACTTGCCTTCCCATGTGATGAGCGATTAGATCGGCCTATGCAGGTGTGTGTGGTAGGTATTTGACCTTGGCCACTGTCAATTTGAGTAAAAATCATATCATGAGTTCGATGATACATAGGGTTCGCCAAGGATACATTTTTCCGTTCCATCTGATCGGCTTCGGAATCACTGCGGCGCTTGCCGCCGTGCTTATCGCGGGTGCCCGGGCTGCCGAGACGGCGCCCCTCCCGCTAGTGCCGCCGGGTTCTGATGCAGTCGATGTGGAGCCTGTGCTGGAAGCTCCGCTTGATAACATCGCGGCTGAGCCCGACGTTGAATTGCCCACGGATGACGAGGGCTTCTACCCGACGATCGATGAAACGCTTCTTCTGGGTGGCGACTATCCTCGGTCAAGGGACGGCCAACTCAACTACACTCCGGACAGCCGGATGCTCACAGCCCAGGGCCTTTATCCTCATCCGAATCCCGGCGGAGGCTACGAGGCTCCATGGGCAGAACCACTTTCCCCCTTGAACCCGTTCCTCGGCTTCCTGGCTCCCAGGGAGGCACTGATCACCGAGGGCGAGGATTGGCCACGTGGTCTGAACCTCGAGCTCGACAGCTCATTTCCCTTGCTTGTGAGGGATTTCTCCCCAGAGAGGGCGACGCTGAAGGCGGGTCCGACCTATTTCGACCTGCTCTTTGTCGGTATGACAGTCCTGCACTCCGATTACCAAGGGCAGCAAGCGTTTCCGAATGGCAGCGAGGATGGATGGCTCATGGGCGTCGAGTTCGGACTGAGGGGCCTGGTGCAGTTCACCGACCAATTCTATCTGAGCCTTGCCGGTGTCCTTGTCTATCTCCCGCTTGAGAATGAGGTCGGGATCCGGCTCGGCTCGGGAGGGATTCCCACAGTCATCGCCGACCTGAAATACCGGTTCGAGAGCGGATCCTGGGATGTTCTTCTCTATGATACGATCTACGCCGGCATCGGCGACGACCTCTTCGCCAACTTGGAAAGCGGTGCCTTCGATAGGGCCGGGCGCTACAGCTTCGGGTTCAACGACCGCCGTCAGGGCGCAAGCGGTTTCTATGACGGTGACAATTCCTATTTCACCAATGCCATCGGTTTCGACGCCACCACCCCTGCATGGGAAGACTGGCGGTTCTGGCTGTCAGGCAAACATTCGGACACATGGCGCACTTGGGGCTTTGATGACCGCTTGGGTCACAATTCGCTCTATTCCCGCCTCGGCTACAACGGAAACGACATCATTTTTTCCCCAGCCTTCGAATACTACCTCGACCACTTCGAATACTACCAGAACAACAATTCCGCCGTGCATCAGCGCTTCTACCTCAGCCTGAATGGCAGGATTACGGAAAATCTAAGTGCCCAGGCGCGGGTTGGATACTTTTGGCAAAACGGAGTGGGCGGTATCGACGACAGTTACCTGTATTCGCTGGCGCTCTTGCATGAGCTGTCCCGCTACACCTCGCACTCCCTTTCGGCAGGAAAGGAATACTTCAATTATGAACTGACCGGCGAGTCAACGGTCGCCAGCTACATCCGCTACTCCCTCAACCACACCTTCACCAGGTCACTCAGCGGCGCGGCCTGGGTTCAGTATTCGGAACAGGATGGCAGGTTTTTTGACGGAGAGCGCACAAATGTTACCGGAATTCTCCGATACGCATTGTTCGGCGGGGATAGCAGCGCCCTGGTTCTGCGCGGAGCCTACGAAAATCGCCATGGTTCACAGAATGGCGACCGCTGGCTTGGCCGCCTGAGTTACACTCAGATGCTGTATTCCCGCACCACTGCTGAACTTTTCTACCAATACGAAGAATCAACGGTTTTCCCAAGTTTCAACGAACAGCTTTTCGGGCTTACCATCCGGCAGTATTTCTGATCAAATCCAAGGGCGACCGAGTCCAGAAACGAACCAATTCCCTCAGAATCAACAAAACAACAGCAAGTAAATACAATGAAACCAAATACCATATTTCCATCCACAGGAAACAAGATTTCACTGTGTGCAGTGGCAAGCCTGGTCGGCTTGGCTGGCACCCTTCTCGCCGGGGATGAAAATACCCCGGCGCAGGATCTCACTGCGCGCGGAGTGGAAACGCAAATGGATCTGCCGGGATCATTCCACAAATATTACGGGCAGAATGTAAACTATTACAGGGATGGCGAGAGGAAGGTGGCCAAGCTCGACCTGGACGGTGATCTCAATTACGACGGCACCATTTCCAATGAGGATCCGGCTGACAATGGAGCATTCCAGAACACCCCTCCCGGCCTTGTGGTGGGTGTCGGTGAGCTCTCGAAGCTGGTTCTCCGCCTGATCCCATACCGCATCGACTACCAGGGCGATGTGGTTGTGACGATCGAGGTTGCAGGAATCAACCGTTCTGTAGCATCTGGCACCTTCGAATCCTTTGAGGAAGAGCAGGCCGCAGTCGGACGCATCCGGGTCTGGCGGGATGCCGCGAAGTCCGAGTTGTTGCTTGATTCGGGCAAAAGCGACAAACTGGTTCATGAGTTTGTGATGGATGCCTCGAAATACCCAGCCAACTTGCCGGGCACTGTTCCTCGCACTTTCTACGTGGAGGGAGTTCGTCCTTCCGGAGCCTATTCCGGTGACCTAAGGGTGCTGACCACTGTGACTCATCGTTCGCACGGTGTAACTGCGGAAACATACGCGGAAGATAGGAAAAGGGGCATCAAAACCTTTCGAACAACCTTCGACCACATGCTCTTTACGGTCACACCTACCCCGATGAAGAAGGACTTCATCAATAACAACGCCGAAGGCGTGTGGATCAAGCCGTAAGTGCTGGTGGCAAGGCGGCAGCTCGCTTTGCCACGCACCCAGTTGCAGTTCCCATAACGAACAAATCATCAGTGATTAACAAGGCCTTTCTGTTGTCTGGACCGGCGTTGCTGGCTGCATTGCTCATGTCCGGTTCCGGATGTTCCAACGTATCGTCAGAATCAAGCGATGCACCCCCGGCCTCCATGCCCGTGGCTGCAAGCCAGGCCGACAACGGCACCATCAAGGTCGGTGATGAGTTGGAGCTGTTCGTCACCGAAGACCCTGTGTTCAACGGCAGGTATCTGGTGCGGGAGCGCGGGGACATCATCATCCCCGACATCGGGCGCATCCAGTTGCAGGGGCTGAATGTCGAATCTGCGGAGCGGAGGGTCGAAAGCCGCCTTGAGCAGGGGCAAATCAAGGATGCCACCGTAATTCTCGACAGGATCAGGGATACGGGTCCAGGGCCTGCGGTTGCCGGAGCCAGCAGAATGCTCGTTTACATGACCGGCGCGGTTCAGAAACCCGGACAACACATGTTGACCGTGCCTGAAGGCAGGCCGCTCGGGGTTTATGAGGCGATTCTGATCTCAGGGGGGACAGGACGGTTCGCAGACGAGCAAAAGGTACATGTCCTGCGCATGGACGCCAAGCGAGTGAGACACCGCATTCCAGTCAACATCAAGCTCATCCGCCAAGGCGAAACCCCGGATCCCGCGATCGGGCAGGGCGATGTGGTCGTAGTTCCCGAGAAGGTTTTCGGGTTTTAGCAACAACACCCAGCCCATATCTCGCTTGTAACCGGCCAAGCTCCCAGTAGCTGCCATCCCAATACCAGTCTTGTCACTTTTCGCCAAATTGGCTCGCGGCGCGTCGGTCAATCTGATTGAACACGGCCTGAAAGTAGTGGTGATGTTCATCACCACACCGCTCATGATCAGTCGTCTTGGCAAGGAGGACTATGGCATCTGGCTCCTGGCAATCGCCATCATTGCCTATTTCCGCCTTCTCGACCTTGGTGTTTCCTTTGCGGGCTCGCGTTTTCTTGGAACGGCCCTCGGGTCAGGCGACCGGCAGGAATACCAATCCTTGGCACGAAATCTCTGCAGGCTTTTCGTCCGTATTGGAATTGCTGCACTTGCCCTGACAGCGCTCACGGTCTTGGCGCTGCCACTCTTCATATCGGATCCCGGCATGTCTGCCACGGTAAGGGTCATGGTCGCAGGTCTGGGGGTGACTACCGCATTGAGGTTCTTCACGAGGATCTACGAGGTGATACTCAAGAGCCACGTCAGATATGACCTGATCGGGATATCCTCGATCATGAAAACGATACTCCAGTCAGGGCTTATCATTGGTCTCCTGATTGCCGGCAAGGGCCTGATGGCGCTCCTGGTCGCACACATCCTGATCGATATTTTGGATCAGGTGTTGCTGGTGTTCTTTGCAAGACGGATTGAGTCGGGTCTCGGCCTTGGCAAGTCATCAGGGGGCGCGGCGAGAACGGGCGAGCTGCTACGCTACAGTGCGACGGCAATGGTGACGGTTGCAGGACAAAGCCTGCGGCAGGGGATTGATCCGCTCATCATCACCCATGTCTCTGGAGTGGCGACCCTTCCACCCTACAGTGTTGGCGCACGCTTCCTGGGTGTTTTCACGGATGTGATCAACGCCATCTTCGGAGGAAACTTCATGTCGGCCTTCAGCCAGCTGCATGGGCGCGGGGATCAGGAGGTGCTGAACAGCAGATTCCTAGAGGCGATCCGCTACTGTACGCTTGCCGCTGCCTTGGGCGGATGCTCGCTTATGATGTTCGGCCCTGCTTTCATCGAGCGTTGGGTCGGTCCCGATTTTGAGATGTCCGGCAAGGTGCTCTGGATCCTCACTCCTGTGACAGCTCTATCCTTGTGCCAGTATCCGGTGTGGAGCCTGTTCTACAGCCAGAACAAGCAACATTGGCTGGCGATTTTCACATTGGTGAGCGGGATATTCAATTTGACGCTCAGTTTTTACCTGGCCTGGCAAATAGGCTGGATGGGTGTGGTCTGGGCGACCTGTGTGGAAATGGCGATAGCGTTCGGCATCGTAACCCCATGGTTGGTCACAAAGGTCTGTGCCATACCCTTGGAGCGGTATCTTGGGCAGATAGTCATCACTGGAATGAAAGTTACGCTTGTATCCGTTGCGTATTGGCTGGCGTTGCACTCATTCATCGTGCCGGCCTATGATCGCCTTTTCCTGCTTGGCTCCGGGTATTTGGCTGCCATCTCCGTCTCCACCTGGTTCCTTGTATTCGCCCCTAGGGAGCGAAGCCAGCTTCTGGAAAAGATGAGATCGATCCTGAAACCGTCCACAAAGCCACAGCCGTGACGTTTTCCGCATTAACAGAAACGCCATAACCTCCCAGAATCCACCCATGAAACTCACCGTATCAGCTATCCTTGTTTGTCTCCTCATTCTCGTTGCCGCATACTTCGCAAACCGGGAAAACACTGCTTCCGGATCTCCGGCCCCGCATGATGTAACAAAAACCAAAGGCTCGCCACGCAACCCGTCCGAGCGGGCGGCGAGAAACCAATACGCCGAGAAGAATTGGAATCTGGGCGAGCCGACTACGGCTTCGGAACGGGCTTACGAGGATGCCACCACAGCGGGGGAGAAGCAGACGGTGCTTGCTAAGCTGGAGGCATCCGACCCTGGCTCTCTGGCAAACGTCCTGCGGCGCGCACTGCTCAATCCCGATGAAGGGCTGCGCATCCATGCTGTCATGATGACACCGAGCATCTACCAATTCCCAGAGGATGCCACGGATATCCTTGCCGCTGCAAGTTGCGATGACAGTGCGGAAGTCCGCAGCCATGCGCTGCAAATGCTCAACGAGCAGCCATCCGAGACAAAACTCAAGGTATATGCAACAACCCTTGGATCACCTCTTGCCGAGGTTCGGGAAATGACGGTTCTGGAACTGGGGCGCATGAAATCCAAGCCGGCTCTGGAACTTCTTTTCCAAGGCCTGGGCTATGGGGATCCTGATTTTTCGATGAAGGTGAATGACGAGCTTAGCACCCTCATTAACGCACGGTTCGATTCATTGGATGAGGCCAACGGGTGGTGGAAGGCCAACTCGGTAAAATTCGATGAACGGCTCATGAGAATCGAAGACTAGGCGAACGGAATACCATCTGCCGCCCACCCATTACCGGCACTCATTGGAAGCCCCAAGGCTTTCCGGTTGCTGCACTCATTCTTGGCCGCCGCCCTGGCGCGTGCCGTCTTTGGTGTCAGTCGCGGGCTCGGTGTAGCCGCCTTCGCTCTTGGGTGCTCCCGTTTTCTTGCAGATGGTCCCCTGGCAATTGCAGGAGGTGGCGTTGGGATCTGGCGGGTTCATCACCTTGGTTGCCGCGATCGCGGCCTTCTGGGGGGCGGGAACCAGGTTGCGGTGCACCCATTCCGAAGCAGCGACACGTTTTTCCGAAGCGAGCCCCAAATTCAGAATCCAGTAGATGGGATCAGCCGGCGCCACCCCGACGGCGCTTGACCTCACGGAGAATTTGATCAGGAAAATTCCTTCCGGCACTTTTTGCCCGACGGGTATTTCCACAATTGAAAAGTCACGGTGTGCGTGGTGCCCCTTGAACTTTCCGCTTGGCTCGACCCTTGCCAGCTCCGGCCCCTGCCTGTCCTCATCGGAGCCATCCAGCAATGATTTCTGTGGGTAAACCATGTCCTGGTTCCAAAGCTGCATGAGGAGGCCTTGGGGAGCCTGCCCGAATTTGGGTGTGTCCCCGTTTCCATCCCAATAGAAAAGGTTGCCGCGCTTACCATCGATTTCGAAAGCAAGTGCTGTTATGCCTATGCTGCTGCCAGGGGTCAGGGAATAATCATCCAGCAGCTCCGAAGGGTCGTTCGCCCATCCCGGCCGGTCGCTTCGACATGCAGGATTGCCGTTGAAGTCGGTCGTATGGAAAAGCTCGCCTTCGAAGATGCGCCACTGGGTCCTGATATTTACCGGATCTCCCGGAGGGATCGGCTGTCCCACGATCAAGGGTTGGGCATGGCGCTCGTATATTCCTGTTTGAAGCTTGCCGTCCCTTTCATAGATGAAAACATGATCCTTGTTGTCCATGTAGCCGGGAATATCGTGCAGCGAGGGGATGAGGGGAACGAGTGGCGGGCGCGAGATCGTCTGCGCCGGCAATAGCCCGCAAAGTGCCATCGGAACCAATGTCAGCAGGCATTTTGATAATTTCATAGGAAGTCTTAAACGCTGGTTTTGTCAGGAGCCTGTCAGCATTCCGTATCACGCATGCTGTAAGCCCTCTTACAGATCGTGTTTTATATTGCTTGATCAAGCACACCAGCCCGGTAAGGGCAAGTCAAGGATGTAAGTCGCTTTGGCTCCGGGCCGAATCAGGATAATCCGATACCACATCCTATGAACCGTATTGATGGTGCCAAAGCCCCCCCGAAGCGAGCGGGGCCGCCCCGGTCTGGAGCGGCCCCGCTGGGCAAAAGTGCGTTCGGATCCGGTTTCAGGGAGGAGGCGTGCCGAGGATGAAGATCCCCGACTTGTTGCCCGAGAGTGTCAGGTTGAAGACGATGTCCCCGGAGTCGTTGATGGCGCGGCCGTAGCCGCCGGTGCCGCCGCCCGTGTTCGACTCGGTGCTGATCTTGATCCCGGCCACGCTGTGGGTGGTGCCGTCGACATCGAAGGAATCGTTGCGGCGCATCACCAGCAGCGGGGCGGGATCCGAGGCGCCGCGGTCGACGAAGACCGCCTGGTTGGTGGCGGTGGTGGCATCGCCGACACCCGGCACGAGGGTCGCGTCATAGACGACGCCGCCCACATCGTTGCAGTCGAAGCCGTTGATGCTCAGCAGGCGCGCACCGGCGGTGTTGTTGGCAAGCTCGCCCTCGCGGGCGACGAGGCTGAGGACTCCGCCGCTCCAGCGCCAGATGCTGCCGTCGTTGGCGGAAGTGACCGTGGGGATCCCGGTGGCATCCTTGAGGTATGCGTGGAAGACCACCGAGCCGTCATCGTTCATGTGCAGGGTGGTGAACCTTGCGAAGGCGACCCTGTTCCTAGGTGCGCAAGGGGCGACGGCACCCTCCCTGGCGACGAGGACCGGCGGCAGCGAGGTGTTGCCCGCGTTGGTCCATATCGCCTCGTTGTTGAGGGAGGTGATCCCGGTGCCCGTCACGTTGGCGCGCATGGCGATTTCACCGGCGCTGTTGACCGCCTCGCCGAGGAACTGGAAGAAGGCCGCGCCGCTCACCCCGCCGGCCGCATCGCCTTCGCGGACGACGAGCGAGGGCTGGCCGGCACCGAGGGTGCCGACGAAGAGGCCGGTGTTGGTGGCTGGGTCGAAGACCGCCTCCTCAAGGAACGCGGGGAAGGCATACCTTTCGCCGGCCTCGCTGGTCACCACGCGCTGGTGGAGCTGGCCGTAGTTTGTCGCCGGGATGGAGCTGGGCGAGCCTTCCCGTGCGATCACCGTGCCGGCGCTGCCGGTGATGACCGTGTCGTCGGCGATCGTGACCCCGCTTCCGGAGCCCAGGAGCAGGTAGGCCGGGGTGAGCAGATCGCCGTTGGAGGCCATGGCGGGCTGGTAGAGGGCGTTGTATGTCGGGCTGCCGGCAAGCGGCGAGGCCGCACCCTTCTGGGCGGAGGCCAGGACGGCTCCTCCGGTGTTGGCGAAGTGGCCCGGGGTGGTTCCGACAAGCGACTCGAAGCCGGCGTTGCCGAGGTTGTTGAGCGTCAGCTTGCTGAAAGCGCCGAAGTTGCCCGCTCCCGCAGGCGTGCCCTTGACCGCAATGGCGGTCTGGACCCCGCCCGCCGGGCCGAAGAACACGGCGGCGTCATTGGAGCCCGCGCCGGAGAGGCGTGCGTCGTAGATCACGTCGCCGGCGTTGTTGATGAAGGCGTTGTTGACGTTGAAGATCTCACCGGAGGCTCCCGCAGGCACATCGCCGCGGAAGCTGACGACATCCATGTAGCGGGTGCCGGGCGATTCCTGCAGCTCGAGGACGATGACATCGAATGCGGCCGTCGCGGAGTTGCCGTAGAGGTCGGTGGCGGTGCAGGTGACGGTGGTCTTGCCGACCGGGAACCTGGTGCCCGTCGGGTGCGATAGGACCACGGCCACGTTGCCCTGCGCCCTGTCGCTGGCGGTGATCGTCGGGGAGTAGAAGATCCTCTCGCTGAGGCCGCCGATGGCGGAGGGCACGAGGATGCCGGAGGGGGCGGAGATGACGGGTGGGAGGGTGTCCACCACGTTGATGGTGCGGGTGGCCGTGCCGGTGGCGCCCTCGCTGTCGGTGGCGGTGTATGTCCTGGTGTATACCCCGACCTTCGTGCGGTCAACCGTGCCGCTGATGACCACCGGGCGGGAGCCGTCCTCGGGATCCGTCGCGGTGGCGCCCAGTTCGGTGTAGAAATCCACGAAGCACTCCAGGGTCACGCTGCTCGGGCCGTTGAGCGTGACGACGGGGGGGAGATTGGAGGTTACGTTGATGGTAATATCCTGGAAACTGCTCAGGATAGGGGCGCCATTGTCTTCGGCACGAATCCGCAGGGTTGCAGGCCCGGCAACTGTCGGGGTCCAGGTGAATGTGCCGCTTACAGGGCTGGTTCCGGGGGTCGAAGTGAAGGAGCCGCCCGCCGGTATGATAGGGGCGGTGACACTGATCGTCTGCCCTGCGGAATCCGTAACTGAGATGGGGATCGTCAGTGGCTGGTTGAGTTGGGCTGTCACGGTTGCGACCGGTGCGATCACAGGTGCCACGTTTCCTGCGCCCACCGTGATATTGATGGCCTCCTCGGTGAAAAGGTTTGGCACCCCGTCATCGGTGACACGGAAGCGGACATTGGTGAAGGTATTGTTGTATTGCCCAGCGGTCGGCGTCCAAGTGAATGTCCTGGTACCGGGATTGAAGGAGGCTCCGGAGGGCAGGAAGAATGCGCTGTAGGTGAGTCCATCCATATCCGGATCGCTGCCGCTGATGGTGAATGATAGCGTTCCGCCGTTGGCGACGCTCTTGTTTCCGATCGGATCCAACACCGGCGGGTCGTTGGCTCCTGTGACGGTGATCTGAACCTGCTGGCTGGCAATGATGGGCACGGCCACATTATCGAAGGCCTCGACGTTGATGGTGTATACACCCTCCTGCCCGGGAGCGGGAGTCCAGTTGAAGGTTGAGTTCACCGTGCCCACGGCGGTGGCCTGCGGAAGGGTCGAGCCGCTGGGCAGCAACTGAGCGCGTATCGTCAACGAGTCGTTGTCCGCATCGGTTGCTGAGACAACGAAGCTCAGGGGCGATCCCACTGCAACGGTCCGGTTCGCGATGGGAGCAAGCACGGGGGCATTCGGGTTCAAGCCGGGGCCGGAGGATGCGTTCTCCACGACGATCATCACATCCCGGTCAGAGTAGGCTCCCTGCCCGTCGGTCACCCGTGTCTTGTAAATCCAGCGACCCAAGGCTAGGGATGCTGTGTTGGCGCTGGAAATGTTGACGTTACCCAATCCGTCAAGATTGATACCAGGGATTTGCGTTGCCGCCCCGTATTGGGGATCACCTGCTCCAACCAGGAAACCATAGCTAACAGGTGATCCGTCGGGATCGACGCTATTGAGGTTCTGCACGTAATTGAATCCCCTAGCAACGACATCGATGGTTGCCTCCCGCTGGGTAGGGCTTGCGGAAGCCGTGGATCCGTTCCATACGATGCCGGTCTCGAGTTCCCAACTGTTTGCGGGCGCGTTGTTGATGCCGTCAACCCTGCAACAGGAATTCCATGTCGCATAGTATGTGCCTGCGGAAGGCAATTGGTAAACGGCCACATAGCGAGACACCGTGAATCCTGCTCCGCCCAATTCCGTTCCGGAGGCGTAGTTCGGTGTATCTTGAAGTGTAACGAAGTTACCCAAAAAAGATCCTCCTTGGCTCGGACCCGTGTACATTTGGAATGTGGGTTGGCTGATGAATGATCCCCAGACGGAAAACACCTCGATGGTCACCAGGCCAGTGGCGCTGACCGTGTGGGTCACGGAGCCGCCGCGGTAGTGGGAGAAATGCGTGCCGGTGAGGCTGCCGGGAATCGATCCCTCGGCCTGTCCCGCCGCAGGGAGAAGGCGTATGCCCTTCGCATTGAAGGCGAACATCACGTTGTCGGCATCCCTGAAGCTGTCCTTCAGGCCGAGCGCATGACCCTGCTCCTGTAGCACAACGCTGAGAAGGTCCAACCCTCCGGAGATGCCCTCTTTGGCGGCAAGTTGTGTGGACGATCCAAAGCTGCGGAATTCCTCGTCGGAGCCCGGGGTGGCATCAATGTACCCAGCCTTGGCGGCGGCGTTCGTGTCGATGCAGACCTTGCCCTCCCGGTAGGAGCCAAGCACGCTACCTTGCATGTCTGAAATCTCGTAGCGCAGGCCGCGCAGCGTTTCTTTCTGTGAATCAGTCAGTCCGGTGGCCTCCCATCGCATGGCGGCGGCGGCGGCGATCTCCGAGAGCTGCTGCTCGGTGATGCTTGGAATTCCGGTGGATGTGCCGCTTGGTGTCGCTGCCAGGCAGGCGGTGGTCAGCAGTGCGGCTGCCGTGATGAGTGCGGTTGGCTTCTTCATGATCGTATGTTGGTGCAATTGTGGCGGCGTTTTGGCGGAGAGCTGGAGTTCCGTATTGAAACAGGTGATGTATGCGACTGACAAAAAACGCCTAAAAGTCCTTATTCATAGAGCCATTCAGGGTCAAGATGATTCGTAAAAAGTCCCGAATTTCGATATCTGCCGGCCAGTTAGATTCCGTCCTAAAAATGGAATCAATTTTACGCGGTAGCTGGTCAAATCCACCGAACACGTGCGCCATCCGACCAACCGGCAGGTGACTGGCGAGTATGTGATCCGCAACGAGCACAAGCTGACCCGCCTCCTGAACAAGCTCGGAAAATTCAAGAAGACCTGATGTATGCTCGAAGTGGGTTGCAGCGCCGCGTTTTTCCTGAAACTTGCCGATCAACACGGAGGGAAGCCGCAAGGGCGGAGATTTCCGAATTCGGAGCCAGTATTTCCAACAATCAACTCGTCATGTTGAATCCGTCGTTTCCAATGAGAAGATCAAACCACCTGTGTCAGTTGCTCAAGCACGGCAAGGTGATTGGTGTGCAAGCGCCGAAGGTTGAGCAAAGCCGGGCAAATGGCGCGACAAAGTCCCCGTCCGCCGGTTACGGAAATGGAAACACCCTTGATTTGTTGCGGGCAGGTTTTTTCGGTTTCGTCGTCCAGCACCTACCAATGCCGCCGCTTATCAAAGCCCCCCCGAAGCGAGCGGGGCCGCCCCGGTCTGGAGCGGCCCCGCTGGGCAAAAGTGCGTTCGGATCCGGTTTCAGGGAGGAGGCGTGCCGAGGATGAAGATCCCCGACTTGTTGCCCGAGAGTGTCAGGTTGAAGACGATGTCCCCGGAGTCGTTGATGGCGCGGCCGTAGCCGCCGGTGCCGCCGCCCACGTTCGACTCGGTGCTGATCTTGATCCCGGCCACGCTGTGGGTGGTTCCATCGACATCGAAGGAATCGTTGCGGCGCATCACCAGCAGCGGGGCGGGATCCGAGGCGCCGCGGTCGACGAAGACCGCCTGGTTGGTGGCGGTGGTGGCATCGCCGACACCCGGCACGAGGGTCGCGTCATAGACGACGCCGCCCACATCGTTGCAGTCGAAGCCGTTGATGCTCAGCAGGCGCGCACCGGCGGTGTTGTTGGCAAGCTCGCCCTCGCGGGCGACGAGGCTGAGTGCTCCGCCGCTCCAGCGCCAGATGCTGCCGTCGTTGGCGGAAGTGACCGTGGGGATCCCGGTGGCATCCTTGAGGTATGCGTGGAAGACCACCGAGCCGTCATCGTTCATGTGCAGGGTGGTGAACCTTGCGAAGGCGACCCTGTTCCTAGGTGCGCAAGGGGCGACGGCACCCTCCCTGGCGACGAGGACCGGCGGCAGCGAGGTGTTGCCCGCGTTGGTTATATCGCCTCGTTGTTGAGGAGGTGATCCGGTGCCCGTCACGTTGGCGCGCATGGCGATTTCACCGGCGCTGTTGACCGCCTCGCCGAGGAACTGGAAGAAGGCCGCGCCGCTCACCCCGCCGGCCGCATCGCCTTCGCGGACGACGAGCGAGGGCTGGCCGGCACCGAGGGTGCCGACGAAGAGGCCGGTGTTGGTGGCTGGGTCGAAGACCGCCTCCTCAAGGAACGCGGGGAAGGCATACCTTTCGCCCGCCTCGCTGGTCACCACGCGCTGGTGGAGCTGGCCGTAGTTTGTCGCCGGGATGGAGCTGGGCGAGCCTTCCCGTGCGATCACCGTGCCGGCGCTGCCGGTGATGACCGTGTCGTCGGCGATCGTGACCCCGCTTCCGGAGCCCAGGAGCAGGTAGGCCGGGGTGAGCAGATCGCCGTTGGAGGCCATGGCGGGCTGGTAGAGGGCGTTGTATGTCGGCTGCCGGCAAGCGGCGAGGCCGCACCCTTCTGGGCGGAGGCCAGGACGGCTCCTCCGGTGTTGGCGAAGTGGCCCGGGGTGGTTCCGACAAGCGACTCGAAGCCGGCGTTGCCGAGGTTGTTGAGCGTCAGCTTGCTGAAAGCGCCGAAGTTGCCCGCTCCCGCAGGCGTGCCCTTGACCGCAATGGCGGTCTGGACCCCGCCCGCCGGGCCGAAGAACACGGCGGCGTCATTGGAGCCCGCGCCGGAGAGGCGTGCGTCGTAGATCACGTCGCCGGCGTTGTTGATGAAGGCGTTGTTGACGTTGAAGATCTCACCGGAGGCTCCCGCAGGCACAGCATCGCCGCGGAAGCTGACGACATCCATGTAGCGGGTGCCGGGCGATTCCTGCAGCTCGAGGACGATGACATCGAATGCGGCCGTCGCGGAGTTGCCGTAGAGGTCGGTGGCGGTGCAGGTGACGGTGGTCTTGCCGACCGGGAACCTGGTGCCCGTCGGGTGCGATATGGGTGCACGGCCACGTTGCCCTGCGCCCTGTCGCTGGCGGTGATCGTCGGGGAGTAGAAGATCCTCTCGCTGAGGCCGCCGATGGCGGAGGGCACGAGGATGCCGGAGGGGGCGGAGATGACGGGTGGGAGGGTGTCCACCACGTTGATGGTGCGGGTGGCCGTGCCGGTGGCGCCCTCGCTGTCGGTGGCGGTGTATGTCCTGGTGTATACCCCGACCTTCGTGCGGTCAACCGTGCCGCTGATGACCACCGGGCGGGAGCCGTCCTCGGGATCCGTCGCGGTGGCGCCCAGTTCGGTGTAGAAATCCACGAAGCACTCCAGGGTCACGCTGCTCGGGCCGTTGAGCGTGACGACGGGGGGGAGATTGGAAATCACGTTGAGGCTGATGAATGCTTCGTTGGAGAATGCGGTGCCATCGAATGCCCTGAATCCGAAGCTGGTGGCTCCGGAAACACCCGTTGTGGGGGTGTAGGTGAAAGCCCCCGTCGCAGAATTTGTAATCACCGCGCTTCCATGCGCGGGAGGGGTGGTGATGGAGTAGATGAGTCCGCTGCTGGGTGGCGAATTGTCTGCATCGGTGGCCACAAGTGTGCCGCTGTAGGAAGTGTCGAGCTGTGTGGTGAAAGAACCCGCGAACGCAACAGGCGGGGTGTTGGGTGTCTGCACGAATGTGGAAGTGGTTGATGTCGAGTAATTCGTCGCGTTGCGCGATACGACCTGCCAGTAATATGTCACTCCCTGGGTGAGGCCGGTGAGAACATATGGCTGGCCGGGAGCTGCGATGGCGGAAGTTTCGATAAAGCCTGCCATGGAGGGGCTTGTGGAGTAGCGGATGGTGAAGTTGCTAGGGTCTACGCCATTGTTCCCGAGGCTCCATGTAAGGGTTGCCGAGGTGGCGTTCGGTGAGCCTGGATTGGCGGATAGGTTCAAAGGCTGCTTCGGATTCGTGACGGCGAATAGGAAATAGGTCGGGATGGCGGCTGCGGTCGCCGGGGTCACGTCCTGGACGGAAAGGGAGTAAGGGGTGTTGCCACCCGCAGCGGGGGTGTAGGTCAGCAACCTTCCTTCGGTGGCTACCGGCGAGTTGAGGGAATATTGATTCACGTAGCCGCCGGAGGACACGAGTCCGATGGTGGCTGATGCCCCGTAACCGCGCTGGGCACTTGCTCCCAGCATGTTCCTATAGTAGATGTCGATTTTATTTGAACCTTCGTATAAGACAACATTGAAAGTTCCAACCTCGAAACTTTCGCCAAAGCTATACCAGTTGGTCCACTGCATGACGAAGATGCGGCTGCCGGGCGCGCCTGTTGTGGCGTAAACCGCGGTGGAAGGTATCGGGTTGCCGCTGGGTCCGACATAAAGATCGTCCCAGAGAGGATAGATGCCCTGGCTGTTGGTTATCGAAGTCAGAGCAGTGTTGCTGAATTGGGATGTCGGATTGGTAAAGAAGAGCACCCCATTGGTGCTCATCTGGCAGGTGGTGTATCCAACACCGCCGTAGGTGAAGGTGAAACCGATCGGCACTGGGCCGGAAAACGAATCATCGGCGTCAGGGAATCCTCCTGGTCCGCCAACGGTCAGAACGTTGGGAGAGACAATCACGGTCTCCACCCCATAAGCAAAGCCGCCGCACATCAGGACTAACCAAGCGAAAAATAGCCCTCTCAACCGGCAGTTGGGTCTGGAGGGTGACTCGGCAAGTGGAGTGTGGTTGTCTCGGGGTGATTGTAATTGGTTTGTTTTCATAGGAGGAATCGATTTGTTAGCCATACATCACCCTAGAAAGGGGGAATGAGAAGTTACTATGAAAGCCGTCCACAAAAGCAAGAAAAAACTCCGGGATGTTGTGACTGCCTATTCTTGTCTCCCTTTTAGGCTAATCTGCAAACACGGCAATCTGCTGGAATCATCATATAAGCGATTACCCGCCAGGACTATCGCATTCACTCAACC
Organism: Akkermansiaceae bacterium; assembly: GCA_017798145.1. NCBI lineage: Bacteria > Pseudomonadati > Verrucomicrobiota > Verrucomicrobiia > Verrucomicrobiales > Akkermansiaceae > Akkermansiaceae bacterium. The sequence continues at coordinate 1,531,102 of CP059069.1, read as the reverse complement.
AGGGTGTATTCGAGCCGGTAGAACCGAGTCCCTTCGAGCGGTCCGGAATCCACGGTCAGTGCGTTGCGCAGATCGCCGTCGCTGCCTAGGATCTCGATGGGGTTGGGCAGGGTCATCCAGCTTCCGGGGGCGAGGGTGTCGCTGTAGCGGATCCGGATGGTGACGTACTCTGCTGCGATGTTGTCGTAGGTCCATGTCAGGCTGACGGACGTGTAAGGGGCTCCGAACTGCATGGAAAGCAGCCTGTCGGTTCCGTAATCGGGGGACTTGGGTGCGAGTGCGTGGGCGAACTCGGCGAGATTGGGGATGCCATCGCGGTCGAAATCCGCGCCGGGGCCGCTGATCTCCGGATCTGCCTGTTCGATTTCCGTGAATTTGAGCGATTTCCAGGCATCATAGGCAGATACGATGGGATCCTGGAGACTGGTGAGGATGGTTCCGCTGCCCACATTGACTGCGCCCGCCATGACGAAGATGCCGTTTGCGTATGCCGCGCCGAAGAGGGTTGCGGGAACGCCCGAGGCGCGAGAGGTCCATGTCGCGCCGTCCTTGGAGGAATGGATGTTCCCGGATTCGCTTGTCGCCACCAGGGTGTGGCCGTCGGTGGCCATGGCGCGGATGCTGAAGAACGTTCCGAGATCCTCCTGCCGCCAGAGCAAGAGGTCGGCGGATGAGAAGCACTCGCCGTAGATGCCGCCGGTGTAGTAGCGGCCACGGAAATAAGTGGCTGCATAGACGTCGCTGCTTATCGGCATGGTGACGGTTTCCCACTCCAGTCCGTCTGCGGAGGAGCGCAACGTGCCGTGGAGTTCCCCATCGATCATCACGGCCTCCTGGCCGAAGGCGAGAAACAGGTCTCCCGCATAGATGATTCCTTGGAGGAATTTCCCGTCCGCCGTGGAATCGACCGAAGCCCAGGCGATGCCATCGGGAGATGTCAGAGCCACCCCGAAGGCGCCAACCGCCACAAATTTCCCGGCACCGTGCGCCACCCCGGAAAGGAAAAGCGTTGTGGGGGATGTGCGAACTGTCCATGTGATGCCGTCCGGGGAGCTCAGGATGGTGCCGGAGCCGCCGACGGCAACGAACTGGCCAGCCCCAAAGCAGATGCCCCGGAGCGGCGCAGTTGTCCCGGAGGTGCGCGGGCTCCAAGCCACCGCATCCGGTGAGGTGACGATGGCGCCCCCATCTCCGACGGCGACGTAGAGACCCGCCCCGAAGGCGACGGAGCTGAGCGATTGGGTTGATGCGGATGTCCGCGACACCCACGGGCTCTGTGTCTGGGCGGCCGTTGTCCCGATTCCCCAAGCGGCGAAGAAGCAGGCCAGCAAGGCGGGGAACGCGGCAATGTGGGAGATGGAGCGCATCGTAGGAGGGGGAAAAATTCCTTTCCTGTGGAATCGGAAACTGATGATGGAGCGAAACACGCCACTCCGCGCCCGTCCAGCCTCGAATTCCAGCCTCGAATTCCAGCGGCTTGGCAAGCGGTGGCCATGCAGGCGGATCCACCCGCGGAATCACCGCGACGGGCGTCCGCGCCCGAAGCCTATTGACTATCACGCCATGGTGCCCCAGCGTCCGCCGAAAGCAGATGACATGGGTCTAGAAAGAATCGGAGCGGCGACATTCCTGAGCATGAAGGGACGGGGTATCCCGATGGGTTCCCTGCTGACATTCGGGCGGCAGCACTTTGCGGTTTCACCCCGCGATGTCCGGGATGTGCCTGGCCTTTCGGAAATCATGGCCGCCAATCCGGAACTGACCTTGGGCGGCGATGCCTTCGCCGAGCCTTTCTTCAAGGCGGTGGGCGTGGGCACGGTCGAATCCATGGATGCCTCCGCCTACGAGTCCTGCTCCCTGCTCCACGATCTCAACAATCCCATTCCCGAGGAGTGGCACGGGCGTTATGACATTGTCTTCGACGGAGGTACGCTGGAGCACGTTTTCCATTTTCCCAACGCGATCGCCAACGCGATGAACCTGGTGAAGGTAGGCGGGGTGTTCGTAAGCGCCACGCCGAGCAACAATTACAACGGCCATGGTTTCTACCAATTCAGCCCCGAGCTTTTTTTCCGGCTGTTCAATGGCGTGAACGGCTTCCGGGTTCTGATGATGGCGCTGTCCGAATCGGCGGGGCGCAAGAGGATTTTCCGTGTGCAGGATCCCGCGGATCTGGGTCGGCGTATCAGCTTTCCCGGCGATGGACCCTTGGAGCTTGTGATGATAGCCCAGCGCTGCGATCCCTCGCCCGCATTATCCGCGCCACCTTACCAAAGCGACTACTCCGCGACATGGAAGCAGGGCACAGCCAAGGCGGGCCCCGGCGCGGCAGCAAGCCCGCTCCGGCGCTGCCTGCGCGGCATCCTGCCGGAACGGTTGCTTGTCCGATACGACTCCTTCCGCTGGGCTCGGATGCACAAAAAAAGGATGCAGGATGGGGTAACCCTTGTGCGCTCCATCGACGAGTGCATGATGCTGGAAAATCGGCCGCAGCGCAGCATTCCGATCCACGCCCCGGGCGCCTGAACTCCGCCGCCCGTATCCCTGAAAACGCCAGACATGACATCCTTACTCAAAAAAATCGCCAACTCAATCCTGAGGCCGCTGCGCCTCGAACTCAGGCGCTCTCCCGAGAAGGGCGACGCATGGCCATACGATCTCTCAGGCCTGCAGCGCGAGGTGCTTGGAAAGGTGGAACCCTTCACGATGACGACGCCGGAGCGCATCGCGGTTCTCGTCGATGCGATCCAGCACATTGAGGCGCGCCGGATCGAGGGCGATATTGTGGAATGCGGTGTCTGGCGGGGCGGTTCGGCGATGGCGATGGCCGAGACGCTCATCAAGCGCGGTTCCACCGAGCGTCATCTATGGCTCTACGATACCTTTGAGGGCATGAGCGAGCCTACCGAGGCGGACACTAGCTATGACGGGGAGCTTGCCGCCCGGCAGCTTGCCCGTACGGAAAAATCGGATGCCAGATCCGTTTGGTGCATTTCACCGCTCGACGAAGTGCGCGCAAACATGGCGTCCACCAGCTATCCGGCGGAAAGGATCACACTGGTGAAGGGTAAGGTGGAAGACACCATCCCGCAAACGGTGCCCGACCGCATCGCATTGCTGAGGCTCGACACGGATTGGTATGAATCGACGAAACATGAGTTGGAGCACCTCTATCCCAGGCTGGTTCCGGGCGGCATTCTCATCATCGACGACTACGGTTTCTGGCAGGGTGCAAGAAAGGCTGTCGATGAGTATTTCCAAAGCCACCCTCCCGGTCCCATGCTCTGCCGGGTGGACGCATCCGCGCGCATCGGCGTGAAGCCATGACAATCCCCGCGCGCGCTCCATCGCCGCGCGCGCCTTATGAGACAATGACCAAAAGGGAGTTCACACTGCTGGTCCGCGAGGATCTCTACCGCTACGAGGGGCGGCTGGGGGCGGGCGCCTTCCTCCATGCGTGGAGGCATGAGTCGGGGTTCCGCATCACTTTTCTGATGCGTTTGTGCAGGATGCTCAGGAGCCACAGCGCCACCCGATACGGCATCTATCACATCGCCTCCTCCCTGCACCGGAGGGCTGCCGTACGGCATGGCGTTTTCATGGATCCGATGATGGATGTCGGCGGCGGTCTCTATCTCGCGCACGCGCTCAACATCGTGGTGAACCGCCGCTGCCGCATCGGCCGCAACGTGAACATCTCCCACGGCGTGACCCTCGGGATCGCCAACCGAGGCCCGAAACCGGGAACTCCGGAGATAGGTGACCATGTGTATATCGGCCCGGGTGCGGTTGTCTTCGGGGCGATCCGCCTCGGAGACCATGCCGCGATTGGCGCAAATGCCGTTGTCACGAAGGATGTCCCGCCCGGCTCGGTGGTCGTAGGGATCCCCGGCAAGGTGATTTCGCAAGACGGGTCCGCCGGATATGTGAACAACACGCTCCCCGGATCCGAAGCCTATCAGCCGCCCCAAACCGAAGACAATGGAAACGCATGCAACTGAACCCCAAAGAGACGAAGATCGCCGTGATCGGCCTTGGCTATGTGGGGCTGCCGCTGGCGGTCGAGTTCGGCAAGCGGCACGAAGTCCGCGGCTTTGACATAGATCCCTCCCGCATCGCGGCGCTCAGGGAAGGTAGGGACTCGACCCTGGAATGCTCGCCCGAAGAGCTTGCATCCGCCGGGCGGCTTTCCTTCACATGCGACCCCGGGGATCTGGGCGAATGCAATGTCTATATCGTCACCGTGCCGACACCGATCGACTCATCCAACCGCCCCGACCTCACCCCCTTGCTGCGCGCAAGCGAGACGGTGGGGGGTGTCATCGCCCGGGGGGATTTCGTCATTTATGAATCCACGGTCTATCCCGGGGCGACAGAGGAGGATTGCATCCCGGTGGTGGAAAGAGTCAGCGGGCTCAGGCTCAATGAGGATTTTTACGCAGGCTACAGCCCCGAGCGCATCAACCCCGGGGACAAGGTGCACCGCCTGACGATGATACGGAAAGTCACATCCGGATCGACACCCGAGGCCGCGGAGTTTGTCGATTCCCTCTATTCGGGCATCATCACGGCGGGCACCCACAAGGCCGCCTCGATCCGCACCGCCGAGGCCGCGAAGGTCATCGAGAACACCCAGCGGGACGTGAACATCGCGCTGGTCAACGAGCTGGCCCTCATTTTCAACCGGATGGGACTCGATACCCTCGATGTGCTTGAGGCGGCCGGCAGCAAATGGAATTTCCTGCCTTTCCGCCCGGGGCTTGTCGGCGGCCACTGTATCGGCGTGGATCCCTATTACCTGACCCACAAGGCGCAGCAATGCGGCTACCACCCGGAGATGATCCTCGCCGGACGCCGCATCAACGACAACATGAGCGGCTACATCGTCTCGGAGGTGATCAAACTTTTCCTTTTGCGCAGGTTGCCTGTCAACGGTGCACGGGTGCTTGTGATGGGGCTTTCCTTCAAGGAAAACTGTCCGGATATCCGCAACACCAAGGTCATCGACGTGATCCGGCAGCTAGAATCCTATGGCTGCCACGTTGACGTGCACGACCCGTGGCCCGAGCCGGAGGAGGTTTTGCGGATCCACGGCCTGAAGCTCATCGCATCCGGCGCGGAGCTTGTGGCCGGCACTTACGATGCGGTGATCGTTGCCGTCGCCCATGAGGAATTCCGCAAGGCGGGGCATCGTTGGGTACGCAGCCTGACCACCCCGCAGGGCATCCTGTATGATGTGAAATATCTCCTCCCGCAGGACGCCGTGGATGGAAGGTTGTAGAAGAAAGATTTCCCGAAATTCATGAACCGAACGATCACCAACTCACGCGTCCTCGTCACCGGCGGGGCGGGCTTCATCGGCTCGAACCTGACCGATGCGCTCCTCGGCCAGGGCAACGAAGTCGTATGCCTGGACAATTTTTTCACCGGGAAGAGGGAAAACATCGCCCATCATGCATCCGATGCGAATTTCACCCTCATCGAGGGGGATATCCGCGACCTGGCGGCCTGCCGCAAGGCGTGCGATGGAGCGGACTACGTGCTGCATCAGGCGGCGGTGGGATCGGTGCCCCGCTCGATCGAGGATCCCATCCTCTCCACCGAGGTCAATGTCATGGGCTTCCTCAACATGCTTTTGGCCAGCCGCGATGCGAAGGTGAAACGCTTCGTCTATGCGGCCAGCAGCTCCACCTACGGCGACAGCACGGCGCTGCCCAAGGTCGAGGATAACATCGGCAGGCCGCTCTCGCCCTATGCCATCACCAAGTATGTGGATGAGCTGTATGCCGGGAATTTTTCCGAGCTCTACGGGATGGAAACGGTGGGCCTGCGCTACTTCAATGTCTTCGGCGCCCGGCAGGACCCTTTCGGCGCGTATGCTGCCGTGATCCCCAAGTTTGCCATCTCCCTGCTGCGGCATGAAAGCCCCGTCATCAATGGCGACGGGCTGTTCTCGCGCGATTTCACGTATGTGGACAATGTCGTGCAGATCAACCAGCTGGCGGCCTTGGCCTCGGATCCGGCGGCGGTCAACACGGTTTACAACGCCGCCTGCGGGGGGCGCACCAACCTGAACGATCTGGTCGCGGCGCTGCAGGAACATCTGGGCGAGTTCGATCCGCAGGTCAGGGCGGTCAAGCCGGTCCACGGGCCCTCACGCGTAGGCGATATCCCGCACTCCCAGGCATCGATAGCCAAGGCGACCGCCTTGCTTGGCTACGCCCCACGGTTCGATTTTTCCCAGGGCATCGCTGCCGCCGCAAGGTGGTATTACGAAAATCTCCGGGATCTCTGAACGCGCGGCCGCGGCGCGCTCACAGCCTGCTCGTATGGATGAGATCCCTGGGGAAGAGCCCGGGAAAACTGCGGTGCAGGCCCTCGAATGCGCCCGCCAGGCTGTCGTGTGCGGCACCCTCGGGGATCATGGGGTGGGGGCTCCATTTCGGCACAGCCAGCCCGCCGGACCATGGCTCCCCGCGCTCAACCCGCTCCGCGGCGAAAAAGATCCCGAGCCTGTCTGCGGAAACCGTGTTCGCGATGTGTTGCACGGCCCATTCCCGCGCGCGGCAGGATTCCGCCCGCCTGAGGAATTCCGCCAGCGCCGGCCCCGTCCCGCGGAGCGGTAGGAAGCAGCCGGTTTGGCCGTTGATGTATTCCGCCGGCCCCATGTGGGTTCCTGTGACCAGGGCGACGGGAGAGTCAGCCATCAGGGATTCGGCGACAGCAACGCAGCATCCTTCGCGCCTGCTGAACACGGCGGAGATCCGGCTGTCGCACTGCAGCTCGCGGACCTGATCGATGCCAAGGCTCTCGTGAACCACGAGTTTCTGAGGAACACGGAACTCGCGCGCCAGCCGGAGAATCGAATTGCGGTCATATGCGCCATCCGGCTGGCCGACCAAAACCACGCTGAGACCCGGTGGCAGCGACCGCAGGGCATCAAAGAAATGCCAGTGGCGTTTGACCGGCCCCCAACCGGCCACCATCAGGATGTCGATGCTTCGGTCTTCCCATGGTTTCGGCCGGTACGCGGATGGGTCCAGCCAGTCGCAGGGCAGCATGGGCAGGCAGCGCACGCGGGGATGGAATCCCTCGAGCTTGGCTATCTCGCCATAATTGCAAGCCATGACATACACCGGGCCGGCCAGGGTGGAGAGCGCCAGTCCGAGCATGGCGTAATCCCCTGGGGAAGAGCTGGTGGAAAAGATGATGTCGTATTCCGACTCGATGCGCCGGGCTACATCCGCATCCCTGAGGAGCTTGAACCAATTGTATTCGAAGGTGACAAGCAGCACCCCTCTTTCGGCCTGCGCCGGGGCCTTGAGCACCACGGTGCGGCTGAGCGGGCCAGATTGCTGCCAGCCCTTGAATCGGTCCCAGCCGATCCGTGAGTCCCTCCAGATCCCGGCGCTTGCCGTCCCGTGCCACTGTGAAAGGCGATTCCGGGTGAGGCCTTCCCACGCGCCGCCGCCGGTGGCGAAGCGATAGCTGTCAAGCCACCTGACAAGCCTCATGCTCCCATCGCGGGCGAACGCAGCCCCAAATCCCTTGATCGCCGAGAACGCCCGCCTGGAAAGCGGGGAATACCGTAGCAGATCCCCGGCTGCTCGTTTCAGCTTTCCGGGCAAAAACGTGTCCCGTGTCATTTGTCCCCTCCCATCAGCCCGAGATATGTGTTCGCCAAGCCTGCAACCGTGGCGTCCCAGCCCTGGGTGCGTTCCATCAGGCGGCGCGCGTTCTGACCCAGCTCCGCCCTCCGCCCCGCATCGCCCAAAATTTCGGAAATGGCGGCCACCCACGAATCCGCGTCATGCGGAACCCGCAGGAACTCGTTCCCGGCCGCTCCGAATTCCTCCCCGCTCTCAGGGAACCCATGGAAGGGTGCGAGCAGGCATGGCAGCCCTGAGGCCATGGCTTCCAGCACGGCATTGGGCAGCCCTTCCCGGCGGGAGGGGAACACGAACACGTCGGCCGCCCGGTAGTATGCGTCAACATTGTTCACCTCGCCCGCCATGTTCAGCCGCCCCCGTGATTCCAGCCTCTCAGCCAGGCCGGCCATCGAGGACTGGAAATCCCCCATCTCCCGTTGCAGCTCAGGATCGCGGAAGGTCTGCCGCATGCCCTGGCTGCCGACGCAAACGAGGAAGGCATCCGGGTGGAGGCTCTCCGCCCGTGCCCATGCCTCCAGCAGCAGGTCGCAGCCTTTGCGCGGCATGAAGCCGCCAACGTACAGGATCATCAAGCCCTTCTCGGGAAGGCCGAGTTGGCGGCGTTCCGCCTCTTTCTCGCCGGTGTTGCCGGGCGGCCTGAACCTTTCGAGATCGACCCCGTTCGGCACCAGCGCCATGCGCCCGGCACGGATGCAGCCGAGCGAGCCGTAGGCGCGGCTGAGGGCGCGGCTGCAGAAGACCAGCCGCCGGAATGGAAGCAGGCAGAGGGAGATGCGCAGCCTCGCCCTGAGCTTGGCCCATCCCCTGAGATCGGACTCCGGGGGGAACATGCTGAAATAGAACGTGGAGGGGATCCCCATCATCCGCGCCCTGGCCAACGCGAACGTGGTTCGCCAGGTCTCGCCGTTGGGCTGGATGCAGCCCTTGCCCGGATCCATTCCCCGGATCAGGCCCAGTGCCTTGGCAAGGATCAGCTCGCGCTCGCGGTGATGGCTTTCATCCACGCAATCCGGAAACCTCAGGATATGGATCGAGTTCCATTCCTCGCTATCGCAAAGGTGATGCGGCCGGAGCGCGGTGCAGACATGCACGGTGATCCCGTGCCTGCGCAATCCGGGTGCGTAGCGGGCGAACTGCAGCAGCCCCCCCCCATCTGGTCGGGGTGGAAGATTTCCGTGGTCAGGAAAATGTGGCTGTGGGCGGGCTTATCTGTCATGTGGGGCATCTCCGCTAAGTTTCTCCCCGGTGGATTGCCTGCGAAGGGAGTCCAGGATTGCCCGGGTGAAAATTTTCGCCCCATCCTCATCAAGGTGATAGCCGTCCGGGAAATGCTCCGGTGTGATGCCCGGCACCACGGAAAGATCAGCATACGGGGTGCCTGTCTCGGAAAGGAATCCCAGCACCGGCTGTGGCAACCGATAGGGCTCCGGCAAGGGAACGCTGAAGACACGGAGGTCGGAACCCATGGAGCGGGCGGTGGATACCAGGCGTCGCAGGGATTCCGTGCCGACCGCCTGCTCCCGCCCGTCCGGCTGGCCTGGTTCCTTTCCTGCGGTGAGCTCCGGCCAGGCGGTCTCAAAGCCGGGCATGAAGGAATAGCCGATGCGGGTGCGGACCCGGTCGCGGTTCGCAAGGAGGTGCGATCCTGCGCCCAGTAGCAGGCGGAGTGAGCTTTCCCCGTCCGGCATGGACCTGAGCGCCGCGCCGAGATCCTGAGCACCGACGAAGTAGGCACCCAGGGTTTCCGGGGAGGCGGGGATGTCCAGCAAATGGGTTCGCCCGGTCATCACGAGGATCATATCGGGATGCGCCCCGGCATTTGCGAAATATCGTTTCACACCCCAGTCCCACTGCGCGACGGAACTGCCGTCCGGTGCGAAGACCTCCACCTCGGCCGGGTGCTCCCCGCCGCCGAGCAAGGCGGTGTCCACGCCGCGCCGCGCCAGCGAGTTGCCAACCACAAGTATCGTCCGGACATTGCCGGGAGCGCGGGCGATGCGCTCCGATGTCTGAGGCGTTGCGATGGTGTTGCGGAGATCGATGGAAAGCGATCCGGCAAAGCAGCGCACCAAGCCCTCCATGAGCAGCAGGGATATCGCAAGCACGAAGAGCACCTTCCATTCATCCCTGGCCGGGCTGACGGTGTTCGCGTTGGTTGTTTCCTCAGTCATTTTTGCTCAGAACCTGAAATAGATGAACTCCTGCTGAACCGGGGATCCGAAGAACAGGATCATCCAAAGGATGTAGAGGTAGGCCGCCGCCCGCCAGCCCCAATGTGCCCGGGTCAGGGCGAGCAGGTCGCCCTTGCGCTCGCACCAGAACTCATAGGCGAGCAAGGGCGCCAGATAGAGCGCCATCAGCGAGGCGATCCCGTTCTCCAAAGCACCCCACTGCCATCCGCCGAGCGAGAGTTGGCCGAGCATCGAGACCGCCTGGCCGGCCGAGTCAGCGCGGAAGAACAGCCAGCACAGGCAGACGATGTGGAAGGTCACCAGCATCCTTGCGAGCGCCCATGGCTTCCCGCCGCGCACCGCCTTGCCGTCCCTCCCGCGCCCGCTTGTGGCGAGTCGGTGGGCTGCCAGCCAGAGGCCGTGAATCGCGCCCCAGATCACGAAAGTCCAGGCCGCCCCGTGCCAGAGGCCGCCGAGCAACATGGTGAGGGTGAGGTTCCGGTACGTCAGGATGGTGCCGTTGCGGTTGCCGCCCAGCGGGATGTACAGGTAGTCCCGCAGCCAGCTGGAGAGGCTGATATGCCAGCGTTGCCAGAATTCCTGCGGAGACTTCGCGAAATACGGGTTGCGGAAATTGTCCATCAGGTCGAACCCGAGCCATTTTGCCGTGCCCTGGGCGATCGAGGAATAGCCTGAGAAATCACCGTAGATCTGGAATGCGAACGCATACACGCCCAGCATCACCTGCCAGCCGCTGAGCTCCCCCGGAGGCTGTGAGAACACATGGTTTGCGATCAGGGCCATGTTGTCCGCGATCACCACCTTGCGGAACAGCCCGTTGAGCACGTAGTAGAGCCCTTCCCGGAAACGCTCGCCGTCGAGCGGCTTGCGGGGGTTCACGACCTGTGGCAGCAGGTGCGATGAGCGTTCGATCGGCCCGGCGACAAGCTGCGGGAAAAAGGTGACATAAAGCGAGAAGTCCATGAGGCCGCGGGCCGGTTGCGTGTGGCCCCGATAGACATCGATGGTGTAGCTGAGCGTCTGGAAGGTGTAGAAGGAGATGCCGACAGGAAGTATGAGGTCAATCCCCGGCAAGGGGCCGGCTAACCCGATCCGCTCCATGAGCGTGTTGAATTCCGTGACGAAAAACCCGAGGTATTTGAAAATCCCTAGCAGCCCGAGGTTAGCGGATATGGAGACCATCAGCCAGGCTTTGCGCCTGCGGGCGTGCCCCTCCGCATCCGCGATCCTCTGTGCGGCCACGAAGTCGATCAACGTGGAGATTGCGATGAGCCCGAGGAAGCGCCAGTCCCAGTATCCATAGAAAACGTAGCTGGCAAGGAGGAGGAGGTGGTTCCGCCGCCTGTGATCCAGGAAGCGGTAAAGCAATGCAACGAGGCCGAAGAAGATCCAAAATGTGTAACTGTTGAAAAGCATTGGGATTGCGTCCGGGAGCGGGACATGTCATTGCCTCGGCCGCCACGATGGCAGGAGAAGTTCCTGCCGTTGGCAACCTGAAAGTCAGAACGATGGCAACCAATCTCCGTTCCGCGGGCCTCGATTCCCGAAGCGTCTTCCCGCCGTGCCGGGCGGGCGGGCTTCCCAGGAAATGCACAGCACCATGAAACGCCTGCTCTTCGTATCCAACCTTTTCCCGGATTCCGCAAACCCCATCCGCGGGCTGGACAACTCCACCCTGCTGCATTCCCTCGGCTCCGGATGGGAAATCCGTGTCCTCAGCCCGCGCCCGGCCATGCCGCCCTGGCGGAGGGAGGGAGCCCTTCCCAGGGGGGAGGATCTGGCCTTCTCCCCGCGCTATGTGGGCTGCCCGTACGTGCCGAAGGTGGGAAGCTGGTGCAACGACCGCCTGATGGCCATGGCGATGGCACCCGCCTTTGCGAGGCTTGTGAAGGATTTCAGGCCGGAGGCGGTGCTTTGCTCCTGGCTCTATCCGGACGGTTGTGCGGTTGCGCGGCTTGCGGGGCGGCACCGATTGCCCCTCGTCCTCGTTACCCAGGGGACGGACACCCATGGCTATCTCCGTATCCCGGCGAGGCGACGCAGTATCGTTTCCGCGATCAGCCGCAGCTCGGCGGTCATCTGCCGCAGCGGCAACCTGGCGCACCGCCTGCAGGAAGCGGGCGTTGCGGAGGGCTCCCTCAAGGTCATCTACAACGGCGTGGACACCGGAACTTTCCGGCCGCGCGAGCGCGATGGCGCCCGCCGGGAGCTGGGTCTCGATCCGCAGCTGCCGGTGCTGCTTTTCGTGGGCAACTACCTGCCCGTGAAGAACCCCATGTTCCTGATCCGGGCGCATGCCGAGCTCAACCGGCGGCGCGCAGCTCGCGGCATGCCCCCTGCCAGGCTGGTGCTCATCGGGGACGGGCCCTTGCGCCCCACCATGCAGGATGCGGTAGCCGCAGCCCATTCCGTGACAAACGTGGATCTGCGCGGGCGCGAGGTTCCCCGGGAGGTGGCCCGATGGATGAACGCGGCGGACTTGCTCTGCCTCTCGAGCCACAACGAGGGTTTCCCCAACGTGATCCTCGAGGCGATGGCCAGCGGCCTGAGGGTTGTCAGCACCGATGTGGGCGGCATCGGGGAATTGGTGACACACCGGGGCAGGGGGCTGCTGGTGGGGACAGGTGATCTGGATGCCTACGCAGGGGCCCTCGAGGAGGCGCTGGAGGGCGGGGGGACGGAGCCGCAATCCGCAGGGATCGACGATTGGAGCTGGGCGGGAGCGGCAAAAAAATACGCGGAGGTCATCGAGTCCGCCATCCAGGCTCCGGCCTGTGTGAGGATGTAGCATCCACCCGGCATCCGGCAAGTGCCGCAGCCCATCGCTTATATCTTGCTTCACAAATCCCCGCAGAACCCCCAACGTCACGGCCTGCGCACTAATGGAATTTGTTCTCGCCGTTTTTTTCCTGCTTTTCTACTTCCTGCGTCCGCAGGACTGGATGCCGGGACTCATCGGCTTGACCCTCATCAAGCCCATCATCGCGGTTTGGCTCGGCGTCCTGCTTGCCAACCGCTCCCTCGCCTCGCCGCTCCCGGGGGTGCTGAGAACCCCTCATGACTGGGTCATGCTCACATACCTTGTGTATGTGGTTTTCACTGCGCCGAACTCGATGTCATCTCTGACAGGATTCCTGCCTTTGGTCGCCTTTTATGCCCTCACCGTGCAATCCCTCAATTCCTGGCAGCGGCTGCTTTCATATCTCAGGTGGTGGACGATCGCGCTGGTGATCCTGGCTCTGATGGCTGTCCTGATCCCGTATGGGATCGATATCACCGGAGGAAAGGGTTACACGGAGCGGTTCGTGGGGCGGCTTTCCCTTGGAACCTGGCTGCACAACAACCCGAACGCCCTCGCACACTCCGCCGTGGTGGCCATCCCGGTCTCTTACCTGCTGTTCTTCTGGCGTGGAACCTCCCTCGGCAAGTGGCTGCTTTTCCCCTTGTGCGCGGGATTGGCCTACTGGTGCGTCTACCAGACCGAATCCAAAGGAGCCTTCCTGGTCGGAGGTATCATCTTGGTCAGCGTATTCGTGATAGGCAGGCCGAAATACGTCCAGATCGGTGCCTTGGTGGTGGCGCTCACGCTGGGGGTCGGGGCTCTCAATTTCCTGCCCCGGATGTCGCAGATGGGAGATCTCAGTTCGGACGAGGGGGTGCAGGGGCGGCTTCTGGCATGGGATATGGCAAGGGGCATCAGCAAGACGCGGGCAACCGGGGCCGGCTGGCAGGAATTCGTAGCCCTGATCGACTGGAAGGAAGGGAATACCACCATCCATGACATCCCGAAAGCAACGCATTCGAGCTACGTGCAGGTTGGCGCAGACCTTGGGCGCTACGGACTGCTAATCTATGTGGCCGGCCTCTGGTGTGCGCTACACACCCTGCTCAGGTTCCGGCCGGCGGACGACGATCAGGACAGGTGCAGGAGGATTCTCGGGGTGCTGCTGCTTGCCACCGCTGTCTCCGGGTGGATGATAAACCGGCAATACCATGCCGAGTATTTCCTGCTGATAGCTGCCGTTGCGGCTCTCCACAGGTTGCGCAAAGGCGAGGAATTGGCCAAGGAAACACCGGATCCCAGCCCGGAAGCGGACGTGGCGAACCTTTCCGGGGGCTTGCCGCCTTTGCGGGTGGCGAGTGCGCAAACCCCCGCATTCAGCACGCGGAAAGACGATGCGGAAGCGCCCGAAAAACCCTTCTGGAACAGGCTGGGAGTGATCGATGTGGTGGCCTGCATAGCCCTGACCTCGCTGGTCTTCTGGGTATGGGACTACATCCTGATCAATATCTGAGTCCGGGCAGGGCATTCAATGCGCCAGCGCACGTTTGTCCCGGACAAGTTCCTCGTAAAGGCTGGCGTAGCCTGCGATCATGGCGGCCAGCGAGAACCTCTCGACTGCGGTTTGGCGCGCAGCCACCCCAAGGTCACCCAAAAGCGATGGATTGAAGGCGATCCCGCCGAGAGCCGAGGCCAGTCCCTGAGATGTGGACATGTCCCGCAGCAGGCCGTTTTCCCCATCTGCTATCACCTCGCTTGCACCGCATGCCGGATGGGCCAGGCAGGGGATCCCGCAAGCCATTGATTCCAGCATCACGTTGGACAGCCCCTCGCTCTCCGAGGGCACCACCAGCAGATCCATCATCCGGTAAAAATCCACGGTCTCCGGCTGATATCCGCTCCAGGCGATCCTGTCGGCAAACGCACTGCCCTTGATCCGCCCGAGTATCCTCTCCCTCTCCGGGCCGTGATCCCCGACGATGAGCAGCCGGAGGCGGGGATGGTCGGGGGCGAGCTGTTCGAACGCCCCGATCAACCTCTCATGCCCCTTCAGCGCCACGAAACGGCCGACAATGCCAACCACGATGGAATCCCCGCATAGCCCCCAGTCGCCGCGCAGCGCAGCCCTCCGCTCGTCCGATACTGGTGTGAAACGGGCGCAGTCCACACCGTTGAGAATGACCCGGATCTTGGTTCCGGGAAAACCATGGCTTACCAGATCGTCCCTGAGGCCGCCCGATACGGCATGGACGCCGCCGCAGACCCCGTAACCGGCCTGCCGCAACCATTTGCGCTTTGCGGTCATCTCATCCGGCCGGAGCTGGCCGTGCTCCCCCTGAAGCAGCACGGCACGGCCACCTGCCAGCACGCTGGCGAGCGCTCCGTAGATCAGCGGACCCAGATTGTGGCTGTGGATGATGTCGATGCTCTCGCTGCGAACCGTGCGCGCCAGCATCCGCGCTGCGGAAAAACGGAATCCCGGGGCTTTGCCCAGGCAGGTGACGCCAATTCCCTCTCCGAGCCTACCGGCAAAATCCCCCACCCGCTCCAGGCAGGCCACGCTTGTCCGGAAGCGGGCCGGATCGAGGCCGTTTGCGAGGTTCACGACACCGTTTTCCAAACCGCCGGGCTCCAGGGACGTAACCAGCTGCAGGATGTGGATGCGCCCGGCTGCGGCCTCGCCGGGAGAAGGGGAAATCGTGGCATTCATGGTTTTCCCGGCTCGTGGCGCGAATGACGGACGGTGCCGGTGCGGGGTGCCGGAAACGCGGCAGAAGAGCCCGACGCACGGATCCGGAGGCCTTCGGGGAACATGAACCTTGACAGGGAATACGTTAGAGAGAACATCTGGCTCTCGCTATCCGTTATGAGAGATATTGTCATCCGTTTTTTTAGCCTAGAGATCCTGAACATGCATCCTGCGGTCTATTGGGGGGTTGCTGCGGCATGGCTCCTGCTTCTCATTTCCGCATTCATGAGCGTCCGCAGCCTATCCATCGCCACCGCGGCGAAGGTCGCCTGGTTCCTTGCCATCCTCGCTTTGCCCATCCTCGGTCTGGCTGCATATGCCCTCCGCTGCCTCCTGGCCGGAAACTGGCAGATCATCGCGCCCTTCTTCCAATCGCGCCGCCTCGACAGGCAGATATCCAGGACAGTCGCATCCGGAAACCCTGCGGCCAAAGCCTGATTCAGCATTACACATGAGCGTTTCCCATAATAAACCAAAGTTTGATCCACTCAGGCTTTTTTCCCAAGTGCTTTCATATGCAAAGCATGTGAGGCTCATGTTGCTCATGCTCGCGCTGGGTTTGCTTGCGGGCATCGTTGCCTACATGTATTCCACTCCGGCATACCGTTCGACCTCACTGCTCAGCGTGCACGGATTCGGCGCGCCAATGGTCGACCGTGAGATTCCGGAGACATACCAGACGTCCACGTTCCACCGCGCGTTCCTCACCAGCTTCCGCTCCTCGAACGTGCAGCTTGCCGCAGCGAGGAGCCTGGGTCTGATCGGCAAGACGGCCACCAGCGAGGATCTCCTGCGCATCATCCCGAGCGTCGTGGTCGTACCGATCGACAGCCGCAGCCTTGAGCTTACGGTCGTGGCCCATGACCCTGCGGTGGTCAGGGATTTCGCCAAGGCCATGGTCTCCGCATATCAAGACCTCCAGCAGCAAAATTACGAGGAATACCGAAACGAAGCCCTCCTCAGGTATGCGGAGCAGGTCGAACGCCTGGAGACTGAGATCACCGAAACGATGTCTTCGCTCTCCTCCGTGGAGCGCGACCAGAACCTCACCGAGGCGATCCTTGAGCAGAAGAGCCTTCTGGAAATCCCCAAGCAGCTCATCCAGACGCGCGAGCGCCTGGCGCGGATGAGGGATGTCAGGGTTTTGCTCGAGACTCTCGAAAGCCAGCCCGAAAAACCCGGAGATCCGTCCCTAGGTGACGGCCCCGGAGGGAAGATGGGCAACATGATGTCCCTGCTTTCGTTGCTCGGTTCCTTTGAGGATGACACCGATGTGAATGTGGGGGATGTGATCCCGTCCTCGGGAACAAGGACCACGACCGTCAGGTCAAATTCCGGCGATTCCACCCATATCATCAGTCCGTCCGATGTGGATCCGATCGAGCCGTGGCGCAAGCTCGATAAGGAGAGGAGGACCATCATCAACCAGATCGCCCAGAACGCCGGGATCTATCTGCCGGAACATCGGGTGATGAAAGACCTGGAGGCCAAGCTGGCCGCCGCCGAAAGCGCCTTGGAAACCGAGTTCAGGATGATGCGGCAGAAGTTCGACCTGAATTACGCTGGCCTCGAGGAAAAGGAAAAGATGCTGCAGGCGAGGGTGCCCGAGTACCATGCCATCACCGAGCAGGTCGGCAAATCCTCACATGCCTACGCATCCATCGCCGCCAAGCAGCAGATGTGGGACCAGGCCAGGGAGCGCCTTGCCGAAAAGCTCGCCACGATCACATTCGCCGAGGATTTCGACTGGGTGGAGCTCCGCTACAAGGGGCACATCAGCTTGCGTGACGATGTGCCGATCTCGCCCAACAAGGGCAAGCTGGCCATCCTCTCCGTCGCCCTCGGCCTGGCGGGTGCCTTTGGTGCCGCCACCCTCCTCAATCTCATGGATACCTCTGCGAGCACCGTTCCCCAGCTTGAGCTGGCGACAGGCCTGCGCGGGATCGGCATCGTGCCGCTCACCCCTAGGGAAGTGCTTGAGGATGTTGCGAGATCTCCCGCCCAGGGAGCCAGCGTGCCCAATTATCTCCTCGAATGCTTCCGGGTGATCCGTGCCAACATCATCCTGCACCCCAATTCCCAGAACAGGTCCCAGGTGGTGCTGGTGACAAGCGCCCGGCCACAGGAAGGAAAGACCACCCAGGCGACAAACCTTGCATGGGCCTTCCAGTCGATGGGCGAAAGGACGCTGCTGATTGATTCAGACCTCAGGCGCGGCCGTGTCCATGGAGTCACCGGCCTCGACAACAGCCCGGGAATGACCCGCCTGCTGCTCGGAGAATGCACCAAGGAGGAGGCGATATCCAGCATCAGCCCGGAGAGCTTCGATGTGATCACCCGCGGCCCGGTGATCGCCGGCACCACGGATTTGCTTTGCCAGCAGGTTTTCAGGGATTTGCTTGAGGATTTCCGCGGCAGCTACGACCGCATCGTGATCGATGCCCCGCCCTGCCTGGGGCTGAGCGAGACCACCTCGCTCCAGCAGGTGGTTGATGGCACGGTGCTGGTTGTCCGCGCCGAAACGACCGGACGCAAGGATGTGACGGACGCGATCAGCCTGCTTGAGCGTGCCAACGCGCACTTCTTCGGATTCGTGCTCAACGCCGTCGATCTGTCTAAGATCGGCAACTACTACAACTACTACTATTACTCGGCCCCTTATTACGATCAGGTGGACGCCGAGGCCCAGCCTGCACGGCTTGCGGGCGTGCGTGCCTGACAAGACCGGCCGCCCCTGCGGCAAACCACAGCAGACCAAGCGGAACCATGCGACTCTCCACCCATAAAAGCCAAGACCAGTTTTCCGCGGCGAGGCGCATCGTCGTGGATATGGTGATCTGGATCGGCTCTTTCTTCGCCGGTGCGGGGATACGTTTTTTCGGCAATCCGGAAAGGTACCACGAAGCGGTCACGAACTATGCCCCGGGCCTCGTGCTGAGTTCGCTTGGGTTGGTGGCCGCCGCCTACATCTGTGGCCTTTACTCCATAGGCGGGTTGAGGCTGCGGCTGCGGCGGCGCACGATCCTGATCGTCTGTTGCCTTTTTGCGGCGGCCGTCGTTCTGCTTGTCCTCGGTTCGATCAATTATTCCTGGAAGGTCGGCCGTGGCGTGCTGTTGCTCAGTGTCCTGCCGGCCACCCTTTTGGTTTGGCTCCACCACATGCTCATCCACAAGATCAGCTATGGCTTCAAGGAGCGGGCCGTGGTTGTCGTTTCCAGCGAGGGGGATGAATCGGAAGCCCTGCTCCTGCATTCCATGGAACTCAGGAATTGCGTGCTGCAGGGCTGCTACCTGAGGAAGGGATACGAGCCGAAATCCACGCTTTTGGTTCTGGGGGATCTGGACGATCTCCGGATGCAGGCGGACAATTCACTTGTTGACCGGGTCTATTGCACGGCCGACAGCCTGAGGGAACCGGAAGTGGCGCATCTGCTCAGGCGGCTGCGATACAGCGGGATATCGATTTCCGCCACCTCGCTTGCCTGTGAGGAGGCGTATCAGGCCATCCCGCTGGATCTCATTGACGACGAATGGCTGCTGCACGCATGCAGCCAGCCGGATCATGTCTATATCGCCAAGATCAAGAGGCTGACGGACATCGTTGCCTCCATCTCCATCGGCGCAGTGCTGCTTCCGTTCCTCTTGCTCGGGATGGTGCTCGTCCGCTTTTGGGGCGGTGCGGGGCCTCTGATCTTCCGTCAGGAGCGCCTGGGGCGCTTCGGGCGGCCCTTTGAGGTGCTCAAGCTCAGGACGATGTGCGTGGATGCGGAGGCCGGCGGCGCGCAGTGGGCCACGGCAAACGACCCGCGGGTGACCCTTGCGGGGCGTTTCCTGAGAAAGTTCAGGATCGATGAGATCCCCCAGCTATGGAATATCCTGCGCGGCGACATGTCCTTCGTAGGGCCCAGGCCGGAGCGCCGTGAATTTACCGAGAAACTATCCGCAGAGATCCCGTATTTCTCGGAGAGGCTGCTCATCCATCCGGGCCTGACCGGCTGGGCCCAGGTATGTTATCCCTATGGGGCGACGGTGGAGGATGCCAGGCGCAAGCTTGAGTTTGATCTCTATTACCTCAAGCATATGGGGCTGATGATGGATCTCTTCGTGATCCTTGACACCGTCAAGATCGTTCTGCTGGGCGGTGCGTCTCGCCGCCGGGGAGAAAAACTGGAGGAGTTTGAGGAGAGCCTGAAGTATGCCCGGAAGGAAGTGGGGATTGAATGCAATCTTCCCATGCTTCTTGACGCCTAGTCCCGGGATGGGTGATGTCCGCGCCGGTTTCAGGCTGAATTCATTTCAGCCGGAACCTTGCCGCGACGGCGCGGTGCTGCGAGGGGCGGCCATCCTCCGCAAGGCTGGCCAGCACCTCCCATTGATCGCTGGCGAGGATGTAATCGATGCGCATCCACGGGCCGCCGAGGCTGAGTGGGTTGCGGGTTGCTCCCGGGAAGCTGTAGCCGCAGCCACTTCCCGCGGCTTGGTGCGAGTCCCGCAATCCGTCTGACATGAGTCGGTGGATGTAGCCGCCGGACGGGGCGTTGAAATCGCCAAGGACGAGTGTGGGCAGGGATTCGCCCTCGATTTCGCGCTTGAGCGCCTCGGCCGTGCGGATGCGTTCCAGCCAATAGGCCTGGTAGTCCTTCATTTTGCTGTGAAACCCGGTGCCCGGGACGATACCCAGTATCCCGTAGAGGAAAGCGCCCCTCCGGTAGTGGAGAAGTGTGTCGCGCGCGGTGATGAAGTGAACGCTGTAGACGACCACCTCTTTCCCCTGGAAATCGATCACAAAGCGAGCGGCCGGCGTGTTGTCCTGGAGATCCGTCCCAAGCTGGACGAGATTTCCCGAAAGGATGGGATGGCGGCTGAGAAGCGCATGCTCCCCGACATCCATCCCGTGCCCGAACTCGGAGTAGTTGGGGTCCGCAAGGTAGCGCTTGGAGCGCCCGGATGTTTCCTGGAGTGCGATGAGATCGGGTTTGGTAAGGTTCTTGAAAGGCTGCAGGCTTTGGTTGGCATGTTGGCCACGGTTCCAGGTGAGCGCCGTCAGTTCGGATGGGGCGGGGGGGGCTGCGAATTTCCGGCTGGTGTCCCTGCGCCATTCGAAACCCATCCCGAAGGTCAGGAAGAGCAACCCGGCGGCGATCTGGACGAGTGCCATCCTCCTGCTGAAGAGCAAGGTTGGGGCAAGCAGGAAGGGCAAGGGCAGCAAGGCGATCACGCGCGGCATGTAGAGCAGGAATGCAAGGGTGACGTTCCTTTCCCCGATCCACGCGGCGAGCACCGGCAAAAGCAAGAGCAGCCCTACGTAGCAGATGGTGAGGGCGATGAGCACCCTGCGGATGATGCGGGTGATGCGATGCAGGAACCGTTTCCTCGATCCGGCATCCCTGAGCGCGGTTCCGAGTCTATCGAGCAAGGCATCAAGCATGGTGGCGCTGCCGGATCAGGGCTCACTCGGTTTTTTTCCCGCCGGATGCAGGTTGCGGAGTGCTTGGGGACAGGCCGCTGGTGGGTGCGCCGGATGTTTGCGCGGCCTCCTGGCGGTGATTCAGCAGCGCGATGACCACCATGGTGATCACCGCAAGAACGGTTAGCACGACGAGGCTCTCGATGATGGTGTATGCTCTTGGGTGGCGCGGGTGCCGGGTTGTGGTGACCATGGTGAGTTGTTGTTGGCTGTTTCTTAGCGGGAAAGCGGGGAGGTTGCAACCAAAGCGGCAAGGATTGTGGCGGCGATCCCGCGCCTACCAGCAAATGCCGGTGTATTCGCCCGGAAGTCCGGCCAGTTCCGGCCAGCGGGTGACATCGATGATGCGGTGGGCCGGGGTCAGGTGGGGGCGTAGATCCTCGAGCCCGGCGCAGCGGTTGAAGACGATGATGGTCTGGTTCTGGCTGATCGCCGTCCCGAGGTCGTCCTTCATGAGCGAGGCGAGGTTAGGGAGACGGAGGCTGGCGATGCGCTCCAGGGCGCCTGTGAATTTTTCCGGCGCCAACAAGGGGTCATAGATCGCGATTTTGTGGTTCCTCAGCAGGAGGCGGGTCGCAAGCTCGAATGCGGCGCTGCCGCGCAGATCGTCGGTTTGGTCCTTGAACGAAAGCCCTAGCAGCAGGATTCCGGATTTTCCGGCGGCTTGCTCCGCCATCTCGGTGAGGTGATCCATGTGATCCGCGTTGCTGGCGAGCAGGCTTTCGAGCATGGGCGTCGCTAGCGCCTTGTTCCTGGCAAGCTGCGCGAGCGCGCTGACATCCTTGGGCAAGCAGGATCCCCCGAAAGGCGTTCCCGGGCGGAGGTAGTATGTGGAAATGTTGAGCCGGGTGTCCTGGCAGAGCACCCGCATGACATCGACACCATCCACGCCGATGCTCTTGGCGATGCGCCCGATCTCGTTGGCGAATGCGACCTTGGAGGCGTGGAATGCGTTGCAGGCGTATTTGATCAGTTCTGCGGATTCGAGATCGGTTTGGTCCGCATGGGGGCCGATGAGTTCGTTGATCGGGGAGATGTCGCCGCCCTTGCGGTAAGACCCGATGACCGAGAGGCTGGGCTCGACCATGTCCTGGACGGCAGATCCCTGGCGCAGGAACTCCGGGTAGAAGAAAACCTCCAGCCCGCCGTCATCGACGAGATCCTTGAGATGTTTCTCCACCAGGCCCCGCGTGGAGCCCGGCAGCATGGTGCTGCGATAGACAAGATGGTGTTTGCCCGGCTTGCTGCGCAGTGCGTCCGCAATGTTGGCGGTGACCTCCTCCACGAAGGTGAGGTCGAGGGATCCGGCCGCGGTCGAAGGGGTGCCGACGCAGATCAGGGATACATCCGTTGAGGCGATCGCCTCGGCGGTGCTGGTCGTCGCCCGGAGGCGCTTTAGTCCCCATGCCCCGGAGGTGAGCTCGGCGAGTTCCGGCTCGTGGAAGGTGGCCCGGCCGGCGTTCATGGCATCGACCTTGGACTGGATGACATCCACCCCGATGACGGAATGGCCGCGGCTGGCAAGGAGTGCGGCGACGACACTGCCGACATACCCGAGCCCGAAGACGCTGATGGAAAGCTGCTGGTTGGACATTGTCTCAAGTGTCATGGGCGGCGAACTTTGGGAATAGCCTTCAGAAAGTCAATGCCAAGGTCGGCACAATGGGCTAGCCTAGGCACGGAGAGTGTCTCTCCAGCTACCGGGATGGAACCAACTGCATCGGCCACCAAATTCCGAGGTTTTGCTTTGGCCGGGCTGTCGGTGTTGGGTTTCTCCCTGGTGATTCCGCTTCCAGGCCCGGAGCATGGGGTTATTTTCGCGGAGAACCTGCGCAACCTGCTGCATGTCCCATTGTTTGCGTTTGTCACCCTGTTGTTGCGTTTTTTGCAGCTTTCCCTGCCGCCGCGCTATCGCTCGCCGTCCGTCTGCGTCCTCGCCGCTCTCCTGCTGGCGGTCGCTTCCGAGGTGGCACAGGGTTTCACAGGTCGGAACCCCGCATGGGGGGATTTCCTTGCGGACTGCGGGGGCATCCTG
Organism: Akkermansiaceae bacterium; assembly: GCA_017798145.1. NCBI lineage: Bacteria > Pseudomonadati > Verrucomicrobiota > Verrucomicrobiia > Verrucomicrobiales > Akkermansiaceae > Akkermansiaceae bacterium. Next base: position 1,508,207 of record CP059069.1, on the reverse strand, counting down.
CTGGGGTGTGTGATTTTACCGCAAGGCCGCAGCCGGCGCAGCGCTGTCGCCCGCCTGGCATTCCTGTCCGCCGGCTGCGGGATGATGCTGTTTGCGGCGAGGCCGTTGCTTGCGGAGATGCAAGCCGCCGGCGAGAAGCGGGAGGCTTTTCCGCAGCTATGGGTCGCGGGCAGCGCGGATGGGCTTTGGCAGGCGCAGGGAGGCACCCGGTTGCGCGTGTCCGGATCCGGCGGCGGGCTGGATGTGCAGATGGCGGGTGGCAGCTACGAGGGGCTGCGCTACACCGTTCCCGGAGGCGTTGTTACGGAGGGCTTTGCCGGCCTGCTCATCGAGGCGGAAAATCGAGGGAGCCCTTTTGAACTCGGGATCAGGATGGACGGCGCGGGCGGTAGCAGGTGGAGAGGCAGCGTAGCTGTTCCTCGCGGGCGCTCGGAGCAGCTTGCGCGATGGTCTGCGGAGCCTTGGGACGGGAGGCTTGTGCGGGTTGTGCTCCATACGGGGGAAGCCCAGCCCGCGCGGGCGTTCCGGCTCCTCGGCGTTCGGCTGCTGAGGGAAACGGAAGCAATCGTTCCCGACGGCCCTTGACGGCGGCAAAGACCCTTTGCCATGGTGCGGGGCTTGCGGGGGAGCCGCCGCGCGAGGCTGATCATGATCGAGTTCTTTTTCTGGTTTAGTCTGTTGTTGGTAGCCTATGCGAACCTGGGCTATCCGCTATTGCTTTGGCTGCTCGTCCGGATCCTTCCGCAGCGGCAGCGGGGCGGCGGTTTCGACGGTGTTTGGCCCATGGTGTCGGTGGTGATTGTCGCCCACAATGAGGCCGCGCGCATCCCGGCGAAGCTGGGGAACCTGCTGGAAAACGGCTATCCCGGGGAGCTTGAGGTGATCGTGGTTTGCGATGGCTGCGATGATTCCACCGCCGATGTCAGCCGGAGCTTCGGAGGCGGGAGGGTGCGGACAATCGAAGCGGCCCGCTGCGGGAAGGCGGAGGGGCTCAACCGGGGGGTCGCCGCGGCGAAGGGTGAGATCCTTGTGTTCGCCGATGTGAGGCAGGTATTCGAAGCGGATGCAATCCGGCGGCTCGTGGCGCACTTTTCCGATCCCGGTGTGTCCGGGGTGAGCGGTAGCCTGGAAATCAAGGCTGCGACCGACGGGCCGGGGAAGGGGATCGATGTCTATTGGAAACTCGAGAAGTTCATCCGCTTGTCGGAATCGCGGATCGACTCTTGCATAGGCTGCACCGGAGCCATCTACGCCCTGCGCGCGGAAAGCTACGAGCCCCTGCCTCCCGATACGCTGCTGGATGATGTTGTCGTGCCGATGCGGGCTATGCTGGCGGGCGGGCGCATACTCTTCGAGCCCACCGCCTGCGCCTACGATCCGCAGCCGCTGACGGTGGAGAGCGAGCGGCGGCGGAAGACGCGGACGCTGGCGGGGAATTTCCAGATGCTATTCCGCCATCCCGGCTGGCTGATCCCCGTGCGCAACCGGCTGTGGTGGCAGCTTGTTTCGCACAAATATCTCAGGTTGGCGGTGCCGCTGCTGCTGGCGGTTTGTTTTTCATGCAACGCCTTGCTGGCCTCCGCAGCGCCTGTCTATGCGCTAAGCCTGGCCTTGCAACTGCTGCTATATCTCCTCGCGGCCGTGGGGATCGCCTGCCCATCCCGGCGGATGAGGGTTTTCAGTGTTCCGGGCGGCTTTCTCTACCTTCAGATTCTTTGTTTCATGGGTTTGTTGCGGTTTTTGAAATCGCGGGTTGCAAAAACTCCGGTCGGCTGGTGAAAACCCAATGATGCGCTCCGCCGAAAAATGGTTGCTCCCCTGGCTTCTCCGCCGCCCGGAAAATCCCGATCCCTCCCAGCCGACGGATGTCATGCTTTGCGTCTCCGACCATTTCGAGCCGTATCACCGCACCGACCGTGAGGGGGCGCTGCGCAGGATGGACGAGTGGCAGGACAAGTTCGCACAGCTCACCCGGCGGTTCCGCGATGCGGACGGTGCGCCTCCCAAGCAGACGTTTTTCTACCCGCTGGAGCAGTATGACCCTGAAGTGCTGGAGCGCCTTGCCGCATTGTGCCGGGAAACCGGGAGCGAGGTGGAGGTGCAGCTCCATCACAAGGACGATACGGCCGGGGATGTCGCAGCGGCCCTGAAGGAGGGCGTTGCGCGCTACCGGAGCCACGGGTTTCTGGCTAGCGATCCATCCGGATCGCCGCGTTTCGGCTTCGTGCACGGGAACTGGGCCTTGGACAATTCCGATCCGAGCGGAGCCAACTGCGGTGTGGACCGGGAGTTGGAGGTGCTGCGCGAGGCGGGGTGCTATGCGGATTTCACGATGCCCTCGGCCCCGCACCCGACACAGACAAGGACGGTGAACTCCCTCTACTACGCCAAGGAGACGGATCTGCCCAAGTCGCATGACACGGGGATCCACGCGGAGGTTGGGCGCACTGTCGGGCTCCGGGATGAGCGGGACCAGCTGCTTTGTGTCCAGGGGCCGCTGGCGCTCAATCTGGGTCGCCGGAAATGGGGCATCCTGCCACGGATTGAAAATGCCGAGCTGAGCGGAGCGAACCCTCCGGACATGTGCAGGTTCGGCCTCTGGCTGCGCCAGGGCATCTGTGTGAAAAACAGCCCGAACTGGGTGTTCGTGAAGCTCCACACCCACGCGGCCCTGGAGCGCAACATGCCGGCCCTTCTCGGAGATCCGGCACACAGTTTCCACAAAGCTCTGGCAAACGGGCTGCCGGGAGGTGTGAGGTTACATTATGTTTCGGCCCGCGAGATGGCAAACCTGATCCACGCCGCGGAAGACGGGCACTCTGGGGATCCGAACGGCCACCGGGACCATATCTACGGCAGGCCGGAAATCCTGCGGAACCGCTAAAACCCGGGGCGTCCCATCGGCGGCTCGCTTTCGCTGTAGAAGTATTCCGGGCGGCGCACGCCCGCAGGCACAAAGTTCTTGTTCTGGCCGGCCCCGAAGTAGTCGGAACGCTTGTAGCCGTGTTGTGCGGCGAAATCTTTCTCGCTCTGCGAAACGCAGCTGCACAGGCCGAGAGCGGCCGCTGCTATGGCGGAAATGCCAATGATTCTGGCCAGGCGGATCGCAGGTGCTGGGATATTCATGTTTTTGTTAATGTGGAGGTTCGGGGGAATGTGTAGCAGGAGTTCAGGCATTAGTGCAACACGCAATCCCCGATATATGCCGCATGTCCCATTTTCTCCTTGTTAAAGGCAAGCGGCACCGATGACCCTCTGCGCGAACTGATATCCTAACACCACAGAAACACCGATCCATGGATCTGACATTCCTTTTCCCCTGCCTCAACGAGGCGGAAACCCTTGCCTCCTGTATCGCCGAGGTGAGGAAATCGCTGGACGGCGGCTCCCTCGAATATGAAATCCTGGTGGCCGACAACGGCAGCACCGACGAATCCCGCGAGATTGCCAGGGCGAACGGGGCCAGGGTGGTGGAGGTCAGCGAAAAGGGATATGGTGCGGCCTTGCGCGGCGGCTTCGGAGCGGCGGCCGGGCGCTATGTGATGTTCGCGGATGCCGATGCGACCTACATGCTAGAGCACAGCCTGGAACTTTATGAGGCGGCGGTCAGGGAGGATGGGGATATGGCGATCGCATCGCGGCTGAAAGGGACGGTGCAGCCCGGCGCGATGCCCTTCCTGCACCATTACCTTGGGACGCCGGTGCTCACCGGCCTGATCAACCTGTTTTTCAAGGGCAGGCTGAGCGATTGCAATTCAGGGTTCCGCTGTGTGCGCAGGGAGGCCTACGAGACCTGGCGCATCCGTTCCTCGGGAATGGAGTTCGCCTCGGAGCTCCTGATCAAGGCGCTCAAGGCGGGTGCCAGGATGGTGGAAATCCCTTCAGGTCTGCGTCCCCACCGCGAGGGGCGCATCGCCCACCTCAAGACCTGGCGCGACGGCATGCGCCATCTGCTCTTCATCCTTTCCGAGCGCCCCCAGTTTTTCGAGTCGGTCGGGCTTTTGCTGCTCACCGCCAGCACCTTGCTGCAGGTGGCGACCTTGGTCTTCGGGCCGATAAAGATAGGGATCTTCAACGTGTTCGACCTGCACTCGCAGGCGCTGTTCCTGCTCGGCGGGCTGACCGGCGGGCAGCTCTACGTATTCAGCTGCGTGCTGTTCCTGCGCGGCAACGAGCGATCCACCGCCCTCACCCGCAAGGTTCTCAGCCTGGAAGAGGACAGCCTGTTTTTCCTTCTGCTGGGCCTGCTGGTGCTTGAGTTGCTGTGTGTGGGGGCGATTGCGGTGCGGTGGGGGATGGTTCACTTCGGGGGCTTGGACCTGACGGCGATCCTTTTCCCGCTGGTCCATTTCCTGAGTGTGCCGGGGCTGTGGGCGATAGGCCTCTTGGCCATCCATGTTTTCAAGAAGGGCGAGTCCTGATGGCGCTCAGGAAGGCTTGCGCGCCAATACGAGATATTGCGCCCCCATCACGCAACGGCGTAGGCTGGGCTCCAGGAAACGCAGTGCCGCCAGCGGGCGTGGGAAAAAGAATTTGTAATCCGTGAAGAGCACCTCAAAACCACATTGCACCAGCAGGCGGCGGGTTTCGCCCGGCCAGAGCATGATCGCATCCGCGTCGAAGGGGACACGGCTCATGGAAAGCCGTGTCAGCGGGTTCCAGGGGTTGTTTTCCCAGAGCGCGAACAGGCCTCCGGGCCGAAGGCTCCGGTACACGAGTGAGGCCGCCCCAACACGGTTCGACGGATCGATGTGGTGGAAGACCCCGTTGCAGAATGCCAGGTCCATGCTGCCCGGGGTGATCTGGCCCGCAGGGACAAAATCGGCCGGCCGCGATTTCCAATCGCTGCGTGCGATCTCAAGGGATGCCTCGGAAGGATCCGTGCCGACGACCGACGTGGCTCCAAGCACATCGAGCAGGTATGGTGTCGCGGTGCCGATGCCACAGCCGAAATCGAGGCATCTGCCAGCCGTGAAATCCATGGGGGCGAAGCGCCGTCGGAGCCATTTCACGCGTTCGACGGCGAAGAATTCCTTGGTTTCCCCGCTGATCGACAAGCCCCTCTGGAGCTGCTCGTCATAGTTTGCGGCGCTCGCATCAAAATCCTCATCATCCGGTGAACGCATCGTTTCAGAATCTCCCTTCAAAAAAATTATCCATGCCCGGCGCAGCTAAGGGCGTAAGGCGGCCGTATGCAAGTTCGCATGTGGTTTCGCTGCTGGTGTGCGGCATCCTTCTCGCGCTGACGCTGGCGTTGCAGGTGCGCAGCGGGGCCTACGAATCGGATTTCGGCGGGCATGCCGATGAGGCTGCGCATGTTGTCACCGGCCTGATGGTGCGCGATTACCTGGCGGGCCCGGTATGGGAGGGAGTTCATCCGATGAGATATGCCGAGGATTATTACGACCGGTTCCCGAAGGTGGCTCTCGGCCATTACCCTCCGGGCTTCTACGTGGTCGAGGGCTTGTGGCTGCTGCCCTCACGGACGAGGACGGCGGTGCTGCTGCTGCCTGCGCTGCTCACTGCGGCCACGGCATGGATCGTTTTCGCGGCGGGCAGGGGGATGATGAGCTTGCCCGCCGCAGTCGCAGCGGCAGCCGTCTTCCCTCTGGTGCACCTTGTCCAGACCTACACGGCGATCGTGATGTCCGACATGCTCCTGGTGCTGCTGTGCTTGCTGTCTGCCCTGGCATTCTCGCGTTTCCTCGCAACCGGCACGGCGCGCTGGTCGCTGGCGTTCGGCCTGCTGGCCGCTGCGGCGATCCTGACCAAGGGATCGGGATTGTTGCTGGCCTTGGTGCCACCGCTGGCGATCTTGCTGACGGCGCGCTGGCGTGTCCTGCTTGCCCCGAAGCTGTGGCTGGCGCCGCTCCCTGTCCTTCTCCTTGCGGTTCCATGGCTGGCGTTGACCGCACACATCACCGAAGAGGGGATGTCCTCGGTGCCTCTTGGCTCATACCTGATCCAGGCATTTCCCTTTTACCTGAAAAATGCGTTGGCATTGCTCGGGGTTGCGTTGTGCGTCCTCACGGCGGTCTCTGCGGCGTGTGCGGTGTGGAGGGTGAGGCGGGGAAATTCTCTTGCGGAGACCGAGGCGGTGCTGTGGGCCTTGGCCGCCGCCGTGGTCGTCTTTTACAGCGCAGTGCCATCGGGTCTTGACGGGCGTTATCTGTTGCCGGTGATACCTGCCGTGCTGCTGCTTGCCTTCGCTGCGGTGGATCGGATCTCGACCGCCGTGTGTGCCAGGCATACGGCCATCCCATCCGCGGCCTTGGTCGTGGCGATTGCGGTGGCGGTCATCTGGGAGGCATCGGCACCTGCGGTGAAGGTTTTCCAAGGGCAGACCCAGGCAGTGAGCGGCTTGCTCACGGCGTCCGACGGCCCAGTGTCGCTGTTGGTTTGTTCCGACCCGCATGGCGAGGGGGCTGTTGTGGCGGCAGCGGCGCTCCTGGCGCCAGATCGCATCGTGGTCCGGAGGGGCACCAAGCTGCTTTCCACCAGCGACTGGCTCGGGCGTGGCTATGCGGCGAATTTTTCCACGGATGAGGAGATGTGGGAATTGTTGGAAACTGCGGCGATCACGCATGTCATCGTGGATGAAGGGGTGCCGGAATCCGCCGTGTGGCCGCACCAGGCTGCGGTGAGCAAGGCGATCCAGGGCCGGCGCGACCTGTTCCCCCGTGTGACGGAGCAGCCCTCGCGGCGGCGGGATCTCCGGAGCCGCCTGAGAATCGCGGAACTCCCAGACTGAAGCATGAACGACCGGCCTATGAGAATACTTTGGGTGAAATCGGGGCCGCTGTTCCCTTTGGACAGCGGGGGCAAGAAGCGCACCCACGCGATGCTTGAGGAGATCGGCAGACAGCATCGCGTCACCTATCTTGCACTGCTGGCTGAGGGGCAGGAGCTCCATCCCGAAGAGGGCGCCGCGACCTATGCGGCCGAAAAGGTATGGTTGCCTTGGCGTGAGACGAACAAGCGGTCATGGCGTTTCCCGATCGCCCTTCTGCGCAATCTCCTTTTTTCCCGCTTCCCGTATGCCTTGGAAAAATACCAGTCCGTCCCGATGATGCGCTGGCTGGAAGGCCAGCTCCCGGCGGGCCGCTTCGACCTGGTGGTCTGCGACTTCCTGATCCCGGCCACGAATTTCCGCAATCTGCGGACAAGTGTCCCGCCTCATCCTTTCCAGCACAACATGGAGGCGATGATCTGGAAACGGCTTGCGGAAAGCTCCCGCAATCCGGTGAAGCGGTTTTACCTCAAGGGCCAGTTCATGAGATTCGAGAGATGGGAGAGGCGGCTGTCGCTGCTGTTTGACGGTGTGATCACCGTTTCCGAGGATGATTCGCGCTACGCGAGGGATCGCTACGGGCTGGAAAATGTCCTTGGGCATGTGCCTACGGGCGTGGACGCCGGACATTTCTCGCCGCGCAAAGAGATCCTTGCTGACAGCCGTGTCATCGGGTTTCTCGGATCGATGGACTGGCTGGCGAACATCCAGGCGGTCAGGTATTTCGTAGCCGAAATCTATCCGCGCATCAAGGCTGCGCTGCCCGATGTGAGTTTCATGGTGATAGGGCGCAATCCGCCGAAATCGCTGATCGATCTGGCCAAGGAGGATGACTCGATCACGGTGACCGGATCGGTGGAGGATGTCAGGCCGTATCTGAAGGGGTGCGACCTGATGGTCGTGCCTTTGCTCACCGGGGGCGGGACGCGCATCAAGATCCTGGAGGCGATGGCGATGGGTGTGCCGGTGGTTTCCACGAAGATCGGGGCGGAGGGGCTGGAGCTTGGGGCGGGTGTGCACCTGGAGATCGCCGACGATGCGGAAGGGTTTGCGGAGATCACTGCGAGCCTGCTTGCGGATATCAGTCGGCGGCGGAGCCTCGCGGATGCCGCGCATGAGCGCTTGGTCCGGGAGAACGGCTGGGACAAGGTGACGGAAACCTTCCTCCGGCTCTGCAACAACGTGAAACAGCCCTAAGAGAATCATGGAACCGAGAACACCAGAGAGAATACGCCATCACTACGAGGTGGAGAGGGAACTTGCGGCGAAGCTGCGCGCCTCAAGCCCTGCCCAACGCACCGAGCTCTTCAAGACGCTCTATACGGAGCTTTTCGAGCGGGTGCCCGACCATCCCCGGGTGGTGCGTCGCGAAACCCCTGAGGACAGCCGCCGCAAGGTGGAGGGGCAGCTCCGCCTGCTTCGCCCCTTCCTCACAACAGATTCCACATTGCTTGAGATTGCCCCCGGGGATTGCCGGCTGGCGCATGCGGCCAGCCGCTTGTGCGGAAAGGTGATCGGGGTGGATATTTCCGATCAGCAAGGCGACGGCGCCGAGGTTCCGGACAATTTTTCCCTCAAGGTTTACGATGGTTATCAGGTCGATCTGCCGGATGCTGTCGCGGATGTCGCATTCAGCTACCAGTTCCTAGAGCACCTCCATCCCGATGATGTGGAGCCTCACCTGCGGCTCGTGCACCGCCTTCTGAAGCCCGGGGGATCCTATGTTCTCGACACCCCGCACAGGTTCTCAGGCCCGCACGACATCTCACGCTATTTCGGCGATGAGTTGGTGTGTTTCCATTTCCAGGAATGGACGTTCCGTTCTCTGGAGGATCGATTGAAATCCGCAGGGTTTGGAGATGTCCGGGTTTTCCGGGGGGGCTGCTACCAGCCTTCAAGGCTCGTTGCCGAGATCAACAAGGTGGTGGAGTCTGTTGTCGGGATCTTGCCCTCCGGCCTGCGAAAAGCGATCAGCGGGCGCATCTACAAATCGGTCACGATCGTCGGCAGGCGGTGAAGCCAGGCCATGACTCCGCCAGGAGGCATGGGTGGCGCCGCAAGGGGGGCCGCGTGCGGTCAGATGAGCTCTGCGGCGATGGGATCGACGAGCGGGCGGCCCAGCCGGGTGAGGCGGAGGCGGGTCGCGCCGAGGATGAGAAGGTTTTCGGCGGCAAGGTTGCGGGCGTTTTCCAGCGACCGCGGATCCAGCAGTTCGTTTGGGATGCCTTCCGCCGTCCGCAGGCCGAGGGCGATGAGCTCGATGCGGCGCTGGGCGGGCGTGAGGGTTTCGGTTTCGTGGATCGCGTTGCCGATGGAGCCCACCTGGCTGATGTAGGCGGCGGTGTCGGGGATGTTGCGGTGGCGGACTCCGCCGAGCGTGGAGACGGCGGAGGGGCCGAGGCCGAGATAGTCGTCGCCGCGCCAGTAGCCTTGGTTGTGCTGAGAGTGGTGGCCGGGGCGGGCGTAGTTCGAGGTCTCGTAGTGGTCGAATCCCGCAGCGGTCAGCAGCTTGTCGGCGAGGTGGTAGTGGTCGGCGTCGTGATCCTCGTTTTCCTGGTAGGTGCCGTTTTTCAGGGACTCGAAGAAAGCGGTGTCCTCCTCGTAGGTGAGGTTGTAGGCGGAGATGTGGTCTGGCTTCAGGGAGATGGCGTGGAGCAGGGTGTGTTCCCAATCGGCAAGGGATTGGCCGGGGATGGAGAACATGAGGTCGATGTTGATGGAAGGTATGCCGGCCTCGCGGAGGATGCGGACGGATTCCGAGGCCTGTTCCGGGGAGTGTTCGCGGCCGAGGGTTTCGAGGACATGCGGTTCGAAGGACTGGATGCCAAGGGAGACGCGGGTGACGCCGAGGGATTTGAGGAGCCGGGCTTTTTCCAGGTCGAAGGTGGCGGGATTTGCCTCAAGGGTGATCTCTGTGGTTTCGGAGAAGTCGAAGGCCGCCCTGAGCGAGGCGAAAAGGTCGTTGAGGTGCCTGGGTGAAAGCATGGAGGGTGTGCCGCCCCCAAGGTATATGGAGAAGGGATTTGAAATCGCTTTGGATTGGCTCGGGTTGTCTGAAAGGGATTGGGAATCCCTGCGCCAGATTGCCTCTTTTCCGAGCGCTTGGATGAACTCGCCGATCTTCGTGCCGCCCGGGGTGTGCTTGTAAAAGGAGCAATACGGGCAGATCCGGTGGCAGAAGGGTATGTGGACGTAGAGGAGCAAAACTTTAAATTCCAGACTTTAGGCCTCAATGCGTTGCCGGGACTTGCAGTCCCGATCCGACGTGGGGACATCTTGCCACCACGTCAATCACGTTCGGCACGCCGCACACGGGCAATGTATTTTTTCGCTGCTTCGGTGGTGGATGATGCGAGATCGGTTTCCGGTTTCGCGAATGGGGGGACGAACCATGGAAAGGAGCCGAGGAGATCGGTGATGACGGCGATTTCCCCGTCGCAGGTGCCGTCTCCACAGCCGATGCCGATGGTGGGGACGGGGATGGCGGAGGTGATTTCCGCGGCGGCGGATGGGGTGACGGATTCCAGGACGATGGCAAAGACGCCGGCGTCGATGAGGGCTTTTGCACCGGCGAGGATCTCGCGGGTCTGTTCCGGGGTTTTGCCTTTTTTGCGGTAGCCGCCTTCCTGAAGGACGCGCTGTGGGAGCATCCCGAGGTGTCCGCATACGGGGATGCCCGCTGCGGTGATGGCGCGGACTTTTTCCGCCTGGCGGATGCCGCCTTCGAGCTTCACCGCATCGGCTCCGGCGGCGGTGAGGGCGCGGGCGGTCTCCAATGCCTGAGCCGGGGTGTCGTAGGTGTTGATCGGGAGATCCGCGATGACGAGAGCATTGGATTTTGCGCGGGCGACGGCCTCCAGGTGGTGCAGGATGTGGGCGAGGGTGACGTGGGTGGTGTCCGGAAAGCCGAGGACGACCATGCCCAGCGAATCGCCGACGAGCAGAATGTCCGTACCCGCCTCATCAAGCAGCCGGGCCATCGGGTAATCATAGCATGTGAGCGCCGCGATGCCGCCTGTGCCTTTGCGGGCTGATATGGCGGCGACTTTTTCCTGGGGGATCACAAGGATGTAAGATTGGTAAATGGAAAAGCCTCCGGGGAGCGAGGCTCTTGTCGGAGGCTGTTTGCCATGAAATGCCAGCGTTTCCTAGAAAACAATGGCGACCCGTAAGGGAGTCGAACCCTTCTTGCCAGGATGAAAACCTGGAGTCCTAACCGATAGACGAACGGGTCGTTGGTCGCGGTGCGGGGGGCAAGAAAGCGGACGGGCGGATCGGTTGCAAGTTTTTTTAGAGGATAAACCCATTAAAATTTCCTGAACCATGGGAATCCTTGATCCCCGCTATGGGAAGAAGGGGGGATCTCAGCGGGCGAGAAGGTCTGCGAACTCCGGGTTGCGGAGGATGAAGGTCTCCACGTAGGAACAATCCGGGACGATTTTCCAGCCGAGGCGGCGGGCTTCGAGGAGGGCGTCGCGCGTGATGGCGGCGGCGATGCCCTGGCCGCGGAGCTGGGCGGGGACATAGGTGTGATCCATGACGATGTTCTCGTCCCTGTCCGGGTAGGAGAGCACGGCGGGTTCGCCGGAGCCGGAGCGCAGCTCGAAGCGCTGTTTGCCTGGGAAATGGGTGGCGCGGTGCTGGGTGGATTTTTCAGGCATGATCCAGAAACGCCGTGAGGGGGCTGGTGGGGTGGGCTGTTTGGGAGGGCTCGGGCAGGCCGAGCTCGAAGGCGGTGCGGCCGGCGGCGACGGCTTGTTGGAAGGCGATGGCCATTTTCACGGGATCGGAGGCGATGGCGATGGCAGTGTTGACGAGGACGGCATCGGCACCGAGTTCCATGGCCTCGGCGGCGTGGGAGGGGGCTCCGATGCCGGCATCGACGACGACAGGGACGGTGGCCTGGGCGATGATGATGGCGATCTGGTCGCGGGTGGTGATGCCCTTGTTGGAGCCGATCGGGGAGCCGAGGGGCATGACGGTGGCGCAACCGGCTTCCTGGAGGCGCTTGGCGAGGACGGGGTCGGCGTTGATGTAGGGTAGGACGGTGAAGCCTTCCTTGACGAGGATTTCGGCGGCCTTGAGGGTCTCTATGGGATCGGGGAGCAGGTAGGTGGGATCGGGGTGGATTTCCAGTTTGATCCATTTCGGCAGGCCGGCGGAGTGGGCGAGTCGGGCGAGGCGGACGGCTTCCTCCGCGTTCATGGCTCCACTGGTGTTGGCAAGGAGGAGGTATTTTTCCGGGTCGACGAAATCGAGGATGTTGGCGAACTGATCCTTGTTTCCGGATAGGTCGGCGCGGCGGAGCGCGACGGTGACGATCTCGGTGCCGGATGCGGCGAGGGCGTCGCGCATGGATTCGTTGGAGGGGAATTTTCCGGTGCCGAGGAGGAGGCGTGAGGCGAAGGCTTTGCCAGCGATGTTTAGCATGGTGATGGCTTGGTGGAGGGGGCTTGGTGGTTCAGGCAAGGATTTCGGACGGTTCGGCGAAGTTGAGGCCGTGGGCTTCGGCAACCGGTTTGCAGGTGATGTTCCCGCCCATGACGTTGATGCCGCCGAGCAATTCCTTGCGGATCGCGCAGGCACCGGCAACGCCTTTTTCCGCGATCAGCGTGATCCATGGTTGGGTGACGTTGTTGAGCGCCTGGGTGGCGGTGCGGGAGTAGGCACCTGGCATGTTTGCGACGCAGTAATGCAGCACGCCCTCCTCGACATAGGTGGGATCCTCATGGGTTGTGGCGCGGGTGGTTTCCGCGCAGCCTCCCTGATCCACGGCGATGTCCACAAGTACGCTGCCTTCCGTCATGCGGCGCAGCATTTCGCGGGTGATGAGCTTGGGCGCCTTCGCGCCGGGCAAAAGGACGGCTCCTATGATGAGATCGACGCGGGGGAGCAGCTCGGAGAGGTTCGCCTCGTTGGAGTAAACGGTGCGCGCGCACTCCATGGTGATGTCCAGGAAGCGCATCCGCTCGACATCAACCTCAAGGATGGTGACATCCGCACCGATGCCGCGGGCCACCCGGGCTGCGTTCACGCCAGCGGTGCCCCCGCCGAGGATGACCACGCGCCCGGGTGCGACGCCCGGCACGCCGCCGAGCAGGCAGCCGCGCCCGCCGCGATGCTTGGCAAGATGGTAGGCGCCGACGATGGCGGACATGCGTCCGGCGATCTCGGACATGGGTTCCAGGAGGGGCAGGTGGCCGTTCACCTCCACCGTCTCGTAGGCGATCCCGGTGCAGCCGCTCTTGGCGAGGCTTTCCGTGAGGGACTTGTTGGCGGCCAGGTGGAGGTAGGTGAATAGGATTTGGCCCGGGCGGAGTATGGCCACTTCCGGGGGCTGGGGTTCCTTGACTTTCACGATCATTTCCGCCTCGGAGAATACCGCTGCCGCATCCGCAGCGATCTCTGCGCCTGCGGCCAGGTATTGGGCATCCGGGTAGCTTGCGCCCTCCCCGGCACCGCGTTGGACAAGCACCCGGTGGCCGCGCTTGGTGAGCTCCACCACGGAGCCGGGTGTCATGCTCACCCGGTTTTCCTGTGCCTTTGTTTCCCTAGGGATGCCGATGATCATGCTGCGTGAGACCTTACACGTGATGACCGGCAATGCCAGCCATTCCGGGGTGGCAATTCAATAAAGGTAGGGCTCTCCCTACGATGAAATCACGGCTGCGGTTCGGAATGCCTAGCCCTTCGCGACATGTTCCCAGCGGATCCGAGTGGAAATCGTGCGACCATTTTCATCCGTGATGGTCAGCCCGAGGTTTCCGTCCGGCGTGATGGCCTCGACTTTCCCGAAGCCCTCCGGCACCGCCGCGACCGCCTGTATCGTGTGCAGGGTGACGGGTGTGTTCTTGGAAAACGCCCGCACGGTGGGGATGGAGAGGTTGCGCAGCAGGTTTTTTCGGGAGATATCCACGGAATCGCAGAAATGCGAGCATACGTCCTCGATGCCAAGCCGCCCGGAATGGCGCCCGTCCCATGGCGATGCGGAGCGGCCGCCGTTGGAGAGCCAGAAAAGTGTCGCGGGGAAATCGGCGGGGTTTTTCAGCGAGAACCAGACGTAGCCGTCCATCACCACCGCCGACCATGCAAAGGGCTGCGCTTCCGTCGCAGCTTCGGAGACCATCATCACCAGATCGTCGGTGGCGGGGCGAGCCGGGGCGTGGGTGAGATCCGCCGTGCCGCCATCGGCCAGCGGGACTTCGCTCAGATCGGAGAAGACCGCACCGATCATGAGCGCCTGGTTTGCGCCGTCGGCGGGATTCGAGAACCACTCGGGATACACCGATGCCCAGCGGAATGGTGAGACGCTGACGCGCGCCGTGCCCTCCGGCATCGCCGAGAGATCGAGGATGGGATGGGTGCCGTAGGACCAGTCGCCCTCCAGTCCCTGGATGCGATGGGAAACGTAAAGAGCCGTCTCGCCATCCCGCAGTGCGATGGATTTCTCGACCCGCGCCCCGATGTCCGCCGCATCGATGCCAAGCGTGATGGAGCCCTGCGTTTCCGAAACCATCTCCCAAACCCCGTTTGCCGTCTCCCCGTGGGGCGGGCCGTTTTCCTGCGGGCCGAAGGGGAGGCAGAGGAAATCCCCGCGCAGGCTTTTGAGCAATACCGGCAGGCCTGCATCGATCCCGTCCGGCTGCCACGGTGCCAGCGCGTAGGGTGACACCATTCTCTCCGCGAGCTTGAAATGCACAGGGGCGAGGTGCCCCCCGTCTTTCGTAAGGTGCAGGGATACGAGATCATTTGAGAGGGAGAAGGAGGGGGCTCCGTGGATGGTTTTCATTTGCAGGGAAGCCTAAATCCGCCGCGCCGCCCGCCAAGGAAGATCTGCGCTGGCTCAGGCAATTTGGAATTTCATTTCAGGAATCATGGCCTAGGCTCAGGGCATGCACGACCCACGAATCGACGCCCTCGCCAAGCAGCTTGCAGGATACTCCACGGATCTCAGGAAGGGTGAGAAGGTTTTGCTCGATCTCTACGATGTCCCGGATTCCATCGGCATCGCGCTGATCCGGGAGGTTCGCAAAAGGAAGGCCATCCCGGTTGTGCGCATCCACAGCGCGGCGATCAACCGGGAGATGCTGCTCGGGGCGGAGGATGGGCAATACGCCACGATCGCGAAGAACCTCCTTGCCGAGATGAAGGACATGGATGCCTACATCGCGGTGCGCGGCAGCAACAACATTTCCGAAACATCCGACGTGAAACAGGACAGGATGCAGCTCGCCATGAAGCACATGCGCCCTGTCATCGACCATCGCGTGAAGAAGACGAAGTGGTGTGTCCTGCGCTGGCCCACCCCGGCGATGGCGCAGCAGGCATCCATGAGCACCGAGGCGTTCGAGGATTTCTACTTCAAGGTCTGCCTGCTCGACTACAGGGCGCTGCTTCCGGCGATGAACGCGCTCAAGCGCCTGATGGAAAGCACCGACCAGGTACACATCACCGGCCCCGGCACGGACCTGAGGTTTTCCATCAAGGGCATTCCGGCGGTTGTGTGCGGCGGGAATTACAACATCCCGGACGGCGAGGTTTTCACCGCACCTGTGAAGGATTCCGTGGAGGGTTTTGTGACCCACAACGCGCCGACGATCTATCAGGGGATCGCCTTCGATTCGATACGCCTGGAGTTCGCGAAAGGGAAGATCACCAAGGCGGAGGCCGGCGGGAAAACCAAGGAGCTCAACCGCATCCTGGATACGGATCCGGGGGCGCGCTATATCGGCGAGTTCGCCATCGGCTTCCACCCGGTGATCCGCGAGCCGATGCGGGATATCCTCTTCGATGAGAAAATCGCGGGTTCCTTCCACTTCACGCCGGGGCAGGCGTATGAGATCGCCGACAACGGCAACCAGTCGCAGGTGCATTGGGACATGGTGAACATCCAGCGCAAGGACTACGGTGGCGGCGAGATCCGCTTCGACGGGAAGGTGATACGCAAGGATGGGGTGTTCATCCCCAAGAACCTCGCGAAGCTGAACGGATGAGGTTTCATTTTCCGAAGATCCGGCAGCTCAATCCCTCGCAGAGCAGGATATCGTCACCATCGTGGGAGCTGAAGACTGCGCGCGGGCGGTGGTTTGAGGCGAGCTTCGCGAGGATCGCCGGGTAGTCTTCTGCGGGGATCTGGAAATGGGAGATGCCGCGGTCGTGCAGGTCGTGGGCGGCGAGGAGGGCCGGAACGGAAAACACCTGTGCCTCCATGGCGTTGGCACCGGAGCGGAGGAGGGATTCGGCGCGTTTGGCGTAGGCTTCGGAGTCGGCCAGGACGGCGAGCTTGAGTAGGTTGAGGGCAGCGATGTGATTGGGGGATGGCTCTGCGCCATCGTAATCCTCACGGATGGTGAGGAGGGGATGGCCGGCCATTTGCGCAGACATCACGTAGCCGATTTTTTCCTCGTCCCAGGTGCGGGTGTCCATCGCTTCCTGGAGTTCGAGCGCCCATGGCAGCCAATTGCCGGTGGGGTCGGCGGCGTGGAGCTCGATGAGTCCGAAGATGAGGAAGGCGTAATCTGCGGGAAAGCCCTCCGCCCCGCCGCGTTTGCCGCGATGGCTGCGGAACAGGGTTTTGGTTTCCGCGTCCCAGAGCTTCTTGCGGATGAAGTTGGCGGCGGAACTGGCGGCGGAGGTGAATCTTTCGTGTGAGAAAACGGCGGAAGCTTTGGCGAGGGCGGCGATCATCAGGCCGTTCCATGCGGTGATGATCTTGTCGTCTCGGTGCGGCCTCGGGCGGGTGGCGCGGTGGGCGAGGAGGGTTTTCCGGGAGCGTTCCAGGCAGGCTTCGGCCTCGTCTCCGGAGATGCCGAATTTTTCCGCGAGGATGGCATTTCCGACGGCGCGGAAGAGGGTGTTCTGGCCTTCGAGATCGCCGTGGGGGTCGCTTTGCGGACGGGCGTTGCCTTCCGCCTCCACGCCGTATGCGAGGGAGAAAATGGCGGCGGGCTTGGGATCGAGCAGTGAAGAGATTTCCTGCGCTGTCCACGTCCAGTAAGCTCCCTCGTGCTTGTGCTCGTCGCCTTCCTTGCGGTAGCTGTCGGCGTCCTCGGCGGAATGGAATGCGCCGCCGGGATCGCCCATCTCCGTGATGACGTAATCCAGCGTGTCCTCGGTTGTTTTCCTGAAAAGCTCCTCCTTCGAGATCTGCCATGCCTCGGTGAAGGCGAGCGCGAGCTGCGCCTGATCATAGAGCATTTTCTCGTAGTGCGGGACGTGCCAGAATTCATCGACCGAGTAGCGGTGGAATCCTCCGCCGAGGTGGTCGTGGATGCCGCCTTTCGCGATCTGGCGCAGGGTTTGGCCTGCCATCTCCCAGGCCATGTTGCGTTCGTCGGATCCTTCGGGAAAGCGCTCATGGAGCTGCATCAGCGCCAGCATGATCGTGGGGCGGGGGAATTTCGGAGCATCGCCGAAGCCTCCCTGATGCGGGTCGAACAGCCGCTCGCACTTGTCGAGATAATCGCCGAAGACCTTTTCCACCGGCATGCCCCGCAGAGTGGATGCCACATCCGCCTCCTTTCGGAGATGGGCCATCACCCTGGCGGCGCTTTCGAGAACCTTCGCCCTGTCCTCACGGTAGGCCTTGCCGAGCTGTTCGCAGATTTTCGGGAAACCCGGGCGACCGAACTTGTCTTCCGGCGGGAAATAGGTGCCGCCCACCACCGGCAACGCATCCGGTGTGATCCAGGCGCTGAGCGGCCAGCCGCCTTGTCCGGTGGTCGCCTGCACGAAGGCCATGTAAGTCGCATCGATGTCCGGGCGCTCCTCGCGGTCCACCTTGATGTTGATGAAATTTTTGTTCATCACAGCGGCAATCGCTTCGTTCTCGAAGGACTCGTGTTCCATCACGTGGCACCAGTGGCAGGTGGAATAGCCGATGGAGAGGAACACCAGCTTGTCCTCCTTCTTCGCCTTCGCGAAAGCCTCCTCGCCCCATGGCATCCAATTGACGGGATTGTTGGCATGCTGGAGCAGGTAGGGGGAGGTCTCGTTCGCGAGGTAGTTGGGCATGGAAGAATCCTAAACCCCAAATCCTAAATCTTAAACCTCAATGGTGGGATGGCTAGACCGTAACCACGACCAAACCTCCCACCCGTCCGAATTCCCGGGTGTTTCCGGTGGCGACTGGGAGTTGGTGAGTTAGAGCGGTTGCTGCGATCCAGATCTCATTTGCTCCGATCGATTGTCCTTCTCCAGCGAGATCCCGGTAAATTTCCCAGTAGATCCAAGAAGTTTCGGCAGTGATGTCCAGCATCTCGTAGGGATGCGAACGCTTTATCCCATATCGCCCGTTTCGCCATCGAAGTTCCTGAGCGGAACTCCCCGGCGATGGTCGGTGTGATACAGATCCGGCTTGCAGGTAGCTGTTCCAGAAAGATTGTCGCGGCCCCTGAGAATGGCGAGGACGGAGGCTCCTGTCCTTGGGCCATCGGGCAGGATACAACGGCGCACTACCGATGAGAACGATTCACGCCCCCGCTTGGCGGCGGCCAGCTTTTCATAGGCATCCAAGCCCCAAGGTGATTGTCTTAGTTGCCATGCACGAAACATGCACGAATACGGGTGAATATCGAGCGGATTGATGAAAGAACGAGTGGGGAAAGTGTTCTGTGAGAGTCTTAGTATTGGAAGACTCGCTGCGGCACGCAGCTACAGCTCTCCCTCGATCAGATCCTCCAGCGTCTGGCGCTTGCGAACCAGGGTTGCATCCTCACCCTCGACGAGGATCTCGGCGGGGAGGGGGCGGGAGTTGTAGTTCGATGCCATGACGAAGCCGTAGGCTCCGGCGGACATGAGGGCGATGGTATCGCCGGGATTGAAATCCGGGAGTTCCCTGTCCTGGCAAAAGAAGTCGCCGCTTTCGCAGATGGGGCCGACGACATCGACCTTGATCAGATCGGAAGAGGTCGGCTCGGTGAGGGGGACGATCTCGTGATGGCCTTCGTATAGGGCGGGGCGGATGAGGTCGTTCATGCCCGCATCGACGATCTTGAAAGTCTTGGCGGATCCTTTTTTCTCGTAGAGGCAGCGGGTGACTAAGCACGCGGCGTTGCCGACGATGTAGCGGCCTGGTTCGAGGAGGATTTTCAGCCCGAGATCCTTGATGCGGGGGACGAGTTCCTGGCCGTATTTCTCGATGGTGAGTGGGCGCTCATCCTCGGATTTGGCCGACCACCAATCCGGGGTTCCGGACTGGAGGGAGTCCTGATAGACGATGCCGATGCCGCCGCCGATGGACCAGAACTCGATGCCGTGTTTTGCCTTGAGAGCGGTGACAAGCGGGATGACCTTTTCCACCGCCTCGATGAATGGGTCGATCGAGGTGAGCTGGGATCCGATGTGCATCTGGAGGCCGCGCAGGCGTATGTTCGGTAGCTCGGCGGCTGCCCTTTCGTAGAGGCTCTCGATCGCGCCGAAATCGACGCCGAACTTGTTCTCGCTCTTGCCGGTGGAGATGTATTTGTGGGTCTTCGCATCCACGTTCGGGTTCACGCGGACGGCAGCGGGTGCGATTTTTCCTAGCTCTCCGCCAACCTCGTTGAGGTAGCGGAGTTCCTCCTCGCTCTCGACATTGAAGGAGTAGATGCCCTGCTCAAGGGCGTAGATGATTTCCTCACGGGTCTTGCCGACACCGGCGAAGGTGCAGTGGGAGGGGTCGCCTCCGGCCTTGAGGACGCGGAAGAGCTCGCCGCCGGAGACAATATCGAAGCCGGCGCCCTTGGTGGCAAGCAGGCGCAGGACGGAGAGGTTGGAATTCGCCTTCACCGCGTAGGCGATTTCGTGATCTACCCCGGACAGCGCCTTGTCGAGTCGCGTGTAGTGGTCGGTGATCGTCCCTGCAGAGTAAACGTAGAGGGGCGTTCCGTGCTCGGCGGCGAGGGCTTGGAGGGAAACGTCTTCGCAGAAAAGCTCTCCGCTTTTGTAGGAAAAGCCGTGCATTGCCGCCTTTACTTGACGACGCCGGCCTTCTTGAGTGTCACGTAAGCACCATTCTTGTTGATGGTCTTCAGTGCACGGCAGGAAAGCTTGATACGGACGAACTTGCCCAGTTCCGGAACCCAGATGCGCTTGTTTTGGAGGTTAGGGGACACGGTGCGCTTCACGACCTTGGTGACGTGGCGACCGATACCGCCCTTTTTCTTGGCCAAGCCGGAGCGGTGAATTCTACCGCCGGAGCGGACGCGGGTTCCTCTGATGCTGCAAATACGTGCCATGATGAAAATTGGTTAGCGGGGGGCGGAGAATGGCTTTGGATTCGGATCCGTCAAGACGAATCGTAGCCTAAAATTAAAATTCCGATCCGCAGCCCGTGTCTTTCGGGAATGGGGACTAAAACTCGCCGGAGGACGACGCAAGCGGCGGGCTGTATGCCAAAACCGGTGCCAGCGATGCCGCAAGATCCGGATTTTCACGCGGACGGTGACACCAGCGCTTCGCGGTTCAAAACCCTTCCGCTGGCAAGGCTTTGGGTGGGCACATCCCTGGTGCGGGAACGCTGTGCCTAGATGCCGGAGTCGAGGGTTGCCAGCGCCTGGTCGGTGTGCCAGGCTGGGTGCATGTTGAATGCGCCCCTTTCGATCATTGCCCTCCTTTTCCTGGCAGCGGGTGCCGTTTCCGCGGAGGAGGGCAAGCATCTCTTCATCCTGTCCGGCCAATCCAACATGGCGGGGCTGAAGCCAGAGGAGTCGTTCACGCCGACGCTGGAGAAAAAGTTCGGGAAAGAGAGGGTGCTGGTTGTCTTCGATGCCCATGGCGGCCAGCCGATGCGGAGATGGTACAGGGACTGGAAGCCTACGGAGGGGCCGAAGCCGGAAAAGAACGGCGACCTCTACGACCGGCTGATGGGAAAGGTGAAAGCCGCGATCCAAGGCGAGGATCTTGCGACGGTTACTTTTCTGTGGATGCAGGGGGAGCGGGACGCGAAGGAAGGCCATGGATCCGTCTACGAAGCTAGCATGAAGGGGCTGGTGAATCAGGTTTCCGAGGATCTTGGCGGCAAGGATGTCAATGTGGTGATCGGCAGGCTGAGCGATTTCGGTTTGAAAAAGCCCGGCTACAAGGACTGGGATATCGTCAGAAAGGCGCAGATGAAGGTTGCCGGGGATGCCGCAAAGGGTGCATGGGTGGATACGGATGATCTGAACGACGGCAAGAACCGGGGCGGCAAGGAGATCAAGGACGACCTCCACTACTCCAAGGATGGCTACGTGATCTTCGGGCAGCGCCTCGCCGATGCGGCGATCAGGCTGATCGGCGGGTGACGCCTAGGCGTGCTTCGCGTGCCACTGCTTGTACACCTTCGGCGAGATTTCCGATGGCTTGATCTCGGAGCGCCCGCCCCAGAACACATTCGTGTAGGAAACGGGGATGCCGACGGATTCGAGATGCTTGTCGATGGCCGCCTTGTGGGCGAGGACGCGGTCTTTCTCGGTGCCGTGCACGACGCCCATGATGTTCACATCGCCGAACTGCGGGCCGCCCTCGCGCCAGTAGCAATGGGTCATGCAGTAGTGGCGGCCGACCTGTGAGCCGCCCTCGATCTCGCGGCCTTTCGGCACGGCCCAGTGGAAGAGGCCGTTGAAGCGGGTGACGCGCTCGCCGGTCTCGGCGGATGGTTTCACGTGCTCGAGGAAGGTTGAGAAACGGCCGATGACCTTTTTTTCGTTCAGGGCTTCCGCGATCTCGCAGAAGCGGTCCAGTGAAACACCCGCCTGGACGGCGCGGCCTTCCCATGGATTTTCGCAAATCTCCTCAAGGGTGAGTTCCTCCTTGAGGACGAGCAGGACTTCCCATTCCTCCGGGCTGAGATCGGCGGGGACGGTGGTCATCATCACGGCGGGATCGTCGGATTTCTCACCCGGCTCCATGGCGCGGCGGCGCATGTGGCCGACGCCGAGGGCGAAGACCCCGTTGGCGGGCATGAGCAGGTATTCGGTCGCCCCGGTGAGGGCGAGGAGCTTGGTGGCGTGGAAATCGAGGGACTCGCCGACGGGCACTTTCAGGGTGGTCCACAGGCGGTAGCCGGAGCCGGAGACCTCGGAATCGGTGGAGCGGATGACGACATGGCCGGAGAAGGGGTCTTCCTTGGCCATGAAATCGAAGGCGGCGTTGAGTTTCTCCTCGGGGACTTTCCATGCGACCAAGGCACCGTGGGCGAGCTTGGTGGCGAGCATGGTCTGGCGGACGCGGCGGATGATGCCGGCCTCCTGCATGGCGCGGATCCTTTCGATCACGGTTTCAAGCGGAACGCCGGATTTCTCGGCGATGACATGGAATGGCTTTCTCTGGAATCCGGCGACCAGATCTTCGGAAACGGCGAGGATGCTGGCATTTGTCGGATCGGAAATGGCGGTGGGGATCTCTGAGGTCATGTGGGGAAAGCCTAGGCGGGGTTGCGGGAGATTCCAGCACGAATCAGTGAGCGGGCTGATTCCACTGGTCGCCCTGTGCTATGTTTGCTAGTCCTGCCGTGTGAACGAACCAAATGACACACCGGATCTGGGGTGCCCGTTAGCCGGCCGCAGGAAATTCATCCAGCGGACATTTTTCGGAACCGCTGGCCTTGGCATGGGTGTCTCATCGACTACGGAGATCGTCGCGCAGGCCGTGCCAGGCGGGGTGGGTCCGGAGATCGGCGACGAGGTCGATGTGCTGGTTGTCGGGGGCGGGACGGCGGGGAACATAGCCGCCATCCAGGCAGGACGGGCGGGGGCGAAGACCTTGCTCGTGGAGCGTGGCGCACAATTGGGTGGCATGACCACCACCGGCGGCGTGGCTTTCCCGGGGCTGTTCGATGCCTGGGGCAAACAGGTCATCGCGGGGATAGGCTGGGAGCTGGTCAGGGAAGCGGTGGAACTTGATGGCGGGGAACTTCCGAACTTTGCGAAAGTGCCCCAGCGGCACTGGATGAACCAGCTTCATGTGAACCAGTTTCTCTTCGCCATTCTTGCTGAGGAGAAATGCGCGCAGGCAGGGGTTGGGATCGCCTACCACGAGTTTCCGCAATCCATCGCCAAAACCCCCGGCGGATGGAAGGTGGAGTGCGTTGGCTTCGGCACCCGGCGCAGTGTCCTCTGCAAGCAGATCATCGATTGCACCGGCGGTGCGGAGGTGGCGGGGATGCTCGGGTTGGAAAGGATGCGCGAGGAGGAGACGCAGCCGGGATCCATGTTGTTCTACATGGGCGAGGCCAACGATCCCGGCAGGCATCAGCTCCATGCCCTTTACGTCCATGGTGCGGATTCCTCGAACTCCCGGACGGTTACACATGCGAACCTGACAGGCCGCAGGTCGGTTCTGGAAAAGGTCAGGAAAGACAAGAAACGGCTGATGCATCTCCAGCCGGAAGCCGGTTTCCGGGAAAGCTACCGCATTGTCGGGGAAACGCTCATCACGGTGAACGACTACACCAGCGGAAGACTTTTCGAGGATGCCATTTGCAATGCCTTTTACCCGGTGGATCTCCACACCAGAAGTGGAGTGAAGCCGAAGCCGCTCAAACCCGGCACCGTGCCAACGGTTCCGCTACGCGCCCTGATTCCCAAAGGCAGCCGCAACATCATCGTGGCCGGCCGGAGCGTCTCCAGCGACCGCCTTGCAAACTCCGGCCTGCGTGTCCAGGCATCGTGCATGGGCATGGGCCAGGCCGCCGGGGTGGCCGCCGCGCTGGCGGCGAAGGCCGGCAGCACACCGCTGGAAGTCCCTTTGGCCGATATCCATGCCGCACTCCGGGAGCATGGGGCGATCATCCCCGGAAAGTCCCGATAGGCATGAACCGGCGATTCGTCACCCTCCTAACGACCCTGACCTTCGTTGTCATCGCCGTCACGGGGGTGATTGCCTACATCGGCCCGTTCTCGCTGCGCGTTGTCGGGCTGCACTCGCTGATGGGCTTCCTTTTCGTGGCGCTTGTGTGCCTGCATGTGGCGAACAGTCTCGCGCCCATGAAGCGGCACCTCCGCAGCATGACGCTATGGGTCACAGGAGCCATCACGGCCATCTTCGCAACGGTGCTCTGGCTGCAGCCCGCACCTGTGAAAGCCCTGCTGGGCCTCAGCGGCAACCTGGGCCCCGCGATGGATCGCTTCGAGCTGCGGGAGGACGGGATGGCCTATCAATACAGCCCCTCGCCCGCCTACCGGATGAATCTGACAGTTAGGGGAGGGGCCTCATATGACGCAGCGAAGCCTCCCCGTTTCGCGGTCTGGCTGGAGAACCAAGGCGGTTACCACATCAAGACCCTCCACGCGCCGGAGGCAGGCGAAACCGGGAGCCTGCCATATTGGGATTTCAAGGTGAAAGGCTGGCAAAAGGCCAGGCGCGAGGCCGAGGAGGAGGGGCAGGTGGACGCCATCACTTCCGCGACGCCGAACGGCTCCTTCGATCCCGCCGATTACATTCTCCCTGCCGATCCCGGGAGCTCCACCCCCTACAGGTTGCTTTTGGAAATCAACCAGCCGGGAGATGCCCATGGTGAAATCCCCGACCAGCCATCGCTGGTTTATTCGGTGGAAGTCGACAACCTCGACCCACGCATCTATCAGCTGCTGGAGCTGGAGGGGTATCCGGCGCGCGAGGATGAGGGCGGCAAGGAAGCCTGGGCGCTCTATTATGTGGACGGCGGTTTCGGCTCTGCGCTGAGGCTGATCGACAGCGCGCTTTTGGAAATCGATAGGAGTGAACCGTAGGGCCGTCATTTCAGCCATCCTGCTTGCCGGGATCCCAACAGGATGCTCGCGCAAGGAGCCGGAAGGGATGCGCACGGCACACCTGAGCGGCGAGACGATGGGGACATATTACTCGATCACCTGCCGGCTGCCACCCGGCGTGGGTTCGGAAAAAATTCACGATGGGATACTAAGCCTTTTCGCCGCGGTGGACGGTGAGCTTTCCAACTGGAACCCCGAGAGTTGGGTGAGCCGGTTCAATCGCGCTGGGAAAGATGAGGAGATCAACTGCCCGCCGCACGCCTTGCAGGTGCTGGAGCTTTCCATGGAGCTCGCCCGCAGGACGGATGGTGCGCTTGATCCCACCGTGTCCCCGCTTGTCGAGTTGTGGGGATTCGGCGAAAGCCCGGAACCACAAGAGCCGCCGCATGAATCGGAGATCAGGGGAGAACTCGCACGTTGTGGCCATGGGAAACTGGATTTCAACAGTGGGAAGCGGGCCGTCTCCAAGCGGGTGGAGGGGATGGAACTCAACCTTTCCGCCGTCGCAAAAGGCCATGCGGTCGATCTCGTCGCCGATTTCCTCGGGCAAGAGGGGATTCGGAATCACCTGGTCAACATAGGGGGCGAGGTTCGCGCCACGGGCATGCGGGAAGACGGGGGTGGCTGGCTGATCGGTGTCGAAGGATTGGCCGGGCGGATGCGGATGAGCCGCGGAGCGGTTGCCACCAGCGGCAATTCGCAGCGCTTCATCACCCGCAACGGCCGCCGCTACACCCACATCATCGACCCGAGGTCAGGGATGCCGGTCGATGGGAAATTGCGCAGCGTGAGTGTCACCGCACCGACATGCGCTTTGGCGGACGGCCTCGCCACGGCCTGCTTTGTATTGGGGCCCGAAGAGGGCTTGAAGCTTGTCGATTCCCATGCGGAGGCGGAGGCATTGTTCCTCCTAGCAGATGGAACCGATGTCCGGACGGCGGGCTGGGGGAGATAGGTTTCCCATCACTGGCAGTAGATCAGGCGCAGGGAATCGAGGCGGACGCGGGCGCCTTTCAGGGCTGTGAGCGTCTCGCTGAGGCTGGCTTCCAGGGACTTGATCTCGGATGCCGGGATGCATGGGTTGCGGGTGGCGAGATCCTTGAGGCGGGCGATTTGCCTTTCGATGGTCTCCCGGGCGAGTGCTTGGGCGGCCTCGGTGGGCTTTGCGGAGGCGCGGGTGGCGACTGCTTTCGCGGCCTCAAGCATTTTCGGGAACAGGGCGGTCTTGAATGCTTCCTGGGAGACGATGCGGCGGGCGTCTCCGGGTTGCAACAGCGAGGCGGGCGGGGCCTTGGTCTGCGCGGCACCTGTGTGATCGACGATCACCCGCAGCAGCGTCGGCGGCAGGAAGCGGTCGAGCTGGAGGCGGGCCGGTGCGATGGTTTCGAGCACGAAGGCGCACTCCAGCAGGATGGATTTCCCTTTCCCGGTCGCGAGGTTCGCAAAGGAGGCGTTGCCGGAGGGGCTGTCGAGGAGTTGCCCGAGGGCATCGCGGAAAAGCGGGTGGTCAATGGTGAGGAACTGGAGGTCTTCCCGCGAGAGGGCGGTGGTGCGGTCGAAGGTGGCGGAAAGCCCGTCCTCCGGCAGATCCGCAAATGCCTCCGACTGACGCGGGCCGCGCTTGAAGACGTAGGATCGCGAAGAGAGATCCGAAACCTCGAGCCCGAGGTGATCGAAGAGCTTGAGGATGAATTTCGCGAAGCGGGCATCCTCATCCGCAGTCTCGATGGCCTCCAGGAGTTCCGCCGATTGAGAGGCGGGAGGTGCACCTAGTTCCAAGAGCCGGTCGTGGCCGGTTGCTAGGCTGTGGACGACCTCGGCTTTGAGGGCGGTGGAGCGTTTCAGGAAATCCTTGAATTTCCCGGAGGTCGGGGATGCGTCGGCGAGTTCGTCGAGCTCCGGGAGAAGCTCGGTGGAAAGGGTGGTCGCGCCCTTGAGCGGCTCCGAGAAAACATCGAGCGCCTCGTGCAGCCAGCGTGCCTGGAGTTCGGACCGGCTGTCTTTTCCGTAGGGTATGTGGATGTGGATGTCGCCCGTCTGGCCGATGCGGTCCAGCCGCCCGATGCGTTGTTCGAGGACTTCCGGATCGCGTGGCAGCCCGAAGAGCACGAGGTGGCGGGCGAACTGGAAATTCCGCCCCTCGCTGCCGATTTCCGAACAGATCAGGATGCGGGCGCCCTCCTCTTCCTGGAAATAGGCGGCGTTGCGGTCGCGCTGGAGCATGGAGAGATCCTCGTGGAAAAGCGCGGTCTCGGTGTGGAGCAGTTCCAGGAGTTTTCCC
Organism: Akkermansiaceae bacterium; assembly: GCA_017798145.1. Taxonomy (NCBI): domain Bacteria; kingdom Pseudomonadati; phylum Verrucomicrobiota; class Verrucomicrobiia; order Verrucomicrobiales; family Akkermansiaceae; species Akkermansiaceae bacterium. The sequence continues at coordinate 1,481,425 of CP059069.1, read as the reverse complement.
TGCACCGTGATCGCCGCCTCCGGTGAGTTGGTGATGAGCAGGATCTTTTCCGTTTCGGGAAGCTCGCGTAGGAGGTCTGCGAGCCATGTGTATGGAGAAACGCCCTTCTCCAAGGGATGCAGGATGGGCAGCCGCTTCGGAAACCCGGCGAGGCGTTCGCGGGTGTTGCGGAACAGCACGCGGCCGGTTCCGAAGGAATCGATGAGCTCGGAAATGAGGGGCGGGCGAGCTGATTCGTCGCCTTTGCGGAGGGCGGTGAGATGTTTTTCCGCACGCGGGGAGGTGAGGGTGAAGTCGGTGATGTTTTTCGGGATGCCGCCGTTGGAAAGCTCCTCCACCGCCTCTGCAAGCGGGGTGTATGATTCCGTTTCCTCCAGGAAATCTGCGAGATCGCAGTAACGGGCGGGGTCTAGCAGCCGGAGGCGCGCGAAGTGGCCCTCCGGCCCGAGCTGCTGGGGGGTGGCGGTCAGGAGGAGCAGGGAAGGGGTTTCCTTGGCCAGCGCTTCCACCATCGCGTAGGCGGGCGAGGGGCCGTCCTCGTGCCATTCGAGGTGGTGGGCCTCATCGACGATGAGCAGGTCGAAGCCAGCCTCGCGCGCCTGTTCGGCGCGGTGCTTGTCGTCCGCGAGGAAGCCGGTGGCGCAGAGGATGAGCTGGGACTCGGTGAACGGGTTCACGTCGCCGTCCGAGGGCAGCAGTCCGTCCTCGATGCGGTTCGATGCCTGGCAGCGGCCTTCGTCATAGATTGCGAAAAGGAGGTTGAAGCGCCGCAGCAGCTCCACGAACCACTGGTGCACCAGCGGCTCGGGCACGAGGATGAGGATGCGGTCGGCGCGTCCCGTCAGGTGCAGGCGGTGGAGGATGAGGCAGGCCTCGATGGTTTTCCCAAGGCCCACCTCGTCGGCGAGCAGCACGCGGGGATGGAGCCGGTTCGAGGCCTCGGCGACGATGGAAAGCTGGTGGGGGATGAGGTCGATGCGTGCGCCGGTGTAGCCGCGGGCGGGGGAGCGGCGGATGTTTGCGTTCCATCGCAGTGCGTCCAGGCGCTGGTCGAAATCGATGGGGTGGTCCGTCAATCCGGCGAGCAGGCGTTTCTCCGGCCGGACGAAGGAGAGCGAGTCCAATAGGTCTGACTCATGGATGGATTTCCCCTGGCCATGGTAGGTCAGCAGGTCGTTCTCCTCGGTGACATCCTCGACGGTGAGGTGGTTCTTCGAGTGGTCGGAAATCGCGTCCCCCGGCGCGAAGCGGACGCGGACAAGCGGGGCTGAGCCGACGGCGTAGGTGCGGGTGTCCTCGGCGGCGGGGAAACAGATTTCCACCAGGCCGTTTTCTTCGGAAAGGACATGGCCGAGGCCGAGGGCGGGTTCTGAGGTGCTGATGTATCGCTGGCCGGGGATCATGAAGTGGCGGGAACCCTATCCGTGCGAAATCCGATTACAAGACATGGCTCCGTCCCGGATGGAATGGAAGAGGAAGCGCGGCTGCAAGCAGATGAGGTGACGGGATGCGGATGCGACCACCTCTGCGACGCCTCGATGTTGGCTGCGGTTCCCACGATCCGTTTTAACCGTTGAAATTCCAACCGGATCCGGCAATCTCGGTTCATGAAGGTTGAAAAGGTGAAATACGTGCTGTGGGCGGCGGACTGGGAGCGGTGCCTGGCGTTTTATGAAAACCTATTCGGCGGGGTCGTCTCCTTCCGCATGGAGGTATGGAGCGAGATCGTCATCGCCGGCGCAACCATCGGCGTCCACGGCGGTGGCGAGGGCAAGAGGACGTGGACGGGGCTGTCCTTCCAGGTGGATGATCTGCGCGCGGGGATCGTCAGGCTCAAGGATTGCGGTGGAGACCTCGCGGCCGAGCCGAACGACACCGAGGAGGATCCGCTCCACCTCGCGATGTGCATCGATACGGAGGGGAACGAGTTCATGATGACGATGAAGAGGTAATCGGGGAGTGGGCGTAAGCCCGGCTCGGATGGGATCGGCTCCACCGGTGGCGAGGGCGGACACCGTGGTTTCGACGAATAGGGGCGTCGGGTGAACGCGGATCGCATCCCATCGGTTTCTGAATTTGCGTTCAGGGCTTTGACCGCAGGTGCTCGATGGCGGCCTCGAGCTCGGCCAAGGTGACGGTTTCGATGACCTGTGCTTGCCCGATTTCCGAGAGGGTGACGAAGCGGATCCTTCCGGATTTGAATTTCTTATCGCGGGCGAGACGATCCATGACGGTGGCGGTCGGGATGGATTCCGGGATGGTGAGCGGGAGCTTGAAATGCTGGAGCAGGGTGATGATTTCCTGCGAGGCTTCGGGTGCGAGGCCTGAGTGTTTTTCGGAGATGTGAAGGGCGGCGCGGATGCCGAGCGCGATGGCCTCGCCGTGTAGCATTTCGCCGTAGGGGAGGGATGCTTCGATGCCGTGGCCGATGGTGTGGCCGAAGTTTAGGAGTGCGCGGATGTCCTTGGTCTCGTATTCGTCAGCCTCGACGATGCGCGCCTTGATCGCGATGTTGTGGGCGAGGAGTTCGGCGGGGACTTCGCGTTTTTCCGGATCGATGGCGAGGAGATCGGCGAGCATGTGGGCGTCGCGGATTGCGGCGTGCTTAACCGCCTCGGCGAAGCCTTCGTGGAACTCGCGGGCGGGGAGGGTGCGGAGCGTTTCGGGATCGACGATGACGAGCTTGGGCTGGTGGAAGGCACCGAGCAGGTTTTTCCCCTCGGCGACGTTCACCCCGGTTTTCCCCCCGACGGATGAATCCACCTGTGAGACGATGGTGGTGGGGATCTGTACAAAAGGGATGCCGCGGTAGAAGATGGATGCGACGAAGCCGGCGAGGTCGCCGACGACACCGCCGCCCAGGGCGATGATCAGCGAGCGGCGGTCGTGGCTGGCGCGGATCATTTCCCGGCAGATGTTTTCCGCATGGGTGAGGGATTTCGAGGCTTCGCCTGACGGGACTGTGTGGAGGGTGGGTTTCGTGCCGGAGAATCCGGCAAGCAGGGTTTCGGCGTGATGGGAGGCGACGGTCGCATCCGAGATGATGGCCGCACGCAGGCCGGAAAGCTTGTGTTCGGCGAGCAGATCGGCTGTTTTCCCAAGCAGGCCTTCCCCTACGATGACAGGATAGGAGCGGTCGGCGAGATCGACATGGACGGTGGGCATGGGGAAACTTCAAATTTCAACATTCAAACTTCAAGGAAGAACGGAAGGCTTGAGGCGGCGGTCAGCCACTTTTTCCAAGATAGGTGTTGCGTTTTTCGTGGGCTGGGGAAAGATCCTGCCAGAAACCTGACAAAAAAAGGTAACAAGCTAAGGATTATGCTTCCAGACAATTCGCCGTTTTCACCCGACCAGCGCAAGGCGCTGGATTCATTGCTTGCCGGATTTGATGCGCTGCAGCGCGGATGGCTCAGCGGGTTCCTAGCCGCCGGATCGGCCGCGCCCGCCGTGGCGGCGGCTCCTGTTTCCGCAGGGAAGCTCACGGTGCTTTATGGGACGGAGAGCGGGAATTCCGAGGAGTTGGCCGATCGCGCCATGAAAGAGGCGAAGAAAAAGGGCTTCAAGGCGGTGATGAAGAACATGGCGGATCTCGCTCCCAAGGATCTGGAAAAGGAAGAGAACCTGCTGGTGATCGTATCAACCTGGGGAGATGGGGAGGCACCGGAGACTGCGGTATCCTTCCACAAGGATTTCATGGCAGCGGATCTCAAGCTGGGCAAGGTGAAGTTCAGCGTCTGCGCGCTCGGCGACACTTCCTACGAAAAATTCTGCGAGATCGGGAAGCAGTTCGATTCCCGTCTGGAGAAACTCGGCGCAACGCGGATCGCCCCCAGGGTCGATTGCGATGTGGACTATGAGGATGCGTATGCGGGTTGGTTCGATGCGGCGATGAAGGCGCTCGGCCCTGCTGCCGCAGCCCCCCTGGAGGAATTGCAGCCGCTGCTTTCCGGCGGTGTGGAGTATGGGAAGAAGAACCCGTTCCCCTCCGAGGTGATCGACAACCTGTTGCTCAACGGCGAAGGCTCCGCGAAGGAGACGATCCATGTGGAGCTATCGCTCGATGGCAGCGGCATGGGCTACGAGCCCGGCGACGCGCTGGCCGTGCAGCCGACGAACTGCCCGTCCATGGTGAAAGACATCCTCGCTGCCGCGAAACTCACCGGCACCGAGGAAATCGAGGTCAAAGGCGCCGGGAAAAAGCTTTTGGCGGACGCGCTGCGTGAGGATTTCGACATCACCGCGCTCTCCAAGGCGGTGCTCAAGAAGCTCGCCGAGGCATCCGGTTCCGCAACGCTTGCCGCACTGCTTGAGGACGACGCCAAGGAAAGGCTCCACGAGTACATCAACGGCCGGGAGATCATCGACGCGCTCATCGACTACGCCCCCAAGGGGCTTTCCGCCGAGTCGCTGGCGGGCATTTTCCGCAAGCTGCCGATCCGCCTGTATTCGATCGCATCGAGCCAGCTTGCGCATCCGGACGAGGTGCATCTGACCGTCGCCGCCGTGAGGTATGAAACGCACGGCCGCTTGAGGAAAGGCGTATGCTCGACCTATCTCGCCGATGTCGCGAAGGCCGGGCAGAAGGTTTCGGTCTTCGTCCAGCCGAACAAGAATTTCCGCCTCCCCGCCGATGGCGGCACGCCCATCATCATGGTCGGGCCGGGCACGGGGATCGCACCGTTCCGCTCCTTCGTGGAGCACCGCGCGGCTCTCGGGGCGAGCGGGAAAAATTGGCTTTTCTTCGGCGACCAGCGCTACACCTACGACTTCCTCTATCAGCTCGAATGGCAGGATTTCCTGAAAAACGGTCATCTCACCAAGCTCGACCTCGCATTTTCCCGCGATCAGCCCGAGAAGGTCTACGTGCAGGACAAGATGCTCGAAAAGGGAGCGGAGCTCTATGCCTGGCTCGAGGAAGGCGCACACTTCTATGTCTGCGGCGACGCCAGCCGCATGGCCGCCGATGTCCACGAGGCGCTCATCTCCATCGTGAAAAACTACGGCGCGAAAAGCCGCGAAGAGGCCGAGGCCTACGTCGAGGGCCTCAAGAAATCGAAACGCTACCAACGCGACGTTTACTGAATTCCAAATCCCTAATTCCAAATCTCATTTCCAATGTCCGAACAAAAACTAGCGGCCAACGAAGGCATCAAGATCCGCAGCAACTACCTCCGGGGAACCATCGAGGAAGGTCTCGCCGACCTGTCCACCGGTTCCATGGCCGAGGACGATCAGCAGCTCCTGAAATTCCACGGTACCTACCAGCAGGACGACCGCGACCTGCGCCCGAACCGCCGCAAGCACAAGCTTGAGAAGGCTTACAGCTTCATGATCCGCATCCGCGTGCCGGGTGGGGTCGCTACGCCGCAGCAGTGGCTGGAGACGGATCGCATGGCCACTCAGTTTGCCAACAGCACGATCAAGCTGACCACCCGGCAGGCGTTCCAGTTCCACGGCATCATCAAGTCGAATCTGAAACGCACGATCGCGGAGATCAACCAGGCGGCGATGGATACGATCGCGGCCTGCGGCGACGTGAACCGCAACGTGATGTGCAACCCGAACCCATATCTCTCCTCCGTCCACGCGGAGGTGCTGAGAATTTCGCAGGGAATATCCGAGCACCTAACGCCCGCCACCCGCGCCTACCATGAGATCTGGCTGGATGGCGAAAAAGTCGAGAGCAGCGAGGAAGAGGTCGAGCCGATCTACGGCAAGACCTACCTGCCGCGGAAATTCAAGATCACCGTCGCCGTCCCGCCGTCCAACGATGTGGATATCTATGCGAATTGCCTTTCCTTCATCGCCATCGTCGAAGAAGGCAAGCTCGTTGGTTTCAACGTCGCCGTCGGCGGCGGCATGGGCATGACCCACGGCGATGAGAAAACCTACCCGCGCCTCGCGGATGTGATCGGCTTCTGCGCGCCGGAACAGGTGAACGACGTTGCCGAAAAGGTGGTGATCCTCCAGCGCGACCACGGCTGCCGCACCGAGCGCAAGCACGCGCGCATGAAATACACCGTCGATGACCATGGCCCGGAGTGGATCCTTGCGAAGCTCAACGAATACCTCGGCTACGAGCTCGGGCCTGTCCGGGATTTCAAATTCGAGGACAACGGGGACCGCTTCGGTTGGGTCGAGGGCACCAACGGCAAGCACAACCTCACCCTCTTCATCCAGGGCGGGCGCGTGCTTGATACGCCTTCCTATCCGATGCGCACCGGCCTGCGCGAGATCGCCAAGGTTCACGACGGCGACTTCCGCCTCACCGCGAACCAGAACCTGATGATCGCGAATGTCTCGCCGGAGAAACGCCCGGAGATCGAGAAGCTCCTCGAGCAATACGGCATGAAGGACAGTCACGAGAAAAGCGGCCTGCGGCTCAACTCGCTTGCCTGCGTCGCCCTGCCGACCTGCGGCCTTTCCCTCGCGGAAGCAGAAAGATACCTCCCGGATCTCCTCACTGAGCTTGAGGAAGTGATCGAGGAAGCTGGACTGCGCCACGATGCGATCACCATCCGCATGACCGGCTGCCCTAACGGCTGCGCGCGCCCCTACATTTCCGAGATCGGATTCGTCGGCCGCTCACCGGGTTGCTACAACGTCTATCTCGGCGGTGGCTTTGCGGGGCAGCGTCTGTCGAAGCTCTATCGCGAGAATTTTCCCGGAAACGAGATCAAGGATCTTCTGGCTCCCATCATCCGCCGTTACGCGAAGGAACGCAACGAAGGCGAACGCTTCGGGGATTTCTGCATCCGCACGGGATACGTCGCCGCCACCGAGCAAGGCCAGGATTTCCACAAGAACGTGAAGGAAGAGGCCGTCAGCGCCTGACCAAATCGCCATGCAAGCACTAAAATTCCATGCGGAGCCGGATTTCGACCCCGCGAGCCTGTCCGCCGAGATTGCGCCGATGCGCGCCGGGGAGCGGGTGCGCCTGCTGCACGGGCGGCTCGGGGACCACCTCGTCGCCACCACCAGCTTTGGCCTGCAGGCTGCGGTGATGCTTCATCTCATCCATGAGAATGCTCCGGAAATCCCGGTCGTGTTCATCGACACCGGTTTCCTTTTTCCGGAGACATACCAGTACGCCGAGCAGCTTTGCACCATCATGCCCAAGCTCGACCTCCGCGTCTATCAGCCATCGGTTTCCGCCGCCCGGATGCAGTCCTTGTGGGGAAATCTCTGGGAAGGCTCCGCAGAAGACCAGGAGCGCTACGGCATGCTCACCAAGATCGAGCCGATGAACCGCGCCCTGCGCGAGCTCGGCGCGGATGTCTGGCTGAGCGGGCTGCGCCGCTCGCAGTCGAAGACCCGCAGCGACCGCCCCTTCGTCGAGCAGCAGAAAAAAACCCTCAAAGCCTATCCCATCCTCGACTGGGCGGATGCCCAGGTGGATCTCTATCTCCAGCAGCACGATCTCCCGCGCCACCCGCTCTCCGAAAAAGGCTACCTGACCATGGGCGATTGGCACAGCACACGCCCTGCGGAAAACGGCTCCGCCGAAGGCACCCGCTTCAACGGTGAGAAATTCGAGTGCGGCCTGCACCTCGATTCCGGCACTTCCGACTTCCAGATCTGACGCACCCGTATTTCCTCGCGCGCTGCGCCCTTTCATGCCAGCGTCCTGCCGTATCATGTCGGAAGATCTCATGCCCACGGACGGCACCTGCGGATATTGCGGGCATCATCTCGATTCCAGGGTGTATTTTTGCCCGGGCTGCGCCAAGCCCCACCGCTCCATCGAGCTTGGCCTGACGCCTTCCATGCCGAAGTTCGAGAACATCGAGACACGGCTGCGGACCGGTGCGCCGGATGTCTGGACGGTGTTCTTCGCATTCCTCTCCGCGATGATGGTGTCCGCCTTCATCGGCCTGGCCATCTGGGGCAAGGACAACCTCGGCCCGGTCATGCTGTTGGTGCAGCTGGCGATTTTCGTCACCACCGCATTCGCCCTGGTCAGGTATTGGGCGGACGTGCGGCCCTTGCTGGCTGTCACGGGCTTCGGGAAAACCGCAGCTTGGGCGGGGCTGGCACTGCTCATCCCCATGTTGGCCCTGAACTATGGGTATCACAGTGTTTTGGTGGCGTTGCTCGACATCGAAATGGAGGACTATGGCAGCTTCTTCGGCTCCAGGGCGGGTGCCATCCTTTTCATTTGCGTCATGCCCGCCGTCGTTGAGGAGATCGCGTTCCGTGGCATCATCCAGCATCGCTTCGAATCGGTCGTCGGGCCATGGGTCGCGATTGCGGCCTCATCGGTGCTTTTCTCCGCCGCGCACATGTCCATCCTGTCCGGCCCATACCTTGCGGGACTGGGTGCGCTTTTGGGCTGGATGAAGTGGAAAAGCGGCAGCCTGTACCCGCCTATGCTCGCCCATTTCGCCCATAATTTGGTTGTTATCAGCCTTTTCGACACCTAGCCTCCGCACCCATGGGAAATGGCGAGCAGCTTGTCATGCAGTTGGTGATAGGCCTTGTCATGGGCGGCATCACGGCAGCCATCGCATCCTCCAAGGGTCGCAACACGGTGGGCTGGTTTTTCCTGGGGTTTTTCTTCGGCTGCATTTCGCTCATCATCATACTCTGCCTCTCGAACCTCAAGGAAGAGCAGGCGAAGTGGAGCGCGAACGAGATCGAGCAACGCCGCCTGCGCGAGCAGCTCAGGCAGGAGCAGTTGAAGAACGACGCGCTGCGCCAGCACACCATCGCCCGGCTGGACCTGCATGACGAGAAGCTGGGCATGGATACCCGCAGCGCGGCCCCCGGACTGAACCTGGGGAACCTGCCCAAGCCGGTGCTGCTGACCGGCAACAGCCCGGCGGTGCCGCCGCCCGGATACCCGGCGCAAGGCTGGTATGCGAACGAAGGCGGGCAGCAGGGCGGGCCATACACATTCGCATTGCTCAACTCACGCGCCAGGCAGGGCAGCCTTTCGCCCGATACCCTGGTATGGGTGGAGGGTATGGCGGATTGGCAGCCGGCTGGGACAATCCCCAACCTTTTCCCGGCATGAACGCCAAGCCGACCGCAGGCACATACCGTCTGGACGGGATGCTCCAGGCACCCTTGCCGCAGGATGAGCGCATGATTGCGGACATCAGGGCATGGGTGAAATCGGCCGGCGACGCCGGCCTGCTTTTCCATCTGGGCATTGAGGGTGGCTCATTCTCCCTCGTCGCCGATCCCACCCCCCGGAAAACCTCGGGACTCAAGGGAAGCGAGCTCGGCGCGGCGCTTTCCGAAGGGATCAACGCTCTGCTGGAGCTCATCCCGCAGGCGGCGGTTTCCGCTGCGTTCTCGACGGTGCGCAGCGAGGAGTTCAGGGCTGGCAGTGCGGTGCAATCGCTCTACGCGATCGGTATGGACGGACGGGTGGCCGTGGAGAGGAGGACGGTGGAAGCAGCAACGGAAGATGCCCCGCCGGAGATCACCCCCGCATCCCTGCGACGTGCATTTTTCCCGGCCGCCATCGGGCTGCTCCTGCTGCTTTTCGTCTCCACCTTTTTCATCGACTACCGCAAGACCTTCCTCAGCGCCCGAGACCGGCTTGCGCCGCTCAGCAAGGAGGAGCTCATCCTCCAACGCGGCTTTTCAGGGGATTACATCACCTTCAGGCTCGTGGCGGTGGACAACGGCAAGAACGCCCTTGTCTTCCATCTGGCGCGTGGCAGCGCCTGGGAGGTAGCGATGCAAGCCAAGCCCGGCGATGCCGCCCAGGGCGATTGGAAAGAGTTCTCAACCCTGATGGCGATCCATTCCGGGCGTTTCCGAATCGAGCTTTACGGCAAGGAAAAGCAACTGCTCGGCAGCCGGGAGATCGATACCAGGGAGCTGCTCATGGAGGAGTCCATGGAAGTGGCCGTTTTCGTGAAATCCGAGCAGAGGATCGCCAGTGCCGTTCTTCGGCCTTAGGCTTAGGCGGAGTGGCGGAAAGTGATTTCTGAGCGAGGTGATCGCCGCCTCGGAGCCCAGATTTCTTTCGCTGGGCGGTTGCAAAGCGCTGCGGCGGTTGGCAGGTTTTGGTGACGGACATGGTTACGAATTTGGCGGCATACAGGTTTGTGGAGCTGGCGGGCTTGAAGGAGTTGCGCGAGGAATTGATCGCGCTGTGCAAGGGGGTGGGGCTCAAGGGGACGATTTTGCTGAGCGTGGAGGGCATCAACCTATTCGTGGCGGGCTCGGGTGACGCGGTGAGGAGGCTGATGGGTCGGCTGCGTGAAATCCCAGGGCTGGGGGATTTCGAGGGAAAAACCAGCGAGAGCGAGGATCAGCCGTTCCGGAGGATGCTGGTGAGGATCAAGAAAGAGATCATTTCCTTCGGGGTGGAGGGTGTGGAGCCGGGGAAACGGACTTCGCCCAAGCTTTCCGCAAAGGAACTCAAGCGGTGGCTGGATGAGGGGCGCAAGGTGACGCTGCTGGATACGCGGAACGATTATGAGGTGAAACTCGGGACCTTCGCAGGTGCGGTGGTGCCGGATATCAAGACCTTCCGGGAGTTTCCGAAAGCTGTCCGGGAGCTTCCCGAGGAAATGAAGCATGAGACGGTGGTGATGTTTTGCACCGGAGGGATCCGCTGTGAGAAGGCGGGGCCGTTCATGGAGATGGAGGGCTTCAAGAACATCTATCAGCTCGATGGGGGGATCCTGAAATATTTCGAGGAATGCGGTGGGGATCACTACGACGGGGAGTGCTTTGTGTTCGACCAGCGGGTGGGGGTGGATCCGGCGTTAAGGGAGACGGATACGGCGGTGTGCTATGCGTGCCAGGCACCGCTGGATGCGGAGGATCAGGAGGATGTGAGGTATGTAGCGGGGAAAACCTGCCCGTATTGCTTTGTGGCGGAGCCGGAGAAAATGGCGGAGCGGATCGCGCTGTCGCAGGCGAAGCTGGATGCGGTGTGCGAGGTTTTGCCGGGATCGGTGGCGCAGGAGAACAGGAGGCCGGTGAATGTTTCCGCGAGGTATGACAGATGGACGCTGGGGGATATGCTGGTGGATCAGTTCCCGCAGGTTGCGCGCGGGGAATGGGCGGAGCGGTGTGATGCGGGGCGCTTCGTGAGCTATGGCGGGAAGGTGCGGGGGATGGATCATTTGGTGCGCGCGGGGGAGAGGATCCTGCAGGTTTTCCCGCCCGAGGTGGAGCCTGAGGTGGCGAAGGGGATCCGGATTGTTTGGGACGATGAGGCGGTGGTGGTGGTGGAAAAACCCGCGCCGCTGCCGATGCACGCGAGCGGGAGGTATCACCGGAACACGCTGCAATTTTTGGTGAACCAAGTGTATGAGCCGAAGTATCTGAGGCCGGTTCACAGGCTGGATGCGAATACGCGTGGTCTTGTGCTATTTGCACGAACCCGGCATTTCTGCCGGCTCCTGCAGCGGCAGTTCCTGGAGGGGAAGGTGGAGAAGATCTATCGTGTGCGGGTGCATGGGCATCCGGGGTGGGAGGTGAAAACGTGCGAGTCCGCGATTTCGGCGAAGCCGGTGGGGCCGGGTGGCCGGATGGTGGATGACGAGGACGGCCTGGCGGCGAGCACGGATTTTTCCGTGAAGGAGAGATGTGCGGACGGTACGGCCTGGCTGGAGGCGAGGCTGGGCAGCGGGCGGACGAACCAGATCCGGGTGCATCTGTGGGAGATGGGTTTTCCTGTGGTGGGTGATCCGTGTTATCTGTTAGGTCGGGAAATGGGCGGCAAGCAGACGCTGGAGGTGGGGGATGCGCCGATGGAGCTGGAGGCCTGGAAATTGGTTTTCACGCATCCGGTGAGCGGGAAGAGGATGGAGTTTGTGAACGGGTTCAGACACGGTGAAGATTGAACTAAACATTCCATGGCTCGCCGGGGTTTCGCGGAGGAAGCGTTGGCTGCTCGGGGTTTCCGGGGGAATGGATTCGATGGCGCTGTTGCATTTGCTCAAGGAGGGCGGCTTCCGTGATGTGGTGGTCTGCCATCTGGATCACGGGTTACGCGGCAGGGAATCGACGGGGGATGCGCGGTTTGTGAAGAGGGTGGCGGAGGGGATGGGTTACGCGGTGGAAATGGGGAAGGCGGATGTGCGCGGCATGATCAAGGAGGGCGGCGGCTCCCTGGAAACGGTTGCGAGGCTGGCGAGGCATGGTTTTTTCGGGGAGTGCGGGAAGAGGCATCGTTGCGGGCGTTTGCTGCTGGCGCACCATGCGGATGATCAGGCGGAAACGGTTTTGTGGAACCTGATGCGCGGGTCGCACGGGTGCCGGGGGATGAGGGAGGCTGCGGAAATCGGGATGGGCGGGCGGAGGATGGAGGTGGTGAGACCGCTGCTCCGGGTGCGGAAGGCGGAGATGCGGGATTGGATGCTGTCCCATGGTTTCAAATGGCGTGAGGATGCGAGCAATGCGGAATGCGATGTGGTGAGGAACCGAATCAGGATCGAGGTGCTGCCCTTGCTCGGCGAGATCGCCGGGCGCGATGTTTCACCGATGCTGGCAAGGGCGGCGGAGGCGGCGGAGGGTTTGCGCGTGATCGCGGGCTGGGCGGCGGAGCGGGCGGACGCGCTGGATCCGCAGGGACGCTTGCATCTCGGGGTTTTCCGAGGTTTGCCCGAGGTTTTGCAGGCCGAGGTGATGGCGGTTTTCCTCAAGCGCAATGGCGTGGGGGGGATCAGCTCGGACCTGGTGGCCAGGGGTGTCGGGCTGGCCGGTTCGGATGCCTCTCCGAGCTTGAATCTTCCCGGTGGTGGCAGGCTGCGCAGGCGGGCGGGGAGGATTTTCGTGGATGTGGGTTGAGCCGGGGCTTGCCACCGGCATGGGGATGGGGGCAACTTCCTCCCATGGTGCAGAGCGAGACGGATGCAGGGAAGGTGAGGCGCTGGAGCGGCTATGTTTGTCCGGATTGCCGTTTCGTGTTCCGCGTCCCGCGGGATCACGATGGCGAGGGGATCATCTGCCCATCGTGCCGCCGCATGCTGCGCATTCCGGGTGAGGGCGATTCAACCGCCCCGCTGATGGCGCCTCTACAGAAGATCGCTTTTGCGGAGAGTGAGCCGGATCCGCGCGGCGAGAAGCGGACAAGATCCAAGAGGAAGAAAAAGCAGAGGGAGGCGGAAGAGCAGGGCTGGGACGCGAGTTCCGGAAAATGGCGCGCGAGCAGAAAGAAAGGCAAACGCACCGTGCAGACGGTGGCGGTGTTTGCGGGTTCCATCCTGGCGGTTTTCGGCTGTGTTTTCCTCCTCGTGAAAGCCAGCGAGCAGGATGATGGCGAAGCGGCGGACATCCCGGAATGGGGTGAACGCGACGATTTCGATGATCTGGTCAAGGCTCCGCTGATCCTGCCCGATGCGGAGCTCGCCGATCCGGTGGAGCTGCCTGCGGTGATGAAACGCAGCGAGACGGAGTTCCTCGCGCTCGCCGAGCCGCTCGCCGAGCGTTTTTTCGCCGCGAAGAGCATAGCGGAAATCCTGCCTCTCGTTCACAATCCGGAGCAAGTTGTGGAAAAGATACGCGCCCATTATCCGGGCGGGGTGCTGGAGCCGGTGGGTATCTCCAAATTCAATTCCTCCGGACGCGTTAGCTACAGGTCGAACTTTGCGGCGGTGAGCATCACGACGGAGGATTTCGAGCAAAAGCAGCTTGCCTTCATCGAGGGTGCGGACGGCCTGAAGATCGACTGGGAGAGCTGGGCCGGATGGTCGGAGATGCCATGGGATGAGATCATGGCGCAGAAACCGTCCAAGCCCGTGCTGGTGAGGGCGAAGCTGAAATGGGTGGACTACTACAACTTCGGATTTGCGGATGAGTCGAAGTGGCGCTCCTACCGGCTCACCTCGCCGGATGGTGTGGCGACGCTCTACGGCTACGCGGAGCGGAACTCGCTGCTCGACCAGAGATTGCGCCCCGGCGAGCAGGCTGTGACCGTCGCGGTGATGGTGAAAATCCGCTTTCCGGAGGATGCGAAATCGGCCAACCAGGTGATCATCGAGGAGTATGTCGCGGACGGTTGGGTGGTTGCGGAGTGAGTTTGCCCGGGGCTGAGCGTATGCGTCACCTGATCTCGTCCGGCCACGGGTGGTCTTCGCGGGTGGTCCATGCGGGACGCCTGTTGCTTTCGATCTCCTTGTCGAGTTCAAGCATCCGGGTTGTCATTTCCCCCACGATTTCCTTGTTTGTGGCGGAGAGGTCTTTCTTCTCGCCCATGTCCTTGGTGATGTTGAAGAGCATGGGTTCCCGCTTCTTGCCCGCAGGGTTGAGCAGCAATTTCCAGCCGTCCTTGCGCAGGCCGATCAGTTCGCCGTTGGCGGTGTAATAGATGAATTCGTGGCGGGCGGACGGGGATTGCCCGGTGATGGTGGGCGAAAGGTTGATGCCATCGATTGGCTTCCCGTTTTCCGGGAGGGGAATATCCGTCATCGCGGCCAGCGTAGGGAGCAGATCCATGGACGTGACGAGCTCGTCCGAGACCGTGCCAGCCGGGATGCGCCCAGGAGCCCACATGATGCATGGCACACGCTGCCCGCCCTCGAAGGGCGTGCCTTTCCCCTCGCGGAGAGGGTCGGCGTTGCCGCCGTGGTTCTTGAACCTGATCCACGGGCCGTTATCGCTGGTGAAAATGATGATGGTTTCCTTGTCCAAGCCCTCTTCCCTCACCTTCGCCATGATGCGGCCGATCTCCGCGTCGATGTGTTCGATGGTGCAGGTGTAGGCGTTGGCCGGATCTGGATCGAGGACATCCTCCGGGACAAAGAGCGGGATGTGCGGCATGGAGTGGGGGAGGTAGATGAAGAAAGGCTTTTCCTTGTTCGCATCGATGAAGCCGATGGCGCGTTCGGTGTAGCGGCGGGTGATGGTGCGCTGGTCGGCGGGCAGCTCGATGATCGTCTCGTTCTCCACGAGGGGCGTGTGCCAGAGTTTCACGGATTCCGACTGGTTTTCCCAGCTTTCGTCACTCGCGGGGCTCGCCTTGCCCTTGTTGTCCGGGTGGTTCATGTCGTTCGAGTAGGGTATGCCGTAGTAGGAGCCGAATCCTAGTACACGCGGAAGCGTCTCCGGGTAGTGGCCGAGGTGCCATTTGCCGATGGCGGTGGTGGCGTAACCGGCGGATGAGAAGTGGTCGGCGAGAGTGTATTCGTCCGGGTTGATGCCCTTTCTGCTCTGCGGAAAAAGGACATGCTTTTCCATGTCAACCCGCTTCGGGTAGCAGCCGGTCAGCAGCGCGGCGCGCGACGGGGAGCATACGGAGGAAGGCACCATGAAACTGGTGAAGCGTTTCCCCTCCGAGGCGAGGCGGTCGAGGTTGGGGGTCTTGATCTTCTCCGATCCGTAGCAGGAAAGGTCGTTGTAGCCCATGTCGTCGACGAAGATGAGGATCACGTTGGGTTTGCGTGCGGCGGCCGTGGCGGGGACTGCCAGCATGGCAGCCAGCGCCATGAGGATGGTGAGGGATTTGGATGGTTTCATGGGATCTGTTGAAGTCAACGGAACGGATGGGACAGATACGCACGGGAAAACGATGACCTTGCGGCTTTCGGATTCTGAAATTAGCCTTGACTAAATTTATTAGCTTAAGCTTCTTTAGGTTCTCATGAAAAACATTGCGTCTATGACGATAACGGTTTTTGGCCGCTGCGGCGGGGGGAGCCATGGCAGCGGGGCAAGGGGGGCATCTGCGGCCTTTGAGCACGGATCGCCCGGACACGACGGAGAGCCCGCAAACGGTGGATGCCGGGCATTTCAAATTCGCAATGGAGAGCGCTTCGATAAGCGGGGATGGCGGGCAAAGTTCCTACGGGATCGGCGAGCTCAACATGAAGTATGGCATGACAAAGGCCTTACGACTCGATGGCGGGGTGCGCGTGAGCCTGGGCAAAGACGCGGAGGATTACTCTCCCTTCCTTGGTTTCATCACGAAACTCTGAGCAAATATTTAGGCGCGGCTAATTTTTTACATTGAAACAAACAATAACGTATCAAGACTATGAATCACAGGATGCTTCAGGGAAAATTCACTAAGATTAAGTTCGTTGGCCTTGCGGGAGCGATGGCGCTCCTGGTTGGCTTCGGCTCCGCTTCCTGCTCCGAAAATGGCGGCGGGGAAACGGCGGGCAAGAAGCGTGTGGTCACCAGCTTCACGATCATCGCCGACATGGCGCGGGAGGTGGCTGGCGATGCGGCGATCGTGGAATCCATCACCAAGCCCGGCGCGGAGATCCATGGCTACGACCCGACGCCAAAGGACATCGTCAAGGCGCAGCAGGCGGATCTGGTGCTTTGGAACGGGATGAACCTGGAGCTGTGGTTTGAGAAATTCTTCGCCAACGTCAAGGATGTGCCCGGAGCGGTGCTCACGGAAGGAATTTCCCCGATTGGGATTTCCGAAGGGCCATACACTGGGAAGCCGAATCCTCATGCGTGGATGTCGCCATCGAATGCGGTGATCTATGTGGAGAACATCCGCAAGGCGCTGGTGGAGATGGATCCTGCGAATGCGGAAACCTACAACGCAAACGCGGCGGATTACACCACGCGCATCAAGGCAGTCGGCGGGCCGGTGCGTGAAAAGCTTGCGGCCATCCCGGAGGCGCAGCGCTGGCTGGTGACGAGCGAAGGTGCGTTTTCCTATCTGTGCGAGGACTTGGGCCTGCGCCAGCTCTATCTGTGGCCCATCAATGCGGATGCGCAGGGGACTCCACAGCAGGTGCGGAAGGTGATCGACGCGGTGCGCGAAAATGAGATCCCGGTGATTTTTTCGGAAAGCACCGTGAGTGACAAGCCAGCTCGGCAAGTGGCACAGGAAACCGGTGCGCGCTACGGCGGCGTGCTGTATGTTGACTCGCTCACGGCGGCGGACGGCCCGGCTCCGAGCTATCTGAAGCTGCTGGAGACAAATGCGGAAACGATTTTGAAAGGATTCACGGAAAGCCAATGAACGATGATTCAGATAACGTCTCCCTTGAAGTGGAGGGTGTCTCCGTGATCTATCCGAACGGGCACCAGGCACTCAAGGAGGCCAGCTTCCGCCTCGGGGCTGGCACGATCTGTGCGCTTGTCGGCGTGAACGGCAGCGGGAAATCGACCCTGTTCAAGAGCATCATGGGATTTGTGAACCCCACCTCGGGCAGCGTCCGCATCAACGGGATGCCGGTGCGGGAATCGCTCAAAAAACATGCTGTCGCATACGTCCCGCAGTCAGAGGATGTGGACTGGCAGTTCCCCGTCAGCGTCAGGGATGTGGTGATGATGGGCCGCTATGGCGCGATGAATTTCCTGCGCATCCCGCGTGCAATCGACAAAAGCAAGGTCGAGGAAAGCCTCAGGCGCGTCTCGATGTGGGAGTTCCGCGATCGTCAGATCGGCGAGCTGAGCGGCGGGCAGAAGAAACGTGTCTTCCTCGCCCGGGCCCTGGCACAGGGCGGCCAGGTGATCCTGTTAGATGAGCCGTTCACGGGGGTGGATGTGAAAACGGAGGATGCGATCATCGCCCTGCTCCAAGAACTACGTGAAGCGGGTTGCATCATTTTTGTCTCTACGCACAACCTCGGCAGCGTTCCGGAATTCTGTGATCAGGTGGTGCTCATCAACCGCACCGTGCTGGCCTACGGGGCGACTGCAGATGTTTTCACCGCGCAAAATCTCGCCATGGCCTTCGGCGGGGTGCTGCGGGAATTCCAGTTCGAGCAATCGACGATCCAAGAGCACGACGGGAGGCAGGTGCGCGTGCTTTCCGATGACGAGAGGCCGCTGGTCTTCGGCAAGGACGGACACCTTGAATACATGGACCGCGAGAAGCACGGCGAGCTTCTCCGCGAACGCTCCGAGGAAAATGACTGAGCTTTTCCACGAACTTCTGGTTCCATTCCAATACGACTACATGCTGCGCGCCATCTGGGTCAGCGCACTGGTCGGCGGCACCTGCGGTTTCCTTTCCTCCTTTGTTACTCTGAAAGGCTGGTCGCTGATGGGCGATGCTCTCTCCCATGCAGTGGTGCCGGGGGTGGCTGTCGCTTACATCATCGGCGTGCCCTTCGCGCTCGGCGCATTCATCGCTGGCATCCTCGCGGCGGGGGCGATGGCCTTCATCCGCGCCCAGAGCCGGATCCGCGAGGACGCGACGATAGGCATCGTCTTCACCGCCTTCTTCGCTCTCGGGCTGGTATTGATTACCCTGTTTCCG